>SVDU01000016.1:471-120727 GCA_015057705.1 Paenibacillaceae bacterium | reverse complement strand
TTACAATGGATTTTTTGATGCAGGGAGTGTTACACTTTTGGATTGCATTTCGTTACAGTTTTATTTTACACTAAACATAGCGGTTCCATAGTGTTCTGCCATTTCATGATATACAGTATTTAATTGTTGATTATACCAGCCACCATTATGAACAACGGCGGTCTTACAATTATCTGGAACCAGTATCTTTGCAACGCCACCGAAGTATTCATACATGTGAACATGCGCAGCAATCCAAGCCCGTTGTTTCTCATTAATGAATGCTTCTGCATACGTAAACTGACTATATGTCATAACACCAATGAATACGTAGGCATTGATGATTTCACCGGTATCAGGATCAATGATATGTGCCGGATCTCCAGCCCAATCAACCTCCACTTGTTCGCCCGGCCTCCGATTGATATGCATGGTAGCGCGACGTTTCTGTTCATCCTGTTGGATGTAATAACAGAACTGAGAATACATGAGTGGTTCCTCACTATTTAGACGGCACTCCTCCATGTATTCTGTCCATAGGAGCTTCTTACTGACACCATTGCGGAGTAGTTCTTTGCGGACGTGGGCAAAGTCAGGTATACGTTTGTTTTTACCTTCAGAAAGAGATTTAGCAGATGGGAATAATATCTCTGCTAGTACAGCATCGGTCTGGGTTTCAGATAATGGCCAAGAGATTTTAAGCTCTTGGGCTTTCTTTAAAACCTTATTTACCGTCTTCTTGGAAACACTGCAACTGTAAGCAATGTTTTGTTGGCTGAATCCAATGCTTGAAAGGCGAAGGATTTCGCGATATTTGGTCATGTGATGACCTCCTTAAAATGTATTTACACCATATGGTGCATAGATACATTATAAGGGACATATATAGCTGGTTTCCATCACCGGAAAGGCGGTTTCCACTAAACTGGAATAGCGGTTTCCTGTCACCGGACACATGGTGTAATTAGTTCCGGATTATTCAGTTGTAACGTTTTTTTCTTTGTGCTTGATTCTATTTATTAGTAAATAATTGCTTAATTTTTTTTATAGTGTCATCATTAAATTCACCATATAGAGTCTGGATATTATTCATTAAATCCTGTTGTTCTGGAGATATTGAATTATCTAAATATTTTTTTGAATACATATCCAAAAGTTTCTTTTTAATTATTGGTTCACCAATCTGCCCGATTAAATATATTATTGTTTGTTTTATGTTTTCAGGCGTTTCTGTATCAGGATTGAGCCAATTTAATAATATATTTAACATGTTTTTAGCATATTCGCCAAAACAATTATCTATAAACAAGGAGTTATGCATAATCACTTGAATGTTTTGAGCAAAAGTAGATAATATTTCTTGACTAGAAGTATGATTAGATAACCTTTTTAAAGCAATGGTTGAATTATTAACAATGTCAGATAACATAAATGGAGAATGTGTTGAAAAAATCAATTGAATATTATAATTTCCTTCAGAAAAAGATGTTGGGGTATTTAGTGCTTTGAAGGATTGTGAATCTAAATATTCTACTAAAAAATTTATAAATTGTCTTGACCAATCGAGATGCATACTTGCTTCAATTTCATCGATCAAAACTAAAAATGTCTTATTATCTGTCCATGTACGTAATGGCTGTTGTAAGGTAAATCTTTTTAAATAGGTTAATTCACTCAATAAGGTAAGAATATTTTTTTCGCCAGTTGACAATAAAAAATTACTTGTAGTAAATAATTCTACAGGTAGAATGAATTTTTCATTAAAAATATCTTTTATTTTAATATCATCAATATCGTACACATAATCTTCAGATAAATTTGCTGAATTATTGTTATAATTGTATTCACATTCTTTTAAATACTGAAAAGCTTTAAAAGCATCATAGCATTTGAGAAATCTATTGAATTGATTATTGTAGGTTTTAAGTGGAAAAGAAATTTTAAAATACGTATATCCCGGCGTAATGTATTGTTTTATTGAATATAATGATAAAAATAGTTTTGAAATATTTTTAGTATAAGATATCAATAAATATTCGTTTGGAACTTCTTTATTTATTATTTTATATAATTTCTTAAAAAACTTTTTGTATTGTGACTTACTAAATTCATGTTCTTCATGGCAACTTTTATTTAGTATACTTAGTTTATGTGATAATGAGTCAGAATTAAACTCGTTTTTTCGAAAAAAATGTATGTAAAATCCTATAATGCAACTAAAATAGTGCCTAAAAAAATCATCAATGTTTTCAGGTATATACGCTAGATAATTGTCAACATTATATGGTTGTTCATCTCTTTTTTTATTCTAAATAAAGGTGACTATTTAACACCTAACATCAGCTTATCATGATTAATACCATATTGGTAAGTATGGAATGATGAGTAAGGCCTTCGGAATAATGTCCTTTACTTTAACCGGAACACTCGCATTTTCGGCATTAAAGAGTTCATCTGCTTTATGATCAAGCAAGGCGTTAAGTGTTTCCTCAACGCTTTTACGTACTAAATCTTTCAATTCGTTATGGATAAGTTCTTGATTTAATTGTATAATGTTATCGGACATGTTCTATAGCCACCTTTGTGAGCTTTGGTTGTAGTGACTTTATTTTACCAAACGGCTATTGAATGTCTTAATTAGAGGTAATTTATTTAGTGACATGCACCAAACCGGTGTAAATTCATTATAAGAAGGTTACTTTCATGATGAAGTATCGTGAGATTCTGAAACTTCAGAGTCTCAATCTCATCTATTGCAGACAGTTGCAGTGTCTCTAAAAAGACGGTCAACAGTGTTCTTAAGAAAGCCCCAAAAAACATATCTTGGCTTCTTGATAAAAACCAGATCGGTGAAGTCCTTGCTGGGATCAGCTCTGAGAAGATTACCTTAAAGAGGTCAGGAAATCTATAAATCTGGAGAGTAAATAAAGGGAAGCGTGAGGAGGTATAAATTTGCAATGTAAATATAGAAAAAATAAGATAAATATAGAATGTCATTCAATTATTTATTCAGCAATAATTGGTATATTTTTAGGATTGGTAGCAAAGCTTGTGGATGTTCCAAGGATTACAGGGGAGTTTCCAATATTGGATGATATATTTGGGAGGTTTGGTATTTGGATTTTTGTCTCAACACTATTAGCTGTTTATTCAAATACACCATTACATGCAGCACTTAGAGTATTTAGCTTTTTTTTCACAATGATTTTGACATATTATGCTTATACAATTTTGTTTCTTGGTTTCTTTCCGAAATCACAAATAATTTTATGGAGCATTATATCGTTAATTACACCAATCTGCGCATCTGCTATGTGGTATGCAAGGGAAAATAAAAGCATTGCTAATATTCTTGCGGCTTTGCCAATCATAGCATTGTGTATGGAATGGTATATAACAGGAAGAGATAATATATTACTTCTAGTAGCCTATTTATGTATGATAGTGTGTCTTTTAATTTATATTCCTCAAAAGGTGAAGCGTTACCTACCTATTATATTAATTACTGCAGCAATGACTTTATTATTAATAAAAATAGGATGTATGAATGTAATATTCGAAAAATTATTAAACATATAAATTACAATCCAACTGAATTTTAATAAACTAAACAACCGCTACTCTTTCAATGGCAACAGAAGCAGTGAATCAAACCAGATTTTCTGCTTTTTTATATCCCATAATGTCATTCCATAATACTCTTCAGAAAATCGAGATAATGTTATTGTATTGATATATTTGGTATTAATAATAATATTGTCTATCTATTTTGATGTTATTTTTTACAATTCTATTTTTAAATTATAAACATATATAAAAATAAAAAAAACATATAATTGATATAAAATACTTAGATTTATTTATGTTTTGAAGTATATAATTTACAACAATCTTGACAATTCTTATATTGTATTATATTATTGATATAGTAATACAATACAATATTAAAAAGTGTTACAATCCATGAAAGAAGGTGATGTTTGTTTTTAGGCAATATAATGAAACAATTTAAAGCAGTAACTATTGTTTTTTAATCACTCACATGAAAGGGGTTAATTACTATGAAAAAGGGAAAAAAAGTATTAGCAGCTACACTTTGTGTTTTATCACTGGTCACTACTTCATCTGGTAGTGTTTTTGCAGCTGGTTATAAAGCACCGCCAGCAGATGGAATTGATACTGTACATGTATATCAATTAGATGCATTTGGGCCGGCAAGTACATCAAGAAAATATAATTCCTCAGAGTTTTCAACGGGTGTATATCTAAATGGTGCACCGTGCTATAAAGATGGTGAATAATGTAAAGGAGTATAACCATTTTTCAAATAGTATTTTTAATTATCCTACATATTATGACGAGGATATTATAGCTGAGCTTAATAAACGTTATGCTGGTAAGTTTGATGCACATCTTATATATGATGTAGACTATGGAAGCGTTATATACAATACGAATCAGACAAATAATACTGAATTATTTGATAATATCCTTAACAATGGCTTTACTATGGTTTTTAATAAAAGATATAAAAAAGTGGCATAGATGATACAATTAACAAGTCATTAGAATATGTAGAAGCTGAACTTAAACAAATGCCTTAATCTAGAGTCGAGATTCTAACGCAAATCGTATTTAAGCTGATAGGTAGCCGGTGGTATTTTTGTAAATGACATTATCTTAACTATTTACCAGCTCAAAAAGAAAATATCAGTATTCTTTCGCATCTGAGTCGTCATAAAAGGTTTGAGAACACACACTTTGTAAAGACTGGCAACAAGGTATCGAACAAGATTATCACCGTAGTGTGACGTCGACTCAAGACCGATGAAGGTGCTGTCCTTATCAAATGATTCGAATTTGAGAATCAGCAGTTGGAAGCCATCAGCGTGATTAGTGAATTTAAACGGCTCAATGAGTATTTATTTAATGCAACGATTAGTATCTTTAATGTAACTCTCCATTGCTTTTCCAGTCTTGATTTATATGGTATTCTGCATAAGAAAGTAATCATAAATATGGAGGAACAATAATAATGACATTCTCAGACAAATTACAGATTATCCGAAAATCCAAAGGCATCACCCAGGAAGAATTAGCAGAAAAATTAAATGTATCCCGCCAGGCAGTCACAAAATGGGAGAGCGGCATGGTGTACCCTGACATAATGAATCTAATACAATTAAGTGAATTATTTCATATAACGGTTGATTATCTTGTCAAAGACAATCAATGCAGTAAATCTATAGAAATCGTCTATGATAATGACATGGATGAACTAATAGATTTTAAATTGGAGGCAATTAAAAACACTTACGCTGGCTATGCTGAACCTTGCGGCGCATCAAGACCTGGCTCAAATGATTATAGCTACACAAAAGGCGATTACCAATATTATGATACATGGTTAGGTGGGGAAAAATTTTCCGGGGAGGAAGCTATCTGGAAAAAGGGAAAAGCAATTTATTCAATGAATTACTTTGGAAGAAACTTAGACGAAAGATTTAGCGGTGATTTCTTAAAAGAAGTATTAGGATCAGCAACAAAAGAATTACCTTATAGAGGTCCGGAATTTTATCAATCTGGAGAGTACACATATAAAACTAAGGTAATTGGAGATATGGACTGGTTTCAGGGCTACGAAGAAATTTACTGCCAGAATATTAAAGTTTATGAGTGTTTTTATCATGGAGGTGTATTAGTTTAGTATTTTTACATTAGGATTAATAGTGATAATTGCTGCATTAGCACTGCCAAAAAGTCCTGCACTAGCAGTTAAAAGCACAAAAAGCTATGATTTTAAAACAAAAATTTAGTAGCCGAATTAAAAGATAAGGGAATTTATTTATACCATAATAAGAAGTCAGATCCGGATATGCTAAAAGGTTTTTACTTAAAATATAATAATACTGTTAAGTATTTTGATTGGGAGAGCATTGACAAGACAGGATTTTACCCAACTATTAGTTTGATACAAGATAAATATATTTCAATTATTTGTACCATAGGAGAGGGATCTGAACTCAATAAGCAAGAAATGCATTTGGTTAATATATACTCACTGGCAGAAGTTAAGTACCAAGATCTGCTAGATATAATACGTAAACATGCATCGACAAAAATTGAAATACCAAATGTATATATAAAAATAAATAATGATGCATGGAGAGAATCGAATCTGAATCTCAAAAACTCATCAAATTATTTCGAAACAGTTTCATATGAGAATATAATCACGTATGAAATTGGGGATAATTCATTTGCAGTCATTGCAAAGTAAACGGTAAAACATTCGTACCTTTACAATAATGCCGCCATTACTGGCGGCACGTACTTTATTATTTATTAACTACTGTTTTAAGGCATTCTTTTGGAAGTGATTCTGACCATGGAAGTAATTCTTTCATGAAATCCAGGCTGGTATCTTCCTGATGTTTCGGGATTTCTGTCAGCAAATATTCGAAATAATTGTAAGGCTTTAAGTTGTTGGCTTTTGCAGTTTCAGCAATGCTATAGATAACTGCACTTGCCTTTGCTCCGTTGATGGTATCAATCATGTGCCAGTTGGCTTTTCCAATACAGAATCCACGAATTGCCTGCTCTGCAGCATTGTTATCTGCAGGAACCATGCCGTCTTCCAAAAATACTTTTAGATATTTCTCCTGATTCAGTCAATAAGTAAAACCCTTACCTGTCTCCGATTTTGGTGGAACTTTATCACGGTTTTCATGTATCCATGCAAAGAAAGCCTCCACCAGTGGTTTAACACTAAGTTGACGCCTTTTTACACGTTCCTCGGGTGAGAGTTCTGCAAGATCTTCTTCAATCTTGTAAATGGCACTGATCTGTTTTAGCGCCTGATAGGCAAGGGTATCCTTGGCCTTATCCTTCCCGACGGCCTTTACTACATCGGCAAATTTACGCCGTGAATGAGACCAGCACCCCGCTATGATCAGATCTTCCCGTTCTTTCTCCAGTGTATGGTAGACCTGATACCCATCCGTGACACAGATTCCCTTGTAATTCTTCAGAAATTCCCGGGGATGGCTGGTGTTACGGGTTTTCTGGTATTCATAGAGTACAATGGGAGGGGCTCCGTACATTTTTCCGGTACGGTAAACCCACATATAGCTTTTTGATCCAGCACCTCGTCCATCATTGTTAACCAGAACTGGCGTTTCATCTGCCTGAATTACCGGACATTTATGTAATTCGCTGTGGAGATAATCCCATAGTAGGGAGAGATATCTTTCTGCGCATAAAATCGTCCAGTTGGCCATGGTCTGACGTGAGATGTGAACATCGTTTCTCGCAAATTCCTGTTCCAGACGATACAGCGGAATTGCATTCACATATTTAGAATTCATAATAGCTGCCTCAAGGGAGGGAGTTACGATGCTGTTACGGAGTAAGTCCATAGGACGGTCTGCCCTTATAATAGTCTGATTATCTTTCCCTGCATACACTGCCACATGATGTTCTTCTACTTTAAAAGATGCAGGAGTGAATGTGAGCCGTTTATAGACCTCATCCGGGAGACGCTTCCAGCCATCTTTTCCAAAGAGCTCGGTAAGCTGGTCTTCGGAAAGTTCATGAGGCACAGCTTCTGTTTCAATGTCATGTAAATCTTCCTCACGTTTTCCTTTGTGTTTTTTGCGTCTGTAGGGGTGAGGACAGACCTCTTCCATTTCAGGCTCTGAAATGATGAGAGCAGTATCGGCAGTCAATTCAGCTTCATTAAAACATTCTTTCATGGAGAGTTGACCATCGATTTCCAGTTTTTCGGAGGATCGCCCGAAGCGTTTCTGATTAGCAATAGCCACCTGCTCCGTCAGAAGCTCCATATTTCGGTTTAACTGCTCCATCTGTTCCTGCATGGCAAGAAAGAGACTAATAAGAACCTTCTTACTGCATTTATTCAATTCGTCTTCTGTATATTTGGATGCCATGGGAACCTCCGCTTTTGTGATGATTCTATTATACACAAAAGCGGGTTAAAAAGCGAATGGCACGGAAAAGAGACTTCGTCATAATGACGAAAGATGCCAGCTTAGAAAAGAGATAAAAATGAAGTAAAATCAAAGGATTTCCGGAACGTTATCCACCGCCACAGGAACACTCAAAAATGTATTGGGTGATTATTCCCCGGCTGTGAAGAGGGCTGTGGATAACCTCCGATGTGAAAGGCGGCAAGCCCCATGAAATGTTTTTTATTTTCTACGAATTGCATAAAAATCATAAGGGAGATGAGGGTGTAACTTTAGGAATTACCTTTTGGGGATCAATTGTAAGTCCCTGCATCAGCCAGATATACTGCTCAGGAGTGATATCCGCTACATCATCACTGGTTCTTGGCCACTGAAAGCGCCCTGCCTCCAATCGTTTATAAAGCAGCAGAAATCCGTCTTCCTCCCAAAGCAAACCTTTAATCCGGTCGGAGCGTCTCCCACAAAACAGGAAAAGGATACCCGGAATGAATGGATCCAGCTTAAAATGTTCCTTAACGATTAAGGAAAGACCATCTATGCCAAGCCTTAGATTTGTGTAGCCACAGGCGATGTAGATCTTACTAAATCCGGTAGCATTATTCAGCATGAATCATTACCTGCATAATCGTCTGAAGAAGTATAGGTGATAATGTATTTTGGAATTCAAGAACGCAATTCCCAATACTAAGGATTGCCTCCGGCCGTTCACTATGAGAGATAGTTGATGAGGGTACATTTAGTTCAACAAAGGTTTGTGCAGGAGAAAGGGACGGCTGCAGTTCCTGAAAGACTTCTTCCCTGACACGACGCTGCCAATAATAGAATTGTTTCTCGTCAATTCCATTTGCAGTTATCCAGGATTTCTTAGATAATCCGCTGCTGTTACATTCGCGGATAATGGAAGTCCATTGGGCAAGCCGCATTTCATGTGAGATTTTATCCATAGATTAAGTACCTCCCAAAAGCATGTAGTTTTTTAAAGCTATAGACATTATCTCAAAAAAACTAACCAGGAGCTAGGTACTAATGTTTTACCGTTTATATTGTAAAAGTACAGGTCAGCCCTTCTCTTTTTATTGGTGAATTTGTAATAGAGTATATTTTTGACGATGAAAAAGAAGAATTTATTCCAACTACTATTAATTTTAATTTTGAAGATACTGATATAACTAAAACGCTCACCAATAATCTCTTGATTGGTGAGCGTTTTTCCTCCATAGTCAGCCCATTTTTTTATTGGTGAATTTGTAGTGTATATCTCTGACGATGAAAAAGGAGATATATTAAAATACTTGTCAACAATATCTATGTAGTTTGTACAATGCGTAGCTATAAAATTAAGGTAAAATTAGATAATAAGACAGTAAATATTTGTACTTGCTCTATGATATTATAAAGTGGTATACAAAAAAACGGTAAACTTATCTAAAATAAATTTTAAATACACAATATGTCCAAAAATGAAATGTAATAAGTACGAATTTGAGAGCACGATACCTTAGAAATTTTATATAATGAACTCGTAAATATTTACAAGCATAAACGTAATGTCCGGAAGGAGCAATATGAGATCTTATATTTTTGAAGCAATTGAACATGGTAAAAAGTATCCAGCAAAAGTATTTGTAACGAGTATTGAGCATTCCAGTTTTCATTGGCATTACGAATATGAATTAATTTTAGTACTAAAAGGGACTTTGTCAGTGAACGCAAGTCCAAAACCAGCAATTTTACAAGCAGGTGACATTATACTTTTTAATTCAAAAGCAATACATGAATTGCAAAGAACGCAGGAGGATAACCTCTGTCTGTTCATTCAAATGAATCAGTGTCTGTTCAGTGATTTCAAAGATATGAACAAAACGTATCACTTTTATCTCAATAGCAAAACGGATGATCTTCAGCCAAAGAATGGGTATCGTTCTTTTGTTCAACTGGCTGCCAATATTGGGATAGAATTTCAAAGAAGTGATATTGTAGGCTACTATCGCATGAAATCATTACTCTATGGATTGATTGCAGATTTGTTTGAATATGTACCATATGAGATTCATCAAAAAGCAGCAACGTCCAAGGAAAATGAGAATCCGGTTCTTCTGATGCGGATCATTGAATTCATTCAGGAGAATTATATGAAGGATAATATGCTTGATGAATTGTACAAGGAATTAGGCGTTAGTGAAAAGACAGTATACCGGTTTTTAAAGTGTAATGTAGGGGTATCGACCAAAGAGCTGATAACTGCATGCAAGATTGAGGCAGCAAAACCCTTATTAAAATTCTCAGATAAATCCATAAACTTTATTGCCGATAAGTGTGGGTTTGGATCAGAAAACACTTTTTACCGGGTATTCAAAAAGGAAGTGGGGGTTACACCTAACGAATACAGACAGAATGGAACGACATTAGAAAAGAATCCTGATGTAAAAGGGTACCTGAGTTTTAGCCAGAAAGAAGCAGCAGAGTTATTGAATAAGTACATATAAAGGAGACGGTTAATATGAAATGTACAAAAAAGTATCGATTGGCATATACAGAGCAGGCGCAAAGAATCGTAAGTTCGTTGTCCCTTGAGGAAAAAGTATCTTTGATGGGAGGCAATGTTTCATTACAGGAAATGCTTGCTGATATGACAGCAGATGCGAATAAGCATTACAACTATATCCCATATCCAGCAGGTGGAGTAAAAAAAGCTGACGTACCACCAATGCTATTTTGCGATGGACCAAGAGGAGTCGTTTGCGGAAATGGAAAGAGCACTTGCTTCCCGGTATCCATGTTGAGAGGAGCTTCATTTGATACCAAATTGGAAGAAGAAATAGGACATGCAATCGGACGTGAAGTACGTGCATTTGGTGGAAATCTATTTGCTGGAGTATGTATCAATTTACCTTATAATCCTGGATGGGGCAGAAGCCAGGAGACTTATGGTGAGGAATCGTTTCATCTGGGCGAAATGGGAAGTTCACTGATGAGAGGTGTGCAGGAAGAAGATGTTATCGCCTGCATCAAACACTATGCTTTTAATCAGATGGAAATCTCAAGATTTAAGGTAAGTGTTGATTGTGATAAGCGAACAGAAAGAGAAGTATTTCTTCCTCATTTCAAACGCTGTATTGATGAGGGTGCAGCTTCCGTCATGAGTTCCTACAATCTCTATATGGGAACACAATGCGGGCATCACAATTATTTGCTGAATGAGGTATTAAAAGGTGAGTGGGACTTTGATGGATTTGTAATGAGTGACTTCATCTGGGGTGTAAAAGATACGGTAGAAGCTGCAAATGGTGGTCAGGATATGGAAATGTGCTGTACACAATTTTTCGGTGAGAAGCTGGTAGATAGCGTAAGAGCAGGGAAAGTTCCGGAGTCGAGAATCGATGATGCAGCGACTAGAATTATTCGTACACTGTTAGCATTTGAAGATAGTTATAATGGAAAAATAGATGAATCCGTAATTGGCTGCAAAGATCATATTGCTTTGGCACTGCAATCAGCAAGAGAGGGAATTACGCTGATTAAGAATGAAAACAACGTACTTCCACTCGAGAAAGATAATGTAAAAAGAGTTGTTGTCTTAGGAAAATTGGGTGAAAAAGAAGTCATAGGAGATCATGGTTCGAGTCAGGTGCATCCAGCATATATTGTTACTCCGGTACAGGGGATTGCTAATGTAAATCCAAAGGCAGAAGTTGTCTATTACAATGGTGAAAATATCGCTCATGCAAAGAAATTAGCAGCGTATGCGGATGCCGTTGTCTTTGTAGTCGGCTATGATCATGATGATGAGGGTGAATATATATCAGAAGATCAGAATGATGCTTATACAGGTGCCATTGGCGGAGACCGTAAAAATTCATTGGGTCTGCATGCAGATGAGATTACGCTGATCAAAGAAGTTGGACCAGTCAATCAGAATTCCATAGCAGTTCTTATTGGTGGCAATATGATTATGATAGAGGAATGGAAAGATGATGTGAGTGCTGTTTTGATGGCTTACTATGCCGGTATGGAAGGCGGAACTGCAATTGCAGAAATTTTATTTGGCGATGTCAATCCAAGTGGAAAACTTCCTTTTGTAATTCCATTCAAAGAATCAGATCTTCCACAGGTAGATTGGGATACACAATCGCAATGGTACGATTATTACCATGGCTATACCAAGATGGAAAAAGAAGGCGTTAAGCCATCCGTTCCATATGGATTTGGATTATCGTATACATCATTTGCGCTTGGTAATGCTTCCTTTGGCACAACGAAGGATACAGTTACAGCATCCTGTTCCATCACGAATACAGGGGGTGTTAATGGAACTCAGGTACTTCAAATGTATGTTGGATTTAAGAATTCATCTGTAGACAGACCTGTTAAGATTTTAAGAGGATTCGAGCGTGTGAGCCTAAGACCTGGGGAGTCAAAGGCAGTCACGATCGATTGTCCAATCGAGCAGCTCTGTTGGTATAATCCGGATACAGAGAAGATGGAAATCGAGCACATGGAGTATGAGATTTATATTGGTACAAGTTCTGCAAATGAAGATTTGTTAAGTGGAACATTCATACTATAGAAGGAGAAATTACAGCTATGGGAGAGAAGGTATCATTTCGAGAAAAACTGGCATATGGGGTTGGGGACGGTGGATGCAATTTTGTCTGGACAACAATCAGTTCATTTTTAGTATTATATTATACGGATAGTGTTGGCTTAAGTGCAGCTGTTGTTGGAACGATTATGTTAATTACCAGAATACTGGATGCATTTACAGATATTGGTATGGGAGCAATTATCGATCGAACACATACAAAATGGGGAAAAGCACGTCCTTGGGTTTTATGGAGTTCTTTGCCAATGGCAATAGGACTGATTTTATTATTCAATGTACCAGGGAATTTGGGAACAAGCGGGAAAACGATTTATACATTTTTGACCTACTTATTCATAACCTCCATTGCATATACCGCAAGTAATTTATCTTATAATTCTTTATTATCACTGATTACAACTGAACAAAATGATCGAACAACTATGAGTTCCATTCGTTTTATCTGTACATTAATAGCAATCCTGTTCATTTCTTTCACGACTATGAAGTTCGTAGCTAAATTTGGATGGGGCGGAATGTCTGTCATTTTTGGTATTATTGCATTGGTGTTGTTACTAATCACCTTCTTTGGAACCAAGGAACGATATGTACCAATTGTAACAAAGGAACAATCTCATATTACATTTGGTCAATCTGTTAAAATATTATTTCAAAATAAATACTTCATCTTTGCCGCATTGCTGTTTGTTGTGAACTATGCAGCAATTGGCGTAACAGGTGGCATTGGTATCTATTATGCAAGAGATGTTTTGGGCAATGCAGACTTCTTTGGAACACTTACCTTGGCAGGTATGTTTCCTATTCTGGTTGGATTATCAATATTCCCCGCACTTGCGAAGAAGTGTGGAAAATGGGTATGCCTGATGTCTGGATATATATTGCAGATCATCGGATTAGTAATCATTATTGCAATGCCAACGAATCTTACTGCTGTATTGGTAGGACTTGTCATAAAGGGTGTTGGTAGCGTACCACATACAGCTGGACTATTTGCTCTTGTAGCAGACGTCGTAGACTATGGAGAATGGAAGACGAATGTTCGTATCGATGGACTGACTTACAGTGCAACAAGCTTTGGAATGAAAGTTGGAACCGGTATAGGTACTGCAATGGTAGGATGGATCTTAGCATTTGGAAAATACGATGCTGCTGCAAGTGCACAAAGTGATAATGCTCTTTGGGCAATGAAGGCATTGTACGCATACATTCCGCTAGCCCTGGTAATACTTGGAGTTATCGTTTTGTCCTTCCTTAACATAGATAAGATATACCCGATCATAACAAAAGATCTGAAAAAAAGACGTGCAAAAGCATGTGAGTAGTAAGTGTTATGAAAAACTTCTCGGCTGTCTGACAAGCAATTGGAGATGCCAGAGAATGTGCAAGCAATGGTGTCGGGGCAGCTGACTTAACAGTTGTTCCGTCACCATTTTTACGGCATTTCGGGCAGATCGATACTTCCTACATATATCGGGTGCGTTCCACCTTGACAGGAGTTGTTTCTCAGCCTTAGGTATGTCACAGGCCTTTTTTCTCAGTCTGGAGATTTTTGTATAAAAGGTGCTGGTTGGAAGGGAGTGTTGCTCACACCAATCTTTATCACTTAATCCTCTATTATATAACAGAATCAGTGCCATTTGGAACGGTAGGTTATTCATCGGTTGAGGCATCTTTAATACCTTTAGCAATAGATAATGATACTTACCATGCATCGGAACTAATATCTGGGGATATCCTCTGGAAGAGCTTAAACATACGAATTATTTAGACAATATACGGTTTTAGAATCCATAGTAGTAAACAATATACTACTAAAGTAATCAATGCACATCCAAACATAAGTAAAATTTTCTGGTAAGGACGCTTTCCAGCTTCCTGATTTTTTTCAATTTCATCAAGACGCATGCCTTCTGTAAAAGATAAAATCTCTTTAAAGGTTTGAACATCATTGTCCTTTTTGCATTTTTCAACTTTGTGAGCAAAATACATCGTTATTGCATATAAGACACTAAAAATAATCATACCATAATAATTTAAAAATATCATGAGTGGAACTGCTGATACCATGGTTACCAGTAATAGTAGCGTGAAAATGTTTCCATAGTGGTTGAGTTTTTCAATTTCTGATTTTTTGATTTCTACTTTCATAATATCTATATCTCCTTTGATTTAGAAATAGTCTGTCTGGTGACATATACTTTTTCAGCCAGTTCTTCCTGTGTTAAATTCATGTTAGTGCGGTATTTCTTTATTTGAGTGTTTAGTTCCAAGAGGTAAGCCACCTTTCTAACAGAGTTTCTCTTGATCTGAGTTCATGATATTGTATTTAGGAGAAAGATGCTATCAAAGAGCTTTTACATAACTGGAAAACAGCATGTAAAAAGTGTTTTACATCATAAATAATGCAGTATTTGATAATATTGTGGAATTAATTTCACAGTAATTCGAGCAAACTAAAAGGACTGAGCCCTGTACAATATAGGCTTCAATCCTCATTAGCTGATTAATTTAATTTTCATCTAACTTTTTTGGGTCAGATCATTGATCTTATAGGTGGATTTTCTATCCTAATTCGGGTCAACCCCTTGTGGGAGGTTGTTCCTTTTGTGATTCTACTATAACATATTTTATGCTTTGATTCAAATAATATTTATATATACTTATGTATGTCTATACAAATAAAAACACCATCACTGCAACGATTAGTATCTATAATGTAACCCCTCATTGCTTTTCTAGTCCTGCTGTCCATGGTATTCTGTAGAAGAAAGTAATCATAATAATGGAGGATCAATAAAATGACATTTTCAGACAAATTACAGATCATACGAAAATCCAAAGGCATCACCCAGGAAGAATTAGCCGAAAAGTTAAATGTATCCCGTCAGGCAGTCACAAAATGGGAGAGCGGCATGGTATACCCAGACATAATGAATCTAATTCAATTAAGTGAATTATTTCATATAACGGTAGACTATCTTGTCAAAGACAATGAATGCAGCAAATCTATAGAAATCACCTATGATAATGATATGGACGAATTAATAGATTTCAAATTAGAGGCTATCAAAAATACTTACGCAGGCTATGCTGAACCCTGCGGCGCATCAAGGCCTGGTTCAAACGATTATACCTACACAAAAGGCGATTACCAATATTATGATACGTGGTTAGGTGGAGAAAAGTTTTCGGGGGAAGAAGCTATCTGGAAAAAGGGAAAAGCAATTTATTCGATGAATTATTTTGGAAGAAACTTAGACGAGAGATTTAGCAGTGATTTCTTAAAAGAGGTATTAGGATCAGCACCGAGAGAATTACCTTATAGAGGTCCGGAATTCTTTCAATCTGGAGAGTACACATATAAAACTAAGGTAATTGGAGATATGGACTGGTTCCAGGGATATGAAGAGATTTACTGCCAGAATATAAAAGTCTATGAATGCTTTTATCATGGAGGTGTGTTGGTATAGTGAAGTAGCAGATATTCCATTCATAAAAAGATAATGTAAAGGCTCCTGCAATAGTGTTAAATTAGATTAATGATTCAATTAGAGAGGTTCAATTTGAGCTTCTCTTTTTTGTGTTTTTTAAGTAGTAACAAGACAATTTGAAATTATCACCAAATACGTCATAATCTATTAATTTGCTCTTCTTCAAGGATCGGTGACTTAAAATAGACTCCAGCAGAACTGGATCGGACAACCGAAACAGGATCAACTACAATTAGTGAATTTTACCATGGGATGGTTGAGACAGAGGGGCGGAAAATCCCTTAAGAATTAGAAAACATCCCCCTCTCCGCTACCTAAATTATCGTCATTCAGTTCATCCATTTCATAAAAAAAATAATTCCTGCAGAAGGTCTTCGTCACTTATAGGACATCTTCAGCATATACTTACCTTAGGGTTGTTTTAACACAAGTGCCGTTCGTTGAGTCCAATAATTTTTATTTAATACCATTGATTGGTACCATTTGGACTCTGATTTCCTACGGATAAAATGTGATAAAAGTAAATTATATATTATACTCAACTAAGTCATAAGATTAAATATCAAACTTAAATAAAGCATTTGCAAAATCAAAAATAATGCTTTTTAACATCATACTCAACGAATATAATCCCGGAACTTACGTTGGAATTTACCTGTATGTGGCATATGCTAAAAACCATTGAGTCTCAAAGGAAGGTACCATAATTTTCAGTGAAAGGAGTGATTCCATTGGATAATTTAAGTATTTTATCGTTTTGAAGATTCGTCGATTTTTTAGTATAAGAGGAGGTTATTTTAAAATGCAAAAAGAATCATTAAAAGAGCCCACAGGCGCTTATCAGAAAAGGTTCCTGGAATTATGGGAGATACTCCACGATTCAGAAAATGGATATTTCAGTCCCCAGGGAGTCCCCTATCACAGCATAGAAACCCTAATGGTAGAAGCCCCCGACTACGGTCATGTAACTACCAGTGAAACGCTAAGCTATTATATCTGGCTCGAAGCCATGTACGGCAAATTTACCGGTGATTTCTCCGGTTTTAAAAAAGCATGGGATATTGCAGAAACCTATATCATCCCGACGGAAAAAGACCAGCCCAATAGCAGCATGTCTGGATATAACGCCAGCAAACCCGCCACCTATGCCCCTGAATGGGAGCTGCCAAGTCTTTACCCGGCTAAATTGGATTCTGGCGCAGCGGTAGGAACAGATCCAATCTATAACGATTTAAAATCAACCTATGGGACTTCTGTTATCTATGGCATGCACTGGCTGTTAGATGCGGACAACTGGTATGGTTTTGGCAGACGGGGAGATGGAAAGTCTGCACCGTCTTATATCAATACCTTCCAGAGAGGAAGAGAGGAATCTACCTGGGAAACAATTCCTCAGCCGTGCTGGGATGACATGCGTTTTGGTGGTAAAAACGGATTCCTGGATCTGTTTACCGGAGACAGCAATTATGCAAAGCAGTTCAAGTATACCGATGCACCCGATGCAGATTCGCGGGCAATACAGGCGACATACTGGGCAGACCAGTGGGCCAGTGAATATGGGGTTGATCTTGAAACCTATATTGGCAAGGCAAGTAAAATGGGTGACTATTTAAGGTATGCCATGTTTGATAAATATTTCCGTAAAATCGGATCGTCAACTGCTGCCGGCACTGGTTACGATGCGGCTCATTATCTGCTCAGCTGGTATTATGCATGGGGTGGCGGCGAGAACGCAAACTGGTCCTGGGTCATTGGCTGCAGTCATAGCCATTTTGGTTACCAGAATCCCATGGCAGCATGGATATTGTCACAGAATGATGAATTCAAACCACTTTCCCGCAATGGCGTAAGTGACTGGAGTAAGAGCCTGGAGAGACAGCTGGAATTCTATCAGTGGCTGCAGTCCGATGAAGGCGGAATTGCAGGCGGTGTCTCCAATTCTAATAAAGGCCGTTATGAAAGCTGGCCTTCAGGAACCGCAACCTTTTATGGAATGGGCTATCAGGAACACCCTGTATATGCTGATCCGGGAAGCAACCGATGGTTTGGGTTCCAGGCATGGTCAATGCAGCGTGTAGCAGAGTATTATTACAAAACAAAGAATTTAAAGGCAAAAGCTTTACTGGATAAATGGGTTAAATGGATTAAAACAGTAGTGAAACTGGAAGCAGACGGAACCTTTGCGATTCCTGATAATCTGGACTGGTCCGGCCAGCCTGATAATTGGACAGGAACCTATACCGGAAATCCCAATCTGCATGTAAAAGTAAGCGCCTATGGCACGGATCTTGGTGTGGCAGGATCTCTTGCCAACACCTTACTGTATTACAGCAAAGCTTCCGGTGACGATGAAGCCAGAGTACTTGCCAAGGAATTATTAGACCGTATGTGGAATTTATACAAAGGTGACAAAGGACTTTCCGTTCCCGAACAAAGGAATGACTACAGCCGCTTCTTTGATCAGGAAGTCTATGTACCGTCTGGATGGACAGGAACCATGCCAAACGGAGACGAGATTAAATCGGGAGTTAAGTTTATCGATATCCGCTCTAAATACAAAGACGATCCTGATTTTCAGAAGGTTGAGAACGCTTACAAAAGAGGAACAGCTCCGGTATTAAATTACCACCGTTTCTGGGCACAGTGTGATATTGCCATTGCTAACGGTGTATATTCCATGCTGTTTGAAGGTGGCGTAGAGCCGGTAAACAACTCTGCCATTGATCCATCAGCAGCTTTTGACAAAAAAGCAGGCAGCCAGAAAGACATTAAAGTCATTCTTACCTTAAATGGAAATACCTTTATCGGGATTAAAGAGGGAAATAAATATTTAACAGAAGGTGTGGAGTACACCTTAACCGATAATACAGTTGTATTATTAAAAACCTATCTGGCAGAAAAAGAAGTCGGGAAATTAAAGCTCACCTTCGACTTCAGCGCAGGAACTGACCCGGTACTTGTCCTGACTGTAACAGATTCTTCAATAGCAGCCGGAAACATCCAAGTACAAATGTATAATGATTCCACAAACCCACAGGTAAGTTCAATTGTACCGAAAATCAAAATCACCAACACCGGAAAAACCAGTATCACACTTACAAATTTGAAACTCAGATATTATTACACCATAGACGAAGAAAAGGACCAGAATTTCTGGTGTGACTGGTCTACAGTGGGCAGCAGTAATGTAACAGGTACCTTTGTGAAAATGCCGGAAGCAAAGCCAGGTGCAGATTATTACCTAGAAATCGGATTTACAGCTGGAGCCGGTAAACTGGCAGAAGGTCAGTCTATTGAAGTACCGGTAAGATTCAATAAAATTGATTGGAGTAGTTATACGCAGACAGGAGATTATTCCTTTTCTAAATCAGGCAGCAGTTATGCAGACTGGACAAAAATCACAGGATATGTTTCTGGCAGCCTGAAGTGGGGAGTAGAACCGTAATAAAAGCGTAGAGCTTATAAATATATAAATTCTGGCCCAAATATCAGAAGACCGGATTTGGGTCAGGATTATCAATAAGAACCCGTAAGGATGCGTTTCATCAATCAATCGATCAGCGTACGAAACGATTGATAAGGAGATATAAATATGCGTACAAAAAAATTTACCACCCTTGCGGCTCAGCCGTCAAAAAAAGAATCAAATTATAATTACGGAGAAGCATTACAAAAAGCAATCATGTTTTATGAGTTCCAACGTTCCGGAAAACTGCCTTCTGATATCCGGAATAACTGGAGAGGAGATTCGGGGTTATCTGACGGTTCAGACGCAGGAATCGATTTAACTGGAGGATGGTACGACGCAGGAGATCATGTGAAATTTAATCTCCCCATGGCTTATTCAGCCGCCATGCTCGCCTGGAGTGTATATGAGGCAGAGGATGCCTTAAAAGAAAGCGGTCAGTTGGAGTTTTTATTAAAGGAAATCAAATGGGTAACCGACTATCTTATCAAGTGCCACCCTTCGGCAGATGTCTTTTACTATCAGGTGGGAAATGGCAATACGGATCATTCCTGGTGGGGACCGGCAGAAGTAATGCAGATGGGAAGACCGTCTTATCGGGTTGACCTTAACAGCCCTGGTTCTTCCGTTTCAGCAGCGGCAGCGGCAACTCTGGCGGCAGCAGCAGTCATTTTTACAGATCGTGACTCCAGCTATGCAAAAACCTGCCTTCAACATGCAAAGGAACTGTTTTCATTTGCTGACAAAACAAAAAGTGACAGCGGTTATACCGCAGCCAATGGCTTTTACACTTCCAGCAGCGGTTTCTATGATGAACTGTCCTGGTCCTGTGTATGGCTGTATATAGCAACCAAAGATTCCGATTATCTGGACAAAGCAGAATCCTATGTACCAAACTGGGGAACAGAATCTCAATCTACAACCATTTCCTATAAATGGGCGCAATGCTGGGACGACGTGCATTATGGCGCTGCTTTGCTTCTTGCGAAAATAACCGGAAAAGAGGTATACAAGAACGGTACGGAAATGCATCTGGATTACTGGACAACCGGATATAACGGCAGCCGCATTTCCTATACGCCAAAGGGTCTTGCCTGGCTGGATTCCTGGGGCGCTTTAAGATATGCCACCACCACAGCTTTTTTAGCCAGCGTTTATGCTGACTGGTCAGGCTGCAGTGCAAAAAAGGCGGAAACCTACAAGAAATTTGCCAAACAGCAGATTGATTATGCTCTGGGAAGCAGCGGCCACAGTTTTGTGGTTGGTTATGGAATAAATTCTCCCAAAAGGCCTCACCACAGAACAGCCCACAGTTCCTGGGCGGACAGCATGACCGTGCCCGCATACCACAGGCATACCCTTTACGGGGCTCTGGCAGGAGGACCGGATAAAGATGACAGTTATACGGATGAAATTAATAACTATGTCAATAATGAGGTCGCCTGTGACTATAATGCCGGATTTGTCGGAGCACTTGCAAAACTTTATGGAGAATACGGCGGAGATCCCATTGCCGACTTTAAGGCAATAGAAGAAGTAACCAACGACGAATACTTTGTGGAAGCCGGAATTAACGCCTCAGGCAGTAATTTTATAGAGATCAAGGCTATATTAAATAATTGCTCGGGATGGCCTGCAAGGATGGGAGACCATTTATCATTTAAGTATTTTGTTGATATAACAGAAGCTGTAAAGAAAGGCTATACAGCGGAGGATTTTACAATCACTGCAAATTACAATCAGGGAGCAACAATATCCCGACTTTTGCCCTGGGCAGAGGCTGACAATATTTACTATGTGAATGTTGATTTTACAAAAGTCAAAATCTATCCTGGCGGACAGTCTGCTTACAAAAAAGAAATCCAGTTTCGAATTGCCGCACCGGAGAGTCTGGCATCCTGGGATCATACCAATGATTATTCTTATACCGGATTAGACGGCGTAACTTCCGGAAAAGTAGTTAAGACAACCTATATACCGGTATATGACGCTGGGGTAAAAGTATTCGGCAATGAGCCGGGAAGTTCATCAGGCAGTTCTTCCATCAGTCCGGTAACCGCATCTTTTGACAAATACAATCCTGAAGATGTGTCGGTGACCGTGATATACAATGGAAATACACTTGACAATATAAAAAATGGCACCGATTTGCTGGTGAAAGAAACCGATTATGTAATATCTGATCATACGGTGACTATTTTAAGTTCCTATCTGGCTGACAAATCTGTTGGCAAATTACGATTAACCTTTGATTTCAGCGGAGGGAATGATCCTGTTTTTACAATTACCATAACGGATAGTTCGGTTATACCAACAGGAGATCTAAAAATCCAGGCGTATAATATGAATACAGCCGAAACCGTAAGCAGCATTGCAACAAAGATCAGATTGTATAATACGGGAACCGGGGACGTCAATCTTTCTGATGTTAAATTAAGATATTATTACACCATTGATGGAGAAAAAGAACAGCAATTCTGGTGCGACTGGTCTTCCGCGGGAACCGCCAATGTGACAGGAGCCTTTGTGAAAATGGAAGAGGGAAAGAGCGGTGCCGATTATTATCTGGAAATTGGCTTTAACGAAGCATCAGGTACCCTTTCTGCCGGAAAATCCGTGGAATTGCAGGTAAGGTTTTCCAAGTCAGACTGGACGAATTATATGCAGACAGACGATTATTCCTATCAGGGTACCGGTTCCGCTTATGCCGACTGCGATAAAATAACCGCTTACCTGGACGGAAATCTGCAATGGGGGATAGAACCTTAATTATTTGTGTAGAGATTCGACAGTGATTTTTTTAGGAGAGGAACGCAGCCCATTTGCGCTCCTTTCCTTATTTTGCAATGTGCCCGGATGACCAATAAAAAATTTGCAGTTTGTGGAATAAACAAACTCCTCAATCCTTTTTAATCAGACGGCTAACTCATTGGTCTGGATTCAGCCTATAATCTTAACAAGTCAAAAGGATGCAACTGTATGAATAAGCTATTTGTAGATGGAAATGATTTTCTGCATCATAGCCATCATAAGTTTTTCTGACATATGCCCACCGGTGTCATGAGCAATCATTTCCGCATGTTTCAAGTATCCCATTGTTTTTTCAGCCATAGCAAAAGGAACCTCCTGATCATCCCGGCAATGATAAAGCATCACCAGCTGTTCCACAGCTTCTATACGAAATCCCTAATCCATATATTCCAGTTTCCCGCAGGCGGCCATTCCCATACAGCCACCAACCATAGAATCTCTGATATATGGCAGTTGCTTATATTCTTCCGTCAATTGTGAAAAATATGTTTTATAGAGCATGTCAGCAATATGCTCTAAAGATTCTTTTTGATAGACAACAAGCTCCTTTAGGGCTGATTCTGGATATAATGACAGAACTTCTGGTTTGTAAACAGCACCAAGCCCTTTATTAATAAACACGTTTTTTACCCTGTCAGGAAAAGCAGCGGCAGCAGCATAGGCATAAGGTGCTCCGGCGGAAATCCCTACTACGTCAAATACTGTAACATTCAAATGCTCAAGAAGAGGTTTAATAATTTGCGGCCACTGGGCGATATTTTTCATAAGAAAAAAATCCGAACGTCCATACCCTGGACGCGCAATAACAATGTATCGTATGGGGACTCCAGCCAGCAATTCGTCTGTGCCATCAGCATATACCGAGCCAGCCAGCCCGTGAAACCCCACAACAGGATAACCATCTTTTTGACCGTATACCTTATATTCTATTTTAATGCCATCTGGAAGTACATAAATTTCACTCATGTCATCGTCTCCTTATAAAATGGTTAGTATATACTAACTAACTTATCATTAATCAATAGAATTTTCAATAACAGCTTTTAAAAGTGCCATGGAATCAGTCAGGCATTTCCAAAAGTAAATTGACAGAAATAAGTAATAATGATACCATGCTAGTTAGCCGTTGCTAACCAATGGCGCCAACAACACATAATCCCTATTTCTTTTGGTCTTGACTATTCAGGAAGGAACGAAAACCAATGAGCCCATTATATGAATATAAAACCGATAGCCCCAATACCCGTCAGCGCTCTGTTTGTGATATGTGGAATTTAGCTTATAATTTAGAGCATGGACAAATGACATATGATATACCAGAACCGACAGGCAGGGGCGTATTAAGAAGCTCTTGCATAAGCAGAGACATTAAAATGATTGACTATAATGTGAATTTTTACGTTCCTGTAGAGTTGCGGGGTGTATCAAAAAATCCCCATTTTGATATTCTGTTTTGCATGGGTAAATCCATTCATTGGGAATTGCCGGAGAGCAGAAAGAATTTTGATCTTTTGACAGGAGAAAGCTGTATCGGTATCAGCAAAGAAACAAAAAAGCGCTGTATTTTCCCCGCTGAACAGGATATGCATATTGTTGAAATAAAAATACCACTGCCCACTCTTCATAAAATTCTGGATGAATATTACAGCGGATTGACTTTGGATTGTCTGAATACCAAAGGAGTTACAGGAAAAATCTACCAGCTTACCCCATCCATTCAGGTGATTTTGAACCAGTTGCTTCATTGCCCGTATAATTCCGGACTACGAAGGCTCTATACGGAAGCAAAGCTGCTTGAATTACTTGCTGTTTATTTTTCTGAATCAGTATTACAAACAGACAAACCGATTTCATCATTAAGCTTGTCACTTGATGATGTTAAATCCCTCCGTAGTGCGAAAGAAATACTGGATAACAATTTGCTTGATCCACCCACCATTCGTCAGCTTTCCAGGCTGGTAAAGTTAAACGAATACAAACTCAAGAAAGGGTTTAAAGAGTTATTTTCCATGCCAGTGCATGCTTATGTCATTCAGAGAAAGCTGGAGCTTGCAAAATTATTGCTGGACAGCAATAACATCAGCGTGAGCGAAGCGGCCTGCCGTGCAGGATATGGAAATGTCAGCCACTTTGCTTCTGCATTTCGTAAGCAATATGGTACAAACCCTGGAAATTATATGAAAGCAATTAAAAACGAAACCAATTTTTAAATTCTGTTTAAAATCCGCGTACATATAGTATGCGGATTTTTTATCCTGTTTTGAGTGTTAAGAATCCCGTTTTAGGTAGAACTAAATGCATTATTTCAATAAAATAAAAGCAAAGCGGTTTCATGGAGTTGCTGGTTAGATTTACCTAACTTAAAACCGCTCGGCTTTTTACTAAAAAATACATATACATGGAGGCTTTTATATGGCAAATCAAGAAAAAACGTCAATTGGTGCAAACGGACTCAAAGTAAAGGATTTTGCGACAATTGGTATTTTCAGCGCAATTATGCTAGTCGTGTTTATAGCATTTTCTATGCTCACTGGCGCGTCACTATTTTTCAACATGATTTTTAACGCAGTATGCGTTGCTTTCATTTTAGCACCGTTCTATGTTTATATGAGCATGAAGGTGCACAAACCTGGTGTTGCTCTGATTTACAATCTGATTCATGCGTTACTCACTGCACTCATGATGGGACCATTTATGGCTCCCTGGTTCATTGTTGGTGGAATTATTGCAGAACTCAGTATGTTGGGGAAGGACAGCTATAAGAAGATTACCCGCATCGGTATCAGTTGGGCGATCACCTCCCTGGTACGGGCAACCCATGGCATGGCTGAAATATGGTTTTTCAAGCAGGCATATATGGCAAGCGGCGTCAGTCAGGAGCAAATAGCTGTCCAGACACAGTTTTATACTTCCGTCCCATGGGTACTGCTTAGTTGTGCTGCAACAATTATAATGGCGGTTCTTGGCTGCATAATTGCCAACAGGCTGATGAACAAACATTTTAGAAAGAGTGGTCTGATTAAATGAGAAAAGCACTCTATTTCGATTTCCGGGCCAAAATCGTAATATTGCTGCTGACAATGTTGCTTGTAGCCTTAATTACAAGCAACATTATCATTTATACAATTTTAGGTGTTTTAGCACTTTATTTGATTGTACAGGGTGCAGTATGGCCGGCACTGAAAATGAGTGGGGTAGCACTGGTTGCAGCACTGCTTAAATATCTTTCTCTTGGACAGGGTATTACGGTACTGATGCCTGACATGTTTCTGTTTATTATTATTCGTATTATGCTGATGCTGATGGCGGCCCATCCATTCATGGGAATGTCGCCTGGTGAGGCTATTGCAGTATTCAAAAAAATGCATGCTCCGGATACATTTGCTTTGCCGGTCACCTTTTTGCTTCGCTTCATGCCTACAGTAAAAGGAGAATTTGCAGGCGTATTTGCAGCACTGCGCCTGCGGGGGTTGTTGTCAATTCGACGACCGCTTCGGGCACTGGAATATATAATTGTTCCAGTGATGTTCAGGGCTTCCCGCATTTCGGAGGAACTGGCGGCCTCCGCTGAGGCAAGAGGTATTGCAAATCCGGGAAGGCATACATGCCGCAGAGAGATCGTGTTCCGTAAAATGGATGTTGCTGTATGTGTGCTGGGTACAGCATTTACGGTAGTTTTTTTGATTTGGCAGGAGGTGTCGAAAGGTTGATTACATTTTCAAATGTCTCTTATGGTTATACGGAGAATGGAAAAAAAGATGTGGAGCAGTTGAACCTGTCCATCCGGAAAGGCGAATTTCTGGTATTGACGGGAAAAAGTGGTTGCGGAAAAACAACCATCACCAGAATGATTAATGGTCTGGCAACTAAGTTTTATGAGGGGGTGCAGCAGGGAACGGTCTGTATTGATGGACAAGATGTGAATGATCTGCCTCTTTGGGAAATTGGCAAAAACGTAGGCTCTATCTTTCAAGATCCTCGCAGCCAGTTCTTTGCCAGTCTGACAGAAGATGAGCTGGCTTTTGGCTGCGAGAATTATGGTATAGACAGAGACACCATAGAGACAAGAATCGCAGACGCGATCCATAAGGTAGGCGGAGAAGGTTTGGTGAATCGGGTAATATATCCCATGTCCAGCGGAGAAAAACAAAAGCTTGCAATTGCGTCTGCTTACGCAGTTTCCCCAATGATCTATGTATTTGACGAGCCCTCTGCCAACCTTGACATGACGTCTGTGCGCCAACTACAGGAGCTGATGCAGCTGTTAAAAAGCAGAGGTTTTACGATTGTAGTCGCGGAACATAGACTGTATTACCTGACGGAGCTGGCTGATCGATTCCTGTTCATGCAGGATGGACATATTATTCAGGAGATTTCACCCAAAGCCTTAAGAAACCTTGCATCAGAAGAAAACCAGGCAATGGGGCTGCGCACAGGCAATCTGTCCTCTTGCATTGGGAAACCTCCCGTTGCGCAGGATGGTATAAATCCTTCTCTGGAAGTTGATCAGCTTGCTTTTTCTTATGGTAAAAAACAGATTTTTTCCAACTTATCTTTTAAAGTCCGGCCGGGAGAGATTGTAGCTTTGGTTGGTTATAACGGGGTGGGGAAAAGTACTCTGGGTCAAATTTTATGCGGCTTATTGAAAGAAAAGAGTGGAACCATTCTGTATAACGGGAAAAAACTGCCCAAACACCGTCGTCGGCAAATTGCATATTACGTCATGCAGAATACCGATTGTCAGCTGTTTGGTGAGGATGTTGCAGAAGAGCTAAAGCTTAATCAGAAGGGGTTTGATGAAGAAGAAATAGAAACCGTCTTGAAACGGTATGCACTTTGGGAATATCGTGAGCAGCATCCAGCGGCTTTATCGGGTGGTCAAAAGCAGCGATTGACCCTTGCTGTAGCCGATATTATAAACCCGGAAATCATGATTTTGGACGAGCCAACCAGTGGTTTGGACGGCGAAAATATGAGAAATATATCCACCCATCTAATAGAACTTGCGCGGCAGGGAAAAACCCTGCTTGTTATTACACATGACTATGAATTCGCGCTCTCAACCTGTGATCGTGTATTGGCGTTGGCAGAAGGCGGATGCCAAAGTGATTTTTCCGTGTACGGCAACCAAAAAGCACTTCTTGACTTAATGCTAAACCAAAGTTAAGGGGCTAATTGAGAAACAGGGCTGTTTTGAGACAGCCCTGTTTCTAATATGGAGAAGCATGAATAATGCGGTATGGGTATATTAAATATCATTTATCGATTAAACGTATCGGTAAATGCATCCAGTGTTCTGTAATAAGAAGCCTTTGGAGTCCAAAGATTTGAGAAAAGCAGAGGACTCTTATCCTTTCTCCATGAAATATCATCTGACATTCCCCACCAGGTAAACCCAGTGATATTGCCGCCATCCTTTTTCACTTCGCAGACTGCCTTCATAACGTCATATACATAAGCGGCCTGTTCTGATTCAGATTTGGCACCAGCATCGAATTCTGTAATCTGGATCTCTAACCCTGCATTCTTAAATTTGGTATAGGCCTGTTTGAAATAGGAAGCACTTGGAAACGTTGATTCAAGGTGAGACTGTCCGCCAACACCGTTGCATAATTTCTTCTCTGCATTGATAAACTGAATCATTTTAACAATATTGTCAGCTTCCATATACTCGTTATAATCATTATAGAATAAGCTGACCTTATCAGTCAGTTTAAAATAGCTTAATGTTTCATTGGCAAAACGGAAAGCACTTTTTACAAATTGCGGACTTGTTGAAACATTTCCATAAATTCTTACCCAATCTGATTCCGCTGGAGAATGCAGATATTCATTTACAACATCCCATGCGTATACCACACTGCCGTATTCATTCAGATAGACGTGATTCATCACTGTCTTTATATAGAACTCCATACGTGCATTCATTGTGTTTTGATCCACATGATTTGCGCCGGCGTTATAGCCTGAGCGGAACAGCCAGGTTGGAGTCTGACCATGCCATACCAGAGTGTGGGCGCGAACTCCCAGTCCATTTTCATAGCAGATTTTTAATACTTTATCTACCGTGTTAAAATTGATTCTTGGTACGGTAGCCTCTGTATAGTTGCTGGGAATGTAATATCCTAAGGATTTTGCTTCAGCCACTGAAATCAAATTAGGTGAACTGCCAAGCAGTGCATCTGGTTTCATCTCATTTTCAAGTGTGATACTATTGTACCTTTGCTTGATCAGATTTAAGGTGGAAGCGTTTTGCAACTGGGCCAGCGTTACGCAGGTTCCTGACCTCTGGAATTTGGTCCCATATGTATTTAACAAAGTCTGGTCGGCGGTTGCTGCCTGGGTAACTCCTAATGATGAAGCGGTAAGTGCAATTGCAGATATAACAGTTAATAGCCTTTTTGTAAATGTTCTTTTCATTCAATTACCCCCTTGTATTTTGATTGATTATTTTAAAGATTCTTTGAAAATTTGTCTCTAAAATAACAAGTTTTGTATATCTTGTATTTTTAATTTCAACTCCTTTCCAACCCAGTAGTTTTTAGATACGCTATTTCAAAGTTTACTTTCTATCAAAGCTATAATAAATAAAAATGCTGATTATGATGAGTTAACATCTTATCAAATACTGATCTGTTCTTATAAGATATTACTAATTTATCATATTAACTGTATTAGATTAGAAATATGTAACTATTACGATGCTGTTCGTCATTTTTTCGCCATTATCAATTTAAATCATGCGAAAGAAATGATTATAATTAATGGAAATCATCAATTTATCAACACAATTGACTGAAAAATCCTTTAATGATACAATATGAACGTGCGGTGTAAATTATCAACAATTACCGTATATATGATTTTAATTTTAAAGGTGGTTATTTATGGATAATAAATTTATTCGCAGTATAAAAATTGATTGGAGCAAGATTGAAGAAGATTCATACTTGAGAAAAATTCATTCAATTAGTAAAATTAGCGAACTTTCATTTACAAATAGTATAACTTTCTTTATAGGAGAAAACGGAACGGGAAAATCTACATTACTTGAAGCAATTGCAGTGGCTTACGGATTTAATCCAGAGGGAGGCACGTTAAATTATAGATTCAGCACATATAATGACACTTCAGAATTAAGCGATGCTATAAGCATATCGAAAGGTTTTAAGAGACCTTTGTCCAGCTTTTTCTTTCGCGCTGAAAGTTTTTATAATGTAGCGACAAAAGCCATCGAATATAATAGCCTGTACGGAGAAAAGGGGTTACATGAGCAATCTCATGGTGAAAGTTTTTTGTCGTTTTTTCAAGCATTTCAAAAGGAGGGTATCTATATAATAGATGAACCTGAATCTGCATTATCAATGCAGAGACAATTAACGTTGCTTATTCAAATTGCTGAAATGGCTAAAAAAGGATCGCAGTTTATTATTGTCACACATTCTCCTATTTTGCTGGCAATACCAAATTCTTCTATATGGTCTTTTGATAATGGAGAAATTCATGCTTGTGAATATGAGGATACAGAGAATTTTCAAATACTAAAAATGTTCGTAAATAATCGAGAATCATTTATCAATCAGCTATTAGCGGATAGCAAATAAAAAAACGTAGAGCATGTCTGCTTCTACGTTTTCCTATTTTAAAGAGATCTTGCAAATGGAACCAATTCTGCTATTAAATTACGTGCAAATGCTTTTATTAATGCAATTACAACAATATCATTAAATTCTCTTGCATTAGAGATAATATTTTCCAGCTCGTTTCTAAAGAGCTGCACAGATAGCTTATCAAATTCATTTAGCCGCAGCACTTGGTTAAAGGCCACATAGATCTTTCCTTTTTCTTCGTTTGTAATTCCTAATGTCAGGCATAACAGGCTGATTGAGATAGGATTATCAAAAGAGTGTCCCAAAGCCTCGGCTATTTCAGACAAACTGTCCAAATATAGTTGTTGTGTATCATCTATCATATTAAATAAACCAACTTAATCCTTCCTTGATTGCCAGGGCTATGTTTGTAGCTACAGCCCTTGAAACGCCAGCATTATATAATCCTCTGAATACGGCATCATATACAGCCTGCGCCGGAATATCCGACCATGCCAGCAATGGCTCTAATGCGCCAGCAATTGTATCAAAATGCTTAAGGAAATTTTTCGCAACTGTTTTTCCGGATACCCGTTCTACCACTTCTGCGGCTGCTGATTTATTTTTAATAATAAATTTGACTGCTGCTTTAACTACTTTTGAACCAACACTAGCCGGAGTTATTACAGTGGGGTAATCACTCTCCTGAGGCATAGCTAATATCTGTACTGAAGTTTCTGCACTGGTTTGTAAATCAGCGGCATTAACAGTTGTTGCACTTGCAATCACAGGAGTAAATCCTACAGTTATTGATAACATCATGGCTAAAAATTTCTTTCTCATTTTAAATCCCCCTTATAATATATTTTGTTGTTTAAGTGATCTTTGATCAGGTATTATTAAATCAGGTTTTTTATACTAAAATTGTTCCTCCTTTCGTAGTTCTCCTAGATTTTTAATCCTTTTCAGAGAATCATTCGTTAAACTATTACAATATTAATACACAAATAATATGAAAATACAAATATGTAATTATTACGGTATTATTCGTCATTTTTCCTGTTTTTTTTCTTTTTTACAATTGAGGTACAATTGAGGACAAAATAGATATACACTTGCCATTTTACGGAAATCCTAAACTTTTGGACAAGTAGGATGACTTGTATTCTGATATAATTGTATAAAGGTAAAAAATAGCAAGAAATGTGAAAAGTACATATCTGAATTTTATTATAATAATGTCAAGGAGGCAGGAATAACATGGAGAACAATTTATTAAATATAGCTCGTATAGTAGATTATATTGAAGTTCATTTAGAGGAAAAACTGGATTTGGAAAGCATAGCGAATGAAGCGGGATATTCAAAATACCATTTGCACAGGATGTTTACCAGTATTGTGGGGTTTACCGTTCATTCTTATGTTCAAAGGCGTCGGATGACTGAAGCAGCAAGAGTATTGATTTTTTCGGACAAGTCCATTATGGAAATTTCCTTATATGCAGGATATGAAACGCAACAGTCTTTTTCAGTAGCATTTAAGGCCATGTTTGGTATTAGCCCACAAGAATTAAGAAAGAAAAAAGATTTTTACCCCTTGCAACTCAAATTTACAGTAGATGGGAAGAAGCAGTTAAGAGGAGATATGATTATGGATATTAAGATAATAGAAAGCGAAAAAATATTATTGGTCGGGTATACCGGAAACACAAGAAATGGATTTTCCGTCATTGGTGAAAGTATGATGAAACTTCAAACCAATAAAGAAAAAATTGCTAACCGTTCTGAAACTGACTGCTTAATTGCATTAAATGATTATACAAAGGATTTTGATTCTGAAAATGAGCAACCGGCATTTGACTTTTATGGTGTTTCGGAAGTGACAGATTTTTCAACAGTTCCCGCTGGAATGATAACCAAAGAATTACCTGCTAGCAAATATGTGGTTTTTAGCTTTACTGGTAAACCTCAAGATTCCATGCAACCTGTTGCCGATTATATCTATAAAGAGTGGTTCCCCCAATCCACCTGTCAATTCAGCGAAAACAATATGTATGACTTCACTAAGTGCTATGAAGCGATTGACAGTGACGGGAATAGCAAAATCGAATATTGGGTTCCGATTCTGTAATATTTTTTAACCAGCAATCAATAGCAAATCAAGGGCATGTCGCGTATAGCAAGTAAGGAATTTTATGTTTACTACCAATTCGGAACATACAAGAGACTTACTTCGATACTGTAGTTAGGGGTCGAGCAAACCACTTAAGTAAAGTTGTAAAATGAAAGTAGACAAGGAATATAGCCACCTTGTCTACTTTTTGTTTTATAATTATTTTAAAAGGATGTGATATTGTGGGTGTTCCTAAAGGAACCAAAAGAAGAAATTGGACTTATGAAGAGAAAATACGGATTATACAGCGACATTTTAGTGAAGATCTATATATAATTACGTAAGCGCTTAAACATTCGGTTTAAAATCCCTTTAACATATTGAAACATCAGGTAACATACGGTATAACTAATTGTATATCCGGACTACCGGAACGAATAAAAGAACTTAAGACAATTAATATGAAGCCTGATATATTTCAAATGGGGAAAAGGCTGAAGTTGAAAGAGAACTTATAGAATTATATGAACGGCAAACAAAAAACAATATGGGAAAGATTTCTAAAATAATAAAAGATTGCAGAATGCTTGGCATATAACAATACGATTTGCATTTCCAGGGGGATACATATTTGCAGATTTTAACCAACCAATTCCAAAAAGAGTTGAAAGAGCATGGGGACTTTCAACTTCCATTACTAATTAGTAATGAAAAACTATCAAAGTATGACTCGAATTCATTCCTTTGGCATTGGCATCCTGAGATTGAACTAACATTGATTACTCAAGGGCAGATGATATATGAGATTAATAATGAAGAGTTTCATCTTTGTCAAGGAGAGGCACTTTTTGGTAATACAAGAGTACTTCACACAGGCCGCATGTATGAAAATATGGATTGCGAGTATGTATCAATTACATTCGATCCCAGGTTAATTTATTCTTATGAAAACAGTATTTTCTACTTAAAATACGTATCCCCATTCATTCAGAATCTTTCTTTGTTCTCTATTTGTTTTGATTTAACTAAGCCCTGGCATAAAGAGATCATTAAGATTCTGAATGAAATTGTCACCATTGATCAGCAGCAACGGGATACCTATGAAATAGACGTTCTGATCAAACTGCTTGAATTTTGGAAAGTGTTATATCTAAACTATGATACGACTCAGACAATCACATCACCTGAAAGACACAATTACGAAAGAATCAGAAATATTTTATCTTTCATTGAAGAGAATTACAGCCATAAAATAACGTTGGAAGAGATTGCAGATCATATCCATATCTGTAAAGGGGAATGCTGCAGGATTTTTAAGCAGTATATGAAGATTCCTCTCTTTCGATTTATATTGGAATATCGGATTGAAAAAAGCTTAAAGGATCTGGAGGCTTCCAATGATTCCATTGGAGATATTGCTGCGAAGGCAGGTTTTAGCGATTCCAATTACTATTCTCATACATTTTACAAAGTGAAAGGATGTTCCCCAACCGAGTATCGCAAAAAGACCCTGAAACATCATAAATAAGCATTCTGGTTGCTGTTTACAACATGAAGGATACATTAGACAGATGTATCCATTCTTTAATCAATCAGACATTGGATCATATTGAAATAATAATCGTAGATGATGGATCAACCGATGGATCTGGGGAAATTTGTGACCGGTATGCCTCTGAGGATAGGCGTATCAAGTTAATTCATCAAAAGAACCAGGGATTATCTGCAACCAGAGAAGTTTGTTTGAAAAATGCATCAGGTCAGTATATCAGTTTTGTTGACAGTGATGACTGGTGTGAATTGAATATGTGTGAAAAGCTGTACGAAGAAGCCATACAATCATCAGCCGATCTGGTATTCTTTTCTGCCTACAGGCATCGTCAGGATGGAGTTGCCATTATATGCAATCTCCCCTTGCCCGTTTGTCTGTACAAAATCTTAGATTTATATGATTGCTACATTCTTCCTTTATATGGTGATATACAGCAGGACCAGTTAATCACTACCGGCTACATCTGGTGCTGCCTGTTTAAAAGAGAAATGATAGAGGGCATAAAGTTTTACAAAGACGTTTTCCTCCATGAAGATGAGATTATGATTCTTCAGTCCTTTATGAGGGCAAAGAGCTTATACATAACGGATCGACCCTTCTATCACTACAACAGAATGTCCTCTAATTCCTTGAGTAAACGGTCTACATACTGGAATAATTTGCAGAAGATCTCTTTGATGATGATGAGAATAGATATATGGCAAGATTAAGCACTTCTTTGCTTTTGAAATTTCTAAGAAGTATAAGAAATGAAACCCATCATGAGAATCCAGCCGGGTTCTGGGGCGGACTTTTCAATGTATACAAACTAAGAAATAAGGAATTCTTATTTGAAAATAAAAAACATCTGCTGAAAAACGAATTTACACCAGCTGAAAAAATCCTGATTAAACTAATAGAGTTACGACTGTATTTCGCCGTGTATTTCTACTATGCGTTGATCTGCGGCCGTATGCGGAAGTTTCAGGAAAAAACAAAAAATTAGAATATAGAGAAAGCCTCTGCATCGGTACTCAATGCGAGGCTTTCTTAGATCGTTATTTAATTAAATGTAACTTACCAGCTGCGCGGTATAAGGTGCGACCGGCAGGGAATTCCGTTAATTCCTCCCCGCTGATTCCCCCGAATTTCAATATCAGATAAAAATATGCGAAGACAGAAGCCGTGATTGCCAAAAGTACAGAAATAGAATTAATTCTGATAACGAAATAAATTCCATGATAAACAGCATAGCAGATCACTCCCATTATAACAGAACATAAAAATGGTTTCAGGAAGATCTTGGTTTTATTTTCTCTATAACTCAAATACTTATTAAGAGCGAAGCTATTTAAAATCATCACGATGAGAGGAAGAGTGATATTTCCAATAATCAAGGAGTATATTCCCAGATTAAAATGATTTAAACAGAGATAGACCACACCGATATGAATGACCAGGCCTATTGCTGAATTTATAACTGGAATTTTCATCTTATTAATCCCTTGTAAGGTGGAACTGGTTATGGTTGAATAAGCATAAAACAGAATGGCGGCTGCACCGGTTAACAACAAATTTCCGCCTAATATCACGTTATATCTGGGAAACAGAATGCTTAAAACTGGCTTTCCCAGAACCATTAATCCAATTGCACTTGGAAAGGCAATATTCATATTAAAAAGGATTGCGCTTGATATTTTCTTCCTGGTCTCATGGTACTTTTTATTGGTATGTGAGCTTACAATACTTGGAATCATAGAACCCCCAAAGGAACTGGAGATGGCAATCGGAACACTGATTAACAGCTTATAAAGTGTGCTGTAGTTACCCTGCAGAATACTGATGTCAGTTTCAGAAAAACCTTTCCGTCCCATGATATTATTAAACAATGATATATCAATGACGCCATTTACCTGATAGACTGTCTGACTTAATATAATGGGAATTACCGTTATAAAAATGGATTGATATATGATTTTAATACTGTCGGTAGGTTCTGCTTCATATTTTCTCATCTGCCTTCGAATATTAGGAGAATACAAAACAAATATAAATATAAGAAACAGCAATCCGGATAATGCTCCGATGCAGGTTCCCAGTGTACCTCCTGCAGCTCCCCAGGCAGCCACTTCAGGAGAGGAACTGTTTATACTGATTAAATAACTGGCAGCTGCAATACTGACAACTGCATTTATGATCTGCTCAATTACCTGGGAAACAGCTGTTGGAACCATGGTACTCTTTCCCTGAAAAAAACCTCGAAACACACCCATCACGGAAACAATAAAAATCGTAGGAGCTAATATTTTCAGGGATTTGGATACTCCCGCGTATTTGTTTAACAGGCTGCTTTCAATCCAGGAAGCATTAAAATATAGAAAAAGACTTGCTGTTAACCCAACTATAATTGAAAAAAAGAAACAGTTGAGGAGGTAAATGTTGGCGTTTTTATACCTTCTTTGTATCAGTTTTTCAGATATTAATTTTGAGACAGCCAATGGCATGCTGTATGAAGATAAAATAAGTATAATATTATAAATTTCAAAAGCGGCAGAATAGATGCCCATGGCTTTTTCTCCAATAATGTTAGCCATGGGGATTCTGTAAATTAACCCGATTATGCGTACGGTAATTGATGCAACGGCTAAAATACTGCCCTGCTTAATAATGCTGTTTCTGTTCTCGTTCTGGTTTGTCATATTAATTCTAGTCCTCTGTCGTATTTACTTCAATGCTTTGTATGATAAACTTCGATGCTGTACTATCTTACATCAATTGTGCAGTTATTACAATCCTGATATCATTTCTGTATTCCCGCCTTTTCTTTTACGCTGTGAATCCAATCAGCCTCATATAATAAAATCCTCCTATATATTTAGATTAAGTAAAAATAATTCACATGTATCTAAAATGATACTTGAGCTCAAAGAAAATATATTGTATAATATACACAAAAATAGAAAGGTAGAGCAAAGATAAGTGTATGAAAAGACCAAATACATCAAATATCCAGTTTAACACCCCGTTTATACGTCAGCGTGCGGATCCGTTTATATGCAGACATGAAGACGGAACCTATTATTTTACTGCCTCAGTACCTGAATACGACAGAATTATTTTGCGCAGCGCAGATACGGTTATGGGGTTACAGACTGCAAAAGAGCATGTGATATGGTGCAGACACGAAAGTGGGGAGCAGAGCCTCCACATATGGGCGCCGGAGATTCACTATTTAAATGGCTGCTGGTACATCTATTATGCTGCCGGGGAAATAGAGAACAAGTGGAAGATCAGACCTTATGTGCTGCAGTGTACGGGTACGGATCCTGTAAATGACAAGTGGAACGAGTTAGGCAGGATGCAGTCATCAAAGGATGATCTCTTCACATTTCAGGATTTTTCTCTGGATGCAACTGTTTTTCAGCATGAGAAAGAATACTACATGACCTGGGCAGAGAAAACCGGATCTGGGAAAAAGATATCCCAGCTTTATCTGTCTAAGCTGGAGAATCCCTGGAAATTGTCGGGAGAACATATCCTGCTGTCCACACCGGATTATGAATGGGAGAGAAGAGGATTCTGGGTAAATGAGGGACCCGCGGTTTTAAAGCATGGCGGCCGGATTTATCTGACTTATTCCGCCAGTGATACGGGAAGGAATTACTGCATGGGTATGTTAACCCTGGATGAGTCTGGTGATGTGATGGATCCCCATGCATGGAAGAAAAGCCAAAAGCCTGTTTTAGTAACGGACGAAACAAAGCAAATCTATGGACCTGGTCATAATTCTTTTGTAAAAGCAGAAGATAATGTCACTGATTATTGCATCTATCATGGGAGAGAGTATGGTGTAATAGATGGAAATCCTCTGTATGATCCAAACCGGCATACAATGATCATGAAAGTGAAGTGGAGTGAAGATGGGGAACCAGTGTTTTCTTTTGAGGTGTAATTTTTTTGTCAAAATGTTTAGAATAAACTAAAATAATTCAATATAATGTAAAGGAGAAACGATATGAAACGTAATTTAACTGTTTTCCTTGCTGGTGCCGTAACGGCTGCTATGATTTTATCTGGATGCAGTACCAAAGCAGGAACAGATCCAAAAGCAAATACCGATGTACAGGAATCAGCATCAGAAGATAACAAAGAAGTGGTGAATACTGTGGGACCGGATTCCGGTACACACCTTAATATGTGGTCATTTGCTGAGCTGCATAATACTTTTTACGCGGATATGGTAGAACGGTGGAATAAAGAGAATCCTGACCGTCAGATTCAGGTAACCTTTACGACTTACCCGTTTTCCGATATGCATAATAAACTGATTATGGCATTACAGACCGGACAGGGAGCGCCGGATCTCTGTGATGTGGAGATCGGTCAGTTTCCAAACTTTCTTCAGGGGGATGTACAGCTTTATCCATTAAACGATGCAATCAAGCCGTATCAGAATAATCTGGTACCTTCCAGATTAGATGTTTATTCAAAAGATGGTAATTACTATGGTGCGCCTACCCATGTAGGAGCTACAGTTATGTATTATAATACGGAAATACTGGATCAGTATGGAATTGATTATACAAAAATCAAGACATGGGATGATTACACCGAGGCCGGAAGAAAATTAAAAGAGGCGTCAGATGGAAAGGTGAAGCTGACCAGTGTGGATACTGGGGGCGTTGACTGGCTGACTGTTGCGATGTCTGAATATGGGGAAGACTGGGCAGCTGCTAAGGACGGCACCTTGAATGTGGAACTTGAATCTGTGAAAAATATGCTTACCATGCAGCAGGCCTGGTTAAAAGACGGGATTGCCATGGTCTCACCAGCTGGTATTGTGGATTTGGAAGAGGGGTTCCAGAATATCCTGGATGGTAATATTGCTTCTTTTCCTAAAGCATTATGGTTTATGAGCCGCTTTGTTAATTATATGCCTGAGATGAAAGGAAAGATAGCGCTGGCACCGTTGCCGGTATTTGAAGAAGGTCAGAACCGGTCTGTAGGAATTGGAGGGACAGGAACTGTAGTGACGAAACAGTCTTCAGATCCAAAGCTGGCAGCAGATTTTATTACATATGCCAAGTGCTCTTCAGAAGGAAGCCGCCAGATCTGGGAGCAGCTTGGATTTGATGTATGCAATACAGACTTATGGACGGATGTTACAGTAACCAATGATTCATCCAATCAATATATCAGCTTTTTTAAGACAAATCCCTTTGATGTTTTAAATGAGGTTAAATCAGAAATCAATACCTTAAGTATAACCAAAATGACTCCTGCAATTAATGATTATTTCTGTACAACCACCTTAAACCAGGTATTACAAGACGGTAAGGATGTGGATGAGGCTTTAAAGGAAGCCCAGGATTATCTGGAATTGGAGCAGTAGTTCTGTTATGCTTCACTATTGGAGGGGGTTGAATGAAAATAAAACGGATTTTCTATTCGCAAAAAGCAGCTCCATTTCTATTTGTGCTGCCATTTTTATTGAGTTTTACTGTGTTTTGGATTTATCCTCTGTTCAGCACGGTTAAAATGAGTTTTCAGAGTATTCTTCCGGGTCAGATTGAGTGGATCGGTCTTACAAATTATGAGAAGCTGTTGAAAGATACCACGTTTCACGCAGCAATCAGAAACAGTCTTACCTATATGTTTTTTTCTATTGTATTACTGATTCCATTTCCAATGTTGTTTGCTGTTTTAATGGACAGCAATCTGGTAAAGGCAAAAGGATTATGGAAAGGGGCTTTATATTTACCAGCCCTGACTTCAGTGGTGATTTCAGGCACTTTATTCCGCCTGATGTTTTCTGAACTTCCAACGGGTCAGATGAATGTCTTTTTAAACTTTCTGGGAAAGGCACCCATTCCTTGGCTGAAAGAGAGAGGTTTCGCCATGTGCGCGCTTTTAACCCTTTGCTGCTGGAGGTGGACCGGCGTGAATATGCTGTATTTTCTGTCTGGTCTTAAAAACATTGATACCACCCTGTATGAATCAGCCTCCATAGACGGGGCATCTGCATGGAACAAATTCCGTTATATTACCATTCCTTTGCTGAGACCCACCACGATCTACGTACTAACCATCAGTGTTTATGCCGGACTGTCCATGTTTTTGGAAAGCTTCATGCTGTGGGCAGGAAATTCTTCGCCGAAAAATATTGGACTGACTATTGTGGGATACCTTTATAAAAGGGGAATCGAAAAGAATCAGATGGGATATGCCTCAGCTGTTGGGTTAACTCTCCTTGGAATGGCACTAATTATAAATGTGATTCAGCTGATTCTTAACGGAACTTTTAAAAAGGAGGAAAATTAATTATGAATATTAATAAGAAAAAACTCCTTTCCGCAGTGTCAACGGCAGCCTTCGCATTCCTCAGCCTTATGGTACTGTTTCCTGTACTGGCAGGCTTTCTGGCTTCTTTTCGGCCGGGAAGAGAATTGATCCGCCGCGGACTTAGCATTAACCTGGATATTTCCACAATGTCATTTAGTAATTACACTTATCTTTTTTCCTGGAATGCGGATTCAAAAAAGTATTTTATGTGGTTTAAAAACAGCATGGTACTGACTCTGCTTTCCGTATTACTGACGCTGATTATCTGCTATTTTGTAGCTTATGGACTGACTATGTATAACTATAGGCTGAAGAATGTGTTGTTTTTTCTGGTAATTGCAACCATGATGGTCCCGTTTGAAATTTTGATGCTGCCTCTGTATCAGGAGATGATCGATCTAAAACTGATTGATACCACTGCCGGCGTAATTCTTCCCGGGTTATGCAGTGCATCTACCATCTTTTTCTTCCGTCAGTATATGGTTTCTTTACCAAAGGAACTGCTGGATGCCGGACGGATCGATGGAGCCACAGAGTTTGGAATCTGTGTGAAGATCATGATGCCCTTAACCAAACCTGCATTTGCGGCCATGGGGATTTTATGTGCTATGGGATCATGGAATAATATGCTCTGGCCCATGATGGTTTACCGGAGCTCCAATCAATTCACGCTGCCCATCGGGCTGAATACCCTGCTGACGCCTTACGGCAATAATTATGATTTATTGATAGCAGGATCCATGTTTGCGATTTTACCGGTATTGATCGTATTCTTGTGCTTTCAGAACTATTTTATTGATGGTATGACAGCCGGTGCAGTAAAGGGGTAATTAAATGGGCGATGGAATAAAACGTATAAAAGCAGTTAAATATGGAGCTGCAGTTTTGGTTATGGTTCTGCTGGTATCTGGGGGAATCGCTGCCTTTGCAGGGGGAAGAAGTAAATTACCTGATCGGGTATCAGTCCACGATCCATCCATAGTAAAGGCCAAAAGCGGAGAATATTATATATTTGGTTCTCATTTAGCAGGCGCAAAATCAAAAGATCTGGTGGACTGGAGATCTATGGGCGGGGATTATGATAATGTTACCAATAATTGGCTTTTTGGAAATGTAAAAGAGAATCTGGCAGAATCTTTTCGCTGGGCAGGTTACGATGATGGAGACTGCTCAGGTGGGAAATATGCCGTATGGGCGCCGGATGTGATCTGGAATCCCTATTATAAAAACGGTGACGGTACAAAAGGTGCATATTTGATTTATTACAGCGCTTCTTCCACATGGCGTCGCTCCTGTATTGGTTATGCAGTATCACAGGATATAGAAGGACCCTATACCTATGTCAGTACCGTTATTTATTCCGGTTTTACGAAAAACGGAAAGCCAGACGGGAAAAGTCAAAGAAATACCCGGTGGGATACGGATGCCATACATATTAAAAAGCTGATTGATTCCGGAAAATTGAAAGATGGATTAAACCCAAAGTGGTTTACTGGGGAAGAGTGGAATCACAACTATTGTCCAAACGCCATTGATCCGGCACTGTTTTTTGACAAACAGGGTCAAAGGCTCTATATGGTTTATGGTTCCTGGTCCGGAGGAATCTATTTGCTGGAACTGGACAGAGAGACAGGAGAGGCAAAATACCCCGGAACAGATTTTCAGGATACAATAAGCGGAAATTATGTTGACCGGTATTTTGGTATCCACCTTGCAGGAGGAAATCATCAGTCAGGAGAAGGACCCTATATTGTCTATGATGCTGGCGCCGGATATTATTATTTATATGAGACATATGGAGCGTTGACAGCCAATGGTGGATACAACATGCGCCTGTTTCGGTCAAAGGAGGTCACGGGGCCTTATCTGGATGCAGCAGGAAATAATGCGGCGGACAGTTCTAGAAACAATGATTCCTATGGCATTAAGCTGATTGGAAATTATAAGTTTTCCGGAGCCAGTGTGGGATATAAAGCGGCCGGTCACAACTCAGCATTAATTGACGAAGACGGACAGCATTATCTGATTTACCATCAGAGATTTGATCAGGGTACCGGGTATCATGAAGTCCGGGTTCACCAGCAATTTCTTAATCAGAATGGCTGGCCGGTAACGGCTGTATTTGAAAACCGGAATGAAACGGCGGGTCATTACCGGGATAGTGAGATTATGGGCAGATATGAATTTATCAATCATGGATCGGATACCTCCCCCAGGCTTAGCAGCCCGGAATCAATTACTTTGCTGAAAGACGGAAAAATTGAAGGTGACAGGGAAGGAACGTGGGAAAAGACAAAAGGTGACCGGTATGATTTCATCACCGTTAGGATGGACAATACGGAGTATCATGGCGTATTCTTTAAACAGCATAACGAAAAAATGGAGTCAGAGCAGGTGATGACTTTTACTGCCATTGGGGATAATAACACCAGTATATGGGCGAGCAGGGTAAAGTGAGCCGTTGGGTTCATTAAAAAACAGTATTGTATGAAAACAAGAATTCATGTATGATGTTAGTTAGAATAAAGAGAAGATTTTCATAGTATACTGCTCATCTGCGTGAAAGGATTTGCTATGCTGCATATTAAGAGTGTTGAGGAAGGGCTGAAGATTTTTGTGGCTCTGGGATCGGAATTAAGAATTAATATTATAAAGCTTCTAATTGAGCACACCGAGTTAAACATGAATGAACTGGCATCCAGTTTAGGGGTAACCAATGGGGCTTTGACCAGTCATATTAAGAAACTGGAAGACTGCGGCCTGATTTGTGTGATTTCAGAGCACAATGGTCACGGGAACCAGAAAATATGCCGTGTCAATGTGGATAAACTGTTGGTGGATATTGCTCCGAAACAAAGTGACGATGGGAAGAATACCTATACCACGGATATTAAAGTGGGATATTTTACGGATTATGAGGTTCTGCCCACATGCGGTCTGGCCAGCAGCCAGGCAATAATTGGAGAGGTAGATGATCCCCGTTATTTTGCTCACCCGGACCGGTATCAGGCTGACATTGTCTGGTTTACCAAAGGATACGTTGAATATGTAATTCCTAATCTGCTGCCACCTCTTCAAAAAATTGATCAGATTACATTTTCTGTGGAAATCGGGAGTGAAGCGCCTGGAATTAACAATGACTGGCCTTCTGATATTACCATCAGCATCAACAATGTGGAACTGGGAACGTGGACCAGTCCTGGGGATTTCGGTGATGTTCCGGGAATTTTCACACCGGACTGGTGGTTTCCCAACTGGAATCAGTATGGTCTGCTTAAGATGATTGTGGTCAATCAGTTTGGAACCTTTATTGATGGTTTAAAGATTTCTTCCGTTACCATTGATGATTTTAAACTGGATAAACGCAGCCCCATCAAATTAAAATTCCAGGTAAAGGAAGATGCAGTAAATGCAGGCGGTTTAACCATATTTGGCAGCAGCTTCGGTAACTATAACCAGGATATTAAAGTCCGGGTTCACTATAGTCCTGTAAAAGGAAAACGTGAAGATTGATATAGGAAATAAAAAATACCGGGAAATGATTGTCTGAAGGATATCATTTCCCGGTATTTCTTATTTCGCATTGGCCATTTTATTTAATTCATTTGTTAAAGCTAAAACCTCTTCAATACTTGCAGTCGTTTCCTCAATTCCTGATGACTGCTGTTCCGTATTTTTCATGGTTGAATTGGAAAACTGCAGTGTCTTTGTAATTGATTTCTGTACGTCTTCGGTCAGCTGTACCACCTTTGTTGCAGTATCTTTTGAATTCTGGGAAAGCTTTTGTATCTCTGTGGCAACCACTGCGAAGCCTTTTCCAGCCTCACCGGCCCGTGCAGCTTCAATGGAAGCGTTAAGTCCTAACAGCTTCGTCTGGTCTGCAATGCTCTTAATTGAGTTGAGAATTACGTTGATCTGCTCGGATATCTGTTTTACATTTAAAATCTCTTTGTTCAGTTCATTCTGATTTTCATTGACCTGTATGGATGAGGAGGCAAGCTCTTCCATGGTTGCCTCGATCACGGTAAACTGATCTACCAGATCCCTGCTCATTGTTTTTAACTTATATTTCTGATAACCGATCTGGGAAAGGGAGTTAGCAACTATAAAAAGTACTTCAGCCGCTGCCTGTATACTTTTCTCTGAGGTAAACTTCACTTCATGAAGCGCATTTATGTATTGATCTTCATTGACTCCGATTTCTCTTGCAACCCGTCGGAATTCATCTTCATTTGGCTTGCCGCTTAAGGTCTGTCCGCCGAGAATCGTTCCGATTAATTCCCCTTCCACCATGATTGGAGCTGCGAAATCGATCAGCCCTGAATGGCATTTAAAAATGTAGGGTCTTCCGGTTCTGGCGGCTTCCTGACCGCCTCTTATATGGGAGGCAGCACACCGGTCGTCTCCGGTTTTTGTTGAATGGGTGTAATTTGCGCAGATTCTGGTATAGGAACTAGGATTAGTAACAGGATTTCCCACCCGGTCCACCGCAACGCTGGCCAGATTCATACTAACTGCAAAATTATCAAGGAATTTTTGCAGCAGACTGATCTCCATTACATCAGACAGATTAATCTCTGAAAGTGTTTTATAAACATTTTCCTCATGATTCATATTCATATACATGTCCTCCATTAATGTTGAAATTTAATACATTGTGTTGAAATATGTCGAATGATTTTACATAAATTTTACCACTTAAATTGTAATTTGTATATATAATTTAGGACTTATTTATTGATTGTGGTTCTCATTTTGAAAAATTGTATAGGTAATATGTTGAATTTAACCTACTGTTTTTATATGTATTTGTACTTGATGTATATAATGGTATAATGAAATAAAAGAATGAAAAAGGAGTGGAAATATGAAACTGAAGAATGTACTCTTGACTGTAAAAGATATAGAAATATCCAAGACCTTCTATAAAGAGTTATTTGGTCTTTCTGTTGTAACGGATTTTGGAGAGAATGTGATTCTTACAGAAGGGCTGGTTTTGCAGGAGAAATCTGCCTGGGAGAGCGGAGTTGGGAGCGGGGTGCACTTTGGTGGACTTGACAGTGCTCTTTATTTTGAAGAATATGATATGGAACGTTTTCTTAGCAGGCTGGAGAATTCAAGCTATGCCATTGAATATCTGAATCCATGTTTTGAGCGGGACTGGGGACAGAAAAAGGTCCGGATTTTTGATCCGGACCATCATATACTGGAGATAGGAGAATCTCAGTCTTCTGTGATAGCCAGACTGCTGGATTCTGGAATGACTGCTGAGGAAACGGCTGCGAAAACCAGGCTTCCCATTTCTGCAATACTGGAGACTGGCAATCATGGAAATAGCCGTTAAACCAGTTATTTCTGCTTTCCTTTTTTCCTTCGGGACAGATATACTTCTTTATTAAATGGTATAATGTAAGTACATTCATAATGGATCGCACAGATTTTACTGTATACAAATATGGTTCCATCCTTTAGAACTCCGCGTGATGTTATTTCCATCGCCGGAGTTCCTTTTTTACAGCCCAACAATTCTGCTTCCTCTTTGGTCAGGGAATTGGGTTGATAATTGGTCATGAAATGGGAGATCTGGTACTTATTTTTTAATGCATGGTTCTGAATGGAATCTTCAATAATTTCCCTGCTCAGTTCCGGAAACAGACGACAGGGGATCCAGCCGGTTTCAATCTGGGTTATTTCATATCGGACAATGCGCAGTCGTTTGTATTCCCAGACTTCTTCGTTCTGGTTTAGATTAAAGATACTGACCAGCTTTGGGTCGGGAATAATCTTTTTTAAGTAAAGCATTTTAGACTGAAGCTCCTGATAGGGAACTTCAATCATGGAGTTATATACCAGAGGATTGCCCAGAGCCCGGGCCCGGACATAGATGCCATCCCCCTGAATAACGGAGATCAGACCGATGCTTTCCAGGCGCTTTAAGGCTTTTTGTATGGTAAAACGGGACACCTGATAAGCGGATGCCAGATCCCTCTGGGTGGGTAGCTTGTTATTCCAGAACTTTTGTTGATATATTTTACTGACTAAATCAATTACAATAAATTCTGTTTTTCTGGAGCTCATTGTCACACCTCCATAGAGCGCAGTTATTACGGAGTGATAAGAGTGCCGTCCGGAATCCGGCTCTGGGTCCATTCATGGGGACGATAGACAACCGGATAGCGGGATAATTCCTCTTCGTTAATATCCACACCAATGCCTGGACGTTCGATGGGATAGAAATATCCGCCCTGGGATTGATGATAGCCAGGGAACACGGCTTTTATCTTGTCTTTTAAATCAATGTCTTCCTGAATTGCAGCATTGTGCAGATGAATGTTTAAGTGAGTGTTTACAGCAATACCGATGGGAGTAATATCGGAGGGAGTGTGCCATGCAATCCGGACACCAAAGGCTTCACAGAGAGCAGCCAGTTTGAGAGCGGGAGTGATACCCCCAAGCTGTGACACATGGCAGCGAAGAAAATCAATCTGACGGTTGACGATCAGATGTTTCCATTCCATGGGATTATTAAATAGTTCCCCGGTTGCAACAGGGACGGAGGACTGGCTTCGTAACTGGGACAGCCATTCATTCTGGTCCGGTGGAAGAAGATCTTCAATGTAATAAGGGTGATATTGTTCCAGTTCCTTGGCAAATTGAATGGCCTGGTTTGGATAAAGACGTTCATGGACATCATGAAGAATATGGAAGTCCCTGCCATAACGTTCACGAAGCTTTGAAAACATGGTGACTGTGTTATGCATATAGTCATCCTGATTAAAATAAGTGCCGGAAACCGGGTTTAAGGGAGTTTTAAGATCATCTGGTATTCCTCCATAAAATCCAAGCTGGCACCGGATATGCTGATACCCCTCTTTGCGGATTCGTTCAATCTCCTGGTATAACTCTTCCATGGAATCAGCGACTGCATGGGTATAGGCGGGGATAGCAGTGCGGGATTTTCCGCCTAAAAGCTGATATAACGGCATATCAGCAAGTTTTCCCTTAATATCCCAGAGCGCCATGTCAATGCCTGATATGGCATTATTTAAGACAGGTCCGTTTCTCCAGTAGGAATTGACCATCATCAGATTCCAGAGATCCTCAATATCATTGGCATCCCGGCCGATCAGGATGGGTTTTAAATAATCCTCTACAGCAGATTTTACTGCCAGCGGCCGTTGCTGAAAGGTTCCGCAGCCAACCCCGTAAACGCCCCGGTCAGTCATAACTTTTACAGCTACCAGATTATGCCGTTCCGGATTTGTAATATAGCAGCGGATGTCTGTGATAATGGTTTGTTTCATGTCAGATACTCCTTTTGTTTTGTATGAGTCTAATTTAAGCACAGGCACAGGGTGATGTCAACCTGGCTTTTTGATTTGCAAAAACGCCAAAATAAACAGTCCAATTTGAAATAATAAGTCAAAGAAACCCTTTATTTACAAGGATTTTACACAATGTAAATCAAAAAATGGAGCGGTTTACAAAAAAATACGCCTATGCTATATTTAGACCACAAAGCACGTGCCTAAAACATCAAAAACTGAAGGAGGTACCATTGAAAAATGGAAAAGCAGGAAGTTGCAGCTAAAATTATAGAATATGTGGGTGGGAAAGATAACATAATCAATGCATGGCATTGTATGACCCGGCTCCGCTTTGATTTAAAGAATAAAGAGCTGATTAAGCAGGAAGAGATAAAAAATTTAGAAGGTGTTATGGGGATTCAGTTTGCCAAGGACCAGCTTCAGATCGTGATCGGGACCAGTGTACATAAATATTATGAGATCCTGATGGAAATGCTTCAGCTAAACGAAGGCCAGGCACCGGTAAAAAGAGAAGAAAAGCAGAAAAAAGATTTTATTACGTGGTTTATGGATATGGTTTCAGGTGTATTCGGTCCCATTGTACCTGCCATAGCAGGGGCGGGTATGATTAAGGGTCTGATCGGCGGTCTTGTTGCGTTGGGAGTCATCACCAATACAACGGATACTTATAAGATTATTGACATGCTGGCCAGCGGTGTATTTACGTTTCTGCCATTTTTTATCGCAGTGTCTGCAGCTAAAAAATTTCAGACAAACCAATATCTGGCGGCCGCAATTGCTTCTATTATCATGTATCCTACCATGGTTGACGCCGCTAAGGCAAAAGAAATCAGCAGTTTTTTATTTGCCGGAGTAATTCCGGTTCCGGTATTCAATTATTCCGGCTCCGTAATTCCCATTATATTCGGAGTTTTCGCTTTAAGCTACATCTACAAATGGGTGGATAAGGTGGTGCCGGAGGCAGCCAGAACCGTCGTTACCCCTACCTTTACGTTACTGATTTCCGGCTTTTTTACATTGACTGTAATTGGTCCCATTGGTATTTACATGGGAAAAGGGCTTGCGGGTATGCTGGATTTCCTGTTTGGAATTTCTCCTGTTTTTGCAGGTTTCGTTATGGGATTGATTCGTCCGGTGTCCATTCTGGTAGGCATGCACCACGCCATGACACCGATTGCTTTGGAGAACTTTGCAACAAAAGGGTGGGATATGCTGATGCCTATGATGTTCATCGCGAATCTTTCCATAGTAGGGGCTGCATGCGGCTGTTATTTCAAAGAGACTACACAGCGGGATAAATCCATTGTTTTATCAGCAGTTTTATCCGGGATTCTGGGTATTACAGAACCCGCACTCTTTGGTGTATTAACGAAATATAAAAAAGGATTTCTGGCAGCTACCATTGCCAGCTGCGTTGGAAGTGCATTTATTGGTGCGTTCGGTGTAAGGTTATACGGTTATATTACGTCCAGCGTGTTCAGTATTCCGGCTTATATCGGGCCATACTTTGTTTATGCAGGAATGGGATGGATTATCGCATTTGGATTGTCGTTCTTCTTGTCATACGTATTTGTAGTAAAAATGGATACGAAATAACTTAATACAATAAAACAATAAAAAATCTTGCAGAAGTAGCTTTTATTCTATGTATCTGCAGGATTTTTTTGCATTTCTTTCATGCTTCATTTCAACTATGTAAGGTTGACTTTACAATTAAAATGTCATATACTCAATGTAAGGTCAACATGACAAGAAGAAAGGAATAAATATGAAAAACCGGATCAGGCAATTGCGGGAGGAAAAGGGATTCACTCAGGAACAGCTGGGCGAGCTGGTAGGAACCTCCAGACAGGCAATCAATGCAATTGAGACAGAGAAGTTTGAGCCCTCAATATGGCTCGCTTATGACATTGCCAGTGTTTTTGAACGTCCGATAGAGGATGTATTTCTATTTGAGGAAAGTGAAAGAAAATCAAGAGCTGATAAAAGCAGGGGGGATAAGAATGGCTGTCAGGAAGCTGCGGTATAATGATGATGAGATTCTTCGGAAACGCTGTAAAGAAGTAACGGTTATAGATGACAGAATCAGACAGAACCTTGATGATATGCTGGAAACCCTGCATCATACAGAGAACGGAGCCGCCATAGCAGCCAATCAGGTGGGAATCTGTAAGAGACTGGTAGTAATTGATTACTGCGACTGCCTGTTAAAGCTGGTAAACCCGAGAATCATCGGGTGCAGCGGAGAGCAGGAGTGTATTGAAGGCTGTCTGAGTTTCCCCGACCGCTTTGTAAAGATTATCCGCCCGCAGAAAGTCACCATCGAGGCACTCGATGAGAACGGGAATGAGATCATGGTTACGGGTGAAGACGAACTGGCAAAATGCTTCTGCCATGAACTGGAGCATCTGGACGGAATCATATTTTTGGATAAAGCGATAGAAGAAGTAGAGCTCTAATTATGGGAAAATTGCATTTTAAAGACCAGATGTGATACACTAATAAAAAAGACCAGTGTGGTGACTTGGAGGCGAGTGAGTTATAATATGAACGAAAGTATTTTGATTGTAGATGATGTCCAGTGAAAATGGAGAAGTTTTAATCGGGGGGCATACAGTCCCTATTGTGGGGAGAATTTGTATGGATCAACTTGCAGTTGATGTAACTGACATACCCGATGTTGCTGTTGGAATGTCTGCAACATTAATTGGTACAGATAATAGTAATAGTTTATATGCTGCTACGGTTGCAGACAAGGCAGGTACCATAACTAATGAGTTATTAAGCAGAATGGGAACAAGAATAATTCACTCCATAACATAAAAAGCAGTTTTATTGACAGAAAACACAGAATGTAATAAAATAAAGTATGTGTCTGAAGTCATTATCCTGTGCTTCCCCAGACAGGAACCGGATGATTTCCTAAAAAAAGGGGGATTACGAAAGATGGGCAGTTCAGTGACTGGTAACGAAATACTGGATTCTTTTTATTCTGTTATACCATATTTGATGAATTTATTTGATGATGATGTATCATTTGCCTTAACCGATTCAGAGAAGTTTATTAATGTCTGGAATGGCAGAAATTTAAAATTTCATGTCAATTCCGGTGACGTTGTACCTGTCGGAGGTGCAATCAGGGAGGCATTGGATTTAGGCAGGGTAACTATTAAGGATGTACCTGCCACGGTGTATGGCATTCCTTTTAAATCCTACGCAGTACCCATTACAGAAAGGAACAAGGTTATTGGTGTCCTGACATTGGGAAGAAGCCTGGAAAAGAGGAATAACTTAATTGGATTAATCAACAAGCTGAGTGCAGGAGTAAACCAGATTTCTGAATCAACCAACGGAGTGAGCCGGGGAATCGGACAGCTCAGGGAGATGAACGGCGAGATCTCTGTTAAAGTGAAGGAAGCCAATGACAGTACGAAGAATACAGATTCCATACTGGATTTTGTAAAGGATGTTGCGACCCAGTCCAATTTACTGGGACTGAATGCGGCTATTGAGGCAGCCCGTGCAGGAGAAGCAGGAAGAGGCTTTTCTGTAGTAGCAGGAGAGATTAGAAAGATGTCAGCATCTACCAGCGAATCCATTGGACAGATCGACGGCGTGCTGAAAAGCATTAATGCATCCATTACTGCAATTAACACCCGGATAACAGAATCCAACACAATTTTTGCAAAAGAAACGGATGAATTTGGAAAAATACTAAATTCCATAGAGGAATTAAACGGAACGGCGAAGCAGCTAGAAGCACTTTTAGAACATCTGTAAAGCCGCTGATGAGATAGGGATAGAGCCAAGGGAGGCACTATCTCTATTCTTATGTTTTCACTGTCAGAAATTTTCGAACAATAGGGAAAGGGAATAACACATGAAGATCAAAACATCAAAAGTGGCTGTAGTCGGGTGCGGACTGGTGGGATCCTCCACCGCATTCAGCCTGGTAACCCAGGGGGTATGTGATGAAATTTTAATGATTGACATCAACGAGGAAAGAGCCCTGGGCGAGGTACTTGACTTAAGGGATACGATAAAATATCTGGACCGTAATGTTAAAGTGCGAACAGCCAGCTACGCGGACTGCTCAGACGTGGATATTATTGTGATCACGGCGGGAGCACCGCCCCAGAAAGGACAGTCCAGACTGGATACGTTGGAAGTCAGTGCAAACATTGTGAAAACCATTGTTAATCCAGTCATGGCAAGCGGCTTTGACGGGATTTTCATTGTAGTATCCAATCCGGTTGATATCATTGCCCATTATGTGTATAAGCTGTCCGGTTTGCCAAAGAATCAGGTAATTGGTACAGGAAGTTCCCTGGATACGTCCAGACTTCAGAACTTTATAGCGGAGCTTGTAAACGTAGACCCCAGAAGTGTCTATGCCTATTCCATGGGAGAGCATGGTGATTCCCAGATGGTACCCTGGTCTACAGTAACAGTGGCAGGTAAATCCTTCAATGATATTATTCAGGATAACAAGGATCTGGTTGGAGATGTTGACTTAGATGAGATCGTTAAAAAGACAACCAGAGAAGGATGGGAGATCTACAACAGAAAGGGAACAACCTATTATGGTATCGCCACGGCCTGCGCCGGTATCATTAAGGCAATTCTTTACGATGAAAACCGTATTATTCCTGTATCCACCCTGCTGGAAGGCGAATATGGGGAAACTGATGTATTTGCCGGAGTTCCCACTATTTTAAACCGCACGGGAGCCGCAGATATACTGGAGATCCATATGACAGATGAGGAACTGAATAAGTTTCATCAGTCCGTTGAAATTCTCCGGGAATATACTGGGAAAATGCATACCCCGGATTAAAAACAATAGAACGTCAACGCCTGTTACTGTGAAATATCATGGTGACAGGCTTTTTTTATTGGATTCCGTCTGTATCTATTTCCAGACTCAGGCTCCTGATTTCGTGATTGCGCAGAAGAAATGGAAGCAGGGCACCGGAAACAATCAGGCTGAATAAATTCTGAACCAGATTAAATGGAACATTGATAAGGGCAGCCGACTGATTATATACCATCAGTTCGTAAGCAAAATATCCCCCTGTAATGAAAATACTGGACACAATGCCTGCAATCAGAAAAGGCAGCAGCCGAAACTGGGCTTTTTGACGGCTGCGTGTAAATCTCCGGTACAGATATCCTCCGCTAAAGGCAGCCAGTGCTTTAATGAGAAAGGTAGCCGGTGCATAAAATACGTAACCTGAAATCAAATCTGCCATCATTGAGCCAATTCCACCTGCAACAGCGCCTGTCAGAGGACCAAGAAGGATCCCGCTTAGTAAAACCATTCCATCCCCCAGATGAATATAACCATTGGTAGCGGTTGGGATATGTATTACCATGGTAGCTACCGTGGTAAGTGCTGCCATTAAAGATCCAAATACTAACTTCTTTGTTCTTTTCTGATTCATAGTACCCTCATCCTTTCAAATAAAAATAATTGATGTTTTTTGTTAGAACCTATCATATAGAAAAACTGGAGCTTTTTAAATAGCCAATTTAAGCAAAATCATGCATACCAGTTGAACGGAAAGTAATGATTTCCACAACTGAGCAGTGAGATGGTGATTTTTAAGGTGCTGTGCAAATGGTTTTCGAATAATATTGACATAATATAGCAAAGCATATAAGATTAATTAGCATTATTGCATAAAAAAAGTAATTGGAGGGAGAATCAGGTGGGAAAAAGGCTGCTTGCCCGATGGTATCAGATGACGCTGAACAGAAAGCTATATATGGCGATCGGGAGCGTGGGAATTATCATGGGCTTTTCCATTTTTATTAATTTAAAGGTTGCCTATATTTTTATCGACGATGCAAGAGGCATTATGGATGATAATCTGGCTTGTTATAAATTCCAGGAATCAATGGCCCAGGAGCGGGGAATATTTGCCAGTCTGATTTCCAGCAGAACCATGGAAAATCTGGAGATCTATCAAAAAATCTGTCAGGACACCAAAGCATACTTAAGCAGCCTGCCTTATGAGTATGAAAAAATCGGAGAAGACCGGTACGGCGTAACCTGGAACATTATAAACGGATACGATACCTATGAAAAGCAGAAGGATAAGGTTTTAGCCATGAAACAGGGGGATCCGGATTATATACGGGAACTGTATAAGGTTTATAGTATGCAGAAATATCTGGATCAATACGCTTCCCGGCTGACGAAAGTCGTTTTGATGAGCGGTAACGATTATTATGAGAATCGGGTTCCTGTGCTGAAACGGATGCCTTATCTGCTGGTTGCAATCAGTTTAACTGCATTTTTGATTCTGGTCGTATTTATCCGGTTTTTTACCGGAAATATTGTAAAGATCATGATGCAGCTTGCTACGGTCTCCGGGAGAATTGAAAAGAATGACTTCTCTTCTCCGGATGTGGTCTGGGAAGGGACAGATGAGATTGGCAGGCTGGTTCATGCATTTAACAAAATGAAACATTCTACAAAGAATTTTATCTCAGCAACAGAAGAAAAGCGCCAGATTGAAGAAAAGCTCTATAAGCACGAACTGGAACGGGCTGATTTGGAAAAGCGTTTTTCCATGGCACAGCTTCAGCTGATTAAGAGCCAGCTGAATCCTCATTTTTTATTTAATACCCTTAATATGATCACACGAATGGCCCAGATGGAAGAGGCACCCGTTACCGAAGAGATGCTGGTATCCATCGGAAACCTTCTGCGCTACAGCTTACGGACTGCCAATGCGTTTGAGCCTTTGGAGCAGGAGCTTAAGGTAGCAAGGGATTATATGTATATTCAGAAGATGAGGTTCGGAGACAGGCTGTCCTGGAATATTGACTGTGAGGAAGAACTCTATAAGGAGGAAGTACCCGTTTTTATTCTGCAGCCTTTGCTTGAGAATGCAGTCATACATGGGATCTCCGAAAAGGAGAATGGGGGGAGTATTTTTATCAGTATCAGAAAGCAGAAGGAACTGCTGCATATATTGATTTCTGATACAGGCAAGGGCATGGATCCGGTGAAGCTGGCAGAGCTTCGCAATGCCATTGAGACAGAAGGAAAAGGTCTGGGGATTGGTCTTGGAAATATCTACAGAAGAATTTCCTCGTACTACGAATATGGAAAAGTGACGATTGACAGTACACTGGATCAGGGAACAGAGGTAATCATTGTTTTTGGAGGAAAAAAGGGGTGAACAAACGATGTATCGGCTGATGATTGTGGAAGATGAAATGATTGAGCGGATGGTGCTTAAAAAAATGCTCCAAAAAAAATTCGGAGAGGACTGTATGATCTATGAAGCCAGAAACGGCATAGAAGCAGTGGAACTCTTTCGAAAAGAGGACATACAGATCATTATTCTGGATATTGGCATGCCGGGAATGAATGGGATCCAGGCTGCAGAAATTATGCGAAAAGAAGATTCCAGGTGTTGTCTGATCTTTCTTACGGCTTATGACCGGTTTGATTATGCAAAAAAGGCAATTTCTATCAGAGCCATGGAATATATACTGAAACCCTATTCCCAGAAAGAGGTAATCAGTGTGGTAGAAGAGGCCCTTCGGGTGGCTGATGACTGGAATGGGCATGACATAAAAGCAATACAGAAAATACAAAACCAGGCTGAGGAACAGAAAAAACTGATGGAAGAGGAAACGGATTTAAACAGCAGCCGTCTGTCCGTTATGACCTCCATGGTTATGGAGTATATTAAATCCAATTTTATGAATGAGATCTCCATGAGTGAGACAGCCCGGGCAATCGGCTATTCAGAGCCTTATTTCTGCAAGATGTTCAAGCAGCAGTTTGGTCAGAGCTTTACCTCTTACCTGGCAGAATACCGGGTGGGGGAAGCGAAAAAGATGCTGGAGCAGCCCAATGTCAATGTAAAGGAAATCGGTGCCAGAGTGGGATATGCGGATAATAATTACTTTACGAAAGTCTTTAAACGTCTGGAAGGTTTAAATCCATCTGAGTACAGAATGAACAAATTAAAAGAACTTCAATCTTAAACAATTGGTAAAAAAACGCTTGTCTTTTAAACGGGGCAGGTGTTTTTTTTGTGCTCATTTACAAATAAAGATAAAAATTTTCTATGAAAGCTAAAATGTTACGATAGAATCCAGGGGTGGACCACCCGTATAATAAACCCAGGCACAAAAAGTGTGTAGAAACCAGAGAGGAGGATATGGCATGGGACAGGAATTGTTTCGAATGGACGGAATCAGCAAAAGCTTTCCTGGAGTCAAAGCTCTCGATAAAGTAAGTCTGTCTGTAAATAAGGGAGAAGTTCTGGGACTGGTAGGTGAAAACGGTGCTGGAAAATCCACCCTGATGAAGATATTGTCCGGTGTTCACCGGGCTGATGAAGGAGAAATCTTTATCGAAGGTGAGAAAGTAGTAATTGATTCTGTGGCCAAAGCCCATGATCTTGGAGTAAGTATTATCATGCAGGAATTAAATATGTGCGGTCATTTAAGTGTTGCAGATAATATTTTCATTGGCAGAGCCCACAAAAAAGGAATCTTTATCGATGACAAAAAGATGCACGAGGAGGCTCAGAAGATTCTCGATGATCTTGGGATTGATATAAACACCTATGCAATGGTAGGCAGCTTAAGCATCGCCAAACAGCAGATGGTGGAAATTGCAAAAGCGATCAGCTTTAATTCAAAAATACTGGTTCTTGATGAGCCGACAGCAACGCTGACTGAAAAAGAGATCGACCAGCTGTTTGGAATTATCAGACGTCTGAAGGAAAAGGGAGTTGGAATGGTTTATATCTCCCACCGTATGGCGGAATTAAATCAGATTTGTGAACGGGTTACCATTATCCGTGACGGTCAGTATATCGGAACCAGAAACTTAAACGAAATCACCATGGACGAACTGGTTAATATGATCGTTGGTCGTTCCCTGGATGATAAATATCCCAAGCATACAAGAAAAATCGGCGATATTGTTCTGGAGGCAAAAAATGTCAAAAGAGGAACCAAAGTCAATGCCGATTATTTATGTGTAAGAAAAGGCGAGATTCTTGGAATCTCTGGTCTGGTAGGAGCAGGAAGAACAGAGCTGATGCGCTGTATCTTCGGAGCGGACCAGCCGGATTCCATGGAGCTGATTATGGAAGGAAAGCCGATTAAGGTTAATTCCGTTATTCAGGCAATCAAGCATGGAATCGGTTATGCAACAGAGGACAGAAAGAGAGACGGACTGGCTCTTGGACTGGACATCAAATACAATACCAACATGGCTCATCTTCCAAACATCACCCGTTTTGGATTCATCGATGACAAGGCAGGACTGATCAATGCTGAGAAATACGTAAAGCGTCTTCGTACAAAAACGCCAAGCGTTCATCAGCTTTGCGGAAATCTGTCAGGTGGAAACCAGCAGAAGGTAGTTCTTGCAAAATGGCTGTGCAACGATGTTAAAGTGTTAATTGTGGATGAACCGACAAGAGGGATTGACGTTGGTGCCAAATATGAGGTGTACGAACTGTTTAACCAGCTCAGCGACCAGGGTGTATCCATTATCATGATATCCTCCGAGCTTCCTGAGATTCTTGGAATGAGTGACCGTATTTTAGTCATTCATCAGGGAGAAATAAACGGAGAACTGAATGCGAAAGAAACCACCCAGGAAGAGATCTTATATCTGGCAGCTGGCTATAACAAACTTGAAGGAAAACCGGCGCCTACATTAGGTGTGGGAAATAGAAAGGGAGATTAAGAATGATGAACTTAAAAGCAAAGGGACAGGAGAAGAAAGCCGGCTCATTTGGAAAACTTGATGCAGCAACACGCCGGGCGATCTTTTCTATCGGAATCCTGATCGGACTATTTGTTCTGTTTTCACTTCTTCAGCCGGCAAAGTTTCTGGCTCCGGCTAATTTACAGAACCTTCTGCAGCAGATTGTAACCTATACGATTATCGGCTGCGGTCTGACCTTCTGCCTTGTCTGCGGCGGAAACGATTTATCAGCAGGTGCTTCCATGGCGTTGTCCGGAATTATTATGGTAGCCCTTTTAATGCAGGGACTGCCCCTGTGGCTGTGCATTATACTCTGTCTGACCATGGGTATTATGACCGGTATTATGAATGGATTTTTTATCGAGATACTTGGTGTAGTTCCGTTCGTTGCAACTCTTGCAACCCAGTGGGTATACCGTGGTATGGCCAACGTACTGGTTAACGGAGCACCTCTTTATACAACCAATATTCCTTCCGAGCAGGTTCAGAAACAGTTCTATGTTCTGGGAGGCGGAAGAATCGGCGGAACCGGTCTTCCCTACAGCGTTATTATCACTCTGGTTTATGCATTAATTCTTGGAGTAGTACTGGCTAAAATGCGCATCGGACGTCAGATTTATGCCTGTGGTTCCAACCTTGAGGCAGCTAAGCTTTCCGGTATCAATGCAGTAAAAACACGTATGTTTGCATACTGCATCTCCGGTTTATCCGCTGCGATCTGCGGTATCCTGGTAGCTTCAAGACTTTCCAGTGCACAGCCAACAGCCGGTAACGGATACGAGATGGAGGCAATTGCAGCTTCCGTACTTGGTGGAATTTCCATCTTAGGTGGAGAAGGAACCATTTTAAATACAGTAATCGGAGCTCTGATGATGGGTGTAATCCGGAACGGACTGAACTTAAACGGTGTTAACTCCTTCTGGCAGCAGGTGATCGTAGGAATTATCCTGTTGATTGCAGTTGCTTCCCAGACAGCAAAGAAGAGCGGAGACTTAGGGGCACTCAAGCGGTTTTTTGGCTTGAAAAAATAAATAAAAAACTATATAATTCAGGAGGAAGAAAAAAATGAGAAAGAGTAAATTAGCAGCAGTTGTATTAGCGGCAGCTATGGCAGTAACAGGCCTTGCAGGCTGTGGCAGTACATCTTCAAGCGGAACAGCAGCAACCACTGCAGCAGCAGGTGAAACTACCACTGCAGCAGCCGGAGATAAGACCACAGAGGCAGCAAAGACAGACAAAAAATCCGGTGAAAAGACCATTTACGTAATTGTAAAGGTACTTGGAAACCAGTACTGGAGCGTTCTTCAGGCTGGAGCGGAGCAGGCAGGCAAGGAATTAGGCTGTAATGTAGTGGTAGTCGGAACCGCTCTGGAATCCGATATTGAAGGACAGCTTACCCTTCTTCAGAATGCAGTATCTGCTCAGGCGGACGGAATCGTTATCGCTCCACTTGACAGCGTTTCCTTAGATGCACCAATTACAGAAGCATACAAATCAGGAACTCCGGTTGTACTGGTAGATACCGTAATTAAAAGCGATAACTACAGCGCCGCTCTTTTAACAAATAACGTGGAAGCCGGAAAAACAGCAGCAGACGAACTGATCAGCCGCTTAAAGAACAGAGGAATTTCTGAGACAGAAGAAGCACAGATTGCAATTCAGGTTGGTTCCACTGGTTCCCAGACAATCAATGACCGTGTAAAAGGCTTCAATGAGTATTGGGAAGCAAATGCACCTGAGTCATGGAAAGTTTTAAACAACGATATCAAGGTAAATGACGGTGATATCAGCAAGGCAGTAGGTTTCTGCCAGGACTTCATTACAACCTATCCAAACTTAAAGGGAGTATTTGGTCCTAACAATGGTTCTACTGTAGGCTTTGTAACTGGTTTAACAGAAACCGGACGCGACGATATCTCTATGGTTGGATTCGATTTCTCTGCAGAGATCGAGACCATGATCCGCAGCGGAAAGTTCGATGTAGCTTCTGTTGTTCAGCGCCAGTACTACATGGGTTATGATGGTGTAAAAACTGCTCTTCAGATTGCCGATGGCGGTGAAATTAAAGATAAAACTGTAGATACCGGAGTTATTCTGGTTGATAAAACAAATGTGGATGATAAGGAAATTCAGAGTATCATTAATCCTTAATCAGTTCATACTATATAAAATATCAGACGCTTCCCCTGTAATCAGGGGAGGCGTTTTGGGGGTACAGGAATGAACAAACGTATTATAAAAATTGGGGGAGCAGTCCTTTTGGCAGGAGCGGTTATTATGGCTTCTTTTAGTTTTTTTCATAAAGAAAATCCGTCAGAATCTCTTTTTTCTTCCGGAGAACAAACTCCGGAATATGTATTTACCTATGCCGATAACCAGCCGGATGACTATCCCACAACAGAGGGTGCGAAAAAGTTTGCAGAGCTGGTATGGGAAAAAACGGAAGGACGAATTAAAATAAAAGTCTTTTCCGGAGGGGAAATGGGAAATGAAAATGAGATCGCGGAGCAGGTTCAGTATGGGGGAATTGATTTTGCCCGCGTATCCATTATGACGCTTACGGATGTAAATCCCAAATTCAACGTATTGCAGTTGCCTTATCTTTACCGGGATGAAGCTCATATGTGGAAGGTTCTTGACGGTGCAATCGGAGATGAGTTTATGAATGAACTAAAAGGAAGTGGCGTGGTTGCCTTATCTTGGTATGATGCCGGTGCGAGGCATTTTTATAATACTAAACGCCCCATTGAGCGGGTGGAGGACATCAGAAAGATGAGAATCCGGGTTGCAAAGTCGGATATGATGGCTGCCGTAGTAGAGGCATTGGGAGCGAAAGCCGTTCCACTGGCATATTCCGATGTGTATGCAGCATTAGAAACCGGTTATATCGACGGCGCAGAAAATAACTGGCCTTCCTATGAAACCATGAATCACTATGAGGTGGCAAAATACATTACCCTTGACGCCCACAGCCGAATACCAGAGCTGCAGCTTGCTTCCCAGGCAACCTGGGACCGGTTAAGCGAGAAAGACCGGGAAATAATCAAACAGTGCGGGGAAGAGTCTGCAACGTATGAGCGCCAGATCTTTACCGAAAGGGAGCAGAATGTAAGGGATCGTCTGATCAAAGCCGGTTGTATCGTAACAGAGTTAAGCCCGGCGGAGCTGGTCCGTTTCCGCAGTGCCGTGATGACAGTTTATCAGACCTACTGTAAGGATTATATCGATGTGGTAAACCGGATAGCCCAGGTACAGTAATATATTTCCTGACTACGTTTTCCCATTCCTGGCAACCATATGATTAAATAATGGACACAGGAGGGGTCTGGTAAATGGCAGAAGGGAAAACCAAAGGGAAATTCTTTATCGGATGGTATTTTAAGATGCAGTGTGGAAACACCGTTCTGGCTCTGATTCCAGGGCTTATAAGAGATGGAACAGGAAAACGCCTTCCATTTTTACAGGTCATATGGAATGAAAACGCCTGCTGGCTGGAATTTAAAGAAGAGGATTTTTTTATTGACTGGAATCAAAAAAGGATTATACTGGGTAATAATATCTTTTCCCGCAGGGGCGTCAGGCTGGATATAAAGACCGAGGACATTTCATTAAAAGGAATTGTTCGTTTTGGACCCATTACCCCAATCCAGTATCCCATTATGGGCCCATTTCAGTACATGCCTTTTATGGAATGCAAACATGAGATCATCAGCATGTCCCACAGACTGTCCGGAAAGGTGAAACTAAACGGCGATGTAGTGGACTTTGTTGGGGGAATGGGATATATAGAAGGAGACAGAGGGTCATCATTTCCTGAGAGCTACCTGTGGATTCAGTGCAATGCATTTTCAGAAAATGCCTCCATCATGGTTTCCGTAGCCAAAATCCCTTGGCTGGGACTCCGGTTTGAGGGCTGTATCTGTGTAGTCATGTATCAGGGAAAAGAATACCGGTTTGCCACTTACCTGGGAGCCAGAGTGGTGAGCAAACGGGAGACGGCAGTCATTATAAAACAGGGAGCCTGTGTTTTGAAAGTATTTCTTTCCAATCAAAGCAGAAAGGATGAGAAACGGTTTGCTCATAAACTGCGGGCGCCAGTTCAGGGAGAGATGAGCCGCTTTATTAAGGAAGAGCATCTGCTTCGTGGAAGGTTTTTGTTGTATAAAGGGGAGAACATGATATTTGATCTCTCCAGTAATTCCGTTAGTTTTGAATACGATTTATAATGAAGATAGCTGTAATCTTACAATTTATTAAGGTTACAGCTATTATTCTGAACAAATATTAAGTTGGCATTGAGAAGACGGATTGTTATAATAGAATTAGAAACAAAATAACAAATCGAAAGTGGGGACTAGAGATGAAAAAATCAGGAAAATTAAGTATTTCAACAAGGCTGAAACGGGTATTTGCAATTCTGGTTTTTATTATTTTTCTTTCTTCAGTATTTTCGCTGATCAGTTTTCGCAGCATTGGGAACAACATGTCAACATTTTACAAAATCCAATATGAAACAACGAAAAAACAGATGGAGATCCGTAAGGATGTACAGACCATTAATAAACGAATTCTTTGGGCTGCCATTCGGGATGATGCTTCTGTTACTGCAGAGCAAAAAAAAGAAATAGAAGGAAGATTCGAGAAAATTGTAAAATATATTGCTGTTATCAAAGAGAATCTGAAGGATAAACAGTCAGGAGAAACATTGGACCAGGCTTTTAACGATTTCCAGAAAGATACCGGAGTTCTGCTTTCTATGCTGGAAAAGGGAGATACAAAAGGAGCCGTGGAGTATTACCAGACGACCTTTAATGATGTTTCAGAAGTACTGGCGGATGCACTGGATAAAACCGGTTCCCAGGCGGATGAAGCCGCTCTTGCAAAATATACAAACAGTCAGAGCGTTGAGAATGCTGCCACAGCATTTCTGGCATTTTTCTCTCTGATCTCTCTGATTATTGCACTTCTCATGGGAAATCGTCTGACCAAGTCCATTGCTGTTCCATTAAAAGAGATACAGGATGCAGCTGGAGAGTTTGCCAAAGGTAATTTACATACGGCCATTGCTTACGAATCAGAAGATGAAATCGGTCAGGCGGCCATGAGCTTACGGGAATCCATGGAGAAGATCCGCAGCTATATTATGGAAATTGATTGTGCCATGGAACAGATGGCGGGCGGTAATTTCAATGTGGATTTTAACAGTGAATTCATCGGCGATTTTAAAAATATTGAATCGTCTCTTCATTGTTTTACAGAAAAGATTTCAAGAAGTTTTGAAGAAATTAATGAGGCAGCCAATCAGGTATCAGACGGTTCCAGCCAGATATCTGAATCAGCCCGTTTTCTGGCAGTTGGGGCCGAAAACCAGGCAGGAATTGCAGGAAGATTGTCCGAGTCAGTTACACATATTACAGAACAGATTGATGAAAATGCCAAGCTGACCAATGAAATTCAGTTAGAGATGGAACGGATTGCCCGGGATATTTCAACAGAAAATCAGAATATGCAGGAAATGGTTTCTGCCATGAGCACCATTAAGAAGACATCTCAGGAAATCAGCAAGATGATTGTAACCATTGATGATATTGCCATGCAGACCAATCTTCTGGCATTAAACGCCTCAATCGAAGCAGCAAGAGCCGGAGAAGCAGGAAAAGGATTTGCTGTGGTAGCTGGTCAGGTCAGTCTTTTAGCAAGTCAGAGTAAAGAGGCCGCAAAGAATTCCTCCGACTTAATCGAAGCATCTTTAAAAGCAGTGGAAGAAGGAACTGTTATAGCGGACCGGGCAGCCGGTAATTTAAACGGCGTGGCAAAAGAAAGCAGCCAGATCATGGATAAGGTACGCAGTATTGCACAGGCTTCCTTAGATCAGGCGGATTCCGTAAAAATGATTGAACATGGAATCGGTAAAATCTCCATGGAAGTAGATAACAATGCGGCTTCTGCAGAAGAGAATTCCGCCTCCAGCGAGGAACTTGCAGGGCAGGCTCAGAACCTGAAGGACTTAATCGGCCAGTTTCAGCTAAAAATCTGAATTACCTGAAGTCAGGTTAGAAAAAAGGATACACAGTAGGGAACCATCGCCCTTATAGACTGTGTATCTTTTTTTTATATTGGTTCTTCATCCTGTTTTTCAAGCGATAATTCATATAAACAGGCCAATTTGCTTTTTCACGTAATAGCTCAGGTAATATTTCAATTTCTTCTTCTGTAATTTTGCTGATACATAGATTCATATATTTTCTCCTTCCTGGTTTTAACGGAACTTATTATACCATAATTTACAAAACTACACATATTTTAAGTATTCGCTGGATAAATAATCTATTTCACAAATATAATTCATGTTGAAACAAACAGTATATAACAGTTGACAACAGTAATATACTGTTATATACTGTTTGTCAAGGAGGGGTGAAATGAAAATAATAATAAATAATTCATCCATGCAGCCCCTGTATGACCAGATTACGGAGCAGATTAAGGTCGGTGTTATGCAGGGAACGTTAAAAGAAGGAGAAAATCTGCCATCGGTGCGTACTCTGGCAAAAGAACTGCGCATCAGTGCTTTAACAGTTAAAAAGTCATATGACATTCTGGAACAGGAGGGTTTTATTGTTACTGTTCATGGAAAAGGAAGCTTTATCGCTTACGCCAGCCAGGAATTCATGCTGGAAGAAAAGAAAAAAGAGGTTGAGGCCGAACTGGAATCGGCAATCCGTAAGGGCAGGAGCTGCGGAATGAAGGATGAGGAACTGACGGATTTGTTTTATTTGATTTTGGAGGATTAATGATGTTGTTAGAAATGGAAAATATTCAGAAAACGTATGGAGACTTTACGCTGAACTGTTCTCTTAAACTGGAGCCAGGATATATAACCGGACTGATTGGAACCAATGGTGCAGGAAAAACCACGTTGTTTAAATCGGCTCTGGGGCTTATTACCTTAGATCAGGGTGAAGTGAAGATATTTGATAAGCCGTTTAGTCAGTTATCCCTGAAGGACAGACAGAATATGGGAGTGGTTCTGGCAGACTCTGGATTCAGCGGGTATTTAACAATTCAGGATATTGCTAAAATTATGAAAAATATGTATCAGTTGTTTGATCAGGACAGGTTTTTAAAAAAATGCAAAGAATCTGGTCTGCCCCTGAATAAGAGGGGAAAAGATCTTTCTGCAGGAATGAAGGCCAAAGTGAGAGTATTGGCTGCCATGTCTCATGAGGCCAAACTGCTTATACTGGATGAACCTACCGCGGGACTTGATGTCCTTGCCAGAGAGGAGCTGCTTGATACTATTCGGGAGTATATGGAGCCGGGGGATCGATCCATCTTGATCAGTTCACATATTTCAACGGATTTAGAGCAGCTTTGTGATGATCTTTATCTGATTGACCATGGATATATTGTTTTGCATGAAGAGACGGATGTACTTTTAGGAAGTTATGGTCTTTTAAAAGTAACAGAAGAACAAGAACAGAAGCTGGATAAAAGATATATTCTTCGCAGGAAAAAAGAATCTTACGGATATCGTCTTCTTACCGATAAAATTGGATTTTACCGGGAAAGCCAGCCGGATATTGTAATGGAAAAGGGAAATGTTGATGAAGTGATTACCATGATGATAAGGGGGGAACGGATATGAAAGGGTTGTTGATAAAAGATTTACTTTTGTTGAAAAACCAGCAGCGTTTTTTCCTGCTTTTCTTCCTGATGTCAGCGGGAATGCTTCTGGCAGATTTTAATTCTGTTTTTGTGATTAATTATGTGACAATGATTTTTTCTCTGTTTACACTAAGTTCCATCAGTTACGATGAATTTGACAATGGATATGCCTTTTTATTCACCCTTCCAATTACCAGGAATCAATATGCGGCAGAAAAATATGTATTTGGCCTTGTGACGGGAGGCTTTGCCTGGATTGTAGTGACAGTATTTGCGGTTTCCATGAATTTTTTCAGGGGAAGAGCAGGTGCAGGTGAACTTGTGGGAATGGCGTTTTTGTATCTTTTTATCTCTCTTTTGTTTTTGGCAGTGGTTGTTCCTGTTCAGTTGAAATTCGGTGCAGAAAAGGGAAGAGTTGTTCTGATATCTATGATTGGAGCAATCTTTGCCGCTGGTTTCGTTATGATAAAGGCGGCAAAGACACTTCAAATAGATTTTTTATCAACCGCTGCAGCATCATTATCACCAGGACTGGTGATAGCAGCTGTGCCAATCATCAGTCTGGCAGCAGTTTTTGTATCTTATTTTATTTCTGTCAAAATCATGAAGAAAAAGCAATTCTGACAGAAACTGGATTATTAAGGCATAAAGAGGGGAAGATAAGAGGAGAAAGTGCCGGAGCGTAGTACAATGAATCTTATTCTTCTTTTCATGGCATGGATGCCGATTCTGGTGGGATCCATGGGAATTGGCTTAATATCCTATTATTTTTATAAATGGGCAAAAGGAATCCGATTAGTCAGATACCGGTTGGCAGGTGAAATCTGTTTTATCCTGGTTCTGTTGTATTTCCTGCTCTTTTTTCTCGGCGTTCTTTTGAGAAGAAGCCTGACCGGTATCATTTTTTTTGGCATTTGCCTGCACAAAAGCGGATCTGTGGCGGCCGGGGGTCATGTGATACTCCCGTTTGTATAGCCGGTCGAAATAGCTGGTGCTTTCAAAACCGGTGCTTTCTGCGATATCAGTGATGGAACGGTCTGTGTGAAGAAGCAGGGTTTTGGCTTGATTTAACCGGTATTTATTTAAATATTCAATTGGAGAGAGAGGTACGGAACACTGGAAACAGCGGAGTGCCTCTCTTTTGCTGACTCCCACCGATTGGGCGATGTCTTCCAGAGTCAGTCTCTTTTCATAGTTTTGCTCAATAAAACGGGTCATCCGTTTGAAACGGGCCTGGGAAAGGCGGTTGACGCCTGCGTTTTCCATGGTGGCAAATTCCTCCCTGTGTAAAAACAGGATGGACCAGATCTGGCAGACCAGTGCATGTGCATTAAGCTCCCAGGTCTCTGTCTGATCTTCACATAGCTTGTATAAGTCAGACAGAATGGTAAGTAAATGGCTCTGCCATGGATTTCTCCCCCTTAATACAAAGTGGGATATGCCGGAAAATAAAAAGGGAGCAATGAATTTTTCATAAATAGAGCTTCCTTCCCGGGCTATAAATTCCGGAGCAAACAGTACGTTTGGTATAATTGCTGTTCCGGTTGATAAAAAACGGTGCATAACACCGGAATTAATAAAGACACCGTCGCCGGGTTCCAGTATGTAATGAATGTTTCCGATGGAACAATGTACCATTCCTTCGGTCACAGATACCAGTTCAAATTCCCGGTGCCAGTGCCAGTCAATGCAGCGGTTGTCAAACTTTCCCACATCTTCGTAATAGTATTGAAACGGAAAGTCTGCAAAACCATGGGAGACCAGCTCCATCATGGATTCGTCGGTCAGTATTTTTGTGCTTTGCATAGAGCGTTCTCCTTTTTGTGATCGGCTAAATTGTACCATAAGCTGGCGGTAAATTGCAAGATTTGAATTACCAACTGCAGTATAATACAATCATATTACAGGGGAGGGCCGAATACGTGAAGGAAAATTATAAAAGTACTGTTTATGCCTGCTTTCTAAGCTATATTGTCCAGGCGATTGTCAATAATTTTGTTCCGCTTTTGTTTCTGCATTTTCAATGGGAGTATGGAATATCACTATCCAGAATTACGCTTCTTGTTACAGTAAATTTTGGTGTTCAGCTGCTGGTGGATCTTTTATCGGCTGGGGTGATAGATCGGGTGGGATACCGGATTACCATGATTACCGCACACCTTATGGCAGCAGCAGGGCTGATTCTTCTCACAGTTTTGCCGGGAATTGTTTCTGTTTCATGGATTGGGCTTTTGCTGGCAGTTATTATTTATGCCATCGGCGGGGGGCTTTTGGAAGTTCTTGTCAGTCCCATTGTGGAAGCGTGTCCCACAGATAATAAAGAAAAAGCCATGAGTATGCTCCATTCCTTCTATTGCTGGGGGCATGTGGGAGTTGTTCTGATTTCAACCTTATTTTTCCGGTTATTCGGAATCGGCAACTGGAAGATACTGGCGGTTTTCTGGGCAATTGTGCCGGCTGTATGCATGGTTTTATTTTTCCGTGTGCCCATTGCTTCTCTTTCAAAAGGGGAGGAAGGTATGTCCTTTGCCGCATTGATTGGAAACAAGCTGTTCTGGGTCTTTTTACTTCTTATGGTCTGCTCGGGAGCAAGTGAACAGGCAGTGAGTCAGTGGGCATCTGCCTTTGCGGAAGAGGGGCTGGGTGTAACGAAGACCATTGGAGATCTTTCGGGTCCCATGCTGTTTGCACTTATGATGGGGATATCAAGAGCTGTCTATGGACAGTATGGGGAAAGATGGGAACTGAAAAAAGTCATGGCTGCCAGCGGTGTTCTTTGTATGGCATCTTATCTTTTGATTACCTGTGCTCCTAATCCGGTATTGGGACTGATTGGATGCGGACTTTGCGGCTTTTCAGTTGGAATTATGTGGCCTGGGACGTTTAGTCTGGCTGCTGCTTCCATTCGGGGCGGAGGTACTGCCATGTTCGCATTCCTGGCTCTGGGGGGTGATCTTGGATGCTCTGGAGGACCAACCCTCGTTGGAATTGTATCGGGATTATTTGGCAGCAATTTAAAAATCGGAATTTTTTCTGCGATTATCTTTCCGCTGATTCTGGTAATCGTTCTTATGAGGTTTTTTGCGGTGAAAAGGGAGTAATAATGACAGTGAGCTACCGAAGATTACAGCGTACTGGCTGCCTGTGAAGTTATCTTGAAAAAATAAAAACGGAGGAAGCAGTTCATTCAAGTGAACTGCTTCCTCCGTTTTTCTAATATACCACTTCCTCAAACCCGTCCTTTGAAGGAAATGCGATTGCAACAGCCTGCCCTGGATTTTTATAATCCAGATTTACACTCATATCCAGTCCCATGGTATCTCCATCCTCGTTAATAATCATGGAGATCAGGATCTGTTCTTTGAAAAAGTATCCTTCCGGATTGATAATTGCTTTTCCGGTCACGCCAGTAATTTTATAATCCGAATCGGAAAGTGTGGGCCATACTTTATCGTAGAATTTGGTTAAATACTGTTCCAGACCGTCTGCCTCAGTGGTATAAAACATGACACTGTTACCGTTCTGATCCTGTGCGATCTGCACGTTGTCTAAAAATCCCCAAAACTGTCCGGTAAGACCTCCAAGAGTGAGATGCTTTGTCATATCCTCATATCCGATTTTCATCTTAAACTTTCCGCTGTCTTTGGAATCGGAGTAATAACAGCCGTCAGTATAAAAAGAACTCTCAACCTTTTCCATGCCCAGAGTCTTTACCATGCTGTTGGATAAAAACTCCATACTGGGAGTGTTGATATCGTGGTATTTCATCTGCATATTCATAATAACCGGAATCTGCAGCCAGTCGTAATATAAATTCATGGCAATATCAGCGTTGATATCCTGCCCTGGTAAAGAAGAACTTTTCTTATCTGCATCCTTGTAAAGAACAGCTCCCTTTTTCTTCATCTGAACGGCTACGGAAGGGTTGGCCGCTCTTAAGCGTACGATGCCATCCTCAGTCCATGCGCCGTCTTCATTCACAGTACGGCCATCAGGAGTCATGGTATTGGTTACCAGGATTCCGTCTTCATTAAAATAGTAGCACTCCGCCATTCCGTCTTTATCAGAATCGATCCACTTCCAGGCAGATGCTGTATAGGTATGATCGTCTTCCTTCCACCGCCAGCCATCAGAACCCTGTTTCCAGGTTCCTGCCATTGCGGTAGATGCAACAGAGATTGACAGAAGTGAGGCAGCAACAAATACTTTGATTAGTTTTTTCATGCCTTTTACTCCTCCTGTTTTGCCATTGAAACGGTAGATGTTTCATGGCCTGAAAGTATTCTACCATAACTTTCCAGTAACAACAACCTGCTATTTTAAAGATGATTTCAACTGTTCTATCAGCTCCAGATCTGAGGCTTTCAGTTTCATGTTGGTAGTCAGCGTTTTCCCTTCCGGAGATGTGACATGGATTTCTATCATGGATCCTTCCTTTAACGCGCTTTCCGAAGCTGCTTTTAAGAATAAGGGGAATTTAGGGTGGTTGTTTTTAAAGATACTCCAGGCCTCTTTCAGCTGCATAAGGTTCATGAGATTCATATAGGTAAATCCTTTCTGATTCTAAATTGATAAGCATATCCTAGCATAAAATGGGCAGTGAGTCAAATCAGCAAAACATGATGCTTCTGCCAGTACAGGTTGAAATTGTTGTTGCCAAGGTTCCGGTGGAGGCCTTCCGGCTCCTTTTTTCGTACCATCATGCCAATTTTGGAACCTAACTTGTATAATTTCGTCCTATTGGTTGAGTATTTGCAGGAAACATGGTATAAGCTTAAAGGATATAATTATTAATAATTGTAACTTTTTCAACGGCATTCCCTTGTGTTTGCCATGATAAGTATTATATAATAAAAGCCAAAGTAACATTCTCTAAACGTATACTTGCGCTGTTTTGCTTATTTCAAAGGAGAATATATTTATGACTAAAAAGGAAATAACAAGAGAGATTATCGGAAATGTTTTAATTCCCATGGGATTTGTCTCTGGTGAAAATATAAATAGCTGCTGGTTTATTAAAAAATTTAAAAACAGTAAGGGAGAGACATCAAGGCTGGTCGTTGAGTTTTACACCAGGGGCTGGGATAAAAGGCTGTTTATGGTGATTAACTCTTATTCAGGCAGATGCAGCAGTTATGGAATACAGGATATTGTGCCGGACAGCAGTGAGAATGGCTTTCCATGTGCTACTTTAAAGGAGTATAAGCTTGCTATTGAAGCATATGCGGATATATTGAAACAATATGGACGGGATTTTTTTAAGAAAATTTCCAAACCTCCATTGGAAAATGATTATTTCAGGGAAGAAGATGATTTTAAGCTGTTTAAAGAACACGATTTGCTGGCTCAAAAATTTATTACAGAGCATCAGCTGGATCTATCTCAAATGAAAGCGGAAGATGCGATTCAGATAATAAAGAATATTATTCTGGAAAAGCAGGGAGAGTCCTTTGAACATTGCCGGAATACAATTCTGGAATTATCCGCGTTTTATGGCAGAGTGCTGGGAAACAGCCATAAATGCAGATGGGTTATGCATAATTGCAGAACACATTTTACCTGTACCCTGAATTTTTACTCCAAGTCAGGCCCTTCGTTATCCTTACATAAGGATATTTCCATGGCATGGAAGGATGGGGTGGACAAGCTGGATTCCTTAATAATTGATTCATTGTAATAGAGGGGGGAGTGCTTAATGGGAGATGAAATTGTCACAATCAGTGAGATGGCGAAACTGCATCACCTTACCCGCCAGACGCTTATTTATTATGATCATATCGGGCTTTTAAAACCTGTTACCATCAACGAACATGGTTACCGGTTTTACAGTGTTTTCCAGATCCCTGTTTTAAGAGAAATCTGTCTGTTAAAAAAGCTTGGGGTGAAGCTGGAAGATATTAAGAAAAGTTTTGAGAACCGCAACCCCGATACAGTGATCAATCTTCTGGAATTGCAGAAAGAATCAGTTGAAAAGCAAATTCAGGAACTGAATAAAACGAAGAGTCATCTGGAGCACAGAATCCGGTTTTATGAAGCGCTTCATGAAGAACATCCCATTAATACTCCCCATATAAAGGAGATTGGGCTAAGAAAAGTTCTTTTTGTGCCTTTCCCCGGTGAGCCATGTAAAAATATTCTCCATCTCACCCTGATGAGGGCGTGGAATCAGATTTTTGACTGGGGAATGGTACCGTCCAGTGGGTTTGGAACTTTGATCAGGTGCAATCAGTTTGAGTCCGGGGATCTATACAGAGGAGCAGGAATTTTTGTTGTGGTTCCGGAACAGGAGTATAACCTTCCGGGCATTGAGGAGATTTCGGGAGGTACATACGCCTGCATGTATAAATACGCCTTTCCGTACTATAAAGATGATTTTTTTACTCTTAAAGAATGGATAGAGTCTCAGGGATACGAAATCATTGGTGATGCTCTGGACCTATGCCTGTTGGATACCACATTTTATAATTCGGAACATGAGGTGGATTACTGCTGTCTGCAGATTCCCGTAAAGAAAAAAGTACTTCTTACATAAACCAGTTCTGGTATATAAGACCTGTAAAAGCAAAAAAATTAGTTATAATATGGGCTGCTGTCACAATTTTAACAGATTTTGTTTTATAGGCAGCAAGCCCCCATAAGAGTCCCATGAAAAGAGAACCTCCAACCAGGGAACCAGCTCCGCCCTGGTATACGATACCCTTTGCTGAGAATAATGCAATATGCCAGATTCCAAAAAATAACGATGGGTAAAGATAAGCCCAAATCAAATGATCATTAAAAATCTTATTAAAATTCCCTCTCCAGAACATCTCTTCCAATGTACCGTTTATCATTCCAAATACCAGAGCAAGGATCAAAACCTGTAAACCAGCAATTGGAGCAATATTTTTAAATACGGCAAAAAAGGTGGCAATACAAGGTATTAATGCTATGAAATAATAATAACATGGAAATGCAAAGAACCGGGGCACTCCATATCAGAACCCGTTGCTTCTGATTCATAGTTCTCATACTATATCCTTTCGATGTTACATTCAATTATTTTTCTATCGTTAATTATAGTATAAATCCTCTTGACTGTATAGCCGCAATATAGTGCATAGTATACTTATCGGCCGATCAACGATTAAAGGAGGATTTTTTTATGTCAAAAATTAAAGTGAATGATTTGCGTTCATCCCTGGAGCTTTTGGCGTCAATTCCGGGGCAGCTCATTGAAACGGATGTGGAAGTTCATCCTCATGCGGAACTCTCCGGCGTTTACCGCCATGTGGGTGCCGGCGGTACAGTCATGCGCCCCACGAAGGAAGGTCCTGCCATGATATTTAATCAGGTAACCGGTCACGAGGGGGCAAGAGTGGCGATTGGATTACTGGCAAGCCGGAAACGGGTCGGATATCTGCTTAATGAGGCTCCGGAGCGACTGGGGCATATGTTAAACGAAGCGGTGAACCATCCCATAAAACCAGTGGTTATTGATCAGAAAGAAGCAAAATGCCAGGAAGTGGTTCATTATGCCACTGATCCTGATTTTGATTTACGTAAATTGGTTCCAGCTCCAACCAATACAGAAGAAGACGCAGGACCTTATATTACATTAGGAATGTGCTATGCCTCAGATCCGGAGACAAAGATTTCTGATGTTACCATTCACCGCCTTTGCATTCAGAGTAAGGACGAGATCTCCATGTACTTTGTACCGGGTGCAAGACATTTAAGCGTTTTCCGTGAGAAGGCAGAGGCAGCAGGGAAACCCCTTCCCATCTCCATCAGCATCGGCGTGGATCCTGCCATTGAAATTGCTTCCTGTTTTGAACCGCCTACAACTCCTTTGGGATTTAATGAGCTGGAGATTGCCGGGGCGATCCGCAAGGAGCCGGTTGAACTGACTCCCTGTATTACCATAGATGAGAAATGCATAGCCAATGCAGAGTATGTAATAGAAGGTGAACTTCTCCCCGGAGTGCGGGTAAGAGAGGATCAGAATACCAACACAGGGAAAGCCATGCCGGAATTTCCTGGTTATACAGGTCCTGCCAACCCGGAGCTCCCTGTTATTAAGGTAAAAGCAGTGACCCACAGAACTAATCCCATCATGCAGACCTGTATCGGACCAAGCGAGGAGCATGTAAGCATGGCAGGAATTCCTACAGAAGCCAGTATTATTCAGATGGTGGAAAAGGCTATGCCTGGAAAGCTGCTGAATGTATACTGTGCGTCAAGCGGCGGCGGAAAATATATGGCTGTTCTTCAGTTCTGTAAAAAGATTCCCAGTGATGAGGGAAGACAACGCCAGGCTGCACTGCTTGCGTTCTCAGCATTCAGTGAATTAAAACATGTATTTCTTGTTGATGAAGATGTGGATCCCTTCGATATCAATGATGTCATTTGGGCAATGAATACCCGTATGCAGGGAGATTCCGGTATTATATGTATTCCGGGAGTACGCTGTCATCCCCTGGATCCATCCAACGATCCCACGATCTCACCTTCCATAAGAGATCATGGAATCGCCTGCAAAACCATTTTTGACTGTACCGTTCCATTTGACCAGAAGAGTCGTTTTAAACGGGCTAAGTTCATGGATGTAGATCCTTCCCGCTGGGTGCCGGATATTCACTAGATTGTTACTGGATTTTTACTAAATACATAAGAGGGATACATATGCCAATCGGAGTAATTGTTAACAGTCTGGCAGTGCTGACAGGCGGCGCTGCCGGAGCTTTATTAGGAAATAAAATACCTGGTCATCTTCGTGATAACCTCACGTTGATCTTCGGAGTCGCTTCCATGTCTATGGGAATCGCTTCTATCGTAAAACTGACGTATCTTCCTGCTGTCGTGTTTGCGGTAATTATTGGAACTGCAATTGGTGAACTGATTCATCTGGAGTGGGGGATCTCAGCTGCAGCCCAGAAAGTGCAGGCTCCTATTTCAAAGATATTTACCGGAAAAGGTGCTGGGTTAAGCCAGGAGGAATTCATGCAGAGGCTTGTCAGCATCGTGGTCCTGTTTTGTGCCAGCGGAACCGGTATTTTCGGCGCATTGCAGGCGGGAATGACTGGGGATCATACGATCCTGTTCTCCAAGTCAATCCTTGATTTTTTTACAGCTGGTATTTTTGCAGCAAGCCTTGGATTTATTACGTGCACTGTATGTGTTCCGCAGTTTATTGTACTTTTGACGCTGTTTCTCAGCGCTACCTTTATCATGCCTATGACAACAAAGGAAATGCTGAATGACTTTACCGCATGCGGCGGTATATTAATGCTGGCTACTGGACTTCGTATTTCAGGGATCAAATCATTTCCTATAGCAAATATGCTGCCTGCCATGGTTCTTGTTATGCCGTTTTCCTATTTCTGGTCTCATGTAATTTTGAGCCTGTTATAAGTCTATGGAGAAGAAACGGATTATACTTGCTGTCAGCGGGGCCAGTGGCGCCCCACTGGCAGAGGTTTGCTTAAAGGAACTTAAAAAAATCCCGGAATATGAAACTCATCTGGTTATCAGCAGAGGCGGCGGGGAGACGATTTTACATGAGACAGATATGTCGCTGGAAGAATTTACTGGACTGGCAGATGTGTGTTACGACTGCAAAGATATTGGTGATTCCATAGCCAGCGGTACCTTTCGGACAGAAGGCATGATCGTGGTTCCCTGCAGTATGAAGACAGTGGCAGGAATCGCAAACGGTTACTCTGATAATCTGCTGCTTCGGGCTGCAGATGTGACAATCAAAGAAAAACGCCGTCTCATATTAGTGACAAGAGAAACCCCGCTCAGCCAGATTCATTTAAGAAATATGGAGTATTTATCCGGTGTTCAGAATGTTACAATACTGCCTCCGTTTATTTCTTATTACAGCAGACCCAAGTCTCTGGAGGACGTAAATTTTCATCTGGCCTGTAAAATTTTAGATGCAGCAGGGATTTTTGTTCCCGGATTTAAGAGGTGGGAGTAGTTGGTTTAGAGAGGTTTTCAATGATAACATTTGAAAAAGTAATTAATAAAGTTAACATCTGCTGTGACGTCATTCCAATGGGAGAGGATCTGACGGTTTTGCTGTACGGCGGAGATATCCCTCATATTGGCAGTACCGTTCTGTCAATTCCAAGAGCCAGCCTGACAGGAGATGGATTGAGCACGACTTCTTCCGTTTTAAACTGTCTGGGTCATAAAGATGATGTACTGGCAAGGATTTATGCGGAAAAAATTGCGGTTAAATCCAATCATACCACAGTCTGTATCTGCGGGATTCATGTGGACGGACTAAGTGGCGAGGGGATAAAGGTAATTTATGACGGCTGTCTTCTTCTGCTGGATGAAGTGCTGGCCATTATTGGAAATGAAAATCTTTTAATATCTTCACAGAAATGATATAATTTAGAAAGCAAAGATAAAAACACAGCCCATGGCATCTGTCATGGAGATCCGGTTGGTAGTCCGGACGGAAACGGTTTACCTCCGTTTCTAAGTAACCCTCCTCCTGGTCGTCCGTTCTTTGTCGAAACAAGAATAGGAGGAATTGTTATGGACAAGGTTTCGGTTGGATTTTCAGTATTTTTTGAGGAGCCCTTTTGGGTGGGCATTCTGGAGCGGGAAGTGGATGGAAAACTGTTTGTAAGCAAAGTTACATTCGGCCCAGAGCCCAGGGATTTTGAGGTAAATGAGTTCCTTCTTAAGAATTACTACAGGCTGAGGTTTAGTCCGGCTGTTGAAGCTGCTGTAAAAGAAAGTAGTAAGAATCCCAAACGGATTTTGCGGGAAGTCCGCAGGCAGATCCAAAACACAGGAATCAGTACGAAATCCCAGCAGGCGCTGAAGTTGCAGCAGGAAGAGGGAAAACTGGCGCGGAAGCTTTTATCCCGTGAAGCAAGGGAGGCAAAAGCACAGCAAAAGTTTGATCAGAAACAGCAAAAGAAAAAGGAGAAGCACAGGGGCAGATAATGCCCCTTTCTCTATGGAAAAAAACAGGAAGAGATTACTTATTGCGTGAGGGTGGGAAGCAGGGTATAATCGATTCTATATTGACTAAAGCAGGTGAATGAATGTACATAGCAGATTTACATATCCACTCCAGGTATTCCATGGCGACCAGCAGGGACTGCACACCGGAGCAGCTGGATCTTTGGGCCAGACGAAAAGGAATCGGAATTCTGGGTACCGGTGATTTTACGCATCCGGCATGGAGAGCAGAACTAAAAGAGAAACTGATTCCGGCGGAAGAAGGGCTTTATGTGTTAAAGGAAGAGTACCGTCTGGAGGGAGAAAACTCCTTCGGTTCCCTGATCCCCCGCTTTGTTATTTCCGGAGAAATCAGTTCTATTTATAAAAAGAACGGGAAGACCAGAAAGGTACATAGCCTTCTTCTCCTGTCGGGACTTCATGGGGCAGAGGAACTCTCTGGAAAGCTTGAGGCTGTGGGCAATATCCGTTCGGACGGCAGACCCATCTTAGGACTTGACTGCCACGATCTCCTGGAGATGATGCTGGAAACAGATCCCGGGGCGGTTTATATCCCCGCCCATATCTGGACGCCCCATTTCTCCTTGTTCGGAGCATGCTCCGGTTTTGATACCATAGAAGAGTGTTTCGAAGATCTGACTCCTCATATCCATACATTGGAAACCGGACTTTCTTCTGATCCCTCCATGATCTGGAGCATATCGGCGCTGGATCGTTTTCAGCTGATTTCCAACTCCGATGCTCATTCGCCTGGAAAGCTTGGCAGGGAAGCCAGCCTTTTGGACATCGAACTGTCCTTTGACGGACTTTCTCATGCTTTAACCAGTGGCAGTGGATTAATGGGAACCATTGAATTCTTCCCCGAAGAAGGAAAATACCACCACGACGGTCACAGAAAATGCGGGATCTGCTTTTCACCTTCTGAGGCAGAACAGCATTCCGGCAGGTGCCCGGTGTGCGGTGGAAAACTGACCATGGGAGTATCCAACCGGATTAAGCAGCTGTCTGACCGGGGTGAGGGCTTTGTATTACCCCAGGGAAAGCCGTTTGAGAGTCTGGTTCCGCTGCCGGAGGTGATCGCTGCCTGCCTTGGTTATTCTGCAGCAAGTAAAAAGGTTCAAAATCAGTACTTTGAACTGCTGCGTGGGCTGGGATCAGAATTTGATATAGTAAGAGAGGTTCCCCTGGAAGACATCAGAAAGATATCAGATCCTATGATTGCAGAAGGGGTGAGCCGGCTGCGGGAAGGAAAAGTGGAACGAATACCAGGTTATGACGGGGAATACGGAATTATAAAGCTATTTGCTCCTGATGAAATTTCCCCTGGAAAAAAGAGAGGAAAGGACTAAAGCAGATGACAGAAGATAACATTGGTGCAATTCTTAAAAAGCTGGATGACGTATACGGAGTTACAAAAGAAGGGTTTTATCATAATCAGCCCTGGCAGCTGCTTGCAGCGATTATGCTTAGTGCACAGAGTACAGATAAGCAGGTAGAAGAGGTGCTGCCTGACTTTTGCAAACGGTTTCAGACTGCAGCCCAGCTGGCAGATGCACCTCTGGAAGAGATTGAGGCTTCCATCCGATCCATTGGCCTTTATAAGAATAAAGCGAAGAATTTAAAGAAATGCTGCACTCAGATTGTAAATGAATATGATGGTGAGGTTCCGTCAGAAATAGAGGAGCTGTTAAAGCTGCCGGGAGTGGGACGGAAAACAGCCACTTTGTTTCTTGCCGATGCGTATGAAATTCCCGGAGTTACGGTAGATACCCATGTTTTCCGGATATCCAGGCGGCTAGGCTGGGCAGAGGGGAAGAATCCGGTAATAGTGGAACAGGAACTTCAAAAGGTATTACCTGAGGAACACTGGAACCGGATTAATTTTCAGCTGATTTATCATGGAAGAGAGGTTTGCACAGCCAGAAAGGCTAAGTGTGAAGAATGCGTTTTGGGGGATTGGTGTGAGAGAAGAATTTAATAATGAAAAGGTAGCTTTGAAGAAAGGGAATATTTCAGAGGTTTTCAGTGATGGCACGGTGGTTTACAGAGACTTAAAGCCGCAAAGTAAATCCGTACACAGACTGTTATTGCATCTGGAAGAAAAAGGGATCGGGTTTGCCCCTCGCTTTCTTGGAATGAATGAGGATAATATGGAGATGTTAAGCTTTGTAGAGGGTGAAACAATGGATGATTATCCCATACAAAACGAGATCAGTAAGAAAATTACAACGGTTCGGATGGCAGCAGAAATGCTTAGAAAATTCCACGATGGCACTGTTGATTTTATACAGAATCCGGACGATATCTGGTTTTTAGAATATAAAGGCGGATTACAGAAAGAAGTGATCTGCCATAATGATTTTGCACCGTATAATGTTACATTTCAAGATTTAAAGCCCGTAGGGTTAATTGATTTTGATACGGCATGCCCCGCTCCAAGGGTATGGGATGTTGCTTATGCTGTTTACCGATTTGTGCCACTTAGCGAAGAAGTATATGATATAAATACCAGACAATATCGCAGATACAGCAAATCAACAGACAGTATGGAGAGGAAACTGCTGCTTCAGGAATTTCTTGACAGCTATGGCATGATGGATGCCAATGAGGTTTTGCAGATTCTGATACTACGGTTGCAGGATCTTGTGAAGCTTTTTGACGATGAATGCCAAAAAGGAAATAAAGCATTTAATAAGATGAAAGAATCAGGACATCAGCAGTTTTATATCCGTGAGATTAAATTTCTAAAAGAGAATATGGCTGATTGGCTATAGGGATAAGAGAAAGTAAGCGAAAAAGTAGAAAAGGAGAACAGACAATGAAGTTAATGTTTAAACAACGCTTTTTTTCCTGGTTTGACAGTTATGACATTTATGATGAGGAAGGCAGATGCGTTTTTACTGTCAGCGGAAAGCCTGCATGGGGACATAAACTGGAAATCTATGATAAAAACGGGAGTCATCTGGCTACTTTAAAGGAGCAGATATTTACGTTTCTTCCCCGTTTTTACATTCTTATTAATGATGAAACGGTAGGTACAATAACAAAGGAGTTTACATTTTTCAGACCATCCTTTCATATCGACTGTAATGGCTGGGAAGTAAAAGGCGATTTTTTTGAATGGGATTATTCCATTTACTCCAGAGAGGGGCGCGTTGTGGCACAGATAGAAAAACAGCTTCTCCGCTTTACGGATACGTATATCATTGATGTGGAGGAAGAACGGGATGCGTTGTTATCATTGATGGTGGTGCTTGCCATTGATGCTGTTAAATGCAGTCAGAATAATAATTAGAGAAAATAGAAAAGTAAAGTGATATTAGTTATGAAGAGAAAGCGCACAAGTAAATGAGGTTTATTTTAAGTCCGATAATTCATATTATACTCATTACTATCACGATACAATTAAATATTATGATGCTTTTGGATATTATATAAGTTCTTACACTCAAAGGCATCAGGCGGATGATGTTAACATTAAAAGCAGGAGGAACTTTAAATGAAAATTAAAAAATATATTTTTATATTATTAATTCTTATAAGTATTGGATTTAGTTTCTTAATCCTGCCAATATCTGATCTGAAATCTTTTTTACCAAATGACATTTATTTAAAATATATTTGGAGTGAACGGATTTCTATGTTGGCATATAATATTTTGTTATTAACCATTATAGCTCAGAATATATTTAGTGAACAGAATAGAAGCTCAACAGCAAAGAAGGTAGCAATTATTGTGGCATTTTTTGTAGTTGATATAATTTTATTTTGGGTGTAGTCTGTAACAATAAAAACGGATAAGAATATGTGGCATATTAGCCTCTTATTCTTATCCGTTTTTATTTTATTTATAAGTAACTCAACTTTCCCAATAAATATTACCAAGCAAAGCCTGAATAAATGAGGAGACAACATCCATTCGGTCACTATATTTTTGATGCAGCATGTGATATCTACTTTAAAAGAACTGCTGCATCTGTTTGGCGATAATTGTATCATATGTATGTTTTTTAAATGAATTTTTAGAAAATATAAAAAAATTAAATAAAGTGAGTTTGAAATATAAAAAATACCTTGTTGATATAGTACAAAAATATAGTTATAATGTAAAAGAAGATTGTAGACAATCTACAATATATGAATGGAAGCAGAGAGGTAACTGGTGTGCCTACCGGTCTTCAAAACCGTGTTGCGGCTTATAGTCGTGGGTGGGTTCGATTCCCATATGCTTCCGCCAAAAATAATTTACATTTACATAAATTGCGCCCGTATAGTTAAAAAAATAACAATACGCCTTTTGGGGAGGAATAAATGGACAGCATAGTTGTAGGGACGGCAGGGCATATCGATCATGGCAAAACGGCATTGGTGAAAGCGCTGACAGGCCATGATACGGATACCCTTGCGGAAGAGAAGAAAAGAGGAATTTCAATTAATCTTGGATTTACCGGCTTTCAGCTTCCTAACGGACGTACGCTTGGAATTGTTGATGTTCCAGGGCACGAAAAGTTTATTAAGAATATGCTGGCCGGCGCCACGGGCATTGATGCTGCCATGATCATTATTGCGGCAAATGAAGGGATTATGCCCCAGACTAGAGAGCATATCGACATCCTCAGTTACCTGGGAATACAAAAATTTCTGATTGTTCTTACCAAGATCGATCTTGTAGAGGAGGATTTTAAGGAGCTGGTAATAGAAGATATCCGGTCGTTTATAAAGGGTACCTTTTTAGAAGGAACTAAGATCGTGGAAGTTGATTCTGTCAGCAGGACAGGTTTTGATGTGTTAATATCCGAGCTTGAGATCCTGACTTCAGATATCCGGGAACGCAGTTTCACGAAAAAACCCCGAATGAATATAGACCGGGTTTTTTCTGTTAAAGGGTACGGAACCGTAGTTACCGGAACTTTGATGGAAGGTATCTTGAGAACAGAAGATGAACTGATGGTTTATCCTCAGGGAATTCTTACGAAAGTCCGGAATCTTCAGGTTCATGAGCATAACGTGGATTTAGCATACGCCGGACAGAGAACGGCGATCAACTTATCCAATATAACGGTGAATGAATTAAGGAGAGGAAACACAGTTGCTGCAAGGGACGGTGTATACGTAACGGACAGGATTGATGTCAAGTTTTCCATCGTTAAATCCACAAAGCTTGAAATCGGTAAGTTTTATAAGCTGAAGTTATATACCGGAGCGTCAGAGGAAGTGGCGAGATTTATACCCATCACCCATAAAAAAGTAAAGGCTGGGGATGAAGGTTATGCCCAGATTCTGCTGGATCATGAAATAGCTGTTTTGAAGGGTGACCGTTTTGTATTAAGAACGATTTCTCCAGTCACAACCATCGGCGGCGGAGTCATCGTAGATCCGAAAGCGTTGAAATATAAAAATGATCCCGATGAACGGCTGCGGTCGCTTCGGATAAAGGACTCAGCCTCTGACAAGGATATTATAGAAGAATATATAAAAAACAATCCATTTTCTGATTTTTCTATGATATCTGCTTTTTTAAATAAAGACATAAAAGAAGAAGAACTGAAAGAGCTGGAAGAGGAAGAAATTATTTTATTCATAGAAAAGCAGTATATCCATATGGAATATCTGGCGCATTACAGGTTTATGGTGGAGGCGGTCTTAAGGGATTATCATAAAAATAACCGATTGCGAAAAGGAATTCCTAAGGCAGAATTACTGGACAAGCTTGATATATCTAATAAGAAGCAGTGTGAGACCATGTTAAAATATCTGGCTGCAAAGAACGAGGTAAAGCTGGAACAGAATCTGGTTTCGTGTTGTGATTTTGAACCGGCCCTCACAGAAGGCCAGAAGAAAATCAGAGATGAATTAAAGAAACGGGTTATGGAAAGCGGCTATACAATGTTAACAGCTGTAGAGCTTACGGAGAATAGGAAAGATAGGCAGCAGGTACTTGAATTTATGCTCCAGAGTGATTTCTTTGTATTCCCCGGACAATTTATTCTGACGGAAACACAGTATAGAAAGGCCAAAGAATTGGCAGAAAGACTCTTTTTTGAAAAGGGAATAATAAAGCTTCCGGATTTCAGGGATTCCATTGAAACCAGCAGAAAGTTTGCATTAATGCTTCTGGAACGGTTTGATCAGGAACGATATACCAGACGTGAGGGAGAAGACAGGGTATTAAATACTAAAAAATAAATGGAGGTGCGCTTTGAAAGTTTATGATGTTGTAATTGTTGGTGGAGGACCTGCCGGCCTGTCTGCCGGTCTTTATGCAGGGAGAGCCAGACTGAATGCGCTGCTGATTGAAAAAGATAAGGATGGGGGACAGATCGTTATTACTTCCGAGATTGAAAATTATCCGGGATGTCTTCCGGAGGAGTCAGGCAGCACTCTGGTGGAAAGAATGACAAAGCAGGTAGAGAAATTTGGGATTGAACGAACGTCTGACTGCATTGAATCGGTGGATTTCTCCGGAGATGTTAAGGTATTGAAAGGAAAGAGGAACGAGTACCACGCTAAAACGGTAATCATTGCCACCGGCGCATATCCTAAGCCGATCGGTTGTCCGGGGGAAAGAGAATTAATCGGAAAAGGAGTGTCCTATTGTGCAACCTGTGACGGAAACTTCTTTGAGGATTTTGAAATTTTTGTAGTCGGAGGCGGAGATACTGCTGTTGAAGAGGCTCTTTATCTGACAAAATTTGGCCGAAAGGTTACCATTATCCATAGAAGAGATGAGCTTCGTGCCGCAAAATCCATTCAGGAAAAAGCATTTAATAATCCGAAAGTAGATTTCATGTGGGACTCTGTAGTGAAAGAAATAAAAGGAGATGGAATGGTCCAGAGTATGTCGGTGGAAAACGTAAAGACTGGGGAAGTAACGGATATTGTTGCCGATGAAGAAGATGGAACATTCGGAATCTTTGGTTTTATCGGATATCTGCCCCAGTCAAAATGTTTTGAGGGCAGTCTGGATATGGAATACGGTTATATCAGAACAAATGAAAATATGGAAACAAATATACCGGGCGTCTTTGCTGCCGGGGATATCAGAATTAAGAGTTTAAGACAGGTTGTCACTGCCTGTGCAGATGGAGCCATCGCGGCTGTCATGGCAGAGAAATATATAGAAAATGAAGGAGGGAATTAGAATGTTAATTGTGGATAAAGATACGTTTGAACCAGAAGTACTGAAGGCAGAAGGAATTGTATTTGTGGACTTTTTTGGGGACGGGTGTGTGCCCTGCCAGGCTCTGCTCCCTCATGTTGAAAAATTTGCTGAAAAATACAGCGATAAAATCAAATTTACAAAACTGAATACCACAAAAGCCAGAAGGCTTGCTATTTCTCAGAAAATTCTTGGATTACCTGTTATGGCAATCTATAAAGACGGGGAAAAAATAGAAGAATTAGTAAAAGATGATGCAACACCTGAAAGAATTGAAGAAATGATAAAGAAATATGCATTTGAGTAAAACCCAGTACATAACGTGGAAAGTTATGTTTCAGCCTGCAGTGTAAATCCTTTATCCTGCTGGCGCACGTTATAAATATATGAATAAGGAGGAAATTAATATGCTTAAAGACAAAAAAGCAATCATTATCGGTGACAGAGACGGCATTCCGGGACCTGCAATTGAGCAGTGTGTTAAAACGGCCGGTGCAGAAGTAGTATTCTCGTCAACAGAATGCTTTGTCTGAACGGCTGCGGGTGCCATGGACCTGGAAAATCAGAAGAGGGTAAAAGCATTGGCGGAACAGTACGGCCCTGAAAATATTATTGTTATTTTAGGAGCCGCAGAAGGTGAGGCTGCCGGCCTTGCTGCTGAAACTGTTACGGCAGGAGACCCTACTTTTGCAGGACCTTTGGCAGGAGTCCAGTTGGGACTAAAAGTATACCATGCCTGTGAGCCGGAAATCAAAGATGAAGTGGATAGCGCTGTCTACGACGAGCAGATCAGTATGATGGAAATGGTATTGGATGTCGATGATATCCGAAAAGAGATGTCAACAATAAGGGACGAATATTGTAAATTTTAATAATCATCCCTTCACAAATCAATTCTTGTGAAATGCGAATGGTATATGGCATCACATTTTGCAGGAATTGATTTATTATAGGAGGCAAACTATGTACAGCGTCTTAAAAGGAGCAAGTTACATACTCGCTCATACGCCAGATATGGTAATTCATAATGGTACAACACAGACAACTCAGCGAACCATTGATCCTGATTCTGAATATTTAAAAAATCTGGATAAGAGTCTGCGGTCTTATGATGAATGTAAAGCATATCTGCCAAATCAGACTTACATTGGAAACATTACACCTGATGAGCTGGCTGGCTATGCACAGCCATGGTATCAGCAGAAATCCGATTACATACAAAGAGAAGGCAGATTTGGAGAAATCATGCCGGAAGATGAATTTATCGGGTTGATTGCAATTTGTGATGTATTTGATCTTGTAAAATTAGAATCACAATTTGCTGTTTCCGTGAAGAAAAAATTAGAATCTCACAGTCTTATAGATCCAAAGTTTTTAAGTGTCTTTGATAAAAACTTTGAGTTGTCAGAAATTAACGGTTTCATCGCAGACGAACATGCAGAGCCTTTGTATTACGGAGGAATGATTGTCGGCTGCATCAAAGCGGCACATGATATTGACCATTCTCTTTCTGCCCATGTCATTTTTGAAAACCTTGTTTCAAAGGCTTCCTGTGTTCTGTCATTGTTACATTTAATTGATAAGAATCATATCAGGAAAGAAGACATTGAATATGTGATCGAGTGTTCGGAAGAGGCTTGCGGCGATATGAATCAGAGAGGCGGAGGAAACTTTGCGAAAGCAGCAGCAGAAATCGCAGGTCTAGTCAACGCCACAGGCAGCGATATAAGAGGCTTCTGTGCCGGTCCGACCCATGCCCTGATTCATGCGGCTGCTATGGTGAAGGCAGGAACATTTAAGCATGTTATCGTTGCTGCCGGAGGATCTACCGCAAAGCTTGGTATGAACGGAAAGGATCATGTAGGCAAAGGGATTCCCATACTGGAGGATTGTGTGGCCGGTTTTGCCATTCTCGTCAGCGCAAATGACGGAGTCAGCCCGGAGATCAATACCGATATCGTGGGCAGGCATACAGTAGGAACCGGGTCTTCTCCTCAGAACGTGATTTCTTCGCTGACGGCATCAGCTCTTGAAAAGGCAGGGCTGAAGCTGACCGATATTGATAAGTATACGGTAGAAATGCAGAATCCGGATATAACGAAGCCAGCAGGCGCCGGCAATGTACCTGAGGCTAATTATAAGATGATAGGAGCCCTTGCCGCCATGCGCAAAGAGATAGAGAAATCCCAGCTGGCTGATTTTGTATCGGAACATGGCATGGTGGGCTGGGCCCCTACGCAGGGACATATCCCTTCCGGAGTTCCTTATCTTGGCTTTGCCAGACAGAAATTGATGGATAAAAAAATCAACAGAGTCATGGTGATTGGAAAAGGAAGTCTGTTTCTTGGAAGAATGACCAATCTGTTTGATGGAGTATCCTTTGTTCTTCAGCAAAACAGCGGTGCAGGACAGGAGGAAACGGTGTCTGAGGACAAAATCAGGAAACTGATTGCCGCATCTTTAAAGGATTTTGCAAAACATCTTCAGGAAGACGAGGGGTGATCATATGTCTGAAGGTAAGATGAAACAGTTAATTGCAGAGACCTTTTTTGAAATGGCTCATATGCTTGAGACTGGTCAATCCGGCAGGGAAATGCCCATCGCCATAACTGCAATGGGAAGTGAGCATGGAGAAGAGACCATTTATCAGGCAGCTTATGAGGCAGCAAAAAAAGGAATATCTGTAAAGGTGATTGGAAGTCGGAAGCTGGAAGCGGAGAATCTTGAGGTCATACCGGTCGCGTCGGAAGAAGAGGGGCATAAAAAGATGGATGATATGCTCCAGAAAAAAGAAGCTTATGCGGCGGTGACCATGCACTATCCTTTTCCCATCGGAGTCTCTACGGTGGGACGTGTCATTACTCCGGCAGCCGGGAAAAAGATGTATCTTGCTTCTACTACAGGAACCTCATCCGTAAACAGGATTGAAAGCATGATAAAGAACGCCATCTACGGAATCATTACTGCAAAAGCCTGCGGAGTGGCAAACCCCACGGTAGGCATTTTGAATGTTGACGGAGCACGGCAGACAGAGATCGCACTGCAAAAGCTGAAAAAAAATGGTTATGACATTCAATTTGCTTCGTCCAACAGGGCAGATGGAGGAATTGTCATGAGGGGCAACGACCTTCTGACAGCCTCTGCTGATGTGATGGTTATGGATTCCCTGACCGGTAATGTTCTGACCAAGATGTTTTCTGCTTATACCACTGGAGGCAATTATGAATCGGTTGGTTTTGGATATGGTCCTGGAATCGGAGAAGGGTTTGAAAAGCTGATCCTGATCGTCTCAAGGGCGTCTGGAATTCCTCTCATCACAGGAGCCCTGGAATTTGCAAAGGAACTGCTTGACGGTGATTATCAGAAGGTTCTTGCCGATGAATTTGCAAAGGCAAAGAAGGCCGGTCTGGAGCAGATCCTGAATGAATGCAGGCAAAGTAAAAATTCAGAGTCAGCAGAGGAAGTAAAAGCTCCCCCTAAGGAAGTGGTGACGGAAGAAATCCTTGGGATTGAAATCATGGATCTGGAGGAAGCGGTTTCCTGCTTATGGGGGGCGGGTATTTATGCCGAGAGCGGAATGGGCTGTACAGGTCCGGTAGTCCTTATAGCGGAACATAATTTAAAAAAGGCCAGGGAAATTCTTACTGATAAGAAGTTCATTGGCTGACACGGTTATAAGACCGCTTTGAACGATTGAATCTACATAGTGAGGAATGAAAAGATGACAGATAAAAACAGTTCTATGAGGCAGCTGCCAAAAGTGGATGAGATGATACGATGCATTGCATCAGAAGGTATAACCAATGTACCCGCGGTTCTGGTAAAGCTTGCCTGCCAAAAAGAAATTGAACTGGAAAGACAGAAAATTTTATCCGGCAGTCCATATCAGTACTCCAGGGAAGATTTAATCAGGCGTATCAAAGCGGAAATTGAAAAGCAAAACCAGCCCCATCTGCGAAAAGTAATCAATGGAACTGGTGTTGTTCTGCACACGAACCTGGGAAGAGCCAGACTCTCCCAAATGGTCTCGGAAAACATGAAGGAAATCTGCGCCTCCTATTCCAATTTAGAGTATGATCTGGAGACAGGGGAACGAGGAACCAGGTATGAACATGTAGAGCAGCTGCTTACTTTTTTAACCGGTTCTGAAGCGGCGCTGGTAGTCAATAACAATGCGGCAGCCGTGTATCTGGTGTTAAACTCGGTGGCCAAGGGGAAAGAGGTTATCGTTTCAAGAGGAGAGCTGGTGGAGATTGGAGGCGCATTCCGCGTTCCGGAAATCATGACGGCCAGCGGATGCAGGCTGGTTGAAGTGGGAACCACAAACAAAACCCATAAATCAGATTATGAAGAGAACATCAATGAGAATACCGGGGCCTTATTAAAAGTCCATACCAGCAATTATAAGATTATTGGCTTTACAGATGAGGTCTCTCTGGAGCAGATGAAAGCGGTTGGTGAAAAACATGGTCTGCCCTTAATATATGATCTGGGATCCGGATTGCTGGTGGACCTTAAAGCATATGGAATTGGGGATGAACCCACAGTCAGAAGCTGTCTGGAACAAAGAGCGGATATCGTATGCTTCAGCGGAGATAAGCTGCTTGGCGGACCTCAGGCCGGTATCATTGTAGGCAAAGCGGAGTATATAAACAGGATGAAGAAAAATCATCTGCTCAGGGCGCTGCGGATTGACAAACTGACCTTAACGGCACTTGAATTTACTCTCAGGCAATATCTGACTCCTGAGACGGCAGTTTCCCAGATCCCAACTCTTAAAATGATCACGGAGCCTCTGGAAAACCTAAAGAAAAAAGCAGAGTTATTACATGGTCTGCTGGTAAAAAGGCCAGATGCACAATATGAAGTAACAGAAACCACCGGACAGATCGGCGGAGGGTCCATGCCGGGAGTAAATCTTTCTTCTTATGCAGTAAGTATCACCATGGAACATATTTCGGCAGATATGCTGGAGCGAATGCTAAGAAATAACTCCGTGCCCATTATATCAAGAATCTGCAAAAATAAAGTATTGCTTGATGTAAGAACCATGAGCGAGGAAGACCTTTTCGAAGCAGCAGAATTTTTAAACAAAATAATTAATTTGAAAGGAGATATGGAATGAAGCTGGAATTGGGTAATTTTTATGTAAAAGAGATTTGCTTTGGTAATAAGACTTCTTTAAAAGACGGGCTTCTCACCGTGAATAAGGAAGAAGCTCTTGCAGTTGTAAAAGAAGACGAACATATCACGGAAGCAGAACTTTATATTGTGTCGCCTGGGGATCGTGTCAGGCTTGTTCCTGTAAAGGAAGCCATAGAGCCCCGTTACCGCGTAGGGGGAGGTCCTGTATTTCCCGGAGTGACGGGAGATTTAATGCAGGCAGGAAACGGAACCACCTATGCACTGAAGGATATGAGTGTTCTGGTTGTAGGCAGACACTATGGCGGTTTCCAGGATGGACTGATTGACATGAGCGGGGAGGGTGCAAAATACACCTACTACTCACAACTAAAAAACCTTGTTCTGGTCGCTGATACAGATGAGATTTTTGAGCAGAAGGAGCAGCAGAAGAAAAACAGGGCATTAAGATGGGCCGGCATGCGCCTCGCCGAGTACATCGGTACAGCAGTAAAGGACTTGACACCGGATGAGGTGGAAACCTTTGAACTGGAACCAGTTACAAAAAGAAGCAAGGAAATAAATGAGCTTCCAAGTGTGGTTCTGGTGCTTCAGCCTCAGTCCCAGATGGAAGAAGGAGGCTATAATGATTTAAATTATGGCTGGGATACAAACCGGATGCTTCCTACCTTTATGCATCCCAATGAGGTACTGGACGGGGCAATGATCAGCGGATCCTTTATGCCATGCTCTTCCAAATGGTCCACCTATGATTTCCAGAACCTTCCTATGATTCGGAGGCTTTACAAAGAACATGGAAAGACCATTAATTTCCTTGGCGTTATTATGTCCAACTTAAACGTTGCTTTGGAGCAGAAAGAGAGAGCTGCGTTATTTGTGGCACAGATGGCCAAAAGCCTGGGAGCTGACTCTGCTGTTGTTGCCGAAGAAGGATATGGTAATCCGGATGCGGACTTTACAGGCTGTATTGTTGCCCTGGAAAATGCCGGTATTAAGACGGTAGGACTTACAAATGAATGTACGGGAAGAGACGGTGCCAGCCAGCCCCTGGTTTCCCTGGATGAGAAAGAAGATGCCATCGTATCCTGCGGAAACGTATCAACGCTGATCCGGCTTCCTAAAATGGAAACAGTTCTTGGAGAACTGGAGGCACTTGCAAGAGACGGTCTTTCCGGAGGCTGGTCCAATGACGAAATTCTGGGAGCTTCCGTAAAAGAGGATGGCTCAATCATCATGGAAAACAACGCCATGTTCTGCGGAGACCAGGTGGTAGGATGGTCAGTTAAGAGAATGGTAGAATTCTAGAAGGAGGGACGATATGAAAGGTATTTTATACTTGAATCAGTTTTTTGGTCAGATCGGCGGGGAAGAATTGGCTGATTTTAAACCGGAAATCAGAGAGGGTCTTGTAGGACCGGCGATGGCGCTGCAGCAGGAATTGGGAGATGAAGTTCAGATTACACATACCATCATCTGCGGCGATAACTTTATAGGCTCAAACACGGAAGAAGCGGTAGAGACCATCATTTCCATGTTAAAGGGGAAAGAAATGGATGTCTTTTTTGCCGGACCAGCGTTCCGTGCGGGACGTTACGGAGCAGCCTGCGGTCATATCTGCAAAGCTGTAAAAAAGGAGTTCGGTGTTCCGGTACTCACTTCCATGAACGATGAAAACCCCGGGGTTGAAATGTTTAAAAAGGAAATGTACATATTCAAAGGCGGTGCCAGTGCGGCGGCCATGAAAAAAGACATAAAAGCCATGTCAAAGTTTGCACTTAAGCTGTTAAAGGGAGAAAAACTGCTTCCTGCATCAGAAGAGGGTTACTTTGGAAGAGGAATGCGGGATCAGATCTGGCTGGATCCTCCTGTAACGGCAGCAGACCGGGTAATTGATATGCTTTTAAAGAAAATCAATGGAGAGCCATTTAATACAGAGCTTCCTATACCCAAGTCAGACAGAGTGGCCATTGCTCCATCTATCACTCCGGAAGATCTTAGTCATATGGAGGTTGCTCTTATCACCTCCGGAGGAATTGTTCCGGTAGGAAATCCCGACCGCATTCAGTCAGCTTCGGCGACTAAGTGGGGGAAATATGATATTTCCGGAACGGATGACCTTGTAAAAGGAGAATATATGACCATTCATGCTGGATTTGATCCGGCTGCAGCAAATAATGATTCTGATGTTATTGTTCCTCTGGATGCAATGAGACGGTACCAGAAAGAGGGAAAAATAGGCGGAGTATATAAGTATTTCTTTTCAACCGTTGGTACGGGTACAACTCAGGCCGAAGCTGCGAGAATGGGAAAAGAAATTGCAAGAGAATTGAAAAAGGATGGGATCAGAGCTGCAATTCTGACCTCCACATGAGGGACCTGTACACGTTGCGGTGCAACGATGACAAGAGAAATTGAAAGAGAAGGAATCACCATTGTTCAAATGGCAAACCTGATTCCAGTAGCTAAAACGGTTGGAGTTAACAGACTGGTCCCAACCATTTCCATTCCATATCCGCTGGGAGATCCTGCTACTTCGAAAGAAGAACAGTTTAAGCTTCGCTATCACAGAGTAGGGGTAGCTCTGGATGCGATAACCACGGATATAATAGAACCTCAACTCTTTAAAGTTAAAATTTAATTTTTTATGTGGCGGGAAATCTGCTTTTGCCAGGCAGGTTTCCTGTCACATAAAATCGGATTGCAGGAAAACGGCATACGGTTATTTTAAAGAGGAGGGTAAAATTGAAGAAGAATCAGGTTTTTTACATTTCGTTTCTTATTACTTTAACAATTGTTGCGTTTGGTCTGGTTGCGCCCCAGGCATTTGCAACGGCTACATCGGCAGCAAATGATTTTCTTGTTAATAATTTGGGGTGGTTTTATTTGATTTCCATGTTTGTGTTTGTTGCATTTTCTTTAGGAGTAGCATTCAGCAAATATGGAAGTATTAAACTGGGACCGGATGATTCCGTTCCGGAATTCAGCAACAGATCGTGGTTTGCCATGCTTTTTGGTGCTGGAATGGGTATTGGGCTGGTTTTCTGGGGCGTTGCGGAACCACTCAATCACTATATGACATTTGGAGCAACGGAAGCAGCAGCAGATTTTGCAATGAAAAAATCTTTTATGCATTGGGGTTTTCATCCATGGGCAGCATATGCTATTATTGGTATGGCACTTGGGTATTTTCAGTTCAGAAAAAATGCTCCTGGTCTGATCAGCAGTATCTTTTTACCAATACTTGGTGAAAAAGGAATCAAAGGACCTATTGGAAAAATGATCGATATTTTCGCAGTTTTTGCGACGGTAGCCGGAATTGCAACTTCTCTGGGTCAAGGGACCATGCAGATCAATTCCGGGCTGAATTTCCTGTTTCATGTGCCCACGACCCGATTGATCCAGATCATTATCATCATTGTTCTGATGGTTATTTACACCTGGACAGCTGTAAGCGGAATTGACAAGGGCATCAAACTGCTGTCTGATATCAATCTGATCCTGGCAATTGTAATTCTGGCTGGGGCGTTTCTTGTTGGTCCCAAACTTCTGACTCTGAATGTTTTTACAAATTCCATCGGTAATTATGTGAATGATTTTGTAAAAGACAGTTTCGCCATAAATCCATTCGGGGATAAGTCATGGCTTGGTTCATGGACCATATTCTATTGGGCATGGTGGATTGCATGGGGACCCTTTGTAGGCACATTTATTGCCAGAATATCGAAAGGGAGAACCATTCGGGAGTTTGTTATCGGGGTTATTCTGGCTCCATCCTTAGTATCCTTTATCTGGTTTTCTGTTTTCGGAAGTCTTGGATTAAATCTGGATAACAACATTATTTCAAAAGCAATTGAAACAACAGAAACCGCATTGTTTGTGGTTTTACAACAGTATCCACTTGGCCGTTTCTTTTCAATTATAGCAATTTGTCTTTTGGGGACATTTTTTATTACATCAGCCAACTCAGGTATTTTTGTATTATCCATGTTTTCTTCTGATGGCGACATGGAACCGGACAACCGCAAAAAAATATTCTGGGGAGTAATTCAGGCTCTGCTGGCACTGGTTCTGTTAATGACAGGCGGACTTAGTGCACTTCAGACCTGTTCCATAGTAGCCGCTTTTCCACTGGCCATTATCATGCTTTTATGCTGTGTATGCCTGATAAAGGAACTGAGAAAGGAAGCCCCAAAAAAGAAATAAAATTTAAACGTTAAAACGCCTGAGGTGCCTGCATTCTTTTTTCTGTTAAAGTGCAGGCACAATCGGGCTGTGTTTTTAGAAAGAAGAGGGTCATATGGAATTTAAACAATTAGAAGCATTCGTGCAGATTTCAAAGCTTCAAAGTTTTTCAAAGGCCTCTGAATCCTTATTCTTAACTCAGCCGGCACTGAGCAGCCAGATTAATGCACTGGAAAAAGATATTGGAACTCAATTGTTTATCCGTTCCACAAAGAAGGTATATCCCACCAAGGCAGGGATCCATTTCTATGAGTATGCTCAAAAAATGCTGGCTATCAGGGATCAGTCTTTGTATGAAATGAGTAAGTTTTCAAGAGAATGTACTGGTGAAGTCAACATTTTAGCCTCCAGTGTTCCGGCTCAGTATATTTTGCCTCAGGTGATAGCAGATTTCAATAAGGAATATCCCAATATCCTGTTCCATTTATATCAGAAAGACAGCGGCGAAGTCTTTGAGGAACTGATTAAATACCAGTATGATATCGGATTTGTAGGGATGGAAAGTGATAACAGTCGTTATACGCAGACGCCATTATATAAAGATCAATTGGTTTTGATATTACCCATAGCAATGAAGTACGACGGCAGCCGGAAGGCAGAGGAGATAATAAAATTTATTGCAGAAAAAAATTTTATTATGAGAGAAGGGGGATCTGGTACCAGATCAGAGATGGAAGCATTTTTTAGTAAGCATGGCCTTTCAGCAAAAGATTTAAAAACCATTGCATATTTTAGTAATACTCAGGGAATTATCGAAGCTGTAGCACAGGGAATGGGAATTTCTTTTGTTTCAAAAACAGCAGTACAGATCTACAATCATTTGAATCTGATTAACGTTGTGGAAATCGAATCGGAATTGTTAAGCAGAAATATTTTTTGTGTACAGAAAAAAGATATGATTTTAACTCCTGCTCAGGAATTGTTTATTAATTTTGCTAAAAAGTATTGTCAGAATATTTAATTATTCATATGATTTGTCTTACATCTATAGTATAATATTCTGTTAGTGATAGAATCTATATTGAGAGGTGGATATTATGATAAGTAATTCATACGATAAAATAAGCCATATGATTACATATTCAAAGGCAAATCTAAGTGAAATTGTAGTTTCCTATATTAAAAACAAGATTTTGACTGGAGAATTAAAAAGCGGTGACAGATTAGTGGAAACCGATGTATCGGAAGAACTACAGATCAGCAGGGCACCTATCAGAGAGGCTTTAAGAGAACTTAATATGAGGGGGATCCTGACTTTTTCTCCTAAGAAGGGCAGCCAGATTTTAGAGATGGATTATGAAGATATTACAGAGGTCTTTTCCATAAGGATTCCACTTGAAATGCAGATTCTTACCATAATTTTTGAAAAATCCCTGTTGCAGGAGCAGGATTTAGATTATCTGGAGACTTTAAATAATGATATGATAAAGTCGGATAGTGACAATGTCATTGGTGATAAGGAAAAGAACTTTATTTTTAATTCAAATGACCTGGCTTTTCATGAATTTTTCTGGAAAAAGTCAAAGAGCTTCAGGCGGGCTGAAATTTTAGAAAATCAATATTTTCAATTGCTGATTGCAATGAATAAGGATATCTCCACATTAGGTATTAAGAAAGAAAAATTTGACGAACATAAGTTAATTATTGATGCATGCCGCTCAGGATCTCTTGACAAAACACTATACGCTTTTCAAAACCATATGAACTCATATTTAAAGGCAGTAAAAGATTTATGAATTGGAAACTGAAATGAACCGCTCCGCCCGATGGAAATTATTGGGTGGGAGGTTCGTTTTTTTTGTGTATATTAGGTTGATAGAAAGATAATATAAAAAAAGGATTGACTACAACGCTGCGTCATACTCTATGATTGTAAATGTCAGGAGGTATCTTCTATGAACACCAGGGAAGCAGTGGAAACATTTGCAGGCCTGGGCCAGCTTTATATATAAGGCTCACGCTTTACTCAGAATATAGATCAGTATGCAGAGGGATTATCGGAATTTTTAAGTAGAGCGATGGGATATTATGCAGACAGCCAGAAGAGCAGCTAAAAAAATACCGACCACCCGATTTTTAATTGGGTGAGGCGGTACTTTTTTTTGGCATGAAAAATGTATAGAATGCACAAAAATAAGTTCATTTATTGTTACTAATATAGAAAATATAGATTAAAAAGAGCACCTATTGACAACTGGTAATATTACTGATAATATCAGTAATATGAACAGAAGAAAGGCTGGGAAAAACTAGATGAATAAAAGAGAACGTTTGATTGCGGCAATACAGGGGAAAGAGGTGGATCATGTACCTACCGGCTTTTCTTTGCATTTTCCTGAAGGAGAAGAGCATGGAGATAGAGGAATTTCATCACATCTGAAATTTTTTACAGAAACAGATACTGACATCATTAAAATTATGAATGAAAACCTCATTCCTGACGCAGGTGTAATTAAAACACCAGATGACTGGAATCAAATTCCGGTTTATTCCATGAATGATACATTTATGTTGAAACAGATAGAACTGGTAAAAAGAATAATGGAGAAGGCGGATGGGGAAGCTTTTTCACTGGGTACGCTTCACGGAATCTGTGCCTCTGCGATTCACCCAAACGAAAGTCGATATGGATATGTAAAGACGAGAGAATTAATCTGTACCCATTTAAGAGAAAATCCTGCGCCGGTGGTAGACGCTTTTAAAAGAATTACGGATGTATTATGCCAGCTGGCAGTTAAGTATCATGATTTGGGATTAGATGGTATTTATTATGCAGCATTAGGAGGAGAACGACATTATTTTACAGATGAAGAATTTGCAGAGTTCATCGAACCATTTGACAAACAGATTCTCAAGGCTTCAAAGGAGGCAGGAGGTATTAATTTCCTACATATGTGTAAGGATCATTTAAACATGAACCGCTATGCATCCTACAACGAACTGGCAGATGTAGTAAACTGGGGAGTTTACGAAACTGAATTTAGCCTGGAGCAGGGAAGAGAGTTATTTCCAGGTACAACTGTAATGGGGGGATTGAGAAACAGGAGCGGAGTTATGGTTGAGGGTACCATAGAAGAGCTTAAGGCAGAAGCAAAGAGTGTGATAAGGGATTATGGAAAGACGGCATTTATACTGGGGGCAGACTGTACATTACCAACTGAGATACCTTATGAAAGAATCAAAGCAATTACAGTTGCAGCCAGAGAAGTGTAGAAAAAACTAACAATTTGGGAGGGTTTGTTATGCGAAAGAAAATGATTGCAGCACTATTAACAGGTACCATGGTTCTGTCAACACTTGCAGGCTGTGGTGGAAGCAATGTTCCAAAAGAAGAGAAGGCACAGGAAATCAAGAAGGCGGAGGCAGGAACGGAAGCTGCTTCCAAGGAAACGGTATATCCGTCGGGTACAATCACCATTTACGGAACCGGTCAGCCACAATATCTTCAGGAATATTTTGATGCATGGCTGGAACGGCACAAAGACATTGCGCCTGATGTAAAGATCAGCATCGTTCAGACTGAAGGGCATGCCAAGAGCCGTGAGAAGATCACCATGACTGCTTTATCAGGAGCGGTGGATGATCTGCCAGATGCAACTTATTTAGACCCCGTTAACATTATGGAATTATCACAGGGCGGATTACTGAAGGATGAAACAGAATTTTTACAGCCTTATTTAAAAGATCTGGTTGATGGTGCAGCCAATGATGCAACAGTAAATGGACATACTTACGGATTACCGGAATCAGTCAGACCCAATGTGTTGTTCTATAATAAAGAAATTTTTGATAAGTACGGAATTGATCCAGCCATGATGAGCACCTTTGACGGTTACATGGAAGCTGGAAAACTCCTAAAGGAAAAAAGCAACGGCACTGTTTATTTATCCTATATCAGCCCCGGAAGCAAAACCTGGAGATACTGGGGAAGAAGAGGGTTAATGCCGCAGGCAAACGCTAAAATCTGGGATGAATCAGGCAATGTTGTGATCGGCCAGGATGAGGGAGCCAAGCTTGCGCTTGGAACTTTGGATACCATGTATCAGCAGGGACTTCTGCTTAAATCCGAGATTATGGAGCCTGCATTATATGATGCCATCAATAATGGGCAGGTGGCAACCTTTTACATCGGGGCTTTCTGGGACGAATTTTTAAGAAAGAACTGCGGAGCAACTTCTGGAAAATGGAGAGTTATGGCATCTCCGGAATTTGAATCAGTGGGAAAAGCGGGCGCACCTGTATCTTCTTATTTTTGTATTGTTAACAAAGGTGACAATGTATATGCTGGCTTGCTGGAACAGCTGTGGCATGATTTCCAGTTTGATGCAGAGTCCAGAAATACCTGGGTAAAATCCATGGAAAAACAGAATGCACCTTACGCCAATCCCATTTGTTTAAAACTGCTTCAGGATGATTTCTGGAAAGCACCGTCTGACTACTACGGAGGACAGTCTTTCAGGGAAATGGAAGGAAAGTGTCTTGAAAATGGTGCGGCCAATTTAGTTATTACACCACAGGATGCAGAAGCAGATGAGATCATATCAGCAGAATTAGAAACCTATGTAGCAGGCAACCAGACTATGGAACAGGCAATTGCAAATATGGATAAAAACCTAAAGGCAAAAATCGGACAGGCAAAGATAATGAAGTAAATGAATGGGGAGAGCTTATCTCTCCCCAGAAAGTGAAGGAGAATCAGTATGCTGCAGATCATAAGGAAAAATAAAATTCCATACCTGTTTATTCTGCCGTTTTTTCTTTTATTTTTCATGTTCCAGCTGATCCCCACAGTCTGGACATTCTACATCAGCCTTACCAACTGGAAAGGAATTGGTGCACCGGAGTTTTGCGGGTTAGAAAATTACAAAAAGCTCTTCATTGATAATATGTTCTGGGCAGCCCTTGAAAATACTGTGGTGTATTGGATCTCTGGTCTGATTATTATCATGTTTCTGGCTGTAGTCATCGCAAGTCTGTTAAATTACGGGCATTTAAAAGGGAGTACCTTTTTTAAGACGGTCACATTTCTGCCCAATATCTGTGCTGCCATAGCCATGGGTTTGATTTTTCGCATGCTCTTTGACGAGAATGCCGGTTTGATTAACGAAGTGCTGAAAGCCATGGGAATAGGAAAGGTTCCCTGGCTTACCAGCACAACATTTTCCAAGATTCCAGTTATTATTTTAAATGTGTGGAGAAATACCCCATGGTTTACCATGATCATTTTTTCTGGTCTTTTAAATATTCCAAGAGACTATTATGAAGCGGCAACCGTTGATGGTGCGAATATGTGGAAGCAGTTTTGCTGCATTACGCTGCCGTCTTTAGGAAACATTTTGTTTTTCTGTTCCATTACCCTGACGGTTGACAGCTGGAAACTCTTTAATGAATCCTATATCCTGCCAGGACCGGGAACATCAAATACTTCGCTGTTCCAATATATGTATGAGTCAGGATTCAATATCTTTAATATGGGATATGCGTCTGCAATCGGCGTGATTCTCATTCTGATCCTGGCGGCAATCTCTGTGGTGCAGCTCATAGCCCGTAGAAAACAGGAAAAAATATAGGAGAATAAAACATGGCATATAGAAGAAAACAAACAACAGTATCATTCTTTATTCATACGATACTGATTATCATATCATTCCTATGCATCATGCCTATATTGTGGATGTGCCTGATTTCACTCAAACCGTCCTCCGAAACAATGAGCGGAATACATTCCATATGGGTATCTGACCCTGCGTTTGAAAATTACAGACGCCTGTTTGAAACCATACCTGTTTTACAAAATGCTTTTAACAGTATCTTCACCACAATTATGGGTACGGTAACCTCCCTTTTCTTTTGTTCACTTGCTGGTTTTGCTTTTGCAAAATATAAGTTTCCAGGCAGGGACTTTCTGTTCTATTTTGTAATAGCAACAATGCTTGTGCCGCCTGAGACTGGGGCAGTTCCACTATTTGTAATTATGAAAAAACTAAATTTAATCAACAGTCTGTGGTCTCTGGTAATTCCCCGAATTGCAACTGCAGTGGGTATTTTTTATATGCACCAGTATATCTGTGACGTTCCCGATGAATTGGTGGAAGCTGCAAAAATAGACGGATGTAAGGATTTTATGATCTTTATTAAGATTATTCTTCCTGTTATCAAGCCCGCTCTGGCTTCCTGGGCAGCAGTTACTTTGATTGCAAGGTGGAATGATTTTTTCTGGCCGGTCCTTTATTTAAGAAAGCAGGTTAAATATACTCTCATGGTAACCATTTCGCTGCTTCCGGTCAGTGAAGGCCTTTCCACTCCCTGGCCTGTTATTCTTTCAGGAACGACACTTGTAATTATACCAATTGTTGTGCTATATTTATTACTGCAGACTTTACAAAAGGCTGGTGCAATGGCCGGTGCTGTAAAGGGGTGAGTGGGTAAGCATTTGTATTTTGAAGCAAAGGGAAAGGAAATAAAACAAGATGCAGGGACAGTCGATAAAAACCCAGGTATATGAGGGAATATTAAAGGATATTCTGGACGGTGTGTACCAGGCAAACGAGATTATCAACGAGAAGAATTTAATAGATAAATATCAGGTAAGCAAGACACCTGTCAGAGAAGCGCTGGTTCAGCTGTGCGGTGAAGGTGTGCTTAATAATATCCCCCGTTTTGGATATCAGCTGTCTTTAATAACACCAGGGGAAATTGTAGAAACCATAGAATTCCGGAAGATAATCGAGGTGGGAGCACTGGAACGGTGTTTCGATAAGATATCGGATGCACAGTTAAATGAACTCCGTGAACTCAATGAAGAAGCAGCTAAAATTATTGAATGCCAGGATATTAAAGCTCACTGGGACCAGAATCAGAAATTTCATAAAGCCCTTTGCGGATTTTGCGGGAACCGGTATTTACAAAAGTCATTGAATGATTCCTTACGATTATGTACCCTGATTGCCAATCAGTATTTTATAAAAGTATGGGAGAACAAAGAGGAAGGCGATTACGATCATTTTAAGCTTGTAAATGCCATTGAAGACGGGGATTTTGAGCGTGCCAAGGAAATTCTTGTTTATGATATCGAATTAATGAAAAATAAAATATTATAAGTCTCATCTTAAGTTTCCAGAGCCTGCCGATTTCTGATTTAAAGTCACTTTTACCGCCTGCCATTTATATAAAATATATCTGGAGCGAACGTTTTTCCATGTTGGCATATAATATTTTGTTATTAACTATTATAGCTCAGAATCTGGAGAACACAATAATAACCGGGAAGAAAGTAGCAATTATTTTGGCATTTTTTGTAGTGGATATAATTTTATTTTGGCTATAATTTGAAAGAGTGATAAGGATAAGAATGGAAGGTATAATAGCTTTCTATTCTTATCCTTTTTGCGTGACAGTAAAAAATACCCCATGCGGTTAAATTTCAGGAAGTAGAGTTGAGAAATAATTAAAAAAAGGATTGACTACAACGCTGCGTCATACTCTATGATTGTAAATATCAGGAGGTATCTTCTATGAACGTACTGCGACGGGACTATCTGCTGCTGGAACAAAAGCGTATTAATGCCATGCTGAAAACTCTTGATAAGACAATGAAATCATGGAAGGGAGATAAAACAATGACGCAATCAGAAAAATTTTATGGGTTTGGGAAAAAACAGAACCCTTATGAAGTAGAAGCCAGACGTCTTTGGAGAAATGAGGCCATGGACCAAAGCAATGAAAAGTTAGACTCCATGACCGAAGAGGAACAGAATCAGGTCTTTGAAAATATGGATCTGATGATGGATCATATCAAATCCTATAGAAGAAAAAAACTGAATGGAAAAAGTACGTACGAAGCATTCTGTTTTTATTATGGAAATGACCTGGCAGATTAATTAGAAGGCCACGAGGTTGGAGCCAACAGCATCAATTTAACACCAGGTCTATTGAAAAAGTAGCAAGATAATCGGAACATGAAGCCACCGGCTGGAACGAAAAAACAGATACCAGCAGACGTGAATTTCGGAGTACAAAATTTGTAAGCCAAAAGTGACGTCTGATTTTTGTGCGCCAAGATCATCCTGTTACCAGAGATTATACCATAGAAAGCAAGTGAAAAACGGGAAAGTCGAAATATATTGACATTTCTTTTGTAACCTTTCTTTTGTACCCCTTTCTTTTGTAAAATAGTTTTACTAAGGAGGAAAAGTTACATCATAAACCTTAAAAATTACATCCTTCATAATCTTCTATTTACTAAGCTTATAATTATTGATAAAAAAGTAAGATACTCTATTACAACTAATGCTAACAATAAGAATAGATATTATGCAAATGGCTCGGGTGGTTTTTTACAGACGATTAATGGCATAAAACTTTTTTCAGAGCATGGAGTTCATATTTCTGCTAGAGCTACAGTATGTATTAATAATTGCAATAATATCTTGGAAAATTTAAAATCACTTTTAAAAGAGAATTTCTGTTATATTCATTTTGCACCAGCGGCAAATATGATGAACCTTGAATCTTATAATATTTTTATGAAACAGATGAATAAAATAGCCGATTATTACTTTGAATGTATTGCTGAAAAAAGATATAATATTGCAGTGAAAATTAGAAATATAAATGATATAGTGAAGAGAATCCACGTTGGTGGTATTAGAAATAGCCACTGTGGTGCAGGTAATAATATGCTGGCCGTGGATATCCATGGTGAATTATACCCTTGCCACAGATTTGTTTCAAATAAAGAAACACAGATAGGTACTTTGAAACAAGGAATAAATGAAGAAAAAACTGGGAAGCTAAAATTTTCATTAAGTGAAAGTCAGTGTCAAGATTGCTGGGCCGTTGTCCTATGTGGGGGAGGTTGCCCATATGAGAATTATCAGGAAAACAAAGTGATAGAAGTACCTGATGCGGCATTATGTCATGTCATGCGTGAGGTATATGATTATATATTACGAAAGTATTTGTCAATGCCTTATGCTCAAAGAGAAGAGTTTTTTCACTTACATAATTTATGAGTTAGGGTGACAAGGAAGGAGATGTAGGTTATGATCTTGAAAGCAGCCAACATCAAAAAATATTATTATAATAGCGAAAGTGTTATTAAGGCCGTAGATGGTATTAATTTCAATGTAGAAAAGGGCGACTTTATAGCTGTAATGGGACAGTCTGGTTCCGGTAAATCAACTCTCTTAAAGTGTTTGGCAACTTTTATTCCCATCGATTCAGGTGAGTTGATCATTGACGGTAATCAAATTAATTATAAAAACAGAAAATCATTACTGGAAACTCGACGCCATGATATAGGATATATTTTTCAGGAATATAATTTATTGGAGCATCTTACTGTAGAAGAAAATATGATCTTACCTTTAATTATAAGCGGTAATGTTGGAAAAGCTGAGTTACGGGACAAAGTTGAGAAATTAGCAGGTGAATTGGGAATTGGAGATCTTCTATATAAATATCCTGGAGAAATCTCAGGTGGACAAAAACAGAGGTGTGCGTGTGCAAGAGCATTGATAAACTCGCCTCAGATAGTCTTTGCAGATGAGCCGACGGGAGCCTTGGACAGCAAATCTTCCGAGAAATTTTTAGAACTTATATACGAATTGAATAATAATCTTGGAACAACGATTATTATGGCCACGCACAATATTATTGCTGCTTCTTATACGAAGAGGACTGTTTTTCTGAAGGATGGTAAAATAATTGAGCAAATAAATAGGCAGAATGGGCATTCTTATAAAGATAGTATTGTTCAAACTGTGGCTTTTAATTAACAAAATTTGATTCAATGTGTATAACGTTCAGATGAAAGGATAATGTAATGGTAAATTATATAAGTCTTGGATTGAAAAATATTAAAAAAAGTATGATAGAATACGGATTATTTTTCTTTACATTGACTGCTTTGGCTACAATGGAGTTTGCTTTTTTTAATTTATCTCTGTCAAATGTAATATGTTCGCTAAGTGATAATTTGTCTATGCTTTTTAGTATAATAATGTGGATAACTATAACTGTTTTTTTTATAGGTTCCTTTGTAGTTCGATATACAGTCAAATTTATGCTGGAAAGGAGAATGTTAGAATTTCGAGTCTATCATACATTGGGTATGAGCCAAAAATCTTTAATGATAATGCTTGGCGCTGAAGAATTAGCTATTACAATTTTGACATTAGCATGTGGGATTATAATGGGAAGTCTGTTAAATAAACCACTTACATATCTCGCACTTAGAATATTTAATTTAAATCAAGAATATACCATAGAATTGTCTAGTAAAGCCATATGGTATACTACAATATGTTTTCTTCTGTTCTATTTCATTCAAGTGGTAGTATCTTTATCAGTTGTTAAAGGTAGCGAAATGGAATACCAAAATCAAGGATTTAAGAAAAAAGTAGTTTCTGCAAAAGATAATCAAATTACTATTTCAATAGTTGCCTTATTTTTGCTTACTTTGGGATGTATTTCTTCTTGGTTATTGCTAAATACCAAGGGAGATACTTATATAGTTTTTTTATTGATAGTTACATTCCTTTCTTATTTGTTTGGAATTATTATCTTTTACAAATCATTTTGGAGTCTGGTGAATTTCGTGTGTAGAAAGACTAAAACATGGAAAACAAAAAAACTTCATCTTTATTTTATGGGTAAGGTTATTCGTAATTCCTATAAGTCTTGGAGGAAAACAGTTGTATCTGCTATATTGATTTTTTTATCCGTCGGAACACTGGCGTTAGCAATATCTATGGGTACACTATATCAGGTTAATTTTAAGTCTTATTATCCCTATGATTTCGTGATTTCTGTAGGAATGCCCATGTCCAATGAGAGTATGAATGAGTTAGATGATTATATTCGATCGAAAGCAGATATAAAAGAATCCAACAGTTACTATTTATATTGTTCAGATAATATAAAGGAAGTTCCTATTCTGCTATTAAGTGATTATAATTTTTTAAGAAAACAAATTCAGTTAGATGAAAAAAAGTTAAAGCCAGATCAGTTTTTAATTAATTCTCAAGACCTTTCAGCCGTGCCGGAGATTAAAAAAATAATAGAAAGCAATGGGAGCATTCGAATAGGGAATACTGATTTATATACAACTGAAAATTTTATATTTACTGACGAAATAGAGCAATATCAAGCTGCGGGTGAAAATGGTTATGCAATTGTAGTGCCGGACAAAATGAAAGCCTTTTTAACACCATATAAGACAAGACTGGTTGCCACCGCTAATTCAGAAGTGCGATCTGAACTGAAAAATGAAATCAATGAGTTTATAGAAAAAAATTGGAATACAGGTATAAAAGAGCTTAATCCAGTAATTCAAAAATATGGGAAAGAGCATTTTGAGAAAAGTATAATTGTCAAAGCATGGAGTAAAAATAACTCTTTAAGCGGGTATACTTTAGTTACATTTAGCGCGATATATTTTAGTTTATCATTGTTGCTTTTACTTGGTTCAGTTATTGCATATGAGCAGTTTTCCGATATTCAAACAGATATTTTAGATTTTAGATTACTTTCTTATACGGGAGTACAATGGAAGGATTGGATACACGAACTAAAAATAGAATGCATTACAAACTTCTTATTACCAGCAATAATCCCCCTTTTAATAACATTTTATCTGGTAGTAATACTTCAATTAAGATATAATGATTATTTCCGTGAAAAACCATTTGTTATTATTCAATGCGGGATAATTTCAGTAGGAATTTATTTTATCATGTTTGCAACTTTTGGAATTTGTACATATTTTGTTTATCGAAGGTTATTTAATAAGGAGATGCTATAAGCCACAACACAGTGACGTAAAAAAAACTTCTTTACGATAAATTTATGAAATTGTAATAATTCAATAGATGTCAGGATGGAAATTATATGGTAAGATAATATAGGACTGTGCTGCCTTAAACGCAGCTTTTTTCATGAAGCAAAGGTTTCCTAAAGGCTGTCGCAGGTAAAAAATGGATATGAGTATGGAGGCCTAGATGAAGCAAAGGAAATTTCACTTACACTTAACATTGTTCGGGACTATCGTTTTAGTATTGGTTCTTGTCTTATTGTTCCAGACCTTAAAGGGTAGAGCAGAGCCGATCTTCGATCACAATACCATGACTACATATTACGCAAAAACCGTTCTTGGAACAGCGCCGGATTTGCAGGCAGAACGGTATTTTAATAAGGAAAACTACGAACTTTCCGGCTTCACCTTTGATGTCAGCCAGTGTAACTGGAATAAAGCAGGTACATACCGGGTTCCGGTAATTTACGATGGAAAGAAAACCAACTGCGTGGTGCAGGTGGAGGTTCACAATTCGGGGGAAGAGATACCGGAGACGGCTGCTTCCATCAATGAGAATGCAGTTTTAACAGAGAAGAAGTAAGGAGAAAACCACATGGAGCGTCATAGCTTAACGACCCTTTGCTACATCGAAAAAGAGGGACAATATCTCATGCTTCACCGCATTAAAAAGAAGAATGATATCAATCAGGATAAATGGCTGGGAGTGGGAGGCCATCTGGAGGAAGGGGAAAGCCCGGAAGACTGTCTTTTAAGAGAAGTAAAGGAAGAAACCGGCCTGACGTTACTGTCTTATCGACTCAGAGGGTTTATCACCTTTGTATCAGATCAGTATCCTGATGAATATATGTTTTTATATACAGCTGACGGTTATGAAGGTTCACTTACCGATTGTCAGGAGGGAGTTCTTGAATGGGTGCCGGTTGAAAAAATTGACAGCCTTCCCATATGGGAGGGAGACCGGATCTTTTTTGAACTGCTAAAGGATGAGATTCCATTTTTCTCCCTGAAACTGCAGTATTGCAAAGATAGTTTAGAGGCTGCTGTATTAAACGGATCACCGTTAGAGCTTCTAGAAGAACGGGATTTGAATGGCTGCACTACCGGAAAAGTTCGTGCCCGCTTTATGATGCACCGTGACGGTATGCTTCATGGAACATCCCACGTGTGGGTCGTAAGGCCCAATGAGAAAAGCGGATTTGACCTGCTTTTACAAAAACGCAGCGCAGGCAAGGATGCCTATCCGGGCTGTTATGATATTTCTTCTGCAGGACATATTCCGGCAGGTGATGATTTTCTTTTATCGGCGGTCAGAGAACTGTCAGAAGAACTTGGAATTGATGCCACTCCAGAAGAACTTACCTTTGTAGGGCTTCATGAGGAACAGGAAGACGCTGTATTTTACGGACGGACGTTTCGTAATCATGAAATCAGTCATGTTTATGTTTATGAAAAAACGGTGGATGAACGTCAGCTTGTACTTCAGAAGGAAGAAGTGGAATCAGTACTCTGGATGGATTATGAGGAATGTCTGAACCGGATGAAAGATGGAACTTTAGTCAACTGCTTAAATGAAAAGGAACTTCATATGCTTGCCTGTTGGTACCAGAAAAAGGGATTGACCGGACAACAGCATTTGTGATATAGTAAAAGCATCAAAGAAAGTAGGAAGTGTGTTTATGTTAATTGTGTCAAATCATGGAGCGTAAATCAGAATCATAATGTGAACAGGAAACCCGGACAGGAAGGCAGTCTTTGCATTCCTTTGTTTTGTGTACCTGTTTAGCCCATGAAGATACAAAACTGACTGACAGGATTTTTAGACCTGTAAGACTGGGATTTGTAGTCTTGCAGGTCTTTTTTGTGTATCAAAACAGGCCTGACTGATTGCTCCATGAATCTTTTATCATTTAAAAAAGATAAGACAGGAGAATAACATGAATCACACATTTCAAATATTAGAATTTAACCGGATTATAGAGAAACTGGAAGAAATGGCACTTACAGAAGGTGCGAAAGAACGGATCAGGAATTTAACTCCTGAGTTAAAAGAAGCAGAAGTAAGGAAGAATCTCCGGGATACCACACAGGCAAGAATGATCCTGGACCGAATGGGTCAGCCTCCCGCAGTAGCCATGAACGGTATGACGGCTATTTTTCAATCAGTGATGCAGGAGGGCATTCTGATGCCAGAGGATCTGGAATCAGTGGGAACTATGCTCACAGGCGTAAAACGGTATAAGGATTTCTTAAACCGATGCAAATATTTAGAGCTGAGCCTCGCCTATTATGAAGAAAACTTAAATCCCCTGGAGAGTCTGGCAAAGGAACTGTTTGAAAGCATCAGAAACAAACGGGTGGATGACTCAGCCAGCAAGTATTTAAGAAACGTCCGCCAGGAGATCGTACGAATGGAAGAGAAGCTGAGAACAAAGGCGGAATCCATGTTAAGAACCAATAAAAAGTTCTTTTCAGATTCGTATATCACCATCAGAAACGGCAAAGTATGTCTCCCGGTGAAAAAGGAGTATAAGCCGGCAGTACCTGGCAGTGTTATCGACCAGTCCTCCACCGGTTCCACACTATTTATAGAACCCTCTGCCATCGCTGCGTTAAATGGAGAGCTGGAGAGTTTGAGAATTGAAGAGGAGAATGAAACCAGGAGAATTCTTTATACCCTTACCGCTCAGGTAGAAGAGCAGCTGCCGGTCCTCACAGAGAATAGGAAGGTCTTGGAAAAACTGGATTTCCTTTTTGCAAAGGGAAAGCTCAGTGCGGATATGAAGGGAGTGGAGCCGGAGATTTGTACAGAGCAAATCATACGGATTATTGAGGGGCGCCACCCGTTTATGAATCCGGAACAGGTAGTACCTTTAAACTTTGAACTGGGGAAAAACGGAAGAGGAATTGTTATAACTGGACCAAATACAGGTGGCAAAACCGTCTCCATTAAGACCGTAGGTCTGTTCTCCCTCATGGCTCAGTGCGGACTTCATATCCCATGCAAAGAAGGTCAGATCAGCCTGTTTAACCAGGTACTCTGTGACATCGGAGACGGACAGAATATTACAGAAAACTTATCCACATTTTCCTCCCACATTGTAAATGTACTGGATATTCTTAGTAAGGCGGACAGGGAAAGCCTTGTCATACTGGATGAGCTGGGCTCCGGAACAGATCCTGCAGAAGGTATGGGAATCGCCATCTCCATACTGGAGGAATTAAGAAGATGCGGGTGTCTGTTTTTAGCCACCACCCATTATCCGGAAGTAAAAACCTATGCAAAAGAAGCGGAGGGAATTACCAATGCACGCATGGCATTTGACCGGGAATCCTTAAGACCCTTGTACAGACTGGAAATCGGAGAAGCAGGAGAAAGCTGTGCGCTTTATATTGCAGGCAGACTGGGAATGCCGGAGCGTATGATCAAACGGGCAGAGCAGTATGCCTACGGGTTACCGGAGACAGAACCGGAGTACGGCAAATACGGGGAAGTAGAGAAAAGACCGGGCGGTCCCAGAATTGAAAAAATAAAGAAAGTTACAGAGAATCAGATCGCAATGCAGACAAAATTCACCCTTGGAGACAGTGTGATGATTCTGCCTGACAAGAAAATAGGAATTGTCTGCACTACGGTCAATGATAAAGGTGTAGTACGGGTTCAGATGCCGGATAAAAAAATCTGGATTAATCATAAGCGGCTGAAACTTTTGGTTTCGGCAGAACAGCTGTATCCGGAAGATTATGATTTTTCCATTCTGTTTGATACCGTGGAAAACAGAAAGGCAAGACACAAGATGGAAAAGGGATATCAGGAAGGTCTGGAGATCCGAAAAGCTGCGGATGAGACCCTCCCTAAGTTATGATTTCAGCAAGGTTTTGGGGGATCGCAGGGTTTCTTGCGGTCCTCCTCACAGACTCTGTATTCGTATGGCAGTTCAAATGGATCATCGTTTAGTTCGGCAAGAATCAGGCGGAAAATCTGTACATGGCATAATTCATCTGCTATAATCCGGTTTAAGATGGCTTTGATGCGGAAGTCGTTAATCCACAGGCATTGCTGCTGGTATTTTCTGATTGCCTCCAGTTCTCCATTTAAGGAATTGGCTACAAGAGCGCTGATATTGGTGGGATAACGGTTGCAGGCAGGAGTCCAGTATTTCATGCGGCCGTTTTGCCAGCTCCAAAGCCGTGGGTCTGCTCCCAGCATGATACAAAGCTCACCGAAAATATTGAGATGGTGCATTTCTACTACACTGATTCTGTGAAAACATTCTGCGATATCGTAAAAATACCGTTTCGTGATCATGCTGTTGTAAACGTATAAGCTGATTGCGGACATTTCCGAATTACAGGCACCGATGTTGGAAAGCATGGCTGTGGCATAAAGTTCATTGGCCGTTACGATTTCAACATCAGGCCAGGGGGATTTGTCAGAAAAAACAAGTGCGGAAAGATCCATTTCTTACCTCCCATAGAGTAGTTCTATTTAAATATATCAACAGACAGAGAGAGTATGACTGAAATAATCAAAGGAAAAAGAGAGGCTGTGGTTGAATGAAGGACGAAAGAACGTTAAAAAAAGAACTGGAAGAATTTGTGCCCATAAATAAACAGGAGGAAGCGGACAAAAAGCTGATTCTTAAATGCCTGTCTGAAGGAGATCAGATTTTCTTTCGGGAAAATGAGGAAGCTCATCTCTCTGCTTCCGGCTGGGTGGTAAACCAGACCATGGACCGTGTATTAATGGCATATCATAATATTTATCATTCATGGGCGTGGACCGGTGGCCACGCAGACGGAGTAAAGGATCTTTTGTCTGTTGCCATGAGAGAAGCCAGGGAAGAAACGGGAATTAAAACAGTGACACCGGTAATGGACCAGATATTTTCTCTTGAAGTCTTAACCGTAGACGGTCACGAAAAGAAGGGGGTATACGTACCTTCCCATCTGCATCTGAACGTGACTTATTTACTGAAAGGAGATGACAGGGAGGAAATCAGAAATAAAGTAGACGAGAACAGTAAAGTGGGCTGGTTTTCATTAAACGATTGTCTGGAAGCGGTAAATGAGCCCTGGATGAAAGAACGAATTTACAAAAAACTGATAGAAAAGATGGAAAATCTGAAAATTTAACAGAAAATTGGCATTTATTTTATGATTAGCTGTTTCTATTTTGGAGATTATGATTTATAATAATGGTATCTGAATGGATGAAGTTTTGCCAAATAAGACAGCGAGGTGTTAGATATGAAAATTGTTTATGCAATCGTCAGTTCCGATGATGGAAACCGGGTGACCGACGTTCTGAATGAGCACCAGTTCAGTGTCACAAAACTTGCCACAACAGGCGGTTTCTTAAAAAAAGGCAACTCAACATTAATGATCGGTACTGATGACGGACAGGTAGAAGAAGTCATTAATCTGATCAAGGATACCTGCGGAAAGCGCCAGAAAATTACATGCAACGTTCCTGCACCGAATATCGCGTCAGTTTCGGCGGGATATATGATGATGCCCATGACAGTCGAACTTGGCGGGGCTACCATATTTGTTACAGATGTAGAGCGTTTTGAGAAAATTTGATGTAGTGACAAAGGGATTGCACAGCAATCCCTTTTCGTAACAGGAGGAATGAATATGTCAGAAACCAAACGAGTATTTATCATTGTACTGGACAGTTTCGGAATCGGCGAAGCTCCCGATGCAGCTAAGTTCCATGATGAGGGAAGCAACACCCTTGGATCAATCGCAAAAGCAGAGGAATTTGATACGCCGAACTTAAAAAAACTTGGTATGTTTAATATTGACGGAGTAACAGCCGGTGAGAAAGAGAAAGAACCAGCAGGCTCCTATGGCAGAATGACCGAGCGGTCTCAGGGTAAGGATACCACCATCGGCCACTGGGAGATTGCAGGTATTATATCTGAGGAGCCTCTTCCAACCTATCCGGAAGGCTTTCCTGATGAGATTTTAGATGAATTTAAGAAGCAGACAGGAAGAGGAATTCTCTGCAATAAACCTTATTCCGGCACAGATGTAATCCGGGATTTTGGAAAACAGCATGTGGAGACAGGTGATTTAATTGTTTACACCTCTGCAGACAGTGTATTTCAGATCGCTGCCCATGAGGAAGTGGTGCCGTTGGAAGAACTGTACCGTTACTGCAGGATCGCAAGAGAAATTTTAAAAGGGAAACACGGTGTAGGAAGAATCATCGCCAGACCTTTTGCCGGCGAATACCCTGATTATAAAAGAACGCCCCACCGCCATGACTTTTCCCTTTTTCCGCCAGCAAAAACCATGCTTGACTGTCTTAATGAAGCAGGCCTTGATACCATCGGAGTGGGAAAAATCTACGATATTTTTGCCGGAAAAAGCATTCAGAAAACCACTTCCATCGTTAACAACAACGATGGAATGATTCAGACCTTAAAAGCACAGCAGGATGATTTCCATGGTCTTTGCTTTGTCAATCTGGTGGATTTTGATATGGTTTACGGCCATCGCAACGACGTAAAGGGGTATGCAAGAGCAGCAACTGAATTTGACGTTCAGCTTGGGCAGTTTATGGAAGCCATGAGACCGGATGACGTTTTAATCATTACAGCAGATCATGGCTGTGATCCTGGAACTCCAAGTACCGATCATTCCAGGGAATACACCCCTATGTTAATTTACGGACAGGGAATTAAAGCCGGAGTTTCCATTGGAACAAGAGACACCTTTGCTGATATCGCAGCGACGGTACTGGATTTGTTCGGATTAAAGGGTGAGATTGCCGGAACCAGCTTTTTAGGTGAAGTAGCAAAATAACAGGAGGTGTTTGATTGAAGCTGAATGACACGACGATCAGGCTGCTGAAAGAGGAAGCCTATCGTGCACAGAAAAGGGCTTATGTTCCTTACTCAGGATTTATGGTAGGTGCTGCACTTCTTGCAAAGAACGGAACTGTTTATCTTGGTTGCAACATCGAGAATGCCTCTTTCTCACCGACTAACTGTGCGGAACGCACTGCATTTTTTAAAGCAGTATCTGAGGGCGTGACGGAATTTGATGCCATTGCCATTGTAGGAAATAAAAAGGGGGAAAAGGGAGGCATCTGCGCTCCCTGCGGCGTCTGCCGTCAGGTAATGGCAGAATTTTGTGACCCGGAAGAATTCCAGATAATCCTGGCAGCAGAAGATGAGACTGTTATTTATACATTAAAAGAACTGCTTCCCCTGGGATTTACAAAGAAGGATTTAAATTCCGACTGAAAAAATGAGGGAGGTTTTAAGTAATATGAGGATGTATGATTTAATAGCAAAAAAGCGTAATGGAGAAACTCTGACAGAGGAAGAGATCCGTTCCATGATAGATGGCTATGTAATAGGAGAAATTCCAGACTATCAGATGTCTGCCATGCTGATGGCAATTTATTTTAAAGGGATGAGCGATACGGAAACAGCAATCCTTACGGATGCAGTGGCTCATTCCGGGGATATGGTGGACTTAACTCCCATTCAGGGGATCAAGGTGGATAAGCACTCCACTGGAGGTGTTGGTGATAAAACCACTCTGGTGGTGGCTCCCATTGTAGCGGCCTGCGGCGTTAAGGTAGCAAAGATGTCCGGCAGAGGACTTGGCCATACAGGGGGAACTGTAGATAAGCTGGAATCCATTCCAGGCATGAGAACAACTCTGACTGAGGAAGAATTCTTTGAAGTTGTCAATACCACAGGTTTGTCAGTTATCGGACAGTCCGGTAATCTGGCACCTGGAGATAAAAAGCTGTACGCGCTTAGAGATGTGACTGCTACGGTGGAAAGCATTCCACTGATTGCGGCCTCCATTATGAGCAAGAAGCTGGCAGCAGGAAGCGACTGTATTCTTCTTGATGTGAAAACCGGAAGCGGTGCATTTATGAAGACACTTCAGGATTCTGTCACTCTGGCAGAGAAGATGGTAGCGATCGGAGAGCATGCGGGAAAGAAGACCATGGCTCTCATTACCAATATGGATATTCCCCTGGGCAATTTAATCGGCAACAGCCTGGAGGTAATAGAAGCAGTAGAGACCTTAAAGGGCAGAGGACCAAAGGATTTGACAGAAGTATGCTTAAATCTGGCTTCCGGAATGCTCTGGCTGGCTGGTAAAGGAACCCCAGAGGAGTGTTTTGCCATGGCAGAGAAAACCATAGCGGATGGCAGTGCCTTAAACCGCCTGGCAGCCATGGTAAAGGCACAGGGCGGAGATCCATCTGTGATTTTAGACCCATCACTCTTTGCAAAAGCGCCTTATGAAAGAGAAATTAAGGCAGTGAAGAAGGGGTATCTGGTCCACATGAATACGGAGCAGTGCGGAATTGCATCTTCCATGCTGGGAGCAGGAAGAGTCACCAAGGAAAGCCTCATCGATTATACAGCTGGTATTGCTCTGAAGAAAAAGGTGGGTCAGGAAGTGGAGGAAGGTGAAACTATCGCCGTGCTCTACACCTCAAGGCAGGAATTATTTGATGCTGCAGAAGAGGAATTCTTAAAAGCTGTTACCATTGCCGATGGAAAACCGGAGGAGGAGCCTTTGATTTATGCAAGAGTTACCAGAGAAGGCGTGAAGAACCTGATAGGATAGAAAGGATAAAACAATGACCGATTTAGAGATGTTAAGTTATGTAGACCATACCCAGTTAAAGGCGTTTGCCACATGGGAAGATATTGAAGAACTGTGCAGGGAGGCGGTGGAATATAAAACAGCTACTGTCTGCATTCCCCCCTGCTATATCAGCCGCGTACACAAGGAATTCCCTACTCTTGCAATTTGTACCGTTGTAGGTTTTCCTCTTGGATATTCCGTAACAGAATCTAAGGTTTTGGAGACCAAAAAGGCCATTGAAGACGGAGCTGTGGAGGTTGACATGGTAGTCAATATCAGCGATGTGAAAAATGGTGAATATAAGAAGGTAGAAGAAGAGATAGCAGAACTGAAGAAAGCCGCAGGCGATCAGGTTTTAAAGGTGATTATTGAAGCATGCTATTTAACAGAGGAAGAAAAGATTGCCATGTGCAAGGCTGTAACTGCAGCTGGAGCCGATTATATCAAGACCTCCACCGGATTTGGAACAGGCGGAGCGACTTTGGAAGATATCCAGTTATTTAAAAAGCACATCGGACCAGAGGTAAAGATTAAAGCTGCCGGCGGGGTCCGGACGCTGGAAGATTTAAGAGCCTTTATTGAGGCAGGATGTCATCGCGTGGGAGCAAGTGCAGCGGTAAAGCTGGCAGCCCAGAAAAAATAAAGAATAGTAGATAAGAGGAGCACCCAAAACTATCTGACAGTAAAAAAATACAGACAGTTTTGGGTGCTTATTTTCTGATAAATTAGTAAAATGCACAAATAACGCAGAGGGTACCCTTGGTTATATTTCACAAAAATAGGGAGAAATCCAAAAAACACTGACAAAACACTTGAAAAAGTGTTACACTAGTAGTATAGCGTTTGAATTTTTATTGTAACAGTGTGTTGGTATTCTGACAGGAGGAATGAATGATGTTTCAGGTAAATGATTTAGTAGTATTCGGCAGCCATGGGATCTGTGAGGTAAAGGAAATCGGGAATCTGCGTATGTATGAGGCAGATCAGGAGAGGACCTATTATACCCTGAAGCCTCTTTACGAGGAGCACCAAAGTGCCGTTTACACACCTGTTGATAACCGAAAAACAGCTATCAGAGCCGCTGCTACCAGGGAGGAAGCAATGGATCTCATCGATCAGATCCCCAGCATCGAAGCAATCTGGGTGTTGGATGAAAGAGAACGGGAATGCATTTTTAAGGCCATCATGCTAAAATGTGAATGTGCCGGCTGGATGCAGATTGTAAAGACACTGTATTTGAAAAAAAGAAAGAGACTTGCAGAAGGCAAAAAGAATACTGCAAAGGATGATTTCTATTTTAATAAGGCAGAGGATCTGTTATATGGTGAGCTGGCAGCAGCTTTGGAAGTGGATAAAGATGGAATAAAGGATATGGTAATGAGCCGTGTCTTTTCAGATGTAACAAATTAAAGAGCGTCCTCCCGTTTGACTGGGAGGACGTTCTTTAATTTGTTATTCATAGTGTTGTTTTATACCATGATGGCAAAGCACAAATATGAGTTTGTGCCTTGCCATCATGGTATTTTTTTTGTATAAGACACCGCTACGATTGTTAAATCTGATAGATTCCAGGAGAGGGGTTGGGTATATGGATTGTCCTTCTATATGAATCTCTTAACTTAACAATGCAGACAAATAAAAAGTACCTGGAAAATATAACATTATTTAGCATTCCTTGTACAAAGATGGATTAAATTTGACATTCCTATCATATAATATTACAAAATATGTTTTTTAGAACATTACCAGATCGGATTAATGCCGTTTCATATACTTATGCCATAACCCGGCATTTTATCCTTATTATGGAAAAATATTATGAGAGGAGAAATGTGTATGTATGAAAAAAAGAAAAAGATCTAGGATACCGTCGCGGACATTATACTGTTTTCAAAAACGATTACTGGCGTTTCTGCTTGCAGCGGCCATGATACTGGCCAATGTAGGTGCAGACACAAATCAGGTGTATGCAGCCAGTTCATCGGAGTCCGTTACTTTCTCAGTGGGGGGATCGCAGCTTATTAAAGCCATTGAAGATGCGATTGTCAATGGAGATGAGGTGACAGCAGAGGATCTGGATTTCACCAATGGTAAAATTGCGGAGTTTAAGGAACTCTTTTTTGGGAAAGGTAAGATTTACGAAGCGTTTCCTGAACTTGAGGGCGAAGGTATGGATGCACAGTTACGTGTGTTTGTCCGCATACCGGAAAATGCTGATGACATGTATATGGTAACCGGCGATGAAGAAATTGTTTTTTTATACGTAAATAACGGAGAAAATACCATTAGCTGTTCTACAGAAATTTCCAGAATGGATGACGGTGTTGAAAAGGTGAAAAAGACCAACCGCATTACGGTAAGGAGTTATGAATCAGCATTTGGTAAAGAGGAAGTAAATGTTGTTACAAAGCCAGAACAACCAACTGTAACCGGAGAAACAAAGGTACCGGATACAGCAACTCCTGCAGAGGCTGTGAAACCGGTTGAGACTGTACCTGTGAAGGAAACTACAGCAACAGAGGAGACCACATCAGCACCGGTTGATGCCACAATAGCACCGGAGGAAACCCCGGTAAAACTGCCTGAGGAGACGATAGCTGCTCCAGCAGAAAGCCAGACTGAGGCTCCGGCAGAGGAATCAGTCAAAGAGGTAGCTGAGCCGGAAGAGGTTCCGGTTTCTGAGAGCAAAGTCTCTGAGCCAGTGGCTTCAATTATTCGCCATAATGCACCGGTAGTTACTGCCAAAGAAAATGGTGAGGTAACGGAAGCTGCAGAAGTCAGTGAAGAGACAGCTGCTGTTGATCCCGAGAATGTGAGAGAATCAAAGGAGACAGAGGCGTCAACCACGGCAGAAACGACACAGGCCGAGACAACACAGGTTAAGTCAACGCAGGCTGAGCCCCCAAAGGCTGAATCAACGCAGGCGGAAACGTCCCAGATCGAAACCGCCCAGCCTGAAACCACCCAGGCTCCTGCAGAAAGCCAGTCTTCGTCTGCAGGCAAGAACACGGCAGGGGGTACGACCAATACAACTACTGGTACGGCATCCCCTTCGGAAAGCAAGCCAGTACCAGAGACGCCAGACTCAGAAACAAAGGCTTCTCCAGCCGGAACAGCCGATTTGGTTGGAATAGGATACTGCTCCACAGCCAAGGCATATACGGTTACAATCAATCAGTTAAAAGCTTTGGAAGACTATGATGGATATAAGATCTCATATACAATCAATCCGGAAGCCAGTGCCCGTATTATTGAAGGCCCAAGGGGAGTTGAGGAAGGTCAGGAGCTGACCTTTGGCGTCAAGAATCAGATTGGATATGCAATTGAGAGTGTAACGGCGAACGGACAAATATTGAAATCTGATTCGTCAACAGACAATACGGATGGTTCACAGACCACTTGGTATTCGGTTCCAGAGATTTATGAAGATCAGGAAGTTGAAGTTCATATGTCTGAGACTGGAGAACATCCGGAATTTTCTTCTCAACTTGTTATGGAAGATGGCACCATTATTCGTTTGCATGCACCGGAGGGTGTATTACCCGCAGGCGTAAAAGCATCAGCAGTCATTGTTACCGGTATTGGGGATGCAGTAAAAGAGAAGGTTGAGGCTCAGTCAAAAGAGGATGGAGAGTCAAAAGAGGTAATCAGCTCTTTATCTTATAACATTGATCTTCTTGACCGCAGCGGCAACAAACTGGATAACCAGATCTGGGATGGTGCTGTACAGGTAACGTTTTCCGGAACTCCAATGGAGAATCACAGTAAGGAAGCGGATACGGTTGAGGTAGTTTATGTTGCCACAACTAAGGAGGATGAACCGCAGGCCGAGGTGAAAGCGGCAGATGTGACTTCTGTAGAGCCTGTTTCAGAAGAATTAAGTGTACAGGAAAATAAAGGCATTAATGAAATTACGTTTGAGGCGGAACATTTTTCAACTTATACAATCGTATTTAGTAATTTTTGGGGAAGTAAACTTCTTCCTTTAAATTTAGTAAAAAACGATAATGGGACAGCAGTGCCTATTGGAACAGATGCTGTGCGTTCTGAAAGCTTTTCATTTGGCAATCCTGTATCTGTTAAGGATATTGCACCTAATGTAATTGGATATACCTTTGAAAAAGCCACAGTCGGGAGCAAATATGATACCAGCAACGTGATCCAGGCTATTAAATGTGATGAAGGTTTTTGGGAGTATATTGTATCGTATAGCATTTCATCCAATAATTTTATAAAACTTAAAAACAATGATATTTATTTATGGTATTCCCAGAGTGGTTTAACAGTCCAGTTCAATGCCAATGGTGGTCAGGGAACTGTATCCTCAAAGAATGCAAAACCAGGGGAAGTGATTGATTTACCAGATGGCACCACATTAACGAGACCTAATTACCGATTTATGGGCTGGAGTGAGACGCCAGACGGAGGTAAAATAACTGCCAAGGGCAATGCAGGGTATAATGAAGTTTATACAGACACATTCACAATAAAAGAGAATGAACCTGCTAATTTGAAAACCTTGTATGCGGTTTGGGCACAGGATAATGGGGATGCAAAAGGACGATTATGGATTGCAGTTCTAAACGATGGCGGCGATTTACCGGCAGAACCGAGAAACCAGACTAATCGCAGCTATGAATTCATTTATAAGGATAACGGTCAATTTTATAAAACCATAGGAAATGGCGATAATCTGTTAAATTATATCAACCCTTTAATAACAGTAACTGGAAAAGACAGTGTACAGGCGAATTTAAATGATAAATTTTATCAGGTTGTTGATGACTGGGAATCAAAACATCTTAAAAATAATGAGTATATTGAATGGTATGTAATAAAATATGAATCAGAAGCTTGTGGGACGGAAGGCTGGCATGTAGACGGCATCATTAGAAATAATAAGAGCTTTTACGTCGACTATGCCGGAAATGGTAATACTGGGGGGTTAACTCCAGATGGTCACAAGTATAATCTGAACGCTGATGTTATTGCAGCAGAAGCCGGTGGGTATGAAGGCGGGAAATGGATTCCATTAAAGAAAGATGGATATGTATTTAATGGCTGGAATACCAGACCTGATGGAAGCGGTGAAGCTTTTAACGAGGGAAGTTCATTTAAGCTTACACAGGAATTTATTAATGCAAATCATTCCACAGCGGAAAACACAGTAACTTTGTATGCACAATGGAAATTAAAAAACAGTGTTCAGATTAATTATCGGGCAATTGGAGGCGGAAATGTATCTCCTTCCAGTGAAAATTTAAACCCGGACATTGGAAATTCAAAAGGCGCTGCGGCATCTCCAAACAGGGGATATAAACTTAGCGGTTGGTATAGTAATGCAGAGTGTACAGTCCAAGTATCCACTGATGGTAAGTATACACCAATAAGACCTGCCACTGGGTGGGTAGACGGTACAACTTACTATGCTAAGTTTGTAGTGGATGAAGCGCAGAAATTTGACTATACGGTGAAGTACCTGATTAAAGGAACCACAACTGCAGTGCCAGGTCTTACGCCATTGACAGGAAGTGCACCGATCGGAGAATTTACCTGGACCAATGCGCCAAAGACCACAACTGGTTACAAGCTGATGGCATCCCAGCCGGCGAGCATGACAATCACAGCGGCTGGTCCTAACGAGAGTACGGTGTATTATGAGATTGATACTACTCAGAGGTTTGGTTATAAGGTAAATTACCTGATTAATGGAACCACAGCCACGGTGCCAGGCCTTACGCCATTGACAGGAAGTGAGCCAGTGGGAACATTCACCTGGATCAATGTGCCAAATACCACAACTGGCTACAGGCTGATGGCTGATCAGCCGGTGAGTATGACAATCACAGCAGCTGGAAGTAACGAGATTGGTGTGTATTATGAGATTGATGAATCCCAGAAATTTAACTACACGGTAAATTACCTGATTAAAGGAACCACAACTGAAGTGCCAGGTCTTACGGCTCTGACAGGAAGTGGCCCAGTAGGAACATTTACCTGGAAGAATAAGGAAAAAACAACTACCGGCTATAAGCTGATGGATGCCCAGCCAACAAGTATGACAATCACAGCAGCTGGTCCCAACAAGAAAACGGTATATTACGAGATTGATAATGCACAGAAGTTTGGTTATAAGGTGAATTACCTGATTAAAGGATCCACAACTGCAGTTCCGGGTCTTACGGCTCTGACAGGAAGTAAGCCGGTAGGTGACTTCATCTGGACCAATGCGCCCAAAACTACAACTGGCTATAAGCTGATGGACGCCCAGCCGACGAGTATGACAATCACAGCAGATGGTCCCAACGAGAAGACGGTGTATTATGAAATTGATAATACCCAGAAATTCTGCTATCAGGTTAATTTCTTGATTAAAGGAACCACAGCCACGGTGCCCGGTCTTACAGCCCTGACAGGAAGCATGCCGGTAGGTGACTTCACCTGGACCAATGCGCCAAAGACGACAACCGGCTATAAGCTGATGGACGCGCAGCCGACGACTATGACAATCACGGCAGGTGGCCCCAACGAAAAGACTGTATATTATGAGATTGATGTAACGCAGAAGTTTAACTTTAAGGTAAATTACCTGATTAAGGGAACAACAACTGCAGTGCCAGGTCTTACACCTCTGACCGGAAGTGCACCAGTGGGAACATTCACCTGGAAGAATGAGGCAAAGACGACAACCGGCTACAAGTTAATGGACGTCCAGCCGGCTAGTATGACAATTACAGCAGCTGGTCCCAACGAGAAAACGGTGTACTATGAGATCGATGATACGCAGAAGTTTGGCTATAAGGTGAATTATTTCATTAAGGGAACCTCGAACCCGGTGCCCGGTCTTACAGCCCTGACAGGAAGTAAACCAGTAGGTAACTACTCATGGACTAATGCGACAAAGACGACAACTGGCTATAAGCTGATGGCCACCCAGCCAACGAGTATGATAATTACAGCAGAAGGTCCCAACGAGAAGACGGTGTATTATGAAATAGATAATACACAGAAATTTAACTATACAGTGAATTTCCTGATTAAGGGAACCTCGAGCCCGGTGCCAGGTCTTACGGCTCTGACGGGAAGTGCCCCGGTAGGTAACTACTCATGGATTAATGCACCAAAAACGAAAACCGGCTACAAATTAATGGCTTCCCAGCCAGAAAGTATGATGATCACATCAGCAGGCCCCAACGAGAAGACGGTTTACTATGAGATTGATACTACTCAGAAGTTTGGCTTTAAGGTGAATTACCTGATTAAGGGGAGCAAAGAACCAGTGCCAGGTCTTACGTCATTGACCGGAAGTGCCCCAGTAGGGGATTATACCTGGATTAATGTGCCAAAGACCACAACTGGCTATAAGTTGATGACCGCCCAGCCGGCAAGTATGATAATCACATCAGCAGGTCCCAACGAAAAGACGGTGTATTATGAGATTGATAATACGCAGGAGTTTGGCTTTACGGTGAATTACCTGATTAAGGGGAGCAAAGATCCAGTTCCAGGTCTTACGCCACTGACCGGAAATGCCCCAGTAGGGAAATATACCTGGACTAATGTGCCAAAGACCACAACTGGCTATAAGTTGATGACCGCCCAGCCGGCAAGTATGATAATCACATCAGCAGGTC
>SVDU01000016.1:0-461 GCA_015057705.1 Paenibacillaceae bacterium | reverse complement strand
TAATGTGCCAAAGACCACAACTGGCTATAAGTTGATGACCGCCCAGCCGGCAAGTATGATAATCACATCAGCAGGTCCCAACGAAAAGACGGTGTATTATGAGATTGATAATACGCAGGAGTTTGGCTTTACGGTGAATTTCCTGATTAAGGAAAGCACAGATCCCGTGCCAGGTCTTACGCCATTGACCGGAAGTGCCCCAGTAGGGAAATACTCCTGGATCAATGCGCCAAAGACGACAACCGGCTACAAACTGATGGCAGACCAGCCAACAAGCATGACAATTACAGCAGCTGGCACCAACCAGAAGACGGTGTACTATGAGATTGACAAAACGCAGAATTTTGACTATACGGTACATTATTATATTAATGGAACCACAGCTCCCGTGCCAGGTCTTACGCCATTGACCGGAAGTGCCCCAGTAGGGAAATACTCCTGGATCAATGCGCCAAAGACGA
>SVDU01000015.1 GCA_015057705.1 Paenibacillaceae bacterium | reverse complement strand
GATAATGACATTATATCGAGCAAGTCCCTGACAAGCAAGCGGAGCAGTATTTTGTTAAAATAAATAAGCTACAACACCTGTGCTACTAATTATATAAGAAATTTAGCGAAACAAATCTATAAATATTATTTAATTAAAACAGACATTCGGAATAATTGGGAGTAGTTTTGAATAAAAAAGCACGTAAAAACCGTAACTAATCAAAATATCCGGAACACCTCACCTTTCAATCTGGCTAATTTCAAAAAGAGACGGGGTTGGCCGCCTCAAATTAGATTTGTTCTAATGCTCTTTTAACTTTAACAACTTCAATTCTGTTTCAGGTATATCTATTTCTCGACATCGTTTGACCCATGCCTCATGACGTGGTACATTATATCTCACTGCTTCATCAGCACTAGTTTTGAATTTCTCAATGTCATCTTCAATCATTTCGGCCAAATCAATCAAATCCTTGAGCCTCTGTTCGCATTTATTCAATTCCGTACTTGGTTCGTTTTCCATGTCATTTATCTCTTTTGTTTTTTTTATATCATCAACAAAAATCAGTTTAGCATATTTAAAATCTCTATTTGCAAAGTCATTCTTAACATCTTCATACACCTTTAAAAAGTAATGTTCGTTAACTATAATAATTAATGCATTTATTGCTCCTAATACAACTATTAAAATTAAAATTGTGTATAATGTATCTATCGGCAAAATTTCCATATCTTCTAATTTTACGGCTGATGTTAACAAATTACTTAAACCATAATATAATGTATCGTAATTGTCAGCCACTCTTAAATAGATAGTAAAAATCAAACCAATGATAGGTATAGACAATAAATCTGACATGTATTCGGCTCTAATTCCATTGAATTGAGAAATATACTCAACATTCTTTGATAGTAACGCTTTAAAAATAAGCGCATAAAGTCCTCTATATTTCTCCTCCGCTTTAAATTCAGTATCAATTAATTTCTGTACTTCACTTTTTTTACTATTAATATAATTTATTGTAATTAAAACCCAAGATATAAGGTACAAAACAAACCATATTATAGAACTCGCTTTGTAAAAACTTTCAGTTAAACTTCCTTTATTTATAATATCCACAACAATTAAAAAAATAAAATAAAACACTGTTAATGCAATTGTATACCCAATTAACGATAATATTAATTTTAATATTTTATTTTTTTTCATTTTAATCCCCCCTCGCAATAACATTATTATAATCTAAAATCTACCAAAAGAAAACACCCATCCATTAAAAATCGACAGGTGCTCTTAATTAATTTCTTATAAGTGATAATAGTTATTTTACGTCATTTTCATATATGTACTTGTAAGATTGGGGCGGGACAAAATTAATATCATCTTTATACGGATCTATTGGAATATCATAAGGAACAAATTCTTTTATTTGTATTGCATAAGCTTCTTTTTTGCCTTTAAAATAAGATTGAAAAAAACGATACGATATTCCTGAATAATCCTTTGTTTCCTGCCAGACATCTTTTGGCGACTTATTGATAATTTCGCCTATTTTAAACTCTCCAACAATTTTTCCAACTGGCATACTGGCGTAGATAACTACGGAGTCAACATCCTGCTTGAATATTCTTTTTCTATATTCAAACCTCTTATTACCTGCCATTATTTCTTCAACAAAAACAGGCTTAATGGATAATAATGCCTTCATCAATTTCACCAACCTCTATTATTCTTTCAAACTGCTCATCAGTGAGCTTAGTAAATCCCCAATATATATCTCTATTTAATCCAACCGTTTCTATTAATGTTTTTCTTGTTGGACGCTTTTTTAAGGCAGCATTATATAACATTTTAATTACATAACATCCACCTTTTGAATACCAATGCTCTAAATCTTCCTTATCAAATATACTATATCTGCTTGCATATTTATAAAATTCTTCAAAATCTGTAAATTCATTTTGATTTCTTACTTTCTCAACTACACATATTGAAGTTGCAACAGATGAATATTCTGCTGACCTGCCTTCTGGTTTCGTCCTGTAGATGACTAAAATATCACCTTTTCTTAAACTTCTAATATCATTCATTCTGCAAACATATATCTTATGAATAGAGTTAGTATATGTGACATCAGAAATTATATTACTATCTTCATTTTTTAAAATAGAATCGGGAAACATAGCTGAATGATATTGGGGGTATATACTTATTAAAAACTTTCGCCTTTCATTTGTATTAATAAGAGGATAATCATATACTATATTTCCACTTACAGTTTTCAAATTTTTAACTAAGACTAATTCTCTACCATCTGAAGTGTTTTTTATTCCAGAATACATAAAACCATATTTAATAAGTAATTTTATTAATGCCTCATGTTTCTCAAATATTGTCAAGTAGCATAAGTCAGCATTTTGGGAAATTGCAAAATCCAAAGCCTTTTTTATAAAACGTTCACCCAACCTGGTCCCATGGGGATTAATCTTGAAAGTTCCGATCTTTACAATTTTTTTAGCACAGATAGGTGGCTCTACATCCGTTACGTTGTCATCTTCTAATTTAAAATATAAAAAACCGTCTATTTTATTACCTTCATAATGAACAAATGCTTTGTTATCTCTTTTACGATTAAACCATTGTTCAAAATCACAATAATCTTCTTTTAAAGAATCAAAAAAATCATCTTGTAAATTAATATCCTCAAAACGTTCATACTCTAAATTGTTCCCCATGTTTATTCATCCCCCAAAAAATGTTTTTTAATAAAATTTTCTATCTTAGTAACGTCCATTTCACAAACCAGTAATTCAATATTTAATTCATTACACAGCTCTTTTGCGTATCTAACCTCTTCCGCTTGAAAAGACTCTAAGAAAGCTTCATCATAAACTTTATTATCCCTTTTAAACAAACGATTTGCTATTTCTTTAGGATTGTCCATAAGTACTATCATGATTTTCAACCCTAGGCTTTCATATGTCGTTTTAGGGATTCTACTGATTTCATTATTTTTTGAGATTAAGCACAAATGTCCATCAAGAATAAAATCTTCATTACTTGGAATAATTTCATGAATTGCTGATATTAACAAATCTTGATTTCTATTTATGTTTGGAACTATTTTACCATCTAAAGCCTGCTGGCCATACTGTCGTATTAGATCACTGGCAGTATAAATTGATACATTCATAGATTCAGATATTTTTTTCCCTAAATATCCCTTACCTACCCCATGAATACCTGATAGGAATGCTATTGAACTCATATATATCCCCCCCTCTGAATATACTAATAAGCAAATATGATTATGATAATAAAATATATATAAATAGTAATATTATAATATTTATTTGTCAATCAATTTACATAAATATAGCCCCTAGCTATAAGCCAGGAGCCTTTGCATCCAGGAATGTCTTGGGAGAGTCTAACCGGGCGAATCGGCCGTTAGGCTGTAACACCTAACCGCCAGACGTATATTTCTATTAAATATTCTTGATAATAAGCTCTTTATACCTCCGGCTCTGGCTCTTATTCACCAAGTTGTCCGCCCGATCAACCTCAACGACCGTAAATCCTTCATAGAGATCCCTGATCTGCTGACAGTCATTATAGGACAATACAAATTTTCCCTTAATATTGACCAGGCATTCCCGCAGCCGTTCATGATCTTCAGGGTTAAACCGATCCGGATAATACTTTTCTGCTTCATAGTACGGTGGGTCCAGATAGAATAGGGCATCAGGGCTATCATATGTCTTAATCAACCGTTCAAAGTCCTGATTTTCAATAACGACTTTGTTTAAGCGGCCAGATACCTCTTTCAAGTAATCAATTGTTTTCTGCAAATCTCTCGGTCTAACACCAAATGATCTGCAATCTGCTCCGAAGCTCTCTTTGATTATATAGAAAAACCTCGCGGCTCTTTGTATATCAGTCAGCCCCCTGGTATTACGGTTCAATTCATCAAAGAACTGTTCCCTTGACATCAACAGCCATTCCAGCTCGTCCTGTAAGGCTTCCGGGTGATGCTTCACTATCCTGTATAAATTAATCAACTCACCATTTACATCGTTAAATACCTCCATAGGCGCATGTTTGTCTCGGGAAAATAATACCCAGCCCGCTCCACCAAATACCTCAACATACCGGTTATAAGATTCTGGATCTGGGAATTGCTCTAAAACCTTTTTCCTCAGAAGTTTCTTGCCACCTATCCAACTAATAAAACTATTCATGTTACCATCTCCTCTCAAATGACGGTAACAAAATTCCTGTCGGGGTTTAAAAAAGGACCTCCGGTAGGAGACCCTTTTATCTAATTGTATTCTAAATCGATATTATCGATATAAACGATATTTTTACTTAATTCCAGACTCTTTTAAATATTTATCGCGGATATAGAGCCTTGGATAATCATGATTGCCCTTGTACCCAGTCTTTGCAGCTATCTTTACCCAGTTCATATCATCTATGTACCTCATGCGAAAAACACAACGGGTCTGCCCGTCCTCAATGGCGTCAATCCATTTTTCTACTGCCTTTCGCTTTTCCTTCTTACGTTCCAAAACCTTTTTCCTGTTTTCGTATAATGGCCAATTAAAGCCAATAACACTCTGGGGCTTGGGATAACCGTCCCGATAATCAAAAATAGTATCATTCCCCATTCCTGCTTCTGTTGTAATCATCTCCTGCAGTTCTGCTTCCAGAATGGGAATTTCCCGCTTTAGTTTTTTATAATCCTCCAGGATTCTTTTAGTTATTTTAATATCCAATCTACCACCTCCCTACTGTCAGCTGTTCGCCCTTGGCTTATAAAACCGCTTACCATTAAGAAACTCCTCTTCCTTCCTCTGTCTTCCCAGGAGTTGCCGCATCTTATTAAGCGTTGCTTTATTATTCTGATCATTGAAAAACTCCACAATAAGCTGATACCGTTTCACAGCATCTTTATTTTCTCTGCGCACCTTACGGCTTCTGCGAAGCTTTGTTAATTCCTTATCTGCCTCTGGTCTGTTTTCGGAGAACTCTATCCCATGAAGCAAATCCTGCAGACGCTTGTCCTCTTGACTTACCATATCGCAGGCGAGACGATATTCTGCCATGCACTGATCAACAAAATTGAGGAATACTGCCAACTGCTCTGCCGGACTCTTGGTTTTCTTTTTCATCTTTCTCCACCTCCACTGATACAATTCTCACCCGCTCCTGGGGAACGTCTATGTATTCACCACTGCTAAGCAGGATCCCGATCAGGCCTTCATTGCTTCCGATCATAGTCCCAAACTTCCATTCAGAATACGGTTTGTATATTGATCCATCTGGCAATTGGCGCATACCTCTTCCAGATCTTCCTTGCGTCCAATTTCCCAGGGGAACCGGCACAGATGATCGCATACATGCTCCATCATAGGAGTGACGATCTTTAGCATTTCATTCTGTTCTACCAACTTAATCTCCTTTCTTTTTCTGGCAATAAAAAAACTACCAGCTTAATACTGATAGTTGGTAGTTTAGAATGTATTTACTATATTAATTTTCAACCAATTTTCCGTGTAATATTACCCGTCCTCCATCTGGACATTTAATATCAAACTGAGTGTCTTTGCCTTCGCCATAATCTAATACAGCGCCATTTTGTAGTGCGTATATCATAGGATATGCACTATTCCAAAGCTCATGGCATATTGGTGGGCACAAATCTTCAACATAAAAACTTTCACCTGCTTTATGATATCCACCACGACATTTACTTTCAATTATTGTTAATTTAATTTTGAGCATGTCTTTTCTCCTATAATCATTTTTAATAATATTATAATAACTAAAAGCCTACTAACTATCAATATTAAGATTTCAATGTGCCAAGTTCTTTCACAATCTCTTCACAGATCCATCAAATTCCCGTCACATTTCCCCGGTATATTAATACTTGTAAAGAGGCAAACAACCTTTTATATAAATACTTTTTTTCATACTTCAGCCGGTAGGATTCCCCCGATCTTACCGGCTCCTCCCTTTTTACAGAGATCATTTACTTTTCTGAAAATCTTTTAAGTATTCCACCAGAGCTGATCGGTTTGTGCTACACTCATAAAAACTCCTGGTATCATCTTGTACATAAACATTCTTACCCTTGCACCACTCTGATTTCACTCCCATAAGGTAATACTGTTGTGCGCCGTATTCATAATCCTTGGATTCTTTATAGCTCTCCCAGGAATGCTTCCAGTATACCTTTACCACAATGGCAGCCTTTTCTGATAGATCATACCGGTAATAGCGTTCTCCGGTTTCTTTGGTTTCGATCCATATCGGCCATGTCTCATAGGCATCTATGAAAGCTGCGCGCTGATCATTGTTCTTCAGGAGGGGAAGTTCTGGCTGTTCTGGATATTCAGGCTCCTCTGGCTCATCATCTTGCCGGTTCAGATAATTTTCAAATTCTTTCTTAACCAGAAGAATGGCATCATACTGCATTCTGAGTTTCCGTGCGAATTTAAGGTTACTGTCCTCATCACCTAACAGCTTTAATTGCTCTTTCAGGAAATTTGTTTCCTCTCTAATATCCTCTAAGCTATAAACAAAAGGACTCGTCGGCTCTGGGGTGACTTCCTCATATTCTCCATCAATTACGTTTTCAGTATATTCCGGTACACTTTCCTCCTGTTCTGGTACGCTTTCAGGCTCTTCGCTTACAGGTTCTTCAAAGTCCGGAAACAGGTTCATAAGTTCCTGCACAAACCGACCATACTTTAAGTGGGTATCTACCTTGCCGATTTTGAGATCTATTCCGCCGGCAAATCCATGATAGGTAAAATCGTAATCACCACACCCCGTGCCGTGATAACCATAAGGTGCTAAATATTTCTGTACAGCTTTGGCTCGATCCGAATTATTCTCCTGCTCTTTACACTCCTTTAGTACGCCTTTCAGCTCCTCCGGAACCCGCTTTCCCCATTCGTTTACAAACCATGCAGCATCATATTCTGGTAGAGATCCGTTACGACCAGCAGACGCATTACATTCCAGCTTACATGCTCCATGAAACTTACATGACCAGCAGCAAGAGGATCCGCAGTTATATCCATTACCTGGATACGATCTATTTTCTATTGGAACTGTGCAGGAATAACCTTCCCTATAAGGACATCCAAATGGGGTAGCTGTAAAGTTATGGTTATTCTCCCTTTCCAAAACCTCCTCTTTTGGTTGATCTTCTAACCAACCGCATCTACCATTACAGGATTCACCACACTGACTACAACATTCCACTCCATTTGCTCCACAACATACGCAACTTCCGTAAGGGCTTAATCCGGTTATGCAACCGCTCTTGCTTGAACTTATCTCTTTCTCTGCCTGTTGCGATATCGCAACGCCCCCCTTTTCATTTCCAGACAGCAGATCTTCCACATTTATTTCAAAGGTTTGCTTCTGTAATGTCACCGGCTGCTCTATCTGATCCGGAGGCAGAATATCAGGAAAGTCTATTTCAAAATCCATTTGTCCAGGTAGCTCTATGTATGGGATCTCCTTGGGTCTTCGTAAATTCCGGATATCTTCAACTCTGTCCCCTGGCTTTACCTGTTCCAGCTGTTCATCCTCCAGATATAGCATTTCCTGCAGCTGACTTTTTCCAAATGCTCGGTACTCTTCACATATGTTGGGACTGTTTCCGTTCTCAGAGAAACGATCATTCATAGACATATAACGGCTGGCTGTGCTTTTGCTTATACCATATTCTGATTTGGCAAAATCCCAGACATCCTGATAATTATCTTCTGCAAACAATCCCCGGTCCCTGACACATTTCAAATAAAATCCAATGGCAATAAAAGAACGAGCTGCCGTTGTTATATTGCTTTTAATAAACGTCTTTGCGTCTTCCAGGCTGATATGCCCTTCATACCAGTGGGAAGGCTCTGGTTTTACTTCTCCATCAATTTCCTGCCTGACAACAGGATCCATCTCTTCCACGGTCAATCCTCCTCTTGCAGATCCGGCACATCATCATCTTTAGGCATTTTAAATACAGTGCTATGTATGGCCATGTAAGGGGTGCACCCTGGAATATGAGCTTCTACAGTACAGCTGTTTTCATAGGCTTCCTGTATTAAATCCAGAACCTTGATAGCTTTCTCTTGTGTTGAGTACAAACCCAGCGTGCTTGATGGAGTCGTACAACCTGCATCATAAAAATAAATCCTTTTGCTATCTTCCAAATCTTTATAACCAGCTGATATGCTCCCTATTTCCAATGGTATCAACTGTAATTTATCTTGACTTCTTATCAACATTTCCCCATCTCCTTTAACTGTGCGTTGACAATGGCATCATAATCCGTTTCCCTCTGTGGAAAACTCTGAAACTGATTCTTTTTCGGTTCTTCCTTTCTTGTAGGTCTGGCCGAGTCCTGCGCTCTGCTTATCCAGCTATTTATGAATTTATTAATACCTCGCTTTGTCTTTCTGTTTTGTTGGTGGGTATCAAGCCAGCCAATCATCTTACGAAATTCCTGATCTATATCAACAGCAGGATACAGTCCCCGGTACTTTTGGATCTCCTGCGTGCAAACCGGATAATAAGATCCATCATTTAATATCAGTTCATATACCGCTTCCTGCCTGGTGCTTTTTGGAAGCTCCGGGCTTATATCTTTACTTTTATTTTCTTTACTTTCCTTTACTTTACTTTCCTTTAGGGATAATTCCCGGGAAGTATCAGAGTTTTTCCCGGAATAATCCTCGTTATTCCCTGATTTATTTAAAAATGAATTCACTTTAATAAAGGGTTCCGTTTTTTCTTCTGGAAGAATCCAGAAACCCTCTATTTCAATGGGATTCTTTTTTGCTCTTTCTTTTACAGCAAATTGGAATCTTTTCTGTATTCCGGTAGAGGTTAAGACAGCGTCCGACTGGAAAAGTTTATTATCAAACAGTGACCGTTCCAATAAGAATTTCAAAACCTGCATCACCTTATCTGGACTCATTTTTAGATCGTCCGATATAATATACTGGGAATCTACATTAAATCGAATGTAATATCCTGAACGGTAAATCTCACATAACAGATACACATAGATTGCAATGCCATCCACTCCATACCTTGCCTTCAGGATTTTTATTTTAGGGTCAGAAAAGAAGTCAATATCAAACGGAAAGTAGTCAATACCCTCTTTCTGGGGTCTTGGCATGGTGCGGTTCACCTACTTCCATTTATAATCCCCCGCCACCTACTGAAAGGCAGCGGAGGGTAATTCACTGGTTTTAGATCGTGACATATAAAACCACAGAGGTAAACTCAATTAACCGATTACTGTAATGTTACTTCTTATTTCAGTTTCCATATTAGAGAGATTCTCCATAAGGAAAGCCTTGATATTTGAAATAGCTTCGTTCTTCCAAATACCGCCCTCTGCCTCTACAATTTTAAAGGCTGGAACTTCTTTGTCTCCGATCCGGAATACAAACTTACTTGCCGGCTGCCCCACTTCCTGGAATGTGCGATATGGAATCAATTCTACCGGATTAGGCACAATTACATCTGCTTTTGTTGCAATTCCTGTGCTCATGGTTGCGACCTGGGAGCAGCCATCATCGGAATAGGTCTCTCCATTCTTCTTAACAATATTTCCAACTGCTTTTAATACCAGCTCAAGGTCTTCATTCTTCTGGAAGTTAGCCTGTAAATCAATCATCATATGTTCCTGATCGTACCACTGATCAAAACGGAATTCTGAGATCTCTGCATTTACTTCAAACAGTATCTCTCGCTCCCGTTCCTTATCAAGAGCTGACATCAGGTACACCTTAGTGGGGCTTGCAATATGTATAATTATGCTGCCAGGAAATTCCTTGTTACACTGGTAAATGTAATCCACCATAGATGTGAGGGTGGAGGCTTTGATTCTGTCTGCCTTTGGCATCTTGTCATACCGGGTAAGGTTCTTATTGGCATAGGTCTTTCCGTTAATATCAAGTATTTCTGTCTTTTCTGCATCGACACCAAGTCCTGCAATGTACTGCAATGCTTCTTTCAAATTGTCCATGTTTAGGATCTCCTTCTCTAATTTGCTTCTCTTAAATTAATTGGTTTCTGGTACTGCGCCGGTTCTATGATCTCTCCGGTCTCTGGATCAAAGTTTCTGGACTGAGGCGGAATTTCTTCTGTTGCAACCGGGTAGGATTCCCCGGCAACCCGTACAGGCTGCTGATTGCTCCCGTACTCATTCATTTCGATCCGCCCTGTCTTTAAGTCCTGACCTATCAGCATCATTGTTTCATCTGCCAGAGGCGGAGCCAGGGAGACGTTGACTCCCAGAGATGTTTTTACATGTCTTCGGCTCTTATCTGGTTTAAAGGTCAGAGTAATTGTAACCTTACGGGCTTTTTCCGGATCCGTATTGGGATCCATGATATTTCTTGCCACCTGGGCCAGTGCGAGATTAGCTCTTTCAAGCAATGCTCCACACCCCATACTATCAAGGCTGATTCCCACTTGTATTTCCTCCTTTCTATTGGAATTTATTGATTAAAGAAATCATCTTCCACACTCGTTTCCGGGCTTTCCGCTGATTCCTGAACCGGCTGCTTTTGTTTTGTAGTCTCTGCCTCCTGCTCTGCAACCACATTATCTTTGACAGTTTCTTCCGCCTCTACATAATCTGCGGTACCGTCCTCACGGATCACTGCCATATCGGCATCTATGGCCTGTACCATTTCAACACTCATAGTCCCCCATTTTGAGATCAACTGTCTTAGCATGGTCTTGTGAGCCATTGCATCGAAATCCTTATACCAGAAGGAAGAATATTTCCATAAATCCTTTTCCGGTATCTCTCCTCTCTCTAATCGCTCCAGATCCTTTGCATTAAATGCCGCTGAATATCTGTCTGCATGGGCCATCATCTTCTTTTTGGACCAGTACATACTATGCTCATAACCGTTATGCTCCCGGAACATGGCGTAATATCCAATGGTAGGTGCTACCTCTCTCAGTAGGTCATCTTCAATCAATGACACCTCAAGCTCCTCTTCTAAAGGATCGTAAGAGATCAACTCACCTTCTTTTATAGAAATAACATGGAGCTTTTTATAAACACCGCTTCTTTTGGCAAGCTGGATATATCCCTTATATCCCAGCTGGAACTGAGCTTCCTTGACCTCTTTCTTTTTGTTATTAAATGGAACCATATAAAACTGTCCCAGCTGCGGGGAAGGAGAAAGCTTTAATGCTTCACCCTGCAACGCCGCACTCAATATAGAAGTGTTCGTACATTCCTGCAATACTGGATTTGCCTGAACGGCAGATACAATGCTGGATATAAAACGTGTTCCTGCCTGCCCTCCTAAGAGTTTGTTGATCTGCTGCTTCGCGGCATCCTGGGTCAGATACATGCCAAAATCCATTTTTTTATTCTGCTGTTTCGCAAGACTGTTATTAACTGCCATTGAAATTACACTCCTTTTGGTACCGGCTCAAACCGGATATTATTTGCTTTCAAGAAATCCTTTAACTTGTCCAGTTGTTCTTTTGTTGCATGGACACGGAAATCCAGCACATGAACCGGGTCCTCTACAGTTTCCACAACAGGAGTAGGCTGCGCTACAGGCTGGGGCTTTACCGGTGGCGAATAGGTAACCGGAGCTTTACCAGCATTGATTACCCTGCTTGTCTGAGCCTGTATGGCAGCTTCTCGTTCTGCCTTTTTACGTGCCTGTTCTTCCTCATAGGCTTTACGCTTCTCTTCTGCAGCTTCCAGGCGGTTTCTCTCTGCCATAGCTGCTCCTATATCATAGGTACGAAGAAACACTTCCTTCATATCTCCCGCGAACTTACTGTCAACCTCATTGATAATAGCCAGCCCTTCATCAACCTTTTGGATCAGAGCCAGTATATCCTCTTTAATAGATTTCATTGTGGTAGACGCATTGGCATATTCTGACTTGAAAACACGTTCAAAAGGAAGGATAGAGGAAAGATCATGGATATTCTCTTCGTAAAACTCCCGAACCTTAGCCGTTTTTTCCTCTCTCTGGCGTTCTTCATAGCCTTTCACCTGGGTATCAATATTATCAATCGCCTTTTGAACAATCCCAGTTAGTTCTTTAATTTCCAGCCCAAACTGTTCATCTGGCTTTAAAAGTGCCTTTCGAATTTCTGTTCGTTCTTTATTTAAAGCATTTACAAATTTATTAAGCTTAGCTCGGTCTTTCCTTCCCGTCCCAACTGCATCATCCGTATAGACAGATTTTTCATATTCTAACGCAGTTGCTGTAATCTCTGATTTTAATTCCTCAAAATTCCATTCAATCTTCTGCAGGAAGCCGTTATCCTGCGGATTATAGATCTTTAACTCCATAACTACCTCCTTATATCGCAGGGAGAATCAGATCCGGTCGTTTGCCAGACTCCACACAATCCCAGAATCTCTTTTCGGCATCGACCAGATACTTGATATCTTCCTCTACGTCCTTTCTTTCTATAAAATAGTGCTTTGTTGCGATTCTTAATTCTCCGCCCCACTTACTTTTTAACTGGGCCTTTAATACTGCAAATTCATAACCGGTTACGGCCAGATAATGAAGCACCTGACAAAAATAGTTGTCCGGGATCCGATCATTCCATTTCTCTTTCTGCATAGATTGCATGATCTCTGTAGTCTTGATCTCTAAAACCCCTTTTCGTCCACCCTGATCCACAAGTTCTCCGTCAAGAGAAGCGTGCATCCACGGGTAATCAGAATTAAGGAACATATTATTATCATCGTAGAAAACCTGATACTCCGGAAAGTCTAAAGCAAACAGCCCTCTTAAATACTCCTCGGCTTTAGTTCCATAAATGACATAATCCTTTCCGGAAATATCTTCTGGCTGACGCTGGCCGGTTTTCTCTTCCCAAAGCTCCACGTTGGTCCTGTAAGGATTCATTCCTACACAAACACTGGCATCAGATCCACCAATGTGATTCAACCGGGCCTTAAGCCATTCGTCACGGCTGCCAAGTACCAGCTTATTAACCGACATTCTGCCTCTCTCTGATCTGATATGTAATTTTCACAGGCTGCTTCTTTTCTTTTGTCTTCTCTTCCCTGCAAGTGCAATGCTCTCCTGGATCCAAATTTGCCTTACAGTATGGACATTCTTTACTATATCCCATCTGAATCCCCCCCTATTTGATTTCAAGTTCATCACAAGTTCTCTCATAAATGGTATCTAAGATTTTCTTTTGCCTCACAACATCATCTGACGCCATAGCTTTAAGTGCATCCGGGAGCAAAGTGCAAAGGCCTGCGCATACACCTGAAGCCGACCCGATGATTGTCGTGGTAACTTCTCCAGTCAATCCTTCTTCCTTTGTGAAATTAAGGATTATGGGCTTTTTTGCATCTTCCTTTACTTTTTCCGGCATAGTTGCCAATAAAATTGCCGCAAATAACTTTTCCATCTTGATTTCCTCCGATAGGTTCCCTATAATAGGGATGTGAATGATTTACAAGTTACATTGATACCCTGGGAGTTGCTGCTCCTGGGGTTTCTTTTTAATTATTACCCTGTCTCCGGTGACTACGTTAAGCAGCCGCATTTTACGAGGCTCATTTGATATCACCAGATAAATTGAAGGATTGTATCCGTACTGAAGAATTAATTCCCTCTGGCTTCTGGTTGGTCTCCCTGGCTTTCCCATGAGCTTCCACCTTTCTTTCACCTTTCTTTCACATTACTTCCAAATGTCCGCAGATAAAAAACAACACCATTACTACTCCTATAAATATCATTGATGGCAATACTCGCAAAACCATGATCCTCAATCTTGAAAATCGTTCTTTCTTATAATCCTTTATGTTTTCAAAATACTGCTGCAAAAAACTGGCCCCTTTCATTTTCGCATTATTACGCTTCTTTCAGAAAGATCTCTCCTTCTTCATAAACAACACATGCTGTATCACCATTCTGATCCGTGATTTTTGCTTCATGTCCGTCTGTATACTCCACCTTTAAGTGTGATGTATAAAAGTTTGCTTCCAGCCAGCGCTGAATAAAATACTGCGCTATTGTTTTTGGCATATTTCTCACCTCCTGCTTGTCCACCATACCCGCCATCAGGCGGTTCCCTCTTTCCGTAAGTGGGCTGCCCTGAGGGCTGGGTATGCAATCTTACCGAGTTGCTTACTAATAGCTTCTATCTCTTCTGGTGTTGTGTCCTTGCAACAATCATCATGGAAGATGAAAGTCGTATCTCCCTTTTTAACCTCTTTTACTATAGCCATAGCCTCACCCCTTTCTTTATCTATTTGAGTTTATGTCGAACGGTTTGTACACCTTTCCATATTGCTATAATTTTCCTGCTCCTCTATACTTTAGGTACAGGCACTGCCATGCCGAGTACTAAAGAAAGGAGAAAATTTCTATGATATTATTTAAGTCTTTACAGTCATTTTGCGATACGATAAATGAACTAAAAAATGATGACATTCAATTCAAAATTATTGGTACCAGTGGAGAATGTTATAGCGGCGCGTATGTAGGATTGGAAAAACCTGCAGATAACAGATTCTATGTCAAACTTGTCGCTCTATCAGCCTTGGGGACATTTTATTGCTCTGAATTTACAAGACTAACAGAAACCGAACATATTTCTCGTTCTAAACTCCTGCTGGAATCTTTCTCTATCATCAATAAAGACATTAATTTTAAAGATGGTATAGTCACAGTAGAATAATTCTCTAGGGTAGCTTAACCACGGGGCTACCCTATTTTGTTTAATAACTCCAAGACACGTAATCTCTCCTCGTCATCTGTTGATTCATAGAAAATCTTCAGAGCCTCTATTTTAATAAAATCTTCCGGATCCTTATAATATCTATCTGCAATTTCTTTTAGCTCTTTTTCTAACACCACGCTCACCTCACTTTCACCCTTTTCCCATTACTTAGCCATACAAACTGCTAACAAGGCAATAGAGTACCTTTTATCCATTTACCAATCTATCAAAGACAGACTTTCATAAACTGATCGATAAGTTGATTGAGTTGATCGATTTTTTCACTTGCATCTTCTGCATCAGGAATATCCGTATTTCTTATAACTTTTTCTATCATATCCATTAATAGAATAATCAGCGGATGAATTACTGAAGGATTATTACTAAGAAGTATTGCTTTTTTTGAGGGTATTCCATCGGCAATGCTTCTTAGCTTTTCTGCATTGTTCATTTTTTACATCTCTCACCTCACTTTCGGTCTCACCTATTACCCTGCTTTTCTTGGCCCGTACTGCCGACCTGCCAATGCTGCCGCGGTAGCCATGCAACCTTTTAAATACATCTGCACCGCCTCTGGACTATTGTCCCAGATCTGAGACATTTCCTCTGCCTGCATCAGACGTTCCTGAATAGCATCAGTCTTAATTTCATTTAATATAGTAGCTGTGGCTTCTCTCATATTTCTCACCTCGCTTTCTTTTATTTTTGTTACTTACATTTACATATTAGTATATCAGCGTAACTATGTCAATACTTTTTTGTTGACTAACGTAACTTTTTATGTTATTTTCATATTGTAGTTAGGAGGTGATACTTTGAATGATAGAATAAAACTTATCCGTAAAAATAAAGGACTTAGCCAGGAAGAATTTGGTAAACGCCTAAGTGTAACTAAAGCATCTATTAGTAGAATTGAAGCAGGAATTAATAATCCATCTGATCAGACCATTAAACTTATATGCTCTGAATTCAACGTTAATGAAGACTGGCTCCGTACCGGCGCAGGCGGCGAAGAGAATATGTTTATATCCGAGGATATGCAGTATTTTCAGAATGTTGGAAAACTCGCGCAGGAAAAAAATGAGTTTAAGAAGTTTTATCTCAATATGATGATGGGATTGCCCGATGAGTACTGGGATTACATATATAAAGAATTTAAGAAGTTTGAAGAACAAAAAGAGGAATAGCATCAGCTATTCCCCAGGAAGCCATCTATAATGTAATAAAGGGCTTTTATTTTTTTATAATCTACGTTTTGCAATCGCTCAATAATAAGATTGTAATAGTAGTTGTAATCTGGCATTATGTATCTCCCCCTTATAGCAAAATGAGTTTGACGGATTAGTTGGCTAGAAGGGAAAGTAACAGCCAACCAGAATATTTGTCTATCACACATTATATTATGGATCATAGAAAAAATCAATGCATTTTCGAACGTTTGTTCTGTTCTCTTGTGACAGATAATTAAAATAGCCTATGGCTTTTTAATAAATACAACAAAAGAAAAGAGGTAAAATGAGTATGGCATCAAATGAATCGTATTTCGATGGGGGTCTTCTGCAATTGATTGGCTGGAACTTACTTGGAGCAATAATTACAGTGTGTACATTAGGCATCTGCTATCCATGGGCATGCTGCATGATCTATAACTGGGAAATAAAACATACAGTTGTAGAAGGGCGCAGACTTCGCTTCACCGGCACAGCGGGCCAGTTATTCGGTAATTGGATAAAATGGCTCCTGCTTTGTATTATTACTGTAGGTATCTATGGATTCTGGCTGAACATAGCTCTGAAAAAGTGGAAAGTAAAACACACAGAGTTCGCAAATTAATTATTGTTTAATCTAAAGTGTACAAATAAGGCTTTATAATTAGGCGGAGGAATGAGCATGAAGAAGTTAAAATTGTTTTTTGCAACAACTGTAATATCTATGACTTTGGGAATTACTGCGTTCGCAGGAGAATGGAAGCAGAATGCAACCGGTTGGTGGTATCAAAATGATAACGGTACATATCCCATGAATGGATTAAAAGAAATTGATCATAACTGGTATTATTTTGACAAGACGGGTTATATGAAAACAGGCTGGTACCAATTTCAAAACGGCTGGTTCGGATTTGCAAATAGCGGAGCTTGCATGAATCCCTGTGATTACAACACCCTTATGCCTATTGGTGGACCTCATGAAGGTTGGATAGAATATAGCGGAAGTGCTGAGGCTACTGCACGTGATCTGGCAAACGGAAGCGTGGTTTACTACAATAATCGTTATTGGAGTGACCCCAATGCTTATCAGGAAACTGTGGTTTATGACCACGACGTTGCTCCTGAACCAGTAAAAGACAGATTCGGACTGGCAGATATGAAATAAAATTAAAAGGGGAAAAGATATGGGAAAAGAAACAAAAACAAAGAAATGCAAATACTGTCAATCTGAAATCAACTCAAAGGCAAAAGTATGCCCTGTATGCAAAAGAAATTTGAAATCACACGGATGTTTAGCTGCAATTTTTTCATTTATAATTGTCTTTGCTGGCATTTTAGTTATCGGCACTGTATTGAACGGCGGAATACAAAAAGAAGTTTCCGGAGTAGCTGACAAAAGCGAGTACATAACCCTGGATGAATATAACCAGATAGATACAGGAATGACCTATGAAGAAGTACAAAAAATAGTTGGCAGCGCTGGCACTATCTCTTCTCAGGTTGAATCTAATGGTTACAAAATCATTATAGTCACCTGGTACGGAAACGGAACAGCTGGCTCAAATGCCAATGTAACTTTTACAAATGATTCCGCTACTGCAAAAGCGCAAGTTGGACTTAAATAGAATTGGACCTTTATTAATTATATGAGACCGCCCGGTGCCTTTGAAACACCGAGCGGCTTTTCAAAAAGCTTTCCTATTGGGCTTATGGAAAGAGATAAATATAATTACATTATTTTCGGAGCACCCTTATAAGAAAACATATTATTAACTCTCAAAACAGAATTAAATATATACTATTTCCATAAAATAGATCTAAGAAAGGAGGCACCCATGTCATATCTCATGTATCTCAGAAAAAGCCGAGCTGATAAAGAAGCAGAATCACGCGGCGAAGGTGAAACCCTCGCCCGTCATGAAATGCTACTGACAGAGCTATCCGTAAAAATGGGGCTTGAAATCGGTGCCGTTTACAAAGAACTGGTCTCCGGAGAAACCATATCCGCCCGCCCCAAGATGCAGCAGCTCCTCGTAGAAGTAATGCAGGGCATGTGGGAAGGTGTCCTTGTCATGGAAGTGGAACGTCTGGCCAGAGGGGACACAAAGGATCAGGGAACGGTAGCTGAAGCCTTTAAGTTTAGTAATACCCGAATCATAACCCCTATGAAAACATATGACCCGTCTGATGAATTCGACGAGGAGTATTTTGAATTCAATCTCTTCATGAGCCGTCGGGAATATAAGACTATTAATCGACGGATCCAGCGCGGTCGAATCGCAGCCTTTCGTGATGGCTGGTATATTGCCGGGACAGCGCCCTACGGTTATGAAAAGGTTAAGCATAAAGGTGATAAAGGCTACACCCTTCAGATCGTGCCGGAGGAAGCTAAAATTATTAAATATATATTTGAGCTCTACACAGCAGGCGAACCCCGGGAAGACGGCAGCTATGCCCAGTTTGGATCCTACCAGATCCGAGATCGGCTCAATGAGCTGAGCGTTCCATCTCGAAGTGAAAAGCCCTGGTCCGCATCTTCCATTGTTGATATACTTAATAACCCGACCTATTGTGGATATCAAAGATGGCAATGGCGCAAGGTCCACAAACAAATGGTAGGGGGACGCATTATTGAATCACGGCCAAAAGATGCGGATTGTGAGAAAGTCCGGGGACGCTTTGATCCCATAATTTCAGAAGATACCTTTAACCTGGCGCAAAAGATCAAAGCCGGTAAGCCACTCCCCATTAATATAAGTACTGCCCTGCAGAACCCACTTTCAGGATTGGTATACTGTGCAAAGTGCGGAAACTTAATGACCAGGCAGCCCAGTAATACCCGGCTCCGCTACGCCGTTTTACGCTGTGCAAACAGTAAGTGTAGCAATATATCCTCTCCTCTCACTTTAATAGAAGAACAGGTTATTGAAAGCCTAAAAGAATGGATCCCGGAGTATAACGTAGAATGGCCAGAGCAATCAGAACATGAAGGGGAAACAACACTTGCAGTGTTAGAAAACTCCATTATTAATATAGAAGAAAAGCTCAACCAGACATTGAAACAGTTAAATAAAACCTTTGACCTTCTGGAGCAAGGTGTTTATGATCTTGAAACTTTCCAGGAGCGCCGTGCAACATTAGATTCTCAAAAGGCTGAACTGGAGGAAGAGCTGGATCACATTGAGAAAGAACGGGATCGAATCACTGCCATGGAGCAGGCTCGCAAGGACTTTATTCCAGCTATTGAACGGTTAATTGAAGCATACTGGGAAATCGACGATGTTATAACAAGAAACTCAATGTTAAGAAATGTAATAGACCGTATTGACTACCTAAAAACTGAAAGAAATAAAAAAGGCGCCGGAAATACGGCGAACTTCACATTAAACATTTTTCCACGGATCCCGGAAAACCGCTAAAACACTGGGTTTTTAAAGGATTTATAATTACCTATATCTTGTCGGCTCATATGTATACCCCCACTCATAAGTCATAAGCAAAACCCTGTTTGCCGCTTCCCCAAGAAGCCTGTAATCCACCCCTTCATATAAAAGCCCGCTCTGATCAGCGGAAGTCTTGGGTGCAAGTGCAACCGTCACCTGATAGCCAAACTGATTCATGATTTGCGTGATCCGTTTTACAAAGTCCGCATAAGCCTGACGGTCATCTGCCATAATGTACTCAAAGTCAATATCCAGACCGCCAAACCGTTTCTCCTGCATGATCTTACCAAGATTCCATATCAGACGCTGCTGAATCTGTGGGTTGTGTACCAGGTTTGTTACAAGATTATTATTAAACCGGCCATCTGGTCCAAAGGGCGTTAAAGTCAGAACCGGGCGCACTCCGGCTTCCAATGCACGATCGATCATCCAGTCATCCGGGCTCTGAGGCGGAACTAAATCTCCCTCTAACGTAAATCCATAGGAAAAAACGTAAAGGTCAGTGAGAAATGGAAGAGTTTCATCCAGATTATCCGGATTAATGAAGGGATATGCATAGCCAAACACATAAAGTGGAATCCTGTCTTCGGGCGGACTGTCACCCCTGATATAAAGTGCCTGACCGACTGCCAGGCGGTATGGAGGATAAATCTGATTGTCATATGTCAATGCTTCTACCGGAACGTTCTGGGACGCGGCAATGGAATCTACACTGTCACCCGGCTTTACTACATATATGTTCATAGCAACACCCTTTTACCTGAATTGGTAAAGCATATGAAAAATCAGTTGGAAACATGATAGAAACTGCTTCATTTTCCTTCTCTTCATAAAAATGTAATGTGCTTTTTTACTGCCTTCGTTGTATAATATTGAAAAAAGGAGGTTATCAAATGCAAAATATCTTAGTATGTGACGATGACAAGCAAATTGTTGAAGCGATTGATATATATCTGACCGGAGAAGGCTTCCATGTAATAAAAGCCTACGATGGCTTTGAAGCTCTGGAACTGCTGGAGGAAAATGAAGTGGATCTTATGATTCTGGACGTTATGATGCCAGGTCTTGACGGTATCCGCACTACTTTAAAAGTACGGGAGACAAGCAGTATTCCTATCATCATTCTTTCAGCCAAATCAGAAGACACCGATAAGATTCTTGGCTTAAATATCGGGGCAGATGACTACATTACCAAGCCATTTAACCCACTGGAACTTGTGGCAAGAGTCAAATCACAGATGCGCCGCTATACCCAGCTTGGTAATATGAATCAGCAGCCTGCCGGACAGATCTATAAATGCGGTGGACTTGCTATTAATGATGATAATAAAGAAGTTACGGTTGACGATGAAATCATTAAGCTGACTCCCATTGAATATAACATCCTTTTACTTCTTGTAAAAAACGAAGGAAAGGTCTTCTCCATTGATGAGATCTATGAACAGATCTGGAATGAGGAGGCAATTGGCGCCGATAACACGGTTGCTGTTCATATCCGCCATATCCGGGAGAAAATCGAGATCAATCCCAGAGAACCGCGGTACTTAAAGGTAGTCTGGGGCGTTGGGTATAAGATCGAAAAGCAATAGGAGCCACTATGAAAAAAAGAAAAGAAAAGGCGATTCTGGCCCATCTCCTGTTTTCCCTTCTGGTAGTGATCGGTGTCTCTGTCATGTACAACAACACCCATTATGGAGAAGGTATCGGATGGATTGCCAACGAAAGTTATGAAGATACCCCCGAGTTTGCAGGTCAGTTGAAATCTGATATTGATGATATTTTTAACTATGTAAAATATAAAGAAGTATTTGAAACAAACGGAAAGCTGGATTACTCCAAATTTATCATACGGGTTGCTGACGGGCCGGGAACTACGAAAGATTTCACATTGGATGAGATGATCCGCCACGCCAAGTCAAAGGGTTATTATTTAAATGAACAGTTTAAAGTAAGTGGAGGTCACCCTAATAATAATACAGGTGAAGATCTAAATTATCAGGTCGTTTACCGGGCTTATGAACCTGACTTTAAGGCCGCAGAACCAGGTGACTCTTTTCAGTCCATTGATCAGCTGTCCTATGAGGTTCTCTCTCATTTGGGGAACTATTACCGGTTCTATTACCGGTTTATCCAGAATCCAGGGAACTTAAAGTTTGAAATCCAGTATCAGAATACAGACAAGGATTATAAACTCTATACCAATTTCCCAGGTAAAACCGTTGATGAGTTTAAATCGCTGGGGAAATATTTATACGTTACAGGTGAGGCACTCTATGTAGATTCCAACTTAACTTCTGTTCCAAAGAACGTATCTCCTGAACTTGAAAAGATTAATCCCTATAACAATGGGAATTATCATATGTCTGTGGCTGTTAATACATCCTATCCTTACAAAGACGCCTACTTTCAGGCTGCTGAATCCTTTGATCAGATACGTCTGTTTTTCATCGTTGGTATGATCTGCCTTGCTCTGGGAATCTTAGGTTGCGCCGCAACACTTTACATGCTGGTTCTACTCACCGGTGCTCCGGAAGAACAAAGTCCTTCTCCTCTCATGAAGAGAATGGATCGGCTTCCTGGGGAGATCAGTCTAATTTTATACCTGGCTGCTTGCGGCATTGCACTGTTGGTTTCACAGCTTATATTTTTTAAGATTATCCATCTGTTCCTTTCTACTGAGGTTTGGTACTATGGTGAGCTGGTTTTAAAAGTTCTCATCTTATATGTGACAGGAGTTTCTGCACTATTAAACCTCTTAAAACAGTATAAGTCCGGGGTTTTATGGAAGAACAGCCTGCTAAATAAAGGGGTAAAAACCCTTTTACTCTATTTTAAGCATCACCGTTTTACAACCAGAATCATGATAACCTATTCTCTGTTTCTGATTTTTAATGTTGTGATGATTATGGCTTTTTCATTTTTACTCTTTACCTATAACGACTTAGAATCCCGAATTCTTATGGGAGCAGTAGCTGTGCTGTTTCTTCTCCTGGATCTTTGGGTATTTCATCAGATGTATAAAAATGCCTGGCAGACGGATCAGATCAACCAGGCCCTGTTAAATATCTCCAACGGAAATACCACATATAAGATTGATACCAGACTATTTTATGGAAAAGAACGGGAGCTGGCAGAAAATATCAATCATATCAGCACAGGACTTGAAACTGCCCTGCAGGAAAAGGTTCGCAGTGAGCGGCTGAAAGCTGATCTGATCACCAACGTATCCCACGACATAAAAACACCTCTTACGTCGATTATCAATTATGTGGATTTAATTAAAAGGGAGAAAATACAGGACCCACGAATTCAGGGTTACCTTGAGGTTCTGGAACAGAAATCCCAGCGACTGAAGACATTGACGGAAGATCTGGTGGAGGCTTCCAAAGCAAGTTCCGGTAATTTAAAACTGGATATGACAAGCATTGATTTCGTTGAACTGATCTACCAGACAAACGGAGAATTTGAAGAAAAGTTTGCACTGAGGCATTTAGAGCTGGTGTCTACGCTTCCAGATGATACCATGTTGATTGAGGCAGACGGAAGGTACCTATGGAGAGTCCTTGAAAACCTTTACAACAATGCATTCAAATATGCGATGGAACACAGCCGTGTTTATGTAGACATTACGAAAGAAGAAGATAAGATCTTATTTACCATTAAAAATATTTCTGAGAATCCGTTAAACATCCGGGCGGACGAACTGACGGAGCGGTTCGTCCGCGGTGATGTTGCAAGAACTACCGAAGGAAGCGGTCTTGGAATCTCCATTGCGAAGAGCCTGACAGAGCTTCAGGGAGGGCAGTTCCAGCTTTATATTGATGGAGATTTGTTTAAAGCAACTGTTGCATTTCCCCTTAAGAAATAAGGTGAATTCGCTCCCACTTCCCGGTGAGATAGCGGATCAGTGATATGATGTAATTAGCGGTCCAGCCGATGGGTACTGCAAACCATACGGCCTGGACCCCGATTACAGGCGCAAGCAAAGCCGCTCCCGATACACGGATAGCCAGATTCACCAGATTGGCAGCCGTAAACACCACCACATCTCCTGCACCTCTTAAAAGCCCGTCTGTTATTGCTTTTAACCCGATAAAGATATAAAAGAAAGATATGAAATGAACATAGCTGATTCCAGTTGCAAACGCTTCACTGGCACTGCTTTCATTTAGAAAACTTCTTATAAATATCTCTCCAAAGCCCTGCATTAAGATGCAGATAATCACAGCGAATGCTGCTGCCATCAGACAACACACACTATAACCTTTCTTAATACGCTCTGTTTTTTTAGCTCCCATATTCTGAGCAGTATACGTAGACATGGCATTTCCAAGAGCCAGCATTGGTACGATGCAGATGGACTCAATCCTGGTTCCTGCTGCAAATCCTGCCATAACCGCAGATCCAAACCCATTGACAACTGACTGAACCAATAGCATCCCAATGTGTACAATGGACTGCTGAAGCGTGGAAGGGATGGCTACCCGCATCATGTGGACTGTCATTCTCCAGTCATAGATTTGGAATAATTCTGTGGTTTCATAAGTTTTAAGCCGCCTGATCAGAACGGAAAATGAGAGAACAGCTGACAACCCCTGTGCAATTAAAGTGGCTGCTGCTACACCTGATACTCCTTTATGGAGCTGTGTTACAAACACCAGGTCCAGCACAATATTTAACAGCGAAGAAAAAAGCAGAAGATAAAGCGGTGTTTTAGAGTCTCCCAGAGACTGAAACACCGCTGCCTGCACGTTATACATAAACAGAAATGGCAGACCAATAAAATAGATACTTAAATATACCGCTGCCTGCTCAAAAACATTGGAGGGTGTATTCATAAGAATTAGAATCCGGTCATTAAAAACCAGACCAAGTCCACCTAAAATCACACCAATCGTCAGGAAATTAATCAGCGTTGTGGAAATGGCTGTCTTCATATTCCCTGTCTGCTTTGCACCAAGAAACTGTGATACCACGACGGAACTTCCAATTCCTCCGCCTACCGCTATGGCAATAAATACATTGGTAATAGAGAAAGATGCCCCCACGGAAGCAAGAGCTTCTTCCCCAACAAAACGTCCTACCACAACAGAATCAATAATATTATAAAACTGTTGAAATAAATTACCAAGGATCATGGGAAGTGCAAAAAGGAGAAGCGACCTTCCCGGATGATCCGTAATCATATTAATTTCTTTTCTCTGTTTTTTCATACCCATTATTCTGAACCGTTCCTATCCAAATATACGCCAGCCACAGATAAAGTTGTTGCTCCACCAGGAGCTTAAAGACCGTTCTACCACACGTCCGTTACTGGAAGAAGCATCAATTACCTTACCGCCGCCGGCCACAATTCCCACATGACCGCTAACAACGATAATATCTCCTGCCTGCAGACTGCCAAAGCTTGATATCTTCGTATATTTTCCAACACTCCTCCAACCGGAAGAGGTAATATAACTCTGACGGACACCCGCCTGATTTAATGACCAGTATATAAAACCGGAACAGTCAAAAGAGCCTGATCCTTTTGCGCCCCACACATAAGGGCTGCCCAGCTTGGATCTTGCAATGGAAAGAAGTCCGCTGACGCCAGAACCGCCCTTAACAGTTCCTCCCTTTCCAGTATTACTTCCTGATCCGCCGGAACTACCGGCAGACTTTACGCCGCTTCCGGCTAATTTGCTTAAGGTCATCTGACCTACAGCACCATCGGAAGAAAGACCGTTTCTGCTTTGGAATTCTTTAACGGCTTTTTCTGTTGCTTCCCCGTAATAGCCGGTTATGTTGCCTTTTGCCAGATATCCATATTTATTTAAGAGCTGTTGAATTTTGGTTACAGAATCTCCCTGTTCTCCAAGTCCCATACCATTGGGCTGTGCCTCTGAGCTGTTTAACGCTACTCTGGTTGAGGGTCCCAGATAACCATCTACAACAAGGTCATTGCGTGACTGGAACTGCTTCACAGCAGTTACTGTATCATTTCCATAGGCGCCATCTGGTTCCGTCATCAAATATCCAAGTGCCTTTAAGCGCTGCTGGCAGGCAAGCACTACGTCACTCTTTTCTCCATAGGTCAGATAATTGGGACGGATCTCTTCACTGTAAAGCAGGTTGATCGTCTGGCGTCCAACCTTACCATCTACATTAAGACCGTTGACCTCCTGAAGTTTCTGAACTGCCACCTCTGTCTCATCACCAAAGGTCCCAGATACCTGACCTGCATTAGCAAGATACCCCAGTTCATAAAGACGGTTCTGAATCCTGGTGATATCATCACCCTGAACCCCCTTGGCAACCGCATAATATTTTGCTGACGGTGACATAATTGAATTTAAGGTTTCCGGTCCCACAATCCCATCCTGAACCAGTCCGTTTTGTCTTTGGTAAGTCTTTATTGCTGCCTCTGTCACGTTTCCGAAATATTTCGTAGGTTCATCGTTATCCATAAATCCAAGATTCATCAAACGTTCCTGAAGGCTGGCCACCACCGGATGCTCCACACCGTTTCTCAAAAACTCTGGTATAGGATTATCTTCCAGCACCGGAACGTTATCAATATCTGGAAGCAATAATCCTCCCGGTGTCAGAATTTGAATGGGCTGCTCTTTCTTTGCTTCAGAGACGGTAGCCACGGAAGGTGTGGCAGCCTCTGTTTTCTTATTAATTCCGCTCTCACTATTGCATGCAGACAGGCAGGCTGCAGTCACTGCGGCCAGTAAAACCGGCCCTGCAAAACGTCTGTTCCAGTCTTTATCTATGTTCATCAATCAATTTCCTTTCGTATGTAAAATCAGGTCTATTTTAACACAATTTTGTCGTAAATGGAAAGGGAATTTATTTCATTGCCACATTTAATGGGTTATGGTATAGTAAATGTAAGAAATGCAGGTTAGCATTTGCTAACTTTTTCTGATAGAAAGGAGGAATTTTATGACACCAATATTATGGGCTGCCGGAGGAACCGGCTTTACATTTCTAATGACAACACTGGGAGCTTCGGTTGTATTTTTCTTCCGTAAGGAAGTAAACCAATCAATTCAGAGAATCTTTCTTGGATTTGCGGCAGGCGTTATGATTGCAGCATCTGTCTGGTCTCTGCTCATTCCTGCCATAGAAGAGGCGGAAGCAAAGGGCGGCATCGGCTGGATTCCTGCTGCCGGTGGATTTTTACTGGGCGTACTGTTTTTAATTGTACTGGATTCCTATCTGCCTCATCTTCATCCAGATATGAGCAATCCCGGAGTGAATAAAGCGGAAGGCGTTTCCTCTTCCTGGAAACGTACCACACTGCTAGTTATGGCTGTAACCCTTCATAACATCCCGGAAGGTATGGCAGTCGGTCTGGCCTTTGCTCTTGCAGCGCAGCACGGAGGCGATCCTGCGCTTTATACCTCAGCCATGGCTCTCGCCTTAGGAATTGGTATTCAGAACTTTCCGGAAGGTGCTGCAATCTCCCTTCCCCTGAGACAGGAAGGGCTGTCTGCAAAAAAGGCATTTATAAAAGGAAGTTTATCCGGAATCGTGGAACCTGTTTTTGGAATTCTTACCGTTATTATTGCTGGAAGCATTGCACCACTAATGCCCTGGCTTTTGTCTTTTGCTGCAGGTGCCATGATGTATGTTGTAGTAGAAGAGCTGATTCCGGAGGCTCACTTAGGCGAGCATTCTAATGTAGGAACGTTGGGCGTTATGGCTGGATTTCTTGTTATGATGATTCTGGACGTTTCTTTAGGCTAAAAACGGACCCTGGAAGGTATTTCACCATCCAGGGTCCATTTTATTAACACGATTCGTTTTCCGTTTCTTTTCTGTCGCAGTACAGGTGGAACCGCTCCACAAGCTGCTCTAGGTATGCAGCCTGACTGGACATCTCCTCGCTGGCAGCTGCACTCTCCTCTGCGGTAGCAGAATTGGTCTGTACCACTGCGGCAATCTGATTAACCCTGCCGGATACATTCTCAACCGACTCTGCCTGTTTTTCCGATGCCAGGGTGATGCGGTTAACCGTATCCACTACCTGATCCATGGTATCTCTCACCACATTCAGTGAGCGGGAAGTCTGCTCCGCAATACCCATTCCCTTTTCCACTGTACTAACCGAGTTTTCAATTAAAACAGCCGTATTCTTGCTGGCTTCCGCACTCTTGCTTGCTAAATTTCTTACTTCATCTGCTACCACTGCAAATCCTTTTCCTGCTTCACCTGCTCTTGCAGCTTCCACGGCTGCATTTAATGCAAGAATATTAGTCTGAAATGCAATGTCCTCAATTGCTTTCATTATCTTTCCGATCTCCTGGGATGACTGGCTGATCTCCCTCATGGCATCATTCATGGATACCATGTGATGATTACTTTCTTCCACTTCTGTCTGTGCCTGTTCCGTAAGAGAATTGGCTTTCTTTGCATGTTCTGCGTTGTCTCTGATCTGCTCTGAAATATGAGAAATCGCCCCTGTCAGATCCTCTAACGCAGTTGCCTGTTCTGTGGATCCCTGTGACAGCAGCTGAGCCGCATCAGAAACCTGATCAGAACTGACATCAACCTGGGCACTGGCTTCGTGAATATCTCCCAGTGTACTGTTAAAGCTCTTTAATATGGTAACAAAGGAGCTTTTAATTTCTGAAAAATCACCTACAAAATCAGTGATCTGATCTCGCGGCACCGTTAAGTCTCCCTTGGACAGCCGTAAAAGAATGGATGATATTTCTGAGATATAAGCATCCAGAGTCTTCATGGTAAGGCGGAGGTTTTCTGCCAGACCACCCAGCTCATCACGGGACTGGTATGTAATATAACGGACAGCCTTTAAATCACCGTTTGCCATCTCCTTTGCCGCCAGATCCAGTTCCTTCAGTGGTTTTAAAATAGATTTTGAGAAAAAGTACCCCGTCACCCCGCATAATACAATGGTTAATACCATAGCCATGATACCTGCCATGAGATACAGGTTACTGGATCTGTTTGCTGCTCCCACAAACCCCTGGGCATCCTTTGCCACAAGATCACCCAGATTCACAGCCTGAGACCTGACCTCTTCAAACTTTGGTTCGTAAGCACTTTTTACAAGACTTCTTGCCTCGTCAAGCTTGCCGCCCGAAGTCAGACTTAACACACTCTCTCTGATCTCTGATGTCTCTCCAATACCAGCCTGTATCTTAGCCAGTATGTCCTTTTCTTCCTGAGTTCTTAACTTCTGCCCCAGTTCTGCTACTGCTTGTTCAATCTCCTTACTATCCTGATCCATAACAGTCCTGGCTTCCTCAGTTGCTGAATTAAGTTCAGTCTTTTTTACGCTGGTAAGGCGGTAAAGAGCCATCTGACTGTCTAACAGTCCCCGGCGGATCTCCCATGTGTTCTGGGCTGCCGAATATGGCTTGTCATATAAATCCTGGGCATTGCCTGCAATCTTTTTCATACCCATTAAAAGGCCGGAAAAGGCAAGTATGCCAAATACAATAATCAAACCAAAAGCAGCAAAAACCTTCGCTCTTATCTTTAGATTTCTAAACACTACAACTCCTCCATAATCTGTTTTCCCTGTTGTTTACAGGCTTTGTACTGTTTACTATAGCACCAATCAAATACACCGTCAACCGCAGTGCTTCCAATAAAAACCATATTTTTGGATAATTTTTTATACAAAAAAAGATACCCTGCCGGCACGATCTGCCGTTTTCGGGTATCTTTCTTTTCACTGTAATTTCCTATCGGATCTCATATTTATGCTTGGTACGCAGTCTTGCCAGAGATCTGGCTAAGGATGCTTCAAAATGAGAATGCTCCTGAAGGCTCTTGCCCTGTCTTAACTGTTCCTCTGCTCTCTCCCTGGCTTCTTCCGCACGGCGTTCGTCAATATCCTGAGGAAGCTCTGCCGTATCCACCAGAAGAGTCACACGGTTGTTAACAATCTGAACAAATCCGTTTCCTACCACGGCGTGAATCCATTCTCCGTCTTCGTTCATCAGTCTCATCTCTCCGATGGCAACCGCAATTACCATATCTTCGTGATGAGGCAGAACTGCTTTTTCACCATCTGCAAGAGGAATGATTAACTTTTGGCACGGTCCTTTGTAAAAAACCTTGTCACTGGCAAGCACCTGAAGGAAAAATGTACTTGTACTCACTGGCAGCACCTCCAAGTTAAGCCTGTAATGTCCGGGCCTTTTCTATTACTTCGTCAATAGTTCCCACATTAAAGAATGCAGCTTCCGGATACTGATCCATCTCACCGTCGACGATCGCTTTAAATCCGCGGACAGTCTCCTTTAAAGGAACATACTTTCCTGTGATACCGGTAAAGTTTTCTGCAACGGAGAAAGGCTGGGATAAGAATTTCTGAATCTTTCTTGCACGATAAACAGTGGTCTTATCGTCATCACCCAGTTCTTCCATACCAAGAATTGCAATAATATCCTGAAGTTCTTTGTATTTCTGAAGAAGCTCCTGTACTTTTCGTGCTACTTCGTAATGCTCTTCACCAACTACATCCGGCTCTAAGATACGGGAGTTGGATTCCAGAGGATCAACCGCCGGATAAATACCCTGTTCCACAATCTTTCTGGATAAAACCGTAGTTGCATCCAGGTGGGCAAATGTAGTTGCCGGAGCGGGATCTGTAAGGTCATCAGCAGGAACATAAACAGCCTGTACAGAAGTAACAGAACCATTTCTTGTTGAAGTGATTCTCTCCTGCAGCTCACCCATCTCAGTAGCCAGCGTCGGCTGATAACCAACCGCAGAAGGCATACGTCCAAGAAGGGCAGAAACCTCAGAACCAGCCTGTGTAAAACGGAAAATGTTATCAATGAATAAGAGCACGTTTTTATGCTCCTCATCACGGAAATATTCCGCCATGGTAAGTCCTGTTTCAGCAACACGCATACGTGCGCCCGGCGGCTCATTCATCTGTCCGAATACCAGGGCAGTCTTTGCAATAACGCCGGATTCTCCCATTTCAGTCCATAAGTCATTACCTTCACGGGAACGCTCTCCAACACCGGTAAAAATAGAATATCCACCGTGTTCTGTTGCGATGTTATGAATCAGCTCCTGAATTAAAACGGTCTTACCAACACCAGCACCTCCGAACAAACCAACCTTACCACCCTTAGCATAAGGGGCAAGAAGGTCGATTACCTTAATACCTGTCTCCAGGATTTCAGCTACCGGACTCTGTTCTTCAAATGGAGGGGGATCTCTGTGAATGACCCACTTAGGGCCATCCTTTAACTCTTCTCCATTATCGATGGTATCACCAAGAACGTTAAATAAACGTCCTAATGTCTGCTCGCCAACAGGAACTTTAATTCCTTCTCCCGTAGCGATTACTTCCATATCCTTGCACAGACCTTCGCTGGAAGCCAGCATAATACAACGGACTGTACTGTTTCCCATATGCTGGGCAACTTCCATTACACAGCGTTTCCCGTCATTATCCACCTCAAGGGCGTCCTTGATGCAGGGAAGGTCGCTGCCCTCTAAAAATTCCACATCTACTACAGGTCCTAAGACCTGAACAATTTTGCCTTTATTCATAATCTGTTACTCACAGTCGTGAGGACTCCTCCTCTCTCAATTTATGGAAAATACGATATGGCCTAAGCCTTTTTCTGTTTCTTCTTCTGTGCCTTTGCTCCGCTGATTACCTCGGTAATTTCCTGGGTAATTGCAGCCTGCCGCACCCGGTTATAGGTAATTGCCAGATCATCAAGCATTTCCTGGGCACTCTTTGTGGCTGCCTGCATTGCCATCATTCTGGAGTTCTGCTCACTGGAATAGGATTCCACCAGTCCTCCATAAATAAATCCTGCAATATAGTTAGGCACAATCGCGTCAATTACTGCCTGGGGAGACGGCTTCATGGTGATTTCCTCTAAATGGACATTTAAAGGAACACTCTGCCCGGTGCGGTTCTTGGGAATTGGCAGAAGCTGCCGTATTTCGGCTTCCATTTTCATCGCATTGACCATTCTTGTATAGATCATATACACTTCATCAAGTTTCCCTGAAAGAAAATAATCAACAATCTTCTCTTCAATAATTCTTGCACGGCTCATATTAGGTTTCTGAACTGTATAGCGGAAATCCTGTTCCACCGGTATTCCTTTTTTAGAAAAATACTGCTGTCCCAGATCACCTACTACAAACAGGGTGGGATTTCCTCCCTTGTCGATCTGTTCCTGTGCCAGTTTAAAAACGTTGTGATTATAAGCACCTGCAAGACCCTTATCTGCTGTTACTACGATATATCCTATTTTACGGTCCTCTTTTTTGATCTCTGGCCGGGTATCTAAATACTGGTCATCAATGTCGGGCGTATGCCTTATGATTCGGTCAATGGTTCTTTGTAACCCGTAAAAATAAGGCTCCGTATCAGTCAGGGCTTTTCTGGCCCTTTTTAACTTTGACGAGGAAATAGTATACATCGCATTGGTTATTTTCATGGTACTCTTGATACTGTTCATCCTGCTTTGTATTTCTCTCGCATTTGCCATATCTTACACCCGTTTCTGTTTAAATTCTGCAACCCCGTCAAGAATCTTCTGTTTCAGCTCATCAGACAATGCCTTGGTTTCCTCGATCTCTTTGACGATCTCCGGATGAACACTCTCAAAGAAATCAAGTAAGTTTCTCTGGAATTCTTTCATCTTCGGAACTTCTACATCCAGTAAAAGGCGGTTATTCGCTGTTAGCAGACTGATTACCTGTTCATGAAGACTTAGTGGGTGGCATAATGGCTGCTTTAACAGTTCCGTTAGTCCTCTTCCGAACTGAATCTGTTCCTTGGTAGCTGCATCAAGATCTGAACTGAACTGGGTAAATACCTCCATCTCACGGCACTGTGCCAGATCGATACGAATGCTTCCTGCTGCTTTCTTCATGGCCTTTGTCTGAGCTGCACCGCCTACACGGGATACAGAAAGACCAACGTTAACTGCAGGTCTCATACCGGAGAAAAAGAGGTCACTCTCTAAAAAGATCTGTCCATCTGTAATAGAAATAACGTTTGTCGGGATATAGGCAGATACGTCTCCAGCCTGTGTCTCAATAATGGGAAGAGCTGTAATGGATCCGCCTCCCAGTTCTTCCTTTAAGCGGCTGGAACGCTCCAATAGCCTGGAGTGAAGATAGAAAACATCACCTGGGTACGCTTCACGTCCTGGAGAACGCTCAAGAAGCAGAGATAGTGCACGGTATGCTACCGCATGCTTGGAAAGATCATCATATACGATCAGTACATCTTTGCCTTTATACATAAAATGCTCAGCAAGTGCTGTTCCTGAGTAAGGTGCAATATACTGCAGGGGAGCTGGCTCACTTGCAGTGGAGGACACTACTATGGTGTAATCCATGGCACCGTAATGAGTCAGGGTATTAACAAGCTTGGCAACTGTAGATGCCTTCTGTCCAACTGCCACGTAAACACAGATTACATCTTTGCCTTTCTGGTTTAAGATAGCGTCTACTGCAATCGATGTTTTACCTGTCTGACGGTCACCGATGATTAACTCTCTCTGACCACGTCCGATTGGGAACATGGAGTCAATGGCGAGAATTCCGGTTTCCATGGGAACGGATACGCTCTTTCTGTCGATGATACCAGGTGCCTCATTTTCAATAGGACGGAAATCATCAGAAGGAATCTCTCCCTTTCCATCAATCGGTGCTCCCAGTGCATTTACTACTCTGCCCACAAACTGATCGCCAACCGGAATTCCGGCACGTCTTTTTGTCCTTGTAACCTTGCAGCCTTCCTTTATATCACGGTCTGAGCCAAAGAGAATGCAGCCGATATCTTCTCTTCTGATATCCTGAACCATTCCCTTGACACCGTTATCAAATATAACAATTTCACCGTACATTGCATGATCAATTCCGTATACCGTTGCAATGCCGTCTCCTACGCTTAAGACAGTTCCCACTTCCTGGTCTCTGGCTTGAGCGTCATAATCCTTAATTTCACTTCTCAATATAGAAATAATTTCATCTGAATTGATGGAAGCCACGTTTTTCACCTCCGCATTATATTTTGTTCTAATTGCCTCAGACGTCCCTTTAAACTCCAGTCAGTCTCCACATCTCCCACACGGAGGATGAAGCCACCGATTAAACCGGGGTCTTCGATCATGCAGAGCCTTACTTCCTTTTTCTCATATTTCCTGCAAAGCATGGCCTTTATTTCACGGATCTGTTCTTCATCTGGTTCCGTTACATAATAAAGCGTTGCTTCTAAAATGCCCGCTTCTTTGCATACTTTGGAACGCCAGGCTTCAAATATTTCATCTGCAAGATCCATATCACGGCGATCAACCAGCACCTTAAAAAAGATTCTGATGGATTCGTCAAATACCCGCTCGATAACCCGGTGTTTGCTGGTTTTAGGAACCACAGGGCTGTTTAAGACACGCTTAAGCTCCGGCACTGTTTTAAGCGCCAGAGCCGCATCCTCTATCACCTTCTCGGGAAGGGAGAGTTCATACAGCACCTGCCCGTAATTAATTGCTGCCTGCGTCATGGGAATCACCTGCTTCTGCTAAAAATGAATCATAAAGCGCCTGATTTGCTTTCGCGTTTGTTTCCTGGCCAACTACCTTGGCTGCTGCCGCAATCACCAGACTTGCAATCTGGGCTTTTGCTTCGCGCATTGCTTTTTCCTGATCGGCTTCTGTCTTTTTCTGTGCTTCGCTGATCACGCGTCCCGCATCTTCCTGTGCATCCTTTAAGATCCTGTCATACTGGGCTTTCGCCTGGATTTTCGCTTCCTCAATCAGTTTAGCGCCCTCTTCTCCGGAAGTGGCCAGTTTTTCTTCATACTGCTTTTTCAAAACTGCTGCCTGCCCTTCCGAAGACCTTGCATTGCTGATGCTCTGCTCAATCATCGTTTGCCGTTTATTAATGACATTCATAACCGGCTGAATCAGGAAATGCCTCAGCAGAAAATACAGGACGATGAGATTCACGATATTCCACACAAAGTTCATATCCAGTCTAAGCATCTGTATCGCCTGCCTTTCTAATATTTTTTTCCATGTACATCCTGTCGGTATAAATTATTTAAGGAATAAAATGATAAGAATGGCTACAACGAAACCATAAATAGCGGTTGCCTCTGCAAGCGCACAACCAAGTAACAGCATTTTGCTGATCTTGCCTTCTGCCTCAGGCTGTCTTGCAATTGCGTCTGTTGCTTTTGATGTTGCGATACCGATACCGATTCCTGCTCCTAAACCTGTAAATACTGCGATTCCTGCTCCAATTGCTGCAAACATAATTATTTCTCCTTTTTCATCAATAGTTTTATTCTAATGCTTCTTTCATAAATAGACCTGTTAAAAATACAAATACGTATGCCTGAATCAATCCGTCAAAAATGTCAAAATACATGGTGAACGGAATTGGTACGATGAAACCCGCCACCTGTTTGATTAGTTCCATTACTACGAATGATCCCAAAACATTACCGAATAATCGCATGCACAGCGACAATGGTCTGATAAATAGTTCCATGACATTCATTGGGGTTAACAGCGGCATTGGCTCTGCAAATGCCTTCAGAAAACCTTTTCCCCCTTTTTTATGAAAACCGGAGTATTCGATCAGCACAATGCTCATAACCGCAAGTGCAGCAGTGGAATTTAAATCCTTTGTGGGAGGCTTAAAACCAATGATACCGATTAAGTTGGCCACAGCAATATAAATTGCCACAGATATCAGATAAGGGATATAACGTTTCCCTTCCTCACCGATCAGACTTTCAAAGAAATTGTAAAGCCCGCCGATGGCCATCTCAAGCACCTGCTGTTTCTTTCCAGGGTTCTCAACCTGTAGGTTTCTAACCAGGATGATGGAAAGGACAGTCAATGCCAACATGATAACCCATGTCACCACTACGGACTCAGCGATTGGAATGCCGCCGAATATCGGAATGGTAAAGACCGTTTCGCAGTTCAGTTCCTCTAATAACTTCTCTGCCAGCTCCTCCGTAATGCTCACTTCCTTTCTTAGAGACTGTTTTTTTCTCCTTTATGGTTCCCGATTCACAATATTGTACGTGTAAATATACAATGTAGCTCAGGTATACCGTGTATCATACTTTCATCTGCAAAAATTGTCAACATTTTGTCTGATTCATAACATCTTATTAATGCGCACAATTGTTTGAACATTTGGAACAATTTTAACTGTCTAAAATCTAAAATTATTATTAATTTTTTAACCTAAAATGTAAACGAATTGTAAACTTAATCTCTTTAAAGAAATTTTTCTAGGTTATATGTAGAATTTTTTTCTAATATTTTGTGTAAATTGCCATGTATTTTTTTCGTTTTTTTTAATTCATCGTCATAAGTAACGAACGATCGTCCAAATACAGTAATTAAGATGGATAAAAAACCAACTACCATTTTACCGTGCTAAAGTGGCGCTATCAAAACACACAAATGCTCCCACGAATAGAAATATAATTTTGATTCTCTCTCTTCTTATTAAAATGGATTAGAAATTGGAAGATACAGGAAAAAGAAATAGAAAATGCTTTTTCTTTCAGAAAGGAGCATTAGTCCTTAAACAAGTATTACATAATCTTTACCGTAATATGCTTGTTCTGATTTAATTTATATATTAATATGGATTCATCACAATGTGAACGGAATAAGGAGCATTGTTATGGACGACAAACAGCAGCTATTAAACAGAATTTTAGAAGGCCAGCATTTAGCACCGGTATTCCAGCCAATTGTTTCGCTTGTGGATGGAAAAACCTACGGATATGAAGCATTAAGCCGGATATCTCAAAAAGAACTGGAAATGAATATAGAGGAGATGTTTCTAACAGCATTTAAACATAATAAGTCCTGGGAACTGGAAACGCTGTGCAGGGTAAAAGCACTGGAACAATCCATACATATGGAGCGGGGTAAAAAGCTATTTCTCAATGTAAACTGTAATATTATTTATGATAACGCCTTTCGGGAAGGTTTTACCAAAGCATACCTTCAAAAATTCGGTTTAAATTCCAATGACATCATTTTTGAAATAACGGAACGTGTGTCTATATTGGATACCCATGCCTTTACATCCGCAGTTGAGCATTATCAAAAGCAGAATTACGGAATTGCAATTGATGATGTGGGCGCCGGTTACTCTGGGCTTAATATAATTGCAAACGCCAGACCTGATTTAATAAAGCTTGACATGAATATAATCAGAGATGTACATAAGGACGAAACAAAGCAGTTGCTGATTAAGGCACTGTCTGAATTCGGAAAAAATGCAGGTATACTTGTAATTGCAGAAGGAATTGAAACAGAAGCAGAACTGGAAACACTGGTCAGTCTGGGAGTCGGTTATGGCCAGGGTTTCTTTTTGGGTTACCCTGATCCGGATTTTAAGGATATTACCAAAGATAAGGCAGACTTAATCAGAAGCTTTCAGACTAAAAGTTACATCAGGAAAAACATAGCTTCTCTTTATCCCATGGCCGGTTATCTGTCACGTTCAGGGCATACTTTTTACCCACATGAAAAGGCACTTAGAATATATGAAGAACTTCAAAATGACCCCTCTATCACAGAATTTACAGTGACAGAAGGCGGCGCTGCCATTGGTTTTATGACCAGAACTTCCTTAATAGAAAAATTTGGAGGAAGATATGGTTTTAGCCTTAACTCCAAAAGAAGTATACAGCAGCTGACCAGCAAAAACTTCCTCAGTGTAAATTACGATATGCCCGTGAACCAAGTTTCCAAGCTTGCCATGCAAAGACATTATGATCAGCTTTATAACCCAATTGTTGTGGAAAAAGAAGGGATGTACTGGGGAATTGTAACTATAAAAGATCTTCTTGAAGCCTGTACCAAGGTAGAGGTAGATACTGCCATGCACTCAAATCCACTGACAGGATTGCCTGGCAACCTGTTAATCGACCAGGAGATCCTGTACAGGATATTAAATGATTCACCCTATTGTATTATATATTTTGATATTGATAACTTCAAATCTTATAATGACGCATACAGCTTTCAATCCGGAGACATGATGCTGATGCTCCTCGCAGATATCCTGAAAAAAGCCGCCTCCAGAAATGAGTTTATTGGCCATATCGGAGGAGATGATTTTATTGTAATCTGCGATTACCATGAAGCAGAAAATTATTGTGAAAAAGTAATTGAACGATTTTCTCATCGTGTTTCTTCCCTATACCATAAAGATGATATGGTTCGGGGTTATATCATATCGAAAAACAGGAGGGGAATCACAGAAGAATTTCCAATTGCAAGCCTGTCCGTTGCAGGTATTTCAAACCGGATCAAGACTTATAAAGATATAGAAGCTTTTTCCACAGAAATTGCCGAACTAAAAAAGAAGTGTAAGCGGCAGGCTGGGAGTTATTATGAGATTGAATGAGATGAACAACTGCAGAGTTTTTGTGTGAATTTTTTATCCAGCAGTTGACATATGCACCAAATATGATGTAAAAATAAAGATAGCTAAAAAACTTAATATTGCATGTTACACAATGCGAAACCCTAGGAAGTTGCACGGTATAGGGTGGACAACAATTACATTATTTTTCCTTCTTCGTGGTTCGTCTACAATTTTCACAAAGAGGGGGGCTCTTTTTTTCGAAATCTCCTACCCTTAAACCCCTTCTAAAGGACTAATAGAATCCCGCCGATATTTTTACACAAAGGAAAAGCACCGACCCCGCAGCTCTCCGTCTGCAAAACCAGTACTTTTTTAGTGCGCCTTCAGGGACTCGAACCCTGGACAAATAGATTAAGAGTCTACTGCTCTACCAACTGAGCTAAAGGCGCTTGTCTTTCGTTTTTTCGGTGTGCTCTTGTCTCAAGCACGTGTGTAATTATATAACCGTATTCTGCAAAAGTCAACACCTTTTTTACAAAATATTTACAACTTTTTCGAATTTATTTATTATTTGTACTTTTTTTAATATTTCCACCCAGTGTTTTGTTCACTTCCACAAAAGATTTGTTCCATGCGAGCATTTTCTTATTCAGCTCAGTTTTATCGCTGGTTGCCTGTAAAAGCTTATTTGTTACCTTATCTTTCATTCCCATGGTACGCTCACCTGCCTCACCTTTTGCTTTATTATATGCAAAACCGGCCTCCTCGTTATAGAAAGAAGACCGGTAATTGTTTTTTTAGGTTATCGACAGGCAATCAGTTTATAAATAGGATTTCCTTTTGATGAAAATTTCTCTTCATATTCCGTCATTACATTCCCGATTCCCATTTCACTGTGATGCAAATCATATGTGAAGTCTTCTATCTTCCACCCTGCTCTTGGAATGGCTTCCAGAGAATAATCAAACAATCCCCTGTTATCAGTTTTAAATTCCACTACACCATCTGGTCTTAAAATCTGATTATATACTGCCATAAACTCTTCAGAAGTAAGCCTGCGCTTTTCATGACGGTCCTTCGGCCATGGATCTGAAAAATTGAGATAGATTTTTTCAACCTCATCCGGCGCATAAATTTCAGCCAGATTCTTGGCATCAACGCACATGAAGTAAATGTTATTCAACTCCAAATCTGCCCGTTTCTGTAATCCCCGCAGTAAAACACTGGGATACCGTTCAATACCGACATAATTAATATTCGGATGAAGTGCAGCCAGTTCCATAATAAAACGGCCTTTTCCCATACCGATTTCTATTTCTATTGGGTTTTCATTACCAAATACATCCTTCCAGCATCCTTTTTTCCCAGACGGGTTCTGGATTACATAAGGACTCGCAGCAATTTCCTCTTCCGATCCGGGGATGTGACGTAGCCTCATATCTTTATTCCTCCAATTAATCATCTTTCCAATTCAATTCAATGCCTTAATGGCGTATGGCAGATAGATTGTATCATATAGGATATAAAATGCGCAAGTTACTCCTCCTATTTATAGGAGTCCCTCATATGTTTTTTAATTTTCTCTTACGACGTTCTATATTTTACTTTGTCTTGTAGATATCGTTTTTATGTGCTTGTTACGTCAATTCATTCGAATGTTTGTTCTTTTTGCTATCCTTGCAAAAAATAACAGTATCATTTTAGTATCACAAAGGCGAGCCCGGAATGCCGGATACTCGCCTAAGTTGAAATAGTATAATGCCATTCTTATTTTCATTAAACAAACATTTCTATTGTTCTTTCTATATGCTGAGAAAATGTAGTGTTATCACAATTCACACTATCCAACCCAAATGAAGTAATTATCTCTTTTTTTATATCGTGATTTGCACCAGTTTGAATTGCTTTTAATAATTTTGTTATATTCGCCGACACAAAATACTTTTGTTCCAAAATATCCCAGTTCTTTGGTGCATTATCGTACGCTATAAATTCTTTGTTTATTATTAAGGAATATACACCTGGGAACTTGTATTTTAGTGTCATAAAATACAGATATACCTCCATAACTTCAACCTCTTTATCAGCTGATAAATGTTCAAAATGCGGTTGATAAAACAAATAGAATACATTAAAATTAATAAATATCTTATCTATATCTCTCAATGATAGGTTCAATTTAGAAAACAGATTGATTACCATATCTTTAAACTTGCCAATACTACTTAAATTTTGAAAATTTGCGTTAAATACTGGTTTCATATAATTATATAAATTCCCTGTTGGTATGCGTATATTAAAATCAAAAAACCGTCTTAAATATCCTGCAGAATCCATTCCAACGCCATACATCGTAGAAATTGAATATGATAGTTGTTCTAAATCAATTGCAAATACAAATACTATATCCTTTTGATTAAAATAGTGCTTTATTATTTCTAAAGTTTCTATGGAAAATGTAGGTCTACATCTATCTAATTCATCAATAAATATTATTAATTTCCCATCTACGGGTATCAAGTCTTTTAAAGCCTCTTTGAACTTAACTTTTTCATCATTGTATTTTCTATACTTTGAGAAGAAATCTTCGATCATATCTGCATCTTTAACTCCATCAATACCATTACATAATATTTCAGCTGTGCTTTCCCCTATACTCTTCTTAACCACGTCTTTCAACAGTGCCAACCCGCATGATTTTAAAAAACTTTTAGATATTTCTTTTAAGTTTTCAGAAATATCATCCTCTTCTCTGTATGCCTCTAAATCTTGTAATTTATAAACTAAAGGTATAAAGGCATTGTCATTATCATCATTCTCCCAGGCATTATAATATGTAATACAGAATCTTTTATCTGCGTTTTCTTCAGATAATAGCCAATTTTTCCACATATTAATTAAATAACTTTTCCCAGACCCCCACGGTGCATCTAAGGATATGACCAGAGAATCATTTTCATGCCTTGCATTATTCCACTTTGCTATAACGTTCATTATGTTTTCTACAAATTTTTTTCTATCTAAAGCATCATCTTTTTCAAATCTCAAATTAGAATAATCCACTCTTCCACCCTCCTTACATTTTCTTCCATAATATCACCTAATAGTTTAAAAGAAAACACCCATCTTTCGATAGGTGCAATAAAGATCATGCTATGCTTGTTATTGGGGCTATCAGCTCCCCGATCTGGACAGCTCAATCGAACAGCAACGATTTTATTTCTTATTATCATATCTCGGTTTTCCTCATATATTATACGATTTCTGGCTTTACAGTCGAACACACATAGTTTTATTTCGCACTATAATATTGAAATACCAATCCAGATATGCTATATTAGAATTATAAAAGGAGTAACCGCCTAGAAGGTGGAAACCTTCCAGGTTTTTTTATTTGTTATTTTCTCAAATTTATTCAAGTCTGTTTATAATACTCATAATTCATGAGTACGCCTTTCCTACGCCAATAGGAAGGGCTTTTTATTTAAAATAATTTAGAATTTCGATAACAGTCATAATTGCTGTAAGTAATAAGATTATATTTTCTTTTTTCTTCATGAGCGTTACCTCCTTTCTAAACAGAAGGCTCCACCCTGTATTCGGTTACTCCTGATAGCATATTACCATACATTCCCAAGGCACACAATATTTATTTGTCATAACCAATCCTATTTTGGATTCGTTACTCGTTGCCACTTCTGTCAATAGATAACGATTCGTTATTGAGTTGTCTGGAGTCCGTACAGTTTTCTTCCTTCATGACGAAAACCTCCTGCAGTCTCCCATCAACCACAACAGCATGATCCGGCTGTGATCGGTACAAAGTACCGACCCTTTCCACCATAACAACCCTTAAAAGGTTCCTGCGCTCGTCCCCAGGTACGAATAGAAGGCTATTCACTTTAAGCGTATCCATTCAACCCTATTGTTGAATGCCTGGGGGTCTACCTCATGTTGAACCCTATTACAAGCTCGTCCCCATGACGAACAGGGGTATTCATTAAGTGAAGCCCCTTTACAGTGCAGCACTTTCCCTCCTGGCCTGTTGCGACCGTCGCAACTCTTCAAGCCACCGTTTATGCTCTTCCATCCGTTCTGCTAGTTCTTCCCTGGCAATGACCGCCCTTTCCGTGGAACTGGTCCAGGTTCTATTAAACCGATCCACACCATTCCCAACAAGGCCCATACTGTAAATACGATCTTCTTCCGGTAAGAACTGCCTTAACCTCTTTGAATTTTTAGGCTTCCTTAACTCCCTCATGGCCTGGGCTTCATCTTGTCGGATAGCTTCACAGGAAACACCGTATACCCTTCCGACCTCTCTCATGCTCATGTTGTCCTGGTACCGCTTCCGGATCACTTCCGGCTGCCGTCCACGTAAGCTGTCCACACATTCCCATATTACCGCCTTAAGCTGCTCATGCTGCAGCCGATCAAGCGCATCCCCTTCCATATCCTCCCCGGAAGCTATACCCTCAATCACAGTAAGCCCTTCCTCTTCATAACCCTTTACAGGAGCGTCCAGGCTTCCCAGATTAGCCGTACAAGCGTTTTTATGGATATCTCTAACCTGATCTATACTTAAGCCCATTTGGGCGGCTGTTTCGGCTTCTGACGGCTCCCGTCCATATTCTTTCATGAAGGAATCGCAGAGCCGCTTATACTGCCGTAAACGTGCCTGACTTTGGAAGGAAAGACGTAGGGAAGAAGAGTTCCGTTCTATGTATCTGACAATGCGCTGTCTGATCCAGTACTCCGCATAGGTAAGGAACTTGTTCCCGGTATCCGGGTCATAGCCGTCTATGGCATCGTATAGGGCAAGATACCCTTCCTGCTCTAAATCCTCTACCTCTCCCAGTCCCCGGTGCTTCCAGGCGATAGAATGGATAAAGGCTTTTACCTGCTCATACAAAGCAAGCATATTCTCTGCCGGATCAATACCGGCTTTAATTCTGATTACAAGTTGCTCGTTGGTCATATCCTGATCTCCCCCTTGCTTTGATTCCTCTGTTCGTTCTCTGTTCGTTAAATTCTCCGGGCTTCGTCCGGGCTTCAAGCTCCTGATCCGGTGTGATTTCTCCGGGGTTCGTCCGGAGTTCAACCCATAACCCCTTTTTCTGTTATTGTGTAGAAAGTTAGGTTTTGTTAGGTTCCTACTCCCAATGTGTTTGTTCTGGTAATCCTCGTAATGCTATATTCCGGTGCGCACTTTTTTTACTTTTGTATGTACACCGCCTCTTCACGCGCGCATAACGATGTCCGAATATTCCGCGCGTATAACGATGTCAACTTATTCTTTTTGGGGCCTCCGGAATCTCCGAATACCTTAGCAAATCTTAGCATCAAAGGTTAACAAAAGTTAGCATTTGTTAGCATTCAGACCTTAACAAATCTTAACAAAAATGCCCCAGGCAATCACAGAGGAAAGACCGGGGCACCTTTCTTATTCACCTGATGAAACGTTTTTATCCAAAGCGGCATCCTGCAGCATAGATCCGAACCGCTTCACACTTCTAAGATGACCATATCCATCATCATTTGGAGCTAGGGCATCACCCAATGGGCTGCCGTGTCTTATTCCCACATATACACCGTTTACGTATCCCTCGCCTGATCCAGAATTTGCATTGTCCATAGTTATCACTCCTTCATGACCTCTAATGTAATCAGCAAGCGCATGGTATCTGCCTTATCAATGTCCCGGTTAAACTCCTGGGAAAGATGCTTCATAAGCTCGTCCATAGCTGATACGTTGTGGTCAATCCTGTCAACACCGAATATCTCCATCACGCCCTTGATATTCCCTTTTACAAATACTTTCCGCAGCAAGTTCATGGTATAGTAGTCCTGCCGGAACGGCTCTACCAACTCGGTAAGCTCATCAAGGGTCATGGAATCCCCGATAGTCTTAAGGAGCTGCAGGACGTTGCTCAACTTGATATCAAAAGCCTGATCCCTGGTTCCCACCGTCTTACCTTTTAACAGCTCATTCTTTGCGTCCTCCGTGATCTTCTTAGCCTTTGAAATAAGCTGCTCCTGGATCGCCTTGCAGGCCTGTTTCTCCTGGGCAATCAGATTCCGCTTAAAATCATCGGAATACCGCTCATCCTTCATGATGGAAGCTGTCTTACCCTTCGTGGCTTCACGCAGCGCATTAAACTCTCTTATAATCTTTCTGATTTCTTCTACAAACTTAGTCATATTATTTTTCCTTCCTCTCCTTCTCTAAGCAATCAATTCCAGGTTGTCCCCCAGGCGGTCCGTTACAAACTGGATCATACCGTCTATGGACATTGAAACACTGGCCAACCCTTGATTGAAAGTATATATGTTCATACTCTGATCCACGTTATCCCGAAGCTGTCCCAGGAGCCGCCTGTTATACTCCCGGTTATCTGCAGGGATCAGGAGAGCACAATCTTTCAAGGCGATGTTTTCGCTCTTAACCAGAACCGTCTTAATAAGTGCCAGGGCGCTATGATCTCCCGTGTATGTATCAATGATGTTTTGTACGTCCTCTTTTTCGGTGACGGCTCCCATTTCCAACATCTTCACCACATTGGCAAGCCCTGCCTGATATCCGGCATCAAAGAGCTTCCCGGTGCTGCTCTTCTTCCACCGCTCGGCCAGTCCTTCAAGCCCCTGGTCAATGGCTGCTATGGCCTTATCATGATAGAGCTGCACTGTAGGGGCGAAACTATCAAGAAGCTGTTTAACTGCCTGTTCCCTGCCGATCTCTGTATAAGCTACACTCCTTTGTATCTCTGCCACCTGGGCTTGCACCGTTTCATACCGGTTCTTGAATTCTTTAAAATGATTGATTAAATCTGCTTTCTTACACATTACATTTCCTTCCTTTCCTACTGTATTACTACATTTATTGACTTGGGACCTTTCCTCGTCTGCTCCACATCATAGCTGACACTCTGGCCAGTCTCTAAAGCCTTATATCCATCTGTCAAAATATCTGAATAATGCACAAACGCATTCTTTCCGTCCGATCCGGCTATGAAGCCGTAACCCTTCTTCTGATCGAACCATTCTACTTTTCCGGTAAACATTCTTTCCACTCCTTCCTCTCAAAATTTGCAAACAAAAAAAGACGCAGGAACAACGAACCATCAATTTGATGAATCGCTATTCCCACGCCTTATTATGGCTTCCAGGCTTTGACCTGGGGTACTCGTCAATATTTTGTTTACTTATAGATATTATAACAGAAGAGGAGGGGGTATGCAAGAGAAAAGCCTTATTCTATGGGCATAATCAGTGTTTTTATAGGTCGATTTTGTATATGAATACTATTCCAGGCTAATAAATATACGTAATACATTTTAAAAAAACTATACTATACTATACTATACTTACTACGTAAATCATTGTTGTAAATACCTATTATATCCCCTTTCACTATTGGGAAGGCTTTTCCATTCAATTTCTTTCTCTGTTAAAAAATTTTTAATTTCTTTTTTTGACAGATCAATAACTTCTTTTGCTACTTCCTCTCTAAAATCATTATTAACATAAATAGAATCTTTATTAATTCCTAAACTACGTAATTTTTTTTGAATTTCTAAAGATAACTCATAGGATAAAGTAAATTTATATATAACTTCATCAAAACACTCATATTTGTCAAACGGCCATACATTTCTTCCATGAATTGTAAAATTTCCAGACTGCCTGCAGATTCTTTTAGTATTTTTAGGTCCATTAAAGGCAACAGGAGCATAGTCACAATCTAGTTTGCAAATATCATCAACATCAAAGATCTTACTTTCACCCGTAACCTTCTCGTTATATAAATCCGGACGTAATATAAAAAATGCAGCTTCACTATCCTTTTTAATATCCTCTGTTGCAAAAAACAAAGCAACGGTTGCGTCAGAGCTCCAATCAAGCAATCTTGTTTTTAATCCATAATGCTGACCAATACATGCCAATGTTAAACGACTTAATTTATCATCAAACTCCATAGACCTCTGTTTAAGTATTTTTATAAATAAATCTAAATATATTTCAGCTGGAATAAAAATGGAGTCACCCCGACTATTATAATCACCTGGGCCTAACATAGTTGGACGTACTGGAAGATTGTAATGATCTTTTATAACATATAGTTCTCTATATGCTCCAGGCTGTAATAGATAATCACTATTCGACTGTCCTCTAAACCAACAATTAAAATCTTTATTGTATTCTGATATCTTATTTTCTAAATCTTCTAAAGAATTAATTTTTATTGTTTTCATCTGTACTCCTTTAATGTAATATGATTAAACACAACGCATTAAATAAACTAATAAGTATTATTCCATGGTTTTTTTCCCTTGTCTACTACAGAAGGAATATAATTATACAGCATTACATCTACGTCCCTCACCGCCATTTTAATGATGTCATAATATTTATCCACAACATTCTTTTTTAAATATCTTTCAGCAAAAACATTGTGCGCAACTTCACCTCTAGTTACAATTATTTCATCAATTTCGGAAATCATAAGTATCGAACTATCAATTAAATCTTTATTAATGCCTAAATAGTCTTCAAATAATTCTGTAACCTGTGCTTGTTTAGGCGTGTTAAGCCCTTTTGTTTTCATATCTAACATTCCCAAATAATACTCTCGCCAACTATCAATAAACAAAATTGCCTCTTCGTCATTTTTATTTTTATTTATTTGTTTTGCTATTGTTTTCTTAATCTTTTTAGGAAGCTTTTTTATCTCATTTATATTTTTGGCAATCTTTTCTCCAGATTCATTAGCAACCTGTTCAATATATACCTCCCACGATGAGCATAAAAACATTAGTGCGGCTCTTGTTAAATGGTCCAATTTTCTTTTACCCCTTTTTGGCCCTTGTAAAAGGTCATATGCTTCAAGCAGTCTATCTACTTGTTGCACGTTTTTTGTAAATGTGCTATACGCTTTTGAAGGCATATAAATCCCCCTCCCTTTTCTTTTACTTTATATGCTCTATAATATACCATAATTATCCAAAAGAAAAGCACCCAGTTTCCCAGGTGCTCCCTCTCACTCCTTCACTTCAATGTATGCCTTTTTAAACTGCCCTTCCTGGTTCCTTGCAACCTTCAGACTTTTAACCTCTGGCCGGAGCCTGTCCAATATCTTCTTAAGCTCCTCCGGCCGTTCATAGGATACTTTAATCTTTATCATGGCTATTACCTCACCAAATAGCCAAATGCCGCTGCCAGAAGGCAATTAATGACCATGGAGCAAATGGTAAGCCTGTATAATAAAACATTCATGTGTTCCTCTCTTCCTGTTGCGATATCGCAACGCCGCTCCCGGTTAATCATGTTCCTCCTGATCCTGGAGAAGAAGCTCCGCAACGTCCCGATCACAGTTGTGCTTGTCCATATAGTCATAGATTTTAAATTCTCTTTCAGCTTCGTCACCGTTATCGGCATCTAAAACGCTACGCAGGTTTGTAAGACTCTTGACGAGTTCGAAAATAATATCACTTGCAATATTAACCTTTGTCCCTGCATTCTCATAATAAGGGGTTAATACTCTCCATGCGTCTCCTGGTGATTCGATTCTTTCGCAGAAATACCCCTGGTTCACATCATCAATTATTACTTTCGCTTTATTGGCCAGTACCTCAAGATCTAAAACTTTACTATCAATATATAAATCTCTGGTCATTTTACAAGATCCCCCTTTTAGATACGGTTCTTACCGTTTTTTTTTCTCTGCTCACTGTTAATAAATGATAGGCATTGTTTTACATACTCTCTGGCTCCAATATACTGGCCATAGGTTGCTTTATCATCTACGAACGATCGCCTAAGTTCGGCTATATACCCGATATTATATTTCATAAAGACGTCTGCAGCATGGCTGCCGTTTTCTTGGCAACGTTGTATATATCTGGCTTTCTCTAATAATTCATTAATCATTGTACGATGCCGATATCTGCGAATATCAAGCATAATTAACTTAGGGCACATTAAGACAGACTTAGAAAGTCCTGCATACTTAGAAATATTGCGAATTTCTTCCGGAAGCAACTCTTCTCGTCCCCTTAATACTTCCTGCAATAATTCTCCGGTTACCTCCGCATAATTAGCAAATGTAGAAACATGGTAAGGATGATATGTAATTATTTCTACCAAATTAGGATAATTCATAAAATTACCTCTTTCCTTCTGCCGGGAAAGTATGCTACTATAAACATGTCTATTTATGTAGCGGCTCCGGCTGCTATGGCCCTGTGGGGAGTGGCTGCTCCCTGTGGGGCTGTTTTAATTTCTTAGGGGGCTATACATTCAATTTCCATGCTTTACGAATAAATAGCAGTTGTTGTGGAGTGAACTCCTCTTGTGGTATTTCGCTTAATGCCACTTTGCGACACTCATGGACCACTAAGTCCATTGGATCCAAACTACAACCACCATCTGGAAAATATTTATTACAAGCATTCTGGTAGTTCTCTTCAATCTGGTCATCATTCAGGTGTTTTCTAATGATTTTACAAATTTCCTTTTCCATTTCGAAATATGCACAACTGTTCATTTTTAGGTCACTCCTCTCCGAACTCTTCATTTATCCATTGTTCAAACGCTACTGGATCAGAAAGGATACGCTGAGTCTCGTCCTGCTCTACCCTCTGTTTTTCCCTCTTTTCCTCTAAAGGAATTTCTGTATCTATAATCTCTTTCGGGGCGTGCTTGGATTCTACTTCTTTCTCCGACTCTGGTGCATACTCAGGATGATGTTTTGCATAAGCCCTCAACGCCCTGAGTATAGTTTTTCTCTCAATAGGCTTGCTATAAAGCGTCCATCTATCATCTTGCATTTGATCGTAAAATTCTTTAATTCCCTCCTGGGTAAGGTTTACTTTATTCTTAGTGACTATAACCTCTAACTGCTTAATAGAAAACAAATCACCGGCGGGCGGCTCGGCCTTTGCCGCAGCCGAAGCCGCTTGTCGGTCAACAGAATCAAAAACAGCCTGTTCTGTATCTGTTTTTGATTTTACATCTAAAGTCTTACTTTTATTTGACTTTAGATGTAAATCTGTATCTGTTTTTGTTCTTGTTATTATATCGTCACTATTTGACATGCTTGCGTCACATTGTGACGTCGCCTTTTCTCGTTCTCTTTTTTGTCTCATTCGTTCCGCAGAACTGCCTTCACTGCCGCTCATTTTTGCGGCCTGAGGAAAGAAAAAGCTACCTTCTTCCTGTTCAATCATTAACTCATGGCCAATTAGAAAATTCATAACCTTCTTGATCAGTTCTGTTTTTTCCGCTTCATCTTCAGAAATATCTATAGCTATCTCCTCTTCAAAAGTATCTTCTAGCCCTTCAAATTTCATATAGCAATTGTTTTCAAGACTTTTAAGCATCATCTTTTGATAGATAATCAAAGCAAGGTCACCAAATTTCCTTCTTAATGCCCTGACCTTCTTATCTTGAAAAAATGCAAATTGTAACTGCAGCCACCAGAGACGCCCATTTGATTCACTTCTCATTCTTTGTCTCCATCATCACGCAGTCTAGTTGTAACAATTACATCCCAACCTTGCTCCACCCATGGTTGCATAATCTGTATAGCCTCTTCGTATGTACTTGGAAAAACTTTAGGATTAAAAATATCATCAACATCATGTTTCGGTCCACATAATATGGTCACTTGGTAATACCTATCCTTCATATATTTCTACCTCCTCTAACCCCACTCTTTCAAAAAAATACTTCCGGGGGACTCTCCCTGCTCTGATTATGAATCCCTTGGCCTTAAGCTCCCCGTTCATTTCCTGGATCAGCTTATAGCCGTGACGCTCTGAACAATCCATAATATTTGCTACCTCTGCAGCGGTAATCATTAATTTACTCAACTCTTTCACTCCCTTCATTTTAAATATGCTATTGTCTGGAACTGATCTAAACGCCGTTTGCAAGACTGGTAAATGTCTTTATATGGCTCCATTAACTCCATCCCTTCCATAATGCAACAACTAATAATCTTCTCTACCATAGCCAAACGCCCCAACTGCTCCATGTTTGCCATCTGGCGTTCAGTAATTCCCGCAGCTTTATCTGCCAGTCTGGAAAGTGAGGTATAATATCTGTCAGCGTTAAGACTTCCCTGTCCCTTGGCATACTCCACAAACTCCTTAATCGTGTCTGTTTCCTTCTTTCGAATATCTACCTGATAAGACCGTGCATCCTTATAAATATTAGTCCGCTTCTGTTGGAGAAGCTGGCGCATGACATAAAACTGTCGCACAAGCTCCAATTTGAAAGCCGTTACCCTTTCAGTGTTCTTTAATAAAGTAATAATGAAAGTGGACTGCTGCTCATTTAATTGGTAATATTCCTCTGGTCTTCCCCCGGTACTTTCTGCCTGATATGGGGCCGAAAGTTTTCCCAGTTTTTCCAGATCGTTTTTATGAGTACGGATTACATATTTAATCTTTCTATGCCCTACGCCTGTACCATTTGACATAACCATGCTATCTGTAAAAATTTCCTTTCCCCTGATTAAGACTATTTCTTGCACTTATGCCCCTTTCTTCTGATATGCTCCGCGTCAATCACTTTCCGCAGATCAACAAGCTCCTGATCAATACTTTCCAACTCCGGGCCATACTCTGGCTGCCAGCTCATGCCCGAATGCTCTATAATGAACATTCTGCGATCTACCAATGCTAAATACCGAATTACATCCGTTGCCGTCATAATGGATCTCCTTCCTGTAATTCCGCACGAATGCAGAAAACACTTCACTTTACAACATTGATGTTGAAAACCTCTTCACTCTTCATGTAGGACGAATGGAATACTGCTATATAACATGGCCAGAACAGCCACCTTTTCACCCTGAGTGGTGAGAACCAGGACGAATGTCCCCGGTTGATATGAGAGGATATTTACTTCACATATACCCTTTTGGATTTTGCATTCATACCGTCCAAAACGGACGATACAAAGGGTACTCCTTTTTGCAGTACCCTTTTAGTTGTGATGTTACAACGTTTCACTCATTCCCATGCTGCCCGGCATGTTAATTGTGTTTATTCAGTAATTTCTATCGGCTCTACGCCCAGAGCCTGCGCTAATTTCTGTACCGTTTCTAGTGAACAAGTTTTTCCACTTCGAACTGCGGAAACAGTGCAGCGAGAAAGCCCGGATTTTTCTACCAGCTGACCTACTTTCATATCCAGATCTAACATGGTAAGAAGTAACTTTTTTCTGTTGACTCTCATATCTTCTTCTCCTTTCATTTCAATCATTTGCTTTACTTCTCTTTTATATTAAGTCAATCTTTTGCTTTAGTCAAGCCTTTTTTCAATCTTTTGCTTTATTTTGTGCTTGTATTATGGTATGATAAAGGCTAGCATAACAGGGAGGTGATAGGAACTTGAAAATCGGCGAAAAAATTCGTAATGCAAGAAAAGCGGCCAATATGACCCAAAAAATGCTTGGTACAGCACTTGGCGTTTCTCCGCAAATGATTGCACAATATGAAAAAGGTAATAGACTACCTAAAATAGAAACGCTTCGTTCTATTGCAGGTGCTCTGGGAGTTCCGTTACATGAATTAGCAGATTGGGGACAGTACACAACGGAAGATTTTGTAGAAGATTTCAAAATTCCCATTGCTCATGATAATAGCCAAGTTAACAAAGAGGGAACTACTGCAACACTCCGTAATGAAGCAAAGAATAAATTAGATATGTTAAATCACCAGGGAATAGCAAAGGCTTATGATTATATAGGATATTTGGCAGACAAGCCCGAAAATACAGAACCTGACAAAGAATAATGAAGTAAAGCACACAATTCCACTCATTCCTATGCTGCCCGGCCAGAATGAAAGGAATGATATTTATGCCATCTTACAAAGACGAAGAGCGCAGCTCCTGGTACTGCAAATTCTACTATACAGACTGGACCGGAATCCGCAAGACCAAAATGAAACGGGGATTTAAGACTAAAAAAGAAGCTGCTGCCTGGGAACGCGAGTTCCTGGAAAAGCAACAGGGAACGCCTGATATGAGTTTTCAGGCATTATATGATTTATATATGGAAGATATGGAGCACCGTCTAAAAACTTCCACAATGAAGCCTAAACGGTATTTATTCATGCATCATATAGTCCCATTTTTCAAAGACAAGCCCATTAACCAGATCACGCCTGCAGACATTAGAAAATGGCAAAACAAAATTATGAAAGCGGGCTTGAAAGAAACATCACAGCGGCAAGTATATAATCAGCTTAATGCAATCCTAAACTATGCCGTTAAATATTATGACCTGCCAAAGAACCCCTGTAAGGTTACAGGATCAATCGGTAAATTAAAAGCCGGAAGAGTTGACTTTTGGACACCGGAGGATTTTAAATTATTTGAATCAAAAATAGACGATATTGCTCTCAAAACAGCTTTTAATACTTTATACTATACTGGAGTACGTTGTGGTGAGCTGTTAGCTCTCAGTCCAGAGGATATCGACTTAAAATCAAACACTGTATCAATTTCCAAAACGTATCACCGACATGATCAAAATGACGTTATTACCTCACCCAAAACAGCCGGCAGTACCCGGCTTATTACTATACCGCCCTTCCTTACAGATTACTTGAAAAATTTTATAGGTATGAACTACGGAATAGGACCTAAGGACAGGCTTTTTCAAATCACCCGGTATAGACTATGCATCGGTTTAAAAGAAGCCTGCGCAGCTTCCGGGATTAAGCCAATACGCATACATGACATTCGGCATAGCCATGTTTCCCTATTGATAGACATGGGGTTTTCTCCCTATCTTATAGCAGAACGCATAGGGGATTCAGTAGACATGGTAAACAACATTTACGGTCATTTATATCCTAATAAACACAATGAAGTTGCAAACAAATTACAAGAATTAGTATCAAAATAGTATCACAGCTATTTTTTATATACAGGGAATCCTTTATTTATAGGTACTCCCTGTATATTTTTTAATTTTCTCTTACAAATTCAAAAACAATAAAATAACAGGTGCGCAATTTACTATAATCTAGTATAATGTCAGTATATTAGGATATAACCGTTTTGCAAAGGAGGAAATACATGGGAACTACAGATAACAGTCTCTGGATCAAAATCCAGCAGGGTTTGAGGGAAACCGAGGCACTTATGAACCAGAAGCAGTATAACATGGTCATGATCAAAGCTCGTCAGACTCTGGAATATATGATTCATTTTCTTGCCGAAAAGGCTTTGATTGTGGAAACCGATCTGGCAGACAGCATTGATCAGTTATATGAAGGACGATTTATTTCCCAGACGGTCAAAGATCACTACCACCGGATCCGGGTACTTGGTAATAAAGCAGTACACGAGGGCAATGACAGTCCCTATGATGCTTCGGAAGCCTGTAAACTGATTTCTATTGAAGTTACTGCCTTTACAAACGCATTTCATAAAAGCAATCAGGGTTCACACGCCCAGAAACCACGCACTTCAGGTGTACAGGCCGCTCCCATCGCATCAAGAGCTGCCTCCCAGAGAGCTGCGGCTACGGCAGACGAGCCCAGAAGAACAGGAACGCCTCAAAGGGCCAATACCGGTTCTTCCCGCAGAGCACCACAGAGTTCTGGTTCCAGATCAGGTCAAAGACCACCTCAGGGTACTGCGCCAAGAAATGACAGACGCCCGGCTCCTCAAAACAGAAGCCGACGCCGTATTAAAAACAGACGTTCTGATTTATCCGGTTTATTAAAGCCGCTTCTTATATTTTTACTTCTTTTTGTTGTTGTGGTGATTATTGTAAAGCTGATACCAGGGAAAGATAAAAAGAATGAGACTGTGCCTACAGAGATTTCAACAGAGGTTACTTCAGAGCCAATATCTACTACTGCGGAAGTTGTTACTGAGCCTGCAGAAACAGAAACAGAGCCTCCGAAAGTTTATACAACTAAAAGTAAACTTAATGTCCGGTCCAAACCTGCTTCCGACAGCACAAAGCTTGGAAGCCTTGCATCTGGTACTGTTGTGGAGTATGTTGATACCTATGATGATAAATGGACCGTTATCACATTTGAAGGGAAACAGGCCTACGTAGCAACGGAATTTTTAACCGTCATGGAAGGAACTGGTAAATCAGAATCAGAATCGGCTTCCGAAACCACGAAAGCCGCAAGTCAATAATATTATGAAGCGAAGAACAAAAGTAAACCTGCTTTTGATCTTCGCTTTTATATGTATATAATGCATAAGTATAGTACTGTTGGCATACTTTATATTTATGTTAAAATTCAGACTTCTATTTGTTTTTTTCCAATTTACTATGGAAATTTTTTTTAATTGTAGTATTATTAATAATTAGAACCTTTTTATTTAGTTCACTATTCACAAAAGGAGGGCAAAAAATGGATGTTGTGATTGATAAAATATCTGAGATCGAATCAGCTGCCACTTCCATCATGGAACATGCCAATGAACAGAAAAAAGCGTTTGCAAAAGAAATGGATGAACGCACTGCTGCATTTGATGCCCAGCTGGAACAAGAAACAGAAAAAGAAATAGAGAAACTGAGAGCAGGTATGGAAATCAAAATGAATCAACGCTTAAAGAAACAACGGGATGAATTGCAGGAAATCCTGAAGGCTATGGAAAAAAACTTTGAAGTCCATCATACCCAATATGCAGAGGAACTATTCAATAACATGATAAAGGAGTGATTCAATGGGAAATCTGTTATCCTACAGCGGTTTGACGACCAAGGTACGGGCGATGGAAAGCCATCTGATCTCCGACAGCCAGTTCCGTGATATGGCTGCTCTTGAAACAGTTCCCGATGCAGTGGAGTATTTAAGACATTTAAAGGCCTATGAGGGCTTGTTTTCCGATGTGGATGATGAAAAACTTCACCGGGGTGCGATTGAACAGCGGCTTATCCTGTCCCTGTACCAGGATTTTGCAAAGCTCTACCGTTTTTCCAACTTAACACAGCGTAAATTCCTTGACTTATATTTTATGCACTTTGAAATCGATATCCTGAAAAAATGTTTCCGTAACGCCATGGGACGTAACCAGCTGGATATCGATCTTTCTGTGTTCAGGGACTTTTTTTTCAAACATTCTTCACTGGATTTAATGAAGCTTTCCTCTTCCGCAAATTTACATGAATTTATCGCAAATCTGGAGGGCTCCATCTATTACGATCTTCTGATCCATTTAGAAGAGGGAACCGAAACCACACTGTTTGATTATGAAGTACATCTGGATCTGCTTTATTTTAAAACAATCTGGAAAGTAATGAGTAAATACCTAAACAAAAAGTCCCAGGAACTTTTAATCCAATGTTTTGGCAGTAAACTGGATTTGCTTAATATTCAGTGGATATACCGTTCCCTTAAATATTACCACTTACAATCCGCTGATATTTATGCACTTCTTATTCCTTTTCATTATCATTTAAAAAAGGATCAGACTGCAAAATTAGTAGAAGCCGGGACTATGGATGAGTTTTTTGCTGTCCTTAAAACTACCTATTACGGCCAGAAGGCAGATATGGATGTAAGGGAGAAGCCGGACTTAGAGCAGCTTACCAGTGAGGTTCTTGATAAGATATACCGTTCCACAAGCAGACAGAATCCTTATTCCATCGCGACATTAAATTCCTATCTTTATTTAAAGGAGGAGGAAATCCAAAAAATAATAACACTCATAGAGAGTATCCGGTATCAGCTGAAACCGGAAGAAATTATCTCCTATGTAGTTAAACAGTAAAGGGGGTAGCTTTTCCTGTGATTGAAAAAATGAAGTTTTTAAGTATTACCGGACCAAAAGAAGATATTGACCGGGTCATAGATACCTATCTGTCCAAATATGAAATTCATTTGGAAAATGCGTTGTCCGAGCTGAAAACGGTAAAAGATCTACGGCCTTATATAGAAACCAATCCATATAAGGACACCTATCAGCGCGCCCAGGAGTTATCCAGACTTCTTTCTGATAACATTACTAATGCAGACTTAAAGGATGTATCAATTGAAGACGCGGTCAGAACGGTTGAGGAAATTGGCTCTCAGGTAGAAGAACTGACCACTGCGCAGGCAGAATATCAGGAAAAAATTGATGCCTTAAACCAGTCTCTGGATAAAATAATACCGTTTACGGGACTGAACTACGATTTAAGTTCCATATTGCATTTTAAATACATCAAATTCCGTTTCGGGCGAATTTTACATGAATACTATAACAAATTCGAAAGCTACGTTTACGACACCATAGACACCGTACTTTATAAATGCAGGGAAGATTCAGAATACGTCTGGCTGGTTTACTTTGTCCCGGATACAATCTCTAATCAGATTGATGCCATTTATTCGTCCATGCATTTTGAACGTTTCTTTGTACCTGACGAGTATAAAGGTACTCCTTCCGATGCCATTCATACCCTCCAGGATAAAATAAAGGTGCTTGAGACAGAACAGAATGCCATTAAAAAGGATCTGGAGCAGGTTCTGGAGACAAAACGGGTTGATCTGTTATCCGCACTAAACCGTCTGGAGACTTTTTCCACTAATTTTAATGTAAGAAAGCTTGCTGCCTGCACCAGGCAGAATATCAATACCTTTTACATTCTCTGCGGCTGGATGAGCTTCCGGGACGCCAGGGCATTCCAGAAAGAAATCTCCAATGACGAGAAGACTTTCTGCATCGTGGAAGATGACCACAGTAACATTATGAGCGATCCTCCCACAAAGCTGTTAAATCCCCGGTTATTTCAGCCATTTGAACTGTTTATAAAAATGTACGGTCTTCCGGCATATAATGAGATCGATCCTACGATTCTCATTGGGATTACTTATTCATTCCTGTTTGGTTTCATGTTCGGGGACGTTGGTCAGGGACTTTGCCTTCTCTTTGGCGGATTTCTTCTTTTCCGTCTGAAAAAGATCAGCCTGGCTGCCATCATATCCTGCTGCGGCTTCTTTTCCACCATTTTCGGATTCCTGTTTGGCAGCGTATTTGGATTTGAAGATGTGATTCATGCCGTATGGCTGCGTCCAATGGAGCATATGACCAATCTGCCGTTTATCGGTAAACTGAATACCGTATTTATTGCTGCAATTTGCATTGGTATGGGGATTATACTTCTTACCATGATACTCAATATCATAAACAGCATCCGGTCACATGATCCGGAGCGAACGTTTTTTGATACCAACGGCGCCGCCGGACTTATCTTTTATGCAAGCCTTGTCCTTACCATTGTTCTTTATATGACAGGCAATCCAATACCGGCATCCGCAATCTTAATTTTAATGTTCGGACTTCCGCTTCTGCTAATATTCTTTAAAGAACCGCTAACCGCCCTGCTGGAGCGCAAAGCCGCGGTCCTGCCGGAAGGCAAGGCTATGTTTGTTATACAGGGTTTTTTTGAACTGTTTGAAGTTCTCTTAAGTTATTTTTCCAATACGCTTTCCTTTGTCAGAGTGGGTGCTTTTGCAATCAGCCACGCTGCCATGATGGGAGTTGTATTAATGCTTTCCGGAGCAGAGGCCGGCAACCCCAACTGGATTGGTGTGATCTTAGGCAACCTATTTGTCTGCGGCATGGAAGGACTGATTGTAGGAATTCAGGTTCTTCGTCTGGAATATTATGAATTATTCAGCCGCTTTTACCGTGGAACCGGCCGTGCATTTAAACCTTACGGAAAGAAAAATTAATTATTTCAGGAGGAAACCAATATGTCAACTTTAGTAAAAATTACATTAGCAGCTGCATTACTTTTAAGCATTGCAATCCCGTTCGGAGCTTTTGCCATGGGGGAAAAATCAAAGGGGCGTTATAAAAAAGCGCTGGGAATTAACTTACTTCTGTTCCTTGGCACCATTGCTGTATCCGGTATTTTTCTCTTTAACGGCCAGGCACATGCTGCAGAAGCTGCTGCAAATGCTTCTGCTAGCGTTGCAGGAATGGGATATCTGGCAGCCGCTCTTTCTACCGGTCTTGCCTGCATCGGCGGCGGAATCGCTGTATCCGCAGCAGCAAGTGCAGCACTGGGTGCCATCAGCGAGGATGGTTCCATACTTGGTAAATCACTGATCTTCGTAGGTCTTGCCGAAGGTGTTTGTCTCTATGGCCTGATCATATCCTTCATGATCTTAGGTAAATTATAATTTATGAAAATGTATCTGATCAGCGACAATGTGGATACCTGGACAGGTATGAGACTGGCCGGCGTAGAAGGCGCTGTCGTTCATGAAAAAGCAGAATTGAAAAGCCAGCTTGATAAGGTTCTGGCCGACAAAGAGATCGGGATCATCCTCTTGACGGAAAAATTCGGGAAAGCATTTCCTGACATCATTAATGATGTAAAATTAAACCGCAAGCTGCCGTTAATTATTGAAATCCCTGACCGCCACGGTACTGGCCGCAAGCCCAACTTTATCACGGACTATGTCAACGAAGCAATCGGATTAAAACTATAAGAAAGAGGTGGTCATCTTGACAACTGAGGAAAAATTGCAGCACTTCCTTGAGTTTTGTATGGAAGATGCCAGGTCCCGCAGTGCAAAGATGCTTGATGAATATACCACTGCCTTAGAGCAGACCTTTTCAGAACATCAAGAGGATGCAAAACGCAGAGCCAGACAGCAGGTGGCATCAGAAAGCGAACAGATCGAGCGGGAGATTAACAAACAGCTCTCCTTAGAGCAGATCGGCACAAAGCGTGAATTTGGAAAAAAACAAGATGAATTAAAAGAAAAACTGTTTCAGGAGTTACAGGAGATGGTAAATCATTTCAGGAACACCCCCCAGTATACAGAGCTGATTGAAAAGGAAATCAGGGAAGCAAAGGAACTGGCAGGAAAAGAATTTATTACCATCTACATTGATCCTGCTGACGAGGAAAAAATCAGAAGCCTGTCCTTACCGGAGAGCGCTGATATCCGGGTCAGTGAGTATTCATTCATGGGCGGAACAAGAGCCGTGATTCCTAACAGACACATTTTAATTGATAACTCCTTCCAGACAAAACTGGCGGAGGCAAAACGGGATTTCCGGTTTAATATAAAAGATTTGATGGGAGGTACGGAAAATGACTAATACAGGTACCATTTCCGGCATCAACGGCCCCGTCATTTATTTAAAGGGCGATCCCGGATTCAGAATGAATGAAATGGTCCATGTGGGGAAAGATCATTTAGTCGGAGAGGTGATCGGACTTACGGACCGCCGCACCATCGTTCAGGTATACGAGGAGACCAGCGGTATAAAACCAGGTGAAACAGTCACTTCCACAGGGTATCCTGTTTCCGTAACTCTGGCTCCCGGAATTCTCAACAATATTTTCGACGGTATCGAACGCCCCTTAAGCGAGATTGCAAAAACAGGAGGCGCTTATATTGACAGAGGGATCCACGTGGATTCTCTTGATACCGAAAAACTCTGGCAGACCCATATTACGGTTAAAAAAGGCGACCACTTACTTCCTGGCGCAATTATCGCAGAAGTACCAGAAACACCTGCCATCGTTCACAAGGTAATGATACCCCCTGATGTGGAGGGAATCGTACTTGATGTGGCAGAAGACGGCGCTTATACCATATCTGACCCAATCATTACACTAAAGCTTTCTGACGGAACAGAAAAACAGCTGACAATGACACAGAAGTGGCCTATCCGGGTTCCAAGACCTACATTAAAACGATATCCGGCTACCAAACCGCTTATTACCGGTCAGAGAATTATTGATACCCTCTTCCCTCTTGCCAAGGGCGGTACAGCCTGTATTCCGGGAGGTTTTGGTACTGGTAAAACCATGACCCAGCATCAGATTGCCAAATGGTCCGATGCTGATATCATTATCTATATCGGATGCGGAGAGCGGGGTAATGAGATGACTCAGGTACTGGAAGAATTCTCTCAATTAATCGACCCCCGTTCCGGCAACCCCTTAATGGACCGGACTACTCTGATCGCCAACACCTCCAATATGCCGGTAGCCGCCCGTGAGGCCAGCCTTTATTCCGGTCTTACACTGGCAGAATATTACCGAGATATGGGGTATCACGTAGCCATCATGGCAGATTCCACCTCCAGGTGGGCAGAGGCACTTCGTGAATTATCCGGCCGTTTGGAAGAGATGCCTGCAGAAGAAGGCTTTCCTGCTTATTTAGCCTCACGTTTATCCGCTTTCTACGAGCGTGCAGGTATGATGCAGAATATCAACGGGACAGAAGGCTCCGTTACGATTATCGGTGCGGTTTCTCCTCAGGGAGGCGATTTCTCAGAGCCCGTAACACAAAACACAAAACGTTTTGTCCGCTGCTTCTGGGGTCTTGACCGGAATCTGGCCAACGAGCGTCATTTCCCGGCTATTCACTGGCTTAGCAGCTATTCCGAGTATTTAACGGATCTGGCTCCCTGGTACCTGGAGAAGGTAGATAAAAAGTTTGTGGATTACAGAAACCGTATGGTATTTATCCTGACACAGGAAAGCAGTCTGATGGAGATTGTAAAACTGATTGGCGGAGATATGCTTCCTGATGATCAAAAGCTGATTTTAGAGATTGCCAAGGTCATCCGAATCGGATTCTTACAGCAGAATGCCTTCCATAAGGACGACACCTGCGTTCCAATGGAAAAGCAGTTTAAGATGATGGACTTAATTCTCTATCTGTATAAAAAGTCCCGTTCCCTGGTTTCAATGGGAATGCCCATGTCTGTCCTCAAAGAAGATCCTGTCTTTGATAAGATTATATCTCTGAAATACGATGTGCCAAACGACAGACTGGATCTATTTGATGACTATAAAAAACAGATTGATAACTTTTATGATTCTGTCATAGAACGAAACGCATAGGAAGGAGGCAGACGATGGCAATCGAATATTTAGGCTTAAGTGCAATTAACGGACCCCTGGTTGTTTTAGAGGGCGTCCAGAATGCTGCCTTTGACGAAATCGTGGAAATGACAGTAGCTGGTAAAACCCAGAAACTGGGACGTATTATTGAAGTTTATGAAGATAAGGCAATTATTCAGGTATTTGGAGGAACTGACGGACTGGCTCTTAGAAATGTCCATACAAGACTGACCGGGCGCCCCATGGAACTGGCCGTTTCCGAAGACATGCTGGGGAGAACATTTAACGGGATCGGGCAACCCATTGACGGACTGGGTGATATCAACTCAGATATCTATCTTGATATTAATGGTAAGCCATTAAATCCCGTTACCAGAGAGTATCCCAGAGATTATATCCGTACCGGAATCTCAGCCATTGACGGCCTGATGACCTTAATACGCGGTCAGAAGCTACCCATATTCTCGGGAAACGGTCTTCCCCATGATGAGCTGGCTGCACAAATTGTACAACAGGCATCCTTAGGTGATAATTCCGAATCCAGCGAAAAATTTGCCGTTGTATTTGCTGCCATGGGCGTGAAATACGACGTGGCAGATTTCTTCCGTCGTACCTTTGAGGAAAGCGGCGTATCCGACCATGTGGCAATGTTTATTAACCTGGCCAATGATCCGGTGGTAGAACGTCTTATTACGCCAAAAGTGGCGCTTACTCTGGCAGAATACCTGGCTTTTGAAAAGGGAATGCATATCCTGGTTATTTTAACGGATATGACAGCTTATGCAGAGGCACTTCGTGAGGTTTCTTCCTCCAAGGGAGAAATCCCATCAAGAAAAGGTTATCCCGGCTATCTGTACAGCGAGCTGGCATCCATCTATGAGAGAGCAGGCATCGTAAAAGGGCGGCATGGATCTGTTACCCAGATTCCCATTTTAACCATGCCAAATGATGACATCACCCATCCAATCCCTGATCTCACCGGTTATATCACAGAGGGACAGATCGTTTTGGACCGGAACTTATACGGACAGTCTGTTTATCCACCCATTAACGTGCTCCCGTCCCTAAGCCGTCTGATGAAGGATGGAATCGGAGAAGGATTTACCAGGGCGGACCACCAGGGCGTGGCGAACCAGCTGTTTTCCTGTTACGCCAAGGTAGGTGACGCAAGAGCTCTGGCTTCCGTAATTGGTGAAGATGAACTTTCCCCCATTGATAAAAAGTATCTGATATTCGGCAAAGCATTTGAAGAACGCTTTGTGGGACAGGGAAATCACTCCAACAGAAATATTCTTGAGACATTAACCATCGGCTGGGAGCTGCTTGGTCTGCTCCCAAGAGCGGAGCTGGATCGTGTCGATACCAAGGTATTAGACCAGTATTATAAGGAAACCACCGCTGAAGCTTCAGGCGAATAGGAGGTGTCAGAATGAATCCGAATACATTTCCTACCAAGGGTAATTTAATCCTTGCGAAGAACTCCCTGACATTAGCCAGACAGGGTTATGAGCTGATGGATAAAAAGAGGAACATCCTGATCAAAGAACTGATGAGCTTAATCGATGAGGCCAAGGGAATTCAGTCGGAAATTGACGTGACGTTTACTGCTGCGTATAAAGCACTTCAGAAGGCAAACATTGAACTGGGAATTAATTACGTGCAGGATATTGCCATGGCAGTACCCATTGATGACAGGGTGCGTATTAAGACACGAAGCATTATGGGCACTGAGATTCCATTAGTGGAGCATGAGGAAATGCCTCTTAATTTAACCTATGCTTATTACAGCACGAGGGAATCTCTTGATGAGGCACGTTATCATTTTGAAAAGGTAAAATTGCTTTCCGTAAAACTTTCCATGGTGGAAAACTCAGCTTATCGTCTGGCTAACAGTATTAAAAGGACACAAAAACGGGCTAACGCATTAAAGAACATTACCATACCCCGCTACGAAACTCTTACCAGAAATATTACAAATTCTCTGGAGGAAAAGGACCGGGAGGAATTTACAAGACTTAAAGTTATTAAGCGCACCAAGAAAAGCATGTAAAATAAGAGAGCTGGGATGCCTGATTTAGCGACATTTCAGCTCTCTTGTTTTAATAAATCTTTCGTTCTGATAATTGCTTCCACTTGACGCCAAGATCTGGGGAAGAATAATTCTTAGAACTGATTAACCAATAAGCCGGTGCCTTCTTAATATCCCAGACTCTGATCCACAATAATCACTTTTATGCGGTCCTTTATAAACTGGCCTTTTATCAGGACAAAGTCATTGCAGAATCTTTCTTTATGATTGCAGTCAATACACCTTCCCAAAGCCGCGCAAGGAGTTGATTTTCCCAGCCGTTTTGCATCCAGTGGTGCCGCAATCTGCCTGGTTCTTTTTATGGCTTCGTCCAGATTATCAGTGATTTTATTAACTCCTGCTACAACAATTACCTGACCAGGTCCATATAACATGGGAGCCACTCTGCTTCCATTTCCATCTATATTAAACAGCTCGCCTTTTTTTGTAATTGCATTTACTCCGGTAACAAATGTATCTGCCCGGAAATTCTGCAAATACAATTCCCTTTTATCTTTGCCAGTCAGAGAAGGTTGAAACTTATCCAGAAAATGAATGTTCCGAATTCTCAAATGATCGAATACCCCAAGCTGATCCAGCGTCACTGAATCCCCGCAGCCTACGGTTTCTCCATCTTTGATCAACTCATCCAAAAGAGAAATCAACAGACCCTGTTGATCCACATAATATCCTGCCATTTTATTTTTATTTAGGTTCTCAATAACCTCTCCCACGTGCTCAGGAACATTCTTGTTATCAAAAAGCATCAATAAACTCCTTTCATTCTATCAGTATGTCATTCAGATTTTTAATTATTGTAAATCCCATATGTTAAAAAAGCAAATAAAAACTGCCGGAATTCAAATACCCGGCAGTTTTTACTATGCTTTTTTGTTATTTATTTACTGAATCAAATTCCTTATAAATTTCATGATCAGGTTCGGGTGTTAAAAGCGATACGATAATGATTGCCCCGCATGCCACAGTAAAAGCCGGAAGAAGTTCATAGATGTTAAAGACTCCACCCAGAGGCCTCACCAGATACTTCCAGATAAACACCATTGCGCCTCCAGAAACCATTCCTGCAACAGCACCGTAAAAATTACTTCTCTTCCAGAACAGTGCAAACAGCATTACAGGGCCAAAGGAAGCTCCAAAACCAGCCCAGGCAAAGGAAACGATGGTGAATACGGAACTATTGGGATCCCAAGCAAGGAACACCGCGATCAGTGCGACTCCAACTACCGTCAGCCTGGCCGCCAGCATGGAAGTTTTATGACTTACTTTAAGCTTTAAAAAATCCTGCATAAGATTCTGGGATACTCCTGATGCAGCTGTTAACAGCTGGGAATCTGCCGTAGACATGGTACATGCAAGTATACCTGCAAGCACCACACCTGCCAATACGGAATAAAGAAAACCATGACTTCCCAAAAGCCCCGCCAGCCGGATAATCACTGTTTCCGCTTCCGATCCGGAGGTGAATACCGGAATACCGCCAGCCACAGAAACGCTGTAACCAATGATTCCGATAAGAATTGCTACAAACATGGATATCACTACCCAGGTAGACGCAATACGGCGGGAAGTTGTAAGCTTCTTCTCATCACTGATAGCCATAAAACGCAGAAGAATATGAGGCATACCAAAATATCCCAGCCCCCATGCCAGAGTAGATACAATATTTAATATACCGTAAGGGGATGATGTCTGATCTGCCATATTATGGGTTCTGCTCATGCTTAAATAGCCTTCTAAAGCGCCTGCATTCTCTGTTACTCTGTCCCAGCCACCAGCTACTGATATTCCATAAAATACAATGATAATAAGTGAAATGCTCATAACAATACTCTGAACAAGGTCGGTTGTGGAAACCGCCATGAACCCACCCATTACCGTGTATCCCACCACTACGATTGCACCAATAATCATAACAGTATGATAGTCTATGTGATATAAACTGTTAAACAGGGTACCTATTGCCTTAAAACCGGAAGCAGTATATGGAATAAAGAAAACAAGAATAATTACTGCAGAGATACACATTAAAATATTTTTCTCATCCCGATAGCGTCGGGAGAAAAAATCCGGAATGGTAATGGTATTGCAAACCACGGAATACCGGCGAAGTCGTCTTGCAACCAAAAGCCAGTTTAAGTATGTGCCCGCTGCCAGACCGATTGCTGTCCAGCCGGCGTCAGCTATACCAGTCATATAAGCAACACCCGGAAGTCCCATCAGCAGCCAGCTGCTCATGTCTGATGCCTCAGCACTCATGGCAGTTACTAACGGCCCCAGCTTCCTTCCTCCCAGATAGAATTCGTCAGCAGAGTCACCCCCACCCTTCTTGCTGTAATAAAACCCGATATAGACCATTGCCACCAGATAAACCACAATGGCAGATAATATGCCTATTTGACCTATACTCATAACGTTCCTCCTTGTTACTCACTTATTTCTGCTGTCAGCTTTATAACACAGCAATAATGTGTATTATAGCATCAACAAAAATAGAACGCAACGCAGAACGAAGTATAGACTAAATACCATACTTTTTTATAAAAAATAGAATTATATCTATATTTTATAAGGATTTTTAACTGTACTCCAGTTAATTATAATTCTAATACAAGTATGTGTAATTTATTTTTCCGGCAGAAATCCGCTTAGAAAGGATGGCAGCACCGATGCACTGTATTGTCTCAGTGAATACTCTCCTCCGCACAGACACCAGTCATATAAAAACGCCCGTTCACAGAGAGCATAAAGCTTCACCATTTCAGTGACGCTCATTTTGGTTCCAATCTGTCCGTCTTCCTGTCCCTGGGCAATAATCTTTCTTAACAGCTTATAATAGGTTCGGTTATGATCTAGTAAATGCTTCTCGCCATTTGTTATAAGCTGGGTGGATAATAATCTTGCCAGAAGATCAATGGAAATACTATTTTCTATCATTGTAAATAGCTCACTGTTTAACCATAGCAGCTTTTCTACAGCCGAAAGTTCAGGATCAAGCTGAGTTTTCAGCTCTTCATATTTATCATCAAACAAAACACTAAGCGTACTGAGAAGCGCATCCTTCCCATCAAAATAATGATAGAACGACCCTTTTGACGTCTTGGAAAGTTCTATGATTTCCTCCACAGTCGTATCTTCATATCCCTGTTCATAAAACAGTTTCCAGGCTGCGCTTACGATTTTTCCCCTGGTATTGCGCACACTTTTTTTCGCCACGTAACAATTCCTCCTTAATTTTCATCCGGAGATGAAATTACATAATTCAGTATATCACAAGAGAGGAAAAAACGTCCATGAATTAAATCCAGTTGCCCGGATCTGTACTTGTAGTGACACAGCGAAATCACTGTGTTACAATGATAAAAAACAAGCAAACGGCACCTTAGAAAGGAACGGAGAACGATGAACAGCCTGACAAAAAATATTCAATCGGAAGAGACTCTTCTTAACCTTATTCATCACGCATTTCCACATGCAGTCTGTACAGATATTGAAGAACTGACAGAAGGTTATTTTAATGTGGCATATAAAATATCCCTGGAGCATGCCCCCTCCTGTATATTAAAGATTGCACCTCCTAAGGATGCTCTTGTTATGTCATACGAAAAGAATATTATGATGAGCGAAGTCCTTGCTATGCGCACAGTAAAAGAACAATCTGATGTACCAGTTGCAAAAGTTTTATTTTATGATGACAGTCTAAGCCTGATTCATGCTCCATATTTTTTCATGGAGGTACTGGAGGGCGCGAGCTTCCACTCCATTCTTTCCAGTCTGTCTCCGGATGTCCAGTCAGCCGTTCGAACAGAAGCGGGCAGTTTGAACAGAAAAATCAACTCGATTCATGGAAACAAATTCGGCTATCTGGGACAGCCGTCTTTTCAGGGAAATGACTGGTATCATGTGTTTTCCACTATGACAGAGCTTGCTTTTTCAGATGGAGAACGTTTGTCCATTGACTTAAAGATATCCAAAAAACAGTTGTTTGAGGATTTAGAAACATGTAAAGAACTGTTTGATGAGGTTAAAACCCCCGTACTAGTCCACTGGGATCTGTGGGATGGAAATATCTTTGTGAAAGATAACCGGATTACCGGTTTGATAGACTGGGAGAGAAGTCTTTGGGCAGATCCCCTGATGGAAGTCGGATTTCGAACCTATAGTTCGGACACGAATTTTTTCAATGGGTACGGCATTGCCCAACTTACAGAAAAGGAATACTTACGGGCGATATGGTATGACGTTTACACCATGCTCCTTGTTATCCAGGAATTCGATTATCGCCAATACGAAACCCGGGATATGTATGAATGGGCTGCCGGCCATCTGACTGACAAATTTGCTGAGCTTCACCGAATCATACATTCCAGTTATTAAGTATGTATCAGCGGTTTATCTTCCACCTTACAGCCGTTACCGATGCCATCAGGGATACAATTGGAATCGTCATCACGACTCCTAAACTTCCTGAAATCCCCTGCATGATTTCAATTACCATGTTGTTGGAATTAATAATCTGCAGATAAGGCAGTTCATAAGCATAGTTTAACAACAGCGTACTGACTCCGCTGCCCACAAATGCCAGGATTAAGGTATTCACCATGGTTCCCATGGCATCTCTGCCTACATTCATGCCAGAACGAAACAGCTCTTTTGTGGTCAGTTCAGGATTGTTGGTATGTATCTCAAATACAGTGGACGATATGGACATTCCCACGTCCATAACTGCGCCCAGAGCAGAAATCAGTAAACCGGAAAACAGAAGTTCCCCAACACGGATTCCTCGTATGTTTTCCAGTACTGTCAATGACTCAATATCAGATACATTGTAACCTGAGATATGAGATACCGCACCAAATGCATAGGCTGACACACCCGCAATGATAACTCCGCTCACAGTTCCTGCCACAGCACACAACGTTTTTCCGGACCAGCCTCCCAGTAAATACATTGTGACAAAAGTAGTGATTGATGCAACCAGGACTGCTGCAAAAAATGGAGAATATCCCTTATAAATCATTGGTATATAAAGCCACACGATGCAGACGAAGGTAAAGATCAGTCCTACACAGGAATAAAAGCCTTTCCAGCCCCCTATTACACAGACCACCGCCAGAAAAAGCAGAACAAATCCAAGAACAGCCCACTCCCGATCTACGCTGTATACTGTATGGATAGCAATATCACCGGACACGCTTTGAATCAAAATTACATTCATTCCTGGTTCACAGGCTGCTCCAAACAGATAACCATTGTTGCTGGTTGCCTCAACCATTTTACCTTTCAGAGATCCGGAACGAATTTCAACCAGAACATTCTGCTGGCCGGTCCTGCTGCCATCTTCCTGTAAATTGTCCGAAAGAACCTCTATAACCCGGCCACGTTCAAAGGTTCTTCCTTGTGTGGATATAAGGCTGGCTATATCTACCTGATTAAAACGGATCAAAAACAGAGTAAATGCTGCCATAACAGCTGCAAATACGATCCACTGAAGCCACCTCTTTTCTTGTGTTATCCATGTGGTTTTTCCCTGCTGCTCAAATTCCATATATGGCGGCTCCTTTCTCACCTGTTACTTTTTTCCGTCTATACCCCGGGGCATTCAGCCTCAGCCATTTGCCCCGGAGATCTTAGAAACCTATTACCTTCTTGCTGCGTTGGTCTTTTTTAACTCATAAGTATCATCAATTTTCTGAACCTTCCCGCCCACAATCTCATAAGTATCAATTGCGAAGGTATTGTTGTTTATGCGGATTACGGAATAAGTAGGATTCCAGTTCTGGCTTCTTGTTGCTATATAATCCTGTTTGCTTGGAATCAATTCATAAAATTTGCTTCCCGTTGCAGAATTGGCTTCCATATAAAGTGTTCCATCTCCATTTGTTACACCCCCAGCCATTGTATTCGCAATGGTGTAACAATTGTTCTGGGCCTGGTAAGTGGCGTCTGTATAAGGAAATACATTACCTGCCTCATCCTTTACATTATCCCAGTCATAAAAATTATAATTGGAATGAGTTTTAGAATCAGACTTTAATAAATAGCTTCTGGAATAGGTATGGTCATGCCCCTGAAGTACCACATCCACATCATATTTATCCATCAAAGGAGTAAGCTGGGTTCTTAGGACGATTCCATCAGAGTCAGAGTGATCAAGACCACTTCCGTAAATATCCTGATGAATCATTACAATTCTCCATGTTGTTTTGGGATACGCTTCCACTGCCTGGCGAATGGCCTGTTCATGTTCCGCGCAATTGTAATTATTCGTATTAAGCACAACATACAAAGCAGGACCATACTTATAAAAATAATCTCCTCCTGCCGTTGTTTTTCCCAGCTGGGTATCATTAGCATTATTAAAGTGCAGACTATAGCTTTCATTGGTGGAATCGTGGTTTCCGATGGTTGTAGAAACAGGAAGGGATTTCATCCAGTCCGCATTTAAAAATCCTGCATATTCCGTTTCATTTCCCATATCTCTTCCCTCAACATTTTTATTAATCTGGTCTCCTGCAGAAAGTATAAAGCTGATATCCGGATTTGCATTCATGGCGGTATTTAATGTCTTGTTCCAGCTAAAAGCATCATTGCGTGCCGCTGTATTAATCTCTGACTTGTTTTCCAGTTTATCTCCTCTGGAAGTGGTCTGCCCCTTTGAAGCACCGATCTGAGGATCTCCAACATAGAGCATGGAATAACTGTTAAAATTATGAGTCTTAAAAGAAGCGGTTTTGGAAGGCTGACCGTTTTTAAAATACCGATAATAATATGTGGTATTTTCAGAAAGAGAATCCACGGTTACCCGGTTGCTCTGATATCCCTCTACCGCCTGAACCGCATTCCCGTCGTATGTAACGGATTGACTTAAATCACTGTTTTTTGATAATTCAATCCTGGGAGTTGCTGTACCATCCGTTTTTGAATACCAGGCAAAATTTAATTTTGACTCATCTGCTCCAGGTGTAAGAGCTATTTTTTCGTAATCACGGCTCACTTCCCCTTCCCACTTCTGAGTCCACGCATCCCATGCCTGATCAGTAGTAGAATCAGAGAAGTGTTCCGTTGCCGCATATACGTATCCCCCCGCCAATGCTGCTGTTAAGGCAGCTAGAATAAAAGCAGCCGCATAATTCTTTCTGCTCTTCATACTTAATTCCTCCTTATGCTCCTCGTTATTATATTCCGTCTGATGTTTTTCCAATGAAGGCGCGTCTCATTTTCTAAAGCATAAATCGGTGGGTTATAATATTCAAGATACTTTGCCAAAGCTTTACAAACTATATCTGAAATTTACATGTAAACGCCAAAAATAGTCACAAAAAAACAGGCTTTTCAGCCTGCTTTTCTAATTAGATAATCATCTTAAATCAAGGGGATTATACTCTTCCTCCTGCATCACACTCACATAAGCCGGACGAATAATCTTATCCATATTAATCAGCTCCTCAATCCGGTGAGCACTCCAGCCTACGATTCTTGCTATTGCAAAAATGGGAGTAAACAACTCATTGGGAATATCTAACATGGAATAAACAAATCCGCTGTAAAAATCAACATTGGCACTGACGCCTTTATAGATCCGGCGCTCTTCCCCGATTACCTTGGGAGCCAGCCTCTCTATGGCCGAATAAAGGTTAAAATCTTCCATGCGCCCCTTTTCTTCCGAGAGCTGTTTTACAAAACCTTTGAATATTTCCGCACGGGGGTCTGATTTGGAATAGACGGCATGTCCCATTCCGTAGATCAGTCCCTTCCGGTCATATGCTTCCTTGTGAAGCAGCTTTCTTAAGTACTCCTCTATTTCTCCTTCATCTTTCCAGTCGTGAACCTCTTTCCTTAAGTCCTCCATCATCTCAACTACCTTGATGTTGGCACCGCCGTGCTTTGGTCCTTTTAATGATGCAAGCGCTGCCGCTACTACGCTGTAAGTATCGGTACCAGAGGAGGTCACCACATGGGTTGTAAATGTGGAGTTATTGCCGCCGCCGTGTTCCATGTGAAGAATAAGGGCCAGGTCAAGTACATGAGCTTCCACTTTTGAATACTTCATATCAGGTCTTAGAAGTCTTAAAATGTTTTCAGCTGTGGACAGTTTTTCATCGGGTCTGTGAATATACATGCTCCCGCCCCGATCATAGTGATTAAAGGCATGGTATCCATAGACCGCTAACATTGGCATGACGCTGATTAACATCAGACTCTGGCGAAGGACATTTGGCACCGATATATCCCCTGCTTTTTCGTCATAAGCTGACAAGGTGAGTATACTCCTGGCAAGGGTGGACATCATGTCATGGCTTGGTGCTTTCATCACTACATCCCTGACAAAATTGGTAGGAAGAGTTCTGCTGTAGCCCAGTGTCTGGGAGAAACGTTCCAGCTGTTTTTTATCCGGCAATTCTCCAAATAAAAGAAGATAGGCGATTTCTTCAAATCCATACCTTTCCTCTTTCACTACTCCGTTTACCAGGTCATAAATATTATATCCCCGATAATAAAGTTCCCCTTCACAAGGTACCTTCTCTCCGTCTATGGTTTTACTCGACAAGATCTTTGACACTTTGGTCAGACCGGCAACCACTCCGTTACCGTTCCTATCTCTAAGCCCCCTCTTTACATCGTATTTATCGTAGGATTCTAAGTCAATCCGTTCATCGTTTAAACAGATATCTGACCACTCCTGTACGTTTTTTTCAAATTCTTTCTGATCAATCATGCAAACACCTCTTTCTGAAAACAGATCATCAAGTTCCGCCGTCTTACCAAATGCCTACCCGCTCCTTTCCCATTGTAAATATATTCCAACTGTTCACTTTTGAACTTTTTCATATAATATATAATTTCAATAAAAAAATCAAGATATATTTTGTGAACAGCTGTATTTCTCACAGTTTTTGTATATTGACAAACACTCCCACAGCTTTTATACTTGCCTTAATTTCCCTACTTGAAATAATCGGAGGATATCCATGAAAATAGAATTATCTTTGCTTTTTTTTGTAGAAGCAGTTGGTACCATTGCATTTGCCTCTTCGGGAGCCATGGTCGCCATTAAAAAACAGCTTGATTTGCTGGGAGTCATTGTTCTGGGCGTTACTACAGCAGTGGGCGGCGGTATGCTGCGGGATATTATTATTGGAAATGTCCCTCCTGCGCTGTTTAAGGACCCAATTTACGTATTACTTGCCTTTATTACGGTTATGCTTCTATTTATTACAGTAAGGATGAATCAGAAATTTATTTCCGGCCGCCACATGGAAACTTTTGAAAAGGTGATGAATATCTTTGATGCAATCGGTCTTGGCGCATTTACAGTAGTTGGAATCGATACTGCTGTTTTGGCGGGCTATGGTGATTATCATTTTCTTATAGTTTTTCTAGGTGTTATCACTGGTGTGGGCGGAGGTATCCTGCGTGATATCATGGCAGGCCAGACCCCTTATGTTCTTAAAAAGCACATCTATGCCTGTGCTTCCATTGCAGGAGCCATGCTGTACGCCGGTTTGATGAATCACATCAATGAAGACATTGCCATGCTGGCAGGCGCTGCAACTGTCATTGTAATTCGTCTTCTGGCTACCCGTTTTTGCTGGAATCTGCCTACAGCCGTTAAAAAATAATAGAATCAGGAGGTTACACATGAACCGTTTACTGCAATATACGTTTGGTATCATTTTTTCCATCTGCCTTATGGTTGTACTGTTATTTACAGCAGTCGAGGCCGCTGTTTACTGGACTCCCGGGTATTTCGAAAAGGAATATAAAAAATATAATGTAACAGAATCAGTTTCCATGAAAATGGATGATCTGATGGATGTTACAAACCAGATGATGGCATATTTAAAAGGTAACCGGACAGAACTTCAGGTGAGTACCACAATGGGGGGCGTCCGCAGAGATTTTTTCAGTGCCAGAGAAATTGCTCATATGGAAGATGTTCAGGGACTGTTTTTAGGAGCTATGTCGATCCGCAGAGGCTGCCTTATGGTAATGGTACTATGCCTCATTATCCTTATGTTATTGAAAATAAGCTGGAACAATACATTTCCCCGGTCAGTTCTAATAGGAAGCGGGCTATTTTTCCTTGGATCCGCTGTAATCGCAGGAATTATTTCTTCGGATTTTACAAGGTATTTTATACTGTTTCACCATATGTTTTTTACAAATGATTTTTGGATGCTTGATCCTTCTACTGACATGCTGATTAATATCGTTCCGGAAGGTTTTTTCAGGGACACTGTTTTTTATATTGGTTTTCTCTACTTTTTCTCGGTCGTGATACTATTAGCTTTATGCGTGTTTCTTATGCGTAAAAAGGGGAAAAATAGCAAATAAACTTTACTTGTTACCCAAAATCACCTATACTGTAAATTGATAAATTATCTGAAACTGAAACATAACTATGGAGAGATTATTGAGCATGACCCAATTGACTAAAAAAGTATTAAGTTTCTTCCTGTGTCTGTTTTTGTTCGCCTCTTCCTTTACAGTAACCGGGAAAGCAGCTGTTGACTGGCCTGACAATGTATCGGTACAGGCAGATGGAGCGATCCTGATGGATGGGGATACTGGAACAATTCTCTGGGGACAGAATATACACAACCAGTATTTTCCTGCAAGTATTACAAAGGTAATGACTGCATTGCTGGTGATTGAGAACTGCAAGCTGGACGACACTGTAACCTTTTCCCATGATGCTGTATTTAATGTGGAATCCGGAAGCAGCAATGCCGGAATTAACGAAGGGGACCAGCTGTCTGTAAAAGACTGCCTTTATGCTCTTTTACTAAAATCTGCCAATGAATCTGCCAATGCGCTGGCAGAACATGTTGCAGGAAGCAGAGAGGCTTTTGCCGATATGATGAATGCTAGGGCAAAGGAACTTGGCTGCAAAAACACTCATTTTGCCAACCCCAGCGGTTTAAATAACCCGGAACATTATACATCCCCCTACGACATGGCACTCATTGCCAGAGCAGCCTTTAATAATCCCATCTTTGAAGAGATCGATTCCACTACCTATTATAAACTTCCACCTAATTCCATTAACAAAGAGGGACTGGCCATCTATCCGGGACATAAAATGATGAGAAAAGGTTCTCCTTATTACTATCCTGAGATTGTGGGCGGAAAAACTGGTTATACCACGCTTGCCGGCAATACATTGATTACGTGCGCCGATAAAAACGGAATGAAGCTCATCACCGTTATACTAAAGGGATCTACTCCCCAATACTGGGCAGATACCAAAAATCTTCTGGAATTTGGTTTTAATAATTTTACGTCTTTAAAAGCGGCTGAATACGAAAAAACCTATAGTTCCATTACCAACGATTTAAATTTCAGCGGTCTTTCCATCACAAAACCGGAAGCGCTGGTACTGGATCCTGACAGCCGCATTATATTACCAAAGACTGCCGACTTTTATGATGCCCAGCCAGAATTAAGTTATGACATATCAAACGATGATCCGGAAAATGCAATAGCCAAAATTAATTATCGTTACCAGGACAGAGTAGTTGGTTCTACCTTTCTGGAAATCAACGATTCCCTGGTAGCATCCGCAGTTAAATCAAAGCTTGAAGATGCTCCTTCTACCAAAGCTTCTGAAACGTCTGAAGAGGCCGTAGACGCTTTAGCAGGAAGGGACGCAGCAAAGCTGAAAGCAGACGGGGCAGCACAGGATTATAGGGAAAAAGCATTAAGGCCTTTTGAGATCCCTATGTCAGCCTGGCTTATCCTTGGATGCGTAGGAGCTGCCATTGTTATCGGTGGCCTTATATCTTTTATGATTTTCAGGAAGCACCAGGAAGAACAAAACTCTCTGATACGGAGGGAACAAAGACTAAAACGTCTGAAAGAATCAGGTGTCTCGGCAGATGAATTTGATTCACTTCTTCAACAGCGCCGCGGTATCTATACCTCCAGAAAAAAAGGCTGGAGAAAAGAAAAATTTAAATTCCGGTAAATGGGAGGGGTTATGAAAAAGTCCTTGTCAAGAAAAGAACTGGTGTGGAACTTTCTGGTTACCATCTTAGCTCTGACCGGAGCAACCATTGTTTCTTATCTGCTGGTCTTTGTGGGCGGACACACCGCGAATGTAAGTATCGTATATATGATGGCAGTTGTTCTGATCTCCCGTTTTTCAAATGGATATATACCGGGAGTCATAGCATCTTTCATTAGTGTAATCTGCGTAAATCTGGTATTTACATACCCTTTTATGCACTTAAATTTCACCATGGATGGATACCCCATTACCTTTATTGCTTTAATGGTCATATCCAGTATTACAAGTGCCACCACGACACATTTAAAATATCAGAATAAAATTATCCGTGAACGGGAAAAGCTTTTAATGGAAGCAGAGAAAGAGACAATGCGGGCAAATCTGCTGAGAGCCATTTCACATGATCTCAGAACACCCTTAACCGGAATTATCGGTGCAAGCAACTCTTTTCTTGATGATCACGATTCCATGCCTGAAGAAGAAAAAGCAACTCTGGTAAACGGAATCCGTGAAGATGCCAACTGGCTTCTTAACATGGTAGAAAATTTGCTGACAGTCACCAGAATCCGGGGGACGAAAACACAGATAACCAAATCCCTGGAACCATTGGAGGAGGTAGCGTCCGAAGCAGTCATGCGTTTTCATAAACGTTTTCCTGGTACCGCGGTAAAGGTAACCGTACCAGATGAACTGGTCATGGTTCCCATGGATGCCACACTGATTGAACAGGTGATTATCAACCTTCTGGAAAATGCAGTGTACCATTCAAATTCCAAAGATCCTATCAGTTTAACCATCTCCATTGAGGATGGTAACGCCCGATTTGACATCCGTGATCATGGAGTCGGAATCGCACCAGACAGGCTTTCTACCATATTTGACGGATATACCCCTTCCCCAAACAGCAGTGGAGATTCTCATAAGGGTATGGGAATTGGTTTGTCCATCTGTAAGACAATCATAACCGCACATAACGGAAGCATAACAGCGGGCAATGAATCACTTGGGGCAATCTTTACTTTTACATTACCATTGGGAGAGAATACTTGTGAATAAATTTACAATAGCAATTATTGAAGACGAAAAGAATATTTCGGGTTTTATTGAAAGCACCCTGCAAAGACATGATTATAAGGTCATCAGTGCAGTGAATGGAAAAGACGGGCTGGCTATGATCAGTTCCAACTGTCCTGACGTTATCCTTTTGGATTTGGGTCTGCCTGATATAGACGGATTGGATATTATCAGGAATGTAAGAAGCTGGTCAGCCATTCCTATCATTGTCATTTCTGCCAGAACTCAGGAACAGGAAAAGGTTACAGCCCTTGATTATGGCGCTGACGATTATATTACCAAGCCCTTTGGCACCAGCGAACTTCTGGCCAGAATCCGCACAGCGCTGCGACACGGCAAATCCACAGTCAGCACAGTTGACGGTTCTGTGATACAGACACCGTATCAATGCAAGGGGCTTGTAATTGACTTTGCCAAGCGCCTGGTTACTTTAAATGGGCATGTGATCCATTTAACACAGATTGAATATAAACTGGTATCCCTTCTGGCAGAGAACTCCGGCAAGGTACTTACCTATGACTACATGATCAACCATATCTGGGGACCCTATGCAGACAGTAATAACCAGATTCTAAGAGTGAATATGGCACATATCCGGAGAAAAATCGAAATAAATCCGGGAGAACCAAATTATATTTTTACAGAAATAGGTGTTGGTTACCGGATGCGGGAAAGCGAATATTAAGAAGGGGGGATTGCCCCCTTCTTTTTGTTCAGCTTGCGGACTTTGGTCTTTTCCACCCGTTTTTTCTTTGCCTCGTCCTTTTTTTCATAGATTCCGCCAATTTCATCCTCACCAATCAGCTTCATGGTCTTTACCACATAAACCATTCCCTCATCATTTCGCCTCAGCCTGATTTTCCCCTTTACATTACCATGAACAGGGCAACATCCCAGTGCGGTATATACTTTCTGGTTTACAGAAAACCACCGTATTTTCTTCTTCAGCATCCGGTTGCATTTACAGCAGATGAGATCAGTTACCGTTTTATCCTCGATGGCCGCCTGCTTTGATTCAAAAGGCCTTGAAATGTATTTGGAATATCTGGGGAAGACCAGATAGATCTCTTCCTCTTTATTGGCAGGCAGACAATAATAATCCGTAGACCAGTATGCCTCCACCTTTTTAAAGTCCATTTTACTCATAATCCGTCCCGTATAATGAGCATCATCAAGAGCTCTGTGAAACGGACGTTCTTCCATGACTCCTGATTCAAAAACAGCAACATCAAGAGACACCCGGTCTTTCCCATCCCCCTCCAGAAGGCTGTAAAGTTTTTGGATGTCATAGTAAAGAAGGGGTTTTTTAAAGGGATCTGGCAGTCCATAATAGGCGATGTTTCGCTGGAGCTCCGTTAGATCCATGGATCCCCATGTACAAAATACGGGATCGTCTCCACACCAGAGAAAAAACTCTTTCACAGCCTCCTCAAAGCAGATTCCCTCTTCCATCAGCGTCTGTTGATCCATGTGGGTCACTTCCAGGATTTTTTCATGAAGCTCAGTATAGACTCTGGGCTTAATCAGTCTCCTGTATTCTCCCGTTTCTTCCATGGTCTCATTCAGCCTTACTGCTCCGATTTCAATAATCTCAAAGGGAAAATGGTCGACTGCTTCCTCCTTCCCTCCAGCGCTCTGGTTCCATTCCAGATCCAGTACAATGTAGTTTTTCATATATTCAAATCCTTTATTTTATGAGTCTGTTCAGTTTCTCACGCATCTTCTGTCTGCGCCGGTTTGTTTCTTCACCATCAAATTGGAACGCTCCGTTTACTTTAAACAATACGTCCCCCTCTCTGGATCCTTTTGGGAGTTCCTTTAAAGACAGCTTCACCATAGTTCCGCTTTCCTCTTCGCAGATCGCAATCTCCTGTTCGATCCGGTCTATGATATATTGCATGGTATTTCCCCCCTCATGCCGGTTCTTTATGGGTTACAGCTTTTGCACGGCTCTAACCCCTGGTTAATCAGTTCTTCTCTGGTTCCAGTATATAGCTTCCGGTTCTCCTTTTTTATGGATTGTGCAAGCTTGCAGTCCGGAAGGTGAAATTTGCCTGTATTGGTGTTTATAATATAATCCTTGTGGGTATCAGTCTCATTTTCCCTGGTTTCCCCAGCAAGACTCTCCTGCTGCTCTTCCTGCCCCAAAATCCGAAGCACGGTTCCGTCACTTTCAATTACGATTGTTCCAATCTGATCCGTCCGCAAAACTTTAATTCCCTGTTTCTTAAATAATTCCATTGTTTCTTTGTGAGGGTGCCCGTAATCATTATTCTTCCCGCATGAGATAACCGCATACCGCGGACTAACCGCTTTTATAAATTCCGGGGCTGATGAGGTGCTGCTGCCATGATGGGATACTTTTAAAACATCTGCTTTTAGAGGAAATCCACTTAGCATCATATCCTGTTCAGCTTCCTTCTCCGCATCCCCGCATAAAACAAAGCTGGTTTTTCCGTATACCAGCCTCATGCCTATGGACCAGTTATTTAAATTATCCCCATAATCCCGGTTGGGCGAAATAATCTGAAAAGAGGCATCACCCAGACGGTAGCTTTCACCTGCTTTTGGGATGGTGAGCTTAATATTTTTATCTGCAATGGCATCAAGCATCCGCTCATAGATTCTTGTAGTATGCTCTTTTTCCGGAAGCATAACAGTTGTTACATCAAATTCCCGGATCACTCCCTCCAGACCGCCGATATGATCCGAGTGGGGATGTGTGCCGATCACATAATCAATTTTTTTTACTCCCTGTGCCTTTAAATAATTAACAACTGTGTCTGTCTGATCTTTTTCTCCTGCATCAACAAGCATAAAGTGACCATTTGCTTCAATCAGGGTGCTGTCACCCTGACCTACATCAATAAAATGTGCAGCCAGTCCAAAGCCAGTCTTTTGATCATCAGTCTCATTTAGCACAGCAGTATTTAAATCATCTGATCCGGTTGCTTTATATACACACCCAGTCAGAAAAATCATACAAAGAACAGCTGCCAGTGCCAGAATCCTTTTTCCTTTGTTTCCAGCCATATATGTTGTCATTTCCATCTGCTCCTTCGTGTTATTATATGATAGAATTCCTCATTCTACAAGTATTTTCCACGTCCTGCCACACGGCAATCCGTTTCCTTTGCATTAAAAACGGACTGCAATATGCAGCCCGTGCAAATATGATCCATCTTTAAGGTAGCCGAGCTCCGTCAGAACCGACTTTGGCGCCGTCAGGAGTCGTACTATCCGTAAGCATCTGTCCAGTCTGTGTGTCACAGTAATACTGTTTCCCATTCCAGTCGATCCAGCCTGTTGCCATATATCCCTGCGCGTTAAAGAAATACCATTTTCCGTTGATATTCTGCCAGTTGTTTTTTGAGTAGCTGCCATCTCCATTTTCATACCACCGGCCTGTCTGATCCTGCTTCCAGCTGCCTGCATAGTTTATAAAATTGGACTTGGCCTGTTCCCCGCTGACAAAGTTTTGTGAAGACTCTACCCAATTGCCTTTTTTCTGCTGATTCTTTACATTTACAGTACGAACCTGGAATGTGTAGTTTCCTTCTTTTGTCAGGAAGGCTCCCATCTCCATACTTGTCTGATCCGTTGTTTTTGCCGTTCCTACACCTTTTCCATCACGATAAAGCTTAACTTCATAGCTTCCTGCTCCCACGCTCTTTGACCAGTTTGCCACATGACCATCGGTCCAGTTTAAGGAGCTGACTGGCTGCGTAAATTCGCCTGCAGAAGGTAAATCTATGGTAACAATCACAGTCTGGTTATAATCTTCCTTTTTCTGCTTTACATAAGTCCCGCCCTCAATGGTATAACTTCCATCCTTAGTGTCAAAATAATAATCATCCTGACAGTGCATGGTTACTTCCAGTCTTGGAACATCATTTTCATACCATTGGAAACCGTCATTGATAAATTCACACTGATCAACTTCAATTTTATCGCCTTTTACCGTAACTTCTGCCTGCTGTTCAGAAATGTTTCCTCCCAACACAATATCCGCCGTTACCGTCATTTTTACTGTAGTGATCTTCTTTCTGGAAGCAGCTGATGCAGTGGTACAGTTTGCCCCTGTAACCAATGCCGCCGTTAGCATCAGTGCCATAATTTTCCTCATATTCATGCAGCATCCCTCACCTTTCTATCTCTTATAATACAGTACAAAATTGTATACGTAACCTCATTATACCTCATATAAGAGAATTTGTGAATGGTGATGAGCATTAATTCCCGTGACATATAATTCAGAGTATCTTAAAAAATCATAGAAAAACAGGACAACAGAAGAAAAAAACCGTTCCTTTCTTCTAATTGTCCTGTTATCTATGCTAACATAATTACTTTGCAAACTCTGCCAATGCCTGATTAAATTCATCCTTCTGATCATAGAACGCGCCATGTCCGCTGAATTCAAATGGCAGAAGCACTGAATTCTTAATATACTGATGCTGAATCTCCCCTAACTGGAAGGGTACTACTTTATCATGGATTCCATGAATAATCAGAGTTGGTACACAAATTTCTGTCAGATCCTGGAACAAAACCTCCTGAATCCATGTATTTGCAACTTTTGCTGTTGCCCAGCCGGCTGCCTGCAGTCCCACCTGGAAAAACCAATCCGAAAATGGTGCGGTTAAATGCTGGAAGAAGAATATATCTCCAAAGTTTCTTAGCATATTGGGCCGGTCTTCATAAGTTCCGTTTATAATATCCGTCACCGTCTGCACATCAACTCCATAGGGGAAATTCTGCCGTTTTACCAGACTCGGGGCTGCGGCGGCAAACAAAGCCAGTTTTGATACACCGTGCGCCTTATGCCTTGCCATATACCGGATTGCTATGGCACCCCCGGTAGAATGACCCGCCAGGGTGATATTTTTTAATCCCAATGCATCAATTACTTCCCTTACATCATCTGCAAGTCTGTCGTAGTCATATCCGCAAAAAGGCTTATCCGAATCTCCAAATCCCCGTGTATCAATCCCTATGCAGCGAAATCCCATACCCGGAAGCACATCAAACTGGTACTCAAACAGCTTAAGGCTCCCCGGCCAGCCATGAAGAAACAGGATGGTATTTTCGCATTCCGGATTTAAATCTTCCACGTAAATATTGACATTTCCGTCAACAGTGATATAATAACCCATAATCTCAATTCTCAACCTTTTTGGTTTATACTATTCCAAAAAACCAAGTCCGGTACTTGATTATGCCATTATTTCAGAATTTTTATAAATCTCTTCCATTTCCCTTTTGGATATTAATTTTGTAAGTAAGAATGCAATCAGAATAATTCCGGGTATATCAATAGCAAGTCTGGTAAGGGCAAATTTTAATCCCAGAGATTCAATCTCAAACATAAGCATAGGTATTTTTGTTGTGGACCATGCGCCGATAAAGACCATGAGATTTAAAAATTTTACTCCCTTTTTCATAAAGACTGCTGCCACCGGAAACGCTCCATAGAGTGGCCCTGCAGCTGCTGACCCAATTAAAAAAGCCAGTAATATGCCTTTTATTCCAGACCCTTCTCCCATATATTTAACCATGGTTGTTCTGGGCACCCACACATCCAACAGACCAAGAAGCAGAAAAATTGGGGGAATAACAAAAAACATCTGTTTTAACTGCATTCCCGCATTGCTTACGGCCGATAATCCCGCCTGACGGTCATATGACATTATTATTCCTATCACAAATAGCATTAAAATAGCATACCGGTATCGTTTCATATCACCCTGTCACCCCCTTAATTAAAAATGCTACAGCAAACGAGAAAACAAACGCCAGTATATTCCGGTATAAAGTCATTTTTTTACCAAAATACTTCATTTCAACCGGCATCGTAACAATTCCTACCATAGTGAGTGTGGATACAAACGCTCCAATCTGCATAAACCCCGCACCTGCCTTAAGAAGCATGGACGCTGTAGGAAATGCCACAAAAGGCGGAATCATGGTAATAGAGCCGACTACAGCTGCAATCACAACCCCACCCCATCCCGATTCTCCTCCGATCAGTCTGGATATCAGACTGGTGTTTAAATAAGCGAGCAGCACACTGATTGAAAGTATCATAGTCAACAGCTGAGGCAGTATATTCTTCAATGATTTCCATGACTTCTTAAGGGCGTTCTTCGTCTTTTCCTTATCTTTCCAAAAAGAGAAACCCAATCCAATCAATGCCAGTCCGTAAAAAATATAGGTCTCCATCAATAACCTCCTGTTATTCTTCTGTTTGCATATCCTCTGGCGTGCCTGCTTCTTTGTCAATAATATTTTAGCATTTATTAATCCGTAATAAAAAGAGCACCGGATCAGGAAAAATCCTTTTGTTTTAAAAAATCTGATTCCCAGATATTGGTCTCATTTGACGCTGTAGGAATATCCGTTTCAAATAAATCCGGATATCTGTTGAGGAGAGATTGAAACTCCGATTCTTTATTGGTGATATGCCCTTGAATTAATGTCTTTAAACGGGAGGTATCTTTTTTAATTATTAATTCAATCATTGTCTTATGCTGTTCCATATTCTGGTTTAACGTTGCCATATCAGATAAAGATAACAGCCGGATCCGTGAATAATGTCCCGACATGTTTAATACGGTATTAAGGCAAAACTGATGGCCTGTTACCTTAAATGGTACGCTGTGCATAATATCATCCCAAACCAAAAACTCTCTGGCATCAAAAAGCTTGATGGCTCTCTCCTGGGCTTTCATTGCATCTCTCATCTCTTCTAAATCGGATTCCTGGTAGATTTCCAGAAACTCTTCTACCACACGTTCTTCAATACAGGAACGTAAAAATCTTTCATCCTTTACACGCGCAGCATTTATCTTCGAAACAATGGTTCCTTTCTTTGGGATTGTTACCACAAGCCCTTCCTTTTCCAGCTGTATTAATGCATCACGAATTGGAGAACGGCTTACATTTAAAAACTTCTCAAGTTCATTTATATTTATCGTTTCTCCCGGCTTAATATGAAGATCAAGGATCTTTCTGCCTATAAAATCATACACTGTTTTATCCGCAGCCAGGCTTGTCTGAATCTCCTGTTTTCCCATCTTTGCTCCCTTCCATGATATATATTAATTAAAATACATGTTAATTATATAACAACTCTTTTTCATTTTCAAATTCTATTTCATATCCGTTTTTGGGTATTATTCACAAATATTCATCCTTACTTTTAGTATATTTGGTAAATTGACACTTACTAAAATTAATGTTATAAAATTAGTGTAATCTGATATATATCACTTATATATTATTGAAATATATCAATTATGATACATTTAATATTCTACAAAGGAGGGTTATATGAAACAAATTTCAGTAAAGGCTCCATTTCAGTACAGTATTGAGGAGGTGGAGTGTCCAAAGCCATCAAAAGGGGAAGTTTTGATTAAAATGAAAGCAGCGGGTGTCTGCGGATCTGATTTTCATTTATTTCTGGGTGAAAATCCCATGGCTCAGTTCCCCCGTATTCCAGGTCATGAAAATGCTGGTATTATTGAAGAGGTGGGGGAAGGTGTGACAAAAGTAAAGAAAGGGGACCATGTAGTAGTTGATCTGGTTGTAGCCTGTGGAACCTGCAAACAGTGTAAAAGCGGCAGACGAAATGTCTGCAAAACAGTAAAAGCCAGAGGAGCAGCTGTAGATGGGGGCTGGAGGGAGTACTTCATCGCAGCTGAACATGAAGTTTACCTGCTGCCCAAAGATATGCCTTTTGAGGAAGCTGCACTGATCGAGCCTTTTGCAATAGGCGGTCACTGCACAAAAAGAGCTGGTGTACAAAAAAGTGATGTCGTTCTGGTCTTAGGTATGGGGACAATCGGAACAATTATACTGCAGGTTTGCAAAGAAAAAGGCTGTACCGTTATATGTGCTGATATAAAAGATAACTTTTTGAAAAGAGCCCGGGATTTTGGAGCGGATTTTATTATTAATACAAAAAGCGAGAATTTATATGACAGAATACAGGAATATACAGGTGGGGATGGAGCAGACGTAATATTTGATGCGGCCGGCTATCCTGGCTCACTGACCATGCTACTGCAAAAGGGAATTCCTGCTAATGGTGCCCGTATCGTACCTCTTGGTTTCTGCACTTCTGAGGAAAACATTACACAGAGCATGATTAACGGAAGAGAACTCTCTATAATTGGAACCCGTATGTCATCTGGACAGTTTGAACCAACTATAGAAAAATTCAAGAGGAGAGCTTATCGGCTTAATGGAATGGTTAGTGACATCATATCAATATCAGATATTGACCGGGTGTTTAGAAATATGCAGAACCCACCAGAAGATATGGCTAAAATGGTAATTTTGTTTGGGGAGTTATAAATCATTTAAAGTATACGAGGAGGAGTTATCATGAAAAAAAGAATTACAGCTATTATATTGTCCGCAATTATAGTATTTTCACTTGGTGCCTGTCAGAACGGGGGGGGATCCGGGTTCGGCAGTACTGCGAAAACTGCTGCCAAGGCAGAATCCTCTCAAAAAACGGTGGCAATCAAGGTTGGAGATAACTGGAGTTCAACACATCCAATGGCAGCTGCACTGGACAATGTTTTTAAACCAATGGTTGAAGAAAAAAGCAACGGAAGTATTAAGGTCGAACTTTATCATTCCGGAACATTGGGTAACGAGAGTGACTTATGGGATGGAGTCCGAAACGGAACAATTGAAATAGCAATTGTAGGAACACCAATGAATCAGGAATATACAACTATGCTGATCTCCGACTGGCCTTTTTTATACCGGGATTTAGATCATGCCAAAAAAGTATGGACAGGCAGTATTGCAGAGGATATGAGCAATGAATTCCATGAAAAATTTCCCACTACCTACATGCTGGGATGGGGACCAAACAGTGCAAGAACGTTTACGAGCAATAAGCAGCTTACCAACGTTGATGATTTTAAAGGTCAGAAGTTTCGTATGCCCAGTAATCCCATTCATATGGGTATTGTAGAAAATCTTGGCTCTTCCGCTCAGGTAATCCCTCTTGGGGAATTATTCTCTGCACTTGAAACAGGGGTAGTTGATGGACAGGATAATGGAATGGTAACGGTTATCAGCGAAGCTTTTTACGAGGTACAAAAATATATCTACGAGACAAATCATATAATATCAACTCTTGAAATTGTTGCCTCTGCCAGCTTTATGGATACGTTAAGTGAAAACCAGCAGCAGATAATCCGGGACGCAGCAAAAGCTTCCTGCGAGACAGCTTGGAATCAGTACATAAAAAGTGTAGATACGGACCGTCAGTTCTTAAAAGATCATGGTGTAACGGTAACAGAATGTACCGCTGAGGATAAAGAAAAAATCATTGAGCAAATCAAACCCCTCACGGATAAACTCTATTCTGAGAATCCGTGGGCAATAGAGTTAACAGAAAAGATTAAATCAGTCCAATAATATAACGCTGATTCATATTTGCAGGAGGTGCCTATGAGCCGGCTAATAAATTCCCTCTTTAAAGGAATTGAAGTTTTAATTTCCATTGCACTGGCAGTGATGATAATACTTGTTTTTACTAATGTAATTTTACGTTTTATTTTTGATACAGGTTTTGCATGGTCAGAGGAGGTTGCGCGAATCAGCTTCATCTACCTGGTTTATTTAGGATCAATAGAAGCTATGCGGGATAACCGTCATCTTATGATTGATTCCATTCTGATCCGCCTATCACCTGCAGGTCAGAAACTCCTTTACACATTGATACAGGTATTTATTATATGGTTGATGATTTCTCTTACAATGGGAAGTTATGGACTCATGCTGCAAAATCACCATAACAAATGGGTTGCAACCGGTCTCCCTGTATGGGTTATATACCTTTCCGGTTTTATTATGGGAATATCCATCTTACTACTGGCTGCAGGAAATATTTTTAAACTATGGGTATTAAAACGCACAGTAAAAGATCTGATAACCCCGCAGGATGAAAGCGTCTCAACGCTTGAATAAGGAGGAACCATGTCAATCTTAATTTATTTTCTAGTATTTCTGATCGGTGGAATTGCTATTGGTCTGCCCATCGCATTTGCTCTTATTCTTTGCGGGGTTGCCACTGCAATGGTACTTGGGGGTAACAATGTTAATCCTCAGATCATTGCAGCCCAGCTCATGCGGGGAACCGACAGTGTCACCATGATGGCCCTCCCCTTTTTTGTTCTCGCTGGGGAGCTGATGAACAGAGGCGGACTTACAAACCGGATTATCAAATTCTGCAATATTTTCGTGGGACGCTTCCGGGGCGGTCTTGGATATGTGACCATATTAGCCTGTCTGATGTTTGCAAGCCTTGTAGGATCAGCCGTTGCAAGTACAGCTGCACTTGGTGCAATCCTGATCCCCATGATGGTAGATTCCGGCTATGACCGTGCAAAATCTGCTGGCCTGGTGGCAAGTGCGAATCTTGTGGCACCCATTATGCCGCCTTCTATTCCCATGATCGTATATGGTGTGGCCGCCGGGTGCTCTATAAAATCGCTGTTTCTGGGCGGGATTGCCCCTGCAATTTACTTAACAATTATTATGTGCGGTGTCTGGTTTATCGTTACCCGCAAAGACAATTTAAAAGCAGATACAACAAAATATTCCGTTCAGGAAATCTTAAAGATATTTATTAATGGGTTATGGGCATTATTATTGCCACTTATTATCTTATTTGGTCTCAGGGGTGGTATTTTTACTGCTACGGAAGCTGGTGTGGTCGCGGTTGTCTATGCTATCGCAGTGGGTATTTTTGTTTACAGAGAACTTAAATTTAAGGACTTAATTACGTCTTTCGTGTCCGCCGCCAAAATGTCCAGTGTCGTTATGTTTCTGGCTGCCACTGCCCAGGTTGCCGCTTATATGATGACCATATCCCGTATTCCTCAGATGCTCACGGAATCGTTACATGGACTTACAGAACATCCGGCACTTCTTAACTTAGTCCTTCAGGTTATCATCATCATTATGGGAACTTGCATTGATGTTGTTCCAACTATATTAATAATGACTCCCATCATGCTGCCATTGATTCATGCCGCGGGAATAGATCCGATCTATTTCGGAGTCGTTTTTACCCTTGCTAATGTTCTGGGGCTTACCTCCCCACCTGTAGGTCCTGTATTAAATGTGGCCTGCGCTACAGGTAAGGTAAGTATGGAAAAAATTATCAAGCCGGTCATACCCTATTACATACTACAGGTCATTCTTGTATTTGCCCTTATCTTTTTCCCGCCGTTAGTAACCGTTCCGTTGAAATGGTTTGGTGGTTGACCGGTCTTACATTTTTCCAATTGTTTCCACTAAAAAAGGTATCGATACCAATCATGGTCTCGATACCTTATCCCGTTCCCGAGGTGATTTGAACACCCGGCCTACCGCTTAGGAGGCGGTCGCTCTATCCAGCTGAGCTACGGAAACATCTCTGTGCTGCAGGCAGCCTGCAGCACAGTTCAAAACTTATTATATTCAAATATAAAGAATTCGTCAAGTCATTCTTGGATTTATTCCTCTGATTCCTTGAATTTTACAGTTCCCTGCATCCAGATCTGTCCTTTGAATCTGCGTCCGACTTCCGGTGTTCCCGTTAAATCTTTTTTCGCTATACAAACATGGAATATTAAGTCACTGCATTCAAGAGTAAAATCGTATACCTCTTCTTCTGTGATATGGTTTTTCATCTCATCAATTTTTATGATTTCACCAATTACAGAATACTGATCGCATTCTACACCGCATGGCATAAAGCATGAATCAATAATTGAATACAAGTCTTCCTTCATAACCCGTCTTGACGCCTGGGAATAGAGATCAATGTCTTCGATGGTTAATGTCTCCATCGCATCCTCATCACCGTTCTTTGCCGCCTCTAACAGATTATTGCGGTCCTTTGCAGCTACTCTTGCTTTTTCCCTTTGCTTATCTGACTTCTGAATGGGAAGAAGAACCTTTCCGCTGACTGCAAGACCCGTAAGGCATGAATAACTGGTATCCATGGAATGATGGTCTATGATCCGTTCTCTGCATTCAAAGGAATTGTCTATATAAAAAATTAGAGAAATTCCAACTTTATATTCGTCTAAAAGCCCGGCGTAAGTTTCCCGTTCTGTATGACGCTGTATGGAGCATGGTACTTCTGAAGTTATATCACTGCTTTTTAAATATGGGTAATAGTACATTCTTTGAAACTTTCCATCCCGGTCCATCTCTCCATAGATGGCAATCCCCATTCCGGGCGCCACATCTCTTCGGATTTCGCACAGATTGGACTCTTCGTCAATCTGTATCCTTTTTACATCGGACAGATCTTCACAGAGCTTATCTAACAGCTTATCAATTTCCCTGTCTTTTTCATAAAGACTGAAACCAATGGTTCTTAAGAATTTATGCATAGAATCATCACCTGCTTTCTGTTTTTCTAAGATAATTTTCAGGAAAACAATAAGGCGAAGAATACTCCGCCTCAAGCCTTACGGTTTATTATATACTAAAACATTTGAGAATTCCAGTAAAATTTTTGATGTTAATAAATTCAGGTCCATACCTTCCAAAAAAAGGTACGGACCCGGTCTTATACGATACCCTGTGCCATCATGGCTTCTACTACTTTTTCAAAGCCGGCAATATTGGCACCTGCCACATAATTTCCTTTTACACCATAGCGCTTTGCAGCTTTTGCAGTCTTCTCATAGATTCCTACCATGATGTCATGAAGCTTCTTGTCCACTTCATCGAAGGTCCAGGAAAGTCTTAAACTGTTCTGGCTCATCTCAAGTGCAGATGTAGCCACACCGCCTGCATTGGCTGCCTTGCCAGGCATGAACAGCATACCGTTCTCAAGGAAGAAATCGGTTGCCTCTCTGGTGGAAGGCATGTTGGCACCCTCTGCAACTGCAAAACAGCCGTTGGCCTTCAGTGCCTTTGCATCCTCTAAATTTAACTCATTCTGGGTTGCACAGGGAAGGGCAATATCACATGGAATGGTCCAGATGCCCTTTCCTTCTGTATATACGGAAGAAGCAACTACATCGGCATATTCCTTAATACGGCCTCTGCGTACTTCCTTAATTTCTTTTATTACTTCAAGACGAATGCCGTTCTTGTCATAGATGTATCCGTTGGAATCACTTAAGGCCACAACCCTGGCTCCCAGCTGGATAGCCTTTTCAGATGCATAAATTGCCACATTACCTGATCCGGAAATTACCACATTCTTGCCTTCTAATTCCCTGCCATTATGTCTGAGCATCTCATCAAGGATATAAATGAGTCCGTAGCCGGTCGCCTGGGTACGCACCAGAGAACCTCCATAGGTAAGTCCTTTTCCTGTAAGAACACCCTCATAAAGTCCGGTCATACGTTTATATTGTCCGTATAAAAAGCCGATCTCTCTTGCTCCTACGCCAATGTCTCCGGCCGGTACATCCTGATCTGCACCAATATATTTGGATAATTCGGTCATAAAACTCTGGCAGAACGCCATGACCTCTCTGTCTGATTTGCCCTTGGGATCAAAATCTGATCCACCTTTTCCTCCGCCGATGGGAAGACCAGTTAAAGAATTTTTAAATGTCTGCTCAAATCCTAAAAACTTTAAAATACCCTGGTTTACAGAAGGATGAAGTCTCAAGCCTCCTTTATATGGCCCAATCGCACTGTTAAACTGAACCCGAAATCCTTTATTAACTCTTACCTGTCCGTTGTCATCTACCCACGGCACACGAAAAGAGATGATACGCTCAGGCTCTACCAGGCGCTCTAAAAGTGCGGCTTTTCTGAATTTTTCTTCATTTGCTTCAATGACAATGCGCAGAGAATCAAGAACTTCTTTTACTGCCTGGTGAAATTCTCCTTCTCCCGGGTTCTGCTTTACGACCCTGTCATAAACTTCATCCACGTAAGACATAATTTTCTTTCCTCCTAAGATTATAAATAATACAGTATTATTAATAAAATAAAGTTATTCCTAATGTTAAAATAAGGCCGGAACCCCTTAAAGTTCCGGCCTTATCTCCCCGCCATAACTTTTTAAAATTATAGCAAGTTAATTTAGTAAAGTCAATAAACCATTTCCTATATTTTACTTATCTGGCTTCTTTTTTTTATTAACTGCCGCATAGAGCGCCAGCATGAAGCCCGACAGTGCCACCATCACCTTTCCGGCATTGGACTTTCGTTCCCCTGTCTTAGGTAATTTTGCCAGCGGCACATTTCCATCATCGATTGTTACGAAATCCATCTGGCTGTCTCCCGGCATATTTGCCAGCGGCACCGGATCCGGTATAATGGTTACTGTACTTTGAGGAGTTCTTGGACCAGGACCATCATCATCTCCTCCATCCCCCCGGATTCTTTCATCCTGAATGGTAATCGTAAAGCTGTTGATACCGTCAAGAGTCAGAGGTGTAATACTGGAGTTAATCTGATATCCGTATGGTGCTCTCGTCTCCACAAATGTATACGTGTCTGCAGGCAGACGTTTGATTGAATATTGTCCGCTGCTGTCTGTTTCAAATCTGGTAGCTTCTTTTTCATTGGCTGTATATCCGGCAAAGGAACCATTATTCAGTTTCACATAACCGTCTTTAGAGGCTTTTACAATAAACTCTGCCCCACCCAGTTTGATATCTGCAAACACCGCATTGGTCTTAACAACAATCACCTTAGATGGCTGATTTTCCACTGCCCCCTTGGTTTTTTCAAATAAAGAAGGTTTCACATAAAGCTCGCTGGTTTCAGACTGACTTAAGGTAAATTCTCTGCTCCATGGCTGAGTCCCCAGTAAATATCCACTGGGTGCTTTCGTCTCTGTAATCCGGTACGTTCCATAAGGCAGGTTTGTAATTACTGCCTTTCCTGAAAGGGTGAAGACAATGGAACTGCCAGCTACATTCTCTGGCGTCCAGGATGCTCCGTCAGAAGCTGCCAGTTTTCGATAACTGTCCCATGCTCCCGGTACCATGGTAGATACATTAGTCAGCGTAAATTCCGCCCCAGCCAGCCTTTTATTTGTATCTTCACTGTCTACCTTTTCCAGACTCATGCTTCCTGTACTGATCTGATTTGTTACGGTTAAGCTTACCTCAGATTCGTTGTCTACCGAAACAGCCTTGCTGTTATCCTTTAAAATGCTTACCTTCCCTTTTTCATCCACTCTGATATAGAACGGTTCAATGGAATCATAGCGGTCAGTAGCCGCCTCTCTGATCTGGTAATCTCCGTGTTTTAAACCAAGACTTAAAGTACCGTCCTCGCCTGTAAAGAAAGTACCGTTTCCGGCATCTGGCAGGGTGTGGAACCGGCTGGCTCCGAATACGGATAAAATTCCGTTATCCTCATAGTTTCCAGGTCCCAGGATATAAAAGCTGATTCCGCTTATGCTTCTTTGGAGATTATCTGTTTTCTTCAGCTTAATAACAAACTGTGCCCGGTCATTGACTACCTGGTTATCTTCGTTAAGCTTCGCATTCTTCTGGTCTGCAGAGAGAGTAAATTCTAATTCTGCTTTCCCGTTTAAGCTTAAATAACCCTCCGGTGCTTTTTCCTCTTTCAGCGTGTAGGTGCCATAAGGTATACTGCCAATATCAACGTGACCGCTTAACGCTGTAAAGCGAATGCTGGCTCCGTTTTTTTGTACATCCCTGATTCCCATGGCTTCCAGCTCTTGGGCACTCATTTTAATCAGCTTATCAGCGAAATCCTCATATGTTCCTTCTATCTGTGTGGTTTTCTCTGTTAAGGAGAATTCCGCTGACGGAAGAAGTTTCTCTGTTACTCCATCCACCTTGTCAAAGGTCAGGTTTCCGGTTCCATAATCATTGAAGATAAATTCACTTCCGTCTGTTGTTACGGTGCTGCTTTCACTGTCTGCCTTTAAGGTGACTTCATAGACACTGCTGCCGGCTTCATATCCCGCCGGTGAAATCTTCTCTTTCACATAATAAGTTCCAAGAGGAAGCATCTGTGACTCACCCAATCCGTCAATTCCAGTTGTGATGGTACCTGCCAATGCTGTTAATCCCTGATCAGAGTAAATATCAAATACTGCTCCGGAAAGATGCATTTCATGGTTGTGGGCTGCAGCCTTGTTGATACGTATCTTAGCCCGCTCTCTTGCATCAAATACCTGGATTTTGTCTGTATTACCAGTTTCCAGTACAGAAACTTCCGTATTCGCAGACACTCTGTAGTTTTCCGGAGCTTTTATTTCTTTTAAAACATAGTTTCCTGCAGGCAGACGTTTTACAGTTACCGTACCGCTGCTGCCTGTTTTAAAGGAAGACCCCTCCTCTTTTTTGTCTGTCAGACCGGTAAAGGAGTTATTGCCATCAAGGCATACATACTTTCCTTCTGGTGTCATTAAAATGAATTCAGCATTGGAAAGCAGAGCATTTGTTGACTTATCCCGTTTCTCAATTGTCAGTTCATGAGGTGTATTGATAACTGCCTCATTTCCTGTCAGACTGATTCCTTCCGGTTCTTTCAGCTCAAACTCTTTTGTAAACTTATAGTCACCGCCGAAGAGATATCCACTTGGTGCCTGAGTCTCTTTAAGTGTATAGGTTCCGTATGGTATCTGGATCAAAATTCCCTGTTTGGAATCTCCAAGGCCGTCTACGCGGAATCTTACAGAGAGGACATCCCCATCGGTTTTAGTTGTAACAAAAGAAACACCTGATCCTGTCACATTACTTAAATATTTTTTAAATGCTCCATCTACCAGTGACGTACCGCTGAGTTCAAACCACGCTCCCGTAATTAGACTCTTACTTTCCCCATCCATTTTCTCAATCACAATGGGGGCAGTCAGCACATTGTTTGTTACAACCACATTGATTGTTTTCTGTTCCTGACTATCAAGAACAATATCCGGCCTGTCTTTTGCGTTTAGGAGTGATACCGCTCCATCCTGGCCGATTCTGACATAAAACGGCTCTACTGCCTGATATCCAGGAGCTGGAAGCTCTGTAATCTCATAATCGCCGTAAGGCAGATTCCAGGTTACAACGCCATCATCTCCGGTCTGTTTCACTTCATAACCGGTATTCTCCGGGTCATTTACTTTAAACTTGTTTCTGCTAAATGGGTTCCAGGTATTGCTTACATATTTCCCTGGCCCTGAGATGGAAAATGAGATCCCCTTTACTGCTTCATTTCCAGCGTTATCCGCCTTTCTGATGCTTAAACTGTATTCTGTTCTGGTATTCTCAATAACATTTCCTTCTATGTTGTTTAATTGTGCCTTCTGCCCTTCCGAACTGATTTCAAATGGGGTTTCTTCCAGTTTTTTTGAGATATCATATCCATCAGGAACCTGGATTTCTGAAAGAGTGTAGCTTCCAAGGGGTACTCCCGTAATATGAACTGATCCGTCAGTAACTTTAAAACTAACGCCCTGATCGTTCTCTTTCACATCGGTTATTCCCATGGATGCATAATCTTTCTTCATCGATGCAATCATAGCATCCCATGCATCCTTCACCACATCACTCTTTTTATTAATCTGGAATGAGGCTCCGGCTATTTTCTCTTTGGTGATCTCGTCAATTTTTTTAAAATCAAGTGAACCGGTTATATAAGAATCCTCTACTGTAACCGTACTTGGAATGGGATGCTTCTCTGTTTTAAACTCTTTACTCTTAAGAACCCATGCCTTTTGACCCTGTATCTGATAGGAATCCATTGATTCCATATCACTGGAGACAGCATTGTAAAGCTGGTAACCTGTGGGAGCGCCATCTTCAACAATGATATAGTTCATGTAATACAGAAGCTCTCCTGCATTCCACACTGCTTCACCGTCTGTAAGCGTTGTTTCACCTTCCGATACCGGAGTCTTCAGCACGTTTGTATTGGTAATTTTTGTATTACGTAAGGAATCCATTTCCTGGTTTGTAAAAGGACCATATACCGTAAAATGAGCTCCTTCAACCGGTTTTTGAGCTTTGTTTGTTTTCTTTACTGTTACACTTCTGTAAGGTACAAAGCCTATGTCCTTGGTTGTATCGTATTCCCCTGCTGTTGACCATAAGAAGAAATCTTCTGAGGAATATCCGTTTTTCGTTTCATTAAAGTTGCTGTCACGGCTTTCGTCGTAATTGACTCCACCCTCTAACAAGGTCTTTGGAACTCTGGATCTGCCAGCTTTTTTATTTTCTCCATCCGGCAGCATATTTGGCTTTGCAAGCTTTAATATCAGATCTTCAAAGCCCTTAGGCATGGTTCCTTCGCTCACTTCAATTTGATAATGAGCCGGATCATCACCCTTTAAGCTGTTTAATTTCAGGGAGGTACCGCTGTACCATTTATCCTGTATACTCTCTGTGATCTCTGCGTCGGGAAGCTCGTAAGGCTTAGCTGGAGTCAGTCCGTCAAATAAAAATCTGGCATCTCCGGTTCCCGGTACCATAGAGGTCTGATCATCACCATTTTTACTGAACTTCAACAGGCTGACGTTAAAGTAACCACTATTCAACAGTGGGAACAGGTCAGTAAGCAGATGATCCTTGTTAACACTTTCATTCTGTATTCCGTTGTCATCATCATCAATCCAGATTCGTCCGGATACCTTTACTTTTCCAGGAACCAGAAGCACCTGAACAGAATTGCTGGTCTGCACCTGTGAGAATGGCTTTTCTATACTCTCAAGACTTGCTTCTTTATAACTATAGGCTGTTGCAAAATCATTGACAGCATATCCGTAAGCAACATCCTCCAGCTCTTTTGCCGTACTATAGGGCACCACTGTCTTGTAGGTAACAACCAGATTTTCTCCTGGCGCCAGATAAAATTCAGGATCTGTGATCTTAATGCGGATGGCGCTAGGATCACTGGAACTTGCCGACCAGAATCTGGAAGAATTGTTATTTAACATTGCATTCTTTCCGTCTATTTCCGTATCCCGATTATCAAATGTTTTATTGGAATACGAAATCTCATAGTTAAAGCCCTGAACTTTTCTTCCTGAACTTCCGGTATCTTTCCTGTTTTCAATTTCAATGGACTGAATGCTGTCATATTTCAGACGGAAATCACTGAGTCTTTCAAAATTACCTGTACTGTAATCTCCTTTTACCGGCAGAATATCCATAAGCTGCAGCTGGCTGACATAGTCCTGAGCCGATGCATTGTTTACCATAAGCCGGTATAATACGGTTCCATCATACTGTGTAAGCTCGGTATCTTCTGCCGACTTCGCCACCTTACCTGTGGTCGTACCTGAAACATATCTGGTATCCAGATTACCCTTTACTTCTTTATAAAGCTGGATACCCGTTCCGGTGCTCATGGTATTTTCTGCGGAATCGGAAGCATAACCGTAGCTACGGTATTTTTCATCCGGCAACAGCGCTCCAGACGGTAAATCATTGCTGGGCCACTTGGTACCTGAGCTGGTACTAATCATAAAGGAGGCACCGGTATGGTTCAGTGAAAATGCCGGCTGCAGCACATCGCTTGTTACAAACAGGGTGTTTAAAATATTCTTGCCATAATTAATAATATTTCCTGCAACTTTTGCTTTTACTGATACTGTAACAGACTCCCTTTTTTGCAGATTCCCATTCAGACGTATAAACAGTGTCTCACGCCCTGTTTCAGGATCTACTTTCCGGACTGTCTTATCAATCGTTACACCACCAGGTGCCCGATCCAGCGCGACCGCAGTCAGCAGTCGTTCCTCCCCTGATGTTTCTCCGGAAACGGATACTCCTAAAGGAACCAGATCAACAAGAACCGGCTTCTGGATAGGTGCAATTCCAGCATCACTACTTGTAGTTGCGTTGGTTACAGTAAGCGTATAGGTAAGTGTCTCACCTGGCTGTACTCCCTTATCAGGGCTTACATTTTTTCTTACTGACAGGATTGGAGCCTGGCTTTGAATTACGGAAATATCACATAATGCTTCTGCCTTGCTGGCATCCTGACCGGAATTTAAGGTTCCATTTACATCCCACTTCCGGTATTTCATAGATACATCTGCTTTATTACGAATAAATTTAATATCCTTTTTGTAGCTTCCGTCAGCAAGCGTTGCATCCTGACGGTTCAGTTTTGCTGTAACAGCAATCGTTCCGGGTACAAAATCCTGCCCCAGTGTATAAGCGTTTTTGGTAGATCCCTTTAAAGTCTCATCCCGGTAACTGATTTTAAATGATTTGACTTTCCTGCTGCCAGCAGGTTTTATCTCACCAATTTCGCCATCCCCGGATACACTTACGGTCTGCACCGTTCCAATCTGGCTTCCGTCAAATCCATAGAAGGTAACATCTGCCATAATGGTTCCTGTTCTTCCTTCCTTCAGCCGGTTTACCTGCGCAGCCTTTCCTGGTTTTACAGAAAGAATGGTATATTTTTCATTGGTGTATTCATTTTCATCAAGAACATTTTTACCTGAATCCAGCATAGTCAGTCCCTGGTCGGTGACTTCGTACTGATCAAGAGGTATGGTATTAACTGCTCCTGGTGTAAGGGTGTAGGTAACCACCTGACCGTCATTCCACCATAAGTCTTTTAAAGAAGTAGTCTGAGTGGACTTTTCAAGATTTACTCCTGTCTTCTGCTTAACATTGGTAAATTCTAAGGGCGACGGAATATTTCCTTTTTCAATGGTTACTTCCTTTTTATAAACGGTTCTGTTGTCATCCGGATTAATTACATATCCATCTGTATTTGGCGTAATAGCTGTCTCTTCTATCTCATAGGTTCCGGGAAGCAGCATAACTGTGGTTCCGCTTTCACCATATGGTACTGAGACAATATCTCCCGCCTGTTTTCCGGTTTCTTTATTTGTTACCTTTACAAATGCGTTTATGGCAGAAGACGGATTATCCTGTTTATTTACATCATTCTTAAACAGCTTTAATGGCAGCGCTTCCTGATTATGAACCGTAAACTGATACACTCCCGGAGCTTTGGTATTACTATCAGAAAGCACGTATAAATCAAGGTTCCGTATGGTCTCGCCATTCTTATTTAAATCTGCGGTTACGGGAAGAATGGTTCCACTTCCCCCATTAAAAGTCTCCAGCCGGAAGGTATCAAATCCATGGTTGTTTACAGGCACTTCATATAATCCGTAAGAATATCCTGACTCCTGTTTCAGACCCCGGAAAGAAAGTTTACCCTGGGCATCGGTGGTTCCCTCTGTTACATAATTCCAGGTATCGCCGGTCTCTTTTTTATAAAGCTCAAACGTGATCCCGGATTTTTCTGCCTCTGTTTTACCGTCTCCACTGTATTTGGTAATCTGGAAATCAATGCCGCCCTGATTTTCTACAGTAATCTCCGTAGTCTTTCCGGTTTCGGCTGTCAGTCCCTGTTCCGGAACTGCTGTCCCAATTGGCAAATATCCTAACGGGGCATTTGTCTCCTTTACATAATAAGTACCCGGATTAAATTTCTTTGTTGATAATAAAAATTCATAAATACCGCTTGTTCCGATTTCTTTAAAATCGCCTACATAAGATGTCAGTGCCTGATCGGAATATAAACTGAATCCTGCTCCTGTCAACTTCTTTGAAGAATCTGCTGCATCAACTTTGGTTATGCGGATTTTTGCTTTTGCATACTGATTCTCAACTCCTATGGCAACCGGAGTCTTGGTGGTAAAATCTGAACTTGTTCCTACCTGGATATAACCATTAGACCATAGTTTTCCATTGGTAACACTTGTCTCTCCAGTCAGCATCCAGTCTGGGTTTTCCCGCTCTTTTACATAATAGGCTCCACCTTCCGGTTTCTGTGCCAGCTGAACCTTACCTTCTGCGGTATAATAGCCATCTGCTGCTGCGAAGTTGTTAATCGTAACTGTAACCGGCTCTTTTTTCTCATCATAAACCGGCTTATAAGCCTTTTGGGAATCAGAGTAGGTAAAGACATCAAACACAACCTGAGATGGAATCTTATCTTTAATATCCTGGTCATTTATAAATCCATCTCCAAAATTAAGTTTCTTTGTTATTGTCACATTAACCTTCATCCGGTTCTCAAAGGTTACTTCCGTATTTTTATAAGTTCCGGTCATATCACCGGTTACTGCCACAACCAAAGGTGTGGTATCAATTGTGTAACCTTCAGGCGCTTTTGTTTCTGTAATGCGATACCAGCCGGGCTGACAGTTTTGAAGAATATAGGATCCATCTCCCTTATCCTCCAACATTTTTGAATATGGCGCAAAACCACTTACCGGTTTATTGTAGGTGGGATCCTCCACATTCTTTAATACGCCTTTATCTAAATCTGTACCAGTGCGGAATTTCATGTATTCCAGACTGAAAGTAGCTCCTTTCATGGAAGCATCATGCCGTTTATCTTCACTGTCAGTTTTATACAACGTTAGCTGTGACAGTCTTGGATTTTTAATATTCAGTTTGGTCAGCGGGCCTGTTATTCCATCAGCAACAGGAACCAGAGTTACTTTGTTTCCATCTCTCACTGGCTTGTAACCAACAGAAACCGAAATCTGACTAAAATAATTACTTGCCACTACATGATCAGCACCAGTTCCCAATTTTTCACTTATGACAGTATATGTACCACCGTCAAGTCCATTAAAAAGAGCAAGATATCTTCCATCGCTCTGCTTTTGTGTGACAGCAGATCCTTTAGAATCTTTTAATGTAAATGTAATCCCTGAAAGTCCCTCTGGTTTATCTCCGTTCCATGCTGTTTTTTCTATTTCCAGCCTTGGCTTAACCGGATTGTAAACTGGTACTGTCAGAGAAGAACTGGCTACGGTAAAATACCTCCAAAACTCATGATCACCGGTATACATGGTAATATATTGTTTTTTCTGTTCTGTAGTCAGTGTCTCTTTCATACGGTAAAGACCGGAAGGAAGCCCTCCTGGTATTAATATCTTTCCGTTGTTGTCTGTTGTATAGGTTCCATATTCCTTATATTCATATCCAGATCCATTCCACTGATATTGCCAGACATCAAACCTAACTCCTGAAAGAGGTGTTTTTTGAGTATTCATCCCGTCCAATTCATCATCTGTTTTGCCGAATGTTCCGCTATCCGGTAGATAACCGTATTTCTTTAATGTTACCGGATATTCTTTGGAAACCTTGTTAATCAGCCTGAATTCAGATGTTTTAGTGGAATCCCAGAAATACTGCTTATCAATATAATCCTTGTTAATTGGAACTGTCACATTTAAAACATGAAGGGTTGCATCAAGCGTAACCTTAGATGGTGCATAAATCTCTTCCAGTCCTAAAACCAACTTTACCGGATCTCCTTCTGTATTATATTGAAGAATATCATTTGGATTTTTACCCGCCTCAGTAAGTTTTTTGCTAACTTCATCAAGTCTGATTATCTTTGAAAGTGCATAACCAGTTTTATTGGTACCATCAGATTCCAATCCCGTTTCCACCACATCAATCGGAAGAAGTTTTTCATTGTTTTCAGGATCTAACAGCCATATCTGGAATTTTGCACCGCCAAGAAGGCTATATTGCTTATCTGCAGTTTCCAGCCATTTATTCAGTGCTACCTGAAAATGATAATTTTCAAGTCCCGTACCTCCACCTGAATGTTTATTTGTAATTACTGCTATTTTTTCATTTCTGCCACTCTGATAAGTAAGACGGATATTATCATATCCACTATATCCTGATTGATCAGGTACAAATATGGCAGCAATCTTTCCTCCTTCCTCCAGAAGATATCCTGGTGCCGCCTGATCCTCAACCAGCCAGTATACATATCCGTCCTCCAGAATGGCAGTATCAAACTGACCATCCTCCCTGACACCTGTCTGGGGATTGATGCGGGTACCGCTCTCATATTGACCCTCCGCCTCAAATCTGTTTCCATCTGCCAAATCCTTCATCTGAACAGTGGCTAAATTTTTTGTGCTGTCAAGCATCTTATAGAGTGTGAATCTTGCACCGTTCACCTTATGGCGTTCCACATGGGTCTCCCCGCCAAACGTTATTCCGTCACACGTTTTCCATACGTTAAACTGAACCCAGGATTTATAATTGAAAATCGGATCCGTATATCTGACCAGTGAATCTACATTTGCCGGAAGGTCTTTACCGCTAAACATAACTGTATTATACCGGTTTTGTAATTCCGCTACAGACAGACTCTTTGCAGGTTGCCCGCCATCAAGAGAAAGTGATTCTTTATTTCCCATATTTAATTCAAAGGACAGTTTGGATTCGCTCTTTGTTGGAACCTGGACTTCTGCTACGTAATACGTATCATTTCGGTCGATGTCACTGAAAGTTGCAATTCCATCAAAATCATTTGTAACTTGCAACTGTACAAAATCTGCAATGCCCGGCTGATCACGATTCACTTTATAAAGAGCAAGTTTAACATTTCCTAACGCATTGTTCACAACATAAAACTGATCATTCCAACCATCTCGCCAGTATTTCTGGGTACGTATGGTCAGCTTTGGCTCATCTTTAATAATAAGAGGTTCTCCAGATGGATCCCCATTTATGGTAGAGATGGTTTTTCCTTCTGTCAGTGTGGTTGTAAGTACTTCATAAGATGGAAGATATCCCGAAGGTGCTGTAATTTCAGCAATTACATAGGGGATTCGATTTCCACTGTCATCAAAAATTCTTAGCTGCTCACTGTCAAAAACTGCCTGGCCATTGGAGTCTGATGTTATTGTCTGAATAGGATTTTTTATACTATTCGCCCAATCATCCTCACGGAACTGTGATCTTAAATAGATACCAAATACTGCTCCGCTTACTGGCGTTTTTCTCAGGGCATCCCGCTTGGTAACCATCACCATTCCCTGGTTCTGATAATTCTTCAGAGGTTCGCTTCCATTTAAATAGATGTTCATATTTTTATCTGCTGCTGTCTCTGCTGCTGTTACCGTAACTGGTCCGTAATAAACCTCTCCATTTTTAATGACATAACCATCATACTGCCCATCTTCCTTGCTGTTCATCAAAAACAAAGGATTGATAATATCCGAACTCAGAATTTCCTTAAAGTAATAGGTTTCTGGTGCCATGACAGTATCTGTATTGGATACGATTGAATTTTTATTTTCTGGAAATGTAACAGGAGTAAAAGTATTTTCTTTTTTCAGATACACTTCAAAATTAATAGTAACGTCTTTATTTAAGCTTCCGTCTGAATTGTATTTTACTTTTTTTAAATTAACAGTCTTATAGGGCTTATTATAAAACTTCAAACGGTTATCTGTTTTGGGATACCAGAACCATTCCTTTAATTGTTTCATGCTAATTGGCCCGTTCGGCGTGGTAAATTTCCTGATCTCCGTACCTACATAATTATCTGGCGCCTTTACTTCTTCTACCCGGTACTCTGTTCCTGGGTCCAGAGATACGAACGTTCCATCCAGATTAACGTTTCCCTTAAATACCTCCACCTGATCTTTGACCCTTACGATACTAAATGTTGCAGTTATTGGTTTACTGTTATCAGTAATGTCATACTTATGAAGCCAGTAAGGAACTTTTTGTGGTATGTTGTATGCCTTCACATTGGTATCTGATTCTCTGCTCACTGTATAAGGTCCGATAAGAAGTGTTTTTTCTCCATCAATAATTGCATTATCAATGTTTTTTCCTGTCTCTTCTACCTCCAGACGATACGCACTCCCCAACTCACTCCAGTAATAATCCTTGGTGATATCCAGATTACTGGCATTAATTATACCATTCTGATCTGTGGTATAGATTTTTCCAGGAGTTACTTCCCTGTAATTACTCTGATTTTTATCAGCCACATACAGCTTAAACTGGTATCCTTCATTGGAGTTATTCATTTCAAGCCATCCAGATTTCCACTGGTTTCCGAAAGACCACGTTTCCTTCTGAAGCTTAAGAATCGCCTGCCTGTTATTTCTAACTTCAATTGATGTTGTTTTTAATGGTACCAGAGTAAATTCTTTGCAAAGATAAGTACTGCTGTTTTTTGTTTCAGTAGTAAAACCGCTTTCCGCAGGATTTCCATCTGAATATCCCTCCGGAAGTTCTTCCACAACCCGGTACCGAATCAAACGGTTACCATTATCATAAACAGGAAGAACTGCTTCAAAACCACTGTTACCATCCAGTGAATAGGTTTCCTTTGAATTTACGGAAACACTGGTCCAGTTGTTTCCATCAGTAGTCGTTTCGAACCAGAAATGGTTATCAAAATTCCCTTTATACTGCTGTGGAACGGACTGATAAGTCCCATCATCCTTTTGAAGCAGTTTAGTTACCTGAACCTTTGCCTGATTTAAAGTATTAACCAGATAATTGCTGCCTTCCTTTAAAACAGTTGTTTCTCCTCTTTTTACTATAACCGGATACTCCATGGTATCAATGATATACCCATTGGCACTCTTTTCCTTAATTACATATTCTCCAGGAGTAACAGGCTTAAAACGTACCAGACCATTTTCATCTGACTGAACTGTTGTTACCTCAGTTAATGTACCGTTCTCCTTTGTGTAAAGTGTAAACTGCGCACCGCTTAAGGCATTTAAATCGTTCTCCTTTGCATCCACGCTGTTCCAGGTACGTGCCTTCTTATAAAATTCAATTGCACCTTTTCCTACAACGTTATTAACGACTTTAACTTCTTTATTCTCTCCAGCCTTAATGGTAAATTGAATCTCCTGGCTGTCTTTAAATGTCTTAGAATCCACATCTGCATAACTGTATTCTGTTCCTGCAGGCTTCTTTCCTTCCTTAATCACATAGGTTCCGGGATCAGCCTGAATCTGAATATATCCTCTGTCTCCGGTTGTATATGAGATTGTTTCACCAGATTCATTGGATGGATTAACAGCTATCGTTCCTTTTTGAATACTTTTACCGTTTGGATCTAACACAGTATAGTTATCATAAGGTGTCTGGTTTCCCTGAGAATCAACGGAATAAATCTCAAATTCAGCAGATCCGGGATATTCCTTTTCCATTGTCAGATCATAGGGTTTTAAAACTCCAATTCCTTCATCCAGCATTTTAGTTATCTTAATGACTGCTGGTCTATTAACCTCATGAACCGCTACCGCAGCTTCAGAATCATCTTTCATAACCTGGCTGGTTCCCAGTTTTACATATTCCAGATGTGCCTGGTTTAAAACAGTAAATACAGACGATTCATTTACACGAGGATCATTGTATTTTAAAACAAAGGGTTCAAATGGATACCTGGCCGTAACCTGATAGGAACTGTAGGTAGGTGCCAGATCCGATACATAAATATGATCAGCCCCGTTTTGCCCCTGTGTCTTATAACTGTTTATTACAATAGAGCCGTCTTCTTTTTGCTCTACAGGAATGCTGTTTCCATCTCCCCATTTTGCTGTGACAGATATTGGCTTCATCTCTGTGGGAGCATTGGGTGTTGTTATAGAAAGTTTATCCGTAATATGGAAGGAACCTTCTTTAAAACCGGTACGTCCATAGGTCTGATAAACAGTGCCATCTGGCTGTCTTGATATCTCTCCTGGATTTCCATTCATTCCCACTTCTATCATATAGGTAATATCCACGTACTGAGGATTTCCCTGATCATCCTTGATGATATCGTAAGACTGGTCTGTAGGATAAACCTTTTTATTAATATGCCATGCATCATCGGAAATCAGTTGAAGCTGGGTTTCTGATGGCTGTGTGGCATAAGTAACGGTTGGAATATTCCCAGGATATGTGACATGCTCTTTATCTGTTTTATCCGCAACCTTAATATCAGCATGAAATACAACGCTGTTGTCCGGAAGGGTAAAGTTTTCCCCTACCGCTCTTTTACCGTTTCCGTCTATATATGCGTTAATTATAATATTATCTGATTTACTCGTACGTATGGAATGATTTTCGTCTCCTACCTGAATTTTATAAACGCTTTTCTGGCTGTCTGAGGTATCCAGCTCCACTTTTCCTTTCTGCTCCTCCAGAGTGATTCCAGCCGGAACAGTAAAATAAATGAAAGCGTTTTCATAAGTATCAAATAAAGACAGTTTTCCACCTGCCGCATATTCATAAAGAGGTGCAGCCTGCATGGTATAAGTAATTGTATAAGTAAAAAGTTTCCCTGCCTTGATTTCTCCGGTCATACTCTGAGCAAGGTTGATTTCTACCGCCTCTTTTTTATCTGTTGCACCTTCTCCATAATAGCTTAATGCTGTCTCATAGGGTGAAAGCTTCGCTTCATCACTTACTTCCATATTTAATAATGTGATACCATAGCTGGGAACTACCATGGAGAATGACGGTTGAACAAATAAGGAAGTCAGGCTAAAGCCATTGTCTTCTTCACTGCTAACTCCCATTAAGGCAGACTTTTCATCACCGGATAATACCTTACCATCACCTATAGACACAATATCTGCACTGTCAAATTGTTCCAGCGAAAAAGCTGCCTCTGAAGGAGTGGCAACAGTCTCCTGTGCTTCTGAAAGCACTGGAACCTGGTGTCTGGAGATAGAAAGCTGCTGACTACTTATCTCATTTTTGCTAACAGTCAGCTCATTACCAGATATGGAATTACCGGAATCTTTACTTTCTTCCTCCGGCTCAGCTTTTTCTGTTTTTACCTCTTCCTGTTTAACCTCCTCTGTCTTTTCTTCTCCAGTCACGTCTGAGATAGATTCCTGGGATTCATCATTACCTGCCTGTGTTTCAACAGCTTCCGATTCATTCTCCGTTGATGAAGCAGCTTTGGTTTCTGAATTTCCGGTACTGCCCTCATCCTTAGTACCTGAAGTCGTTTCATTAGCCTGTGTTTCAGCAGCCGTTTCTTCTATTGTCTCTGCTTTTGTTCCTGCTGCTGCCGCTGATCCTGTAGAACCTCCAGTTGAATTATTCAAACCATTCTGCAGTGTGGCGTCCTCTGAATTCTCTCCCACAACCGCATACTCATCCATCTGGGCATCTGTGACAACAAAATTATCACTTACTATCCTGAGACGGAATTCGCATTCCCGATCTTTATAACCATTCACACCAATAATCTGAACGCTCTGAAGAATAGATTCCTGTTTAATACGGTCTGATTCATCAGTGTCAGAAAAGGGCTCACCACCAAGAACATCGGAAACAACCACAAGGTACATGGTCTTACCTTCTTTTTTCTGAAGAATTAAGGTTTTTCCTTCCAGCTCTTCATACAATTTTTCCAAAACCAGATCTTTTTGTTCCCCTTTAAACGGAATCAGATCTTCTTTTAATTCAGGTCTTCTGTCAGCATCCTTTTTAAGGACTTTTTCTATAGCAGACTGGGTGACTTTGACATCGATAACCTGTTTTGCCTGTGATGGCGTTGCTTCCGACGGAGATGCCTTGGACGCATTGGATGGACTAGCCGTATTTCGTTCTGTATACTCTCCCGCATAAACCGTAATTGCGGTAAGCTGTGATACATTTCCCGAGACAATGGCAATTGTTAATAACCAGGCAAGTACCCGCTTAAAACGATGTATTTTTTTCATTGCTCCCTTCATTTCCACACCCTCCTATATATTTTTTCACTATCCTAAATTCGTCTTCTATCTTAAGCCATGAGATGGCAATATTTCCCTCTTTCTCAGTATACATGAGACCGGTTACAAGCCAGTTATTTTTGGTTACATAACCATTTTTAACCAATTAATTTTTATGCTTGTTTTTTCACTATTTTGTATGCTTTTTCCTTAATTCAAGTAAATTTTTCATCACTTTTTAACACAAAAATATAACTTAATTCTAACTGTTAACTTAACATATATTCGTTGTTTACATTTATTGTTCTGTGTTATAAAAATAACATATATAAAATCTTTTAGTTTTGTAATTACCAAACACGGGGATATTAAAAGAAGATGTCATGACTGTTGTAGAAAAAACGAGAATTGCTATTAAAGTTGCTATCTTGACAGAACGCCTGATTAATTCTAAAATAGATCCAACTGACTAATTTCTAATTACAAAAAAGAAGGTCTTAAACATATGATACAAGATATTTTTCCCCACGTATTTCATAACGAATTTGAAGTAAAATCACCTGCTGAAGACAGCTATTTTTTCTATTTTTCAGAAGGGAGCATCTGTCTGACAGAAGGCAAATCCAATACAATTCCCCGATTCTCCGCATTAGAAGATGAGGTTCGAAACCGCTTCATGTCCCATTGTGATTATTTATTTTCCATCGATCAGATGGATTTTTTTCTGGTAGACGAAACCAGTGTAACACTGTCGGATACCCCCGGTATCAGTCTTTTTAAAAATAGCATATTGCGGGAATTAACCCCCATGTGGGTATCTTTTTCAGCTGTGTGTGCCTCCCAGCTTCACCGCTTCTACTCATCTAACCGCTACTGCGGTTGCTGCGGATCAGAGATGATTAAAAGCAAAAAAGAACGCTCTATGGTTTGTTCCTCCTGCGGTAACACCGTCTATCCAAAGATTGCACCCGCTGTCATTGTTGGCATCATCCACGACGGAAAGCTGCTGCTTACGAAATATGCAGGCAGGGAGTATACACGCTATGCACTCCTGGCTGGTTACACAGAGTTTGGTGAAACCTTAGAGGATACGGTAAACCGGGAAGTCATGGAGGAAGTAGGTCTGCGCGTAAAAAATATACGGTACTATAAAAACCAGCCATGGGGCTTTTCAGATTCCATTTTGATGGGCTATTGGGCCGAGCTGGATGGTTCTCCACAAGTCACGCTGGATGAAACAGAATTATCCACAGCTGTCTGGATGGCTCCTGAGGATATCCCCGATGATTTTACCAATATCAGCCTGACCCATGAAATGATTCTGTTATTTAAAAATGGTAAAATAAACGAAACCCAGGGGGAAAAAGCCTGATCAGGCTTTCCTTCCTGGGTTTCTGTAAAAAGTTGCATATCCATTTGCAATAAGAATTCCATTTTTAGGAACCTGTGAAAGAATTAATATTACATTTAACACATCAACACACGCGCCTCCAGCATTAAATACACTTAAAAAAATGAGATAACCACTTAATCGACCGAAAACAGCTAAAAGAAACGGTACTGCAAATGAGAGAATAAAAAGCGGCATAAGTGATATTACCACCATTCTTTTTTTGGTAAGGATTTCTTCCGTAAATACAAAACCAAACAGTCCATTAAATCCCCAATAAGTCTTATCTGAATTTCTTATTCCTGGTATAAATGCCGCATGAATCAACTCATGAATGAAAAGGTATAAAATCATTCCTAAGAGATAAAATAAAACCTCTATGCCTATGGTAAGTTCCAGGGAAAAACCCTGCTGTCCGGAAAGCAGATTTTTAAATGGCGGGTATAAAAAATAACACCATACTGCTGCGGATAACATCAGGATCAAACTGATTGGCATAGACCATAAAATTGCTCCCGATACAGACCTAGGTTCTTTTAAACGAAACCAGCCTTCCTCTTTCAGTTTTCTGGTTGTGTCTTCATTCTCCAGTGGTATTTTCTTAATAAATTTCATAGTTTGTCACCTCAATTATTGCATAATAGTTCTTATATATTATATATCGCTTTGCCACAATATTAAACAGTGATATTCCCGATTTTTTTAACGTATATAATTTCAATAATAAAGGAGTTTTTATGAAATTAACCGTTTTAGTTGATAACAATACATTAATTGATCAATACCTTTTAGGAGAGCCTGCTGTCAGTTATTATATCGAAGATGAAGATGAAAAAATACTGTTTGATACAGGATATTCTGATGTGTTTATCCATAATGCTAAAAAACTACATATAAATTTAGCTGATATCACAAAAATCGCTTTTTCCCATGGTCATAATGATCACACTGGTGGGTTTCATTTCTTAAGAGATCAATATGATTTATCCCATGTTGAACTTTTTGCCCATCCGGATGTTTTTAAATTAAAGATAGAGTCCGGTGAAAATATTGGTTTTAATCTTACAGAAAATGCGGTAGACAAAATCAGTCATTTATCTGTCACAAAACATCCGGTTTCTATCAGCAATAATATTATTTTCTTAGGAGAAATACCCATTACTCACTCTTTCGAGGCAAGAACCCCCATAAGGGAAAAAGAAATATCCCATAGTTTTTATGTCGATGATTACGTAATGGACGATTCCGCCCTTGTCTATAGATGCAGCAAGGGACTGTTTATTATTACAGGCTGCTCTCATAGTGGTATCTGTAATATCATCGAATACGCTAAAATGGTTTGTAAAAATGAAACTGTGTTAGGAGTAATTGGAGGTTTTCATCTTTTTCAAACAGACACAAGGCTTGAGCAGACAATTCAGTATTTTCTCAATAATAGTATTCAGGAATTATACCCTTGCCATTGCGTCTCTTTTAAGGTTAAAGCCGAAATAAACAGCCACATCCCCATCCATGAAGTTGGTGCTGGACTGACAATCACGATTTAACAATTGACTTACGACAGCGCTGCAGCCCATTTTGCCGCGCTGTCAATGCTCTCGGGATTTTTCTTAGGTTCCACAAATGCAATCTCACCTACAAATTTATTCTCCGGCAATGCCTCCTTTAATTTTGCGAAACACTTTGCCGCGCCTCCACCGCCATGGCTTGCAAATATTGCAATCTTTTTATTAACAATCTTATAATCGTTAACAAAACTTTTAATAGGCGGAGCAAATGATCCCGCCCAAACCGGTGTTCCAATGATAATTGTATCATAACGGCTCAGATCAATGCTTTCGTTTGTCAACGTCGGCTTATCTCCAAAAACAACACTTTTTCCACCCCAAAAATACTTTCCAATTCCCTCTGTCGGATACTTCTTACTTGTCTTTAACTCAACAACATCCGTATTTAATGTCTCTCCAATTTTTTCCGCTATCAATTTCGTATTACCTTCAAATGAAAAATATACAACTAAAGAACTCTTCATTATGATACCCCTTTCTCAATTATAATTTTCTTTGCTTCTAAAGCCCAATCCTTCATTGCAGAATAAACATGTACACCACACAGCGCAGTCAGGTGGCTATAAGTACAATCAATCCCCTCACCTGTTAACTGGCTAAGATTCTCCATACAGTCTTTCATTTCTTTTACCAGTTCTTCATTTCTCCTGATAAAATCATCCAGATGTCCGATTAATACTTCCGATTCAGTATTCTCTCCAAAAGAGACCTTAAGTAGTATTTCATAACGTAGCTTTTCGATCTCCGGTTTCTCACGCAACCATTCCGAAAGTTCTTTTCTGCCTGCATCGGTAATGCTGTATACGATTTGTCCCCGTCCGTTACCATGTTCTCCCTTGTCGGAGCAGACAGCTAACCCCTGGACAACCAGTACCTTTAAAGTGGGATATATCTGTCCATAGCTTTCCTGCCAAAAATGACTGTATTCATTTTCAAGCCATTTTTTAATTGTGTAACCGGTCAGCGGCATACGGGCAAGCATTCCCAGTAATACATATTTTGACTTTCCAGTGTTCTCTTTCATTTGTATACCTCCATGTTTATATAGCATAATGATATATCATATTGATACATAAATCAAGTAAAAATTTAAAGAATTATGATTCTTCTGTTTATGCTGACTTGATGATAGTATATCTTTAACACAGATGCAGATTAACTCTGCAATTGGAAATAAAAACACCAGGCTGCCGGACAATCTAAGCCGTCCTGCAGCCTGGTTCTAACAATGTTAAATAGTTATATTCTAATATCTTTCAAGTACAATTAAACCGTCACCTTTAAAATCATGCATGGACACAGAGGTTACTCCTACCTCAGTCGTCAGCCTGACTCTGGCGGTTCTTCCAGTAGCCAGATCCACCGCTTTGCCATAATATCCTTTCAGTTCTTTTCCAATCACAAGCTTTGTTGTATAAGGAACATAGATAAGATACCGCTCATCATTGGTTACAGCTATCCGAATCTGCTCTGATTTCTCAAGTAAGAGCTCCTGTGCAGGGATCAACTCTTCAATACCATTGGCTTCCAGAAAGTTAGCAATAAACCCGTAATCCCAGGCACCGGGATAATGAATTGCTTCCCAGGCAGGAAACGCCTCATCAAACCCTTCACCCAGTAGCATCCATAACGGTCTGCCAGAGCTCTCATAGCTGCTTTTAGAGCTTCCACAGTCTTAAGTTCCTCATCCTTTATGTTCACCTCAAAATTTTTCTTACAGTAACTTATAATATCCTGAATCTTATCCTCATCTTCTCTTACCCGCTTCATTTCTCTTGTAAGTTCCGGCATGGGGATAGGTGCCAGCTGAATATTAAAATTCTCAAGTAGTTCACCTTCGTTACACATAGTGGACCAGAAATCAAAGGGTCTTGGTCCAATCTGAAGGATCCGGGTCTTTTTAAATGCCTTTACCACATTACATACAGCCAGGAAATCATCATATCCTGTAAAAATTGAAATCAGCACCACTCTGGTTGTAAGAAAATCTACTTAATATTTTGTGGCATAAAAAAAGAGAACAGATTTGAAAATCCAAATCCATTCTCTTTTATTTTCCTGTCAAAAGATCCTGTTATGATCTCTTTTCCGGTTTATCTTTATTTACCGTAGTAAGCCTTTAAATACATTTCTTTAATTTCACTGAACAGCGGATATCTTGGGTTTGCACCAGTACACTGATCATCAAATGCATTTTCAACCATCTCGTCAAGTGTATCTAAGAAATACTTCTCATCTACGCCGTAATCTTTAATAGTTGCCTTAATGCCTACTGCCTTCTTTAATTCCTCAACCTTAACAAGGAATTTTTTAAATACTTCCGCATCATCCTTGCCTTCCACTCCACAGAAGCGTGCGCATTCTGCATATCTGGCCAGTGTATGGGGATACTGATACTGCGGGAATGTTCCCATTTTAGTCGGAACTTCAGAAGCATTAAACTCCATAACCAGAGTGATTAACAGTGCATTTGCAACACCATGAGGAATATGGTGGTAAGCTCCTAATTTATGAGCCATAGAGTGGCAAACTCCTAAGAATGCATTGTTAAATGCCATACCAGCCATACAGGAAGCATCAGCCATCTTACATCTTGCTTCTACATTAGTTCCATCGTTATAAGCGGTTGGAAGGTATTCGAATACATTTTTCATAGACTTCAGTGCAAGACCGTCCGTATAGTCAGAAGCCATGACTGAAGCGTATGCTTCCAGTCCGTGAGTCAGAACATCAATACCTGAAGCACTGGTCAGGCCCTTAGGCTGGCTCATCATATTGTCTGCATCAACGATAGACATATTGGGCATTAACTGATAATCTGCAAGCGGATATTTTACTCCAGTGTTCTGATCTGTAATAACAGCGAAAGAAGTTACTTCAGAACCAGTACCGGAAGAAGTTGGAATTGCTACAAAATAAGCTTTCTCGCCCATCTTCGGGAATGTGTAAACTCTCTTACGGATATCCATAAAGCGCATTGCCATATCCTGGAAATCCACTTCCGGATGCTCATACATAACCCACATGATCTTCGCAGCATCCATAGCGGAACCGCCGCCCAGAGCAATGATTGTATCTGGCTGGAATGCCTTCATAGCTGCAGCACCGGCCTCAGCATTTGCAAGAGTCGGGTCAGGCTGAACATCTGAGAATACAGTATAAACGATACCCATTTCATTGAGTTTGTCGGTAATTGCCTTGGTATAACCATTCATATAAAGGAAAGAGTCTGTTACTACAAATGCTCTCTTCTTGTTATAAACATCTTTTAACTCACTAAGCGCAACTGGCATACAGCCTTTTTTGAAATAAACTTTCTCCGGATTTCTGAACCACAGCATGTTCTCTCTCCTCTCAGCAACGGTTTTAATATTCAGCAGATGCTTCACACCTACATTTTCAGAAACAGAGTTTCCTCCCCAGGAACCGCAGCCCAGAGTCAGAGATGGCTGTAACTTAAAGTTATAGATATCACCGATACCGCCATGAGAAGATGGTGTATTAACCAGAATACGGCAGGTTTTCATTGCAGCTGCATGTTTTGCCATCTTTTCAGTTTCATTCACATTCACATACAGAGATGCGGTATGACCATAACCACCGTCTGCAACCAGCTGTTCTGCCTTTTCAATTGCCTCATCAAAGGTTTTAGCCTTATACATAGCCAGAACTGGAGACAGCTTTTCATGTGCAAATTCTTCCTCAAGATGTACGCTTTCCACTTCACCAATTAAGATCTTTGTTGATTCCGGAACTTCAACACCAGCAAGCTTCGCAATGGTATGTGCTTTCTGACCAACAATCTTGGCATTTAACGCACCATTGATAATAATGGTTTTACGTACTTTCTCAATCTCATCGCCTTTTAAGAAGTAGCAGCCTCTTGCTGCAAATTCCTTCTTAACTGCGTCATAAACCTTTTCAAGAACAGTAACAGACTGCTCAGAAGCACAAATCATACCATTATCAAATGTTTTGGAATGAATGATGGAGTTTACTGCCATCTTAACATCTGCTGTATCATCAATAATAACCGGTGTATTGCCTGCACCAACGCCCAGAGCCGGCTTGCCGGAAGAATACGCTGCTTTTACCATTCCAGGTCCGCCTGTTGCAAGAATGATATCTGCACTTCTCATAACCTCGTTGGTTAATTCTAGAGACGGTACATCAATCCATCCAATAATTCCTTCTGGAGCTCCTGCCTTAACAGCCGCATCAAGAACTACCTTAGCAGCTGCTATTGTACAGTTTTTTGCTCTTGGGTGTGGGGAAATGATAATTGCATTTCTTGTCTTTAAGCTGATTAAGGTTTTGAAAATAGCAGTGGAAGTCGGGTTTGTAGTCGGAATAACAGCTGCTACCAGTCCGATTGGTTCTGCAATTTTCTTTATTCCAAATGCTTTATCTTCTTCAATCACACCGCAGGTTTTTGTATCTTTATAAGAATTATAGATATATTCAGCTGCATAATTGTTCTTAATTACTTTATCCTCTGCAACGCCCATCCCTGTCTCTTCAACAGCCATCTTTGCAAGAGGGATTCTTAATTTATTTGCAGCACTGGCTGCTTCATAAAAGATTTTATCAACCTGCTCCTGAGTGAAGGTTGCGAATACTCTCTGAGCTTCTCTCATTGCCTCCATTTTTGCGATCAGGGTATCTACACTATCAATTATCTGGGGAACCTTAATCAGTTCTTCTTTTTTTGCCATCTTGAATTTCCTCCATTTTATAAGTATCAATCCCATTGGTTTCTTGATCGATATTTTTTTAACGATCTTTATGATCTTATTATATTCTATCGTTATTTTTTTGTCAATGTGAGAACTCACAAAAATATACACCAATCGATATATTTTTTATCTAATTTTTATAAATATTTTTTTACTTATATAAGGATTGATCTGAATCTTATAAATCTTATAAAACAAGGGTTTATAAGGGTTTTTAATGATTCAGAATAATCAATAAACCGCTATATTCTATTTTTTCCTTTTTTTTATCTCCAATAAAACAAAGAAATAACATGATTCTTCCCAGCTTCTATGAACACATTTAAGAACTTGGCATTTATCTATAAATATGGTATAGTTAGCCTTACTAACTGCTATAATAAGGTCCGGGCAGGTTAATTAGATAAGGTGATTTAAGGGGACATATATGAAAATAACCATTGGAATTGATCTTGGAGGAAGTACAACGAAGATTGTAGGATTTCAGGATCATAAATTGAAAATACCCACATTTGTGAAAGCAGATAATCCCATCGCTTCTCTATTTGGTGCTCTGGGTAAATTTATCTATGATAACAACATTCAGTTAAATGAAATAGAAAAAATTATGATTACAGGGGTAGGAAGTGCATATGTAGAGCAGCCTCTTTATGGTATTCCAACTTTTAAGGTGAATGAATTTACCTGCAATGGATTAGGTGGTCAGTATTTTACTGGATTAAAGGATTTAATCGTTGTAAGTATGGGGACCGGTACTTCACTGGTACAGGTGAATGGAGATTCCATTGTTCATACCGGAGGTATTGGAATCGGCGGAGGAACCATCCTGGGACTTTCAAGCCTTTTATTAAAAACCCAGGATATCTCCCATATCATGGATCTGGCCAGCAGAGGAACGTTAAGTAATATCGACTTACAGATTCAGGATATTTCAAAAACTCCTCTTCCAGGGCTGCCATTATCTGCGACAGCATCAAACTTTGGAAAAGTGAGAGGTTTTGTATCAGATGAAGATATTGCAATCGGTATTATTCATATGGTACTCCAGGTAATAGGAAAGTCCGCCATTCTTTCTTCATTAAACAGCAATATTAATGACTTTGTTATGACAGGGAATCTTTCTAAGTTTCCTCAGTGCAGGGAGATCTTTCAATCCCTGGAGACCATGTTTGATGTTCACTTTATTATTCCTGAACAGGCTGAATACGGTACTGCCATCGGTGCTGCTCTCACAGAAGAGCATCATTTGGAGATGATAGAGATCCGTTAATTAAAACATAATTTCTTTCTTTTCACTGGCAAGGGACTGGATTACAGCTTTGGCATTTTGTAAATAGAATACTTCCATTAAGTTATCGTCAACTGAATTCATTCTGCTTAAAGCTGATCCATACTCTTCCATCATTGCTACTCTCGCTTCTCTTCTGGAATTTAAAACAGCTTCACACTGAAGCCGGATCCAGGTCCCGTGGTTCATTCCGCTGATTTCAATTTTAGGGTTTTTCATCATTTGATCAAATACCGGTTTTTTATTGTTGGTAATAATATAAATCTTCCCTTCAAACTGGCATACTGCTCCAAAGGGGCGTACTCTTGCCTGATCCTCATCACAGGTAGCCAGATAAAAAGTTTTGCAAATGCGTATATATAAAAAACACGGTAAAAACCGTGTTTTTATGAATGATATCCCAATGCCCGTTCCAGGGCTTCTTTTTCTTCACTTCCAAGAAGTACTTCTGTTTCTCCTCTTTCTACTTCTTTAATGTATACATAACATCCTTCTCTGCTATGAACTGAGTTCAGTACAAATCCGCTGTTTGTATAATCTAATAATGACATAGCGAAGCTTAAATTACCTCCCATGCCTTTAAATGCGTTATATTTTACAAGACCAAACTTCTGGAATGCACTTCTATAGTTTTTATTCGTATTTCTCAGAGAGTCTTTATTTGCACGATCCTCTGATTTTAACTGGGCAATATCTTCCATCTGTTCCATAATAATGCCCTCAAGTGTCTCCGCATCTTTACCTCTCATAAAAAAATCATATCTGCGATACAATTTTTTCATTTGTATCATACAAATAATTACGACAATTAGTAATATTAGTGTAAGCGCGGATAATCCAATGATCAAAAAGGCTGGATCAATCGGCAGCTGATTTAATATACTGTTATCCATTCTTTCGTCCTCACTTCCATGATGTTATCTTATGGATTCTAATAACTCTACTATTCTTTCCAATTCTGCCTCAGAATAGTACTCAATTTCAACTCTTCCTTTATTTTTATCTTTTCGGTTAATGCTGACTTTGGTACCCATGGCAGTTTTCATTCGATCTTCCAGCTCCCGGAATATCAATGAAATACTTTCATCCTCGTCTTTTACTTCCTTTGGTTCTTTCTTTTTTGATAAGGATTTTACAAGTTTCTCTACTTCCCTGACACTCATGTTATCAGCCACAATCTTACCAGCAAGCTGATATTGCAAATCTCCATCTTCCACTGCCAGTAAAGCTCTTGCGTGACCACTGCTGATCTGATCCTGTATCAGCATCTCCTGAATTCGTTGGTCCAGCTTTAATAATCGCATACTATTAGTTATGGTAACCCGATTTTTAGCAACACGTGCTGCGATTTCTTCCTGCTTCAAACCAAATTCCTGCATCAGGATAGAATAAGCTCTGGCTTCTTCAATGGGATTTAAATCCTCCCTTTGAACATTTTCAATCAATGCTATTTCCATGGATTGCTGCTTTGTATATTCCCGGATTACTACCGGTACCTCTTTTAAGCCAGCCAGTTTCGCTGCCCGCCATCTACGTTCACCAGCGATAATTTCATAGTATTCGCCTCTTTTTTGTACCAAAAGTGGTTGTAATACACCATACTCCTTCATGGATTCAGCCAATTCTACTAATGCTTCTTCCCGGAATTCCTTCCTTGGCTGATTATGGTTAGGCTCAACCATTGATATTTTCAAAAACATCTCTTTCCCAGTTTCCGAATCAACTTTCTCTTTTCCCGATACTGGAGTTGTATGTTCTGACTCTTTATGATTCCTCATTTCCTGCTCTTCAGCTGCAGATTCCATTACTTCATCTCCAAAAATTGCGCCAAGGCCTTTCCCTAAACCTGTTCTCTTTGCCATATCTAGATCTCTTCTCCTCTGCTGATAACTTCTGCCGCCAGTAACCGGTAGCTTTCTGCCCCCGCTGATCTGGAATCATATAAATTGATCGGCATTCCATGGCTGGGAGCCTCTGCCAGTCTGACATTTCTGGGTATGATTGTTTTATAGATATTTTGATTTAAATTATTTTTTACACTTTCAACGACTTCCAATGAAAGATTTGTTCTTGCATCATACATGGTAAATACGACTCCCTCCATTTCAAGGGAAGGATTCAATTTCTTTTTTACTAAATTTACTGTCTTTAGTACCTGACTAAGGCCTTCCAATGCATAATATTCACACTGTATGGGTACTAGAACGGTATTAGCTGCTGTTAAGGCATTAATTGTCAATAGACTCAATGACGGAGGACAATCTATAATAATAAAATCATAGTTTTTCTTGATTTTTTCAAGATATGACTTAAGGAGTATCTCCTTATTCTCAATTTCCAGCAGCTCAATTTCAGCTCCTGCCAAATCCACGTTTGATGGCAATAAATCCAGATTTTCCTGAACGTTAGGTATCAAACATTCTTCTATCTCACAATCTCCAACCAACAGATCATAAACAGTACGCTCAATTGTTGACTTATCCATACCAAGTCCGCTGGTTTCGTTTCCCTGTGGATCAAAATCCACAGCTAATACCCGTTGTCCTGACTCTGCAAGACAAGCTGATAGGTTTATTGCGGTCGTTGTTTTACCAACTCCGCCCTTCTGGTTTGCTATCGCAATGATTCTTCCCATTTTTAATTTTCTCCTGTTACAACGTCCGGAAATGCAGTTCAAATTAGAGTATAACATACTTTATTTTTTTTTCCTATGGTTTCAAGTAAAAAAAATACAGAAATTACAAAAAATGTTTCACGTGAAACATTCTTCCAAGTTTAAGAATAAATTAATATGTTAGCCGTTGTAAGTCCATATCGATTATATTATAATAAGAAGAGATTATCCGCACTCAGGAGGTATATAATGAAAACTAAGAGTAAATTACTGACTCTGCTCATCCTATCAGCAAGTACTGCTGCAGCAACTGCAGTTATTAATAAATTTGTTAAACTCTCTGCATCTTCAAAAAACATCTTATCAGATGCAAAGTCATTATGTTACAAGTGGAGATTCGGTAATGTTCATTATACGAAATCCGGTACAGGGAAACCACTTCTTTTAATCCATGATCTGACTGCATGCTCTAATGGTTATGAGTGGGACAGCATGATTTCATTGTTAAAAGAACAATATACCGTATACACCATTGATCTTCTGGGGTGCGGCCGTTCAGAGAAACCTGATCTTACCTATACTAATTATCTCTATGTACAGATGCTCTCCGATTTTATTAAATCAGAAATCGGACACCGAACCAATGTAATCGCTACTGGTTCTTCATCAGCGCTGGCTCTTATGGCATGTAATAATGCTCCGGAATTATTTGACCAGATTATGCTCATTAATCCGGAAAGTCTAATGACATGTAGCCAGATACCCAATAATCACTCCAAAGTTTATAAATTCATTCTGGATCTGCCCATATTAGGTACTCTTCTATATCATATATCAGTGAGTAAGCAATCTATATCAGAAGAATTTAGCAGAAATTACTACTTTAACCCCTATTCCGTAAAGAGTTCAGTCATAGACGCATATTATGAATCGGCTCATTTAGGAGAATCACCAAAATCGTTGTATGCCAGTGTTAAGTGCAATTATACGAAATGTAATGTGACCAATGCATTGAAAAAAATCAACAACAGCATCTACATTACTGGTGGTGAGGAAATGGATCGCATCAATGAAGTTATTTCCGAGTATCAAAAGTATAATCCAGCTATTGAAAGTTCTCTAGTATCAAAGAGTAAATATCTTCCACAATTGGAGAATCCTAACAGTCTGTACCAAATAATTCAAATGTATTCTCTATAAAAAAATGTTTCACGTGAAACATTCCTACAGAGATAAAATACTCTTCTGGATGTTTCACGTGAAACATTTTATTTTAACGGTTCTTTTGATGGTAACCCTGCTTTTCTTGGATACTTTTTAGAAATACCGTTTATTTTATTAATTTTAATCAATGATCTCTCTGCCTCTGTACCTGGCAGTAAAAATCGTTCTATATCTTCTATTTTTCCACCTAAAAGAAAAACCGCGTGTTTTGCTTCTCCCAATTCCTCTTCTATCTTGCCAGATTTGTATGGTATAAAACACCCCCCTACTTTCACAAAGGGCATACAATATTCTGATAAAGTGCTTAAATTAGCAACTGCTCTGGAAACACAAAGATCATATTGTTCTCTATGACTATTATCTCGACCTAAATCTTCCGCTCTTCCATGAATTGCACAGATGTCTACTAAACCCAAATTACTAATTACTTCATTAAGAAAATTTATTCTTTTATTCAAAGAATCCATTAGTGTAATTTTGAGCTGTGGAAATGCAATTTTTAAAGGAATTCCAGGAAAACCAGCACCTGTACCAACATCAATTATGCTATAAAACTCAGAACCCAGATCATCTATAACCTTAATCAGAGATAAGCTATCAACAAAATGCTTTGATATAACCTCTTCCATCTCCGTTATTGTAGTAAGGTTCATTACCTTGTTCCATTCAACCAATATTTCATAATATTTATAAAATTGCTCCAATTGATTTTTTTTCAAATTAACAGATAATAAATTCAATTCGTTTTGGAACTTCTCATAGAAAGCATCTGTCATATTTACTACCTCACTCCTTCTGATCTGTATTTTTATGGAACTTCATCTGTTCTAAGTAAACCAGAAGCACGGAGATATCTGCTGGAGATACACCTGATATTCTGGATGCCTGTCCGATGGACAAGGGCTTATATAAATTCAGTTTCTGGATGGCTTCTCTTCTCAATCCTTTTACTTCTGCATAATCGAATTCTGCCTGCAGCTTTCTGTTCTCCAGTTTTTTATATTGTGAGACCTGTTGCTTCTGTCTGCGTATATATCCTTCATACTTAATATTAATATCTACCTGTTCCATTACATCATTTGGAAGTGGTAACCGGTTTGTATCTATATCAGTTAACATAACATAATCAAGTTCTGGTCTGCGCACTAACTCCGCCAAAGTTGTCCCTGTTTTTAACGGCGTGCTCCCGTGCTTCTCCAAAAACTCCTGTACTTTACTGGATGCTCCCATATTGGTTGATTCCAGACGTTTGATTTCTAATTCAATTGCTTCTTCCTTTTTTAATAATTCTTTATATCTTTCATCACTAATCAAACCAATCTGATGTCCAATTCCCATTAAACGCAGATCTGCATTGTCCTGACGAAGAAGAAGCCTGTATTCTGCTCTTGATGTCATCATACGGTAAGGTTCCAGATTCTCCTTGGTAACCAGATCATCAATTAAAACACCGATATATGCCTGTGAACGATCTAAAATGACTGGCTCTCTTTTAAGAATTTTCATGGCAGCATTTACTCCTGCCATAAACCCCTGAACAGCTGCTTCCTCATAACCTGAACTTCCGTTAAACTGTCCACCGCTGAATAAACCACTAACTGCTTTAAATTCCAAAGTGGCATACAGCTGTCTGGAATTAATGCAGTCATATTCAATCGCGTATGCATTTCTCACGATCTTAACATTTTCCAGTCCAGGAACGGTTCTGTACATGGCATACTGGACATCCTCAGGAAGGGAACTTGACATTCCTCCCAGATACATTTCATTTGTGTAAAGGCCTTCCGGCTCCACAAATACCTGATGACGGTCTTTATCCGGGAATTTCACCACTTTATCTTCGATGGATGGGCAATATCTTGGTCCTGTACCTTCAATTGCGCCTGAATATAAAGGAGAGCGATCCAGATTATTCCTGATAATCTCGTGTGTGCTGCTATTTGTATAAGTCAGCCAGCAGGAGATCTGTTCCTTCTGGATGGATTCCGGATCCGTTGAAAAGGAAAACGGCACTACTCTATCATCGCCCAGCTGCTCCTCCATTTTAGAAAAGTCGATGCTTCTTTTATCCACTCTGGCGGGAGTACCCGTTTTAAAGCGTCTCATTTCGATTCCATTGGCTTTTAAGGAATCAGTTAAGTGATTGGCTGCCTGCAGCCCATTGGGGCCTGTATAATTGCTTACATCACCGTAAATACACCTTGCCCTTAAATAGGTTCCTGTGGCTAATACAGCGGCCTTACAGTGGTATACGGCACCGGAAAATGTTTTAACCCCAGTCAGAATCCCGTTTTCTGTTATGATTTCAGATACTTCTGCCTGTCGTATGGTCAGATGATCTGTATTCTCTAAGATTCTCCTCATAGATCTTGAATAGTCCTGTTTGTCAGCCTGAGCTCTTAATGAATGGACAGCCGGGCCCTTGGACTGGTTAAGCATCTTTGACTGAATAAAAGTCTTGTCAATGTTTTTTCCCATTTCTCCGCCTAACGCATCCAGCTCTCTAACCAGATGGCCTTTAGAGCTACCACCGATATTGGGATTACAAGGCATCAGCGCAATACTGTCTACACTGACAGTAAACATAATTGTCTCAAGGCCCAGCCTGGCGCATGCCAGGGCAGCCTCACAGCCAGCGTGACCAGCACCGACTACTACTACGTCATAAGACTCCTCTAAATACTGCATTTTTATCTCCTCTTTTCTGATCCTTACTTACCCATACAGAATTTACTGAATATTTCATTGACCAGATCATCTTCGATCGATTCTCCCAGTATAATTCCAAGCTGCTCATACGCATCCATTAAGTCAATAGAATAGAAGTCCTCAGCCATCCCGTCATGTATGCTTTGTTCCACCATAGAAAGACTTTTATATGCTTCTTCCAGTGCATTCTTCTGTCTAACATTAGTGATATAAACCTGATCATTAAAATCAATTTCACCCTCATAGAACATGGTCTTAATCTCATGCTCCAGATCCTCTATGCCAGAACGGTTTCTGGCAGAAATTGTAATGACTTTATGGCTGGTTCTTTTATTTAATAAATCCGGTGTAACAACCATGGATAAATCTGATTTATTTAAAACAGTCACTGCTTTCCTGCCTTCAATAAATGATAATATGTCTTCATCATTTTCATCAAGGGGGCAGGAACCATCCACCACATAGATGATTAAATCAGCGCCCTCAGCCGCCTGCCTTGCTTTTTCAACCCCTATTTTTTCAACTACATCTTCCGTATCACGGATTCCAGCCGTATCTATCATATTCAGGCTTAAATCTTCCAGAATGATCTGCTCCTTTAATGTATCACGGGTAGTTCCGGCAATATCTGTAACAATTGCCCGATCCTCACCCACAAGAACATTAAGTAGAGAGGATTTACCAGCATTGGGTTTCCCCATAATGACAGTCTCAATTCCTTCTGAAAGCACTCTTCCATTCTCTGAAGAACGGATCAACCGCTTTAGTTCTTCCTTTATAGGCATAATCCCCTGAAGCAGAGTTTCCTGATAACCATCCAGAGAAATATGCTCCGGATCATCAAGTGCTGATTCGATAAAGGCAATATGATAAATAATCGTCTCTCGTAGTGCACGGACACGCTTGGAAACAGCACCATCCAGCTGACTGACAGAAGACTTTAAAGCATATTGATTTTTCGCATTAATCACATCAATGACTGCTTCTGCCTGAGTTAAGTCAATCCTTCCGCTTAAAAATGCCCGTTTGGTAAACTCCCCCGGTTCAGCCGGTCTGGCTCCGTACTTTAACACAGTCTCCAGTATCTTTTTAGTAACCAGAACTCCTCCATGACAGTCAATCTCAACGGTATCTTCTCCCGTATAACTTCCCGGTCCTCTCATGAGCAGAACCAGAACCTCATCAATAAGCTCCTCGCCATCATAAATAAATCCATAGTGAATCGTATGAGATTTCTCATCAGAGAGCCTTTTTACACGTTTCCCTTTTCCTTTAAAAATCCTGTCTATAATCTGAAATGACTCCTCGCCGCTGATTCTAACAATTCCGATCCCGGAACTGGACATCGCTGTGGCAATCGCCGCTATTGTATTCATCTTCATAATCTATCACCTGCTTTACACCAGTCAATATACTGGCGTGAGAAAAGGGTTGAGGGTGCCTTCCGACAGCCCCAACCCTCATTGTTGTTTGACTATTTATCTCTATCCTGATATCGTTCTTTTTTTACATGTTCCTTTTTCAAGGATATTACCACATGTCTGAATGGTTCTTCACCATCACTTCTGGTAACAACAAATTTGTCATTCTGAAGTGCGGAGTGAATAATTCTTCTTTCATACGGATTCATAGGCTCCAGAGATACCGGTCTTCTGGTACGCTTTACTTTGTAAGCAATATTCTTAGCCAGTGTTTCCAGAGTCTCTTTTCTGCGCTCTCTGTAATTTTCCGTATCCAGTTTCACGCGAATATAATCTTCGCTTTCCTTATTAACAACAAGACTTACCAGATACTGCAAAGAATCCAGAGTCTGTCCTCTTTTTCCAATCAGAATTCCCATGTCATCACCAGACATATTGATGGAAAGTTCACGCTCTCCCTGATCAAATGCGGCTTCCATAGAAACGCCTAAATCCATTGCACTAAATACATCGGAAAGAAAGGTCATTGCCATGTCCTCCAAGGTTTCTTTCTTCCTTGCGCGGATGACAGCAGGCTTTGAACCTATAAATCCCAGAATACCATTACTACCTTTATCAACAATCTCATACTCCAGTTTATCACTGGTTGTTTCCAGTTGGATTAATGCTTTTGTAATCGCCTCATCAACGGTTTTTGCTGAAACTGTAATCATATCCATAGGTCACCCCTCCTATTTACTGTGCTTTTCATTGTACTTCGAAACCATACGTGCCTTGGCAGAAATGCTATTGGGATCTGAACTTGTGCTTTGATAGTAATCGGTAGAAGCCTTTACCTGCTCCTTTGCTTTTTCTATTTTAGCATTCAGTTCCTGCTCTGCTTTCTCATTGTTAGTCTGAAGATTCTTAAGATTTGCAGTAGCATTCTGGGAAACACGCTGAGGTGGAAGACCTTTTTTCGCACGCTTTTTATTTGCCTTATCCAGATTCTTCTTAATCATCTCATCCATATCAATGCGGTTTAAATGACGGTTGATTAATACCTGCTGAATGATCTGGAACACACTGGAGGCAATCCAGTAAATACCAATACCAGACGCAAATGTAAAGCAGAAAAATACGGACATTAAAGGCATGACTGTATTCATGCTCTTCATAGACTGTGCCATAGCATTATTCTCATCTGCTCCACTCTGAGGCTGATTCACTGTCATAAGCTTTGTACTGAACCACTGGCTGGCACCAGCAAGAACAGGAATCAGGAGTGCAAGACTTAAATGAAAACCGCCGCCAGTTGGGAATATAACACTGGCAGGTGTTGACGCCAGGTTAATACCAAGGAAGGAATTCATATGCTCAATCTGAGCAGCATTGGTAGTAATGGTATCCTGGATGGTTGGATAAAGAACCTTTAAAGCATTCCACTGATCCGGATTTAACTGGTATAAAAAATCTACCATTCCATTACTGGTATTTAAATCTCCGATTCTTGATAATGTGATCTTATGATCAGCAGCAAACTGTGTCAGCTGTGCAACATGATCACCACCAAGAGAAGTAATTGCAGTCACTACATTAACAAAAACAGCCTTAACACTCTGTACGTAAGCAGGAATATGATAAATTACCTGATAAAGAGCGAACAGAATTGGCATCTGGATTACCAGCTGAACACAGCCTCCAGTCATGGATGTTCCGTATTTCTCATAAACTGCCTGCATTTCCACGTTCTGTCTTCTCATGGATTCCTGGTCAGTTTTACCTTTATACTTTGCCTGTACGGCGGAAATTTCCGGCTGCATAACGCTCATCAGTTTTGATGATTTCTGCTGTTTTAATGTCAGCGGGAACATTAAAAGCTTTGTCACGAGAGTAAACAAAATAATACATAAACCAATATTCTGGATTCCAACTGCAGATGTCATCTGAAAAAGCAAATCCATGATTACACCCAGAAAAGTTGCAAATGGCCCCAAAAAACCTCCTACCTTAGTGAGTACTAAGAATTCCAATGAACTACCTCCTCATCATTTACGGAACTGGATCATAACCGCCTTTTGCAAAAGGATTACAACGAATAATTCTTATGCAAGCCAAAAACGTACCTTTAAACACACCATACTTTTGCAGTGCCTCAATGGCGTATTGAGAACACGTAGGTGTGTATATACAGTGAGTTCTTATCTTCAGAGGAGATAAATATTTCTGATATCCTCTGATCATCAATATCATGATTTTTTTTACCATAAGATCACTTCGATTCTTTTTTTAAAATGTTATGAAGTCCGCACAAGTGCAGATATGCACTTTCGATTGTCTTGTATTTTTCTTCTTTTGCCGATGTTCTCACAACGACCACGATGTCTAACCCTGTCTCAATCATATCTTCATGAAGCCTGAAGCTTTCTCTAATTAATCTGGTTATATGATGCCTGATCACACTGTTTCCTACCTTCTTGCTCACTGAGATACCGATTCTTGTATCTGGCCTGTCCGTCTTTAAAACGTACATGACAAGAAGTCTGTTAGCAAGGGATTTACCACTTTGATATACTTCTTTAAAATCCCTGTTCTTTTTAATCGAATTAAAATGTTTCATTCAACTCTTTCCTTTTCCGATTTCTGGAATTTGAGAAAAGAAAAGGCCACAATTACTTGCGGCCTGGTCCATTAAGCTGATAATTTTGCTCTTCCTTTTGCTCTTCTGGCAGCTAAAACTTTTCTTCCGCCTGGAGTGCTCATTCTGGCTCTGAAACCATGAACTTTTGATCTTTGTCTCTTTTTTGGCTGGAACGTCATTTTCATAATATACGGACACCTCCTCTTGTTACAATAGCTTATCATAGGCAATATGATGAAACATATTGAGACTATTTTAATTAAACATCATACCAATTATATAGAAGAAACCAAGGTTCGTCAAGGGAAATATATAAGTTTTCATCAGACTTCTAATATTTTCCACATTCCCGGATTATGCAGTATAATAAATAAAACTATTTAATTTCCCAATGGGGAATCTTTAAAAGAATAAAAAAGGATGGGTTAATACAATGAAAAGTGAGCAAATCAATATCAGAGATCCTTACGTACATATACAGTCAGAGACAAATAACTCCGCCTGATTGGGAGTGCATTGACGGAACCTTTTATGTAAGTCAAGATGGAACTCCCTATATGGTTTTTGTGCATGAATGGGTTCAGATATCGGATGGTTCCATCTGTGCAGTAAAGTTAAGCAGCGATTTAAGCCATGCCATATCAGAGCCAGAACTTTTGTTTCATGCATCGGAAGCCAAAAGCTGGGTCGTAACAATTGAAAATAAAAACAGACCAGGCAAACATTATGTTACGGATGGTCCATTCCTTTACCGGACAACAAACGGACGTCTTCTTATGCTGTGGTCAAGTTTTGGAAAAGAAGGTTATACCCAGGCCATTGCTTATTCTGATAACGGAGATATTACTGGTAACTGGATACAGCAGGATCAATTGCTTTTTGAAAAAGACGGAGGCCACGGCATGATCTTTAGCGATAAAAAAGGAACGCTCATTCTTACCCTCCACACACCCAATGAGCACAAAAAAGAGCACCCCGTTTTTTATCGGCTGGAAGAACAGAATAATACCCTTACTGTTAAAGGACTACAGGGTGAGTTTTAAAGGGCAAAACATCTGGTTTATGTCTATGATCTGCACCATGATGCTCCCATCCCAGATAATTCTGGTGCCTCAATATATTATTTATAACAAACTCGGTTTTGTAGGAACTTATCTCCCACTCATACTGCCCCATTTTTTTGGTCAGGCTTTTTTCATCTATCAGATGATGCAATTTGGTTCCGGAATTCCAAAAGACCTGGATGAAGCTGCAATTATAGATGGGTGCAGTAAATATTCAATATTTACGAGAATTTTTTTGCCTCTTCTGAAACCATCCATTGTAACCACCGTCATCATTCAGTTTTACTGGAAATGGGATGATTTCATGTCTCCCATGATTTATTTAAGCAAACCCCGGATGTATACCGCATCTGTGGCAATAAAAAATTTTGCCGATTCCACCTCCACAACCGATTATGGAGCAATGTTTGCCATGTCCACACTTTCATTAATACCAGTATTTTTGATCTTCCTATTTTTTAACCGTTATCTGGTTGAAGGGATCAGCGGAAGTGGGATCAAAGGTTAATATACATACAGAGAGGAAAAAACGTGAATATCCAAACCAGTGTATCATTTCAGACTTCTAACGAACTTTTGCAAAAACTAATGGATTCAGCACAAAGGAAAACGTTAAACAACTTAAAAATGTTTGAGAACCGGCTCGTTCTGATAGAAGGAGGCGGATATGAAAAAATATAGCTGGAAACCCAGCCTATGGGCGGAGAAATGTATGCCAAACGCAACATGGAGGCCGGACTTAATAATCAACTCCTTTTTATGGAACATCAAAGAGCGGATGGCCGCATGCCTGGAAGCATTGCCTTAATTAACAACCGGATCACTCCCCAGTTTGATAAATTCCAAGGATTTTGCTTCCCCTCTTCAGCCCTTAACATGTATTACTTAATGGGAAAAGATAAAGAATATCTGACGCTTCTTTACCTTACTCTGGAAAAATTTGATTCCTATTTATGGAAAATCAGAGATTCAGACAGTGATGGGTGTCTGGAAAGCTGGTGCAAGTATGATACAGGGGAAGATCATGCACTTCGATACCAGGATGCTCCCGACTCCTGGAGTAAAGAAACTCCTCCCACAAATTGCACAGCAGTTCCCATGGCATCTCTGGATATTATGAGTTTTTCCTACTCTGCCAGAGAGACCCTGTCCGTTATCAGCTCGATACAAGGTAATGAAGACCGTAAAAATCAGTGGAAACAAAAGGCATTGGCCATCCAGAAAACCATAAAAGATTATCTCTGGATTGAATCAAAAGATGCCTGCTTTGACCGGGATAAAGACCATAAAACTATTAATGTTTTATTTCACAACAATTTAAGAGCAATGTACTGGAACAGTTTTACAAAGCCAATGGCAGAACGTTTTGTAAAAGAACACTTATTAAACCCAGAAGAATTCTGGACGTATATGCCCCTCCCCTCCGTTGCGGTAAATGATCCTCTCTTCCGTAACATAAAGACAAATAACTGGAGCGGACAATGTGAAGCCCTCACCTACCAGAGAGCCATACGGGCTCTTGAAAATTACGATTATGATGATCTGATTCCTAAACTGGGAAAAAAACTGTTTCATGCCATTGGGGATTCCTGCGTATTTGTACAGCAATATGATCCTTTTACAGGATCACCTTCCTTGATATCTCTGGATGGTCTTCAGGATTCCTATGGTCCCGCCATGTTATCTGTTATGGAATACACCTCCCGTATGTTGGGAATCCATATAGAGCAGGATCACATTTATTGGGGAACATGCAAAGGATATGAAAGTGACTATGAACAGATCTGGGGGAATCATTCATTTAAAATTATAAATAATGAGAAAACAGCCCAGGCCTTTATTGACGGAAAAAAAGTTTTTGAATCAGGAAAAGACTTAAAAATTATAACGGATCTTTCCGGTAATCTTCTTTATATTAAGCAATTTGCTGCTGACGCTGATATCAGCAGCATAAAAACATTCAAAATATCTCCTTAAAAAACAAAGTCTCCGGCATAATACAATTACCGGAGACTTTTATATTCATATAATATGAAGCATACGAACGTAATCTATTTAATTTCTCATAACCTTAAAAAGTGCCTGAGTGATGGCAACCGTTAAAATTCCTGCTACAATCGCCTCTGGAATCCCGTTCATACAGATAATACCAATAATTACAGAATAGATCCCCTCCGTCAGCCCCTTCGCCGCCTGACCGTACTCTTTGCCAAAAAGAAAATAAATCAGATTCATTACCAGCAATGTGTTGGTTAATGATCCGGCAACGCCTGCCGCTGCAAGTGCCACAGTGGTTTTCATCTTACTTCCCTTTAAAGCTTTTAATACTCCCCTGAAAACATAATATGCCACGATTCCAATAAGAATTCTTGGCACCATACAAATAATCAGGCTTCCTAAATTGCCTCCGTACTCTCCCACTTTTACAAATGGTGAGAAGACAAACGAGGTTGGATTGGGCATGTTGGTGTTTTTCCACAGACTTGTCAGCCCAAAAATCATTCCCAGAAATCCGCCATATTTTGGTCCAAGTATAATGGCTCCAATAATGACCGGAACGTGAATGATGGTGGCATTCATAAATCCCAACGGAATATATCCAAAGGGGGTAAACGCCATGATGATGATAAGGGCAACAAAGATAGCTGCCAGTACCATGTCGCGTGTTTTGTTTCCAGTATTCATATTTTTCCTCCTGTGCTACTGTTCTTTTTTAAGATACAATGCATCTGGTTACAACTGCATTATACATAACTGAACTTTATCCGTCAATCCTGTCTATTAAATCGACATTTCTTTGTTAATTTACATAAAGTTATCAACATTATGGGGATAACTTGTGGAAAACTCTCTGGATAGTACCTTGATAACCTTTTTTTGTACACATGCCTGTCCTGAAGATTTTGATAAAATCAATATTTCCCGGATGTGAATAACCAGAGTTTTAAAATCAGGTTTTTTGTGGACAACTTTCCCTCTGGATGCTTATCAACAATCCATAAACATCTAATTCACAGCCCTTTCACACACTTATCCACAATTTTTTACTATTATCATTGAAAATTATTACAAAATAGTATAGAATGAACAGTAGATTGGGCTAATGCGCATATTTGCATTTTAATAGATGTAGGAGACATACAATGTTAGAAAAGTTAAAGGAAAAATGGGACGAAATCTTATTGAATTTAAAAGAAGAACACGAAATTACAGAAGTTTCTTTCAAAACCTGGCTTCTCCCGCTTAAAGTTCATGCCGTTGACGGTGAAAAGGTAATCGTCTCGGTACCGGATGTAGAATTTCTGGGATACATCCGCAAAAAATACGGGTTTCTTCTAAAAATAACCATAGAAGAAGTGACTGGTTTTGAATGCAGCGTCGATTTTGTTGTGGAAAATCAGATTCAAAAAGAAGCAGCTCCCGCTCCTGCAGGCAATACACTTATTACAAATACCGTGAATGCGGTCAGTCAGTCCGCAATCATAAACGCTAATTTAAATCCGAAATATATCTTTGATACCTTTGTTGTGGGTGCTAATAATAATCTGGCACACGCAGCATCCTTAGCAGTTGCAGAATCCCCCGGTGAAATTTACAACCCTCTTTTCATCTATGGAGGTGTGGGACTTGGAAAAACTCACTTAATGCATTCCATCGGTCATTTCATATTAAAGAACAATCCGAATGCAAAGGTTCTCTACGTAACCAGTGAGAAATTCACCAACGAGCTGATCGATGCGATCCGAAACAAAAACAACTTCTCTCCTACTGAATTCAGGGAAAAGTACAGAAATAACGATGTTCTTTTAATCGATGATATTCAGTTCATCATCGGCAAAGAAAGTACACAGGAAGAATTCTTCCATACATTTAATGCATTATATGAATTAAAGAAGCAGATTATTATTTCATCTGATAAACCGCCAAAAGAAATTGAGACATTGGAAGAACGTCTCCGATCCCGTTTTGAATGGGGTTTAACAGTGGACATACAGTCTCCCGATTACGAAACCAGAATGGCCATCCTTCGCAAAAAAGAAGAAATGGAAGGCTACAATATCGATAACGAAGTTATTAAATACATAGCTACCAATATCAAATCCAACATCCGGGAGCTGGAAGGCGCCCTGACAAAAATCGTTGCACTCTCACGCCTTGATAATAAGGAAATCACCGTTGAGCTGGCTGAAGAAGCCTTAAAAGATATTATATCACCCAATGATAGACGGGAAGTAACCCCAGAACTGGTGATTCAGGTAGTTGCTGATCATTATGGTCTGACACCTCTTGACATCTGTTCACAAAAGCGTAACAAGGAAATCGTATATCCACGCCAGATTGTGATGTACCTTTGCCGTGATATGGTTGGTACTCCACTGCAGATGATTGGTAAATTCCTTGGCGGAAGAGATCATACCACCATTATACATGGTATTGAAAAGATCTCAGGGGAGGTTAACAAGAACGAAACCTTAAACAACACCATTGAGATATTAAAGAAGAAAATTAATCCACAATAGGGTGTGAATCACCTGTTAATTTCATGTGGATAATTAAGCGGCTCAAAAGGGTTCTGATTGGTCTGTGGATAACCTTTCATTTTTCCTCACGTTTTGTGGACGTTATTCACATTGTTATGAACAGGACAACTTTAGGCTTTATAACGGTTATCAGGGCTTTTACACAAACCCACAGCCCCTACTACTAATACGACGAAATTAATCTATATTATTTATCTATTTATTGTTATTTTGAGAGCAAAGGAGTTATCAACAATTATGAAACTGACATTTAAGCAGGATGCCATTTTAAATGGTATCAATATTGTTTTAAAAGCAGTTCCCAGCAAAACAACCATGTCCATCCTGGAATGCATCTTTATCGATGCCAGCGGCTCTGAAATTAAACTCACTGCCAATGATATGGAACTTGGTATTGAAACAAAGGTGGAGGGAACCATCCTGGAACGGGGAAAGATTGCTTTAGAAGCCAAACTTCTTTCAGAAATAGTAAGAAAGCTTTCCTCTTCTGGTGATTCTATGGTAACAATTGAAAGCGATGAAAAATTTACAACAACAATTTCCTGTGACAACTCTATTTTCCATATACAGGGCCGGGATGGGGAAGAATTTGCATACTTACCTTATATTGAGCGTGATCACTATATCTGCTTATCCCAGTTTTCCTTAAAAGAAGTCATCAGGCAGACCATTTTTTCCATCGCACCCAATGACAGTAATAAGATGATGACAGGAGAACTGTTTCAGGTTACAGGAAACCAGTTAAAAGTGGTTTCTCTGGATGGTCACAGAATTTCCATACGAAATATTGAATTAAAAGATACTTATCGTGATATAAAAGTCATTGTTCCTGGCAAGACTCTAAATGAAATCAGCAAGATACTTGGTGGAGATAACGAAAAAGAGGTTCTTATTTTCTTCAGTACAAACCACATCCTCTTTGAATTTGATCATACAATCGTTGTATCCCGTCTGATTGAAGGAGATTATTTCCGTATCGACCAGATGCTCTCCAGTGATTACGAAACAAAAGTCAGTGTAAACAAAAAAGAGCTTTTAGACTGTCTTGACCGGGCAACCATCCTGGTAAGAGAAAATGACAAAAAACCTCTGATCATCAATATTGAAGATCAGGAGATGGAACTTCGTATGAATTCCAGTTTTGGATCTATGAATGCCCAGGTTCCAACCCATAAAACCGGAAGTGACATCATGATTGGATTTAATCCAAAATTCCTCATAGATGCATTAAGGATAATTGATGACGAAGAAGTGACAATTTATATGCTAAATCCAAAATCCCCCTGCTTTATCCGGGATGAGGAGGGAAAATATATTTATTTGATTCTTCCTGTAAACTTTAACGCGGCATCTGTTTAAACCAACTACAGGAGCGTCCTACGGACATACCTTTATGTCCGAAAAGCGTGGACAAGAAAGAGGAGCGTCCTACGGACATACCTTTATGTCCGAAAAGCGTGGACAAGAAAGAGGAGCGTCCTTACAGACATACCTTTATGTCCAAAAAGCGTGGACAAGAAAGAGGAAACCATGGAAATAATAAAATTAAGGGATGAGTATATTAAGCTAGGGCAGGCTTTAAAAGCTGCCGGTCTGGTAGGATCAGGTGTTGATGCAAAGTTTGTTATCGAGGATGGTCTTGTTTCCGTAAATGGTCAGCCTGAGTACCAGAGAGGGAAGAAATTAAGAAGCGGAGATATGGTTACATTCGATGGTAAGAGCATTAAAATTGAGTGATACTAAACAGCCATACCTTTATGTCCAAAAAGCGTGGACAATAGAGAGGAACGCCCTGCGGGCATACCTTTATGTCCAGAAAGCATGGACAATAGAGAGGAACGCCCTGCGGGCATACCTTTATGTCCAGAAAGCATGGACAATAGAGAGGAAATCACAACATCCATGATCATTGAATCGATAGAGCTTAAGAATTATCGCAACTATGATGAATTACATATGGATTTTAGTCAGGGAACCAATATACTCTATGGGGACAATGCCCAGGGGAAAACTAATGTCTTAGAAGCAATCTATGTCTGTGCTACGACAAAATCCCACAGAGGCAGCAAGGACAAGGAAATCATACAGTTTGACAGGGATGAGTCGCATATCAAGCTAAACGTCAGAAAGAATGACATTCCATACCGGATTGACATGCATTTGAAAAAAAATAAAGCCAAAGGCGTAGCGGTTAATGGTGTGCCCATCCGCAAAGCCAGCGAATTATTTGGAATTGTCAACGTTGTATTTTTTTCACCGGAAGACTTAAATCTCATAAAAAACGGACCGGCAGAAAGGCGTCGGTTCGTTGACATGGAATTATGTCAACTTAATAAGCTGTATGTACACTCATTAGTCCAGTATAACCGGATTGTGACACAGCGTAATAAATTATTAAAAGATCTTGCATTTCGCCCAGACTACGGGGAAACACTGGATATCTGGGACATGCAGCTGGTGCAGTATGGAAAAGAAATCATTCTGTACAGAAAAGAATTTGTAGAGAGACTTGGAATGATTATAGAACCCATCCACCGTAAGTTATCCGGGGATAAAGAATCCTTGCGTATTCTTTATGAACCGGATGTGGAGGCAGATTCTTTTGAAGAAACCTTAAGACGAAGCAGAAGTCAGGATCTGAAGCAGAGAACCACTCTGACAGGCCCCCATCGGGACGATATAAGTTTCATGGTGAATGGCATTGATATCAGGCGGTTCGGTTCTCAGGGGCAGCAACGGACTGCAGCTTTATCTTTAAAACTGGCAGAAATAGAACTGGTAGAAAACATTGTGCATGATTACCCTATTCTTTTGCTGGATGATGTACTGTCTGAACTGGATAACAGCAGACAGAATCAATTACTGGCAGGAATTAATCATATACAGACTGTAATTACCTGTACGGGGCTGGAAGATTTTGTAAATGACCGGTTCCATATTGATAAAATATTTAAGGTAATAAACGGTACCGTAGACAATGAAAATTAACGATTCAGGAGGAAGCGTACGAATATGAGTCAAGAATATGGTGCAGATCAAATCCAGATATTAGAGGGGCTTGAGGCAGTAAGAAAGAGACCCGGTATGTATATCGGCAGTACATCCATCAGAGGACTTCATCATCTGGTATACGAAATAGTGGATAATGCGGTGGATGAAGCTCTTGCAGGATACTGTGACAGCATAGAAGTAGTCATTCATAGTGACAACTCCATAACAGTAGTGGATGATGGGCGCGGAATCCCCGTAGGTATTCAAAAGAAAGCAGGTATCCCTGCAGTTGAGGTGGCATTTACCATCCTCCATGCGGGTGGAAAATTTGGCGGCGGAGGATACAAGGTATCCGGCGGACTTCATGGAGTTGGAGCATCCGTTGTAAATGCTCTTTCCCAGTGGCTGGAAGTAGAGATCCGTACAGAGGGAAAGATCTATAAGCAGCGTTATGAGAAGGGTAAAACTATGTATCCTTTAAAAACAATCGGTGATTGTGATCCGGAAGACCATGGAACCACGGTTACATTTCTTCCTGATAAGGATATTTTCGAGGAAACAATCTTTGATTATGATACACTGAAAATACGTTTAAGAGAAACTGCCTTCCTTACTAAGAATTTAAAGATCGTTCTTCGTGATGAGAGGGAGGATTCCCATGAGCATGTATTTCACTATGAAGGCGGAATTAAAGAATTTGTAACCTATTTAAACAAAGGGAAAACTCCGCTTTATGATCAGGTATTCTACTGTGAAGGAACAAAAGACGGTGTTTATGTGGAAGTAGCCCTGCAGCACAATGATTCTTATACAGAAAATATTTACAGCTTTGTAAATAACATCAATACGCCGGAAGGCGGAACTCATTTAATTGGATTTAAGAATGCACTGACAACCACTTTAAATGATTATGCCAGAAAAAATAAGCTGTTAAGGGAAAGTGAAACGAATCTATCCGGTGAAGATATCCGGGAAGGTATGACAGCTATCATCAGTGTAAAGATTGAAGAACCGCAGTTTGAGGGACAGACCAAGCAAAAGTTGGGAAACAGTGAAGCAAGAGGTGCGGTAGATGGTCTTCTCAGAGAACAGCTGACTTATTATCTAGAGCAGAATCCGGGGATCTCAAAGACGATCTGTGATAAGTCCATTCTGGCTCAGAGAGCAAGAGCGGCTGCCAGAAAGGCAAGAGACTTAACCAGAAGAAAAACAGCTCTTGAAGGAATGGCACTTCCGGGAAAACTTGCGGATTGTTCTGATAAGAATCCGGAAAACTGTGAGATCTATATCGTAGAGGGAGACAGTGCCGGCGGTTCTGCAAAGACAGCCCGCTCCAGAAATACCCAGGCCATCCTTCCACTTCGTGGAAAGATCTTAAACGTTGAAAAAGCAAGACTTGATAAAATTTATGCAAATGCCGAAATCAGAGCCATGATTACAGCGTTCGGAACCGGCATTCATGATGATTTCGATTTATCCAAGTTAAGATACCATAAAATCATTATTATGACCGATGCCGATGTTGATGGTGCCCATATCAGCACCCTGCTTTTAACCTTCTTATACCGGTTCATGCCGGGACTGATCAAAAATGGTTATGTATATCTGGCGCAGCCGCCATTATATAAAATTGAGAAAAATAAAAGAGTATGGTATGCTTACAGCGATGAAGAACTTAATTCCATCTTAAAAGAGGTTGGACGAGATAACAATAATAAGATCCAACGATACAAAGGTCTGGGAGAGATGGATGCGGAACAGCTTTGGGAGACGACTATGGATCCTGAAAGAAGAGTTCTTTTAAGAATTAACATGGACGAAGATTCCCAGTCGGAAATGGATTTGACATTTTCAACCCTGATGGGTGACCAGGTAGAACCAAGACGTGAATTTATCGATGCGAATGCCAAATACGTACAGAATCTTGATATTTAATTGGAGGAAATAAAATGGAACCAAATATCTTTGATAAAGTTCATGACGTGGACTTAAAAAAGACCATGGAAAAATCGTATATCGATTATGCCATGAGCGTCATTGCTTCCAGGGCACTGCCGGATGTCCGAGACGGATTAAAACCGGTTCAGAGAAGAGTCCTGTATTCCATGATAGAGCTCAACAACGGTCCGGATAAGCCACATCGTAAATGTGCCCGTATCGTTGGTGATACCATGGGTAAGTATCACCCTCATGGTGACAGCTCTATTTACGGAGCCCTGGTAAATTTAGCACAGGAATGGTCCACCAGATATCCTCTGGTTGACGGGCACGGAAACTTCGGTTCTGTGGATGGAGACGGCGCAGCTGCCATGAGGTATACAGAAGCCCGTTTAAGTAAAATCTCCATGGAAATGCTTGCAGATATCAATAAAGATACCGTTGATTTCAGTCCGAACTTTGATGAGACAGAGAGGGAGCCCGATGTGCTTCCAGCCCGTTATCCCAATCTTCTGGTTAATGGTACGTCAGGCATCGCAGTAGGTATGGCAACTAATATTCCTCCTCATAACTTAAGAGAAGTAATTGGAGCCGTTCTGAAGATCATAGATAATCAGGTTGATGAAGATAGAGAAACTACCATGGAAGAAATTCTGGAAATTATAAAAGGACCAGATTTTCCTACAGGTGCAACCATACTGGGAAAACGTGGCATAGAAGAAGCTTACCGCACAGGAAGAGGCAAGATCCGTGTAAGAGCAGTCAGTGATATTGAGGCTATGCCCAATGGAAAGAGCCGTATTATTGTTACGGAGCTTCCTTACATGGTTAATAAAGCCCGCCTGATTGAAAAAATTGCAGAACTGGTGAAAGATAAAAAAATCGACGGTATTACGGACCTGCGGGATGAATCAGACCGTACCGGTATGAGAATCTGCATTGAACTTCGCCGCGATGCGAATGCCAACGTAATTTTAAACCAGCTGCTTAAACATACCCAGCTCCAGGATACTTTTGGTGTTATTATGATAGCACTTGTTAAGAACCAGTCTGGCGTTCTGGAACCCAAAGTGTTAAATCTGCTCCAGATGTTAAACTATTACCTGGAGCACCAGAAAGAGGTTGTAACCAGAAGAACCCGTTACGATTTGAACAAGGCAGAGGAACGGGCTCATATCTTGGAAGGATTACTCATTGCTCTGGATAATATTGATGAAGTGATTCACCTCATCAGAGCATCCCAAAATGTTCAGATTGCAAAAGCAGAACTTATGAGCCGGTTTGGTTTAAGTGATCCTCAATCCCAGGCAATCGTTGATATGCGTTTACGAGCTCTTACCGGTCTGGAAAGAGAGAAGCTGGAAAACGAATACAAAGAACTGGAAATGAGAATTGCAGAATTAAAGGCCATTCTTGCAGATGAGAAGAAACTTCTTGGAGTAATTAAAGAGGAAATCAGTATCATTTCCGCTAAATTTGGAGATGATAGAAGAACCTCCATTGGATTTGATGAGTTTGACATGTCAATGGAAGACTTAATTCCTGATGAAAGTACCATCGTAGCCATGACAAAGCTTGGTTACATCAAGAGAATGTCCGTGGACAATTTCAAGAACCAGAATCGTGGCGGTAGAGGAATTAAGGGAATGCAGACCATTGATCAGGACTACATTGAAGATCTGATGATGACAACGACCCACCACTATCTCATGTTCTTTACTAATACAGGACGTGTTTACCGGTTAAAGACTTATATGATACCGGAAGGAAGCCGAACCTCTAGGGGAACTGCGATCGTAAATCTTCTGCAGATGCTTCCAGGTGAAAACATTACAGCCATTATTCCAATGAAAGAATATGATGATGATAAGTTCTTATTTATGGCGACCAAAAACGGTATGGTTAAGAAAACACCGATGAAGGAATATGCCAATGTGAGAAAGAATGGTCTTCAGGCAATTGTTCTGCGTGAGAATGATGAACTGATTGAAGTGAAAGCTACCGATGATACCAATGATATATTCCTGGTGACTAAGAAAGGACAGTGTATCCGTTTCCATGAAAAGGATGTACGTGTTACAGGCCGTGTCTCCATCGGTGTAATTGGTATGAAGCTGAATGATGATGACCAGGTAGTAGGAATGCAGATGGACTCTCAGGGTCCAAAGCTTTTAATCGTTTCTGAAAATGGAATGGGTAAAAGAACTCCTATTGAAGAATTTACACCTCAAAGAAGAGGCGGTAAAGGTGTTCTGTGTTATAAGATCACTGAAAAAACCGGTGACATAGTAGGAGCCAAGCTGGTTCAGGATGATCACGACCTTCTTCTTATCACAACAGAAGGAATTGTAATCAGAATTTCCGTTAATGATATCTCCGTTATTGGAAGAAATACTTCTGGTGTAAAATTAATGAACATTGATCAGGATTCCGATATCATGGTTGCAAGTATTGCAAAAGTACGGGATGACGGAAGCAAATCTGAAGGAGAAGGTTTGGCTGAACTGGATCTTGAGGATGTAGATGATACTGTTCAGGCAGAAGATGCTCCGGAGACGGAAGATATAACAGAGACTGAAGAATAAATCTTAACACAAACGATATAGAAAAATATTGTTCTTTATTATAATACCAATCAACAATAAAGGACAGTGAAAAGGCTCAGGCTGCAGCAATTTTTATTTTACTGCTTCCTGAGACTTTTTCATTAAATCATATTAAAGGAGGAAATTAAGCTTGGAAACTGACCCAGGCGCGGCGCAGATATCCGCACAGATTTTACTGCTTATAGCCCTTACCATAATGAACGCATTTTTTTCAGGGGCAGAAATGGCTGTTGTATCAGTTAATAAAAACAGGATCCGCATGTTAGCAGACAGCGGAAACAAAAAAGCAATTTTAATTCAAAAGCTTTCAGAAGACTCTACGGGATTTTTATCAACCATCCAGGTAGCAATTACATTTGCAGGATTCTTTTCAAGTGCTTCAGCGGCAACTGGAATTTCCCAGGTTCTGGGAGCGAAGCTTTTCTTACTTGGAATTCCTTATAGCAAAAGTTTAGCCATGGTGGTAGTAACCATCCTACTCTCTTATTTTAATCTCGTCTTCGGTGAATTGGTTCCCAAACGGATTGCCTTGCAAAAGGCGGAAAAATTCAGTCTGTTTGCAGTCAGTCCCATTTATGCGATTTCAAAAGTGTTGGGTCCATTTATCAAGCTTCTATCTATGTCCACAAATGGTGTATTAAAGTTACTTGGTATGAAGACGGAAAATCTGGAAGAAGAGGTTTCCGAGGAAGAAATAAGAACCATGCTGCAGACTGGTAGGGAAAGCGGTGTATTTAATAAAATAGAGGAGGAAATGATCAAGTCTATTTTCCTCTTTGATGATAAAAGAGCAAGAGAGATAATGACTCCAAGACAGGATATGGTAACCATTGATATTGAGCAGCCTGTAGAACAGGTCCTGAATGATATTCTAAATACGAGACATTCCAGAATTCCTGTTTACGAGGGTGATATAGATAATATAATCGGAATATTATCCATGAAGGATTTTTCAATCGAAATGAGCAAGAAGGAACCTGATGCCATTGATATTAAAGCGATCCTTCAAAAACCCTATTATATACCGGAAAATAAAAAAACGGATAATCTTTTTCTAGAGATGCAGAAAAATAAGCTGAAGATGGCAATTTTAATTGATGAATACGGAGGGGTTTCCGGCCTGATCACACTGGAAGATCTAATTGAAGAGATTGTGGGAGATATTCATGATGAATATGAAGAATCTGAGCCACTGCTTACAGAACTGGAACCTTTTGTGTTTCGGGCTTCAGGCGGAGTTTCACTATACGATCTTGATGAGGTTCTTCATGAAAAAATCGACAGTTCCTGTGATACATTATCCGGATATTTAATTGAATTGCTTGGCTTTATTCCTATGAAATCCCAGATCCCCATGGAGCTTGAAGATGATGCAAATCATTATTCCATTCTGGAAGTAGAAGACAGGGTAATAAAAAAAGTAATAATCCGTATAAAAGATAAGAATGAATAGGTCTTTATTTCCCCTTCATGCCCTTGACATTCAGCATACAAATTGGTAAGATACAAACTGAAACAACAATTATTACAGATGATGATGCAAGATTTAGCAGAATGGGGGATTAGCATGACAAGTGAATTTGCAGTTGCCGTTCACGGACTGGTATATCTGGATCAAAGGAAGATTACTACATCCAGCGAAGAACTGGCTTCCAATGTCTGCACCAATCCTGCCCGCGTTAGAAAAGTTATGGCGAAGTTAAAAAAGGCAGGTATTATTGCGACAAAAGAAGGTCTGGAGGGAGGATATCATCTGATAGGTGATCCGGACACAATAAGTCTGAAACAAATAAGCGATGCACTTGATGTGGCATTTGTATCATCTTCCTGGAAATCAGGAGATGAAAACAATCCCTGCATGGTTGCTTCCGGCATGGCGGGAGTGATGGATGAAATTTACGGTGAACTGAATGAATTATGCAGAGAGAGAATGGAGCAGATAACGATAAAGGATATTCGTGAAAAATTAATCCGGAGCCGGCTTATTATATAGGGAAAGAAAGTTAGTGGGAGTGGTGAATGCCATTCCCCTTTTTTTTTCTTGATTTCATCATTTGATTCGTATATGATTAAGTAAGGAAAGGTAGTAACCGTTTATCTGGAGGAGATCATGATCAGAACCATAAGAGCAGAAGAAATAACAGAGAATATTAAGGAAATGTGTATAGAAGCGAACCATATGCTGTCAAAGGATATGGAAGAAGTATTTTTACAATCAGCTGAAAAAGAAAAATCGGCATTAGGGAAACAAATTCTTTGCCAGCTGAAGGAGAACTTAGACATAGCCAGAGAAGATTTGATTCCTATTTGTCAAGATACAGGAATGGCGGTCATATTTTTAAAAATCGGCCAGGATGTTCATATAGAAGGAGCCGGATTGTCTGATGCGGTGAATCAGGGAGTGAGGGAAGGCTATACGGAAGGATATTTAAGAAAATCCGTAGTTGAACCAATTGAACGGATTAACACAAAGGATAATACGCCTGCAATCATCCATTATGAGATTGTGCCGGGAGATCAGATTGATATAACTGTAGCACCAAAAGGATTTGGAAGCGAAAATATGAGCCGCATATTTATGTTAAAGCCTGCAGACGGACTGGAAGGAGTAAAAGAATCTATTTTAACCGCTGTAAAGGATGCAGGTCCTAATGCATGTCCGCCCATGGTTGTAGGCGTTGGTATCGGAGGAACGTTTGAAAAATGTGCCCAGATGGCAAAGCATGCACTTACCAGAGACTTAAATGAAGAACCATCCATTCCATATGTAAGAGAACTGGAAAAAGAGATGCTTGATAAAGTTAATAAACTGGGAATCGGACCGGGAGGATTAGGAGGAACCGTTACTGCACTTGCTGTCAATATTGAAACCTATCCTACCCACATAGCTGGTCTTCCAGTTGCAGTTAACATTTGTTGCCATGTAAACCGGCATGCTCACCGAATCATATAGGATCATATAAGGGAGAAAACCATGGAATATCATATAAACGCACCAGTCAGTAAGGAAGACGCACAAAAAATGAAAGCAGGGGATTACGTCTATCTTACTGGTACCATCTATACAGCCAGAGATGCTGCACATAAAAGAATGAAAGAAACCCTTGATAAGAATGAAAATCTTCCTTTCGATATAAAAGGAAATGTAATTTACTATATGGGACCATCTCCGGCAAGAGAAGGGCGCCCCATCGGATCAGCAGGACCCACAACAGCCAGCCGGATGGATCGATATACTCCTCAGCTTCTGGATCTGGGACTTGGAGCCATGATCGGAAAAGGAAAAAGGAGTAAAGAAGTAATTGATGCAATTATAAGAAACCAGTCTGTTTATTTTGCAGCAGTAGGCGGGGCAGGTGCTCTTCTTTCCAAATGTATTGTTTCATCCAATGTAATTGCTTATGAAGATCTGGGAACAGAGGCAATCAGATGTCTGGAAATTAAAGATTTCCCCGTAATCGTAGTAATTGACAGCGAAGGCAATAATCTATATGAAACTGCACTTACACAATACAGAGAGGAATAGACCAGTCCATGAACCGAATTTTCTATATGGTAGTAAGAAATTTTTTACGTGTGCCCCTATGGTTTTATAAGATAAGGAAGATGGGGATTAAGGTAGAATATTACCCTCACAAAGAACGTTATGAATATATTCGTAATGTAGTAAAGAAAGTAAATAAATCAGGACGTGTGGAAGTCATCGTCCATGGTGTTGAGAATATACCACCTGAGAACGGTTTTATACTCTTCCCCAACCATCAGGGTTTGTTTGATATGCTGGCAATCATGGAAGCATGTCCGAAACCATTAAGCGTGGTTGTTAAAAAAGAGGCAGCCAATCTGATTTTGGTTAAGGAAGTTGTGAAAGCTCTGGATGGTTTCTATATAGACCGCCAGGACATTAAAGCTTCATTAGAGATTATATCCAGAATGACAGCAGGGGTAAAAGAGAAGAAGAACTTTGTTATCTTTCCAGAGGGGACCCGCAGCAGGGAGGGAAACCAATTGCTGCCATTTAAAGGAGGCACATTTAAAAGTGCGGTAAATGCCTGCTGTCCCATTGTGCCCGTTGCGTTAATTGACAGTTTTAAACCCTTTGACGAAAATTCCTCCAGAAAACAGAAGGTGGAAGTCTGCTTTCTAAAACCTCTGTATTACGAGGATTATCAGAAATTAAAGACCACTCAGATCGCAGAATTGGTGCATGATAAAATACAGGAAGAAATAAATCAAAAAATGGGTTGACAAGTCGAATTATATTTTGTATAATTGTCAATGCGTCTGGAAAAGATATACTTGATAGACGAATCATATGGAGATTAAGAACTACGGAGAAATACTCAAGAGGCCGAAGAGGCGCCCCTGCTAAGGGTGTAGGTCGGGTGACCGGCGCGAGGGTTCAAATCCCTCTTTCTCCGCTCAAATCCAAATGATTATTTTTTTCTCTTGGACAGTGAAAAAAGTGGTTGACAGATAAAAGAAACCATGGTATTATATACCAGCTGTCGAAAAACAGTGAAAGAAATCAAAAAAAGAAAATAAAAAAAGTTGTTGACAAGACAGAAACAACATGATATACTAAACGGGTTGCTGTTGAGAAAGATAACAACAAAAAGCACTTTGAAAACAGAAGATTGAACAGTATGTAAAACCCTGAAAATTCTAATAATAAGCTGT
>SVDU01000014.1 GCA_015057705.1 Paenibacillaceae bacterium | reverse complement strand
ACAGCTTATTATTAGAATTTTCAGGGTTTTACATACTGTTCAATCTTCTGTTTTCAAAGTGCTTTTTGTTGTTATCTGTCTCAACAGCAACCCATTCATTATATCATGTCGTTTCTGTCTTGTCAACAACTTTTTTTATTTTCTTTTTTATTTCTTTCACTGTTTTTCGACAGCTGGTATATAATACCATGGTTTCTTTTATCTGTCAACCATATATTTCATTTTCTTCAAAACTTTTTTCATCAGTCATCGATGTGTCTTAGAAGAAGTTTGCCGCCGTTTTCAGCGGCGAGGTATATCATACCAAAGCTTTTTACAAAAGTCAACATGTTTTTCGAAATATTTTAATTATTTTGAAAAACATGTTTTTCGAAATATTCGAGACAAAAAAGAGCTCATCTCCAAATGCAGATGAACTCCTTTTTCCAACTATATGATCAGGCATTTTTGCCGCAGCATTTCTTGTATTTCTTACCGCTGTTACAGGGACAGGCATCATTAGGATAGATCTTCTGAATATTCTTCCTTTGAGCACTTACTTCATTGAAACCTTTCATCACCATCTCATAAGGTTTATGACCCCTGTTTAGCACCATTCGGGTATTGTTCCAGATATCAGTTACAATTACAGCAAGCTTCTCCATATGTTCGGAAGAACCCATGAGTATTCCCGCTGCCTCTAAATCGTTTACCACTTCCTGAAGTTGTCCCCCCATACTGATCTCAGCCTGAACCTGGCGGAGAACCAGAGGAATCATGTCATCTGGCACACTTATTTCAGAAATCAGGAATTCACTGAGCCCGCTTAATTCTTTGCCCATTAAAAATCCAGAGTTATCTGCCATAAAGCGGATTTCCTGCTGAGTAGGAATATAATAGGGAACTTTCTTCTGAGTACGCAAAAGAGCTGTATAGCTTTTTTGCTCTGCTAACGCTGCATCTACAAAATTACCATCGATATAAGTTACCATTAAACGATAAGGTCTTAAAGATTCGTATGCGTTTAAAAGTTCCTCCACTGTCAGCTTCTTTTCTTCATATTTATTAAATGTTTCCAAAAGGACAGATGGAGGCGTTATGGCATACAGGGAATTGGCAGCGCAGATATAGTCTCCGATTCTGCTTATGCGGGTACGCTCTTCCTGGAACTTAGCAGTATTAAATGCTTCGTATGCTTTTACAACTTCCTCTGCAACCAGAAAACTGCGGTCAGCTCCGGAAGTTATATATCCACCTGCATAAAGATATTCCAAATTTTGTTCTTCCAGAAAGCCAAGCTTTGTACAGCCTGACATTACCTTCTCAAATGCATTCATTTCACAATCACGAACACAAAGAAAATAAGGCTTCATTATTTTTTCATTTAATATGTAGGAAATGGTTTTCTGCACCAATTCTTCTTTATGTAACTTACTGGTTCCAGCCATATGATGTCTTTTTCCAATTTCCAGTATGCTGTTTTTATCGTAGCAGTCAAAAATATCAGAAATAATGATGGGCTTAAATCCGTCAGCCATCTGTTCCAGGCGCAGATTCACTGCTGCCATATCATATTCCATTCCATTATCAGGGGAAGCTTCCAAAAGTTCTGCATATTCATCCAAACTGTGGCAGGTCTCCGGAATTGAATCACCTTTATATTTAATAACTCTGGCTGCCATCTCCTGACACTCATCTAAATAGTCTTCTGTCTGAATTGTAAACTCCCAGCTGCCAGTGCCATATGAAACATATGTAAATTTGGAATCCTTTTCTATCTTGCCGTTAATGGGTTCAGTAGTTGGAAGATACTGATAGTTTCCCACCTGTTCTATATTATCTGAGGATACCCGTATTTTCTCTGAACGAAATTCAAATTGATACGGGGTTGGGCCAGACCAGCAAAATGACGCCTGAATTGTATTGTGAAGTGTTTCAAACGTTACTCCCTGCGGTACCAGAATCCTTCTCCAGATCGGCGGCTTGCTTCCTTTGATCGTGATTTTCAGTTGATATGCTCCCATGAAAACGTCCTCCATTCTCGTATCCTTTGTATCCGTTCTTAAAAATTACGGAATCATCTTTTGTTATTTCCATAATAAAATGCACGTAACAATTTACCACATTTGCTCCCATTCTGTCCAGTCCATCCCGTCATTTTTATAAAGAATAAAGGGATTTTTCCGTAATTCAGCGGTTTTTATCCTTTTTACCGGACAGAAAAGAAAAGATTATGAATCTAAACTACTATTCTGCAGATACTGGTTTTAGAAGAATTATACACCAGTTGCCGTGTTTTACACAAGCTTTACAGACTCTATACCAAAACATGATTTCAGAAACACGGACCGACTGCTATACTCCAACATGTAAGCGAAAGCAATTTAAAATGAAAAGAGGAGATAGTTATTATGAAAAAAAATTTAATGAAAATACTTGCAGCAGCTGGTATGGCAGTGTTAACAATGGGAGCATTAGCCGGATGTGGCAACAGCACAACTGAGACAACAGCAGCTGAAACAAAAGCAGCTGAAACAACTGCAAGTACAACTCAGACAACTACTGCTGCAGCTGCAACAACAACAGCTAAGGCTACTGCAGATTTAAAGGGTTCTATCAGCATGGTTGGTTCTACCTCAATGGAAAAGCTTGCAACTGCTTTAAGCGAAGTATTTATGGAAAAATATCCTGGTGTTACGGTTCAGGCTGAGTTTGTTGGTTCTGGAGCAGGAATTGAAGCTGTCACCAACGGCGCTGCTGATATCGGAAATGCTTCCCGTAATTTAAAAGATGAAGAAAAAGCAAAAGGTATTGTTGAAAATATAGTAGCAATTGATGGTATTGCAGTAGTAACCGATCCTTCTAACAAAGTTGAGAATCTGACAAAAGACCAGCTGATCGCCATCTATAGCGGAACAACCACAAGCTGGAAAGATTTAGGCGGAGCTGATCAGCCTATCGTAGTTATCGGACGTGAATCCGGTTCTGGTACAAGAAGTGCATTTGAAGAGTTATTAAAACTAGAAGACAAATGTAAATATAGCAACGAACTTGACAGTACTGGTGCAGTAATGGCAAAGGTAGCTTCTACTCCTGGTTCCATCGGCTACGTTTCTCTTGATGTACTTGACAAAACTGTAAGAACATTAAAGCTGGAGAATATAGATCCTACACCAGAGAATATCAAAGCAGGTTCCTATTTCTTAAGCCGTCCATTTGTTATGGCAACCAAAGGTGATATCTCCAAGCAGAACGACAATGTAAAAGCATTATTTGATTATATCCATTCTGATGAAGGAAAAGAATTAGTAAAATCTGTTGGTTTAATCCCAGCTAACTAATTGGAACAGGAATAACCGTTCCTTCCTATACCGAACGCACTACATAGGGACGCAGCTGAAAGCTTAAGCTACGTCCCCATCTCACGAAAGGAGCCATTATATGCAATCAAAGTCTTATTCCATATTTGGCGGTCACGGAAGTAAATCTGGTATTGAACATGCTGCAGAAGTGATATTTACCATCTGCGGCTTCTTTGCTGTTCTGGCTGTGGCGTCAATCAGTATTTATATGTTAACAAGCGGCACTCCTGCATTATTTAAAGTAGGTATTCTGGATATCTTATTTGGTTCTGTCTGGAAACCAGATGCGGCCGTACCAAGCTTTGGAATTCTATATGTTATCTTAACTTCAATTGCAGGGACTGCTCTGGCTATCTTAATAGGTGTTCCCATTGGTGTTATGACATCTGTGTTTCTGGCAGAGGTAGCCCCTCGAAAACTGGCTGATTTCGTACGGCCTGCAGTAGAACTTTTAGCTGGAATTCCATCTGTTATCTATGGTCTTTTAGGAATTCTCATATTAAATCCGATTATGTATGATCTGGAACTGAAGATTTTCAAAGGCTCTCCCACCCATCAGTTTACAGGCGGAGCTAATTTAATCTCAGCGGTACTGGTTCTCGCTCTTATGATTCTTCCCACTGTAATCAACATCAGCGAAACAGCACTCCGCTCTGTTCCACAGCATTTTAGAAGCGCATCCCTGGCATTAGGTGCAACAAAGATACAGACCATATTTCATGTAGTGATCCCTGCTGCTAAATCGGGTATTATTACTGCTATCGTTCTTGGTACCGGCAGAGCGATCGGTGAAGCCATGGCAATTAGTCTGGTATCTGGAAGCTCTGTAAACTTTCCGCTGCCCTTCCATTCCGTCCGCTTCCTGACAACAGCCATTGTGTCTGAAATGTCCTACGCCTCCGGCCTTCATAAGCAGGTTCTGTTTACCATAGGGCTGGTTCTATTCGTCTTTATTATGATGATAAACATAATTCTTAACGGCCTTTTAAAGAAAGGAGGGGGGAGAAATGACAAATGATCTCACAATTCCTGTTCATAGGGATTCCATTATTGTAAATAGTATCTATAATGGTAAGAAAAGAGTTTCAGACTCTCTTTTAACAATACTTATTTATTTATGTGCCTTAATATCAATTTTCATTCTTATTGGCATTATGGGATATGTATTTGTAAGAGGAGTTCCCCGCATTAACGTTGCATTTTTGACTACAGTGCCAAGCACCATAAAAGGAACCTTTGGTATTCTGGGTAATATAGTCAATACACTGTACGTGGTAGCAATTACACTGGTTATTGCAACCCCTCTCGGCGTAGGCTCAGCTATTTATTTAAATGAATACGCAAAAGGCGGCAAAGTGGTTCGTATCATTGAGTTTACCACAGAAACATTATCCGGTATTCCATCCATAATATTTGGACTTTTTGGGTATGTATTCTTTGGCACTACCTTAGGACTTGGTTATTCCATTCTGACAGGTGCGCTGACCTTAGCCATTATGGTTCTTCCGCTTATTACACGAACTACACAGGAAGCTTTAAAAACAGTTCCCGAAAGTTACCGCTCCGGTGCATTGGGAATCGGTGCAACAAAATGGTATATGATCCGCACTATTTTGCTTCCCAGCGCAATGCCTGGTATTGTAACAGGAATTATTCTGGCAATCGGACGAATTGTAGGGGAATCTGCAGCTTTGCTTTTTACAGCAGGAAGCGGTTATATACTCCCAAAAAGTTTCCTCGGAAAAATATTTGAATCCGGCGGAACACTGACGATTCAGCTATACCTTTGCATGCAGAAAGCAAAATATGATGAGGCCTTTGGAATTGCTGTAGTACTGCTTGTTATCGTACTTGCAATAAACGGTCTTGCCAAATATCTGTCCCATAAATTTAACACGGAGGCGAAAGAATCGTGAATACAAATACAATTAAAATTTCAACCAATCAATTAAATTTATATTATGGAACGAATCACGCTTTAAAAGACGTGAATATGGAACTTTATACAAATAAAATCACGGCATTTATCGGACCATCTGGTTGCGGCAAATCTACTTACTTAAAAACCTTAAACCGCATGAATGATCTGGTGCCAGGTGTTAAAATAGAAGGTGAAGTACTTTTAGACGGGGAAAACATCTATGACTCAAGAGTTGACACCACACTGCTGAGAAAAAAAATTGGTATGGTATTCCAGCAGCCCAATCCTTTTCCCATGAGTATTTATGATAATGTAGCTTACGGCCCCAGAATTCATGGCATCAGGAATAAATCTGAGCTTGATGACATTGTGGAAAAAAGCCTGAAAGGTGCGGCACTTTGGGAGGAAGTGTCCGGCCGTTTAAAAAAATCCGCACTTGGTCTTTCCGGCGGTCAGCAGCAGCGCCTTTGTATCGCCAGAGCCTTAGCTGTAGAACCTGAAGTTCTGTTAATGGATGAACCCACATCAGCCCTTGATCCTATTTCTACGTTGAAAATCGAGGATTTAATGGATGAATTAAAGGAAAAATATACGGTAGCCATTGTAACTCATAACATGCAGCAGGCAACCCGTATTGCTGATCACACCGCTTTCTTTCTGGTAGGTGAAGTTGTGGAATACGCCCCAACTACCGAGCTGTTTACCGCCCCGAAAGATTCCCGGACAGAGGATTATATCACTGGCCGTTTTGGCTGATTTATGATTAAACATATAAAGGAGAACCAGATATGACAACAAGAGTGAATTATGAGCATGAACTGAATCTTTTAAATGATGACATTAAGGAAATGGGACGTTTGGTGGAAAATTCCATTGAACAGTGTTTTATCGCCTTTGAAGATCAGGACTTTGAAAAAGCAGAAGATATTATAAAGGGTGATCGTACCATTAATGATCTGGAGCGTTCCATAGAAGCACGCTGCCTCTCCCTTATTCTTCGTCAACAGCCGGTAGCCGGAGATTTAAGAGTGGTTTCCAGTGCTTTAAAGGTGGTTACAGACTTAGAGCGAATCGGGGATCATGCATCTGATATCGCTGAACTGATTCTTCGCATTAAAGGGGAGCATGTCTACCATGTAGTTCGCCATATTCCTTCCATGGCAACTGCTGCCAGAGAGATGGTAAGATGTTCCATTGAGGCATTTATTAAACAGGATTTAAGTACCGCAAAGGAAATAGAGAAACAGGATGATGTGGTGGATGAGCTGTTTGGTAAGGTAAAGGTTGATGTGGTAGACTTATTAAAACAATCCACTGAACATATTGACCAGTGTATCGATTTGCTGATGATTGCCAAATACCTGGAACGAATTGGTGATCATGCGGTAAATGTATGTGAATGGACCGAATTTGCAAAAACAGGCGCATTGAAGAATGTACGGATCTTATAAAGCATCATACAATACAAAAGTGCCGCAAAACAGCTGCAGTATGGCTGTTTTGCGGTATTTTTTGTTTGGTATTCCCAATTAGAGGGCAGTGTTTTCATATGTGTTCAGCTCTTCTTTAAAAGCCAGCGTTTTATTTACTACTGTCATTAGTGTTTTAAACTGCTCTGGTGTGAGCTGCTGTTCTTTATCACTTATTGCTTCGGCCGGAGAAGGGTGTACTTCTATTTCAAGACCATCACAGCCTGCCATAACTGCGCTTAAAGACATGGGTATAATTAAATCGGGTCGGCCGGTAGCATGGGACGGGTCTACAACAACTGGCAGGTGGCTCAGACCTTTTACAACAGCGACGGCACTTAAATCCAGAGTATTTCTGGTATAGGTCTCAAACGTACGAATCCCTCTCTCGCATAAAATCACATCCGGGTTTCCGGCATTCATAATATACTCAGCACTGTTTAACCACTCTTCTATTGTGGCATTCATTCCCCGTTTTAGGAGGACCGGTTTCTTTATCTTACCTACTTCAACCAGCAATGAATAATTCTGCATATTTCTTGTACCGATCTGAAGTACATCCGCATATTCCCCAATCAGATACACATCTCTTGTGTCTGTTACTTCAGTAATAATGGGAAGTCCGGTTTCCAGTCCTGCCTTGCTTAAATACTGCAGACCGATCCGGCCAAGCCCCTGGAAGGAATAAGGAGACGTTCTGGGTTTATAGGTCCCGCCCCGAAGCATGTTAGCTCCTGCTTCTTTTACAGATCTGGCAGCTTTCATGATCTGTTCCTCCGATTCCACGCTACAGGGTCCTGCGATGACAAGAAAGTTTCTTCCAACAGTAATATTCCCTATCTTTATTTCGGTCTTTGGAGTAATTATGTCATGATTCTTTGCCATTACCAGCTTTAAATCTTTCATTTTCCATCACTTTTCTTTCAACTAACCGGGCCAGCTGACCAACGATCTTAAACGAAGGATCAGCAATTTCAGCATCTGTGAATTCAATATTGTACTCTTCTTCCAGACTTACAAGGAACTGTATGATACCGATTGAGTCTATATAACCACTTTCCAGGTAGTTAAATGACTCAATGTCAGTTTCTTTGTCCAATGTATATTTTCTTTGAAGCTCCTTTAAAATAAAATCTCTTACAGTCATTTTTATAAACTCCCCCTATTTTTATACTATTTGAACACGCCATGTTTCGTTACATATTCCGGCAGATTGTACTTTTCCAGTTTTCCCAGAGAATTTTTGGGTATTTGATCCAGAAAAACAATGATGTGGGGCTGTTGATAATCTGCCAGATTTTTTGCACAATGAATCTGAATTCTCCGTTTGCTCAACTGGGTATCCGGCTTTGGAACAATCGCCAATGCTACTACCTCTCCCAGCCTGTTGTCCGGATATGCAAAAGCTGCACATTCCTTTACTTCCAAAATTTTTTTCATGCAATCCTCAATATCCTGTGGATATACATTAATCCCTCCTGTAATTATCAATTCTTTTTTTCGTCCTGCAAAATATAAATATCCCGTGTCATCCAGATATCCCAGATCACCAGTTTTAAAATAACCATCATGCATGGCATCTTGAAAGATTTCCGGCTGATTATAATAACCATTACACATCAGTGTTGTTTTACAGGTAATCTCTCCGATCTCTCCCGGCTTTGCAATACTCTGATCCTCTTTTATAATTTTTACCTTAGCCTCTGGCAGCGGTCTGCCAACGGAGTGTTTTTTGCTCATGGTTTCCCTGAAATTAATACTGGTAACAGTTGAAGTCTCTGAGGTGCCATACATCTCATGAAAATCACAGTTCAGTTTATCAATTAATTCATTTTTGACATGGTTTTCTAAAAGAGAGGAAGAAGATACCACACATCTGAGAGAATCGATCTCAGGTACAAAGGGACTGGTCAGCAGCTCTGCAATCTGACCAAGCTGAGCTGATACTGCAATGGTAAATGTGACCTTCTGATCTTTTACACAATTTAACCATATAGCAGGAGTAAACCTGGGCAGTAAGATACTTGTTGCTCCAATCAGGAGCGGCATTAATACCAAACGCTCTGCCAGAGAATGATAAAGTGGTGTTGCTGCCAATATCCGGTCATCTTCTGTGAGATGGTATAACCGAATGTGCGCCATAGCTCTTTTAAATTTATTATTCTGGGTTAAATCAATGGGTTTTGGCTCGCCGGTGGAACCAGAGGTCATGGTTATGATCAGGGTCTCTTCTCCTGTAACCTGATTGATAATGGGTCTTTTATCTGAAACCTCTGATATTGATTCAAGTGAACGAGAATGTTTCCAGGTTCCATCCAAACAGAATCTTACTCCATTTAAATTCAGATCTGTCTCTCCTTCTGCCTGTTTAAGAAAATTTTTTCTTGCAATTAAATGTTTTACATCTGCTGCTGCAAAAAGAGATTTTATCACTTCTGGGGGCAGGGTTGGGTTAATAGGAACCAGCGCCGCTCCCAGGTTGGCAGCCGCCAGGATCAACGCCGCTGATTCTACGCTATTATTCATTGGAAACCCTATGTGATCCTTATATCCAACGCCGGCTTCCAGCAAAAAATTGGAATATCTGCTTACCAATGCTGCCAGTTCCTTATAAGTGACCGTTTTGTTGTCACACCAGATTGCTGTTTTTTGCGGATACTTAGCAGCCATGTCAAAAAATAAATCGCATATTTTACTCATTGTTTCACTCCTTTCCCCATTCTTAAAGATATACCCGTCTGCCTGCTTCAGCAGACATATATGCTGCATAAACTACACGAATGGTATCATATGCAAGCTGAAAGTCCGATTTGGGAGCTCTGCCAAAATAGACTGCTTCCATAAAATCCTGCATCTCACCGGTATACCCCCTTATGATTTCATCTGCAATAAATGGGTTGTTCCAGCCAGTCTTTGCCGGGAGCATTTCTGAGAGTTGTACTCCATTTAAATTATCTTCATCTAAAAAGTATGTGGACATCATATCATTCATGGTGAGAGTGCAGGTAATTGCAGCGTCATTACAATATAATTCAATATAATTTTTACTTCCTCCAAGACAGGTATCGGTTGCTATGACAAGTGCCTTGGACTGGTCTGAAAAGGTGAGTAAAACCGTTCCGTTATCCTCTACATCATTTGGCCGTGCCTTGATATGACGATGGTCATAATCGGAAAGGGTGGTGGTAACAGTTCCCATATCAGCCAGAACACTTTCCACCCTGATGTCAGCACCCCGGGCCTTTGCTTCCTGCTGCTTTAACCAAAGGAGTGCACAAAGGGGATGGGTTCCGGTGCGGATAAAGGTTCCACCTCCGGTCTTTGACCAGGCTCCTGCAACGGGAGAACTTGATCCTTTCAGGCTCTCCTCTCCTTTCATATAAAGGATACGGCTCTTTTTTGACGAAATAATCTCAGCCGCCTTTGCTACAGCCGGCGCATAGATAAAATTTTCTGCATACATGAATTTGCTGCCAGATTCTTCAATGATTTGTTTCATATTTTCCAGAGAACTCAATAGCTTCTCATACATAACCGCTTTGGGTATGTTTTTTCCAATTGGTTCCGGATCAGTACCTGTTCCAAAGTAACCGGAAAGGGGTTTTTCGCAAATGACATGCTTTCCTGCTTTTACTGCTTTTACAATCATGTCTTCATGGACATAAGGCGGTGTGCAAATATCAATTACATGAATTTCCGGGTCCGTAAGCAAATCATTAAAATCGAAGGTGGCAATCTCAAATCCATAAAGCTCCTTTGCAGGTAATAACTGCTCCGGGCGCCTGGCAGCAATGGTCTTAAAGCGAAGCGGTATCCTGCTTACCCGGTTATATGCGTGCATATGCAGTTCTGTTGCCCTGCCTGCACCGACCATTCCTATTACAACCTGATTCATTCAACTCCCTCCTCAAGTTTCAGTTTAATCCGGTCTGTTGGAACTGCGTAGCACACAGTCTCCACAGCAACCATATCAGTATAGTTTCGGATAAATAAATGATAATCCTGATTAAATTCTTTCATCATTAGTGGGATATTGTAATAGTCCTTCAGGTTATGGTAAATACAAATGCATAACACAGGTTTATACCTGCTGATCACAGTCCTGGCACCCGTCAAAGCCGCTGGCTCTGCGCCTTCAATATCCATTTTTATCATGGTCACCGGATCGTCTTTTAAAATATGATCCAGCGTATCTGCCAAAACTTCACTCTCTCCCTCATCAGCAATATGCCCTGCGCTCTTTGCCGACTGAAATTTTAATATTGTTTTTTCATTCCAGCATGCAATATTATGGGCTGTCACGTGTTTATAGTTTCCGTCCGCAACTTTCTGGTTTAATTCTAAATAGATATCTTTATCCGCTTCTATTGCAATATATTTTCTGCAGTTTCCTCCGGTTAACTGAAAAAATGTCTTCATGGTATCTCCATTGTAGCTTCCGCAATCACAAAATATTTCATCTGTTTTTAATTTCAGTAGTTCCTGGTCAAAATACTGTTCTTGCGAAGGGGAGGATATGAATTCCAGATATTTATTATCCAGAGAAATCTTAGAGTTCAATATATTTAAATAGATCTCTTTGGAGCGTTTATCTGCCAGACTGTTATACACCTGTCTGAATTCATCAAAATGGGATTTTACGATCTGATAAGCAGTTTCATCTTTGTAAGTATAATAATCATTGGCAACTGTAAAGCCTGTTGTATCAATCATTGAATCTTCTATCCCCAGTAAGATCAGCTGCTTTCTTATTTCAGGAAAACGCATACTGGCAATTATAATATAAACCGGTCCCTCTTCTGCCTTTTCAGCAACTTCTAAGGGTGATAATATGGTATATCCATTCTTTTGCGTTCCCCAGAGCTCCTTTTTATTATCAGCATAATTTTTTAATCCGCTTAAGCAGTTGAATTCTTTAAAAAAATGGTAAAATGAGTCGGAAGCGCTCCCTGACCCCCAGATGATGACGTTATCTTTGTTGCTGATTTTTTTTGCATACCTTCCTGCATTTGTCATATATAAGTCCTTATTTAGAAGTTTTTCTTCAAACTCGTTTTTACCTGTCATAGCTTCCCCTGGCCCCCTTATATTTTCTCCATTATCTTATTTGGCCGTTCCTGATCTCCGTCTGCTTTAAAAAACAGGGTTCCGTCCAGTTTGTAATGAGCCCATATATCAACGTTCTCGCGTAAAAATGGTTCAAAATAGTTAGGTATGATATTGGGATCATCATCTGACCTGTAGATAAAACCGGCGTCCCATAAATATTGCTCCTCAAACCCATAGGTGTAAAAATCCATATATTCTAAATTCATTTCTTTCATAATCTTATCTAACGTATTACTCATCCCGGAAAACAAACGCTGATCTCCCATATAATCAACGATACGAAAGATTCTTCCTCCGTTACATTCAATTATCCGTGCCATTAAAAGCGCACCTGATTTGCCACTCCCATTTTTTAATCCATAAACTAAATAGTGATAGTATGGATGGCAGAAATATCGTTTGTTTACATACCAGCTGTCTTTGTATGGAATAGAATTGACGCTTTCAAAATTAAAATTTTCTTTTACTTGGTTCATGGAACTTAAAAGCATAATTTCTGTGTCAAAATGATTTTCCGGAAAGATTTCCGGCTTTTTCTGAACCAGTGCAACTTTAAATTCCTCAATTTCAGGATTTAACTTATAATATTGTCTCATGCGGACTGTTCTGTCATGAAAATAAAGTCTCCTTAAGGGAATCGTGGTATTGGGGTTAGCTCCGTTACCAATCTGGGTCCGACAGCCAGTTAAATCAAAAACCCGTTTAGCCAGCTCTATGCCTAAAAGAGGCATGTTTTCACCGGATTCACGTACTTTCCACATGCTGCCCCAGATATCCTTTTTCTTCACGTCTTTCGTATCAGAACATTTGATAAAACCAAAAATACCTTCCAGTAATCGGGTGCTTTTATCAATTGCCAGAACAAAATTAATCTGATTTCCATCCTGATACTCATATCGAAACAGATTTCTGTCCTGGGACATGATATGGCCTTTTTTCCAACACTTATCAATAAAATCCATAATCAGTACTATATCAGAGCTATCAGCAAGCCGGATCTCATACCGTGTGTCAAATTGATTCATAGTGTTTCACCTCCTGGTTCATGTCCGTTCCTTGTCCAGACGGCATTTGAATTTTTCACTAATTGGTGGAAAATCGTTGGTGTCAAGGCGTGGAATTGTAAAGCTGCTGCACTCTGATAAATCTGCCACCTTTACCTGAGTAGTAAGTCCCAGTTCACACCCTGTAGAAGAGATGTATTGCAAAAGCGCCTCATTATAACTGCCATAAGGATAATTCATTACCCAATTTTTAGTGTCTATATATTCCGACATGACATCCAATGCCTGCCTGATATCTTTCTGCATTTCTTCCTCAGACAAGTGACCCAGCCAGTAGTGGTTATATCCATGCAGGCCAATATACATGCCCTCCTGTTTCATAAGTCTGATCTGATCTGAAGTCAGATACAGTTCACCTGCTAATTTATCCTCTGATATGCCTACATAATTTTTAAACAGGTCATCACAGATCATACTTCTTACTTTTTCCGGCAATACAGTCTGAAGCATTCGTTTCACAAAAATTGTTTCTTTGCTGTCAAATCGATTTCCAGATGCATATTCATGAAAAAGCGTATCATTATCCGGAAATTCGTATTCTGATCCCCGGTAATAATCCATACGTTTAAGAACTGACGGCAATAGAACGTCTATCTGCGTGGTGGCTAGTATATGATGAATTTTATTTACATCCAATAAAACATGCTCTTTCAGTGTTTTCCCTGAAATAAAAAAAGAGCCCTGTAAATTTTCTGCCTTCAAGATTGGAAATACGGAAGTATAATGATCCAGATAACCATCGTCGAATGTGAGTAAAACTGCTTGTTTGGGCAGCTCATACTGGTCATTGCAGGCACAACTCAATTCCTCCATGGTTATAACCGTAAAGTTTTGTTTTAAATATTCTATCTGTTTTCTGAAGCAGGCTATATCCAGTCCTTTTATCCGGGGATAACGGCTGTGTTCCAAATCCCGTACATAGTGATACATGATTACGTAAACTTTATTGTCCATTCTCTATCTTTTATATCTCATTTCTATCATCCTATGCAAAATGTCCGATGCTTCGTTCCACTCCTGCACATAGGCAGATCCTCTAAACGCAAAAACAGAGGTACTGCAAAGTAGACTTATCTACTTATACAGTACCTCCACTGCTGTCAATGCTGTTTTTGCATTAATATCCTTTGCTTGCCTATTTATTAATCCTGGCTGTCTGTTACATCAACCATTCCCACTCCTCTGCAATAGGTCTGCACGACTTCATAGGAATCACTGAGCACCACAAGATCTGCATCGTATCCTGCATTCAGGCGCCCTTTCCTGTCATCCACTCCCAGACACTTTGCAGGGTTTATGGTACAGGAATTAAGAGCAGAATCAAAAGGCACCAAAGCTTCCTCTACCAGAAGCTTTAAGCCCTTGTTCATCTTTAAGGTACTTCCTGCAATGGTTTCTGTTCCCTTTAAATAAGCAAGACCATTTTCCCTGACCTCGATATCATGACCACCCAGCTGGTACTGTCCCCCTGCCGGACAGTTTTTAGCTCTCAGGGAGTCGCTGATCATGATGGCATAGTCCCTGCCTTTTGCCGTATAATAATTATTTAAAGCTGCCATGTGGCTGTGACAGCCATCACAAATGATCTCGCCGTAAATATCACGTACTCTGAGAGCCGTCCCTACCAGCCCCGGATCACGGTGATGATAGGGGGTCATGCCGTTATAGACATGGGTCATGGAGGTGGCGCCGTTGGCAATTCCCATGAGAGCCTGGTCATACGTAGCAGCTGAATGCCCCATACTCACCACTACACCATGTTTTTTACAGTATTTCGTAAGAGCGAAGTTTTCATCCCGCTCTGGAGCAAGAGTAATATATTTAATCTTACCTTTTGCCGCCTTCTGATAACGTTCAAACTGCTCTACAGAGGGCTTTGCTATGGCTTCCGGAGGCTGTGCTCCTTTGTACTTCATGTCCAGATAAGGGCCTTCAAAATGAATACCCAGGATCTCAGCACCCTCATAACCCTCATTGACAACATTGGCTATGTTGGAAACTGCTTTTTCCAGAACTCCAGGCATCTGAGTCACTGTTGTGGGTAAAAGTGCAGTAACCCCCTCTTCGGGTATTCTTTTAATCCAGTCCCTGAGTCCCTGAGGCTCACCGTCATTGGTATCATAGCCATATGCTCCATGAGTATGAATATCGATAAACCCGGGTACAATCCGATCATTTCCATAATCATGATCGGCAGGCTGGGTTCCATACCCGTTCACTGCTAAAATTTTTCCTTCCGACAGCTCAAGTTGTGCCGGAATAAACTGTCCTGCAATCCACACGCGTCTGCTCTGTATTATCATATTCCTACCCCTCTTTCTTTCCGGATCAATTTACTGATGTGACAGGCTAAACCTGACCTTTCTTTCAGTATATACAGTTATTTTCCGGTTTTCAAGAAGTTTTGAAAATTATTTTTATTTTTTACTTAATTATGAAAATCATATCCTTACATAATTGGCCAGCGTATGGTCACTCGAAATAAATCGGCTTCGGTTTCTACTGTGAGTTTTCCGTTCTGAAGCTCCACAAAGCTTTTGGCTATTGCCATTCCAAGACCAGACCCTTCTGTGTTGCGCGCCTGGTCCCCTCTGGCAAAGCGCTCGGTTATCTCCTCAGGATTAAAGGTAAGCTCTGCAGCCGATATGTTTTTTAATATGATTTCAACCCAGTCATTTTCTTTTCTCATATCAATGTAAGCCCGGGTTCCTGGCATGGCATATTTGATAATGTTAGTCAGCAGGTTATCAAAAATCCGGTAAGTCTTCTGACTGTCCAGAGAAAGAATAATTTTCTCGTCAGGCAGATTCCAGCGAAAATCAATGGTGGATTCCTCAATCTTATCGCTAAGCTCAAAACTAACCTCTTTTAACAGACTGACAATATCAACATCCTCCAGTTCCAGTGTTACATTATTGCTGTTCGCCTTGCTGATCTCAAATAAATCTTCAATTAGCGCTTTTAACCGCATGGATTTCTGTTCCAGAATATCGATATAGGCTTTTCTCTGTTCCGGGGTTGCATGATCATCTTTTAATAAATTTACATAGGTTATAATGGCAGTAAGGGGTGTTTTTAAATCGTGAGACATATTGCTGATTAAATCAGTCTTTAACTTCTGGCTTTTGACTTCTTCATCAACCACTCCCTTAAGACCGCTCTGAATCTTTTGTATTTCTATTTTAAATGGTTCAAATACACCTAAATCCTCTTCAATTACAACTTCTAAATTACCTTCCGCTATCTGATTAGTAGCTTTCAACAGCTCGTTGTATTTTCTGCTTAAGTCAAGATAATATTTTCTCATTACGAAAAACAGAATAATCGAGTAAAGGAACAATGCTCCGATACCCAAAAACCATAAACTGCATAAGATAGTAAGTACAATAAAATTTACAGCTGCAATTTTAAAGATTGTACGGTCCGATTTTTCCTGTAAATTAATGTCTCCTAAATATCGATACAATTTTTTCAGACTTCTTACTACCCAGCCACAGAATAATCCGCATAAGGTCCTCTCCTTATAATAACGGGTGATGCCAATGTGAAACACGTCTCTCATACACAGGACTGCCCAGTAAATCACTGCAAAAGGCACTGCCCACCAGAGGAGATTCCACAGCTTCACCATGATATCTGCTGCTTTAGGAATAAAATTGGCACGTAACAGGGCACTATATAAATCACCCCGGTTTGTCACTGCAACCAGACTTGTAAGTCCTGCTCCAAAGGCAACCGAGCCGGCTACGATTCCAGCCACCAGTTCCAATGGGGTTCTTAAAATAGCAATTCGATCTGCCAGATTCACATCCATACAGGAAAACAGAAAAGCAAGAGCGGCTACGGCGCATACCAGTCCGATAAAGATACGATTGACACTCCCGGAGTTTTCGTAAGCAGTCCAGATATTCCCACTGGTATCTTTGAATGATGAAATCTGCTGCTCTGACATACCATAGGCAAATGTCATATTCCGGGGATTGGACAGTTTTAATTTCCCTTCCTGGAAATAGTCATCATAATAGCTCTCCATAGGATCCTTATCTCCGAAATCCTGAAGTGTATTGAGTAAGTAAGCTGTATTTTCCCCTCTCACACAGCTGATATCCATGCGCCCAAGTTCATCGTAATGTAAAACTGCCTGAAAAACATAATGACTGTTATTGGGTATAAACCGTCCTTCTGCATGATCCAGGATCACTTTCCCGTTTTCATCTATCATCTGATAATCAATGGAGTTGCGGATATTCCCAAAATTCCGGTTCCAGTTTTCAAATTCCCGGATGCTGTTTTTGCGAAGTCCTCGTAAATATTCTGTTCTTTCGTCCTCTCCGTCTCCTTCGATTTTCGTTATCTGAATATTCGATGAAGAAGATCCAGATAATTCAGTGGCTGTGCTTTTTTCGCTTCCGTCGCTGCTTGCCGCTTTTAGTTCTGCTTCAGCATCTGGTAAAAAATACTGAAAAGGTGAAAGAATTTTATTCTGCTCTTTCTGTGCATCTTCCAATGCCAAAACGTAATTGCCATTTACAAGATGTTTTAAAAAAGCACTCTCTTCGTAAATTGGAGCCCCATTTCTGGAAGACTCATTTTCAAAGTACGGATAAAGTTCTACCATTGCAAATGCTGCGGCAAATATAACCACTGCTGCCAGTAACCCGCTGATTCTATGCCTGTTTTTCAATTTTATATCCAACTCCCCACACCACCTTTAAATATTTCGGTTCCTTCGGATTTAATTCAATCTTTTCCCGTATTTTCCTTATGTGCACCATAATGGTATCGGTATTAATTGCCCGTTCATTCCATACTCTTTCATAAATTTCTTCCGCAGAAAATACTCTTCCAGGATTTTTCATAAGAAGTGCAAGGATTTTAAATTCAATGGGAGTCAGCTTTACCAGCTTTTCATCTACGGTAACCTCCACTGTGTCTTCATTTAATTCCAGACCTCCAATGGAATAGACATTGCTTTTTTCTTTCTGTTCTTTTGCTTCCAGCATATCCATATACTTTCTGTACCGTCTCAGCTGGGAATTTACTCTGGCAAGAAGCTCCATGGGGGTAAATGGTTTTGCAACATAGTCATCTGCACCAATGTTGAGACCCATAATTTTATCCACCTCTTCTGACTTGGCGGACAGAATAATAACCGGAAAATCATGTTTTTCCCGCAGCTTCACAGTCATGGTAATTCCATCCATACGAGGCATCATGACGTCTACAATAGCCAGATGAATTTCCTCCTGTTCCAGAATCTTTAAACCCTCTACTCCGTCTGCCGCCTGAAACACTTCATATCCCTGACTTCTTAAGTATATTTCCACTCCCTGCCTGATTTCTTTGTCATCTTCAACTAATAAGATGTGGTTTGCGTCCATGTGATCTCTCCTTATCTATCATAATCCGCTGATTTCTCCCAGCGTTCCATGCATTTATTATACCTCACTCTGATTATTCCTCTATATTCTAAGGATAAAATACCAATCTTAAAATGATTGTCACAGAAAACGAAAGAAATTCTAAAATTCCCTGTATCCGGCATTATTTAAAAAAGGTGCTAAGGAAAACAACCTCCTTAAGCACCTTATCATTTAGATTTCGTTTGTAGTCTTTCTGATATTTGTATCCATCAGCCTGTTAAAGCCCAGCCAGCCGTTATTATCCCCAGCCGCTCTCAGCACTTCAATCATGGTCTCCATCTTTGCATCTGTGTTATCTGCAAAATTAAGAGCCAGTGCCTCAATCAGAGCCGGTTTTTTCGGGGAACCGTATTCCAGTTCTCCATGATGGGCCAGAATACAATGCTTTAATTCGGTAGCGGACTTCTCGGGGAAACCGGGAATGGTACGGATTCTTTCTCCTATCATCTCAGTTCCAATAATGATATGTCCAAGAAGCTGACCGTCATCGGTGTAATCATTCTCCGGAAATGTGGAAAGTTCTTTTGTCTTGCCGATGTCATGAAACATAGCAGCAGTGAGCAAAAGATCCCGGTTAATCAAAGGATAATATCCTGCATAATAATCACAAAGCTTCACTACACTCAGGGTATGTTCCAACAGTCCGCCTACAAATCCATGGTGTACGCTCTTGGCTGCAGAATGGAACTGGAATGCCTTGGCAAATGCAGTATCCTCTATGAAAAAGCTTTCTAAAAGAGCCCGGTAATAAGGACTTTTTACAGAACGGATAAAGCCGGTCAGTTCTTCAAACATCACTTTTATATCTTTACCGGAAACAGGAAGATAATCCCCTGGGATATATTCTCCTTCTTCCGCTTTTCTGATTCTCTTAATATTCAGCTGATTGGAATTCTGGAACACCGTAACATCTGCATCTATGTATACATAATCCAGAGTCTCAAAGTTTCCGATACCCGGGGATCCCAAATCCCAAATTTTAGCATCCACAGTGCCGGTTTTATCCTGAAGTATCAGGTTGCCGTACTCCTTTCCTGACTTTGTCAGGGAAATCTGCCTGTTTTTGCACAAAAACACATCAGAAACATGCATTCCTTCCCGGAATGATTCAATATACTTCATTTTTTTCCTCCATATCTCACTGACAGCAACAAGGAAGCCAGGATAGTTACCTGGCTCCGATGGTTACCTGATATTGTATCTTTTTATATTCTTCCCGGCCATTGCGGGATACAGTCACAGGAATAATCTGTCCCGGACTTGATTTTTCCAAAACCACCTGAAAATCCTTCATGGTAACAATGGCTGCTCCGCCCATCTCAGTGATAATATCACCGCTCTGTATTCCTGTATTGTAAGCAGGGCTGTCTGTATTCACTTCCACTACATAGACTCCCAGAGGAATACCACTGCTGTTCATGGCTGAGCTTACTTCCTGTCCTTTGATTCCAAAGTATGGGAATGGTGCACCATTACTCATCTTTTCCAGAATACTCTTGTAATCGGATATGGCCATGGCTGCGGTCATATCTTTACTGCTGTCGTTTTTATATTGATCCGTCACCCAGCCAATAATCTGACCGGACGTATTCATAAGAAACGTTCCCACTCCGGCATTCCCTTTGACATCGGTATACAGAATTCTGGTCATCCCGTCAATGATCTGAACATTCTTCGTTATAAAAGAAATAAAACCATATCCGGTGGAATGAACCATTCCTGCAGGACCGCCGATTGCAACAACAATGTCTCCCTGCTTGACCGAATAAGAGTTGCCAAGTTCAATCGCTTTCATATCTTCCAGCTGGGTTCTGCTAAGTTCCGCTGTGGAAACACTGACAATTGCCATACCAGACAGCTTATCTGTCTGTTTAATCTTTCCCTGCACCTCTGTCCCGTCGGAAAAAGCTACACGAATCGCTTCTGCATCCTCAACTGCACCTTCCGGTGTTAAAATGAGAAGCTCCTGATTAGCAGATGAAATGATTACCCCGGTAAAAAGTCCGGAGTTCTCAACCGGGTTATTAAACCAGTCCGTCTGAGTCTTTACGGAGTGAACCGTAACGATTCCCTTGTCCGCCTTTTGAACCACAGATTTTAAGCTTCCGTAAAGAGTGCTTAAATCATCTACGGAGAATGGATACTTTTCCATAGCGGACTTAAGAATATCCTCAATTGGTTCTGTCTCAGCCGCAGTTGTAGAAGTTTCAGCAACAGAAGTAACGGTCTCAGGCTCATCCTTTGGTATGGTCACCGGAGTCGTCTCACCGGTGGTTTCTCCCACAAGTAATCTCTCAGCTACAGGTTTGGATATGACAAACGTAACCGCCGCAACCATTCCGAAAATAACTGCAGTCACTAAAAGACCCAGAAATCTTTTCAGCATATCCTTTTTTGACATGGGCTGTTTTACAATCTTTTCATTGATAAAACGGCGTGGCTCCGCCTTTCTATCGTCTGGCCCGTTATTTTCCGGCATACTTACCCTCCTTTTCAGAAGACCTAAGTACTATTATAAGGTTCTTCCCCGTTTTATGCAAGAAAAACATATGAAACAACCATAATAACAAGGAAAAACAATCACCTGAGGATTGCAGTTTTTGTCCCTCCTATGCTATACTGTAACCGATCCCATTATTCAAGAGCCGGTTCTCACGCCGGTTAAATATCCAGAAAGAAAGCAGAATAATTAAGGTATAAACTTATGAATCAAAAAGCACTGAAAACTTTAGAATACTATAAAATAATTGAACAGCTCACCGAATATGCATCCTGTGAATCCGGAAAAGAACTGTGCCGCAGACTGGTACCTTCCACCGATTATGAGGAAATAACCACTTCCTTAAGGGAAACCACCGATGCAGTCACAAGAGTCCGGCAAAAAGGCGGAATTTCATTTGGGGGTGTTAAAGATATCCGGGCATCCTTAAAACGTCTGGAGGTAGGAAGTTCTCTTGGAATCATTGAGATTTTATCCATCAGCTCCCTTCTTACCGCTTCCGCAAAAGCAAAGGCATACGGCCGCCATGAGGATCAGGAGATTTCCGAAGATTCACTAGAAGAATTTTTCCGCATTCTGGAGCCTTTGACTCCGATTAACAACGAGATCAAGCGCTGTATCATTTCTGAGGAAGAGGTCAGTGATGATGCCAGTCCCGGCCTTCACCATGTCAGACGTTCCATGCGTTCTATTAATGATAAGATTCACACACAGATGAACTCCATTTTAAATTCCAACCGTTCTTATTTACAGGATGCCGTTATTACCATGCGGGATGGAAGATACTGTCTCCCGGTAAAAGCGGAGCACAAATCCCAGGTAACCGGAATGGTACATGACCAGTCCTCTACCGGCTCCACTTTATTTATTGAGCCTATGGCAATCGTAAAGCTGAATAACGATTTAAGAGCTCTGGAGATCCAGGAACAAAAAGAAATCGAGATGATTCTGGCAGATTTAAGCAACCAGCTGGCACCTTATTTAGAAGAGCTGGAGACTAACTTCCATACTCTTACCAGACTGGATTTTATCTTCGCCAAAGCAGCGCTGGCCAAACACTACAACGCCAGTGAGCCAATTTTTAACACCAAACATGAAATTCATATTAAAGATGGTCGTCATCCCCTGCTGGACCCGAAAAAGGTTGTTCCTATCAACATCCATTTAGGAAAAACATTTGATCTTTTAATTGTTACAGGTCCAAATACCGGCGGTAAAACAGTGTCATTAAAAACAGTAGGTCTGTTTACCCTGATGGGGCAGTCCGGCCTTCATATTCCGGCATTTGACGGTTCTGAGCTATCCGTATTTGACGAAGTGTTTGCTGACATCGGTGATGAACAGAGTATTGAGCAGAGCCTTAGTACCTTTTCGTCTCATATGACAAACATTGTGCAGATTTTAAATCAGGCAGACAGCAACTCTCTCTGCTTATTTGATGAGCTTGGAGCGGGTACAGATCCAACGGAAGGAGCTGCCCTGGCAATCTCCATCCTTTCTTTCCTTCACAATATGAAATGCCGCACTATGGCAACCACTCATTACAGTGAATTAAAGGTCTTCGCGCTTACTACGCCAGGTGTGGAGAATGCCTGCTGCGAATTCAATGTGGAGACACTGCAGCCCACCTATCGGATACTCATCGGCGTTCCAGGAAAAAGTAATGCCTTTGCCATCTCAAAGAAGCTGGGACTTCCGGACTATATTATCGATGAGGCTAAAAACCATCTGGAAGCAAAGGATGAAACCTTTGAGGATCTTCTGACGCATCTGGAAGAAAACAGGGTTACCATTGAAAAAGAGAGAATCCAGATTGCCTCTTATAAGCTGGAAGTGGAACAGCTGAAAACCCGCCTGACTCAGAAAGAGGAACGGCTTGACGAGCGCCGGGATAAGATGATAAAAGACGCAAGAGAAGAGGCACAAAGAATCTTACGGGATGCCAAGGATACAGCAGATTCTACCATACGTCAGATCAATAAGCTGGCCAGTGAATCCGGTGTGAGCAAAGAACTGGAAGCAGAGCGAAGCCGGCTAAGAAACAAGCTTCAGGTTGTGGACTCTTCCCTGTCTTTAAAGAGAGAACAGAAGAATCCGAAAAATGGAATTGATCCGAAAAAACTGAAGCTGGGAGACGGCGTAAAGGTTTTAAGCATGAACTTGAACGGAACTGTAAACTCCCTTCCCAATGCCAAAGGGGATTTATATGTTCAGATGGGGATTTTGCGGTCACTGGTTAACATATCCGACTTAGAGCTCCTTTATGATGATTCGGTTTCTGCACCGTCAGAAAACCGGGCAAAAAAGGCAGGAAGCGGAAGCAGTTCAACCCGTATGTCCAAGTCCTTCTCCATTTCACCTGAAATTAATCTAATCGGCATGACCACAGATGAGGCAATCCCTCAGCTGGACAAATATTTAGACGACGCTTATCTTGCTCATCTACCTCAGGTGCGGGTAGTCCACGGACGTGGTACAGGTGCTTTAAAGAATGCAGTGCATAAGCATTTAAAGAGATTAAAATATGTAAAAGAATTCCGGCTTGGCGTCTTCGGTGAAGGTGATTCCGGAGTGACCATTGTCTCATTTAAATAAATATTAGAACGGGGGATCCATTATGGCAGAAAAACAGCGGATTTTAATTGTGGACGATGACAGCAATATTGCAGAACTCATTTCCCTATATCTTTTGAAGGAATGCTATGAAACAGAAATCGTGGGCGACGGAGAGGAAGCGCTTCGGGTTTTTCCTGAATTCAAACCCAATCTGGTTCTGCTGGATTTAATGCTTCCGGGAATGGACGGCTATCAGGTCTGCAGAGAGCTTCGCTCCGGATCCCAGGTGCCCATTATCATGCTGTCAGCAAAAGGCGAGGTCTTTGACAAAGTCCTGGGTCTGGAGCTTGGCGCTGATGATTATATGATTAAACCTTTTGATTCCAAAGAGCTTGTGGCACGGGTTAAGGCAGTCTTACGGCGCTATCAGACCTCTCCTGCTGCTGCAGCTTCCCACACTGACCAGCAGGGCGACTATGTGGAATATCCGGATCTGATTGTCAATTTAACCAATTACTCCGTCATTTATATGGGACATTCCATTGAAATGCCGCCAAAGGAGCTTGAGCTTCTTTACTTCCTTGCCTCCTCTCCCAACCAGGTATTTACAAGAGAACAGCTTTTGGACCATATCTGGGGGTATGAGTATATCGGCGACACCAGAACCGTGGACGTTCATATTAAGCGTCTGAGGGAAAAGATAAAGGATCATTCCGGCTGGTCACTCTCCACGGTGTGGGGAATCGGATATAAATTCGAAGTAAAACGGTAGTTTTTTATATAATAAGAGGCTGATGTAAAATGTTCCATGCATTTTACGTCAGCCCCTCTTTTAATCAATGAAAATAAGGAATGACATGAATACCAAAAAGAGTTATACTTGATGCATTAGACACAGGTAAGCATGTATCTGCACAATATAGAGGTGAACATTCCATGACACATTCTTTGTATTATAAATTTATTATGGGTTACTTACTCTTTGGCCTTTTGGGTTTTGTAACCATCGCATCCTTCTCTTCCAGGATTACCGACCAGTATCTCCTTGGCCAGCAGTCAGAATGTCTGTATGACGAAGCCAACCAGATTGCCTCATCCTTTAGCAGTATGTATCACGGAAAGGATATGAAGCTTTCCTCTTCCTACCCTGGTCTTGTTAATGAAGCGGATTATCTCCACGCCCGCATCTGGATTGTGGACCGCCAGGGCAAGATCGTATCCGACAGCCAGCAGCCAGGTAAGGATGGAGATATGATAGAGAACTTTGACCCTACCATTATGGGCAATAAATCCTATACCATCGGTAATTACTACAATGAGTTCACTTATGATGTATTAAGCGTACATGCTCCCATAACAGGAAACTATACCACTCATGGGTATGTGGTGATTCATCTTCCAATATCCTATTTACAGTCCCAGAGAAACGGTATATTAAACATCGTATACATTACCTCAGCGGTAGTATTCGGTTTTTCTCTGATCATCTTGCTGGTTTTTACAAAAAATGTTTACATCCCCCTGAAAAAGATTACAGCAGGAGCCAACGAATATGCACAGGGTAATCTGACTCATCACATTGATGTGAATACAAGGGATGAGATGGGGTATCTGGCAGCCACTTTGAATTATATGTCTGATGAAATTAATAAAATGGAGGAATACCAGCGAACCTTTATCGCCAATGTATCACACGATTTCCGTTCCCCACTGACTTCCATCAAGGGATACTTAGAGGCGATCTTAGACGGTACTATACCGCCCCAGATGCATGAAAAGTATTTAAACCGGGTGATATCCGAGACAGAACGGCTCAATAAGCTGACACAGGGCATGCTGACCCTTAATTCCCTTGACTGTAAAGGATATTTAAACCGGACAAATTTTGATATTAACCGGGTAATTAAAGATACGGCTGCTTCTTTAGAAGGTACCTGCAATACAAAAAATATTACATTTGACCTGACTTTCTCTGACAGCATTCAGATGGTTCATGCAGACCTTGGCAAAATCCAGCAGGTTCTTTATAATCTTATTGATAATGCCATTAAATTCAGCCATACGGATTCCACCATATATATACAGGCTTCCGGCAAGTATGAAAAAATCTTTGTCTCTGTAAAAGATACAGGAATTGGAATACCAAAAGAGAGCATTAAAAAGATATGGGAGAGGTTTTACAAATCAGACTTGTCCAGAGGAAAGGACAAGAAAGGAACCGGGCTGGGACTTGCAATTGTCCGGGAAATCATTCAGTCTCACGGAGAAAATATTGATGTAGTCAGCACAGAAGGGGTGGGATCTGAGTTTATTTTCAGCCTTCCTAAATCAACTAGCTTATAGGAGCTCCTGTGTTATAGAAAAAGCAGATAAGAACAGACGGTTTGATTGTCTGAACTTATCTGCTTTTGTGTTTTGTAAATAAATTAATCACTTATGCTCATCCCGGCTGTCAGATATTCTCTTTTCTTTTTTATCTTTCAGAATACGTTCCAGTTCTTCAATCTGTTCCATTGACAGCTCTTCTTCCAGAAACTTCGTAAAAAGCATATTTAAAGCCCCGTCATAGACCTTTTTTAAGAAGGATTTATTCTCAGATCTGATGCACTCTTCTTCCGAGAGCAAAGGATAGTAGTAATAAACCCTGCCTTTCTTTTCAAATCCAATCACTTCTTTTTTGATAAGTCTTGTTATAAAGGTTTTTATTGTCTGTGCTGACCACATCATTCTGCCAGATAGCAGGTTAATAATCTCTTCTGAGGTTATGGGGTTAGACTTCCATATAAGTTTCATAATTTCCCATTCTGCTTCTGATATTTTTGGAAGTGTACTCATATATATAACTCCTTTTGGGTCTGCATTTGTAAGCTGTATCTTAGTTTAAACCTGCGGAGTATGTTTGTCAATTCACAATTACAGGGGATTGATACAACTCTTTCAACAAACAGAAAAGCACGCCAGCCTCCTGATTCAGGAAAGACAGCATGCCTTTTTTATCAATAAAATCTTATAATCGTTTTACTGCATCCATTGCCAGAACAGACCGTTCGCATTCCTCTGCCTGCAGGGTAATCTGCCAGCACAGAGAACTTCCTTTCATATGCTCAGCCGCATAACTGAGTCCGTTGGTCCGTTCATCTAGAAACGGGCGGTCAATCTGATTGGGATCTCCAAGCAGTATGATCTTTGTTCCTTTTCCTGCACGGGTTATAATTCCCTTGACCTGATTGGGTGTCATATTCTGGGCTTCATCGATAATTAAATACGTCTGAATGATGGAACGCCCCCGGATAAAGGTCAGCGCTTCTGTTTTAATCAGGCCTCTGGCAAATATTTCTTCGATTTTGCCCGATAGTTCATCCTCATTTTCATATCGCTTCTCCTCATTGGAATCAATGAGCTGTTCCAGATTATCAATCACAGGTCTCATCAGCGGAGAGATTTTCTCCTGCTCGTCTCCCGGAAGGAATCCTATGTCAGAATCAAACTGGGCATTGGGACGGCTGACAATGACCCGTCTGTATTCCCCTGTTGGATTGTTTAAAAGCTTTTCAAGCCCTACTGCAAGAGAGTAAAAGGTTTTGGCTGTCCCCGCCATACCTTTAATGATGTACTCCTGTCAGTAAATCCCCCTGATGACGCAGCTGTTCCAAAAGCCTGATGGCCTTTCTTGCATTGGCACCTGTTTCGCCCTCAGCCTTTTTTAAGTGATCCAGTTCTTCCAGTACAGCGACCGGAAGGACCACCCGGTTATCCTCAAAACAATTAATGGCGTAAGGGGCCTGAATCAGAACATTGGTATCTACCACATAGGTTTTTATCATTTACCGGACTCCTTTGCAATTTCAGAAACTCTGGTTTCTGTAAATCTGATTATACCTTCTGCCAGGGACTCCTGTAATCACAGTATGGTAAAAGAAATGTAAAAACAGACTCAATTTTCTGGAATCCGGTTCCAGATATCCTAAATATTATAATATATGCTCCTGTTCATCCTCATTCCATGACCCGGACTGGTTCGGACCTTTAAAGAGCAGCCTTTTCAATGACCAGATAATCATAATGGAACCGGTAAGAAAAAACAGGGTCATAAAGACCAGCTGAATCAGATTTCTGATTCCGGTAGAGATGAGAAGTTCCGGAACAAGCTGAAATGCCAGCCACACCAGATATCCCCCTCCTGCCAGTCTTAAACCCAGAGTAATTGGCGCAGGTGACTCACCCTGCTTCTTTTTGTCCTCACTCATGTTATACTCCTATACTCTGACACGAACGGATTTCCGCTCTACTGCCTCTGAATCAAAAAGATAATTTCCATTAAAATAGGGATTTTCAATCATACGTATCATGTTTTCCGCTGTTTTTTTCCCCAGCGCCTCCATAGGGTGGGGAAATGAAGTAATGGGTACCTCACCCAGAGACGCCAGCTCCGAATTATCAATGCTGACCAGGGATAGATCGTCGGGAATCATAATCCCCCTCTTCATGCAGATGCCCGACAGCAGATAAGCCACCTCATCGTTATAACAGACCAGTGCCGTACAATCTTTTAACCTGTCAAAAAGATAATCAGACCAGGCTTCCAGATCATTCTGACTCTCCGAGTCAATCCAGACAATTCCCCTTCTGTCTATGCTGATACCGGCCTGTTTCATTGCCTTTACAAACCCCAGGTAACGAAGATGCCCCTGTCCGTCATCGCATTTAAAGAGCCCACCGATCTTTTTGTGCCCTGCATGAATCAGATATTCAACCGCTTTTCTGGTCACCAGTTCATCATGGAGTGCTACACAGGGAAATGACAGCTGGGGATAACTGCTGTTAAAAAACAGGACGGGCAACTGCTGTTTCGCCAGCCTGCGGTAGGAATCCAGATTGGGATTTGGCAGTGCACTTTTTGCCGGTTCCACAATCAGCCCGTCTATAAACCCTTTGTCTAACAGCTTATCAAGAATTTCTCCTTCTTTTTCGATTCTGTTTCCTGTAAATGCCACCTGCATGGTATAGCCTGCTTTTGACAATGTCTTTTCAATCCCTTTTAATACGGGAGGAAAAATATAGCTGTCTACATAGGTACTGATTACTGCAATGTTCTGGTAGCGTTCTTTTCTCACTTCCCGGTTTCCCACTCCCAAATAAGTTCCGCTTCCCCGAATTCTGGTCAGCATGTTTTTCTGTTCCAATACATCAATGGCATGACGGACAGTCTGCCTGCTGAGTTCAAATTCACGGCTTAGTTCGTTCTCTGACGGCAGCTTATCCCCAGTTTGGAACACCCCGTTTTGGATCTGCTCCATGACCCAGTTTACAACAGCCATATATTTTGCTTCCTGCGACTGCATCTTCTCTCCTACTGTCTTAGATTATTTTTTTCTTTTGGATAATAAGTCAACCGTAACCGCTCCTAATAATACAGCTCCTTTTACGATTTTCTGAATATCAGTAGACCAGCCGTAAAGAGACATTCCGTTGTTTAAGATTCCCATGATAAATGCTCCGACTACCGCTCCTATGATGGTTCCAATTCCTCCTGATGTAGCAGCACCTCCAATATAACAGGAAGCAATGGCGTCCATTTCAAACTGATCTCCTGCTTTGGGTGTTGCTGATGCATTTCGTGCAGAAAGCACAATTCCTGCAATTGCACACATAATTCCCATATTGGTATATACCCAGAAGAAAACTTTTTCTGTGTTAATTCCGGACAGACGGGCTGCTTTGGCATTTCCGCCCAATGCATAGATCTGCCTTCCTGCTACAGTCTTGCTGGTAATAAAGTGGTACAGAGCAACCAGAAGTCCCATAATAACGAGAACAAAGGGAATTCCGTTGTAACGTGCCAGTTTATAGAAGAAAAACCATACAATTATCATGATTACACCTACCTTGACAATTGTCTGCCACAATGGATTAACCGGAAAATCGTATTTCTTTTTTGTTTTTATACTTCTGATTTCCGATATGATTATAAAGGCAAATGCGATGAGCGCTGCTCCAATGGATATCAAATCCAGGGTTCCACCGCCAAAGGGAATCTTAACAGTTGGAAGAAAGCCTGCGCCTATGTAAGTATAATTTGCCGGGAGAGGACCTTTGGTCTGCGCCTTTAACAGTGTATAGGTAAGCCCACGCCCCATAAGCATGGTTGCAAGTGTAACGATAAAGGGAGGTATGGAAAGCTTGGAAACAAAAAATCCAACAAACATACCGGAAAGAGTACCAATGGCAAGAGCCGCCAGTATTGCAACCCACATGCTGGTTTTATAGTCTACAATCATAATTCCCACAACTGCTCCGCATACGGCAACAATGGAACCGACCCCCAGATCAATGTTACCGGTCAGAACACAAAGAAGCATGCCTACCGCCAGAATAACAATATAGCTGTTCTGCATGATTAAATTGTTAATGTTTGCCGGTGACATATTTTTACCGCCGGTCATTGCAGCAAAGATTAAGAAAACCACGATTAGAGCCAGAATCATACCATACTGTTTCATGTTTATATTAACTGTTTTCTTCTTATCCATCTTTATTCTTCCTTTCCGTTGTCTTCCATGATACACTTCATAATCTTTTCCTGTGAAACCTCTTCCCTGGTAAGTTCTCCACAAATATGCCCTCCGTTAATGACATAGATGCGGTCACAGGTTCCGATTAACTCCTGAAGCTCCGACGATATGACAAGAATAGCTTTACCTGCCTTTGCCAGATCATTGATGATGCAGTATATTTCATACTTTGCACCAATGTCAATTCCCCGGGTGGGTTCATCAAGAATCAGGATATCAGGCTGAGTCAGCATCCATTTTGCCAGGACTACCTTCTGCTGATTTCCTCCGGACAGTGAACTGACTGACTGGTTGATGGAATTCGTCTTAACATTAATTTTCTTCCGGTAGTTTTCTGCGGAAATGATTTCATCATTCTTGTTTACAATTCCTTTTTTGGAAAAGAAGTTTCTAAGAGCTGCCAGCGTCATATTTCCTTTTACAGTGTCTATAAGGATCAGGCCGTAGTTTTTGCGGTCTTCCGAAACATATGCAAGCTTGTTATTAATGGCATCCCTTACATTTCTTATCAGAGCCTGCTTTCCGTTTATTTTAATGGTTCCGCTGATTTTCTGTCCATAGGATCTACCGAAAAGGCTCATTGCCAGTTCCGTTCTTCCTGCACCCATCAGTCCGGCAAATCCCACTACCTCACCGGCCTTAACATGGAAGGTTACATCCTGAATGACATGACGGTCGGGATCGTCCGGATGATACGCATTCCAGTTTTCTACCTCAAATATGTTATCTTTGATTTCACTGGTCCGCTCCGGGTAACGGTTGGTCAGTTCCCTTCCTACCATCCCCTTTATGATCCGGTCTTCATTAATTTCATCTTTCCCCTTATCCAGAGTCTCAATGGTCTTTCCATCTCTGATTACGGTAATGGAATCCGCAACATAGCTGATTTCATTCAGCTTATGGGAGATCATAATACAGGTGATTCCATGCTTTTTCAGTTCCAGCATGATGTTTAAAAGTCGCTTGCTCTCTTCATCGTTTAACGCTGCCGTCGGTTCATCTAAGATCAGAAGTTCCACCTGCTTTGCCATTGCTCTTGCAATCTCAATCAGCTGCTGTTTGCCGACTCCCAGGCTGCTCACCGGCACGTTTAAGTTTTCATTCTCAAGTCCGACCTTTGCCAGCATTTCCTGTGCCCGCTTATGGGTTTTGGTCCAGTCAATGACTCCTTTTTTTAATGTCTGCTCATTTCCCAGGAAAACATTCTCAGCTACTGACAGATAGGGGCTTAATGCCAGCTCCTGATGAATGATTACAATCCCCTTTGCCTCGCTTTGTTTAATGTTATGGAACTGGCACACTGCTCCGTGATAGACAATATCACCGCTGTAGGTTCCATAAGGATAAACACCGGAGAGTACGTTCATAAGCGTAGACTTTCCGGCACCGTTTTCTCCGCAGAGAGCATGGATTTCCCCGCGTTTCACCTTGATATTCACATCATCAAGTGCCTTTACACCATAAAATTCTTTGGTGATGTGATTCATCTCCAGGATATAATCGGCCATCTTTCCAACTCCTTTTCTTTTTATCCTTCACGAAAACAGGCGGCAGTCTTTTCCACCGCCGCCTGTATGTACGTCTCTGCTACTGTGCCAGCTGTTGTTCTGTATAATAACCGCCATCAATAATGATCTTTTTATAATTGTCCTTGTCAACCGCAACCGGTGTACACAGATAAGAAGGAACTACCACCTTACCATTGTTATACTGGGTTGTATCGTTAATTTCAGGTTTTCCGCCTTCTAACACTGCCTGAACCATGGTTACACATTTTTCAGCAAGAAGTCTTGTGTCCTTGTAAATGGACATGGTCTGATAACCGGAAATAACATTTTTCACTGCCATTAATTCCGCATCCTGACCAGTGATTAAAGGCCAGTCAACTCCTACTTTATAACCAGCTCCCTCTAATGCAGCCTTGCAGCCATAAGCAAAACCATCAAATGCAGATGCACAGATATCCAGCTTTTTGTCTGCATAGAAGCCAGTTAAGTAGTTCTCACAGTTTTGCTGTGCTGTTTCCTGAGACCATCTTAAAATACAGGTATCTTCAAAGGAAGTACGTCCGGATTCGCATTTTAAGGTTCCGTCATCCAGATATGGCTTTAATACTTCCATTAATCCGTTATATAGGAACAGAGCGTTGTTATCATCAGGAGATCCCATAAAGAATTCGATGGTATAGGATTTTCCTTCTGCTTTTGCCTTATCTAACTGCTTTGATTCTTTGATGTAATTACCAATGGCTGTACCTACGCCCTTGTTATCAAAGGTTGCATAATAGGAAACAGCATCTGTATCCATCAGCAGACGGTCATAGGCAATAATGGGGATTCCGGCGCTCTTAGCCTGAGCTTCCACGTTGACCAGAGCTGAGGAGTCGATGGATGCAATTACCAGACACTTAACACCAGAAGCAATCATGTTTTCAATCTGGGAAACCTGCATCTGGACATCATCCTCTGCATACTGTAAATCCACCTGGTATCCAAGAGCTTCCAGCTGTTTCTTCATGTTTGCACCGTCATTGATCCAGCGCTCAGAAGACTGGGTTGGCATAGCCACACCTACTTTTCCGCCGCTTCCCGCTGCTTTTGCTGCTTCTGTTGTTGCTGCTGCCGCAGCGGTTGTTGCAGCTGTGGTTTCTGCTGCTTTGGTTTCTGCTGCTTTGGTTGCCGCCGTGGTAGCAGTTGTCTGAGACGAACTGCATCCAAATAATGCAGATGCCGCCAACACTGCACTAAGCATAACTCCAAGTACTCTTCGTTTCATCATTTCATACCCTCCTAATAATAACATTTTAGTATATACAATTTGCACATATTGCAAATATGTATTTTGTTTGATTCGACATGTTTTGTCGAATTGTGGCAGATATTGCATGTGACTTTTGTTATAATATTATTTTTACCATTGATTTTTATGGTTAATTTTACCAAATTCAGTTATAAAACAAATATATAATTTCATCAATGTTTTGTCAATACATTTTTTAACATTTTAAGTATTTTTATTAAGTTGTCTATACAACTATATGAAATTAACGGGTTATTGTCGACAGTTTTAGACATAAAAGTACAAAAAAATGGCTCGTTCTTAAAATTAAGAACAAGCCGGTAAAACCGTACCACCCAATGGCAAAGACGTCTTATTAATTTTTCACTTGCAGCCTCCTGTTTTTGTTTGACCTCCTGCATTGAAACCAATGATGAAGGCTAAGGAAGGTCAGGCTTCCGCCCCCTCCTTAATTTCATAGATGATAGAATTAATAAATTGCGATTGGTCCATGAGGACCTTCCATAATATCTATGTTTGTTTCAAAAATATCCGTTAAAAGCTCCGGCTTCATCACTTCTTGTACTGTCCCGAACGCAGCAATCTGTCCATTTTTCATGGCACAAATCCGATCCGAATATTTAGCCGCAAAATTGATGTCGTGTATTACGGTGAGAATGGTTCTGCCAAATTCATTGGCAGCATGTCTTAGATGTTCCATCATTTGCACGGAACGGGCAACATCCAGATTGTTTAAAGGCTCATCAAGAAGCACGTATTCCGTCTCCTGACATAAAACCATTGCCACATATGCTCTTTGCCTCTGACCGCCTGATAGCTCGTCTAAATAGCGGTTCTCTAAATCACCAAGATCCAGAAAATCAATGTATTTGGAAATAATCCTTTCATCTTCCTTTGTCAATCTCCCCTTGGAATAAGGAAACCGCCCAAACCCCGCCAGCTGTCTGACCGTCAGTCTGGTGACAAAATGATTTTCCTGCCGCAAAATCGTTAAGATTCTTGCCAGGTCTTCTGATTTAGAATCTGAAACATTCATATTTGCTACTGTAATCTGGCCTTCATCCATATTCAGAAGTCTTCCAATCATTAACAGTGCGGTAGATTTCCCAGCACCATTAGGTCCTATCAGAGAAGTAAGACCAGCCTTTGGTATCTGAATATTTAAAGGACCTATCATAACCTCATCTGAGTACGTTTTTCTAACATTAAGAATCTCAATCATAAAGTTCCCTTTCTTAGCATTACAACTAAAAATGTGATTCCCCCAAACAGTTCAATGATGATAGAAACAACACCCTGAGCCCTGAATATATGATACATAAAAAAGTATGAGCCAGTTAAAACCAAAAAACCTATGGCAAGTGCCATGGGAAAAATATATCTGTGATCATAGGTGGGCGCTGCCTGATAACTCATGGTAGCAACTAAAAATCCGAAGAAGGTGAGGGGTCCAACCAGAGAGGTCGAAACAGACATCAGAACAGAAACTAATATAAGAGTATAAATGACTCCAAACTTATGATTTACCCCCAACGAAGTGCTGGCACTCTTTCCAAGAGACAATACATTTAATTTCTTTGAGTAGGCAAGAATCAGCACTGCAGCAATGATTACGATTGGTATGGCTATGGGAAAATACCCCGCATCTGCATTATTAACAGATCCGAATAATCTTGCCTGCAAAACATCAAACTCAGACGGCGCCAGCAGTCTTCTCATAAAAGAGGATACCGACTTCAGCCCGGTTCCAATAATGATCCCTACCAAAAGCATAAGCTGCAGATTTCCGTACTTTCCGGAAAGCAGCCAGCCATAAAGGATTAAGCACATCATAACCATTACACTGATCTGTAACAGAAAAGGTCCAACGCCGCTGAACTTTATAAAGGCACCAGCGCCAAAAAAGAACATGGCACTAGTATGTATGGTTGAGTAAAGTGCCTCAAATCCCAAAAGGGAAGGAGTGATAATCCTGTTATTTGTACTCGTCTGGAACGCAACGGTTGCCAGGCTCTGACAAACAGCTGAAATAATCATTGCAATAATTGCTGTCAGCCTCCGTTTTACAACCGGAATAAACGAAGGAGAGCCGATGGGAACCGGATTGTTATAAACCAAAAGTCCATAGGTGGCAAGAGCACCTAAAGCAAACAATGTTATCAGCAAAAACCAATAACGTATTTCCTCTTTCCTGGTACGAAAAGCTCTGGCTGATCTGTTCTTATCATCTAGCTCGTTATTGAATCCGTTTTTTTTATTACTATATATAATTTCACTCATCTTAGCTTCCTTTGTTTCATTAAGATCACGATAAATATAACCGCACCCACAGTTCCAAGTATTAAAGAGACAGGGACTTCAAAAGGCATTATAATTGTACGGGAAATAATATCGCACAACGTGATTGTTCCCATTCCCAATACGCATACCCAGGGTAAATTGCTCTTAAGATCGTCGCCCCGGTACATGGAAACAATATTGGGTACAATTAAGCCTAAAAACGGCAGGTTTCCAATAACAGCTGCAACAATACCAACGGCTGCCGAAATAAGACCAGTTCCCAGAATAACAATCTTATTATAATTTACACCAAGGCTGGTCGCCACATCTTCTCCTAATCCAGCTAATGTCAACCGGTCCGCATAGATAAAAATAACGATATTAATAATTACAATCAGCCATAAATACTCATAACGTCCAATTTGAACCGGAGCAAAAGAACCGACGAACCAGGTTTCAATGCTTTGCGTCATTTGAAAAAGGAGCCCGATAAAAGTGGAAATTGAAGATACGACTGCCCCCAGCATCATTCCTATGATAGGAACGATCAAGGACGAGCGAAGTTTGACCTTTCTTAAGAAGAAAAAGAAAATCATAGTACCTATAAATGAAAAAATGATGGCACCGGCCATTCTTTGCACCAGAGTCGGTGCGGGAATTGCCAGATAAACAAAAACAAGTCCCAGGCCTGCCCATTCAATTGTCCCCGTTGTGGTAGGTTCCACCATACGGTTCTGAGTGATCAGCTGTGTGACCAGCCCTGACATGGACATTGCCGCACCTGTAAGCATGAGAGCAGCGGTTCTTGGGACTCGTGTGATAAAGAACATTTGCAGTCCGTCTTCTTGTCCCTTAATATCATATACCCCAGTAAAGAGTGATATGATTCCCAGAATAAAAACACAGATTACTGTTAGTATAAAAGGTTTTGTCCATATTTTATTATAATAATTCTGGGGCTGAGAATTCTCAGCCCCTGTGATTTTTCTTATTCGATCTTTATGCATTCTGTTATACATCCTTTTTCCTACTTGGTCAAAGCGCTTGCAAGGTTATCAAATAACTCCAAATAAGTTTGTATGGATTCGTTGGTGTATGTATCGTTTGGTGCGTACACGACATGTCCTTTTGAAATAGCGGTAGTGTTTTGAAGGGCCGGAGAATTATCTATTACATCCTTTGCGGGAACTGCATCCTTTTCAGAAGAAATTGCAGCGTCACGGTCCATTACAAAAATCCAGTCGGGATTGCTTTGTGCAATTGCTTCAACAGAAATATCATCACCCTTATGATCAGAAGAGGCACCGTCAACTTCTAATGCAGACTTCCAGCCAAACACTTCATACATAGGTCCCCATACACGTCCTGAAAGAGGGGCTGAAAAACCAATCTCTCCGCCAGAAACTACAACACTCATAATTTTGTCGGTCCCATTGTATGCTGACTTTGCCTTCTCAATTGCTTTGTCAAAATCAGCAGTCAGCTTCTCTGCTTCTTCATTCTTATCGAAGATTTTACCCAATGTGATTGTGGAATCCTTCAGTCCATTTACAAAACTTTCGCCGGACTTACCAGCTTCTTTTGAAACTTCAAAACTAAGATCAATTACTGCAGCATTTGGTACCAGCTTCTTTATATCTTCATAATAACTGGAAAATCTCTGGCCTACAATAACAAGCTCCGGATCTGCAGCTGCAATCATTTCAAGATTTGGTTCTTTATGATCTCCAATGTCCTGAACCTCACTGTCTGCTACATATGGTGAGTCTGCAGGCATAACTCCCTTGGGAACCGCCGCTAACTTAATTCCCCAATCAGACAAAGTCTCAAACGTTCTGTTGTCCAATGCCACTACGTTCTTTGGATTTACAGGAACAGTAACCGTTCCATGAATATCTGTGACTTCAACGGTTGAAGCCTTCTCTGTTGTAGTTTCCGCCGATTCACTTGACTGCGTACTTGCTACGGTAGCTGCCGTGTTACTGCTTTTGCCTGAACAGCCCGTCAGCGCCAGGGCTAATACTGCCGCAACGACAGTTAACTTGGGTAAAATAGATTTTCTCATAATAACCTCCTGATTATGTTTTAACCGGCAAATATCTAAATATAGTTGCCAGTCCCGTTTTTTGTTAGTAACGACTAACTCAATCCGCAGTTTACCATATCAGGCCATAATTGTCAACCATTCAGTTTGTCGCTGCTAACTTACACCTATTTTTAATGCACTTTCACTTTGCTGCCGGGCACAGGCTGGGACAACACCAGACGGAGGCATTAAAAAACGCCTTAACCATTTACCGGTCAAGGCATTTTTTTATTCTTTCCAATGGAGATGATGCAACTCCCCTTCCATGGTCATACGGTCAAATCCATTCTGCCTCAAAGCTTCATAAAGAACAATAGAAACGGAATTGGATAAATTCAGGGAACGGATATCGCCCCACATGGGAATTCTTACACAGCGATCCTCATTATCCACAAGAATCTCTTCTGGTATTCCGGCACTTTCCTTCCCAAACATGAGAAAGCAATCTGGCTCGTATTTTACATCAGAGTAAACATGATGTCCCTTCGTAGTGGCCATATAGATTTTTGCTCCCGGATTCCGGTCTAAAAAATCCTGATAATCACTGTACACGGTAACATCTAACTTATCCCAGTAATCAAGCCCTGCCCTTTTTATCAGTTTATCATTCAGCTTAAAACCCAAAGGCTGAATTAGATGAAGCCTGGTATCCGTGGCCACACAGGTTCTTCCGATATTCCCTGTATTCGCCGGCATCTCCGGTTCCAATAGTACAATATTCATAGTGATTACGCCTTTCCATCCAGTCTTTTAATAAATCGTTCCATACGGCTTAAAGCTTCTTTTAGGTTCTTCAAGGAATACGCATAAGAAATACGAAGATACCCTTCTCCGCAATCTCCAAATGCAGTTCCGGGAACAACCGCTACCTTTTCTTCCATCAGAAGCCGGGTGGCAAATTCATCCGAAGTCATTCCAAACCGTTTGATGCATGGAAATGTATAGAAAGCACCGTTGGGCTCAAAGCATTCAAGCCCCATCTCCTGAAACGCATGCATTAAATAACGCCTTCTTTGATCATAGGATTCCCGCATAACAGCCACATCCTTATCGCCGTCCCGCAGCGCAGCAACTGCTGCATACTGACTGGTGGTAGGTGCACACATAATAGCAAACTGGTGGATCTTTAACATCTGTTCTAAAATCATTCTGGGAGCAGCGGCATAGCCAAGCCTCCAGCCGGTCATGGCGTAAGATTTGGAAAATCCATTAATTAAAACCGTTCTGTCTTTCATACCAGGAAAAGCTGCTATGGTGGAGTGATCCCCGCCATAAGTAAGCTCTGCATAGATCTCATCTGAGATAACGAATAAATCTTTCTCAATTACAATGTCTGCGATTTCCTTCAGCTCTCTGGCATCCATGACAGCCCCTGTAGGGTTGTTTGGAAACGGTAGAATGAGAACCTTTGTCTTCGGAGTGATCTTCTCCAGAAGCTTTTCTTTTGTCAGCTTAAACTGATCCTTTGCTTCCAGATCAATGATCACCGGAACTCCATTGGCCAGAATGGTACAAGGTACATAGGAAACATAGCTGGGCTGGGGAACCAGCACCTCATCGCCTGGATTTAACATGGCACGGAGTGCAATATCAATGGCTTCGCTGCCGCCAACCGTTACCATCACCTCATGATCAGGATCATATGTAACTTCAAAGCGGCGGCTTAAATAGCTGCAGATCTCCGTCTTAAGCTCTTTTAAACCAGCGTTGGAGGTGTAAAATGTCCGTCCCTTTTCCAGTGAATAAATACCCTCTTCCCTGATATGCCATGGCGTGTCAAAATCAGGCTCGCCTACACCCAGAGAAATGGCATCCTTCATCTCACTTACGATGTCAAAAAATTTACGGATTCCCGAAGAGGGAATCTCTGTTATACGGTCTGATAATGGGTTTCTCACGGCGTAATCAACATCCTTTCATCTTGTGTCTCTTCCGCCAGAACCGTCCCGTGATCTTTATATTTTTTCAGAACAAAATGGGTGGCTGTGCTGAGCACGGATTCCATGGGGGAGAGTTTCTCAGATACGAACTGGGCAACTGCTCTCATGGTCTTTCCTTCGATAAATACGGTAAAATCAAAGGCTCCTGACATTAAATAAACTGCATTTACCTCACTGTACTGGTAAATACGTTCTGCGATCTTGTCAAAACCCATACCTCTCTGGGGAGTTACCTTAACCTCAATTAAAGCAACCACCTTTTCATCGCTGGTATTATCCCAGTTAATCAGGGTGTGATATCCGCAGATGATATGTTCCTTTTCCATTTCGGCAATCTCGTTTGCAATGGCTGCCTCACTTTCTCCAAGTAGAACCGCCAGATCCTTTAAATCAATTCTGCTGTTTTTTTCAATAATTGCCAATATCTTTTCTCTCATATCCTACCTCCGATTTACCTGTTTTGGGATAACACCTTATATAGTTCGTCCTCTGAAGGGCGGTCAAGATAGCCGTTTCCGTCTTCATGGACAATAATCCGTTTGATTCCGTCTGTTACTTTCCCAATGACTGCCGCTTTCATTCCATGCTCCTTTAAGACAGATACCAGGTCTCCTCCGTTATCCGCCGCCAACACAAAGCAGCCCTCTGAATAAAGACGGTATGGGTTTAAGTCGTACCGCTCACAGATCTCAATGGTTTCCTGCCTTACTGGAATTTTATGAAGGTCAAAACGAATTCCCGTCATATAGGCGCCAGATAAATCCCAGAGAGCTTTTAGTATTCCTCCCTCAAGAACCGGCTCCCATTCCGTAGCCCCCAGATTCTTAAAAAACTCCGGATCATTTACCGGGAATAAATAATCTCCGGTTAAAACCTGGTCAATATATTGCGAGGAGAACCACTGATGCAGTTCTCCCTCTCTTTCACTTACTATTTTTAACGTTCCGGCTAATCCTGCATATCCTGCAGCCACAAGATCCTGCCCCGGCCTTATGGTTCCTGTATTTTCTCTTTCAATCCGTCTCATGTTCTGTTTTTATTCTCCCGGTCCTGCCTGGGGACTATCCACAGCATCTTCCCATTCAGGTACTGCCTGGGAATCCGGTTGCTGGGTTGTTTCCTGAGTTGGCTGTGTTATAATATCAGGAGCTTCAGAAGGATAAACTGGCAATGGTTCTGCAACTGCGGGTGCCGCCGGACCCACCTTTATAATTGCCTTGGAGGGATTGTAGGTATCCGTATGAAGTATCTCCCTGCTCTGTTCTGCACCATCTACATACACAATCTTCCAGAGTCTTGATTTCATTCCTTTATGGGCGGACTGAACCTGCTTTCTGGATCCAGGCGGCATGGCAGGATCCACAACCTCTTTTGCCTCCCCCGGATCAGTAACACTGAGCGTTTCCGAAACAAAGTCAAAGGTCCGGTTGGCTGGTCTGGTCTCTTTTCCGTATATGGTGAAGGTAAGAGTCTTTCCTGAAGTATAGCCTTCCACATAAATAGGTGTGCCGTAATTATTGGTAAATTTAATGTCTTTATAGGTTCCTGCGATTGCAGCATCCTCCGACGGCTTTACATAACTTACCACCATGGAGTGATTCTGTCTCTGACTGATCTCTAACTCTGCTCTGAGTGCGGCATTATAAATGGTAGTGGCGATCTGGCATACTCCGCCTCCCACACTGTCAACCACCTGACCGTTCTCATATGCAGCAGCTGTCGCATAACCATTATCAACCGTAAAGGGGTGCATACAGTCATAACCGGACAAGGTCTCTCCAGGCATTAACACATGGCCATTTATCTTTCCGGAACCAACCTGCAGGTTTTTGGACCTGGAAGCACCGCTTGATGAGAAATTGGTGGAAAAGGTTCCAAGTACATCCTGTATGGTAGATAAATCTTCGGTTGTAATCGCCGGCTTTACTTCGGCAACAACTGCGTTAACAGTTACCGGCTCTTTTAAACCATTTGCAAACGCCGCATTAAGAGCCTGCTTTGTGGCTTCCACATCCACTGTTTTTCCAATCACAGAAGGTGTGACTGAAAATGCCCCGTTCTGGCGGACAATGGAGGCATTCTTTGGCTCTGCCACTGCAGGTGCACATTTTTCGGCCACAAATGACGCTAACCTGCCATCATCCAAAGAAGTTTCCAAAGGAATGATGACTGGATTATGTTCCATATCCTTTTTATTTAAATATCGTTTTAATAAATTCCCCCCCTGCCAGGAGGATGCTGCCTGAGAAACCGCTTCCGGGTTGCTCCAATGAAACCCCAGATCCTTAGCTGTCGTATCAACCGGCTGTCCGTCCACAACCAGTGTGATTTTCTGATTTTCCATTTCATTAACCAGGCCCTGAACTTTCTGCCCGGCTTCTTCCTCTGTCAAACCGCCCAGATTATAATCTCCGACATAGATACCATCCGGAAGCGTATCAGCCATAACGTATGCTGGTGAGAAAAATCCGATTCCCACTGCCAGCATAGAGGCTGCCAGGCATATGGACAAAGTTTTCTTTTTCATATTCAATCCTCTTACTCTACTGTTTCCGCCTGACGTTTTGTCAACAAAAACTATCACATAAAACTTAACATCATGGGGAGTACCATTGCTATAATCAGTAAAACTACAACTGCGATTAAAACCACTGACATAAACTTCCTGTTGTTCTTATTGTTAAAATTAATCATTTTGTATCACCTCTCTTATATTCTTCCATATTGTGCGATGATTTTATCCGTAATTCTGGATATTTCATTTCTGGATAAATGATCCAATTGCACAGATAAAACTATTTTATGATATTTTAATAAATCCTGCAAGTGTTCTTTTTGCCGGTTTGACGCCGGTTGTTCCTTTTTCACCTTATAAATCAAGGGGACAGAGTCAAAGACTTCCGGATTCCTTTTACCGAACTCCTTTTTCATTGTCTGATACAGCTCATGAGCTGCAATGGCATCAAATCTGGCACGATGGCTCTGTTTTATTTCTATCCCGAAATAACCACAGGCTGCAGAGAGACTTTTTGATCTGTCTTCCGGCATAAATTTTCTTGCAAGCTTTAATGTATCAATTCCCTGCCGTTCAAAACATAATCCTTTGTTTACTGCTGCACGTTTTAAAAAACTGTAATCAAAGATGATTTGATGTCCAAGAATAGGCAGTTTACCTGCGAAATCAAGGAAATGGCCAATTATGGATTCAATGCCTGGCGCAGGCTCCAGCTGACTGTCAGTAATACCAGTCAGGGAAATCACACGCTCTTCCAGATTGCGGTAAGGATTTACAAAGCATTCAAATGTGTCTTCTGCTTTTCCATCCGTCACCCGCACTGCTCCGATTTCAATAATTTTATCCCGCTTTGGGTCAAGACCGGTCGTTTCTAAATCCACGGCAACATAAGATGATATCACGTTTTGTTCTTCCTCTCCTCAATTTCCCCTGTTACAGCACTGGGACACAGCTCCTTTAGGAAGCAGTCACTGCATTTGGGACTTCTTGCAATGCAGATGGATCTTCCCAGCGTGATAATCTGGATGTTCCACAGGATCCAGTGATCTCTTGGCAGTATCTCCATTAATTCATATTCAATTTTTTCCGGGTCATCTGATTTGGCAAACCCCAGTTTTTTCGATATCCGCTTTACATGGGTGTCGACCACAATACTGGGTTGGTTATAAATATTGCCCAGTATTACATTGGCCGTTTTCCTGCCCACTCCTGCAAGCCCAGTCAGCTCTTCCATGGTCTTTGGAACTTCGCCTCCATACTTTTCCACCAGATCCGTACAGCAGGAAATAATATTTTTGGCTTTCATGTGATAAAATCCCAGGGAGTGGATATCCTGTTCCAGCTCTTTTAAATGGGCATTTGCAAATTTTTCCGGCGAATCGTATTTTTTGAATAAATCTGCAGTCACCATGTTGACTCTGGCATCGGTACACTGGGCACTTAAAATAACTGCAATGAGCAGCTGCCATGGTGTTTCATGGTTTAAATAGCAGATATATTCTGTTCCGTATTCCTGGTCAAGAGCCTCTAAAACACTGGTTACCCTGGCTCTTTTGTCTGCTTTTGTCTCTTTTTTAGCCATCATCTCCTCCATATGCCAAGCTCATGGACTGCTGCATTATGGGTAAGCACATCCCTTTTTTTATAATCAAAAAGAACCGCTCTTCCATCATGAAATACCTCCACATGAGCCATCTTGATCAGCTGCCTGGCTTCAAATCCTTCATAACCATCTTTTAAATAATGATATTGAACCGCCTCATCGGCAAAAAATGCTTTTACCTGATCTTTATAAGGCTCCTGATCAGCGGAAAAAACAGGGCGGCTCTTTAAGTTTTCTCTCAGATATAAGTCATATACCAGAAGATCCCTGTAATAGGACTGTTTATCAGGAACCCGGAGGCTGATAAATGTATCTAATATCTCGTACCTGGCCATTCGGCTGTGGCTCAGCTTTGACAATTCCTGTTTATCATAATATTCAGCCAATGACTCAAACATATCAAAAGGAGTATGAAATTCTTTGCGAAATTCTTCTATTGTAGCTTGAAACTGACCGCTGTTGCCGTAAACCTCCAGCATCTCTTCCAGTCCCTTTAACTTAAGAACCCCACCATAGTCAAGCCATCTGGTGGACAAAACTTCATAAGGAGGCGTTTCCTTATAACGAATCTCATAATCCTGTGCCTTTTGTGACATATAGGAACCCTTTAATACCTTTAAAAATCCCAGCTGAAGCTGTTCCGGTTTCATATCATATACCTGGTTGAAGGAACGTCTGAAGCTTTCATAGTCTTCAAATGGAAGTCCCACAATCAGATCCAGATGCTGATGTATGTTTCCATAGCTGTTTATGATCTCCACATTCTTCCTTAATGCAGACAGATCCATACTCCGGTGGATCTCCTTAATGGTAGTTTCATTGGTACTCTGAACTCCAATCTCCAGCTGAATCAGTCCGGGTCTCATGTGGGACATCAGCTGTAATTCATCCTGATTCAGTAAATCAGCGGAAATTTCAAAATGGAAATTAGTCACCCCGTTATCATGTTCAATTAAATACTCCCAGATGCGATAAGAGTGATTCCTGCTGCAGTTAAAGGTTCTGTCTACAAATTTCACCTGTGGAACTTTTTTCTGAAGAAAAAAATCCAGTTCCTTTAACACCAGATCCGTATCACGAAACCGGACGGACTTATCAACAGAAGAAAGGCAATAGCTGCAGGAAAATGGGCATCCACGGCTGCTTTCATAATAAACAATACGGTTTTCAAACCCGGCCATATCCTCATACAGAAATGGAATCTTGTTTAAATCAACCGGGGATTTTAAAGGATTGATAACCGGTAGTCCATCTTTATCCCGGACAGCAGTTCCATCTATCTCCTGAAAGGCTGTCTGATCCCACCCCGGAGTTCCTCTCTGCTGATCCAGATAGCAGCTGACCACTTTTTTAAAGGTTTCTTCCCCTTCTCCCATCATAATGCCGAAAACGTATGGCTCTTCTTCTAAAATCCGGGCTGCATCGTAAGACACCTCAGGACCTCCCAGCCAGATCTCCACATGAGGGAGAACTTTCGGAAGGTCCCGTACCAGTTCTAAAATATAGGAAATATTCCAGATGTAACAGGAGAATCCCACTACATCCGGTTTTCTTCTATAAATATCACTCAATATTTCATCCATCTGATTATTAATGGTATATTCCCCGATTTCTATCTCAAACCTTCCATCACTAAGTTCCGGCTCTTTCAGCCACGCCTGGGCATAAGCCTTTAGACTGTAAACTCCAGGGTTAGAATGAATATATTTGGCATTCAGTGCCGCCAGTAAAAACTTCATATTAAACCTCGATCTCTATTTTTCTGCCGGATGGCTGATATTGATAATAGCGGACTCCTGCCGCGTTAAGCATACGCTTGGAAGCATTCACCGCAGGTGTTCCGGCATACTTGTCCGAACCGTATACAATTGTTTTAATTCCGGACTGTATGATTGCTTTTGCACACTCATTACAGGGGAAAAGGGTTACATAAAGTTTAGAGCCTTCCAGACTTCCTCCTCTGTAATTAAGAATAGCATTTAATTCACTGTGAGTGGAATAGAAATATTTGGCATTATAGGGATCCTCTGCCTCATTGTCTCTTCCCCATGGAAATTCATCATCGGAACACCCAAGTGGAAATCCGTTATAACCCATGGATAAAATTTTATTATCCTGACTGACAATACAGGCTCCTACCTGAGTGCTGGGATCCTTGGATCGTTTTCCTGACAAAACAGCCACTCCCATAAAATATTCATCCCAGGTAATATAATCTTCTCTTTTTCCAGTCATCCTTCCTGCTCCTCCCTTTCAAACTTTAATAATGTGGTAACCAGCTGCCTTAGTTAACCGGTTCATGATTGCCTGTCCCAGATGACTTCTGGAAAAGCTCTCAGAAAATATAAAGTCAGCATCTAAATCGTCAAATTCCCGTAAAACTGCATATAAATTGTGGGCAACAGACTCCTCTTTCAGACGGCTGCCAATACTCCTTATAATACCTCCCGGATAAAGATCTGATGTCTCATCGGTACAGATCACACCTACCCGGTATCCTGCCTCCAGCTTTTCCTCTGCCATTTTATTAATAGCAGAAACCACAGCTTCTGTATTTCCCTCAACCAGAGTAAGATCTGCTTTAGGTGCATAATGCTTATACTTCATTCCCGGTGCCTTTGGTTTTACATCGGCTTTTAACGGTCCTGAGATAATAGCAGGATCCAGACAGATCTCTTTCCCTAAAACTGCAGATGCCATCTCCTGGGTAACTGCGCCTGGTCTTAGTATCATGGGTTCATCTCCCGAAACGTCAATGATGGTGGATTCCACACCGATCCCAACAGCACCGCCATCAACGATCATCTGGATCTTTCCGTTCATATCCTGCCATACATGATCTGCTGTGGTAGGGCTGGGGCGGCCGGATGTATTGGCGCTGGGCGCTGCTATGGGAACTCCTGCCAGCCGGATCAGCGCGCTGGCTGCAGGGTCAGCAGGCATTCGAACGGCTACTGTATCAAGTCCGCCGGTCGTCCCATAAGGAACCAGACTGCTTTTGGGAAAAATCAGCGTAAGGGGACCAGGCCAGAATGCTTCCATAAGTTTTCTGCCTGCCTCCGGGACTTCCGTCACCAGGGGCAGCAGATCGTCAAAATCTGCAATGTGGGCAATGAGAGGATTATCCGATGGTCTTCCCTTCGCCTCATATATCTTCTTTGCAGCCTCTTCGTTTAAGGCATTGGCCCCAAGACCATAAACAGTTTCCGTCGGAAATGCTACAAGACCGCCTTCCCTTAATATTTTTGCCGGTTCTTTTAACTGTTCTGAATCCGGATTCTCTCTGTCTTTTAATATAATTCGTTTCGTATTCATATCTCTCTGCTCTTTTCTTTTCACTTCCATTTATCATATCACAGCGTAAAGGCTCATGCAATGCTTTTACCCCCCACAAAAGGGGCTTTTAAAGCCCTGTACAAATAGCAGTTGTAAGTTTTTCCTATCAATGATACCATAATAACAGTATACGTTAAAAGAGGAGAAAAACATGGAACTGATTATACCCCAAAACTATGATCCCAGGCTCTCTGTCCGGGAAACCCAGGAGGCAATTAAATACATAAGAGACACCTTTCAAAAGGAACTGGGTAAGGAGATGAACTTAGAGAGAATCTCCGCCCCTTTATTTGTAGAACGAAGCAGCGGATTAAATGATAATTTAAATGGTGTGGAACGCCCGGTGCAGTTTGATCTTTCAGGAGTTCCCGGCGAAACCATGGAAGTGGTACACTCACTTGCCAAATGGAAACGTATGGCACTCCACGAATACGGCTTTCAGCCAGGAGAAGGACTTTACACCAATATGAATGCCATCCGCAGAGACGAAGATTTAGACAATCTTCACTCCTGTTATGTGGATCAGTGGGATTGGGAAAAAGTAATTACCAGAGAAGAAAGAAACGAAAATACGTTAAAAGAGACCGTGAAAATTATTTTCAAGATTATCAAACACATGGAACATGAAGTCTGGTACAAATATCCCCAGGCAGTCAAGACACTTCCTGATGACATTACTTTCATCACCTCCCAGGAGTTGGAAGACCTCTATCCTAAACTGTCACCCAAGGAGAGGGAAAATGCCATCACAAAAAAACACGGCTGTGTCTTCCTTATGAAAATCGGAGATAAATTAGGAAGCGGAAAAACTCACGATGGCAGAGCACCTGATTACGATGACTGGCAGCTTAACGGAGATATTCTCTTCTGGTTCGAACATTTAAACTGTGCATTAGAAATCTCAAGCATGGGAATCCGCGTAGATGAAACAGCTCTGTCAGAACAGTTAAGGAAGGCAGGGTGTGAAGACCGCAAGGAGCTCCCTTATCATAAAATGCTTTTAAATGGAGAACTCCCCTATACCATCGGCGGAGGAATCGGACAGTCACGCCTTTGTATGCTATTATTAGACCGGGCACACGTTGGCGAAGTCCAGGCCAGTATCTGGCCAGACGAAATGCGAAAAGAGTGCAGAAAGAACAATATATTTCTGCTTTAATTCTTACATAGGAAGTGGACGCAATGAACGTATTTCTTTGTGATGACCAGGCAGAGTTTATGCATGGATTTGCTAATGATCTGGAAGGGTATTTCCGTACACGGAACATCCCCTTCCAGCTTTTCCTTTTTACATCCGGAACAGAGCTTCTGTCCTCCAAAGCTGTGCCTGACCTTATTTTTCTGGATATTAAGATGGGCGAAGAATCCGGACTGTATACTGCCCGTAAAATCAGGGAGACCAATACGAGGGCAAAACTGGTATTTCTTACTGCTTATAAACAATATGTATTTCAATCCTTTGATGTAGATGCCTCCCATTATCTCATTAAACCAGTAAGCAGGCAAAAGCTTTATCCCGTGCTTGATCATATAATCAAACAGCTTAATCTCTTAAAAGAACCTCCCATTATAGTAAAATCAGGACAGTCCACTATATGCATTTCCTGCTCTGATCTTATGTATCTGGAAGTAAATAATAAAACACTAACTCTTCACAACCAAACTAATACCACCCAAGTTTCTGGTAAGCTGGAATCCGTTGAAAAGAATCTCCCCGCCCGTTTCTTCCGGTGCCACAGAAGTTACATTGTTAACATGGATTATATTGTCCGGTTTGACCGAATGGATCTTCATCTTTCCAACGGAGAAATAATTCCGGTTAGTAAACGAAAATATCAGGATTTTTCCAGTACCTTCCTCAAATATATGAAAAAGGAGGTATTGTTATAATTCTTCTTACTTTTACCGCTTACATCCAATATCGTTTCTTTAGTAAGATGTTAAAATGCCGTTTTCACAAGCTTTTAACCTTTATTGGAGTTGTCTTTTTTTCCATGGCCTCCAACTTTATCAACATTAATTGCAGACTTGCCCTGATTTTTCCACAGGAACTGTTTTATTTTATCACTTCACTAATCATGATCTGGGTATTATTCCAGGCCAGTACCGGGAAAAAGGTAATGTTGGCTATTTTCACTGACGGGCTGGGATATACATGCAATTTTGTTTTTCTGCCATTAATTCAATTTTTAAGTAAAAACATCATTCATAATTCATCTGCTTATGATATAGCTTATAAACTATGTGATATTTTAACCTTCCTGCTTTACGCAGCCATATTGGAATGGGTGGGCAGAAAATGCCGTAATCTGCATGGTGAGATTACTATGCCGGAAAATCTTTTCCTCCTGATCTTATGTTTCTTTACCAGACAGACTGTTATTTACTACGGCTGGAACCAGATCCAGTACAACAACACGCTGTTATCTAACATGCTCGCAACTGCTGTTGCAACTGGCGGCGTTTCACTAATTACTTTTTCCTCTTACTATGCAGACCGGAAACTAAGCTTACACCTTGCAAATGAGAAAAATGCAATACTGGAAAAAAGGATTGCAGCATGGAAGGAAGAGGAAAAACAGCTGTCCGGTTTTCGCCATGACTTTAAGAACCATATGCTGTGCTTAAGGAATCTCCTCTCCATGAATAAGAATGAAGAGGCTTTTAATTACCTGGATTGTATAACCGGAACTTTTAATACTTTTTATCCTGATTATTCTTCCGGTAATGCTTATGCAGATGCAATTATCAGGGAAAAACTTGCCCTTGCCAGAGCATGGGAAATTCGTTTCGATACAGATTTCATTTTTCCCTCCTCTGATCTAATCAATCCTTCTGACCTGTGTATCATTTTAAGCAATGCTTTGGATAACGCTCTGGAAGCCTGCCAAAAATTAACCGACCGGAATGATCCTCCACTGATTACAGCAGTTTCCTGTGTCCAACGTTCCTTTCTTATGATTGAAATAACCAATCCGGTCCCACATACAGCAAGCCCAGGTATCAGCCCTTTTTTGTCTTCAAAAGAAGACCCCCATCTTCATGGAATCGGTTTATCTAACATTCGTGATGCGGTTGAACGCTGTAATGGAACTATGGACATTTCAATTTCAGATGAACTATTTCATTTTTGTGTCATGATTCAGCTTTTTCCACTTTTTCCACCATCTCATTGATAGTAAGACCGTTTATACCGTAATCGTTACCGTCTGCGCCAAAATAATTATATTCCTCCTCTAACTGCCGAATAAATAATCAGTACAAAAGGAGGGTATGAGATGTATATTGGTAAAATGGAAACCCAGTCGACAAAAATAAATATCGCTTCCATCAACCGTTCTGCTAACAATAAATATGAGGCAATTTACGGCAAAAGTAAGGAAAGCAAGAAAACCGATGAAGTATCAATTTCCCCTGCCGGGAAAAAGCAGGGTATGCTGAAGCAGCTGATGGATCAGAAGCAAAGGATTCTGGAACAAAAACAGTCGATGCTGGACTCCGATCAGGCAAACGGCTCAGAAAACATGAATGATAAACTGAAAGAATTTGAGATGCAGATAAAAGCCATTGACGATCAGATCTCACAGATTCAGGCGGATGAATCAGATAAATCGGAGCCTTATTTCATTGATGAAACCGGTAAAATTTATAAAAAACCAAAATCAAAAGAAGATGCGCAGGCTGAGCAGATGAGTGCAATCACAAAATTATCATCCGGTGTATCTCAGGCAGAAATAATCTCATCCGCGAAAGACATGATTGATGGAAAAATCAATGTATTAAAAAGTGAGATTAAACAAGGTTACGGAAATACAGATCAAAAAATCGAGGCTGCATCCAGACTACAAAGCAGATCTGATCAATTAGTAGCAAAAACTTCTGAAAAAATTGGAGAAGTTAATAAGACTGCTGCAGCGCTGTCAAATAGCGCTGTAGAGAGCACTGAAACGGAAATGGAACCGGAAACTGAGAAAGATACCGGTATCCAGTCGGAATAACATTTCTTCCATGTAAAGACAAAAACAGGAACCTGTAAGTCAAAGGTTCCCGTTTTTTTATATTTAATTATTATTTAAATAGCTCATGATTCCCATATGTATGGTCCACGCTACCCGGTCCTGATAATCTTCATTATTCAAAAGCTTTGATTCCCTGCTATTGGTTAAGAATCCGCATTCAATGATTACAATCGGTGTCCTCACGTGAAGCAACAGGTAATAATTATCATTGGGTTTTGCAAGTCTTGTATTCTTATCTCCCAATAAAAAATCGAACCGTTCCTGTATGGTTTCAGCAAGCTTTTTCCCTTTTTCTGACTTTTTATAATAAAACACCTGTCCTCCGGAGATTTCTTCCTGATGATAACTGTTTTGATGGATGCTTACAGTCAATGCAGGCTTGGTTTTATTGATAACATCACACCGTTTGGTCATATCCGCCATCTTTTTTCTGTTGTCTCTGGCTGAGTAGAGTCCATTGTCATCATCTCTGGTAAGAACAACATCCACATCCGATGCTTCCAGATACTTTTTCAGTTTCATGGCAATCTTCAGATTAATATCTTTTTCCAGAGTACCGTCAATCCCGATCTTTCCAGGGTCATTCCCCCCGTGGCCAGCATCAATTACTACCACCGGCCGATTCTTTTGTGCAGATGGGGCGTTATTTACTGCTGCCATCTTTCCCGCCTGGCTCGATATAACATAAACCAATATCAGCAAAATCACCGCCATGAACGGTTCCCATTTTTTTAATTTCACGCTCTTTACCCGATTCACGTTCTTAATGAATTATACTTTTTTGTGAATTAAAAAAGAACCGGTACAAGTGACTTTCCTTTTATTTAACGCTTAATGTGTTATAATCTCTGCCGCCATCTGCAGTGATCCACTCCAGATACTGGGATAAAATACTGGGATACCCCTCTTCCTGCCACAATTTATATCCCTTTTTTGCCATGACCTTCTCACGAATATCCGCTACTTTACCTTCATAACACGCAGAATTCAGTTCTGCATATACCTTAGCCATCATATCCCGCTGACTTTCAGTCAGACCCTGAAGGGTATTTAAGCTATTAAACTCATCCTGAGCCTGATTATAAAAAACTTTACTCAAATATTTTTTACCATAATTACTGAAATTCAAAAGATTCTTGTCCTTATTACCTGTTTTCTCCGCCCAGGCTTTCATATCAAGAGATTTCGTATGGTAGTTAAAGGTTCCTTTCGGACCATACTCCAATATTCCGTACAAACATGGAGGGGTAGACAAAGAGCCTGTCACTATTTCATAAATTCCAGAATCGCCATGGGATCTCTTATAATGCTGAACATGAAGATGTCCGCTTAAAAATAAAGGAACTTCCCAGCTCTCCAGCTGATCAATGAGCTGTTCACTATGCTCAATGGTACAATCCTGAAGATAAACTTCACTTTCATCAAGCAAATTGTGATGGGCCACAGGAATCACTTTCATCCCCAGATTCCATGCCTCTTCCATCTGCTCCTCAATCCAGGTGTATGTATCATCTTTTATCATGCCGCCCACCAGGTTCTTTGGATTATACTGGCAGCTGTCAAGCATCAGAGCTCTGGTTTTATCATTGATCTGGTATACATAGCTTAGGGACGCCGGGTCCCGGCTCACCGCTTCACTATATCCGAATTCGTCATATATCTCTTCAAATTCTTCTGGTGTAATACTTTCCGTACTAACTATGGACTCTCCCTCAAACCGACACGCATCAGGATTATTAATATCATGGTTTCCAGGAATAACGATTACAGGAATTCCCGCTTCTTCTATGGCCTCCAGTTTACTGGCAAGTTCTATATGGCTATCCCGCTCTCCGTTATAAGTTAAATCACCCTCTAATATTACCAGATCCGGTTTTTCTGCTTTCACTTCTTCAATGAACGCATCTGTAATTTCCCAGATATATTTCATTACTTTGCCATCTCCGTGATCAGCCGTATATTCATAGCTCATCTGCATATCGGTTAAATCTCTGGCCAGATAATGAATATCTGTAGCTATTATTATCCTGGCGGCTCCTTCCTCAAGTGCCTGGGGTTGTTCTGGGGAAGACTCCCCGGAGGTTTCAGGGACCTGTGCTGTGGAAGGTGTCTGTACTTGTGTAACGGTTGTCTCCGGCTGTGCCGTACTCTCTTCCTGCGTAAGTTCCTGTGCTCCTTTTTTAAAAGAGCAGCCTGAAGTTACACAAACTGCAGCCGCCAATGCTGCCAATAATACCCTCTTTCTCATAAACTGACCTTCCTGCTTATCCCTTTCTTCTGTTATTCCTTGTCAAGCCGTACTTCATCCCACAAATCAGCCGGCTCAAACCCCAGCTTCCAGCATGCCACACCTGCCAGATCGTACTGACGGATCAAGTTCATCTTCAGACCGATGGAACGTTCTTCCTCAAGCCATACGGTCTTTTTGCCTTCTTCTGTCTGAAGTTCTCCGTAATACTGTCCCAACTCTTCCTGCCAGTACAGTTTCATATCATTTTTCGTAACCCATTCTTTGGATTTTGCGATACCAATGGCAGAGGATGAAGTCTTTCCATCTGTTCCTTCCGTCCATATTCTGGTGTAAAAAGGAATACCATTAATAACTTTTTCCTTGGGAACAACTTTAAGCGTATTCTTAATTCCATCTTCTACATATTGAATAGAAGACACAGATCCGGCCTCTCCGCCTGCATAATGTTCATCGTAACCCATAATGATCACATAATCAGCTACGATCCCCTGCTCCTTCCGGTTATAAAACTCATTTCCTGCAACGGGCACGTAATTATCCACGGACAGAACAAGCCCCTTCTCTCTGCATGGGATGGACAGCTCTCTGATAAACTGAATGTAATGGGGACCCGCTTCCTCTTTTATGCCTTCAAAGTCCAGATTAATGCCGTCAAATCCATAGGTCTTTGCCTCTGCCATCAAAGCATCGATCAGCTTCTTCCTTGTTGATGTTTTAGACATCAGAATCTCCGTATTCACATCGGAACTAAAGTTATTAATCAGTGCCCAGACCTTTAATCCTTTGTCGTGAGCCTTTTTTACATACCCCGCATCTGCCAGGGAATGAAAACCACCTTCATTATCACTTAATTCGTACCATGTTGGAGAAATCACGTTAACCCCTGAGGTATTGGCAATCAGACTGTCAAAGGTAGAATTTCCCTCTGCCGTGGTAACCTGATGCCATACCAGGCAAACCGGCTGATCCATGGTTATATTTTTATAAACCGGCTTTATAAAAGTACTTACGGAAGCCTCTTTTTGTGTTTCTCCAAGGCGTCGGCGTTCTACATAGCCAATAAAACCGTCCTCTGTCCTGATTTTATCCCATTTGTCCATGGAATCCAGTACCGTCACTTTGCTCCCCTCATTCACATGAGTTGCAATTGGGCTCCTGACTCCGCCTTTGATACGCACGTTACCGTCTTTAACAACTGTAGCCCGTTCTTTATCTGTCCAGTTATTATTGATAAACACCCGCTTATTTACAGCTGAATCATAGGCAGTAAACTCAGCATCTGTATAGTTAGCAATAAGGCCCAGGGATAAATACACAGTATCCCCTTTCTCCAGAATCAGTGATTTTCCGGAAGAACCTTTTGTATTCTGGTCTGCATAAACAATGGAATCCGGAAGTGTATACACAAGGAGCTTCTCATTACTATCCCAGTAAAAACGCTCATTTAAATTTTCATTAATCCAACTGATGGGTAGGTAGGTCTGATCCTCTGCAAAAAGACCTTTGGTTTCCTGAAGATTCTCATTAAAAAAAACTGCCACCTCATCCCCTGTGACCCCAAAAATCTCAGTCAAATCTGCCTGCTCACTGGATGGAATATACCGTTCTAAAACCCGGATTCCGAAAGAACCGGCCAGAACCAGCAAAATCAATCCCAGCGCCACCATAACCGGCACTGCTTTCCTCTTCATCTGTTTTCCTCCTGCTTATGGATCATATCTTATGAACTCATTTCTGTAATATCTTTTAGATTATATCATACTTCTTTCTTTTTGGAATTTACATTTTCATTACATTCTGATTCCCCTGTCCCTCCCTGACGCGTATAAACTCATTCTCTCCGGGCTGAAGATGGAATCCGCCAACGCGCCCCTGATCCCATGTTTTCTGAAATTACCGGTTGTAGACACGGTCAAATCTGATTTCCTGCAGTTTACCGGTCTCCTCATCAGGAACATAGTCTGCCATATAAAAGCTGTCATCCTCCCTTATTTCAAATATTCTTCCCCAGTCTGTCTCCGGCAGTTCCTCGCCGTCAATTACAATGGGAACCCCCTTATTTCTGTACCTTTTCAGTCCTTCCAGATACTGGTCTCTTTTACCTTCTTTCCATATACCACTGTCTTCTTTACTCATATTGCTATCTCCCCGCCGTTTTATCTTTTGTATTTTAAAATAATTGTTCGTAAAAACTAATAGTCTCAGCAGTGACAGAAAATGGATCTATGGAAAAGGGAATTCTTCTCACCGGAACCTTTAATCTTTTTTCCAGACTTGTTCTTGCATCTTCACTGCCAAATGATACAAGGCTGTGCCAGCTTTTTTCCGTTTTTATCCCTCTCTTTTCAAATTCCAGAAACTCACCAATCTGCCACTCACTAAGACTTCCTATTACAAATTGCCTGCTGCATCGAAAAAACTCTTCCAGATTGCCTTCCTTTGCAGTCCCATAATCCACAATTACAGCATGATAGCCGGACTTTTTACACAACAACAGTGTATCAATCCCCGCTTTTCCAAAATAATCTGTCTCCAGAACCCGAAACGGGTTTTCACCTTTTTTTCCACTGGAACAGGAAGCTCCCATACACGAAAAGGACTCATGATGATTCCACTCCAAAACTGCACACCGCATTCTCATCACACCAGATAAATATCCGGCTGTCATCACTGAAAAATGAGTCACTCCATTCCCTCTTCCGGTACCAATAATACCTATTAATTCAGGGGTCTGGACTTTACCAAACGGATTACCCAGTTTCCAGCCTCTTTTTGCAAATCTCTTCATAGAAGTTTAACCCTTTCCAGACAGACAGCGCTCCTTTATCCTTAATTTATTCAACACCTTTTTCCCCCAGCGCATAACTGGTAAATCCCATCTTCCTCCTCCCCGGGTTTTCGCCAGGATTTCACTGGTTACAGCCTGATAAAAAGTCTCCAGTTCATGACTGACTATAAATGGATCGGAGAAAAATGGGGCTCGAAAAAAGACTGATGCCTGTGCGCCTTTTGGGATACAGATTTTTTTATCAAACGCCCAGTGATTGTATATGACGGCATAGGGGATGCCGGATCTTATTACTTCTTCCACAGCTTCAAAGGCATGAACCCGGTTCCATATACTGGCATCACACACCAGTATTACAGCATCAGGTACCATATGAAGCGCCTGGCTTAAATTCTCTCCCCAATCCATCAGGTGCACACGAAAGTGTGGATCCTTTAATTTCACTCCTGCACCATAATATGGCTTTATAATTAAGTTTCTGTAATGCAGCAAACCATAGCTGTCACGCTTTGCTTTCGTGAATTTAAAAAGACTGGCACCCATAAAAGAGTCCTGTTTTTCTTCCAATAAGTTGGGAATTCCTTGATTTTTAAGGTAGACAGACAGGCCGATTCCAATGTGGGTTGTTCCTGCCCCAGATTTGCTCCCTGAAAGAGCAATTGTAAGAGATGATGATTGCAGACGTTTTTTTGCATCCGTTTCCGTTTCTTTTAACTGACGGAGCTGATCCAAAAGCTCCTGTGCCGTTGAATACCTGTTCTCCTTCTCTTTACAGATACATTGCCCGATAACTGATGCCAGCCCCGGGTCCATGGACGATGCTGGTATAAAAGGCAGCTTGGGAAATTCCCCAGTGTACAGATAACAGAGGATCGTGCCAATGGCATAAATATCTGTTCTTTCATCAAGCACTGCTTCTGCCTCATATTGTTCCGGTGCAGCGCAGCCCACCGTACCATAACGTTCTCCCGGTTTATTTGCTTCTTTTAACGATGCAGCCAGTCCAAAGTCAATGAGTTTTATGGTATCATGGCATAATAACAGGTTTTTCGGCTGTAAATCTAAATGTAATATAGGGGTTGTTCCTGCGAGATGCAGGTAATTAATGATGCTGGCAAGCTGAATTCCATAGAAAATGGTCAGCTCCCGCGACAGATGACCCTGTTTTTTTACAAGATCATATAAGGAATCTCCTTCCAAATACTCTTCAATTAAATAACTGTAACTTTCATCTTCTTCTACGTCGTATAAAATGGGAATACCAGGATGGCGCAACTCTTTTAAAATCAATGCTTCACGCCTGAATTGTTCATAATTGAGAAAGCTTTTGGATACACGTTTCACTGCCCTGTATTCTTCAAGCCCAAGATGAACCGCCAGAAAAACTGTTCCTTCCCGACCGGTTCCCAAGATACCGCATAGTTGATATTTGCCGAACAGAACGGTGCTTACTAAAATCACCTCCTTGTGCCTGTTCAATATCATCTCTTGGGGATTATTGTAATATAATATTCTTTGTTTTTCAACCATTTTATAGTTTTTTAACATTTTTGTGTTGTAGTTCACCAGGCGTAAAATTATAATATCGGCGAAACAACTCTATGAGCATGAGTTTTTTTATAAAAAGCGTTACAATTGGTATACCAGAAAACTGAAAGGAGAAATATTATGTCAAAACTGCAAAAACAGTTTTTAATTGACCAATTCGGAATGCAGCGGGGACACCAGCTTTATGTTTCCTTAACTCACTTGATGAATCATAATATGGAAAATCATATCAATGTAGATAAGAAAAGACAATTCGAAGGATTTTATTTTTTACATTCATCAATGTCTCTGGTACGACACCTGCTGTTTTTATCATTGTCCGGAACTTTGCCGTATTTTTTGCCGCAGTGACTATATTATGTATCAGGGTATTGATAATACAATACGTTTTACACGTAGTAAAACATTGGATGAAGGCGGAGACTGCTGTAATTTTAAGTTCACAAAAAAATAGATGAGATAATTTGACTATTACAATACCGAAATTATAACTTGTTTCAATTGACAACCAACGTTAGGAATGATAATTTATACTTAAATTATATAGCGACATGAAAACTTTTTAAAATGCCGCCTTTCATTGGCGGTCTTTTCTTTTTGCTTTAGTTAGTAATTACTAACTATTCATTATGAATCAGGAGGTCTTTTTAGTGAAAAATAAAAATATGCCATTCAAAATCGGGCATGTGTTAATTCAAGTCAATCATCTTGAAACAGCCATACGACAATATGAAGAAATGGGGTTTCAAGTAGTACCGGGAGGTGTCCCTGGTAAGACTCACAATGCTTTGATCTATTTAAAAGACGGCTGTTTTCTGGAGCTTTTCTCCACAGATCACGGAAGAATTGTTAACACACTTCTTAAATTTTTAGTTAAGACAATAGGAATATGGAATCCGCCTTATTCCAGCCGTCTTGCACGTTACCTGCCGGGGCAGGAGGGATTAAGAGATTTTGCTTTGGATTCTGTACCCGGTGTACTGTATCAGGAAAATATAGATAAGCTTCTTAAAAATGGCCTAAAACTATCGAAACCACGTCCAAAATCCAGGATTGATCACCATGGAATTAAACTAAAATGGACGCTCTGTTCTCCAGACAGTATTCGTCTTCCCTTTTTGATGAGCGAGTATCAGCCATCTCCAATCATTGAAGTGCAGGATACCTCTCATGCCAACGGAGCAGCCGCAATCCATGAAATCAGGATCTCAACCAGTGAATGGAACAAAACATACAAGGAATATACCCTGCTTCTTGGAATTGAACCTTCCATAACGCTGGAGAAAAATGGAAGGAGCTGTTTGTTCCCGATTAAGGAAACTTCTATCCATCTGGTTGAAGATCAAAAAGATGGGATTGATCATATTATACTCACCCGTAATCATCAAAGTGAAAATCGAGTACAGTCAAACGCACCTACACCGTTTATCCTCTTTACCGAAGGTTAGATTGTTTAAATTCTTATATTTACCAGCTTTTTCTTTTTAAAAATGTAAAAGGGAGCCCACTGGCGGTTCCCTTTATTTGTTGACCGAAAATAACTGGATCCTATGGAAATAGTATCATATTAGTATCACGCTATAAATTTAAAGGAGAAATCCCAGTAATTAGATAGGATACCCGTATTTTTGCATATAAACCTTAAATTTATATAAATTTTTTCACATAGTAATTGCCTTTTTGCTATAATATATAGTATAGTTATGTTGAGGAAGTATGTAAAAAATATTCACCATTTTAAAAAGAACAGGAAGTGATCCTATGAAGATAGAACGTATCAATGAAAATCAGATCCGTTGTACGCTTACCAGCTTTGATTTAAGCGTCCGAAACCTTAATTTAGGCGAACTTGCCTACGGCAGTGAAAAAGCCCGCAACCTGTTCCGCGAGATGATTCAAAAAGCCTCTAACGAAGTGGGATTTGAAGCAGAAGACATTCCTCTCATGGTAGAAGCAATTCCGTTATCCAACGAAAGCGTGATGTTAGTAATCACTAAAATTGATGACCCGGAAGAATTAGATACAAGGTTTGCAAAATTTTCACCAACAACAGACGAGGATTTAGATTCCATGCCTCCAGATCTGGCCAGTGAGCTTTTAGAAGGTGCTGATGGTCTGTTAAATCTGTTGGGAATAGACAAAAAAGAAGAGCCGGAAGAAGAAAAACCAAAAGAGCAATCAACCGCTTCCTCAGTAAGAATCTACTGTTTTCAGAGTCTGGATCAAATTTCTGATGCTGCAAAGATCATCGGACAGGTTTATGATGGCAGGAATACTTTATATAAAAAACCAAATACCAGACAGTATTATCTGGTAATACGTAACACCCCTGAGAAGTCACTGGACTTCAGCCGGGTATGCAATCTTCTTGCAGAGTACGGATCCAAGATTCATCAGGATTACGCCTCCGAAGCGTACTACAAGGAACATTACGAGGTCCTGATTGAGGGGAATGCCCTTCAGTCACTTGCACAACTTTAATCCGTTCCTTTGTTCATAGTACTTCATCACAAGCCAAAATGAGGTTCGGCCACCATGGGTCGAACCTCATTTTTAAATTTCTCCCTCATCAAGAAAATAAGAAGCAATTAAATCTAATGTAGCATCTGTCTCTCTGCAGGGTATTAAAATCCAATTATGGAACATGCCAGCTCCTTTTTTATAAATCAGTTCTGTTCCCTTAAAACTACCCGCCTTTTCTGCAAGCAAATCACAATCCGGAGTCATAATATCTTCCGTTCCAGAAAATATCAGAATTTTACCCAGATTGTCCCAGTCTCCATAGATAGGAGAAACAAAGGGATGATCGGAAGCCAGGGAGCCCCGGTAACGGATTCCCGTTTGCTTTAGCGTTTCTACCGGAAGGAGAACATCTGCCTTTTTAGCTATCTTAATCAGTGGGTTCTCCAGAGCGATATCTAACCATGGCGATATTACTGCAGTTTTAGCTGGCAGCGGTAAATTATTAATATCCCTGAGCTCCTGTAAAAAAGAAAGAGCCAGACCGCCTCCTGAAAAATCTCCCCAGAAAAAGAATTGATCTTCCTTATATTCCTTAACAAGGCGACTGTAAACATGAAGCAGATATTGATGTACTTCTATAGATGTATATTCCGGTGACAATGGGCAAAACGGAATTGTAACCTTCATCTGATGAGAAAGAGCAAAATATTCTGAAAGTTCCAGATAACGGCGGGAGGGTTCCAGGGAATATGCACCGCCCGGCAGCATTAAAATATGCTTTTGGCTGGTATAGCTGCCGTTAATGGTGACTCCCCCGAATCCGTCTACGCTCCACTCCTTCACCCGGATCTTTTTATTAAAATGATCCCGGTCAATGACATTGCCGCCCCGAGGAGGGGACAAAAGCTTGGCTTCTAACTTTTTTTCTGCATTTCCAGACCCTGCTAAAAATTTTGTCATTTGTATCTTCAGACTCACGGCTGCCATTCTCCTTCCGCTAAAAGCTTATCAGGCCTTACAGGCTTTGTCTAATTTCCTTAATTCATGAATGATAAACTGACTGACCACTATTGCTGATATAATATCTGCCGTAGGCCCTGCATATAAAATTCCGTCCAGTCCAAAGCGAAGTGGCAGAATCAGAATCAGCGGTATTAATAATAAAAGCTGACGAAGCATAGACAAAACAGATGCTTTAAATGGCTGTCCCGTTGACTGGAAATAGCTGGTACTGACAACCTGAAAACCTGCTGTAAATATGCCAAGCATGTAAATCCTTAAGCATCGCTCAGCAAATATATTAAACTGAGGATCCTGAGTTCCGAACAGTCCTAAAATGGCCCCTGGGAAAATCTGGCAGATCAGCCAGCCAAACAATGCCACACTGGTTGCAGATAATGCAGCGACCAGAAATGTTTTTTTCACCCTCTTTGGCTGACCAGCACCTTTATTAAATCCAAAAATAGGCTGTGATCCAATTCCAATTCCAAGGCAGATAGAAACTAAAATCATACCGATCTTGTTGACAATTCCCATAGCACTCAGTGCAACATCGCCGCCTACAGCGTTCTGATTACCATAATACACCAGAGAATTATTCATGACAACCTGTAAGATAGTAGAAGCAACCTGTGTAATAAAACTTGATATTCCAAGCGGAAGTGCAAGGCGGCATATTTCCATATCAACAATCATGGTTTGTTTATTAAAACGCATATTTTTACCTTTTTTCATAAAATATACGATTAGAACCACTGCTGAGATAATCTGGGAAGTGATAGTTGCAATCGCAGCTCCCGTAACCCCCCATTTAAAAACAAAAATATAAATCGGGTCCAGTATGGTATTTAAAAATGCACCCACCAGCATAGCGTACATAGACAGCGACGGGCTGCCGTCAGTTCTAGCCATATTGCTAAGAACCACCGCCAGCATATTAAACGGAGTACCAATCAGAATTACAGAAGTATACTCTCTTGCATACACCATGGTATTAGCCGTAGCACCAAAAATCTTTAACATGGGATCTAAAAATAAAAAGCCTGCAGCCACAACCACTGCACTGAATATAAGCGTAAGTACTGTAACAGTTCCCAGGGTTTTCTGCGCTTCCTCTTCCTTCTTTTCCCCAAGCTTAATGGCAGCATATGCGCTTCCGCCTGCTCCCAGGAGGGTAGAAACTGCTAAAATAATAGTAACAATGGGAAATGCAATGGTAGTAGCTGCATTGCCCAGATAACCGATACCCTGTCCGATAAAAATCTGATCTACAATATTATAAATTGAGTTTACCAGCATGGCGATAATCGCAGGGAGAGCAAACTGCATCAGCAGATGTCCAATTGGTTTATAGCCCAGGGGATTTCCCCCCTGATTTATCTTGTTGTGTTCCATAAAGTATGTCATTCCTTTCCTTTTTGCCTGCTGTTAAAGCGATGTGCATTATCCGCCATTCGGATGAGCAGCTGCTCTGCTTCTTTACGCTCATCGCCAGTAAGTCCTTCTAAAATTATTTCCGCCCATTCATCTACACACTCCTGGGTCTTTTCTACAACCGGTTTTGCCCGGTCAGTTAAATAGATTCTCCGTATCCGTTTATCCACTTCTTCGGTCTCCGTCCGCACATATCCCTCTTCTTCCAGCTTTTTTACTGCCCTGGTCGCTGTCGCCTTATCATAATTTCCGTTTAACGCCAGTTCATGAAGATTCATTCCCGGATGATTAAAAATCTGCAATAAAAAAAACTGTTGTCCACAGCCTATCTGAAAAGAAGATAATCGGTTTGCGTAAAACATATTATTCAGCCTTTGGAGGATGGAAATATATTTCCCGATTTCCCTGTGTTTATCCAATTTTATTCACCTCCTGGTGTTTAAACACGTACATACAAAAGCAATAATTCAAAAACAGCATATCACAAAATAGTTGCACTCGCAACTATTTTATTTTGTCAGATAAAAATTGGAAATAAGAAAAGGATCAATCCCAACGACCGATCCTTCTCTACCATATAATTTTATTAATTTTTAAAGATCTGGCAGGTTTTGGCGCAGGCAGCTTCTGTTGCTGCACACCCTCCCAGTGCCGTTTCTCTTAATTCAAACGGAATAGAACGTCCAACTGTCATCATGGTATCCACCATCTGGTCAAATGGTATCAGCTGCCGGATTCCGGCCAGAGCCATTTCCGCACAGACCAGGGCATTGGAAGCACCGATTACATTACGGCTCTGGCATGGACATTCCACCAGTCCTGCTACCGGATCACAGACTAATCCCAGTAAATTAACAAGTGCTGCGGAGGCTGCATCCATGCATTGCTGTGGCGTTCCGCCCATGATTTCGGCTGCTGCTGCAGCTGCCATGGCAGAGGCTGCCCCCACCTCAGCCTGACAGCCCGCCTGAGCACCTGCTACGGAAGCATTCCTCATAATCAGGTACCCGATGGCACTTGCTGTAAAAAGACCGGATATGATCTGCTCATCATCAAGGGAAAACTCCTCCTCTAATGCAAGCAAAAGACCGGGAAGGACTCCGGAGCTTCCGGCTGTGGGCGCTGCCACGATCAGACCCATGGAAGCATTCACTTCAAGAACCGCCAGAGAATAAGTAATTGCTTTGGAAAGCATACTTCCGCATATGGACTTTCCCTGACGTCTTCTGTCCCTTACCTTTTTCGCCTCTCCCCCGATGAGGCCTCCAATGGAGGGAACCGGTTCGTCTAACGGCTTATGACAGGCTTCTTTCATGATTCGATAAGCTTCCTTCATTCGCCCCATTATTTCTTCTGAAGAAGCGCCATATTCACTGATTTCACGTTGAATCATGATATCGGAAATCGGGCAGCCATTCTCTTCGCATAATTGCAGTAATTCTTGTCCTGAAATAAAATCCATAGCTCCTCCTAAACCTGAATCAGCATTACATCTTCAACTTTTTCATGTTCCCGCAGTTTTTCAAGCAGCTCCTGGGGAATCTCTTCATCTGATTCCACTACAGAATAGGCAGTAGCCCCCTTCTTTTCCCGGTACAAACGCATAAATGCAATGTTTACATTTCTTTCACTTAAGCAGGTAGCGATATAGGCCACCATCCCGGGATAGTCCAAATGCCGGATTACCAGAGTGGAGTACTCTCCTGTAAAATCAACATCGACGCCATTGATTTTAACAATTTTTACCTTACCGCCGCCGATAGAAACTCCTCTTACGGACATAAAAGCCCCATCTGTGCCGGTCAAATGAATCTCCACGGTATTTGGATGAACTTCTGTTTCTTTTTCATTGGTAACAAAGGAATAAATAAGTCCCTGTTCTTCTGCCAGTTGAAAAGAATTCTTAATTCTCAAATCGTGAGTCTCAAATCCCAGCATTCCTCCCAGCAGGGCACGGTCTGTACCGTGCCCCTTGTAAGTCCTGGCAAAAGAACCGTATAATACGAATTCAACCTCTTTCACAGAGCCAGGAAATAATTTTTTTACCAGAAGTGCGATGGCTACGGCTCCAGCCGTATGGGAGCTTGACGGTCCTACCATATTGGGACCGATCACATCAAATATACTGATTGACGGCATATTAATTGCTCCTTTCAAAGCGTGTAATTCTATTTTTCTTTTTTAATGTATTTACGGTAGTAGGATTCTACCAGTGCACTGATTGCATTATCACCGGATACATTGCAGGCTGTTCCAAAACTGTCCTGTGCAATATACATTGCCTGTAAAAGGCTGGCAATATCTCCCACTGCCGGAATTCCGACGATTGGGAAAAATGGAGTAGCAGTAAAGATAGAACCGCCCGGAGCTCCCGGAGATGCAACTAAAGCAACTCCCAGCACGCAGATAAATGGAAACAGTGTAAGGAAACCATGAGGCATTCCGTAGATTAATAAAGTGGCTGTCACGCAGCAGGTAATGGTAATCATGGAACCTGCCATATGAATGTTGGCACATAACGGAACTACGAAATTACGGATTTCCTCGGAAATTCCGTTGCTTTCCGCACATTTAATATTAACCGGAATGGTAGCAGCGGAAGACTGGGTACCGATAGCCGTTAAATATCCTGGAATCTGATTTTTCATCATGGTAATAGGATTTCGTTTTGTTACGGTTCCTGCAAATGTAAATGCTATTAAAAGGTAAAGAAGATGCAAAATTATAACAACAAGGAATACCTTCCAAAGTACGGACATGATTGCAAATGTAGTTCCCTGATAAGTCATCTTTGCAAAAGTACCGCAGATATACATAGGAAGAAGTGGAATTATGATGCGGTTTAATACCTTGGTAATAATTTCAGATAAATCTTTAAATACATTATAAAGCGTGTCTCCAATTTCCTTTCCTCTCATCGTACTGATTGAAACACCCAGAACGAATGCCAATACAACTGCTGCAGTAGTCTCAAGCAGAGGAGTGATGGTCAGGGAGAAATACCCTTCTATGGCTCTGTCACTGGCAGCGGCAACTTTAGAAACCACTTCCTCATTAACAAAAGTTGGGAAAAAGCTGCTGGCTACAAAATATGCAGCACTTCCTGCAATCAGGGTAGATGTATAGGATATTCCCGCTGTAAATGCTAACAGCTTACCTGCCCCCTGTGACAAATCCGCAATACCCATAGTTACAAATGCAACAACCATTAGCGGAATGATAAACATTAAAAACTGTTTAAATAAATCTGCTGCTGTTATCAAAATGGAGATGACAAAGCTTGGAGAATACAGTCCCAACAGAATTCCGATGATGATGGCAATGATTAATTTGGGTACAAGTCCAAGTTTCTTTTTACTTTTTTCCATTTCAATACCTCCCTTTCATTGGTGAATAAAATATTTTTTACTTCTCTTCGTATCAGTGTAATTTATTTTATCATAAAAATTTAATAAATGCAATATTTTTGTGCGATACAGCAAAAAATAAAATGTCCTGCATTATTTTTTGTTTATTTTAACAAACAACGCAGGACATTTCTCTAATCTTTATCATTCCTCAATTAAGATTTATTCATTTTTCTTTATCCGTAACAACTCCGGCATTTCTAATATGCATGTACACGGTATTCTTAGAAATGTCCAGATACTCCGCAACTTTAACCACAGCATCCTTTAGAGTAAAGACCCCCTGCTGGCACAGTATATTAATAATCTCTTTATTTTTAAGTGATGGCAGAATCTGGTCGTTCTCCATCACTTCGCTGCGTACCTCCGAAACCTTACTGTAAATCAGTTCATCCAGATTGCTGGCAAATGTCTCAGTTTTTACCTGGGCACGGGATGTAATGTCTGGTATAAAACCGGAAAGAATCTCTGAAAAATTAGTATTTAAATAAAAATTAATGCAAAGAAGACCGATAATCCGGCTTTCCTCTCCCCTCACCACAATTGTGGTTGATTTTAATGGTTCTCCCTTCTTATTCTTTGTAAAATAAGAAATGTAACCCTTTTCACCTTCTTTTTTAATCTGCTCCAGCATCTGGAGTGCCAGATCCGTAATAGGCATCCCCTCTGCCCGCCCGGTATGATGGCCATTAATGATTTTTATTACCGAATGCTCCGTATCTTCCAGACTGTGTAACACCATCTCATAACCGCTGCCCAGATAATCCGCCAGCCCTTCCAGTAAAACCTTATAGGAATCAAGTATAATCCGATCAATCAACGTTAAATGCACATTATAATCCTTCATTGAAACCCTCCTCTATTCAGCTATATGAGGAAACACCCATAATTTTATAGAATTATAGCATGCGCTGAAATATTTTTCAACATTATCACCAGATTCCAGATAAAATAATGTAAAATATTACATTAATAAAGTCCGAACCACTGGGATCCGGACTTTATATGTAAATATTTTTCTACTTATATCATTTTTCATTTAAAAAGAAAAGAAGGGAAGCAAAATCGCCTGTTTCCTTAAAGAAACGGTTTCTGTTTATGGGAAGTCCTGCGTGCATCAGCTCACTTCCATAATACTCCCCTGTATCGCCTTCAACAGTTACTTCATAAAGCACATCTTCACCAAGTCCGGCAAATTTTAATCTGAGCCACCCTGCATTGGCCGGATTTAAGGTCTGATAATAAGCGGCAATCGCCTGTTTCTGGTCCTCAGATACTACCATCCAGGCAGTTTCATTTCCTTCAAATGGACTTTTCAGCCGGTAAAATGTACCCTGGTGCAAAAGTTTTCGATTCTTTTTATAAATATCAATCTGCTCTTTTACCAGCTGAACTTCTTCCTCACTTAAATGATTTAAATCAAGCTCATATCCAAAGGCTCCAAAGAATGCTGCATTTCCCCTGGTATTCAATGGTGTAATCCGGTGAATCTGGTGATTTGGAACAGCTGATATATGAGCTCCAATACTGGATACAGGGTAAACCATGCTGGTTCCATACTGAATTTTCAACCGGTCGATGGCATCTGTATTATCACTGCACCACGCCTGAGGCGCATAATAAAGTATTCCCGGATCAAATCTGGCTCCTCCGCTGGCACAGGACTCAAACAAAATCTGTGGAAAATCATGAATTAATCGGCTGTAAAGATCATAAACTCCCAGAATGTATTTATGCATTACCATTCCCTGCTCATCCTTACCCCCGCCCCGTGAAAAGCATTCTGTAATATAACGGTTCATATCCCATTTAATGTAAGATATTTTTGCTCCTTCTATCACATCTTTTAACATCTGGTATACAGAATCCACAATTTCACTTCTGGAAAAGTCCAGCACATGCTGCTGTCTGCTTGGTGTTTCATAACGCCCTGGAGCGGATATTATCCAGTCTGGATGAGCCTCATAGAATCTGCTGTTTTTATTGACCATCTCCGGTTCGATCCATAAACCAAACTTAAGTCCCATGGCCTCGATCTTTTCTGATAACCCGGATATGCCTCCCGGAAGCTTCTCCTTATTAACATACCAGTCTCCCAGACTGCGGTCATCGTCACTGCGGTCGCCAAACCAGCCGTCATCAAGCACAAACAGCTCCACCCCTGTCTCCTTTGCTTTTCTTGCAATGGAAAGAATCTTCTCTTCGTCAAAATCCATATAGGTGGCTTCCCAGTTATTTAAAAGCACAGGCCGCTCCCGGTCTCTCCAGTATCCTCTGGCAAGTCTTGTTCTGTAAAGTCTGTGGTATACCTGACTCATGTAAGACAGTCCCTGATCGCTGTATACCATAACAAGTTCCGGTGTCTGAAATGATTCCCCGGTTTTTAAAGGCCATTCAAAGGTATCCGGATGGATTCCCATTAGGACCCTGGTTGTATCATGAGAGCAGACCTCTGCCTGGGCAAGATAACTTCCACTGTAGACCAGGCTGAATCCGTAAACAGTTCCGCTTCCTTCTGTGGCGTTTTTTTCCGCCAGTGCCAAAAAGGGATTATGTTCCGCACTGCTGATCCCCCGCATGCTGTAGACAGACTGAATCCCCTGTTCCAGAGGCCGCCGCTTTACATACCGCTCCCTGGACCAGGCACCTGACAAATGAATCATATCGTAGTTTGATTCCGGTAAATCAACTGCTGCACTCATGGCATTTAACAGCACAATTTTTTCTGTTCCGTTATGTCTAAAACAGGCATTTCTTGTTATCACCGGTCGCTCTTCATATATGGTGTAAGTGAGGATCAGATCAGTATCAATGAGATCATCATGAAGCCGGATTGTTAACGTACATGCTTCTGAATCATCTTCCGTATAAGTAGAAGGAAGGGGTTCAATGGAAGGCTTGCCGTTGCAGATGTTATGCTCGGCATAAGTAAAGTTTGTAGTCCTGCTGCCGTTCTCCTGTCTTACACTGTACGCACCGTACCGGTAATCTCCGGTTCCATATGCAGGATACTCCTGTTTCGTATACTGCAGGCATAAATTGACGGGATAAGGGCAGCTGATTGCAGCATGGGGACGCTCACCTGTTTCGAAAAGATACTCAAACGACTCCCGGTCCCTGATTCGTTTTCCATAATACAGATTGCCCAGCTGGCCGTTTCCCATAATCTGAATGATATAACTGACAGACTGGTTATACAGATGAAACTCTTTTGCTTGTTGATGATAAATGATTGGCATAGTGTAAACTCCTTTATAATTTTCCTCCTGATGTTGCAATTCCTTCAATAAACTGTTTCTGGAAAATCAGGTAAATGATAACCATGGGAATACAGGCCAGCAAAGAAGCTGCCATAAGTTCCGGATAGTTGGTCACAAACTGACCCTGCAGCTTTGCAAGTGCTGCAGAAAGCGGCATGGTATTTTGTTCTGTATTGACGACTAATGGCCACATCAGTTCCTTAAATGCAAACAATGCGGTGAAAATTCCAAGCGCTACCATAGATGATTTCGTAAGCGGCGCCATTACATATAGAAATGCCTGACCGATGTTGCAGCCATCAAGTCTGGCTGCTTCCTCTAACGATGCAGGAAGCCCCATATAGGCCTGACGAAGCAAAAAGGTTCCAAACGCTGTAACCAGTCCTGGGAAGAGGAGACCAAAGGAGGTATTTAACAGGCCCAGCCTGCCCACCATCAGATATTGTGGAATAATAAATATCTGGGATGGAACCATCATCTGGAATAATACCAGGGAAAATGCAAGATTCTTTCCTTTGAAATGAAGCCTTCCAAAGGCATATCCTGCCATGGTAGCTGTAAGCACTGCACAGACTACACGTTCTATAATAAGAACCAGTGTATTATAATACAGCCTTAAAAAATTCATCTTACTCATTACAGATAAAAATGCATCCTTTCTCCATACAGAAGGAAAGATAATAAATGGATTCATCTGCGTCGCCTCAGACGTTGTTTTAAAAGCCGTAAGTATCATCCATAAGAAAGGAACCAGCATAACAACAGATCCCACTGCAAGCACGAAGTATTGCAGTACTGACTTAAATTTTCTATCCTTATCCATCATTCTCCCCCTTAGTTGTAATTAACCCACTTCTTCTGGCAAAGAAGCTGGATTACTGTAATGAGCAGGATTACCAAAAGCAGCAGCATGACAATGGCGGAGCCATATCCTTTGTTTCCCTCAACAAAGGAATATTTGTAGAACAGATAAACCAGGGACTGGGTTTTTACCAGTGCCGGATTGGATTTTTCCATCATCATATAAATACTGTCAAATACCTGCATGGCTCCAATTACTCTGGTCACAGTCACAAAAAACATGGTAGGGGAAATCAGGGGAAGGGTGATGTAGAAAAACTGTTTCACACCTCCGGCTCCGTCAATTTCCGCTGCTTCATAATAATCTCTGGGGATCTCCTGAAGACCTGCAAAAAACAGAACCATGTTGTATCCGATCACCGACCAGATTCCCACGATAGCTACGGAAATATAAGCAATTCCAGGATCTGAAATCCAGTTCACAGAGGAAAACCCGATTCGGTTTAAAAGGTGGTTAATCAAACCAAATTCTGAATTATAAAGCCATCTCCAGACCATGGCTACCGCTGCCGGAGCAGCAACCATTGGCAGAAAATAAATAGTCCTCCAGATGGAACGGCCTTTTATTTTTCCGTTCAGTATAACAGCAAGTACCAGCGCGATGGCAATGGAAAATGGCACTTCCACAAGTGCATACTTAAAGGTATTCCAAAGAGCCTGCCAGACTGTACCGTCCTGTAGAAGCTTGCTGTAGTTACCAAGCCCTATGAATACATTTCCCTTACCAAAGGCTCCGGTTTTAAAGAAACTTTGATAGATTGTCTGAAAGATTGGTATAATATTCAAAATTATGAGGCCTGTCATGGTAGGCAGCAGAAACAGCCAGCCCCACAAAAATTCACTTTTTTCCCGTCTTGATACCGTTTTTTCTCTGTTCATGCAGTCCCTCCGCAAATTCGTTAAAAGGGGAGGCATCCGTTATATCTGCCTCCCCGACCATACCTATTCTTCCGCCAGCATGGCATTCATTTCCTTATCAATATCCTTGCAGACATCCTCTACACTCTTCTTTCCGGTCCATGCATCAATCAGTTTTTCATGCATCATATTGGTCCACGCAACCGTCGATTTGGAGTATGGACGAATAACCAGATCATCCATCATATCCAGATATGCCTGTAAATTAAAGCTGGGGTATGCCTTAACCCAGTTAGTCGTGGTTCCCTGATAAGCAGAAATTACGATTCCAAGGTCAGACTGTTTCTGCTGAGCTTCTTTGGAACCCATGTATTCAATGAGTTTCCAGGCCTCTTCCGGCATGGAGGTATTGGCAGAGGCTGCCCAGCCAAGACCATTATAGATAGACGCACGTCTTCCTGTGGTTTTGTCCTTTGGAAGAACTGCAATGTCACAGTTTGCTTTTACGTAATCATTGTTGCAAAGTTCTGAAAGCATCCAGGAGCCCTGAGTAATCATAGCTACCTTGCCTGCTTCAAATAACGCTTCTTCCTTATTCTCTGCAATTACTTCATAAGGAGGAGCATATCCTTCTTTCATAAGGTCGGTAAGGAATGTCAGAGCCTTTATGGTTCCCGGCTGTGTAAATCCGGAAGACTTTTTGTCCTCGCTGATTACGTAGCCGCCCATATCATAAACCGGGTTACACCAGCCTGCCTGGTCGTTGGTTGGATTAATTGCAAATCCATACTGGCTGCCATCTGCCTTGGTAAGCTTTTTCGCAGCATCTGCAAAATCATCCCAGGTCCAGTCCTTGCTTGGGTATGAAATTCCAGCTGCATCAAACATGGTTTTATTGTACCAGAGAGCGATTGTGTCTATGTCTTTTGGTACTGCATACTGCTTGGTTCCCTGCCAGTTATAGATGTTTACAATCTCTTTTGGAAATTTATCCATCTCAAGGGTTTTACTTGCTTTGATCCGGTCTGTTAAATCCAAAAGCATCTCATATTCTGAGTACCGTGCGATCTCATTGGAATGCATCCAGAATACATCAGGAAGAGAACCTCCCGTAGCACCTGCTTCCAGCATGGTCCAGTACTGATCCCATGGTGTTACCTGTATCTGTGTTTTAATTCCAGTTTCTTTTGTAAAATCAGCCATGATCTTTGTCAGACCTGGTTCCTGGTTTTTATCCCAGATCGCTACAGTCAGTGTTCCAGAAGAGCCCCCTTTTTCCTTCTCTGTTTCTGCGGCGCTTGATTCCTGCTTTGATTCCTGCTTGGTCTCCTGTGATCCTGCAGCTGTTGTCTGGCTGCTGCTTTGCTGACCTGTACAGCCAATCAGTGCGGTTGCTGCAATTACTGCCATTGCTGCTGGTAATCCCCATCTCCGTTTCATTCTGTTACCTCCCGTTATTTGTCACTTTCAATAGTTACAAAACTTTACCCAATAAATTTTTGTTGCTTTTTGTTATTATAGACCTAATTATAATCGGTTCTTTGTTAATTTTACATAGATTAATGTGGTTTTTATATGGCGTTTTGTTACATTAATTCATCACCTTCCCGAAACTGCTTCCTGTGCCGGAGCGGAGATTCCCCCTCGGCTTTTTGAAAGCATCTGCAGAAAACCGAAGCATCGTGGAAACCGCAGGAGAGGGCTGTTTCCGTTATACTTAATGAGGTATCCTCTAAAAGCCGTTTTGCCTCAAGTACCCGGTACTGGGTCAGATAGTGCTTGGGAGATACCCCTTTGTGCTTTTTAAATATCCGGTAAAGATAGGTCCGGTCAATGCCAATAAACCTTGCTACATCCGCAATCTGTATGGGATAGCTGTAATTATGCCGGATATACGCTTCCGCCTGCTCAAGATAACTTTTTTCATATAAATCTGACTCTTTTGTATTACCTGGAAACCGGGAAAACAAAAGATAAAGATACCCCCTCATCTCGTCCATGTTATGGGCTGTGCTGTAAAATGCCTTTACAAGTGCCAGTATAATCTCCCTCCACTGATTCCCATTTATAAAACGATAGCAGTATCCCGCTTCCTCTTTGCGGTATTCATAAACCAGACGTTCTGCCTCATTTCCGGAAAATGCCACCCAGGCATATTCCCATGGATCTTTGTCATCTGCCTGATAATAGGTAACTTCCTGGGGCTTAATTAAAAAAGCCTCCCCCGTTGAAAGTCTGTATTCTTTGTCAGCTATCCGGTAAATCCCCTTTCCTTTCAATATAACATGAAGAAGATAGTGCTTGCGGACGGCAGGTCCGAAAAAATGACCGGGAGCACACCTTTCGTGACCACAGTAATAGATGGTCAGTTCCCTTGCTGATTGATTCATTTTAAAACCTCCATGCAACAAAATGACAATTTTTTGAAACAAACTTCCTATCTTTTTATCTAGTGTGATTATACAATAGCCTTAATAGACAGACAAGAAAAACAAGGAGGAAAAACGATGATTAAAATAACTTTTATGGGAGCTGGAAGTACTATATTTGCAAGGAATGTCCTGGGTGACTGCATGTGTACACCTGCACTGCGGGATGCTGAAATTGCCTTGTATGATATTGATCCCGTAAGGCTTATGGACTCACAGCTTATTTTAAGTGCAATCAACAAAAACGTGAATGAAGGCAGGGCAGATATCCACACCTATTTAGGACCGGAAAACAGAAAAGAGGCTTTGTCCGGTGCCACCTTTGTGGTAAATGCAATACAGGTTGGCGGATATGATCCATGCACCATCACTGACTTTGAAATACCGGAAAAATACGGCCTGCGCCAGACCATTGCAGACACGTTAGGAATTGGGGGTATCATGCGGGGGTTAAGGACGATTCCTGTTATGGAGGAATTTGCTAAAGATATGGAGGAGGTCTGTCCCAATGTATGGTTTTTAAACTATACCAATCCCATGGCAATCCTCACCGGATATATGCAGCGGTATACCTCGGTCAAAACCATTGGTCTGTGTCACAGCGTTCAGGTCTGCTCGGAAAATCTGTTAAAGGAACTGGGGATGGAAGACCGCATGGATGGGCGGACAGAGCTGATTGCGGGAATTAATCATATGGCATGGCTTTTAAATATTCATGACAGGAACGGCGATGATCTCTATCCCACCATTCGACAGAAGGCTTTTGAGATGAATCAGGCTGGCGGGCACAAGGATATGGTACGCTTTGAATACATACGGAATCTGGGGTATTATTGCACAGAATCCAGCGAACACAATGCAGAGTATAATTCCCTGTTTATTAAATCCCGCTACCCCCAGCTGATTGAAGAATTTAATATTCCTTTAAATGAATATCCCAGACGCTGCATCAAGCAGATTAATGAATGGGAGGAAGAGAAAAAATCCATTTTAAATAACGGAGCCATTACTCATACCCGTTCTCTGGAATATGCTTCCTATATTATGGAGGCTATAATAACCAATCAGCCTTATAAAATCGGCGGAAATGTTTTAAATCAGGGGCTGATTGAAAATCTCCCTTCTGATGCATGTGTGGAAGTCCCCTGTCTGGTAGATGGAAGCGGTATTACTCCCTGCCATGTTGGCCGTCTTCCAGTCCAGCTGGCTGCCATGAATATGACAAATATTAATCCTCAGCTGATCACCGTGGAAGCGGCAAGAACCAGAAACAGGGAAATGATTTACCAGGCCGCCATGCTGGATCCCCATACCAGCGCTGAACTTAGTATCCGGGATATCAGGGCCATGGTGGATGAACTGATTGATGCACACGGTGACTATATGAGTATGTACCGATGACATTTCTTCCTCAAATAAGATTTGCATGTGAAATCTGCTTCCTGTATAATAGATATGAATAATCAGTATCCGATTGAGGGGGCATAGCTTTGACTGAAAAACAGACGAGTTATAAAAGTGTGGCAGGATTCCGTTGTTTAAGAAACATCAAGCGTCAAACCAATGATTTGTATCTGGTCCACTGTGGCATTCAGCAGTGTCCTCCTGGATATACCTACAATCACAAGATTCCAAATGAATATCATCTTCACTTTGTTTTAGGGGGTGCGGGTGTTCTGGAGACGGGAGGCACTCATTATGAGCTGGCGGCTGATGATATATTTCTGATCCCCAAAGGGCAGCCGATTCAATATCATGCTGACTATGAAAACCCATGGGAGTATATGTGGATTACCTTTGACGGTACCATGGCAGAAGCCTATTTGGGATATGCTGGTCTGTTAAACGATCATTGTGCCATTCATTCCCAGATCCCCAACCGGTGCTATCTTCCCATGATACAGAAGATGCTGGACACCAACCAGCTGACCTTTGCCAATGAAATTAAGCGTGTGGGATATCTGTATGAGATCCTGTCCACCCTGATTGAGACACAAAGCAGCCTGCGTACAAGCAGGAATCAGTATGATTATTCCATTGATACTTATGTGGATTATGCACTTCAGTATATTAAGATGAACTATGACCGTATTAAGGTTCAGGATATTGCAGATTATATTGGAATTAACCGTTCTTATTTAACTTCAATATTTAAAAAGAAGCTGGAAGTTTCTCCTCAGGAGTACTTAATGAGATTCCGTTTAAACATTGCAGCCCAGGAACTTGCCGGCACCTGCAGATCCATACAGGAAATTGCCACCAGCATCGGTTATGATAATCCGCTGACTTTTTCAAAGATATTCAAGCAGGAATATGGTGTGAGTCCCAGACATTACCGGGAAGAAAAAAAAGAATTAAAGAACGAAAAATAAGGAGGCAGATCCAGGGATCGCCTCCTTTTACTCTATCTGTCTGCTAAGACTTCATTAATCTGAGAAACCAGAACATCACAGTCAATTCCATGAACCTGGCAAGCTTCCTCTAAAGACTCTCCCTGAGATGCCGGGCAGCCAAGGCAATGCATGCCTGCGCGCATAAGCATCGGTGCAATATTATCATCCATATCAAGCAATGCTCCGATCAGCATATTTTTATCAATCTGCATCTTGTATCCCTCCTTATAAAATTGTACATACTGTTTTTATAATATAATACTTTTTCATGCAATTAGCAAGGGTTTCATTTCCTTTTTTCTTTTAAACGCTTATAGAAAAATTTATCAATAAGCGCTATTGACATTGTATACAGTATTCATATATAATGTATTCATACAAAGGACGTAGGAATTATAACCTTTGATGACATTTATTTATTATAGCCACTTATTATAAAGATTTTTTATGGAGGTACAAACAAATGAGACCGGAATGGAGAGCTTTTAACAACGGCATCTGGGAGCACGAGATTAACGTCAGAGACTTTATTCAGAAGAACTATACCCCTTATGATGGGGATGATACTTTCCTTGCAGGACCGACTAAAAAGACAGCGGAACTGTGGGCACAGGTTATGGAATTAAGCAAACAGGAGCGTGAAGCAGGCGGTGTCCTTGACATGGATACAAAGCTGGTTTCTACTATTACTTCTCATGGCCCGGGATATTTAGACAAGGACAAAGAAACAATTGTTGGATTTCAGACAGATAAGCCTTTCAAACGTTCCCTGCAGCCCTACGGCGGTATCCGAATGGCAGAAAAGGCATGCGCAGATAATGGTTATACCATTGATCCAGAAATAAAAGAATTTTTCAGCGTTCACAGAAAGACTCATAATGCAGGCGTTTTTGATGCTTATACAGAAGAAATGCGTAACTGCCGCTCCAGCCACATCATCACCGGACTTCCGGATGCTTACGGCCGTGGACGTATTATCGGTGATTACCGAAGAGTCGCTCTTTACGGAATTGATCGTCTGATTGAAGACAAGGAAGAACAGAAGGACACAACCCGTTCTACCATGTATTCTGAAATAATCCGTGAAAGAGAAGAATTATCCGAGCAGATCCGTGCTTTAAAGGAATTAAAGAAACTTGGATCTATTTATGGATTTGATATTTCAAAACCTGCCATGAATGTGAAGGAAGCCATTCAGTGGACTTACCTGGCTTACTTAGCTGCAGTTAAGGAGCAGAACGGTGCTGCCATGTCCCTTGGACGTACTTCTACTTTCATTGATATTTATGCTCAGAGAGATCTGGAAGAAGGTACTTACACAGAAGAAGAAGTTCAGGAATTTGTAGATCACTTCATTATGAAGCTTCGTCTTGTGAAGTTTGCACGTACACCAGAATACAATGAGCTTTTCTCAGGAGATCCTACCTGGGTAACAGAGTCTATCGGTGGTGTGGGTATTGACGGACGTCCTCTTGTAACAAAGATGTCTTTCCGTTACCTTCATACACTTGAGAACTTAGGCACTGCACCAGAACCTAATTTAACAGTTCTCTGGTCCACAAAGCTTCCTGATAACTTTAAGCGTTTCTGCGCAAAGACTTCTATCGCATCCTCTTCTATTCAGTATGAGAATGATGATTTAATGAGAGTTACCCACGGTGATGACTATGCCATTGCATGCTGTGTATCTTCCATGAGAGTCGGAAAAGAAATGCAGTTATTCGGAGCACGTGCTAACCTGGCAAAATGTCTTTTATATGCCATCAACGGCGGTGTGGATGAGATCACAAAGAAACAGGTAGGCCCGAAATACCGTCCTGTTACTTCTGAATATTTAAATTATGATGAAGTAATGGATGCTTATAAGGATATGATGCAGTGGCTTGCAAATGTTTATGTAAATGCGTTAAACATCATTCACTATATGCATGACAAATACAGTTATGAGCGCATTCAAATGGCTCTTCATGATAAAAAAGTAACCCGTTGGTTTGCAACCGGAATCGCTGGTCTTTCCGTTGTGGCTGACTCACTTTCCGCTATTAAATACGCTAAGGTGAAAGCAATCCGTGATGAGAATGGCATTGTTGTGGATTATGAAATTGAGGGAGATTTCCCGAAATACGGAAACAATGACGACCGCGTGGATCAGATTGCTAATGATCTGGTACACACTTTCATGAACTTTGTGAAGTCAAATCACACTTACCGCGGAGGAATTGCAACAACTTCCATCTTGACAATTACTTCCAACGTAGTATATGGTAAAAACACAGGAGCAACTCCTGACGGACGTAAGAAGGGTGAAGCGTTTGCACCAGGTGCAAACCCAATGCACAGAAGAGATACTCATGGTGCAGTCGCATCTCTGGCATCAGTAGCAAAGCTTCCATTTAAGGATGCTCAGGATGGTATCTCCAACACCTTCTCAATCGTACCAGGAGCTCTTGGCAAAGAGGATAAGATCTTCACCGGAGACTTAGAAGTGGATCTTGAACTGGCTTTAGGCGAGGACCAGAAGTAAGGAGTGGCTGTTATGGCAGATCCAAATGAAAAACAAATTGATGATATCGTTTCAATGCTGGATTCCTTTATGACCAACAACGGCGGTCATATGAATATCCTTGTAGCTGAGGACGGTACCGTAAACGCCCATAAGACTATGGCAAAGACAGTTACGACAACTAATTCTCTTGACTGTGCCGAAGGCGATGTAGCCTGCCGCGTTCCTACTCTGTTTAAGGGCATGGACCGGGAAGAGGATGACCAATAGGCAGTCAGGAATACCAAATGAACGAAAACACATAAGGAGGATAATGCAATGGCAAATATCAGTGAATCTCAAATCGACAATCTCGTGAACTTATTAGATGGCTATGTACAAGAAGGCGGACATCACTTAAATGTCAATGTTTTTACAAAGGATACTCTTCTGGACGCACAAAAGCATCCGGAGAACTATCCTCAGCTGACCGTTCGTGTGTCCGGTTATGCAGTTAACTTTATCAAGCTTTCAAAAGAACAGCAGGATGAGGTTATCTCCCGTACATTCCACAGCAATATGTAACAATCAGAAAAGAAGGCGAAGCACTTATGACAGGACGTATCCATTCCATTGAAAGTTTTGGTACCGTCGACGGTCCAGGCGTGCGCATGGTGGTATTTTTTCAGGGCTGCCCCATGCGCTGCCAGTACTGCCACAACCCGGATACCTGGGAGCTGGCAGGCGGCAGTCAGATGACCGTTGAGGAAATATTAAAGCAATATGAGTCGTCCCGGCATTTTTACCGGGGCGGAGGTATCACAGCCACAGGCGGTGAGCCGCTGATGCAGCTGGATTTTCTTACCCAGCTGTTTGAAGCAGCAAGAAAAAAGGATATTCATACCTGTCTGGATACCTCTGGAGTGACATTTAATAGAGGCAATGAAGAATATTTAAGGAAAATAGACCGTCTTCTTGCTTCAACCAGTCTGGTCATGCTGGATATCAAGCAGATTAATGATATCAGGCACAAACCCTTAACTGGTCATTCCAATGCAGCTATTCTGGATTTTGCCCGCTATCTTGATGAAAAAGAAATTCCTGTCTGGATCCGCCATGTGGTGGTGCCCGGCATCACAGACGAATCAGCAGATTTATACCATCTTGGACGCTTTATCGGACAGTTAAAAAACGTGAAGGCCCTGGATGTCCTTCCCTATCATGATATGGGAAAGGTGAAATATGAAAGTATGGGGATGGATTATCCGCTGAAAGGCGTTCCACCTTTATCTAAGGAAGATGCTCTATCGGCTAAGAAAATCATTCTTACCGGAATCAGGGATGCCCGGACTAATGCCCCTGATCCTTATTGCTCCTAAAATTAAACATTAATTGTTACATTTTCTACTTGATTAAATTTTATTAATAGTATAAAATATAGAAAAATGTATAGAATATAAGGAGGTTATTTATCATGGCACGTGTTATTAGTGACGCTTGTGTTAGTTGCGGTTCATGCGAAGGCGAATGCCCAGTAAGCGCTATCAGCCAGGGTGATTCTCAGTTTGTTATTGATGCAGATGCTTGTATCGATTGCGGCGCATGTGAAGGCGTATGCCCAACAGGAGCTATTTCTGAAGCTTAATTATTTGAATACATATATGCCTCTTCCGTAAGGGAGGGGCATTTTGTTATTGATTTCCATATCTTTTTATTATCACTTATGTTAGTTGTGAAAGGAAGTTAGTATGAAAAAACCGCTGATAGGATTGACGCCTGCCCATGATACGGATAATAATGATATTAAGATGAGACCTACCTATTTACGCGCTTTAAAGGCCGCGGGAGGGATTCCGGTTGTTATGCCGCTGGAGGCTGATGAGGAAGAACTGAAGCAGTTGGCTGATGAGCTGGATGGTTTTTTGTTTACTGGTGGACCGGATGTTCATCCGTTTTTGTTTGGTGAGGAAACACAGGTACACTGCGGCAATGTATCGGAGGCAAGGGATCGGATGGAGATTGGGCTGCTGCCATTTATTCTGGAGAAACAGAAGCCGGTTCTTGGGATCTGCAGAGGGATTCAGGTGTTGAATATCGCTATGGGCGGGACGATCTGGCAGGATATCTTCTCTATGACAAAATCAGATTTTCCTATCGCACATACGCAGCCATTTGCATATCATATGCCCAGCCATACGGTTTCTTTGAACAAGGGAACGATGCTGAGGGAAATTGCTGGTATGGATACATTACGGGTTAACAGCATGCATCATCAGGCCGTTAAGGACTTGGGGCAGGGACTGATTGCATCGGCTTACTCTTCGGATGGTTTGATTGAGGCGATGGAAATGCCTGGATATCCCTTCTTTGTAGGAGTTCAGTGGCATCCGGAATATCTATGGGAAAAGAATGAGGAAGCTTTTCGGCTTTTTAAGAGGTTTGTGGAAGCTTGTTCTGAGAATTAAGACGTTGTAAAAAATCCGCAGTTTACACTTTCAGTGGCAACTGCGGATTTTTTGCCTGAGCCGTTTCTCGGCTCTTTTTATCTGAAAGTGAGAGAATGCTATAACTTTTTTCCGTTTCGACCAAATTTCTTTTTGCGGTTGAAGAAGGGGATCTTGGATGCTGCAGCTTCTGCACGGCCTTTGTTATCTTTTTGATAGGTACGAAGCAGCTCGTCCAACTGTTTGTAGCGCTCTTCTTCTTTTTCTTCTTTCAGGTTCATTAAGTATTCCATTTCCTTAATGACCTTGTCATTGACCAGACTGCTGACGTCCTGGCTCAACTGCTCATTATTTAACTCCAACGCACGTCCAATGATGTGATTCATGATTTCCTGAAACTGTTCCATCTTTCCCTGTGCAATAGAGACCTGTGCTGTGTTATGTACCTCCAGGCCTGACTCGCCGTCTTCTCCGGCTAATCCACTGTCTTTTAATTCCTGGGTCATCTGCCCCTCCAATAACTCATCAGGTATAACCGGATCCTTCCCGTCCCCAATGACTTTTTCAAGCGCTGTCTTAATGGCTTTTAACTGATATCCCTTTTCCTTTAAGTCCTTGATCTGCTTGAATAAACGGATGTGTGCTTCGGTGTAATACCGGTGTCCCATTTCATTTCTGGGAATGTTTAACTCTAGCTCGTCCTCCCAGTATCTAAGGACATGGGATTCTACATCAACCTTTTTTGATGCATCCGATATTAAGTAATGTATCTCAGCCATAGCTATATCCTCTCCTTTGGTTCGTTTAGTTTTCATAACCTTACTATTTATATCTTATGCGGGTATGATACGGATTATGAATAAGATGTTGAAATTTTTTTTATGGGGGAGGGGATTTTTCGAAGGGGGGGGGGAAGATAAAGATAAAGATAAAGGGGGGACGGGAGGCCGCAGGAGCCATCTGGTAGAAAAATTGTGAAACAATTTTTCTACCAGATGGGGAGCGTTCGCTCCATAGAAAAAGGGGTAGGCCCACCCTCAGAAACAAATGCATTTGTTTCTGAGGGTGGGCCTACCCCTTTTTCTATCCTGCTCATTGCCGGGCCATGTTTGCAAACTTCGTATACTCCGGCCTCCACACCAGATTCACCGTCCCAATCGGACCATTTCTCTGCTTGGCTATAATAACTTCCGCAATATTCGGCATATCAGTATCCTTATTATAATAATCATCTCGATACAAAAACATAACCACATCGGCATCCTGCTCGATCGCTCCCGACTCTCTAAGATCCGACAACATCGGCCGATGATCGGGCCTTGTCTCACAGGCTCGGCTTAACTGGGATAGCGCTATTACCGGAGCACTTAACTCTCTTGCAAGGGCTTTTAATGATCGGGAAATCTCGGAAATCTCCTGCTGACGATTCTCTCCGCCTTTTCCGCTTCCGCTCATCAACTGTAAGTAGTCAATAATTACAACGCTTAACCCATATTCTAACTTCATCTTCCTGCACCTGGAACGCAGCTCCATAATTGAAATTCCTGGGGTATCATCTATAATTAACTTGGAATTTCCTATTACCCCGATTCCTTCCACTACCGCATCCCAGTCACTGTCCGATAACGTTCCCGTCCTTAACTTCTGAGAGTCTACATTGGACTCCATAGCCAGCATACGGTTTACTAACTGCTCCTTTGACATCTCCAGACTGAATACCATGGCTGGAAGCCCCTTCTTCACGGCTATATGATCTACCAGATTCAATACGAACGCAGTCTTACCCATAGAAGGACGGGCCGCAATCAGAACGAAATCAGACGGCTGAAGTCCGGAAGTCTTATAATCCAGATCAATAAAGCCGGTTGGCACTCCTGTTACGGTTCCCTGATTCTTGGAGGCTTCCTCAATTTTCTCCAGTACATTCATGGCTACCTGGCGAATGGGTACGAAATCTCCGGAATTACGGTTCTGGAGTAAGTTAAATATGGTTTTCTCTGTATTAGCCAGAATATCCTCCAGCGGTTCCTTTCCTGCATAACAGGTATTGGCTATATCCTCGTTTATCTTAATCAGACGCCTTAATACAGCCTTGTCCCGTACGATTTTAGCATAGGACCTTACATTCGCAGAGGTTGGAACCGTTGTAATGATATCTCTTACAAATTCCAGGCTGGAAACCTCAGGGGGAACATCTTTTTCTTTTAAACGGTTCTGCAAAGTGATTAAGTCTACCGGCAGATTCTCATTAAAAAGCTCCAGCATGGCCTCAAACATGACGCCATACTGGTGCTGATAAAAATCTCCTGCTGTAACGATCTCGGAAGCAGCAATGATCGCATCCCGATCCATCAGCATGGATCCGATGACGGACTGCTCGGCCTCAATGCTGTGAGGGAGTATCCGTTTGATCAGGGCCTCATCCATATCTGTGCCTCCTAGCTCTCTATTACCTTAACATTTAATTTCGCAGTTACATCCTTATGAAGCTTAACAGGAACCTCATGGGTACCAAATGTCTTTAACGGTTCAGGAAGAACCAGTTTCTTTTTATCAATATCAAATCCAAGCTGGTTTGTAATCGCCTGGGCAATCTCCTTACTGGATACGGAACCAAATGCTCTTCCGCCTTCCCCTGCGCGGATTGTCAGGGTAATGGAAGCTTCTTCAATCTTCTTACCCAGCTCTTTTGCTGCTTCCAGCTGATCTGCTGCGATCTTCGCTTCATTGGCTTTCTGAAGCTTTAAGTCATTTAAATTTTTTGTATTTGCTTCCATTCCCAGTTTTTTCGGGAGAATGAAATTTCTTGCATATCCGTCATTAACCTTTACGATCTGTCCCTTTTTTCCCAGTGCTTTTACATCTTCTAATAATACAATATCCATTATGATATGTCTCCCTTCTCTAACATCTCTTTAATAACCGCTTTTACCTGGTTTCTTGCTTCTTCTATGCTTACACCGGCAAGCTGGGCACCTGCAATGGTTCTGTGTCCGCCGCCGCCAAGCTTCTCCATCATCACCTGTACATTGACTTCGTCAATGGAACGGGCGCTTAAATATACCGTATTGTTATACTCTGTCATAACCACAGAGGCCTTAATTCCCGATATATCTAACAGTTCATTGGCTGCCTGTGCACCTACTACGGTTGGGCTGTCTATTCCCTCAGAAGGGCATGTACTGATAGCAAAGTTTCCTTCAAAGATCTCAGCCTCTCTCACTGCTTCCGCTTTTGCCTTATAATCATCAAGATCATCCCGGAACAGCTTCCTGACACGGACAACATCTGCACCGTTCCTTCTTAAAAAGGCAGCCGCTTCAAAGGTTCTTACACCTGTCTGATTAGTGAAATTATGGGTATCGATCACAATTCCTGCATATAGAGCATCTGCTTCCGCAGATTTGATCTTAATTCCATCTGCAATGTACTGAAGCACCTCAGCTACCATCTCACAGGCTGAGGATGCATACGGCTCTACATAGGATAAAACCGCATTATCAATGATCTCACTGCTCTGTCTGTGATGATCCAGAACCACAATGGTTTTCACCATACGAAGGAGCTGGGGTTCATCGGTAATGCTTGGCCGGTTCACATCTACTACAACAAGCAGGGTATTGGCATCAACCAGACTGGCTGCTGCATCACCTTTTAAAAATAAATCCTCCGGATAATCCGGATTTCCCACAAACCGGTCCTTCATGGGACGGACGGATGTGGTGACTTCATTAATAACAATATTAGCCTTTTTATCCATGGCAGTAGCAATCCGGTAGATTCCAACGGCAGCGCCAAAGGAATCGATATCAGTCAGGCGGTGTCCCATAATTAAGATCCGATCCTTGGTTTCCATCAGTTCCCGCAGTGCATGTGCCTTTACACGGGCCTTTACACGGGTTGTCTTCTCCACCTGGGGAGCTTTTCCTCCAAAGTACTGGATTCGTTCTCCATCCTTGATCACTGCCTGGTCGCCGCCGCGCCCAAGTGCCATATCAATAGCAATTCTTGCAAAATCTAAATTCTTATAGTAACTGTCACCGTTCATTCCAAGACCAATACTTAATGTAACCGACATTTCATTGCCGATATTGACAGTCTTAACCTCTTCCAGAATGGAAAAACGGTTTTCTTTCAGTTCTGCGATGTAACACTGCTTGATGGCAATGAAGTACTTATCTTTCTCCAGCTTTTTTACAATTCCATTCATAGTGGTGATGTACTTAGTGATCTTCCGGTCAATGAGTGCAGTTAAAAGTGAGCGACGTACTTCTTCTACGCTTTCCAATGCCTCATCGTAGTTATCCAGATAAATAAGACCTGCGACCATCTTCTGGTCATCTACCATCTGTTTATATGTTAGAATCTCTGTTTCATCAAATAAATAAACTGCCAGCAGCGTCTGTTCTGCATCATTCATTCCTTCAGTCTCGCTCATCAGTTCCGATGCATCGTTCATATGCACTGCTTTGAGCTGAATCTGATACTTCCTGTCATTGCATACTCCATGAAGTGTTACAGCACCATCTGCCAGCTTTAACACATCTTTTGTAATCTCAGGAAATATACCGGTTAAATTCTTTTTCGATGCCCTGATGTGCTTCTCTTCTCCCAGAACCACGGAAAATTCGTCATTCCCCCATAGAATTCTCCCGCTTTCATCTGCTATTGCGTAAGGAATCTCAAGGTCATTGAGGAGCTTCTTCTGCATCCAGGAGTACTCTGCAGAGAATTCCACAAGACCGCTTAACAGACGTCTCTTTCTATAAAAAGAAAGCCAGAAGGCAATACCTGCATACATCAGAGTAAACAGAGCCATAATGATCCCTGCTTTTGCGCTCACTGCACCGATCACTGCATTGGCAACAATTAACAGCCCGGTTAAGTAAAGAGGCCATTGCAAGTAGATCCCCAGCTGTCCCTTTATTTTAAACTTCTCTTTCATATTAAACTCCTTATGGAAAAAAGGTTCTTTTTTCACTATCTTCCTATTATAGCATAGGATATAGGGTTCGTCCATTAAAAAGCAAAAACGGGGAAGACACGAACCCTTATGTCTATCTGGCTATTTCAGCTGTACTGCCGGCCTCTGCCCCTGACCTTTTTTCTTTATATAAACGTATCACCTTACTGATCTGCGCCCTTGTGTATGGCTTTACAATAAACGCAAATACACGAATTTTAAATGCTTCCAGTGAAAATCCCGGGATTCCGGACAGAAGCACAACTTCTGGCGGGTCCGGGAGTTCGTAAAGCTTGGAGGCCAGTGTAATACCACTGATATCCGGCATGACAATATCCGAAAAAACAAGATCTACCGGATTTTCCTTTATATACTGCATTGCTGTAATGGCTTCCGGAAAGCTTCCGCACAATTCAATTTCATTCACATCTTTTAAAATACCCGTTAGTTTCACCAATAGTTCCTCTGAATTATCTACAACTACAACCCTGATGCTCATAACTCCTCCGCTGGTTCTTTTATAATTTCTTTTAATCGTTATGGAAATATGATAATTATAACGATTATCTGGTTTTAATTCAATGGGCATATACCCCGATCTATCATATTCATTCCCATAAAAAAATGATTCTAACAAAATAAGGCAGTAAAACTGAAAAAATCCAGCTTTACTGCCTTATAAAATCAACTATTTAATTGCGTCAATTCCCCGCTCTCCTGTGCGGATTCTGATGGCATCCTGTATATCAGATATAAAAATTTTACCGTCACCATACTCTCCTGTATAAGCTCGTCTGATAATTGCGGATATCACAGCCTCTGACTGGTCATCGGTTACAAATAATTCTATCTTTATTTTAGTAAGGAAATTATAATCCACCTCTGCTCCACGGACAAACTCCGTCCATCCCTTCTGGTTTCCGCAGCCCATCACCTGCATAATGCTGAGCCCGTTTAATTTCAGTTCGTCCATAATTTCCTTTATATCTTCCAGTTTTTCCGGACGGATAAATGCTTCAATTTTCTTCATGTTATAATCCCCCTTCCTTAATCCATACCATTAAATGCAGGATAAGCAGTCTCCCCATGCTCTGAGGTATCAAGTCCTGTCATTTCGGCTCTTCCTGAAACTTTCATTCCTTTGGTTATGGCAGACGCAATTCCTGCGGCAATCAGGGTACCTGCCACTGCAATCAGGATCGTAATTGCAATTGCACCAATCTGGCGAAGGAATAACTGAATCTCACCGTAAACTAGCCCATTGTATGGCAAAGCTGGATTTATGCCTTTATTTGCAAAAATGCCGGTAGCAATTCCTCCCCAGATCCCGCCGATTCCATGACAGCCAAATACATCAAGAGCGTCATCGTACTGAAATCTTGGTTTCACCCTGGTGATGAAGAAATAACAGATGGGGCTTACGAGAGCTCCGATTATGACTGAAGCCCAGATTGGAACGAACCCTGCTCCCGGTGTAATTGCCACAAGGCCAATTACTAACCCTGTTGACGTTCCCACCAGAGTAGGCTTCCCATTTTTTGTTACCTCAATCAGTACCCATGAAAGCATGGCAGAAGCTGCCGCTGTATTTGTTGTCATAAAAGCATGAGCCGCCAGTTCGTTGGCTCCCAGAGCGCTTCCTGCGTTGAATCCAAACCACCCAAACCACAAAAGGGCGGCTCCCAGAAAAACAAAGGGAACATTGTGTGGGTGATAAGGTGCTTTTCCAAGATTTTTACGTTTTCCAAGTATTACAGACAGAACCAGTGCGCTCACACCGGAACTAATATGTACCACGTCGCCTCCGGCAAAGTCCACAGAGCCCATTTGAAAGAGCAGTCCGCCTCCCCAAACCATGTGGGCCAGGGGATAATAAATGAAAAGAGACCAAAGTACCATAAAAATAACCAGAGAGGAAAACTTCATGCGTTCTGCAACAGCACCTGTGATCAGTGCCGGAGCGATAACTGCAAACATCATTTGAAAAATAGCAAATATAAGTGTATTGGGGTAAGGAAGAGTCGTATCGGTTAAGGTATCGAAATGAAGTCCGAACCAGTTAAGATTTCCAATGACGCCTCCAATATCTCCGCTAAAGGACAGGGAAAAACCAACCAGGACCCACATAATGGATCCGATTCCCATCATAATAGCAGAAGACATAATCATGTTTAAAACACTTTTCCGTTTTACCATACCCCCATAAAAAAATGCAAGTCCAGGGGTCATAAGAAGTACAAGAGCGGAGCTGATCAGCATCCAGGAAATATCTCCATGATCCATAAAAACACCTCTTCCATTAATTTTGAGCAAAAAAATTAAGCCATAATCGTGTGCGTCTCTGCACTGATTATGGCTTCTTTGCCTTAAAGTTAATTTTATAAATTACATTGCTAGACTAATACATGATTATAGTTTTGTCAAGTAAATTATTAAAGTTGAATTGGTATTTTTATGAAGCAATTTTAAGCTAATACATTTTCTCCAGTACTTGCGTCATTTTCAGTCTCTTTACCCACTAATTTTTTCAAACCTTCTATGGCAACAACCACTCCCAATATCAGCAGTAATACTGCGAAAACAAGCTGAAGCGCATTGCCGAAAACAAATTTACCTGACAGAGACGAGACTAAGTCCTTAATTTTTAATCCCAAAGCGGTAAAAGTAACTCCTAGCATAATAACCATAGGTCCCCACAGCATAAAGCCCTTCCGGCTGGTTTTCTTTAAAAACACTGCACAGGCAATTAACGCTAATGCGGAAAGCAGCTGGTTTGCGGAACCAAATAACGGCCAGATACTGCTGTAACCAGCTCTTGATAATGCATAACATAGGATCAGGGTAATAATTGTTGCAAAGTACTTATTGGTCAGAAGCTTCTTTAAGGAGCTTCTTTCCTCTTGGGGCGTATCATCGGCAAAAAATTCCTGAAAGGCAATCCTCCCAACCCTGGCTACAGAATCAAGACTTGTCATGGCAAATGCAGAAATAGACAGGGTAATAAGTGTGTAACACAACGTTTCCGGAAGTCCGATTGTTGTTAAAAAAACAGCGATTGCTTTTGCAAAAAGCTGGGGCGGTGTTCCGGCAGGAAGTCCTTCCTTTGTGGCAACAAATCCCGCCGCAATCAGCGCTGCAATTGCAAGGAGACTCTCAAGCAGCATTGCCCCAAAGGAAACCGGAAGCATATTTTTTTCGTTCTTGATCTGCTTTGAAGCTGTACCGGAAGCCACAAGGGAATGAAAACCAGAAACTGCTCCGCAGGCAATGGTAACAAAAAGGGTTGGGAACAGGTAGGAAATACTTCCCCCTGCACTTACCAGTTTAAATCCGGTAAAGGATGGAAGGTTCATGGTAGGATTATACACAATGATTCCAATTACCGATCCCACGATCATGGCTATTAAAAGATAGCTGTTTAAATAATCCCGGGGCTGAAGCAATGCCCATACCGGAGTTACGCAAGCAACTATTACATAAATAAACACAAAAATAAGCCAGATATTCTGAGGGATGTAAATCGGAAAAAGCAACCCCAGCCCTACAGATAATACCAGAAGACCAATTGCTGTCAGCGTATTAACCATTTTGCCGAATTTGCTGTATTTTAAGAAAAACCCAAGAACCACAGCAAACACAATAAACAGCATTGACGTGGTTGCCACTGCCCCATTGGCAGTCACCGGCGCTCCCTCAGCTGAAAAACCGTTAAATGTGCCCGCCACAATATCTGCAAACGCTGCCACTACCAAAATGGAAAACAGCCAGGTAAATAAAAGAAACAGCCGTTTTCCCATTTTCCCTATGTAAAGCTCAATGATATATCCAATGGAACGTCCCTTGTTTTTTACAGAAGCATACATGGCCGAAAAATCCTGTACTGCACCAAAAAATACTCCTCCAAGCAGGATCCAGAGTAAAACCGGAAGCCAGCCAAACATGGCTGCCTGAATCGGCCCGTTAATTGGCCCGGCTCCGGCTATGGAAGCAAACTGATGACCAAATACAACATTGGTATCCGCAGGAACATAATCCACCCCATCCTCCAGTTCAAATGCCGGAGTTTTTGCCTCCGGGTCAATTCCCCAGGTCTTTGCAAGATATCTTCCGTAAATTAAATACGCTCCCCCAAGAAATACAATTGCAAGAACCATCATAGTTAAACCATTCATAGAATCTCTCCTTTCATACTCAGACAAAAGCCACATACATTTGTCCCAGATAACGAAAAAAGTCCCTGCATCAAAAGATGCAGAGACGAATGAACCAATCCGCGTTACCACTCTGTTTGCTGCAAATTGCAGCCGCTTAAATCCGCCGCCTGTCGGGCAGCGGCTCTTTGCTAACGGAAAGACCCGTCCTTACTTAATCAATCCTCCTGTCGGAAGGTCTTTCAGTTCGGAACTCCTGGGTGATGGCCTGTTCCTTCCTTTGCGCCCTTTCCATCTGACGGGCTGCTCTCTGTAAAGGAATGTGGGGAATCAGACTGTATCCCAGTCATTGCTTTTTCGATATCACATTTGCTGAATTGGAGTTTACCACTTTACAGTGAGAAATTCAATACTTTTTCTCAACAAGAACATACATAATATCTATATTATTTATAACTTGTGGTTATATAAGTTCATACCGCCACATCTCCTTATCTCCGTATGGGGGTGGTTCTTTAAATATTCCAGCGCAAGTTGGGGAACATCTGTGCCAAATCGTTCTAATACGGGACACTGTTTGTAAACCTCATAGCCTCCTGTTCCGCTTGCACGGTAATCACTCATACACAGCTTCAGCTTCCGGTCCTCAATTGGTTTGCCATCAAAAAGAATGCTTACCACTCTGTCCCCTACCGGTCTCTCCAGATCAATCTCATATGTAATCCCGGCAAAATAATCATAATTATAATGCTCCACCTTAGGCTTTAGAAATACTTCTGATATCTCAACCGTTCCATGATTCAAAGTGAAGTATTCTCCACAACGTTCCAGTGCCTGCTTTAAAACTTCCTGGTTAACCTCCAGTACCACCAGTGTGTTGGAGAAAGGATAAACTCTTACAAGATCCCGCATGGTAACATGTGCTGGAAGTGCAATTGGATTATTGCCAAGTCCGATGCAGGAAATATCAGCTTTGGTATACTCCATCTGTATCTGATTAAAAAAGTCTGCCACCTGACTTCCGCTAAGGGCCATATCAAGCTTCTCTTTCTCTGGTATGGCTTCCTTTAAGCTTCCGATTTCAAGGTCCAGCCAGTTTTGTACCTGCCCCTCCAACGGAAGCATTGATTCATAAGGCTCCCTGTTGTGACAGGATCCTGCCGGCAATATGGATGAAGATACTGTGCAGGTTCCATCTTCATATTCTATTTCAATACAGGCATACTGAACAGCATTGGCAGTCAGCTGCAGTGTGTGGGTTCCAAAACAGTCTCTCCCCTTAACTGTCATATGCTGGTGAGCCGTTAACAGGATATCGTAATCAAGCTCTTTTAAAATCCGGTATCCGATATTTTCATTGCCGGAGGTCAGCACTGTTCCGGTCTCTAAGTCACATTCATAACCGCCATGATAGATGCAGACCGTAATGTCTGATTCCTTTTTCAGATATTCCAGTTCTTTCTTCGCTGCAGCAAATGCATCCGTAATCTGGATTTGCTCCAGGTGTTTGGGGTTTTCCCACACATTTACATAATCTGTCACAATACCGGTAACTCCCAGGCGAAGCCCGTTTTCCAATGGAAAGATATAACTGGAGGTAATTCCTGTATCCCCTTTTAAATCATCTGCATTGGCACAAAGGCATACTGCATTCAGTTTTTTCATATAACCCGCAAGCCGGTCATAACCAAAGTTAAAATCGTGATTTCCAGGAACAACTGCGTCATAGAAAGCCGCATTGTACACCTGCGCCAAGGGTTCAGTTACTAACAGTTCTCCGGCCTGTTCTGTGATAAAGGCAGCCATGGGGGAGCCGGATATGGTGTCTCCCCCATCAAAAATCAGCGTATTTCCATCCTTTTGAAAGTTGGAAATACAGTTTAATAGTCCCATGGGACGTTCCGTCTTATCCCCATAACTGGTAGGAAACAGATAGCCATGAACATCTGAAGTATAATAAATTTTTGCATTTCTTTTCAAACATTTACCCCCTTGCCAGCTTCACCCGGATTCTGGTGGAAATATATTCCACGATCAGAACCAGAAGGATGAGCCCCACCAGAATAGCACCTGCCTCATTCCACCGGTAGGCATTCATGGCAAAGATTAATGGAGCTCCAATACCTCCTGCTCCAACCAGACCAAGAACTGTGGCATCTCTTAAGTTAATATCAAACCGGTATATCACCGTTGATGCAAAATTTGGAATCAGCTGAGGCAAAATTCCATACCGGATCTTCTGAAACGTGTTGCAGCCGCATGCATCTAAAGATTCCAGAATTCTGGTATCCAGATCCTCTATGGCCTCTATGTACATCTTGGAAACCATTCCGATGGAACAGACCGACATGGTAAGAAGACCTGTAAATGCTCCCGGCCCGCTGACGCGGATAAACATCAGTCCATATACAAAAGCAGGAATGGTCCGCACTGCCATAATCACCAGACGCGTCACATAAGCAATGGGAGCCGGCATTAAATTAGATGCGGATAAAAAAGACAGGGGAATTGCCAGAAACGCTCCCACAATCGTACCTAAAAATGCAATGCAGACAGTCTCCAAAAGCAGATAAGGCACTCCCTGAAGGGTAAAATTAAACAAAAGCTTCCCGTCCGGATGAAAGATACCACTTAAAATATTTCCGGCAATCTGTACTCCGGAAAGACCGGTTTTGGATACATCTACTGCCGATCCGGACCAGACAAGCAAAGCAAGGACAATGGCAGAGACCGTAACCTGATACACGGTATTCCTGGGACGTTCTTCATAGACCTTTTCAATCTGTTTATTCATAGCTTGCCACCTCCTATACCAGTTTCCGGCGGCAATAACGGCTCACCGTTTCTATGAAAAATACAGTAACAAACAGCATGATAAGTATCATACCAACACTGGGATATTCTCTCCAGCCCAGCTTCTCATTTAAAATCAATCCCAGACCGCCTGCACCCACATAACCCAGAATGGCGGCATAACGGACATTTCCCTCAAAGCAGAATAACCCGTTTGATATATAGGATGGAAGTACCTGGGGAATAATAGCACGGACAAATGCACGGACCTTGGTAGCTCCAATAGCTTCCATTGCTTCAAATGCACCCATATCAGCTGTCTCAATTTCTTCGTAAAGAATTTTTCCCATATAAGCAAATGTAAACACGGCAATGGCGGTGGTACCTGCCAGAGTACCCAGACCAAAAACGTAGGTGGCAATCAGCGCTGTTACCAGAGTCGGGAGGGTTCTCACAATACTTAAAAACAGCCTCATAATACCGACTGCTGCATTATTTTTAACAATGTTAGTAGAAGCTGCCATTGCAAATGGGATCACAGTGACAGCACCGATCACTGTCCCAAGAAGTGACATCTTTAAGGTATCAAATAACGGTTTCCAGACCTGGGAGCTGTAGCCCCATTCAGGTGGAGCCATCATTCCAAGAATGACGAAAAACTGGCTTCCCCGTTCCCGTAAAACTCCTAAATCAAATCCTGTAATCTTAACGGACAGTGCAGTGAAAAGTACCAGAATCAGTGCAGCAAGAGGGAGTCTGGATGCTGGCTTTAAGACTGTTTTTCCGTTTGAAAGAACCATTTTTTTCGGCGGAAATATCTTGTCATAAATGCTCATCCCACTGCCTCCTCTTCTGTTTTACCTTCATAGATTTCATCAAGAATTTCCTGAGTTACTTCGGAAGCCGGGCCATCATAAACAATCCTGCCTGCCCGGATTCCAACCACACGGCCTGCATATTGCAGTGCCAGGTCTACATGATGAATGTTTAAGAGAATGGTGATATTCATCTCCTTGTTGATCCTTAGAAAGTCACCCATAACCTGCTTTGCCGTAACCGGATCCAGAGAAGCAACCGGCTCATCAGCCAGAATAATCTGAGGGTTCTGAGCCAGAGTTCTTGCAAGGGCAACCCGCTGCTGCTGTCCTCCGGAGAGCTGGTCCGCCCGGACAAATGCCTTGTCTAAGATTCCCACTTTATCAAGTGCCTCTAACGCTTCCAGCTTATCCTTTTTTGGAAAGATTCCAAAGAGAGCCTGAAAAAACGGAAGATCCGGTACCTTTGACATGAGAACGTTGTTAATTACCCGGGTTCTGGTCACCAGATTAAAGGACTGGAAGATCATACCGATCCTGCGGCGAAAACGGCGCAGCGCCTTCCCCCTTAATTCCATAACATTGACTCCGTCTACAGTAAGAGTCCCTTCTGTTATGTCATGCATTCGGTTAATGGTTCTTAAAAGTGTTGATTTACCAGCTCCGGATAAACCGATTATGGCTACAAATTCTCCCTGCTCAATCTTTAAATTAACGTCTTTTAAAGCCTGAAAGCCGTTGGAATAGGTTTTGCCCACCTGATTAAATTCAATCATACATACCCTCATTTCCCAGAAAAAAACGGAGGCGCGCTTTTTCTTCCGATCACGTCGCCTCCGCAGCCTGTTTTATATTATTTATTTGGCATTTAATTCCTTGATCATCTTCTGTGCCGCACGTTCATCATCATAATCGGAGCTCTTAGCCTCCTGATAACCCTTGTGGCTGTAAATAGCAATGACTTTCTTGCCATCATCCGTATTTCCGATATTGATCATAGCAGTCTGGACTGCTTTTTTGAAACTGTCATCCATGATCTTGGAGGTCTTGCTTACACTGACTGTATCATTGAAGATTGGAGGGGTTACACCAATGACATTGGTCTCTTCCCAGATTGAACCGGTTCTGCCATACTCTGATTTCCATTTTTCCTCATAATCCCTGCGTGCATCTGCATATGTACATAAAACGTCTACCTGACCGGAAGCCAGTCTGGCAAATGCGCTGCCGTAAGAATCAGACTGAACTGCATGGGAAAGATTTAAAATATTTTTCTCAAAGTTCTTCTGAAGCCATAAAGATGGGTAAATGTATCCTGCTGATGAGGAAGAGGACATTACACTCCAGTTTACACCGTCTAAATCTTCAAAGGTCAGTGCCTCGCCGCCATTAATCTTTGCTGCCAGCGCTTTTCCCTTTTCAGAAGGTCCTGCAATAATCAGGGACCGGTAAGAAGTTGCCTGCTTTGTGGTTGCCTCCGTTGCCTTGCCGTCATTCCAATCCTTTGCACTATCGGAATTTTTGCTCAGGCCATCTCTGGTTGCAGTAAGAATTACTTCTGCTCCATCATCATAAAGAGCATAAGTTCCTCCTGGAATAAAACCGATGTCTGCAGTACCAGCAGAAAGAGCTTCGCCTACTGCTTCATAGCTGGTTCCAACCGTAATTACCACTTCTCCGATATCATAGCCCTCTTTGCCCAGTTCTGTCTTTAACAGACCTTTTAAAGGCTCTGTAGCGGTGACAATTTCCTGTGGCTCTCTGGAAGGTACAAAATAAACATTCAGCTTATCAATCTTTTTATTCTCTGCCTTTGTCTCCGCTGCGGTTGTTGCTCCTGCTGCAGAAGAAGTGCTTTCTGTCCCTGCTGCAGTTGTCTCTGCCGGTGCTCCGGTCTTACCTGCACCAGAACATCCGCCAATCATTGATGCGCAGAGTGCTGCTGCCATTAATACAGAAACTGATTTTTTCATACTGCTCTCCTTTTCGTGTGATTCATCGGTTTTTTCTTGGGATCATGAGGCATTACGCGCTGTCACCCACCTCCAGCTTGGTGGGAAGATAAATTGTCATGTTGTCTTTCCGGCCTTCTGTAATCTGTTCCAGCAAAAGCTTGATGGCAGTCTGCCATACAATATCAGGAAACATACGGACTTTGGTATAGGTGGGCCATTTGGACTCAATGGTCTCAATATCCTTGTAGATCACCACCGCAATATCCTTTGGCACACGAAGTCCTGCATCCTGAAATGCTTCCAATGCTCCTTCTGCAACTTCTTCACTTCCTAAAAGAACCGCTTCGGGAAGATGACCGGATAAAATGGCCTTCTTTGCCAGCTCATAGCCGCTTTCCCGGCTGATGTCGCCTATGTAGAAATTCTCTTCCGCATAATATCCGCTCTCCATAAAGGAATTCCGGATTCCTTCCAGTCTCCGGTAACCGATCTTTACTTGTCCTTCTTCATAAAGACCGCCTATAAAGCCGACAGAACGGTACTTTTTCCGTACCATAAGATAATTAAGCATCTCACAGATTCCCTTTGTAAAATCCATAACAATGCTGTCATACTCATAATTCTTGGGATCCGAGTTAATAAATACAATGTTATAACTCTGCATTCTTAAAAACTCCATCTCCTCCTGGGAAAAAACACCGAAAGCCATAATCCCGTCATATTGACCCGGCTGATTCTTATCGAGACGGCAGAATTTCACTTCCTGCTTTCCAGACATGGACTTTACAATTAAGTCCAGGGAGGATAGCCTGATATTGGTTCTGTCCGTACGAATAATATGCCAGTCAGCCACTCCTATGACAATTTCCTTCTTTTTCTGCGCGTGACGCATTCTGGGTGGGACATATTTTAATTCGTGGGCAATTTTAAATATCCTCTTTTTTACCTCCGGACTCACCGCAATGGTATCATCCTGGTTCAACACCCGGGACACTGCAGCGGCTGAAACACCCGCAAGCTTTGAAATCTCTTTAATCGTAGCCATAATCTATATCCTCACCTTTCAAATTCATTATAATAACAGTCCATGCCACCGTCAATATGAATAGTAAATTTTTACTAAACTTTTACCAAAGTATATCGAAAACTTTGCATAATTAGAAATACCGGAAAGAAATTAAAGTTTCCTTCCGGCATCCAGGTACACTGTCAGTCTTTTTCTCCTCCTAAATTCAGCTTTGCAAACACATCTGCAAAAGGAGAATTGATGGGCTCAGCGGCCTCATTTTTCTGCTTATTTAAATATTTCGCCACATCTTTCTTGGAGACTCCGGCCCCTTCTTTGGACCGGCGTTCTTTAAAAGCAGTCAGCTTTTCTTTATAACCGCATCTGCAGACAAAAATCTGTCCGTCTCCTTTTCCTTTCAGTTCCAGCTTTTTATGGCAGACCGGGCATCTGGCATTGCTGGTTCTTGAAACCACTTCCCGGTGACCGCATTCCCGGTCCTGACAGACTAACATCTCACTGTTTTTTCCTTTGACAGAAAGCATCCGTTTTCCGCAGACAGGACATTTGGTATTCGTTAGATTATCATGACGGAAGCTTCCTTCTCCAGTCTTGATCATCTGAATTAATTCTTCTGAATATAGTCTGATATCCTTCATAAAGGAACCGCGCTTCAGTTTTCCCGATGCAATGGCAGACAGCTTCATCTCCCAGTCAGCGGTGAGCTCCGGCTTTTTTAAATCCTCCGGTACCAGAGTGAGAAGCTGCTTTGCCTTTGATGTAAGGAATATATCCTTTCCTCTTTTCTCAAGAAGGAAGCTGGAAAAGAGCTTTTCTATGATATCAGCTCTGGTTGCCACAGTCCCAAGGCCACCTGTTTCTCCCAGAGTTTTCGCCATATCCCGGTCTTTTGTCTCCAGGTAGGAAACAGGGTTCTCCATGGCTGAAAGCAGAGTTGCCTCATTAAACGGAGCCGGAGGCTTTGTCTTTCCTTCTGTCATCAGCAACGTGATGCCTTTGACCGGATCACCTTTTTTCACAGAAGGAAGATTCTGTTCTTTTAATTCCTGTTCTTCATCCTCATCTTCGTCGGGTGTTTCATAAACTTCTTTCCAGCCCGGTGCCTTTACCGTTTTTCCCCTTGCAACGAGAGTCTCCCCTCCTATCAGCACTTCAAGCTCTGTCTGCTCGTACTCAAATGGGGGATATAAAACTGCAAGAAACCTTCTCACTACCAGATCATAAACTCTTCTCTCATCTATCGTCATATGATCCAGCTGGACAAACTGCTCGGTGGGAATGATGGCATGATGATCGGATACCTTTTTATCATCTACAAAATAGGGTTTCGCTTCAATCTTCACATTGTATAATTTCCCTGCAATCTTTCTGTAAGGTCCCACGCCGCAGGCCTCCAGCCTTTCTTTTATAGAGGGGACAATGTCGGAGCTTAAATACCGGGAATCCGTTCTGGGATAAGTCAGTACTTTATGATTCTCATACAGTCTCTGCATGATATTAAGGGTCTCTTTTGCAGAATAGTTAAACTTCCGGTTTGCTTCCCGCTGAAGCTCAGTTAAGTCATACAGCTGGGGAGCGAAACTCTTTTTCGGAGTGCTTTTCACCTCAGTGATTACACCATCTTTACAGGAATTCATCTGCTTTAACAGCCCTTCTAACCGTTCCCGGTCAAAAGAACGGTAACTTTTCGACTTTTCATCCCGCCAGATAAATGTCAGCGCCGGCTGGGAAGCCTTTGCCGTAATGCCGTAATAGGGCTTCGGCACAAAGCTTTTGATTTCTTCCTCTCTCCTTGCTATCATGGCTAAGGTTGGTGTCTGGACACGCCCGCAGCTTAACTGGGCATTGTATTTGCAGGTCAGAGCTCTGGTTGCATTGATTCCCACCAGCCAGTCCGCTTCTGCACGGCACATGGCTGCATCGTAGAGATTGTCGTATTCATGACCGTCCTTTAATCGGGCAAAGCCTTCTTTGATGGCTTTATCTGTGACAGAAGAGATCCAAAGCCGCTTAATCGGCTTTTTATTTCCAGCTTTTTCAAGAATCAGCCGCGCTACCAGTTCTCCTTCCCGGCCTGCATCTGTTGCGATGATAATTTCCCCCACATCATTTCTGTGAAGCTGCTTTTTTACCACGCTGTACTGCTTACCGGTCTGCCTGATTACCTCAAGCTTAAACTGATCCGGCATCATGGGGAGATCTTCCATCTTCCATTCCTTATATTTGGGATCGTAATCCTCCGGGTCTGCCAGAGTGACTAAATGACCTAACCCCCAGGTAATCACATAGGCATTTCCTTCCAGAACACCTCCCTGATTCTTTGTACAATGAAGCACCCGGGCAATATCCCGGGCAACGGACGGCTTTTCTGCTATAATTAAAGATTTCATTCTATTCCTCCAAATGGCATTTCTCTCTTTATTATAGCTCATTGGGAGTATTATGACAACTGGCGGCATTCCCATAGGCAATCAGGGAATCTCCTTCCCTCACTCCCATGGCTGTCGTCTCATATAAAACGATTCCATCAAAATCAGCATGACACTGCTGAAGAGGTGTTCCCCACACATCTTCCACTGTTCCCAGTAAATCTCCCTTTAAAAACCGTTCTCCCGGAAGTTTTGCAGGATGCCAGAAGCCTTCTGCCAGAGAATCCGTGTAAACGGCATTTATAATTTCCATCTGGGAATTTTCTTTTTGGGTCTCCTGGCCGACGTTTATAACACCCAGGCAGGAAAGAACATTTACCACATTCTGTTTATAGGAGTCAAGCTGCTCTCTTGTAAAACTTCCGCCCCCTCCCCGCTCTATAAGAATTGAGGGAACTCCTTCGATTGCTGCATAACTATAGGATCCACTGGTTGCAGAGGATTTTACACGGATTTCCATTCCTGTGGCCTCAGCCATTCTACTGGATTTTTCCATGACCTCCTCTTTTGCTACGCCGGGATAATATACAAAAGGCATTACCTGCTCGTGGGTATCTCCTGCGTGAAGGTCTATGTAATAGTCTGCCTGGCTGTGTAGCTCATGCTCGATGGTATACGCAATCTTTTCGGAAAGACTCCCATCCTTTTTTCCTGGAAATGCCCGATTTAAATTTTTTCCGTCTTCGGGTACAAAAAGACGGGTATAGGTAAATGCTGCCTGAGGATTGGCTACAAGAAGGAACACAATGGTTCCGCTGATTTCTTCCGGATGAAGTTCCTTTGAAAGTTCTCTTGCTGTCTGTATTCCAATGTATTCCGCTCCATGTATCCCGGCTGTAATAAGCACCAACGGTCCCTCTTTACCGCCGCATATGGCACAGACAGGCAGCTCCAAATCATGATTTTCTACGTGAAGCATTCCCTGGACCCGCTTTTTGCTCTCCAGTTTCATGGTTCCGATCTGTATCATTTTATTTCTCCTTTCTTCCTATGAAACAGCCTGGTCAGGGACCTTCGGCTCATTGGTTTCCTCCACGTCAAGAATTGCATTTAACAGTTTCTTTGCGTAAGAATGACTAACCTCACTGATTGTTTCTGTCTCTCTTATTTCCACCGCTCTTCCCTTGTAAAGGAACAGTACATGACTGCATAAATAGGTGACAGAGGTTAAGTCGTGGGTGATAAAAATATAGGTCAGCCCCTTTTCCTTCTGTATCTCCTTTAACAGATCCATGATCTGAACCTGAGTATGGGCATCTAAGGAGCTAATTGCTTCGTCAAACAAAATAACCTCCGGATTTACAGCCAGTGCTCTGGCAATGCAGACGCGCTGGAGCTGGCCTCCGCTGAGTTCATGAGGAAGTCTCTGTAAATAGCTTTCATCGAGTCCCACCAGTTTTAAAAGCTGACTGGTCTCTACCCTGCGGTCTACCGCTTTTCTTTCTCGTTTTTCTCTTGCCATCAGCCCTTCACCAATCAGGCTTTTTACTGTGAACCTGGGATTTGCCGAGGTGGTGTAATCCTGAAATACTACGCTGATCACCGCTTTTTTGGCTCCCTCAAAGAGGACATTTCCTTTATCAGGCTTTAAAAGCCCGCATAAAACTCTTCCCAGAGTGCTTTTTCCGCTTCCGCTCTCACCCAGAATACCCAGGCACTGCCCTTTCTTCACCTCAAAGGATACGTCGAACAGTACCTGCTGACGTTCCCTTCCAAACAGGGTTGTCTGGTTCTCCTTTTTAAAGCTGACGTCAATATGCTCTGCTTTTATCATTGGCTTATCACTCCTTTTCTCCCAAGAGATCTGTGATACTGATCCATCACCGCTTTCTTTTTTTCTACCAGAAGGCGGGTGTAAGGATCCTTGGGCTGTTCATATATCTGGCGGAACGTCCCCTGATCTGCCATTTTCCCCCTGTTCAGTACAAGAACCTCATCAGAGACTGCAGAGAGCACACCAAGATCGTGGCTGATGAAAATCATGGCTGTATCGGACTCTTTTTTAATCCGGATAAATTCCTTCATGATTTCAAACTGAGTAATGGCATCAATGGCGGTAGTCGGCTCATCCGCGATCAAAAGATCCGGCTCTATGGACATGGCAAGACCAATCATAATCCGCTGAAGCATACCTCCGCTCAGCTGATGAGGATATTTTTTAATAACCTCTTCCGGATTTTTTATCTGCATGGCAGTAAGAACTGACAGTGATTTTTCATATATTTCCTTCTTAGTCAGCTGGGTATGTTGTCTGTAGGTTTCTGACAGCTGGTCTTCAATCCGGTATAAGGGATCAAAGCAGGTCATGGGATTTTGCAGAATCATGGCAACACTTTTTCCTCTGATCCGCCGAAGCTGTTCCTTTGTTTTTCCAATTAAATTCTCACCCTGAAAATGAGCTTCTCCTGTTACGGAAAAGTCAGCACCCAAAAGCCCCATGACCGCTTTTAAGCTCATACTCTTTCCGCTGCCGCTTTCTCCTAGAATTCCCAGGCACTGTCCCGGAAACACTTTAAAATCAATGCCCTCAATAATGGGCTGTATCCGGTTCTTCCTGCGGTGCTCCACCGCCAGGTTTTTTACCTCTAAAACTGGCTCCATTATAGTTCCACCTCCTTCGGATCCAGGGCATCCCGCAGGGCATCTCCCAGTAAGTTAAAAGCAGCCACTACGATTACAATAGCAAGACCAGGTGCGATCATCTGGACGGGATTGGTCGTCATAACATTTTTCGCTTCGTTAAGCATTGCTCCCCATTCCGGTGTAGGCGCCTGAACACCCAGCCCCAAAAAGGAAAGAGTGGAGATATTTAAAATAGCCCAGCCGATATCCAGAGTCGCCAGTACCGCCATTTCCGATGCAATGCTGGGAAGCAGGTGGCGAAAAAGAATAAACGGTTCCCCGCTTCCGACACATCTGGAAAACAGAACGAAATTTTTATCTCTGTATTTCATAACGTTGGTACGGATCATTCTGGCATACCATGCCCATTTAATCAGCACATTGGCAAGTATTACATTGCGCACATCCACTCCCAAAAGAGCCACTACGGCAAATACCATGATCTGACTGGGAAATGACATCATCACATCCACCGCCCTCATGATAATTTCCTCCACCGGACCTCTGAAATATCCGGCTGAAAGTCCCAGGATACAACCAAGCCCGATAGTCCCTGTCATGGTCAGAAGAGATAAAAATAAGGTGGGCCGGATACCATATATCATTCTGGAGAGAATGCACCGCCCCAGCTGATCGGTTCCTAACGGATACTTGAGACTGAATCCTGCAAACTTATTTAAAATATCGTTTGTATAAGGATCATTGGGAGCCAGAATCGGAGCAAATACACCGGCTAACGCTATGACAGCAAGAAATCCCATCATGATCACAGCCATTTTGTTTTTAAGAAAACGGTTCCACATCCTAGGATACCTCCCTTCGAAGTCTTGGATCAGCAATGCTCTGAATGATATCAAACAGAAGGTTAAATACCACTAACAGTGTTCCGATTAAAAGCACATAGGTCTGAATTACCGGATAGTCCCGGTTGAATATTGAAGCAATGCATAGTTTCCCCAGCCCGGGCCATGCGAAAACATTTTCCACTACGATGGTTCCAGCCATCAGCTGAGGTACGCTCATTCCAATTGCCACAATACAGGTATGAAGGGAGTTCTTTAGAATATGCCTTACCAGAATGGTGCTCTGCTTTAACCCCCTTACATTGGCATACAAAACGTAATCTTCTTTCATATTTTCCAGCATATTGTTGCGGATCAGCCTTATGTAAGTGGAAATATAGGTGAGTGCTACTGTAAGGGAAGGCAGAATCAAGTGCTTTATGGTACCGCTTCCGCTGGTAGGAAGGAGATCCCACTTAATACTGATGAGCCAGATCAAAAGAAGCCCAACCCAGTAAGCCGGCATGGCAGTTGTCATAAATACAATCCCCCTCACGATCCGGTCAAACAGGCTGTCCTTATAGACGGCACAAAAGAAACCTATGGGTAGACTTAAAACGATTACAATCACCAGAGAAGACATGGCAAGTACAAAGGTTGCCGGAAAGCATCTGGAAATCTCTCCCAGAACCGTTCTGGAAGGATTGGTATAGCTTACACCGAAATCCAGCTTCAGACAGTTCCCCACCCAGCGCAGATACCGGACCAGATAGGGATCATTTAACCCCAGTTCCTCCCTGACCTGCAAGATGGCATCTTCTGTAATAACCGGTGTCTGACGGACCCTTAATGCTACCTCTGCCGGGTCAGAAGGAATCATATTGATAAACACAAAGCACAAAAATGAAATCATGAGCAGCAGGGGAATCGCTGACAGAATTCGTTTCACAATATAGGACTTCATAATAACGCCTCCATTTTAGATGGGAAAGGTATGAAAAAACATGGGAAACCGGCAGCCTGACATACAGGCAGCCGGTATTTCCCATGTTTTAAATCCCTCCCGGAAATTATTCAAAATACATCTGGGCAAAGGGCACTTCATACTGGGTCTGGGTAAATCCAACACCTTTTAAATCTGACCTGTAGATTGCCTTATTACACTCATAAGTAAGAGGAATATATACTGCATCCTCATGAAGCCTGGTCAGCACAAAGCGGTACAGCTCCTGACGCTTTTCTTTATCTGTAGATACCATGATTTCCGTAATTGCCTTATCAATCTCCGCCTTGTCTGCAAGACCCTGCTGAGCTGCGTAGTCCCCGTATACCCGCTGCCTCATTCCAGCCAGAGAAGACTGTGGATCATAAGGAAGTCCCCAGCAGATGTTAAACACCATGTCAAAGTTTCCTGCTTTCATGTTGTCACGGTAAGACTGTTCTTCTTCACCTTTGATCTCCAGACCGATTCCCAGCTTCCCATATTCAGACTGAAGGTATTCTGCAATGGTCTTTTCCGTAACACTGTCGCTGTTGTATAAAAGAGTCAGTTTAAGAGGCGTTCCGTCTTTTTCCCTCACATTCTGACTTCCCATAACCCATCCGCTCTCTTCCAGCATCTTAGATGCTTTGTCCTCGCTGAACTCGTAGGGAGTTAATCCAACGTTGCAGTAAGGAACTGTATTGGAATACAGCGTATCAGCGGGTTTTTCCAGCCCGTAAAAGATACCGTCTGAGATTGCCTGGCGGTTAGTGGCATGCTGAATCGCCTGACGCACAGTCTTATCCTTTAAAATATCATTGGTGGTATTAATTACAATCTGTCTGGTAGAGGTGGCATCAGACAAAGAAACAGAGAACTTATCACTTTCCTTATATTTGTTCACTGCATCAGCATCGATCATATTCTTTCCGTAGATTAAATCAACCTCGCCTTTTTCCAGTGCCAGAACACGGGTCTGGTTATCCGGGATAACCTTAACGGTGATCTTTTTCACCTTCGGCTTCTCACCCCAATAATTTTCATTGACCTCAAACACAGCGTATTCGTCTGTAACAGATTCCTTCAGTACATAAGGACCTGTCCCGATATAAGATTCCACGTCATCCTTTGTGCTTCCATTTTTCATGGCCTTGGGAGAGATCATTGCAAATGGTCTTGTAACTCCAAGCTCTGTCAGCATGGGATAATAAGGCTGGGAAAGTTCAATGACAAAGGTTTCTGCATCAGGAGCGGACACTCCCACCAGCAGATTCATCATTTCCAGCCATGTATGACGTTCCTTGTTTTCAATGATTGCATCAAAATTTGCCTTAATGGCATTGGCATCACACACTTCACCATCAGAGAAGGTAACACCCTTCCTGATTTTGAATGTATAGGTCTTTCCGTCTTCGCTTATGTTCCAGCTTTCCGCCAGGCAGGGGGCATAACCCTCAGGGGTTATATTGACCAGCGTCTCATAAAGCATCTCCTGGGCATACATCTCTCCGGCATACAAATGTGGATTTAAATCTCTGATATCCCGGAAGTTTACAAATACCAGCTCATCCTTTGACGACCCTTCTGATACCTTAGTTGCTGCTTCTGTGTTCGCCTGGTCTTTGACGGTCGCTGCCGCCTCCTGGCCTGCCTGCTTCTGGCACCCTGATAAAAGTGCTGCAGAAATGACTCCTGCAAGGCAGGTATATAATAATCTTTTTTTCATAATTGCTCCTCCTGATTTGCTATGGTGTTAACTATATCATAGTTAGTCATGACTTACTAATACAAATCAGGAAGAGCCGGTTATAACAACACGTTATAGGTGGCCAGCATCTTTTTTAATTCTTCTATGTAAAACCTTGCTTCAAAAGACAAATCCTTTTTCTTTTGTTTGACATATCCCAGAGTCAAAAATTTCTCACAATCCCTCACCTTCAATGCCCTTATTCCCTGCCCTTCATATTCTCGAGACACAAAATCGATGCCAAGACAGCAGACATCCGTATGCTTTAACATACTGGTGATCAGATAGTCACTGTTGGTGCAGACCGCATTATTTAAGTTCTCCATCTGAACCGCACCAACACTGATCCGTTCAATATGATGCTCCATTGCAAAAAAATCCTTGGTCCCCTCAATAAATTTTAACTGGGAAAGTTCTTTCAACTCCACGGATTTCCTGTCAAACCACGGGTGATGGCTCCCCACATAGACACAGATGGGCAGCTCTGCCAGAGGGAAAAATTCCAGCTTCTTATGCCAGATAATATGCTTAAAGCACTGCAGCTGGGTATGTGCCAGATAAACGATTCCAATCTCAGATATATGCTCAGACACATCGTCCGTAATCTCCTCCACAGTCCCTTCCCGGAACCCGAACGTAACGTTCCGCTCCTTATTAGCCTCATAGATATCCGCAATCAGCTTTGCAAGAACACTGCTCTGATACCCTGATACAGAAAAATAATTGCCTGTTTTTTTCTGGACAAGAGACCGGATCATATTAGAATTCTTTAAAATGGTAAGAGCATGGCCGTAGAGCATCTTTCCCTGCTCCGTCATACGCATCCCCCTGCTGTTACGTTCAAACAGAATTACGCCTAAATCCTTCTCTAAATTTGCTATCACCTTGCTGACATTGGGCTGAGAAGTATAAAGCTGCTCAGCCGCCTTGTTTAAGCTGCCATGGTCCGCAGTCGCTACAAAGTATTCCAGTTGTTTTATCTCCATTCATTCCTCCTTTAATTTAATATTCCGGGATGCTTCCTCGCCTTTAAGCAGCATAAAGGCAGAAATCCGGCATCAATCATCCTGGCAGCTAAAGGCTCAAATCCGTTCTCTGCAACAAAAGCAGTTAATGATTTATCGTCCCAGCTGTGAAAGGTATGAAATCCCAGCCATTTTAGTATCCTGGTACTCAGATAATCTTTTTCCCCTTTTGCTGCCACAAAAGTGGGAGCAAATAAATAACCTCCCGGTTTTAAAACTCTGTAAATTTCAGACAGTGCTTTTTCAGGCTCCGGCATAATATGCAATGCATTGGCTATTACCACCCCATCAAACACCTCCGCCTCAAATTGTAAATCTGTTGCATCCTGAACAGAAAAGCGAAGGTTTTCTCGTGCCTGCTTCCTCTGAGCTGTATGTATCATGTTTTCTGAAAAATCTGTCGCTTCTAAAAATCCCACTGATTCGGAAATGAGGAAAGAAAGCTGACCCGTACCGCATGCCAGCTCCAGGACTGTCATGCTTTTATTTAAATCCGCACCAATCTCCTTGCTTATCTCCTCGTACATCTTTCGGTCCTTCCTCATAAATAACCCGTATACTCCCGATACCCTCTGCCAGAATACTTTATTTGCCTGATCCTTCACCATTTACACGCTCCTTTTTATTTAAATACCACGAATTAACCCAATAATAGCACTATCAGATAATGGCGTCAATTCCGCACCCAGATAACCAAAAAAGCCGTACTGTCATGCGGTAACAGGTACGGCTTTTTCGTAGGAGTCATGATCCCTCACGGGTCAAATGAAGGATGCAATCAGAGGGTTAGTCTGATGTTAGAATATTCACACGCAGTTAGGTTTAACTAACTGTCATTATAATATCATAAGGTTTCTTAAAAAACAAGCCCTCTTTTTAGGTAAGAATTCTCAACTAAACCGGAAGCATCCATTGCAGGACATTCTTGATATACTGATCCCAGAAATCCCAGTTATGATTGCCCGGTCCTTCCTCATAAATTACATGAGCACCCTTTTCTTCCATTATTTTCTTTACTTCTTTATTCATTTCATAAAGGAAATCTTCCGTTCCGCATGCCTGATAAAGCTCCGGTACAATTCCGTCTTTTACGCAGCGGTCATACAGTACCATCAGATCTGCACTGCTTCCGGCAATCTCATCGGGATTTTCAAAAATATTTTTCCAGGGGAACGGACCATCAATTGATCCATTTTTAATTTCCTCAAAGGTTTTCACAATATTAAGCGCACCGGACATACTGGCAGCCTTTGCATACTGTTCCGGTTTTGACAGTCCCAGAAACCATGCTCCATAGCCTCCCATGGACAGTCCTGCTACAAAGGTATCCTCCCGTCTTTTGGAAACCGGAAAAATACTTTTAATAAATCCAGGAAGCTCTTCTGAAAAGAAGGTGAAGTAACGGTTTCCATGGTACATATCCTGATAGAAGCTATTTTCCGCTGACGCCATAACTACCACACAGCAATGCTTCTGAGCATAACGCTCGATGTTGGAAAAACGCATCCAGGAGCTGTAATCTCCAAACGCTCCATGAAGCAGATATAAAACTGGCAGACCTTTCTCATAAGGAAATGCTTTCTTTGCCGATTCACTGGTAATCTGTTCATTCCCCTCTGGTGTTGGTACGAATACATTAACATCCACGGTATGTCCTAAAGAATAACTATAATAATGACAATTCATACTGGCCATGGTTGAATCCTCCTTTTTTCCTTCATTATATTCGTCTTCGTCTTTCAGTACTAGACAAAAATTGCACTTTTTTGATATATCCTACACCTATTTTGCTCATTTATCCCCAGGTTTACGTCTGCTTCCGGCATATTTCCCTCTGAAAGAGTGCAAGATATGTATAGTTTTGACTGACAGTCTGCAATTTTAGTCTAGTAATTGATTGCCGTTTTCTTTATGATTATATCACAAACCTGTTTTAGAATTACAGTAAAGGAGTATATGCCTTATGAAGCTATGTACAAACGTGAATGAAGTAAAGGAGATGGATGGGTATTTTAAAATTATTACCAATTCCATCGAGATCCGGGTACAGTTTTTAACAGAAACCATTTTAAGAATCCGCGCTGGATTTGACGGTGATTTTGCGGAAGAATCCTACAGTCTGGTTATGACCGCATGGGAGGACCGCATGGACGGGCTTTTAAAAGGACAGAGAAAGCGGGTAGTTCCAGCCACTGCAAGTCTCAGTCAGACCGGAGAACAGGCCATTCTGACCGGATCCCAGTTAAAGGTTATTATTGAAAAAGATCCATTCCGTATCTGCGTTTATGATAAAGAAGGCACCTGCCTTCATTCTGATATTGTAGACCTTGGATATTTAGAGGACAGCAATCATCGCCGGATTCACACCAGCGAAATTTCACCCCAGGACTGTTTCTATGGATTTGGGGAAAAGAGCGGGCAGTGGAATAAAGCGCAGAAATTCCTATCCATGAGCCCCAAGGATGCCATGGGTTATAACCCAAAGGAAACAGATTCCCTGTATAAGCACATTCCGTTTTACATTAAATTAAACCGCGAATCCAAAAAAGCAGTGGGTTATTTCTATCATAATACTTATGAATGCGATTTTGATATGGGAAGAGAAAAGAGCAATTACTGGAAACCTCACAGCCGTTATCGTACCGACGGCGGTGATATCGATTTATTCCTGATTGCCGGTCCTTCTGTTCGTGAGGTTGTTTCCGGGTATACCGATCTTACCGGTAAATCCGCCATGCTTCCCCGGTATGCACTTGGATATCTTGGCTCGTCCATGTATTATCCGGAGCTTGAGGCTGACTGTGATGACGCAATCACAGAGTTTATTGACACAACCAAAGAAGAGGATATCCCGGTAGATGGTTTCCAGCTTTCCTCCGGTTACACCTCTCAGGACACGGAGCAGGGCGTGAAACGCTGTGTATTTACCTGGAATGAAAAACGTTTTAAAAATCCAAGAGACTTCTTTGCACAGATGAAAAAAAGAGGAATTACCGTATCTCCAAATGTAAAACCTGGAATTCTTCTTTCCCACCCCAATCTGGAACAGATGAAAGCAAAAGATATCTTTGTAAAAGACAGCCAGAGCGACGAGCCCGGCATTGGTACCTGGTGGGGCGGTAAGGGAGTTTTCGCCGATTTCACCAAGCCCGTAACCCGCAGCGTATGGAAAGAAATGTTAAAGGAAAATGTCCTGGAAATGGGAACCTGCTCGGTGTGGAACGATAACTGTGAATATGACAGCATGGTAGACAAAGACTGCCGCTGTGATTTTGAAGGAAAAGGCGGTACAATCGGCCAGTTAAAATCCGTAATGTCCAATATCATGTGCCAGATCACTGATGAGGCCATTCATGAGACCTTTGACAACACCAGACCTTTTATTGTATGCCGGTCCGGACACAGCGGAATTCAGCGCTACGCTCAGACCTGGGCTGGAGATAATTTAACCTGCTGGGATTCACTGAAATATAACATTGCAACCATACTGGGCATGAGTTTAAGCGGCGTGGCAAATCAGGGCTGTGACATCGGCGGATTTTACGGTACATCTCCGGAAGCAGAGCTGATGGTTCGCTGGATTCAAAACGGTATTTTCCAGCCGAGATTTTCCGTACACTCCGTAAATACAGATAATACGGTTACAGAACCCTGGATGTACGGAAATCACACCGGATATATCCGGGATGCCATCAAGTTCCGCTACAGACTGATCCCTTATCTGTACTCTCTTATGGAACGTGCCCACGAAACCGGATTGCCTATTATGGAACCCATGTGCAGCGCATTCCAGAATGATCCTGACTGTTATGAAGAGGGCATTGATTTTATGATCGGAGATTCGCTGCTGGTAGCAAATATTGTGGAAAAAGGTGCTCTTACAAGAAGCGTCTATCTGCCCGAGGGGGAAACGTTCTATGATTTCTATACCAGAGAAAGATTCGAGGGAGGACAAACTCTTGAGTTCCCGGTAACAATGGCTAGCATTCCCCTCTTTGTACGGGAAGGCGCAATCATTCCTATGGCAGAAAACCAGATGAATAACTTAACCACCGAGATTGTTACGGGAATCCACCTGCTGCTTGCTGCTGGTAAAGACAATTCATTTACACTCTACGAGGATGATGGCACTACATTAAATTATCAGAATGGAGAATATTTAAAGACCGAAATTATAATGACTTCTGGTGAACAGACCGTTTTGGAATTTAAGCAGGAGGGCAGCTATCAGACTACGGTTGAAAGCATTTATTTAGATGTAATTCGCATAGACAAAGCACCATTCTGGATTACACTAGACGGCGAAGAATTGCCCCATTTCCTGTATCGAAAAAAATTCGAGGCAGCAGACTGCGGCTGGTACTACAGCCAGACATTAAAATCCATTCAGATTAAATATCCGAATCCTAAAAAAGATAGCAGACTTGTGATTTCATTTCAACAGTTTGATATGATCGGAATGTAATAAAACCAAAAAGCCCGTCCCTGTCATGCGGTTACAGGGGCGGGTTTTTTGTAGGAGTCATGATCCCTCACGGGTCAATGAAGGATAATCTCAGAGGGTTAGTCTGATGTATAGAATATTCACATGTAGTTAGTTATTGCTAACTGAGTTCATGATATCACAAGATCTAAGAAAAAGCAAGAACATTTACTGATATCATTTCTCATTAATCCTATATTGATATCCGGTCATTAAAACGTTATAATGAAGCCAGTTATACCCATGGAGGTACGATCTTGATTGATACAGCAAGTTTTATTATGGCAGGAGGCCAGATGATCGCCAGTGAGCGGATTCAGGGCGTGAACGATAACATGGCCAAATCCCATTATCACGAATATTTTGAATTATACTATCTGGAATACGGAAAACGATATCATATGGTGAACGATAATATTTATTCCTTAAACTCAGGAGAATTTATTATTTTTCCTCCCTACTCCATGCACCATTCCTATGGAGATAACGACGTGCCCTTTAAACGGGTTCTGGTCTATTTTTCCCCAGAAACTGTCATTGTACCGGAAGTTCTCCACACCCTCAGCCAGTCAGCGGGAGTATACCGGTTTGATACAAAAGCCAGCCAGTCCGTTCATCTTCTGTTAAACGATATTTTAAAAGAACAGGGGGAAGGGGAAGGGTTTCATTCTGATGCCATGAAGATGCTGCTCAATCTCCTTTTAATTAAAATCGCCAGAAGAGCGGATGAAAAAGCAGCCCCGGAAAACCGGAGCCGCATTACGGAAATTCTTCACTACCTTCACAGCCATTCTTCGGAAAACATCACCCTGGAGGATCTGGCCTCCCGCTTTTATTTAAGCCCTTATTACTTATGCCGGGAGTTTAAGCGCTATACCAACAGCACCATTATCCAGTATATCAATAACATTCGCATTATCCATGCTCAAAGGCTTTTTATGGAGACAAACCGGACAATCACAGATATCAGCAAAGAGGTGGGCTTTTCTAATGTAACCCATTTTAACCGTGTATTTAAGTCCATAATCGGCATGTCACCTTCTAAAAACCGCAAGCAGTATACTGATCAAAAAAAGCAGGACTATGAGAAGAGTCTTTAACGTACCTCTTTCCAGAAACTGACGGCGTCTGCCAGCCAGCCATGAAGTTCCGTCCCGTTTCCAAGACCGAAGCTGTGACCGCCATGCTCCATAAACCGCACTCTGTGAGGGACATTCAAGCACTTTAGCTGTTCTTCCATTAAGCAGCTGGCTTCAATATTAACGACCGGATCATCCTTGCTGTGAACCAGATAGCAGGGAGGATAATTCTGATCCATAAGGTATTCCACACTGTACTCCGCCAGCCCTTCTTTTGTAAAATTCTCCCCTCCGATCCGTTCTAAATACTTAACGGCTGCTGCCCGCTCGGAATCAGAAGCCCACTCCATATCCTTTAAAAACTGAACCGTTGAGATGCTGGGATAACCAAGAAACAGAGCGCCCGGCTTATGAATACCATAGGCCGCATATCCCTTCTCTTTCGTTCCCCATACAGATGCCAGATGGCCTCCCGCGGAAAATCCCGCCATTGCATAACCTTCCATTCTGATTTGGAACATCCCCCGATTGGCATCAAGAAATTTAAGAGCCGCTGCTGTATCCTCCATAGGTTTGGGAAGAAGGTTCTTCTGACCTGTCCGGTAAATTAAGATAAATGCAGAATACCCCATTCGGTTTAACTGCTCGGCGATGGGATAACCTTCAACCAGTACCCATTCCCTTGCATACCCCCCTCCCGGACACACAAGTACAAAGGGCTTATCCGGGTCTCCGGGCATATGAATCAGTTTCACCTGTTCCTTATCCGGTTCTTTTTTCCATTCCTCTTTTGGATAAACATCATAAATTATCTGGGTGTTTGCTTCCATTACCTCATAAATCCGCTTTATCGCAGGCAGTATCCCACACCGTTCATTTCCATAATCACCAATTTTACGCTTCCATACATCCTCTGTCATATGAGTGAAAAAATAATCAGAAAACTGGGAGAGCTCTTTTTTTGTGCAAAGTTCTTCAATAGTTGTATCAACGGAAACAGACTCAAACATCATACCTTCTCCTTTCTTATGCCTCATGGTCCAGAACGATATTCTGAATCCATACCCCTTTCTTTACCAGAACAAAACCGATGATACATTTAATAATATCTACCATCTGGCACATAAAATAAAGCGGAACAATGGGGATCTGGGTATATCGGCTCAATAGATATGCTGCCGGAATACTTGCCACCCACATAAACACACTGTCAAAGAAAAAAGTTACAACTGTCTTTCCCCCGGAACGCAGTGTAAAATAAGATACATTCATAAATGCATTCATTGGCATAATAAAGGCCAGAATCCGGATAAACTGAACTGCCAAGTGCTTCACTTCATCGGTTGTATTGTAAATCATCGGGAACAGAGGTGCTACAATTGCCAGGATTGTACCCATTACAGCACAGGATGCAACGGAAAATACGATCAGTTTGGTATCTGTATCTCTGGCTTCCTCCATCTTTCCGGCACCCAGAAGCTGACCTACAATAATGGAAACAGACACTCCAAGAGCCAGATAAACCACATTAAACACATTGCCAATGGTGTTGGAAATATTTAATCCCGCCACAGCAGTCAGACCCCTGACAGAGTAGCATTGCATTAACATTGCCACTCCGCTTGCCCACAAAGCTTCGTTTACAATCAAAGGCGTACCCTTCACAAAGATTTTGCCGACCAGACCTGCTGGTATATGCATGCTCTTATATGCATCCTCAATAAATGGAAAGCGTTTCTTATGCTTATGGGTCCAGACTATTACGATTATGGTCTCAATATACCTTGCCGCAACAGTGGCAATCCCTGCGCCCACCACGCCAAGAACAGGTGCTCCGAATTTACCAAAAATAAGAATATAGTTAAGAACCAGATTAACCAGCACTGCAACGATTCCTGCCTTCATGGGAATTACGGTTTCCCCACATTCACGAAGAGTACTGGTGTATGCCTGCTCTATGGCAAAGGGCAAGAGCCCCACCATCATAACAAGCATGTATTTGCGGCCATTGGTAAGAGCAATTGTAAGATCTCCGCCGCTTTCTTCCCCATGAAGGTACATGTAAATTAAGTTCTCTCCGTAAAAATAAAATATGACTGCCGCCACGGCTGCCAGGAACAGACAGCACAAAAATTTAAACCGGAAGGTGTGCCTTACTCCTTCATGCTTTCCACAGCCATAAAACTGGGCTCCAAAGATTCCCGCACCAGAGACGATACCAAACACACTGACATTAAAAACAAATATCAGCTGGTTTACAATCGCAACTCCGGACATCTCCCCGGTACCAACCATTCCCACCATGATGTTATCGAGAAGACTGACAAAATTAGTAATTCCGTTCTGGATCATAATGGGAATCGCAATGGCCAGTACCATTTTATAAAACGCTTTGTTTCCAATAAATTTTTTCATACTTTTTTCCAGTAAAAGCGTACTTTTTCTGTATTACCTCCGTTTTTGCCAGATTGATTTTCTGTTTATAAAAAAACAGTCTTCCTCGATTATAATCAATCAAAGAACCAAACGCAAGTACAATGCAGATAAAAAGAAGCCGTGGGAATCATAAACTCCCTCCGGCTTCCAATCAATCCGTTTAATGTTTTTCCTTTGCCTTTGCAAACAGACTCTGAAGAATAATAAAGAATGCCAGCAGCGCTGCAATTGTTATCTTGGTCCACCAGGAAGAAAGCGTACCCTGGAATGTAATAAAGGTTTCAATAGTACCCTTAATTAAAACTCCAAATAAACTTCCAAACACGTTGCCTACCCCTCCGGTAAGCAGGGTTCCTCCAATTACTGCTGAGGCGATGGCTTCCATTTCGAAGCCCTTTGCCTGTTCAACAAAGCCGGCGCAGGTATTTAATGCGAATAAGAAACCGCCCAACGAACATAAGAAACCATTGATCACATAAACAAGCAGCTTGGTTCGCCTGACATTTAATCCCATCATCAGTGCTGACTGTTCATTTCCGCCTACCGCATAAATGGTTCTTCCAAACTTGGTAAACTTTAAAAGAACAAATATACCAATCAGAACGATCAGTGCAATGATTACACTGGGATAAATAAATGAATAATTCACCACACCTTTTTTGTTTACGGTACCGCCTAAAAAGGTTAAGTTAATTTTGCTCTTTGCCCATTTTAAAAATAGCTCATTTTTAATACTGATCATTTCCTGACTGATAATCGCAGTCAGACCTCTTGCAAAGAACATTCCGGCCAGGGTGACAATAAAGGGCTGGATCTTTAGGTATGCGATTAAGAATCCCTGTACCAGGCCGAATACAATTCCCATAATCAGAACGATAACAAGGGCAGGAACAGCTCCCATTCCCTTAATTTCCATCATCCATGCAAGCATCATGCAGGTCAGGGCTACAATGGAACCAACCGAAATATCAATTCCACCGGTTATCATAACCATTGTCATACCCGCTGCAATTACGATCAGACCGGCATTGGAAATAAACAGGTTTAAAAATACCTGAGGCTTTGCAAACCCTTTGCTTTGGAATATGATCAGACCGGCTGCATACATCACCAAAAAGAGAAGGATGGTGATAATCAGTAAAAATACCTTTCCATCAATTTTTTCTCTCTTCTTCATTTATGCCACCTTCTTTCCTGACTTAACGTTCATCTGCAGTTTACTCACCATACGCTTTAACTCGGTTGACTGTAACGCCACAATTACAACAACTACAATCGCTTTATATACCGGGATCTGGTCTGGAGAAACACCCATGGCATAAAGGGTGGTGCTCAGTGCCTGAATGGTGTAAGCGCCAATAACACTTCCTAACAGAGAAAATTTTCCTCCTGCAAGACTGTTTCCTCCAAGTGCCACTGCAAGAATGGCATCTAACTCCAGATTCAGTCCAATGTTGTTGGCATCGGCAGAATAGATTCTGGAAGAGGCCACAAGTCCGGATATACCGGCGCAGAGACCGCAGAAAACATAAGAAAGAAAAATAATCATTGCAGACTTAATTCCCATCAGCTTGGAAGCCTTCGCATTAATCCCCACAGTCTGAATATAAAGTCCTAATGTCGTCTTTTTTAACAGAACGTAGGTGAGCAGCACCACGATCAGAGCCACAAACACGGGAGTGGGAATGGGGATGCCTGGAATGCTGGATCCCAGCATCTTATAGGATTCCACACGGATATAGGTGATCTGGCCTTTTGTAATCAGCTGTGCAATTCCTCGGCCGGCGGTAAATAAAATTAACGTCGCCACCATGGGCTGGATCTTAAGCTTTGCAACAAGGAAACCATTAAAGCTGCCGCATAAAATTCCTGCAAGAATGGCAGCCAGTACGCCCAGAATATAAGGATTCACAAACTCATTTACAGACTGCTGTCCCCCTGAAAGAATGAAGCAGCACACCGCTCCTGCCACAGACATAACAGCCCCCACTGAGATATCTGTACCACCTGATGCAGCAACTACCAATGTCATTCCAACAGACAGAATAACCAGATCGCTGGCACGGTTAATTACGTCAATAATATATCCATAGAGAACGCCGTTTTTAATCGTCACCTCAAAGAAGCTGGGAGTCTTAATCAAGTTGGAAAACAGAACAAGCACCAGACAGAAGAGGGGCAGAAACAAGCGGTATCCTGTCAGTCTTTTTATAAATGCCTTTCCCTTATTCATCTGTTCCACCTCCTGCAATTGCCTTCATGATATGGTTCTGATCAAGTTCATCCTCCATAAGTTCAGAAACCTTCTCCCGGTCTCTTAAAACTGCCATCCGGCTGCAGGTACGGATCATCTCCTCAATTTCAGAGGAGATAAACATAACAGTAACGCCCTCTTTTGCCAGCTGGACCACCAGTTTCTGAATTTCAGTCTTAGTACCAACATCAATTCCTCTGGTGGGTTCATCAAGAATCAGAAAATCAGGATCTGTGAGAAGCCATCTTCCCAAAATTACCTTCTGCTGGTTTCCTCCGCTTAAACTTCTTATGGGAGTATCCAGGCTTGCGGTCTTAATCTGAAGCAGCTTCACATACTTGTTAGCCAGTTCCTCCTGTTCTTTGCTTCCGATTGGATGGAACATGCCTCTCTTAGCCTGAAGAGCCAGAATTAAATTCTCCCTTACCGATAAATCGGCAACAATTCCTTCCTCTTTCCGATTCTCCGGCAGATATGCCATACCAGCCATCATAGCATCAAGGGGGGTATGAAGAACTACAGTCTTTCCATTGACCTTCAGCTCCCCGCTATCCGGTTTATCAGCCCCATAAAGACTTCTTGCAAGCTCTGAACGGCCGGAACCCAGGAGTCCGGTCAGACCGATCACCTCTCCCTTATGAATCTGCAAATCAAATGGTTTTATGGTTCCCTGCCTGCCAATTCCTTTGGCATCAATAACTGCCTCACTGGATTTTCCGGCAGTTTTTCCTTCTTTTTTAATGGCTTCCAGATCATCGAAATCCTTACCCATCATCTTGGCTACCAGCTGTACTCTGGGAAGCTTTTCTACTTCATATTCACCTACCAGACCGCCGTTTCTAAGTACGGTTATCTTATCGCAGACCTCATAAACCTGCTCCAGGAAATGAGTAACAAAGATGATTCCCACTCCGTCTTCTTTCAGACGCTTCATTAACCGGAACAGCTTTTCTACCTCATTGTCATCTAAGGAGGAGGTGGGTTCATCAAGAATCAGAACTTTCGCTGACATATCCACGGCTCTCGCTATAGCAATCATCTGCTGCAGCGCAATGGAGTAATTCTCAAGCGCCTTTGTTACATCAATGTTCATATCGAGTTTGGAAAGAAGTTCCGTCGCTTTCCGGTTCATAGTCTTCCAGTCAATGAGACCTGCCCGCTTTGGTTCCCTTCCGATAAACAGGTTCTCAGCCACCGATAAATTGGGGCAGAGATTTACTTCCTGATATACAGTACTGATCCCATGCTCCTGGGCTTCCTGGGGAGAATGGTTAATGATTGTCTGGCTTTCGCCTTCAATTTTTATCTCACCTGATTCAAATTCTTCTACCCCGGTCAAAACCTTTATGAGCGTTGATTTACCTGCTCCGTTTTCTCCCATAAGAGCATGGATCTCCCCGCTTCTTAAGGTAAAATCCACATGGTCTAAGGCACGTACACCGGGAAATGTCTTCGATATGTTTTTCATGCTAAGTACTATCTCATTGGGCATAAGATCCCTCCTTTTTCTCCACTTTTTCTGCTTTTCACTGCATGTCAGGAGATTAAAAAAGGTGCCTGGAGGAGGACTGACCCCGTCCTCCATTCCCTGCACCTGTTTCTCTGGCTATCATTCTGCTTTCAGCGCCTTAGTCCCAACCAATTAATACTGTCTCTTTGGTTTTTCAGCTGCTGCTGTATCTGCCGGGAATACGCCTTCCTTTACATATGCAATCTTATCAACTTTTTCGCCCTTCTCCAGCTTCTGAATGATCTCAGCTACACGAGGACCGTGAAGAGGATTACACTCTACGGAAACGTTCATATCTCCTGCGATCATGGAGTCAAATGCTGCAGAAACTGCATCAAAGGAAATGATGATGATATCGCCCTTCGGTCCGCAAGTCTTTCCTGCTGCCTTGATTGCATCAATCGCACCAAATGCCATGTTGTCGTTCTCAGCAATTACAACATTAATATCTTTATAGGTCTTTAAGAAGGATTCCATAACTTCCTGACCCTTTGCCTGTGTAAATTCACCAGTCTGACGCTCTAACATCTTCCACTTCGGATGATCTTTCATCTTCTCTTCCACGCCGTTGGTACGTCCGATCTGTGCGGAAGAACCGATGGTACCCTGAAGAGTAACGATATTGATATCACTGTCTGCTTTGTTATTCTTCTTTAAATACTCATCAAGCCATGCTACTGCATCATAACCTTCCTGAAGGAAGTTGGAACCAACCCATGCAGTATATAAGGAATCATCAGATACATTAATCATACGGTCAACGATGATAACCGGAATGCCTGCGTCCTTAGCTTCCTGTAATACGGTATCCCAGCCAGTTTCTGTAACTGGTGCGATAACGATATAATCAACATCCTGCTGAATAAAGTTACGAACTGCCTTTAACTGATTTTCCTGTTTCTGCTGTGCATCATCAAAAATCAGCTTGTAACCATTTGCTTCTGTAAACGTTGACTTCATGGATTCGGTATTGGCCGTTCTCCAGTCAGACTCTGCACCAACCTGAGAAAATCCTACTACGATTTCCTTTTTCTCTGCAGGTGCTGCTGTGGTTGTGGCTGCTTCCGTTTTTGCTGCTTCCGTTGTCTCTGCTTTTTTTTCAGTAGCAGCAGGTGCTGCTGTCGTTGCTGCTGTCTGAGATCCGCTGCAACCGGATAAAATCATGGCGGTTGTCATAACCGCAGCTGTCAAAAAGCTTAAAACTCTTTTCTTCATATCCGTTCCCTCCAATAAGAATAACTCACTATTAAGTAACTACCTGTATCATAGACCCATCCCCCTGATTTCTCAATACAATATCTTTTGCAAAGGGTTAAGTTTCTTACGCTATTTCCATGTATTCCGGAAATTAAGTTGATTTTTTTCGGATAAAAGTTGATTTTTTTATACATTTCCCCATCTTACTGCCGGAATCCTCACCGTTACAGCCGTTCCGACTCCGTACTCGCTTTCAATGGTAAGTCCATACGCCTCACCAAAATTCAGCCGGATCCGCTCTGCCACATTGGCAATTCCAAATCCTTCCCCAACATGAAAATCCGCTTTGCTGCCGCCGGCAATCTGATGCTCCATCTTTCTTACCTCGTCCGGTTTCATTCCAATTCCGTTATCCTCTACCTTTAAAAGAATATCTTCATCCTCCTGCCAGCCGCTGATTCGTAAGAATCCTTTTTTTCTGCAATTCTTTATTCCATGGTAAAGTGCATTTTCCACAATGGGCTGCAGGGTGAGTTTTAATATGGAATAATCCCGGATCCGTTCTTCAAAATCAATCTCATAATCCATAATGTCCTCATAGCGGAAATGCTGGATTAAAAGATAACTTTTTATATGCTCTGCTTCCTCTTTAATCGTAATAAAATCCCGCCCGTTATTCAAACCAATTCTTAAAAAAGAAGAAAGTGCAGTAATCATCTCCACTACCTCCTGATGCTGCTTTCCCTCAGCCAGCCAGACAATGGTATCTAATGTATTATATAGAAAATGAGGATTGATCTGAGCCTGAAGCAGCTTCAGTTCTGTTTTTCTCTTTAACTCCTGTTCTTCCTTGATATGACGGATCAGTTCTCCGATCCGGATTACCATCTGGTCATACTGTTCCCCTAAAACCTTTATCTCCCTGATATTGCTTTTTGGTGCACTGACTTCTAAGTTCCCGTCTGCCAGCTTCATGGTATATTCACACAGTTCCTCAATGGGTTTTGTAATTCTTTTTCCAAAGGAGGAAAAGGAAGCAAGTAAAAATACAATGAGATAAGAAGCAATTACAATGCAAAGAGCAATGACCTGCCTTGTCTGGGTGTCAAGCTTCTGGCGTACAGACTCCAGGGTCTTTGTTTCATTATAGATGTAATCTGACATGGACTCCTGGATTAAATCAGTAATGGCATAGATATCCTGGTCAAGACGTGCCATATTCCGGTCATAATCCCCGATAATGTTGCTGGTCTGAATATCTTCAATTCGTTTTTCCAGCATCCCAATTAAAACTACGATCCCATCCAGCCCCTTTTTGCTGGTCTCCTGGGGAGTGGTGTCTTTCAGCTCCAGAAACATCTTTTTAGAATTTTCCAGATCCTCATACGGGTTTAAGGATTCAAAGGTATCCGCTCCGATCACAATCCGGTACATCTTATAATCAATGTTGGATTTAAAATCAAAATTAAACTCTGTTGCCATTGTAAGGTTACGTATACTCTGACGATACTGTTGATTCTGCCATTCCATGGTATATAGCAATATCCCAATCATAATGATGACCGGGATAAAAACGATTGCCTGCATGTTTTTTATTTTCGCCTTAATTGAATCACTTTTGTACTTCATTCTCTCCCCCTGACCGAAACGCCTTCGGTGTGATTCCGTGAATCTTCTTAAACAGGTAACTGAAATAATGGGGATCCTTATATCCCACCTGATATCCGATTTCTGAAGTCCTCAAATCCGTTTTCAACAGTAATTCCCTTGCAGCATCCATGCGCACCTTTGTTAAGTACTCCACAAATGTAATTTCCATCTCCTGGCTGAAAATGGTACTGAAATGATTGGGGCTGATATTCACCGCCGATGCCACAGCATTTAAAGAAATATCTTCATCCTGATAGTGGGCTGCTATATAATCCACTGCCTTTTCAAGAACCAGCCGGTACTTTTTCTGGGAACAGGTGGTTCGGAATCCAATGGCCTTTGAAAGGATCTCCCTGGTATACTTAACCGCAGATTCCATGGAGTTCACACAGGGCTGCATGGTCTTTGCATCTCCAAACTCCTTTAAAACCTGTTCCGGCTCAAAACCAAGCTGAGACACAAACCCAATAACTGCCAGATACACATCCATCAGGATGTACTGTCTGAAAATCAGTGAATTAATATTATTGCCGCAGGCTTCCATATATTCCTCAACGAAATACTTCACCTCAGGGACTGATCCGTTCTTTAGGAAGTTGGGAATAATGTCACGGCTTAACTTGGTGATATCAATTCCCTCCAGACTGATACTTCCCGTATCATTATGAATCCGAACTGCCGCCTCCGCCGTTAGAATCTGGTTGCGGTCCAGCATATATCGGCATGCATAAGCCCTGCTTGCTGCTTTAAAGGAAGTTCGGATCTCACTGAGTCTGCACACCGAAGTCCCGATCCCTCCAAAATACTCCATCTCAGGAAATGATTCCGCCAGCCGTATAAGAAATTCCGAATAATATGTCACCTTCCGTTCCATATCGGATTCTTCTCCCATAATCAGAAAGCCGTACCCTTCTGAAAGCCGGTTAAATCCGATAATATCAGCTCTTCCTTCCAGTTCTTCCTTCAGTCTCTTATCAAACAGTACATTCTCATCCGAGTACTGATCCTGGCTCTCTGCCCCCTTTGCCTGAAACAAAATGAGATTGTACATAGGGGCAGATAAAGAGAGATTGTGCTCCTGACCTTTTCGAAGCAGCTCAGAAAGTCCCAGCTTTCCTGACACGATAATATCAAATAACCGGTCCCGGTCCATCTGCTTACGTTCTTCCTGCTGCTTTAAAAATTCCTGCTTGTATCCCTTCTCACTTTTTTCCTGCATGATTGTCTCACTCATTCGTTCCAACGCTTCCAAAAGCTGGCTGCTGCTTACCGGCTTTAAGAGATAATCCGAAGCCCCGATCTTAATCGCCCGTTTGGCGTACTCAAAATCATCGTATCCGCTGAAAAACATAATATGTATATCCGGTAAAGCCCGTTTTGCCATCTCCGCCAGTTCCAGTCCATCCATAAAAGGCATCCGGATATCCGTAAGCAGTATATCCGGCTTCGATTTTAATATCATGGGATAAGCCAACTCTCCATCCGGAGCTTCCCCGGCAAATTCAAACCCATATTTTTCCCAGGCAATTCCGTTCTTAATTCCTTCACGGACAATTTTTTCATCCTCTGCAAGAAATATCTTAACCATGTCTGATTCCCCCTGTCAGCCGCATTTCTATGATTCGATTATATAAAATCCTCTATGGAAATATAAGAGAATAATTTCCGCCGCTTCATTTTCATTCGTAAAAAAACATACCTCTCCCCATATAGTACCACAAAAAAAGAGATTCGTAACTCCCGGTTTTTCATGAGTTCTAGAAGATCAAGTTTCAAGAGATCTGATACTCTAGTTTAATGATGACCTACAGCTGGCGTATAAGATGAAAAAATGATTTTATGCATCAGCAAGATGTAATCCTATTGTAAACAACCGAATTTCGGTGATTTGATTTCTATTTCAAGAAGAGGCTATATTCCTAAATCATGCTGACGATCTATGATCATATTGCTCTAGCGTTTAAGTGTCAAAGGGAAATTATTATCCACATAATGCCATGTTGCGGGAAGAGAAACGGTAGCATACCAGTAAATTAAGGTAGGCCCTCGGCTGATTTTATCTTTAGAGGTGTTAATCACGGAAGAAGATAAAGCTATGTTTATGGCATTTTACTTTTTCTATAGACAGAACAAGAAGTAGGATACTGAAAATCTGGAGTTACTGTCCGTGATATTTTGTGTACTGTTGAAGCTGATTATTAGGTAATCAAGTCAGATTCATCATATTTTGTAAGCATAAAATTGTATTTAATCATTTAGTGTTGTTTTATTCCATTATCTATACTATTCCCATGCATATAATATGAATATTTATTAGATTTATGTATTATTTACGTTAATAATCAATATTTCACTTGACTTATCATTCAATTCAATAGTACAATATTAAAGAGATATAGTATACAAAGGGGGAAATAAAATGAATATAATTAAGCTTAAAAAATTTACTTCATTATTTTTAGTTATTGCTATTTTATCGACATCAATGGGCTTAACACAAACCAAAAAGGCAGAAGCCGCAACTTGGTATAAACTTAGTACTTATGAATATCAAACAAAATATCAGGTAATGGGAGGAAATATAATTGTCAATTTAACTGCTCTTGCTATACCTCAAATTTTCGCGATAAGTAAAGCTGCAGAAATTGTAATTGGACTCTCAGCGATAGCATTTACAACCCCTGATCGAGGGAATGCGTATGTTGTACTAACGGAGTATGTTGATTGTAAACCAGAGAAGGCTACTGGATTAAGCACTGTTAAGTTTGAAGAGAAAGTGTACGCCGATTCACAACATAAAAAGTTACTCTATTCTAAGGTTTATACAAAAAGAATGAATGAAATATTCTAAACATAGTTTATAAATATATTATATTAGAAATACTATATCTCGAATATAAAAGTTTTAAAGGTAGCAGCAACCAATCATAATTAGATTTGGAAGCTGCTATCTTTTTCGCTTATTTATTAAAGGGGATTCATTTTAATCCGGCTCCTTTTTTACGTTCTGGGCGTAAGTCCGCAGCCCACCCGGTAGTCTAAAAAGAAGTAGTTAGGCTAAAAACGAAGTATTTAGGAATAAAAAAATGTACTACAAAAAAGACCATAGGAATGTGCGTCTAGTTAAAATATCTGTCAGGATCAAAGGTATATTCTGTTAAAAGAGCTTTATTAATTGCTACAGAATTAAAAGATGCATAGCCAAGAAATATTTGGGGGTTAATATAAGGGGAAGCGTAATCCACGGAGAACCTCTTGGCAAATCGGATATCCTCTGCGGTGATGCGATCAGGCTCTATACCCATGACGAACTGAATGTAATTTTATAGGCGAGAACATGATGATAAAACAAACCTATTCCAATTATTATGGAAAAGCAAAAACCTCAAAAAAACTATTACTACAAAATCCGGAGAGATGTACAAGTGAACAGAGTACATTTCTCCAGTTCTTCGTATATTGTTTCAGAAAATTTTACCCTCAGGACCCACATCATCCAGCTTTATTTTTATCTCCTTACCATTATAAGAGAATGTTTTCGTTTTTCCTGAAGAAGTATGAACCACACAGATCCGCCCGGATATGGATTGATCAAATACAAAGCTGCTTTCACCCACACATAACTCTTTCTTTGCATCATTCCATGAAACTGGAATCAGGTTATACGTTCCGCTTTCATATTCATACCCATCTCCTGCATCTTCATATAGTTCAAAAACTCCATCTTTTCCTTCATATATATGGAATTCAAATGGGGTATTCACCGCTTCTAACGTATACTCAAGTCCCTGCTCCATGGGGATAATGCCACCTTCCCGTACAAATAGCGGTATCCTGTCAAGAATGGCTTCCACTGTAACCCACTGTCCGCCGTCGTATTTTTCACCGGATTGAAAATCATACCAGCTTACTCCAGAGGGGAGATAACAGTTCCACTGCTTCTTTGTCTCTAAGCTGCTGTTTTCCGGCTCATAATACATGGGTTCTGTCACAGGGCAAACCAGAAGAGAGTCCCCATACATAAACTGGGAGCCCAGTTCACAGGCAGTCTCATCTTCCGGAAAGTCAAACAGAAGGCTGCGAAACATGGTGTAATCATTAAGCGCCACCTTTCCTGCCAGCGAATAGGTGTATGGCAAAAGCTGATATCTCAGACGGATACATTTCTCCAGTGCATCATAAAACATAGTTCCAGGCTCCCCGAAATTCCAGATCTCTCTTGGAGTATCGGTTCCATGAGAACGGAACATAGGAAGAAATGCGCTAAACTGCATCCATCTGACGTAAAGCTCCCGGTACGCACCGTCTTCTATTCCCAGTTCATACCCGCCCTGCCAGAACCATTTTGGTTCCGGATCATTATGGCAACCGCAGCCACGCTTTTTCCAATTATCCTTTACCACAAAGAATCCGCCTGCGTCTAAAGTCCAGTAAGGGTGTCCGCTCATGCAAAAATTAAGCCCTTCCCGGATCTGCTTTCGAAATGTTTCCCACGTTGCGCAGATATCCCCTGACCAGAGTACAGTCCCATAAGCCTGTGAACCTGCATAGCCGGAACGGGTAAGATTTAATACCCGTTTATCCTTACAGCTGTTTCTCTGATTCTCATAGATTCCTCTGGCATGAACTGCACCGTACAGATTTGCTTCTCCTGGGTCTAAATATTTCTTATGTTCTTCTCCAACAATCAGATAACGCTCCCATGGCTCCTTTTTATAGCTGCCTCCCCAGTCAGGTCCGCTAAACGGCTCTGTGGAATCACACCACCACGCATCCACACCTGCCGAAAAAAGTTCCTGTTCAAGCTGCTTCCAATACATATTTCTGCCTTCAGGATTAAACGCATCATACGTGGAAAAATCACTTAAAAGGAGATTCTTATTTTTAAATTCCTCGTAATTTTCTCCATCAGAACTCATGTTGGGCCATACGGAAACCATAACATGAACGTGTTTTTTGTGAAGCTCCTCTATGGCGGCCTGAAAATCCGGATAACGGGTTTTATCCAGAATCTTATTCCCCCATTTACCAGCCTCCCAGGTATTCCAATCCTGTACAATTCCATCTATTGGAATTTTTCTTTTTCTATATTCATTTACTACAGCAATGAGTTCTTCCTGGGTATGATAGGCTTCTTTTGACTGAATGTACCCGAAAGACCACTTGGGCAGCATGGGCGCCTGACCGGTCAGTCTTCTGACTCCTGAAATTATTTCATCCAGATTATTGCCCTGAATAATATAGTAGGAAAGCTGATCAATGGTATCAAAGCAGACGTAAGATCCCCGACAATCATCATTGAACGTCATCAGAGACCCGCAGTCAAATAAGATTCCGTAGCCCTGGTCTGATATGAGAACGGGAATGGGAGTCCTCATATTATGCTGGTACAGATACTGGGTCGTTCCTCTATAATTATAGATTCCTTCCTCTGCCTGACCCAGACCGTGAATCCGTTCCTTTTCCTGCCATTTAAAATACAATTTTCCCCGGTAAGCAGTCCGCACCTTTTGAGAAACCAGATTATTTACAAAGTTTCTTTCACCATCCACAGTTTTTACCCGTGAAACATGAAGACTTTCCCCGTTTACCATATAACGAAAGACAGGAATCTCCTCCAGTTCCCTTCCAGGTTCCTCAAAAAGCAGTTTCCCTGTATCGGTAAGAGTCCAGCACACCGCCCCAGTTCTTATGTCAATCTTCACATTCATCCGCCCATTTCCCAGCAGACAAAATGATTCCGTACTCTCGTAATCCAGTTCCCCCTGCTCCGGCAGCTGGATACCAAGAGGGGAGGTTACCTGTTTTCTCCCATCTTTGCTGCAACTGCAATGGATAATGTCTGATGCAATATTCCGATAAGTCAGGGTCACTCCCCCTGCTTCGATCACAACCGCCCCGCTATTATTCTCTGACATAACCTTATCCTTTCACTGCTCCGGCAGTCATACCGGATACAATATATTTCTGCCCCAGTAAATATACCAGGATTACCGGAAGGCTGGTCAGCAAAATATCTGCACAAACCAGATTCCAGTCTTTAAAATACATACCGAAAAAATTATATACGGACAATGTCATCGGCCATTTAGAAGAACTGCTTAAAAAATACAGCGGTGATACAAATTCATTCCAGGTATTTAAAAAGGTCAGCACAATCACCGTGGCGACAGCAGGCTTTAACAATGGAAGAATAACCGATACAAACAATCTTACCGGTGAGCAGCCATCAATCACGGCGGCTTCATCAAGATCTGCCGGCAGCTTTGCCACAAATCCATGGATGAGAAATACTGAAAATGGCAGCTGCATGGCCGTATACAAAAGCACAATTCCAAGTCTTGTATTATTTAGTGTAAGAAACATCATAACTTTTGTCAATGCCACATAATTAACCGGCATGGTAATCCCCAGCACCATATAAAGATAGAGAAAACGGTTTAATTTGGAACGGTTTCTTGAGAACACATAAGAAGCCATTGATGCAAGCACGGTACACAGGAACACACTGGCTACGGAATAGATGCAGCTGTTCATAAAAGAGGTAAGAAGCTTTCCCTTTTCAATTACTACCAAAAAATTATTCCACTGCACCGGAAATGTCGGAAACTTCAGATTCATCTCCGATGCTCCCAGACTGTCTTTAAACGAATTTAACAATATCAGCAGCAGGGGAACAAGACAAATTGCTGTTATGATCCACGCCGCTGCATTTACTGCTGCAGCGGCGGCTTTCTTTTTTGCTTTCATTATTCCTGCACCTCGTCTTTCGTCATCAGACGGATCATGAAGAATCCGATCAACACCATGGATAAAAACATAACGGAGGAAAGAGCCGTACCTATGGCATACTGACCTGTGCCGAATTTTTTAAATACTGCTGTGTAGAGAACCTCTGTTGTGGCCTTACCCGGGCCTCCGTTGGTTAATGCATATATCATGTCAAACACCTTAAGGCCATATATCACATTTAAAACGGTGGTTGTAGCCAGGGTCGGAAGGAGAAGCGGCAGCGTGATAAACCGAAACTTCTGCCAGCCGGTAGCTCCGTCTATACTGCAGGCCTCATAATAATCCGAAGATATGGACAGGATTCCAGCGATTAAAATTGTCATGATATATCCGGTCCCTCGCCAGATATCCACTGCCATTACCGACTTGAATGCGTACGCAGGACTTGTAAGCCACGGTTTTGCAAGATTATCAAGTCCGATTCCCCGAAAAAATGTGTTTAACAACCCGGTAGACGGATTTAATATCGAAGTGAAAACCATACCCAGTATCAAGGTGGACAAAACAGAGGGCATAAACATGACTCCCCGGTGAAAATTCAAAAAGCGAATGGACTTTGTAAGCAGAACTGCAAGCGCAAGTCCCAGTATATTTTTTATTACAGTTGTTCCAAGAGTGAATACCAGAGTGTTTTTCATAATCTTTAGATAATTTCCATCAGCGGAAAATACAGTCTTAAAATTTTCCAGCCCCACAAACTTCAGCTGGTCTGAATAAGATGACCAGTCTGTAAAAGAATAACCAATTCCAATCACTCCGGGAAGGACAAATAATACCGAATACAGGAGCAATGCTCCAGCTGCAAACCACGTAGGATATATCTTTTTTCTATTCATCGTATTCACTCTCTTTCAACTGATCTTCCATGCTGTCATTTCCAGGCGGGATCGCCTGCTGCCTTTGCCTGCTGGGTTCTCACTTCATCAATCGATGCCAGCACTTCTTCCGGAGTCATTTCTCCCACGATCATGGCGGACAAGTTTGCTCCCATCTCACTCCACTGCGGATTTACATATTTTACAGCTGTCTGAATTACAGTACCCTTCTTATCATATCTGTTATAAAAATCCTGAATCGTATCCGTATACATACTGGGAGCGTTGTTAAATGGCAGTTTGTTAAACTTACCTACATTTTCAGTGAGGTACTTAAGATTTTCTTCCTTTGCCAGGAATTCTAAGTACTGCTGTGCTTCAGCTGCATGCTTGGAACCGCTGAATATGAATCTTGCAGGACCTGCCGGGTTAACGTTTAATGTCTGATTGTCAGCCAGCGGAATTACGAAATAGCCAATGTCTTCCACTGCAATCTCAGAATTAACCTTATTGACTTCGACTCCGAACCCCTGATTGGCGACTGTCATTGCATATTTACCAGAAGCGATATTTTTTGCTGAATCAGCATAGGTATTGGACATATAGTCTTCTCCCCAGTAGCCCTTGGCAACCATATCATCCATCTGGTTTAAAATTGTCATCAGGGTTGCATTTCCTTTGAAGGGCACCTGGTTGCTGTTCCATTTATCAACGATGCCAGGTTCTGCTGTTTCAGCCTCAACTCCAGCCTCAGGCAGCCATAATGTATGATGCCAGCCATCTGACACACACTCATAGATAGGAGTTATTCCTGCCGCCTTAATCGTATCACACACTTTTTGAAAACTCGCATAATCTTTGGGTATCTCAAGATTCAGCTTTTTGAAAATCTGTTTGTTATAACCAATTGCCCATACAGAAGATACGTCCTGAATTGGCTGCCCATACAGCTTACCGTCCACAGACAACTGATCAGCCACCAATGGTTCAACCTGACTTCCCCATGACGTTTTCGTTAAATCCACCGCATTTTTTTCCACATTGATTTGTGCCTTAATATCAAATTTACCGCTCTGTGCTCCAAAAATATCCGTACATTCCCCGGTGTTTAACTTTGTCATCAGAAGATTCATATACTGATCGGCTGGAATAATCTGATAATCAACCTTGATTCCCGTATCCTGCGTAAATTTCTTGGACAGTTCAATTTCTGCATCCTGAATCCAGTCCTGGCTGGCCATAAAAGAAAGAGTAACTCCACCTTTTTCCGACGCAGCAGATGTCTTCGCTTCCGCAGATGTGGTTTCTCCTGCAGCTGCACTTTTCTGTGTAGCATTGTCCTCTTTTGAACAGCCGGAAAATGAAAGGGCAGCGACCAGAGCCAGACTTAATGCAGCTAATTTTTTTAACTTCATAAAAAATACCTCCCCAAAATTAAATGTTGACTTTTATCATGTTATCTGTATTATATAGTGTAATATAGATATTTTTGAATGAACATTTCGATCTGTTTTCATGTATATTTTTAACCAGCAGAATAAACCACAGAAAGGCTGGGCTTAAATGGCAGCAAATAAAACAAATATTGTTAAAAAACGCAGCATAATGTCAACACTTTTTCTTCCCTATACCGCTTTATTCATTGCAGTAATCCTGGCATTCACGGTTCATACAGTCTTCAGTGAAACCGGCAAGATAAAGGTAAATGCCTTTTCTTCCCTTCAGAATAACGCCACCATGATTATGGGCAGCTTTGATTCCGTCATCCACGACCTTGATACTGTATCCCAGAATATCATCTATTCCAACCTGATAAAAGAAAAATTTGGCATATACATTAATTACCAGGACAACACCTTAAGTTCAGATGAAATTTATGAAAATATTAATAATACCAAAATCCTGTTTGACCTGATTATCGCCATGATCGGTCCCAATTCTCCCGCCGATCAGACTTACCTCTATTCCCTTGATTACGGTAAATTTGGAGTAGGTCTTGATAATCATGCATCAAAAGAACGGGTGAGTGAAAAATACTGGTTCAGTAAGGTGGTTCAGGCTAAGGGAAAGAAATTTATTTACTGCGATAAAGACGACACTCTTGTGCGCTTTTATTCGTATTCGGGTGATAATTATTATGTATCACTCTGCCGCTTGTATTACAGCCTGCTCAATGTTCCACAGGGTATTGTAGAGGTCAAAAAATCCTTTAAAAGTATAGCAAATACATTAAATACGTTTCACAGCCCATATCAGGAAGATATATACATTTTCAGTCCGGAAGGGAAAACCATCTATGCGACAGGAAGCTTAGGCGCACCAGACAGCTATTATGATTTGATTCAGGCGCAGCGAAGCAGACCTGCCAAAACCTCAGGGGTAAATCCCATATATTTAAAATCTGAAAATAAATATATCATTTTTTCTTCATCTGACTATACCGGTTTTACAACAGCTCTTGTTATTGATAACCGCATGCTGATGCAGCCGGTCCATCAATACTTAAACACAGCTTTTATTCTTCTGTTTACCGTCATGCTCATAACCGTTATGGTGTCCTATTTGATTTCACGGAGAATTGCAACTCCGCTTTATAAAATATACCACCAGGTACGGGCATTTCAGCTGACAGGGGAAGAAAAAGACACAACTGAATTTGAGGATATGGAAATTGGCATCACAGAAGTGAACACTTTATATCAGGCTTTGTTAAAAATGCAGAGACAGGCGAGAAAATCAATGGAGCGGGAACTTCAGCTTCAAAACAGTGACATGCAATCCAGAATGATGGCGCTGCAGGCACAGATGAACCCTCATTTTCTTTACAATTCTCTGGCAACCATACAGGCAATGGCGGATGAGAACATGAACAGCGAGATCATTCTCATGTGTCAGACCATTTCCAGAATCCTGCGTTATATCTCCTCCGACAGCGAACAGTTGGTTCTTTTAAAAGATGAGCTTGACCACACCCGTGATTATCTGGAATGCATGAAAGTGAGGTACTGTGACTCTCTTCAATTTGAATTTGACATACCGGAAAAAATGCATCAGGTCCGGCTTCCAAAACTCTGCCTCCAGATGATCGTAGAAAATGCCATCAAGTATTCAACCAAATCAAGTCCACCATGGAATGTGAAAATTCTTGGTATTATGACCAACACCTATTGGGAGCTGCAGATCCGGGACAATGGCCCTGGCTTTTCCAGTGAGGACTTGGAAATACTAAAAAACCAGATTAACCTGATTGAGAAAAACGGCGTTCTGCCCAATCTGGAAATAGACGGAATGGGACTGATGAATATTTACATCCGTTTTAAAATTCTTTATCACGGCAATCATATATTTAGACTGAGCAACAATGTACCCCATGGAGCCATCGTTGTCATAGGAGGAATGATCTCTTGAAATATTCTGTTTTAATCGTTGAAGACGAAGTCTTAATTGCCAGAAATATAGCCAGAAGAATTGAACAGTTAAATCCCGCCTTCGAGGTGACAGCCATTGCAACCAATGGTCTGGAAGGACTTGATATGGCAAATGAACATCTGCCCAATGTGATTTTCACAGATATACGGATGCCAGAGATGGATGGACTTGAGTTAGTCCGAAATATACATGAAAAATTCCCGTTTATCTTATGTGTGATCATCAGCGGATATACAGATTTTGAATACGCAAAGGAAGCACTCCGGTACGAAGTGAGCAATTATTTACTGAAACCAGTCAATTATGATGAACTGGAAAAGACACTGGCTGCCCTGGAAACCAAGCTTCTGGCTACCCAGGACCGATTTGACTCCGTTACGCTCCTTCATTCCTCCAACAGGGCAAAAGAAATCGTGGAACTGATAAAAGAATACATTCACAAGAATTATCAGACTCAGATCGATTTCACCACACTGGCTTCTGAATTTGGTTTTTCTGTGCCTTATTTAAGCAAAATATTTTTCAAATACACAGAGATTACACCTTCCAAATATTTAAGAAACTACAGACTTAATATAGCAAGGCAGCTTCTTCGCAATCCGGATCTGTCCATTGCCGATGTAAGCCAGCTGACCGGTTACCTTGACCCGTTTCATTTCAGTAAAACCTTTAAGCATGTTTATGGGATCAGTCCCAGTGAATACAGAAATGATTGAGATTAAAAAAAGCTGTTTTCCCGCCCCACAGACAGGAAAACAGCTTTTATTTAATCTAAAATCTCCCGAATCATTTCATAAAGTTTCACAACATCGGAAATTCTTGTTGCTCCCGTTTCTTTATCAATAATCGAAGAATATACGTGAGGAATAATGTGTTTCACTCCTGCATCAACCGCGATCTTTAAGATCTGGGAAAAATTATCAAGATCAATCCCTCCGGTTGGCTCCAGTCCGAATCCGCTCTCTGCGCAGGCTGTGGCAACGGCCTCAAACTCCTCTTTCACCTTCAATCCGCCCATGGGAAAATACTTTAAAGAATCGGCTCCCTGCTCCTTTGCCATTGCAATTGCAGTTTTAACCGGAACAATTGCCGGTTCCATATCCTTACAAAGCGGACCAGTTGAGATTTTAACATAACCCACTTTACCACAGGGAGCAACCATGGAATTTAAAAATGGTCCCTCACTCGTTTTGGCTCTGGTATATCCACCTGCCGTAAAGGTCTGGTTAATATGTTTCGGCTTAATCTGCCCGGATATATCCGCAACCGCTTTCCACTGTCCGGGATTTCCCGCACCCAGACCAACAGAAATATTATTGTCTACTGCTTCCTGATATCGTTTCATATCTTCCACTGCATGTTCCACATCCGGATAATTTGCCGACAAAATCCCGACTGCAACATGACCCTCGGCAGCCTCATAAATTGCCTTAGCATTATCAACGGAATTGGTCAGGCAGTTTAAGCAGACTCTTCCTTTGTAAAAATTTAATCCTTCCATCTTTTATTTCCCTCCATTTGCTGATTTGTGAATCTCTTTAAGCCTCTGTTCAATGATTTCCAGCTCTTTCTCACTGTTTAAAGGCCTGGGATCAATTGCGATGGAACCGATATTTGCCTGATAATCTCTGGTAAAGATGGCTACATCTCCCCGTTGCAGCTCTCTTACCACGTCTTTGGCATTCATCCCGTATTGCTGGGGATTAAAATCAATTTTACAGCGGAATATATCTCTTCCTGCCTCATCCTTAATAATTGATGTTTTGCAGCCTGGTATCTCCCCTACACATGCTGCAAACCGTTCCAGCTCTTCTTTGGAGACAGGGCTTGTCTTTCCCCCGGCAATGTATTCTTCCACTGCCGTTACTAGCCCCATGGTGCACTCTTTCCCCACCTTCATGGCTCTGCCGATACCTTTGTACTGGAGTCTCATGTTGTCTGCCAGTTCTTTTGTCTTACACGCAACAAAACCGCTGGTTGGACCTTCAATGGCTTTTGCACCGCTGTAGCATACAAAGTCCGCACCCATGGCTGCATAGATGTTTAAATCTTCTTCTGCTGCCGCATCCACGATACATGGAATCCCAAGACGTTCTGCCAGCTCAATCACAGATCTGGCTTCTGGCATTTCCTTTTGAACACAGTGATGGGATTTGACAAAAAGAATTGCCAGCGTATCCTTTGTTACTGCCTGTTGAATATCTTCTACAGAAGCTCCGTTGGCATAACCTGCTTCAACGATTTTCCCTCCGGCAATCTGTACCATCTCTGCAACCGGTGCCCCAAAATCCACGTTATGCCCTTTTAAAATTATAACTTCCCTTTTCGTAACAGAAGGCAGAAGGTCATAAAGGTGCTTTACTTTCTGTAAGTTTCCTCCGCAGATTAAAGAGGCAACTGCCAGTGCAATCCCAGCAGAGGCGCTGGATGTAACACAGGCATCAGCAGTTCCGATAAGATCCCCGATTCTCCTGCCTGCATAGACATAGAGATCGTCAATTACCACATAGTTGCCGGCTGCCTCCACCAGTGTTTCCCCCACACCTTTCGATATGGTGGAAACACCCAGCTTTGTCATTCTTCCGGAAGCATTAATCACGGCCTGAAGACCGCTTTTACTGTATATGTTTTCCATGATTACTCCTTAAGACCATTACAGAATTCCAAGCAGAGAAGTGATGACAGATACTGCCACGACTGTAAGCAGGATTCTGTTGTAATACGGTCCTTTCTTTCTAAGATAAAAATAGATGATAAACACGGCTGCCAGAGGAAGAAGACCTGGTGCTACCGTATTCAGTATGTCCTGTACCACAATCTGCGTTCCGCTGGAAAAACCAAACTTCAAAGGTGTGGATATGGTGACGTAGCTTGCGGATAATGCCCCCATCATGGTAAGACCGATGACATTAGCTGTAAAAATAATGGATTTCATCTTTCCGCCATGAAGCAGTGATACCACAGACTTTTTGCCTAAAGTGTAGCCATTATGAATCAGCCAGTAAGCAATTGCAATGGTAATTGCCGGGTAAAGGATCAGCGGCATAATGCCTCCCAGTGCAGAACCGCTGCTTGCGAAAGGTAAAAAGATAGAAATGATAATCGGCATAATTGCTGCCCATACAATTGCATCTCCCATTCCTGCAAGCGGTCCCATTAATCCGGTTTTAATACCAGTAATTGCCTCATCTGTTACATTCTCTCCATTGGCCTTTTGTTCTTCCATGGAAATGGCAATTCCCTGAATGATGGCTCCGAAGATTCCTTCCGTGTTAAAGAAAACCAGGTGACGTTTTAAGGCTGCACTCAGTTCCTCGTCGGTATCATACAGCTTCTTTAAAACCGGCGTCATGGACGCACAGAATACAAGACTCTGCAGACGCTCATAGGAATTGGAAAGTTCTGCGCCGGCATAATAGATCCACATGGATTTGGTAATATCTTTTTTATTCAGTTTTTTTACCTGTGTCTGCTCTCCCATTTTAAATCGCCTCCTCCTTTAACTGGAATAAACCTAACAACAATGCAACGCAGGTTGCAAAAATTGCTACAGCCATGGTATCAAGTTTTAAGTACATAACTGCGAAAAATCCTGTTATAAAAAACGGTATCAGTGACTTCTTTCCAATTACAGATAAGGTTATAGCAAAACCAAGAGCAGGAAGAATTCCTCCCATGATTTCAAAGGAATGCATCAGCCACTGAGGAAGAACTGCGATCAGCTTCTCTACAGCTGTTACACCAAAAAAGTCAATTGCAAAAACGATTGGAAAACGAATTACCAGTCCTGCGATAGCGGGGTAAAGAAACGCTGCCCTTAAAATCCCTTTTGTATCTGCTTTTTCCGCATACCGGTCTGCCATATGAACCCAGACTGCATTGGTACTTCTTCTTAACTGATCCACAAATACTCCAATAACTCCAAATGGAATCGCCAGAGCAATGGCAACCTCAGGAGACATATTGGACATTACTCCAAGAGGAATTGCAATACATCCTGCAAGAGCAGGATCACTTGGCACATTGCCGCCGGGAGTGGATGTAACCCCTAAATAAACCAGCTGAAGTCCTGCACCAATCTTCATGGCCAAAGGCATGTTTCCCGTCAGAAGCCCTACAAAAACACCAATGACAACTGGCTGAAGAAGCATGGAAGAAAAGGTATACCCAAATCTTAAACGGCAGAACCAATAATAAAACCCCATACATACAGCTAACATCAACACACTCATATCATACTCTCCTTAGTTATTGTATTTTTTTAAAATGGTGTGAAAATCCTGCGGTACATCTTCCGGAATTGTCTGGAAGATAATCTTTACTCCTGCCTCCTGTAACGAAATCAACTTTTCCACATCTGCATCATCTAAAGTGATATTCTGAAATACCACTTTCCGGTTAGGAGCTCCCCCCAGCCCTCCTACCTGAATATCAGTGACCTTAATTCCTCCTTCATATACTTCCTTCATGCTTGCTAAATCCGGAAGCAGTAAAAGTACCCGGCCGCTGCCAAACTGGTCTTCATTCCACTTCTTTACTGCATCTGCTCTGCTTAAACATTCTACCTTAACCCCCGCCGGTGCAGACATTAAGTAGATCTCAAGCATAAATTCATCCGCAGCCAGACTGTCGCTTACTACAACAATCCGATTGGCCTGTGACTGATTCACCCATTTGGTCATAACCTGTCCATGAATCAGTCTGCTGTCAATTCTGCATAATACAATCTCTGCCATTTTAACTCTCCTTTTTTCCCATTGACTTAGTGACCTCACTGATCACATCAATGATTGATGACTGCCCCTGCTGCAAAACTACATCAAAGTTACAATCTCCGGTGTACTGGATCTGTGTACAGGCTTCAATCATGAGCGGCGCATTCAGTCCCGAAACCACCTTTATATTCCGCTCCCGTCCGATTTTAGCACCTGCATTGGTGGTTGTCCCGCCAAATACATCCGTAAAAATCAAAGACTTCTCCGGCATCCCGGCTGCATATTCATCCACCTTGGCGTAATACTCTGCAAACGTAACCTCTGGCAAAAGCGGGATTTCATGAACAAAATCAACGCTTCCCATAATCATTTTCAGACTTTCCGTCAGCGCCTTTCCCCAGCCTCCGTGAGTTAAGAGCAAAATCTGCGGTTTCTCCATCTCGTACCTCCTCATTTATCAGTTTTGTATTTCCTTTTGTAATTCGAATTGTAGCATACTACATTTTTCATGTCAATAATGTATTTATATTATTTTCACAGTTTTAATTATGTATTTTGCTACTTTTTTGTAATTATAACTTTTTTAATCAAGGAATATTGAATTATAAATCAGAATTATGATATACTTAATCTGAAATTCACTACATAACTGCTACAGAAATAACAAAACGGCTTCCCTTTTCCGGGAAGATTGAAAGGAAGGCTGTATTTCAAATGACAGAAAACTATGAACTTTTTACCTTAATGGCCCGCATAGATGGCATGTCCAACCAGTTCACCAAAACAGACTGGAAAATTGTACAATACATTAAAAAATCCACCTTGAAATTCATTGAACTCAGCGCTCAGGAACTGGCAAAGGAGATCGGAACATCCGATGCCAGCATCATCCGTTTCGCTCAAAAAGTAGGATACTCCGGCCTGAATGAATTAAAATATACGATGCAGAAGGAAATTGACAAAAGTTCTTCCTCTGTAAACCATTCCGACTACTCCGCCCTGCTTAATGACTATAAGATGCTTCTGGACAGCCTGTTTCATTTAACCAATCCGGCAGACATCAACCACACCAGAGAATTGATGTTAAAGTCACGGCGAATCTTTATTATCGGATTAAATTTTAATCAGAATATAGCGGAAATGATTGCCCACAAATTTATGACACTGGGTCTCACCGTTCAGGCACTTACCAACTATGATACACTGAAGCTATATCAGAGTCTTTCTCAGGAGACCGATCTATTTATCACCATATCGCTCTCCGGAAATCACAAACAGCTGGCTTCCATACTGGCCGATTTAAATAGAAATGGCAGCAGCATCCTGCTTATTACCAACTATGAGAAGTCTCTCTGCTCTCCCTATTCCAACATCACCCTGGTGATTCCAAAGACAGACCTGCTTTTTAGCAGCAACACCATAACAAGGGAAATTCTGATACTGGTCCTATTTGATATGTTATTCCATAATTTCCTGTCTGAGGATGTAAAATCTTTCCAGTTCTTTCAAAAGGCTGCCTCATATTCCAGATTAAACAGTGACGATACCAGAGATGGTCTGCAGAAATTTATGGATCTCCTCTAATCTTCATTGCATGTTAAAAAAGCCCGTGATTTTACAGGAATTTAAGTTTCTGTAAAACCACGGGCTCTTTGAGTCCTGGTCAAATATTTTCTAATATCTTAGACAAATCAGTAAAAAGAGTTTCTTGACCAAAACCACCCGATTTTGATATCAGATTTATCTTTTTTCCCTTATAACGCGCTTCTGAAAGCACAACCCCTCTCTCTAATTCACAGATGGGAAAAATCACTTTCATTCCTGTCTGCTTTGCAAACTGGCAGAGGAGATCACCCCCCATAAGAAAAATAGTGGCTTTCATTCCTCTGTCCAGCAGAGCTTCAATCATATGTCCCATAACAGAGACAATATCTATCCGAATCCGTTCCAGTGAAATTTTATTTTCTCCTGCATATTTGTAAGTTGCTTCCGGTTCACCGGGACCATTGGCATTTAAAATAACCACCGGATTCTCTTGGCAGGAATGCAGAATCTCTTGTGCCAGTACATTGGCAGATTCTTTTTCCAGCCAGAAACGGTCAAGCTTTTCTTCCGGAGACAGACAGTACTGGGGCGCACCCTTTTGTCTGGCATCAGCGCACTGGGCAAGTGATACTGGATGAATACTGGCACAGGCGATGAACATATGAGGCGACAGAGCAGGAATTACAGGCTTCCTGCCCTGTATTTCAAGTATTTCAGGAAGGAGAGACGCAAACCCTGCACATCCTGCCAACAGGCAGGAACTCTTCCCTGTTATAAGCGTCTCAGCAATCTTTTTCATATCTTCAGATGTGTCAGAATCGTGTATCAGAATCCCTTCCTTATCCTCCCATTGGTTGTCTTCCAATTGGTTAATCACATAAGTCGGAATCAGGGTTTGTGAAGATATGATACTTGGAATATCAGAATAAAGAACCGGATCAAATGGATCTTTCCCAAAGATGCTTTCTGCTATTGGTACACCATCTGCGTAATGAACTCCGTTTTTTGTTACCCGCCCCATCTCAGGATACGCAGGGATAAAATGAATTTGTTTATAACCGCTGGCATTAAGTACTGCAGCAATCTCCGCTCCAATATTTCCCCGAAGCACAGAGTCTGTTTTCTTATATACATAAGGAATTCCGGCTTTTCGCGCACGCCTGGTTATTGAAAATACAATTTTATACGCCTGTTCCTGGTCCAAGTGCCGAGTCTCCGTATTTATAACCAGAACATCAATATCCTCAGTAAAATCGGACATATTAAATTCAGAGTCCAGAGTTACATAGGTAGCCGCTCCCTCCGCAGAAAGCTGAACGCCAGTATCCAGCGCACCTGTAAAGTCATCTGAAATTATCAATAATTTAATCATATTTTTACCTTTACCAGTATTTTAATTTTATCAGGTTCCTTGCCAGACACCTTCATATGATCACATCATACCATACAAACTATTTTGTGAAAATAAACACAGGGGCTGTTTTGGTTTATATATGAAACATGTAAAAGAAAAAATCCCAATATTCCTTATAAATCTATGCACTTTTTTATAAATATATAAAACCTGAACAAGTTATGTTATAATGAGCCCAGGATTAATGTTTCAAATAAGAACATTTTTATAATTAGGAGGATACCCATGTCTGATAAGATACGAATTTTGGCAATTGCACCTTATGAAGGTATGAAATCAATTATGTCAAAGCTTGCAGAGGAATATCCAAGCATTGATTTAAATATCCTGGTAGGTGATCTTAAAAAAGGCGTGGAAATAGCCCAGAGTAATTTTTATGAGAATTATGATGTGGTGATTTCCCGCGGCGGTACGGCAAAACTATTGCGGCAATCCATCTCTCTGCCTGTTATTGAAATCCATACATCGGCATACGATATACTTCGTACATTAAAGCTGTCCAATGCAGACACGAAAAAAGTTGCCATTGCAGGTTTCTCCAGCATAACAGAACAGAGTAAGTTTCTAAAAGAGGTTCTTCCCTACCCCATTGATGTTTTTTCCATCAACTCTACAGAAGAGGCTTTACCAATCCTAAAACAAATCGCCGATCTCGGTTATGAAGCCATTCTCTGTGATATGATAACTTATACAACGGCGAGAAACCTTGGCATGGATGCATTTCTTCTTACCTCAGGAGTTGAAAGCATACGGGATGCTCTTCATACTGCACTTGAATATTGCAGATACTATACTCAGTTAAGAAGTGAAAACAATTTTTTCAGAAGCCTTGTCAAGCTGAGAGATATGCGTACCGTTGTTTTCGACAATGACGGGAAGCTGATTTTTTCAACAATATCAGAAACTGATACAACAATTATTGATTCTCTGCACTTGGAAATTAACAATATACCTCTGGATGAAAAGCGCAATTTAATTTTCAGGAAAAACAACCTGATTTACTCTGTACAGGCTCAGCGTCTGCTTTCTGCAGGAACCGGTTATATTGCCTTTTACATTACCGTAAACAAAGCCCCATCAAACGGTGCAAAAAGCGGTATTCAATACAGCAACCAGAGAGAGATTGAAAAAGAGTTTTATGAAAGCATATACAGCGTCACTAATTTTTTCGCCCAATTTTACAATACCATTGATCAGGTCAACAAGGATTTATATCCGGTCATCATTACCGGAGAGGAAGGCACCGGAAAGGAACAGATTGCCAAGGCCATCTATCTGCGCAGCTCCGTTAAGGAACAGCCATTTATTGAAATAGACTGCAGCTTATTAAATGAAAAGGTATGGGAATATTTAACCAGCCACCACAATTCCCCTCTCTGCAGCAGCGGGAGCACCATCTTTATAAAGAACATGAATTTATTAAGCGAAGAACGGCAGAGACAGCTTTGGATCAATATTATCGATACCGATGCCTGCAAACGAAACCGACTTCTTATCTCCTTTATATGCAACTCCTACGGCATTACAGATTCCGGCTCCATGGAATTTATTAACCGGCTGAAATTATTTGTTTTTACGCTTCCCACACTCAGAGCAGATGTATCCCGGATCGAGCCGGTTGCAAATCTCTATTTAAATCAGCTGAATATGGAAAATGATAAACAGGTTCTGGGTTTTTCACCAGATGCCATGGAAGAATTACAGCGCTATCACTGGCCTTATAACTACATGCAGTTCAGCCGGGTTATGAATAATCTTTTTGTTCTGTCCCAGGGACCATATATTGGAATCGAAGAAGTAAAAGAAGTATTACACAAGGAAGTCACTCTCACCTCCGCCTCCGCAAATGGTTATATGAATATGCTGAATTTATCCCAGCCCCTGAATAAAATCAACCGGGAAGTAGCGCTCATTGTACTGGATACCCAGAATGGGAACCACACAAAAGCCGCCAAAAGTCTGGGAATCAGCAGAACAACCCTATGGAGACTGATTAACTCTGATAATTAAAGAAAAAAAGGGATACACTAACTATCATTGATTAACAAGACATACAAAATAATAGGAGAAAAACAATGCAAAAAGAATACTTATTGGAATCCAATGAAGTTATAAAACAGCTTGATTCATCTCCTCATGGACTTTCAGAAGCCCAGGTTGGGGAACGCCAGGAGAAGTACGGCTTAAACAAATTAAAAGAGGGTAAAAAAACAAGTCTTTTTAAAAAATTTTTAAAAGAACTGGCCAACTTTATGACCATTGTACTGATTGCTGCGGCAGTAGTTTCGGGAGCTACATCCATCTATGAAGGAGAAAGCATGATCGATACTGTGATTATCCTGATCGTGGTGGTGATAAATGCAATTCTTGGTGTCTACCAGGAATCCAAAGCCGAATCTGCCATTGCATCTCTTCAGGAGATGACGGCTGCAACATCAAAAGTCTTTCGAAACGGCAAGCTTGAAGTCATCCGCTCCGAGCAGCTTGTGCCTGGCGACATCATCGCTTTGGAGGCTGGAGATTCCGTCCCTGCCGATTCCAGATTATTGGAAAGCGCAAGTCTAAAGGCCGAAGAAGCCGCACTGACAGGCGAATCAGTGTCAGTTTCCAAGCATAGCGATGTGTTGGAGACCGGAAAAGGTGAAGTTGCCCTGGCAGACAGAAAAAATATGATTTATACCGGTTCTACAATTGTATATGGCCGTGGTAAGGCAATCGTCTGCTACACAGGAATGGAAACAGAGATCGGTCATATCGCCGATGCCCTAAATACTGCAAAAGATGAAGAAACGCCACTTCAGATCAAGCTAAATCAGCTATCCAAGGTGTTGTCCATCATGGTTCTTGGAATCTGCGCCTTAATGTTTGCTGTAAACATCATTCGAATTGGCGTTTCCGGCAATGGCATTCATCTGGAAGAACTGATTGATACCTTTATGATTGCTGTTTCACTTGCAGTTGCCGCAATACCGGAGGGTCTGGCAGCTGTAGTAACCATTCTCCTGTCCATCGGCGTAACTAAAATGTCCCGGAAACATGCAATTGTCAGAAAGCTGACAGCAGTCGAAACCTTAGGCTGCACCCAGATCATCTGCTCTGACAAGACCGGAACCTTAACTCAAAACAAAATGACGGTGGTAGAGCACGCCACTTCCGATGAACCCCTTCTTATGACGGCAATGGCACTGTGTTCCGATGCAGTCCTTGACCCGGACAACCTTCAGGCGGTAGGAGAACCCACGGAATGCGCTTTGGTAAATGACGCATATAAAAACAACTTATCAAAGCCGGTACTTGCCAAAGATTATGAAAGAATCGGAGAGGCACCCTTTGATTCCGTAAGAAAAATGATGTCAACCGTTCACAAAAAGAAGGACGGCTCAATCATCCAGTTCACCAAGGGCGCACCGGACGAAGTATTAAAACGCTGCAGCCATGCATTTATAAACGGGAACATCGTAGCCATGACAGATGATATCCGACATGATATCATTAAGGCTAACAAAGCCATGGCAGACCGGGCACTCCGGGTTTTATGCGCTTCCATGCGCAACTGGGATCAGTCTCCCCAGGACTTCACACCTGAAACGCTGGAAAATGAACTAATCTATCTTGGACTCTCCGGCATGATTGATCCAGTCCGTCCTGAAGTAAAGGCGGCGATTAAGGAATGCCAGAATGCCAGTATCCGTCCGATCATGATTACAGGCGATCACAAAGATACTGCCGTAGCCATAGCAAAGGAGCTGGGTATTCTTGAAAACGAGAGCATGGCTATCACCGGCGGGGAACTGGAAAAATTATCCGATGAGGAACTGGAGAAAAAGATTACCAGCTTTTCCGTCTATGCCCGGGTACAGCCAGAGCACAAAGTCCGTATTGTAAAGACATGGAAGAAACTCTCTAAAGTAACTGCCATGACGGGAGACGGCGTCAACGATGCCCCGGCCATTAAAGAAGCCGATATCGGTGTGGGAATGGGCATCACAGGAACTGACGTTACAAAAGATGTTGCAGATATGGTTCTGGCAGACGACAATTTTGCCACCATTGTTGCGGCAGTTGCCGAAGGCCGCAGGATCTATGACAATATACGAAAAGCAATCCAGTTCCTGCTTTCCTCTAACTTGGCAGAAGTAATTGCAGTATTTGTCTCCAGTCTCATTGGCTTCACCATATTAAAACCAGTTCATTTGCTTTGGATCAACCTGATCACTGACTGTTTCCCTGCCATTGGTCTGGGTATGGAGGCAGAAGAAGCAGATATCATGAAACGAGCTCCAAGAGACCCAAAAGACAGTATTTTTTCTGATGGCGTTGGAGTTGAAATTGCTTTACAGGGTTTTGTCATTGCAATCCTGACCTTGGTCGCATACTTCGTGGGTCATTATGTGGAAAGTGGTGTTTGGGAAATTGCCCAAAGCGCAGATGGCATGACAATGGCTTTCCTTACATTGTCTCTCCTTGAGATGTTTCATTCGTTTAATATGCGTTCCAGAACTCGTTCCGTCTTTCATTTGAAAACAAAGAACAGCTTTTTAAATGGCTCCCTGCTGATGTCATTTATTTTAACGACCGCCGTTATTTACGTTCCTTTTTTAAGGAAAGCATTCTCTTTTGAGCATATTTCTCTTATGGAATATGCCGTGGCTGTACTGATCGCAGTTTCAATCATACCGATTATGGAAATCGTAAAATTATTGAAACGCAGATAATAACAGGCTGCCGGATCCATCTGTTTCTTCCTTGAAATAGTTGGATCTGGCGGCCTGATTATTTACTCTCTGGTATAGTTAAATACTTTTGCCAGATTCATAAAAAGCTGAGTATGTCTGGTCAGTTCCTCATATCCATCATTTTTCAGACACCATTTCATTGCAGTCATCACAAGAGACGCATATTGATTTGACAAATAATCTAATAGTTCTAAGGACTTTTTATTTGTCTTTGACTTTCTCTCATAATAGCTCTTTTGCTACATCCTGATTCTTGCGCAGAGGATCTTAAATTACTCCTCACTTGAGATAGCACTTTGGGTTATTATCGGCCTGGTTTTTGCATTTGGAAACATGAAAATTCTTCACAATAACATGCATCAGCTGGCAAGACTTGTTGGATAATTGGATTAAAAAACATGATGCAGCCCAGACTATATTTTTTTAATCAAAAACATTTCCATGGGCTGCTCATATCCTGGGATATTAATAATTAATCCACCGCTATCCTGATACCCTAATTTTCTATAGAAGTGCTGGGCATCTTCATCTACCTGGGTAGACGTCATCAGCATACCATATCCAATTGACTTCATATCATTTTCCCAAAACTCCATCAGTTTCTTTCCATAGCCCCTACCCCGACTATCAGAGTCAACATAAAGCAATGTACAAAATGGAGTATTATCCCAAAAAAGATTGTATCTCAACAAACCATACGGGATATTATCTTCTAACAGAACATACCCCCTTTTATCCCTGATCTTTTTTTCAAATTCAGTCTTCGGCAAATGCTTATCAAGCTTTAGCCAGAAATCTCTATCTTCTTCCTGTACATGTCTTATACTCACCATCGAAATCTTCACGCTGCCTCCTGATATCTCTCAACAGTAATCCTCATATTCTTCATTTGTCATTAACCGGTATCCACTCTCTTCTTCCCATATAAACTCTACATCTTCTAATGAAGCCTCCCATATTGCATCCGGTATCACTCTTCGAAGGGAAGTCAGCCACTCTATGAGAAAGAATAATGCTTCTGTCTGCATTTCCACTATTTCATCATTCATATCATTACCATCATCACACGGATATGGAAGTTTGGCAGCACCAGAAAAGATGCATGTGGGTTCAGCCAGATCATAGGAGCACTGGCACAGTGTCTCGCCTCTTCCCGGGAAGGGATAATTTTCTTCGCATTCTTTTAAAATCTGATCAATCTTCTCCTGCTCCGACTGGGTAAGAGTGTAGTTTCTATTTGCCTGATAATAAATACTTGTCATAATCCCGCTCCTTTTCAAATAACTTACTTTCTCAATATTATCATGCTATGTAAGCTATATCCTAACAAACTTTTGTCTTCACAGGTTTTCAAATGAAATTGATACCACTTATTAAAATTTTCCTCATCAGCAACATTGATTTTATCAGAAAGTAAATAATTTATTCCATCAACGGCAAGATGGCAAGCAATTTCCGTATGAAAACTCAATGCCATTTCCTCTATTTCATAAGGCGTCATATACAGGAACACCCCATCTGTAGTCCTGTTTTCAAACCATTTATCCGCCTGATCCACGTTATTTAACTTATCATCCAACCCAGCAATAACTCCAGCCATCGTATTGATGTATGAAATAATTAACAATCCACCTGGTTTTAACACACGCAGACATTCTTTCATGATACCCGATCTTATCTCATCATCAACATGATAAAACGCTCCCATACATAGTACTGCATCGAAACTATCATCACAAAACCTTGAAAGATCCAGCATATTTCCAACATAAATATCTTTTAATACAGGATTATTCTTTTGCTTCTCCCGAATAATATCAATATTACCAGGAACGATATCTCCTGCAATAACCTCATAACCCGATTCAGCCAAAGGAAACGCATAGTTTCCAGTCCCTGCACAACCATCTAATAGAAAAGCACCTTCTTTAATAAACTTCTTTAAATAATGCATACTTGTCAGCCATTCTATCTTATGGCTATTGTTTCGAAACAGCCTGCCATCTTCATCGTATGCTTTATAATAATTTATAATTTCGCATTCCATAACCCCTCCACCTAAATCACTTTCCGATTTAGCCGAAACGCTTAATTTCATATCATTCTGTGATTTTCAAATAGTAGCATACTCTATCATTCTTTTCCCGCTGTTTATTCCACGTATTTTCAATCGCATCCTTAACATTCTTCGCATCCTGAAAATCAGCTTGCCTTTTTTTACAATGTTCTGCAAGCAGTTCATCACTTATATCAAGATATACCAGCACTTCGCAATCCAACAGTATCAAAGTGAATAATGGGTGTCCGGGTTTCACCGTTACCCTCTCTCTGACCAGCCTGCCAGCAAAGTCACCAATTTCTTTCGTCCATGGTTTCTGGCATAAATGTGCTTCCTCTTCTTCGGTTAATTGAGGCCACAATTCATCATCCATATCCACAGTCTCTGGAATCAGCTCATGTAATGTAGACTTTCCGCAACAAGTAGTAGCCATGATACAAATACGGTCATTTTTGTGTTTATCAAATATTTTTTTCAAAGAATCTACCGTTTCTTTTGCTGATCTATTTATTTCCATATTCATCTATTCCCCTCTTTGTTTGTATATGCTAAAGCATTATGCATTTCCTCTCTCCCCTTATCCTTATACGGATGCCAGGTTTGTACCATACTCCACAGCTGTCAGGTTACAGCCCGTTTTTAAAATTGGTAATGTCGCCTGACCTCCTCCAATTCCAACTTCTACAACATTACTGGACTGATTAATTGGAATATAACTGAAATATCTTTATATAACTCTGGTATATATCCTGGACGCAATTTTTCATACTTTTCTGCCACTGTACTCTGAGCTTAACTCTCGTCTCCAATCTGAAAAACGAAAGCATTGAAATATAAACATTTCAAAGATGCATGGTAAAATAACTCCAATTGGAGATTGAATAAAGGTATCTTTTTTGTTCATTATCAAACCTCAACTTGATTTTTTAATAATAGCAGTGCGTATAATAACGTTTATTTATAGTATAACGTAAATTATATATTATTCAACCAAAGTTACACATATACTTCAATTATGGCGCCAGTACAATACCCGTTAAAATGGCAAAATTAAAAACAATCAAATAAACAAAACAATTAACAGATTACGACAATAAAAAAGGTTCTATACTGAATGTTGGGGTGTGCTTGAAAAGCACACTTCCAACATTCTTCTTGTTGTAATAAAATACATCTAT
>SVDU01000013.1 GCA_015057705.1 Paenibacillaceae bacterium | reverse complement strand
TGTGCCGATGTGGCTCAATTGGCAGAGCAGCTGATTTGTAATCAGCAGGTTATCGGTTCGAGTCCGATCATCGGCTTGCATCAAAATTAAATATGGATGGGTTCCCGAGTGGCCAAAGGGGGCAGACTGTAAATCTGTTATCGACGATTTCGATGGTTCGAATCCATCTCCATCCATTTAGTGATTAAAATTCTAATCACTGCATATAATATAATTGAATAACGCGGGGTGGAGCAGTCTGGAAGCTCGTCGGGCTCATAACCCGAAGGTCGCAGGTTCAAATCCTGCCCCCGCAATTTTTGTTGGTATTTTTTATGAATTATGTGTTTTTTACACATGAGCCCAGATAGCTCAGTTGGTAGAGCAGAGGACTGAAAATCCTCGTGTCGCTGGTTCGATTCCGGCTTTGGGCATATGGGATACTAGCTCAGGTGGTAGAGCACTTGACTTTTAATCAAGTTGTCCGGGGTTCGAATCCCCGGTGTCTCAGGACAAGCCTTGGAACAGAAATGTTTCAGGGCTTTTTTTATGCAAAAAAATATTCGATGAAAGTATTACTATTCATCGAATTCTACGATTACATAATATCCCCTGTCGTTGTGTTTGATTTCTTTCACAATTCCATGATCTGATTTAATACGGTCACGGCCCATATAGCATCCGGACATGGCAACTGCAGGGTCGATAATATAGCTATAGCTGCTGGTTCCTTCTCTTTCGATGATCTGAACCTGGTCACCGGCCGTTACAAGTCCGGGGCGTTCCATTTTAAATTCTATCAGTCTCATAATCGGTGTTCTCCTTCTTATTTCCAGGTTATTATAACCCTGTGAGAAAAAATTGTAAAGATAAGATAAGAATGATATACTAAAAGGGCAATTTCGAGTGCTATTAAGAGAGGTGGTTGGTAAAGTGAGTGATAACAGGAATCTATTAGAACAATTAAAGGAGTATGGAAGATCAGATTTTTATCCCTTTCATATGCCTGGGCATAAAAGACAATGGGAAGAATCATTCTGTAATAAATTTACCAACCCATTTTCTGTTGATATTACGGAAATTGACGGATTTGATAATCTGCATCATCCCCAGGGAATATTAAAGGAGTCTATGGACTGGGCGGCGAATGTATATAAAAGTGACAGGACTTATTATCTGGTGAATGGAAGTAGCTGTGGGATATTAAGCGCCATCAGTGGTACGGTATCAAGAGGCGGAGCTATTTTGATGAGCAGAAATTGTCACAAGTCAGCATTCCATGGAGTTTTCCTCAATAATTTAAGAACAGAATATGTTTATCCACAATTGATCGGGGAATTTGGTCTTCAAGGTGGAATACTTCCTGAAGATATGGAATGGATGTTGAAAAACCACCCGGATGTGGAAGCTGTTCTTGTGGTATCTCCTACCTATGATGGTATTGTCTCAGATGTGGGGAAGCTTGCAGATATAGTTCATAAATATGGTTTACCATTGATTGTTGATGAGGCACATGGTGCTCATTTTTCTTTTGGAAAGGGACAGGGGTTTCCTGTTTCAGCCAATGAACTGGGAGCTGATGTGGTGATACAAAGTCTTCATAAGACACTTCCATCTCTTACACAGACGGCTGTTATGCATGTAAAAGGCGGGTATGTGGATATGGACAGGCTGGACCGGTATGTGCATATGTATCAGACCAGCAGTCCATCTTATGTTCTGCTTGCTTCCATAGACAACTGTATCAGATATATGGCTGAAAATGGGTCAAAATGCATGAATGAGTTCTATGAGAGGATAATGGAGTTAAGGGACGTGTTAAAAGATCTTACCTGTCTGAAGATTCTTAATGAACAGGTGAAAGGGAAGTCAGGAGTTTATGAGGTTGATTTATCAAAGCTTATTATATCTACAAGGAATTCTAAATACTCTGGAGCAGAGCTGGATCATTTATTAAGAGTAGATTATCATTTGGAAATGGAAATGTGCGGACCGGACTATGTAACGGCTATTTTAACCATGGCTGACACAAGAGAAGGCTTTAAAAGGCTTTCCCGGGCATTGCTGGAGATTGATTCAAAGGCAGGGAAAGAATCTGAGATATGCTCTGGAGGGAGATATATAGCGGCAGAATACGACAATTTAAAGGTCAGGCCGGAATGCAGGACTACCATTGGGAAATCTATGGACTCACGTAGAAGAAAAGTTCTTCTAAATGATGCAGAGGGTCTTGTATCAGCGGAATTTGTTTTTATTTATCCTCCTGGTATTCCTATTATTGCGCCAGGTGAGGTGCTGAAAAAGGAACTGATTGAACTGATTATAGCATATAAGGATATGAAACTTCCGGTTCAGGGACTGGAAGACGAAAAGATAGAACATATTTATGTTATGGATGAATTAGCTGAATAAATAAATTTGGAGTAGGATACGATGAGCAGGATATTTTATATTATGGGTAAAAGTGCATCTGGAAAGGATACTATTTATAAAAAACTTCTGGAGAGAATACCTGGTTTAAAAACCATTACCCCATATACCACAAGACCGATTCGGGATGGGGAAGTTAACGGAGTGGAATATTTTTTCACCACCAGAGAAGAGCTGGAACAATTCCGCAGAGACGAGAAATTAATTGAAGAACGTACTTACGATACAATATATGGGCCCTGGACTTATTTTACAGTAGACGATGGCCAGTTTGAACGGTCAGGACGGGAATTATATCTTATGATCGGAACCTTGGAGTCTTACGAGAAAACCAGACATCATTTTGGAAGTGAGTTTTTGATACCAATTTATGTGGAGGTGGATGACAGAGAGCGCTTACTTCGTTCTATTGAGAGAGAAAGATGTCAGGAAGTTCCTAAATATAAGGAAGTATGCAGAAGATTTCTTGCGGATGAAGAAGATTTTAAAGAGGAAAATCTTCTTCGATGCGGTATCGATACGCGTTTTAAAAATGATGATCTTGATTACTGCCTGGATGAGATTACAGAGCAGATTAAAAAGAGTTTATAAATAAAAAATGCTTGTAATAAATAAAATGCTCTCTGACATTGGTATATTACCAAATTGTTCAGAGAGCATTTTTATGTTTATTTTGCTGCCAGTCTTCTGGCTTTTGCTTCCATACGGGATCTTGTTACATCGATGAATACGGCCGCGATGATAACCATACCAATTACGATGTATTGAACAGAGCTTGAGGTATTAAGGAGTGTTAGTCCGTTACGAATGGTAGAAATCATCAGTGCACCGATTAATGTTCCCCAGATTGTTCCTTTGCCTCCCATGAAAGAAGCTCCTCCTATAATACAGGCTGCTATGGCATCTGTATCATAAGGAGATATGGCTGCAGATGGATTTGCCACTGCAGAACGTCCTACGATCACAAGGCCGGCTATTGCACACATGAAGCCGGATAAGCTGTAGACAAAGATCAGGACGTTGTCGGAATTGATACCTGATAGTCGGGCAGCTTCCGGATTACCGCCTACACAGTAAATCATTCTGCCCAGAGCGGTTTTGTTTAAAAAGAAATGATACACACCATATATTAGTAAAAGAACTACAAAGCATAGAGGAATTCCGGAGAATCCGTCCAGTGACTTAAACAGGTTGCAGGAGCCTAAAAAAGTAACCCCTGCCGGGAAGTCGGAAATCGTTTTGGTTGATACCACTAAAAGGGCAATACCGCAGAGTACGTTCTTCATACCCAGGGTTGATACAAAGGGATGAGGGAGATGCATTTTCGTCAACAGAAGTCCATTTAAAAATCCAACACAAAGTCCTGTGATAATGCAGGCGAGTATGAGGATAAATGGATTGGTAATTCCCAGTGAATTCTTGAGCATACCCATTACACAGGCGCACAATATGGCATTGGCGCCTACTGAAAGGTCAATGCCTGCGGTAATCAGTACCACCAGCATTGCTGCAGATATAAGGCCATTAACGGCCGTCTGCCGCAGGATATTCATCATGTTATTCATTGTAAGAAATTTGTCTGTTGCTACTGACAGAATCATAAACAACAGGATCAGAGCCAACAGCGGAGCTGCCTTACTGACTATGTCTTTCATTTTTTTTGTTTTCATTGTATAGCACCTCCCCAGGCAGCTTTCATAATGGTCTCCTGATTCAGTAAGTCACTGTCTCGTGAAAGCTCGCCCATGATTTTTCCTTCTCTCATTATAATGACTCTGTCACTCATCCCGATAATTTCAGGCAGCTCAGAGGAAATCATGATTACACATTTCCCTGCTTTTATCAGGTTGTTCATGATGTTATAAACTTCTACTTTTGCGCCTACATCAATGCCTCTGGTGGGTTCGTCAAAGATATAGATATCTGCATTGGTATTAATCCATTTGCCGATTACTACTTTCTGCTGATTTCCGCCGGAGAGCTGGCCCACTGCTTCTTTAGAATCTGATATTTTAATTTTTAAACCGTCTACATTATCTCCGGTTAGCTGGTCAATATGTTTCTCATCCAGAAAGAGTCCTTTTTTGCATTTTTTCATGGAACTGAGAATGAGATTGGTACGTACAGACTGGGTCAGAACAAGGCCCTGGCCTTTCCGGTCCTCTGTTAGAAATGCGATGCCCTGTCGGATTGCATCCTTTGGAGTTTTAATTGTGGCAGGTTTTTCATTGATATAGATATTTCCCGAATCGTGGCCGTCAGCACCAAATATGGCGCGGAACGTTTCTGTACGGCCAGCGCCTACCAGGCCGGCAAAACCAAGAATCTCTCCGTAATTGGCATGAAAACTCACATCTTTTAAAAGTCCGGTTGAATTTAAATGCTCGACTCTTAAAGCCTCTTTCCCTCTGGTGGTCTCTATCTTTGGATACTGGTTATCCAGAGTTCTTCCTACCATGGCAGAGATTAAAGAGTCATTGTCCATCTCGGAAATGTCTTTTGTCAGAATGTGTTCTCCATCTCTCATAACGGTTACGCGGTCGCATAATTCGAAGAGTTCTTCCAGTTTGTGGGATACAAACAGAATGGAGATTCCTTTTTCCTTTAACGAACGGACTGTCTTCATTAATTGAGCTACCTCTTTTTCTCCAAGACTGGAGGTAGGCTCATCCATAATGATCAGCTTTGCATCAATTAAAACAGCTTTTGCTATCTCAACCATCTGCTGTATTCCCATACCATAGGAACCACATTCTTTCTTTACATCTATATCCTGTCCCAGTGACAGCATTACCTCATGGGCCATCTCATGCATTTTCTCATATTCCAGGAGCGGGCTGTTCTTCTTTTTCAGCGCTTTATTAATAAATATATTATCAGTGACTGACAGAAGGCGTACAATATTAAGTTCCTGGTAAACACAGGCGATTCCTTGAGCTGCAGCCTCTCTGGGGTTTTTAAAGGAGACTTCTTTCCCTTCCATGATGAGAGTACCTTCTTCCGGGGTATACACCCCGGTCAGTACTTTAATCAGCGTGGATTTACCGGCACCGTTTTCACCGATCAGTCCATGAATTTCGCCTGGTTTTATTTCCAGTGACATATTGCGCAGAGCCACAACTCCTGGGAAGCGTTTCGTCACATCTTTCAGTTCCATTAAGCTCATAGCAGTTCAACCCTTTCTGTTTCTTACAAGCAGGTTATTTTAAATAGCCTTTCAGTTTTTCTAAGTAGTCTTTTGCATTATCGGAAGAAATAACTTCACAGCCTGTATCCACAAAGGATTTCACAGTCTCGCCCTTTACAGCTTTCACTGCAGATTCTACTGCTTTATATCCCATGGTGTAAGCTGACTGGGCGCAGGTTGCAGAAATGGTTCCGTCAATAATATTCTGAACACCACTCTGATTTCCATCAAATCCTACGATGACTACATCTTTTAATCCGCTTTGCTTGCAGGCGGTTGCAGCTCCTGCAGCAGTATCATCGTTATGGCATAAGACGATCTGAATGTTACCGCTCTGAGCAGTAATCATGTTTTCCATAACATTGGCAGCCGTGTCAGGATTTGACTGGGCATACTGTACGGAAACAACGTCTATTCCGTTTTCTTTCATAGCTCTTTCGTAACCAGCCTGTCTGGCATCGCTGGTCGCGTTTCCTTCAACGCCGCCTATGATAACTGCTTTTGCTCCCTTGCCAGCTTTTTCTGCGGCATATAATCCGCCCTGATAAGCTGCTTTATCATTACCTGTACCGACAAAGGCTATTTTTCCGGGGATTTCAGCATCGGTATCAACGGTTATGATTGGTATTTTTACATCACCAATTACGCTGGCAACTGATTCTGACTGGAGAGGGGAAATAACAAATGCATTAATGCCTCCTGCCAGCATGGTTTCAATCATATTGTTCTGCTCGTCATAAGCTGTTTCTGAAGCTGGTCCCTGAAGGTCAACTTTTACACCTAAATCCTTTGCAGCAGCATTGACTCCAGCGGCTACGTAGCTCCAGTATTCACTGGAAAGCGTTTTTAAGATTACACCGACTTTGATATCTCCCGTAGTGGAAGCCGCGGTGGAAGCGGGGGCGGCCGCCGCAGTGGAAGCTTCACTGCTGGCTGGCGTTGCATCCGCTTTTTTTCCTGCGCAGCCGGTAGCTGATACCAGTAAGGCAGAAATTAACATCATGGATAAGATTCTTTTTTTCATGTTTAATCTCCTTTCACAACACGTATTATACAAGTTGCATAAAATGATTCAATGTAATTACTATTTTATAGACAAAAACACAATAAGACAATGGTATAATTTGCGCTGTAAGGGGGTGGATGTTTCGATATCATAATTTATATCAGATGAAAAAAAGCCCGGTTAAGATAGGCTTTTTTCAAAGAGAGGCGTTGGAAAATGGAAGCAGTTAATCTGTAAACAAACAGCCATTTTGGACGGTCAGATGTTTTCCTTTCATGGTATATGCTTCTGTCATGTGATTTGTAATGAGTATTACAGCAATTCCGGATTTTAATGCTTCATCAAGCAGGTTAATGGTCAGAGAGCGAAGCTGGAAATCAATGGATGAAAATGGTTTGATACAAACCAGTATTTTCGGACGGAGAAAAATCCACCTGTAATAGATCAGTTTCAGCTTGCACTCATCACTGACTTTATCTGCTTTCTCCCCCAGTTCCTTCTCTGTAAAAATCCCTTCAGTCATGTTTTTTACCAGTTTTCCATAAGACTTTTTCAACTGAATGCCAGGCTTTTTTTGCATGAACATAAAAATAAAGTTATCCATAATCGTCATATCGGTGAATATCATCTCATCTAATGACCGGGCCTCAATGAAAACAATTTCGTTTAAAACAGAGCGGAAAATCGTATCAGACCGGTTGGATATAATTGCTTTTCCAGTTATGGAACGGCAGCCTTCCAGCATGGAGATGGCGTGACTGCATTCTGCAGAATTTGTGTCCAGAATGTTTAACAGTTCCCCTCCCTTTATATAGCGGGTTAAGGAGATTACGGGATTGAGTTTTAAATCCTGAATATTACCCGTATCTGTAATGGTTTGATTATTTACTGACTGAACAAAGTGATGGGGGGTGAACCGGCTTAAGGATCTTCCGTTTTTTATAATGGTAATTTCATCAGCGTGTTTCCATAGATCGGAATCGCTTCCTGAAACATAGAGAAAGGTCATTCCTTTTCCTTTTAATTTGGCGGATAGTTCAAAAAAACCGTTCATCTCATCCTCTGATAAAAACATCTCCAGATCTGTAATAACTGCCAGCTTTCGTCCGGATACATAAGCACGAAGGAGTTCGATCTGTTTTTGTCTTCCGTAATCCAGTGTATGAGCTTTGGAGGAAATGGGGAGAGACAGATCCAGTTCTTTTAAAAGGTCCGGTGCCATCCGGCAAAGTGAAGCGGCCCGGTTCCACCAGAACACCTTACTGTTAGCCACAAATATATTTTCTTCCACACTTAACTGGGAAAAGATGCCACGGTTTTTTCCTATAAATGCGATTTGTTTTTGAATATGATCCTGGGAACGGTAAGAATTTATCTTTTTTCCATTCCAGTAAATCCAGCCTGAATCTGGTTTTAATGAACCATTTAAAAGTCTTAAAAAATTATGTTTTTCGATTAAATTAGGGATAATGGCACAGCAAATCTGCCCCTGAAAGGCTCGCAGGCATACTCCTTTTAGTAAAGTCTGATTTCCCTCAGAACAGTAGATATTTTCGTATCGCAATATTTCCTGTTTCATTTCTCAAGCCTCTCTGCTTCATCAAGTATGTAGGGAAGGGTAAGAGACACCTCAGTTCCGGCTCCCGGGGAACTAAACAAATGAATGCCGTATTCCTCTCCCATAAGAAGACGTATTCTTGAATTCACGTTATTCAGTGCGATTCCGCCTTTTTTGTCTTCTCTCACGGAACCAGTGCCGCCGGCCATATGAAGAAGTGTATCATTTAAATGTTCGACTGTGGCTTCGTCTATGCCAATACCGTCATCTGAGACGGAAATATAAAGTATGGTATCGCTGTGATCGATGTCTATAATCACCTTTCCTCCCTCAACTTTTGGCTCTAGTCCATGCTTAATGGCATTTTCAACAATTGGCTGGAGCGTAAGCTTTGGAATTCTGGCTTTTAAAAGGTCTTCCTCCTCTGGCAGCAGGATATCCAGATATAACTTTTCCTCAAACCGGTATTTTTGAATTATAAAATAGTTTTTTACATTGGAAAGCTCCTCTTCCAGTGTTGTAAGACTTTCCATATTAGAAGTAGTATAACGGAAAAATACCGCCAGTGCTTCTGCAATTTTTCCAATCTCAGGAACGCCCGCCATAATCGCATCCGAGCGGATGGATTCCAGTACATTATAAAGAAAATGAGGATTGATCTGATTTTGTAAGGCCAGATAACGGGCCTGCTGTTTCGCATTTTCAATCATCTTATCTTTATCCAGACTGGTATGGATTCCTGATAACAATTCATTGAAACTGGGTGATATTCCTTCCAGGCTTTTAAAAAGCTCAGTGAATATAATGCCGTTGTTAAAGAGCTCTGCCTGCTTTTCCATAAAACGCAGTGGTTCCCATATTTTCGCTTTTCCCCAAAGGAGAATTGAAAATAATCCCAGACCCATGAATAGAACCAGAAGCACTGCAAAGTAGGACTCCTGACTGTGATCCGCCATCAGAATCAGGAAAAGCATAAGGAGCATAAGAATACTCCAGGATATCAAAGTACCGATCCATATGGCAAACCGGTTTTTTAACCATTGCTTTTTCAATTAGATTCCTCCCAGCTATCGGTTGGTAAACAATTTCCTGTATTCATTGGGCGAAACGCCAAGGGTCTTTTTAAACTGTCTGGTGAAAAACTTGATATCATTATATCCGGCCAGTTCAGCAACCTCGCTGATGCTTCTTTCTTTTTCGGTCAGCAGCTTTTTGGCAGTGTCGATCCGCACCATTTGTATATACTCGGTTAAGGTTTTTCCGGTTTCTTTTTTAAAGAGAGAGGAAAAATAGGTGTAGCTGAACCCTGTATTTTTAGCCAGCTCTTCCAGCTTAATATTAATTCCCTTATTTTCTTCTATAAAATGTTTGGCATAGATAACTGGCTTTATTTCTCTGTTTTTCAAATGGTCCAGTACATTCATAAGTGTTTCACAGAGAGTATCTTCCAAAAGACGGAAGGTCTGATCCAGGCTTGTACAGTGTTCGTACATTTCAGAAAACCAGGATTCTTTTTCGTGTTCGTCCAAAGAGGAATCCAGTTGTTTAAATCCATTGAGAAAATAGTCAAGAAGCAGCAGGAGATTTTTCTTTACCTGTAAACAGGAGGTGATATCTTCTGCCTTCATAATATGCTTTGCGGCTTCCACACATTTTTTTATCTCTTCCATATCAAAGGCTTCCGGTCTGTCTTCCAGCAGCTTTAAGATTCTGGCGTCCATGGCGGAGGAGAGACCCGCATTAATAAAAGGTGGTTTTATCTCTGAGACTGTATTTAAGCCAGTGAGAAAACGGTTACCAATGGCAATACGGCTTTCCTTAATCCTCTTAATCAGCTGGAAGCAGCTATCTGCCTGTTCGCTGACGACAGCATTAAAGTAGAGCCTGGGGAATAAATCCTGAAGACTGAGGACACGCTCTTTTATGTGGTTTATGGATTCCAGAAGCTCTTTCCTGTCAAGAGCATCAGAAAAGAGAAGAAAGAATATTCCTTCTTCTGTCACTTCAGAGATCCAGATCCAGCTGTGGGAGGAAAACTCAACTTCAGCTATTTCAAGGGTTTTCTCTGTCAGCAGCTGGTAGCTTTCATCTGTAAATTCTCTGTAACTGATATTGGGTTTTACTGCAATACACCTGGCTGAATTCTTCATGATATCAGCAGCGTTCATTTTTTCAACTTCATGCAGTATGTTCTCCTCCTGTTCGTTCAGCTGCTTTTGTAAAACAGTTTTTAAAAACAGGTGTTTAAATGTACCGGTATAATTCTTTATGGTTTCCTCAAGATGCAGGCGCGTAGATTGTATAGATATCTGCTCCAGGGTTTCCTTAACCAGTTTTTTTAATGTACGGGTTAAATCTTCCTGGTTGATGGGTTTTAGCAGATAATCTCTTACCCCAAACCGCATTCCCTGCTGGGCATACTGAAAGTCTTTATAACCGCTGATGATGATGCATTTGAGAATTTCATTCTGCATTTTTGCTTCTTCAATCAGACGAAGACCATCCATTCCAGGCATTCGGATATCTGTAAGAAGAATATCCGGTTTTTTTTCATTAATCAGCTGCAGAGCAGTTAAACCGTCGTATGCGGTTCCAAGCAGCTGGATACCAATTTCATCCCAATTAACTAAATATTCGATGAGCTTACAGATCTTTTTTTCATCGTCTGCAATTACCATTCCTAAAATTGCAATCATCTCCCGTTTTGTCATTTTTAACAGTATTGCCTTTTAAGTTAAGTATACTTCACTGGTAAGAGATTCTCAACATAAATAGTGTTGAAAAATGTTGGAAATTGTAAAAAACACCATAATATTTTAAAAATTGATTAAAATATTAAGTAATAATGCTTTTTAATACCAGTTAATTTGTTAAATTTATATCAAAAGTGCATAAAAACAGTTCAACTTATAGACAGAAACTATGAGTGCAGATGAAATTTCTTGCTATCAATGGGTGGGTTTGGTATATTATTAATAAGATTTTGTACCGTAAAAAAATGGGAAATATAAGAGGTATAATAAGGTGATTAAAATATGAATGCTATGGAAGCCCGTAAGAGCAGATTCTTTAAAAATATGTTTTTATCCTACTGTCTGATCATTATATTAAGCTTTCTTATTTACTCGGTTACAGTCATATATGAGGCTGCCAAAGTGAAAGAAAATCAGGCAGTAAAATATTATGAAACAAAGGCCCAGGCATTTGCCAATGGGATGGATCAGCAGATTTACAGCGCCCAGAATATCATAACAAATCTTAATAATTCCTCGTTGATTAATAAATTGTATATGACTGTTCAGATGCAAAGTCCGGTTGATTCCTATCTTTTGTATCAGGTGTTAAATGACATCCGTTATCAGAAAACAGCTGGAGATGATTTTAGTATCTCAGATGTTGTCCTGATGATGAATAACTACAATAAGGTATATACCAGTGATGAGGTGATTCACTTATCCGATCGCATTGATTTATCAGAATGGAAAACCGACCGTCTGGCAATCACAGATTTAAATACCTGTTTAAATATGAATAACAGCCAGCTGACATTTTTCAAAAAGTATCTGATATACAGTGGGGCTTATCAATATGGATCTGGTTCACAGAGAGGTATTATCTGCGTTCTATTTGAAAATCAGAAGATAGAGGAGATGCTTAAAGCTGCAACTGGCGAGGCCCGGGGATATGCAGTTTATTATAATGGAAAACCGGTAATAAAAGAGGGGATTGAAAATGGAAGAAGTTTTAAACAGACCTCACAGGTAAGCAGTGCCATCTCTTATGAGATTATAGCGGATCATAATAAGTTTGGCTTTGAGTTATCTGACTTAGGATCTTTTGCATTGGTATTTGGATTTTTGATTTGTGTGGGGTATTTAATTCTGGCTTACTTTTTTACTAACCGGTATTCATCCCCATTTGAGAAAATCAGGCTTTTAGTGGGGAAAGACAGGAAAGAGGGAAAAAACGAAGCAGAGAAAATAGTCTCCGGTGTGGTTGATCTTCTTGGAGAGCGGAATGGGTATATGCAGCAGGTCAATAACATGTCGCCCTATGCCAGTCAGGGAATCCTTCACAGTCTTATTCTTGGGAGTGACGGGGAAACCGGTAATAAAGAATTTCTAACTGATTTTGTTCAGTTAAAACGAGTGTTTTTTCTGGCTGCAATGGTTGATTTATATTATGGAGAAAAATGGAGTAAGGATGAGGCAAAGAAAGCGGTAAAAGCAATTTCGCTGCTGGCGGAACAGGAATCAGATGAGGAATTTAAGATCCTGTCTTATAAAAAGGATTCTTTCCATGTCTATCTTATTTTTAACAGCAATAACGGTGAGCGTCTGGAAGATAAGCTTTACGAGTTTTTTGATAAGATGAAAAAGAACCTGGATTCCAGGTGCATGGTGACCGTTGGAGCAGATGAGGTTAAGGAAGAACTGGAAGAGATATCTGTTTCCTGTGACAATGCAATGCTGGCTTTGGAAAAAATCCTATGGGAGGGAAGAGGGTCAATTTATTTCCATGATCCGCAGTCAGACTGTTCTATGAATTATTATTTTCCCAAGGATGGAGTAAAACAGCTGACAAAGGGGATGAAGGACAGGGACAGGGAGTCTATCAGTCATTTCTTTGAGGAAATTGAGAAGAAGAACCAGATGGAGTTTGATAATTCTGTTTATGCCGGGAAGCTGCTGTTAAGTGAGCTTTATGTTACGGTTGCGAAAGCAATGCAGGCGATATGGGATCAGTGCGGCATTCCTTTAAGAAGAGTGGATGTCTGCCCCTCTTACCGTACCATGGATGAGGTCATTGAATATTATAGTAATCTGATAGAAGGGCTTTTTATTGAAGTGGACCAATCTGAGGAATTAAGAGAGGAATATTTCCAGAATGAGTTGGAATTAATTGAGTATATCAATAAAAATGACAAAAATCCGGACCTCTCCCTTACCCAGATAGCGGACCATTTTTCGGTAAGTAGCAAATACGTGACTGCTTTGGTGAAAAAGCGGTTTGGCATGACCTATTTAAAATATGTGCAGGAACGAAGAATTTCTTATGCCATTGATCTTTTAAAGAATTCGTCTCTTCCCCTTGAGAAAATAGCGGAAGAATGTGGCTACACCAATATGCTGACATTCAGAAGAAATTTTAAAGCGATTATGGCGTGTAACCCGAGTGACTTCCGGGGAGAGAAAACTACGGAAGAAGAGTCGTAACAAATCAACAAATAAAAGGACTATAAAACCAGGAATGAATCAAAAAAGGATAGTAAATACTGCTTCCTTTTTTGATTCATTCATTTTTTGTGGGCAAAATGCCCTTGGAAAAAGTGAAACTAGTAAAAAAGTAGGGCAGATTATACAATTTACTCACAACTCATCAAATGGAAGGGGACAAAAGAAATGAATGTGCTTGCCAGGAAAAAAGCAAAGCCAGAGATAAAAAAACTCTCGAAAGAAGAAAAAAAACTGCTGTTTCGAAAAAATGTGAAGAGAGATAAATATCTGCTTCTAATGTTTGCACCAGTTTTGATCTATTATCTGATATTCGCCTATTTACCTATGACAGGTCTTGTAATGGCGTTTACACAATTTAAGGCGGGCAGCGGAATGATGGGCCTTTATACAGGTACCTTTGTGGGGCTGAAATGGTTTATTCAGTTTTTTAACTCACCTTATGCGTTCCGATTAATCCGCAATACCTTTTTGCTATCATTTTATTCGTTAATATTTGGGTTTCCGATTCCTATTATTTTTGCATTGTGTATTACCCAGATAAAAAACAAGTATTTACAAAAAGGGACTCAGATCATTACATATTTGCCTTATTTTATCTCTACGGTAGTCATCTGCGGAATGATAACAAACTTTTTATCACCGTCCAGCGGAATTATTAACCAGCTGATTGTTAAGGCAGGGGGTACTGCAATAAACTTCCTGGGAGAGCCTAAATGGTTCCGGGCTGTCTATGTTATTTCCGGTTCCTGGCAAAGCTTTGGATTTAATTCCATTATTTTTGTAGCTGCAATTATGGGTGTTGCGCCGGAACTTTATGAAGCAATGAAGGTGGATGGAGCCAGCAAGGTTCAGACCATACGTTATCTGGTGCTGCCAAGCATTAAGCCAACCATCGTGCTTTTACTTATTATGTCACTGGGCAATCTCCTGAATGTGGGATTTGAAAAGGTTTATCTTCTTTATAATTCCGGAATCTATGATACGGCAGATGTAATCTCCACTTATGTTTACAGGCAGGGTATTGGTAGTCAGAATTACAGCTATGCAACAGCAGTGGGACTGTTTAATTCTCTGATTGGTTTTGTCATCGTGTTTACGGCAAACAGGCTCAGTAGAAAACTGACAGAAACATCGGTATGGTAAGGAGGAAGAGATGAATAAGAAAAGCACATGGATAGAGTTTAAAAATGAGTGTATTACAGATAAGCTGTTTGATATCTGCATCTGGGTACTGATCGCGGCAGCAGTCTGTATAACCCTGTATCCTTTTGTATATGTTGTAAGCATTTCCTTAAGCTCTGGTGAAGCGGTGAACAAGGGATTAATAACCCTGTTACCGGTGGATGTGAATCTGGATACGTATCGAATGGTTATGTCTTATAAGGATCTATGGATTTCTTATGGTAATACATTTTATTATACAATTACGGGAACCTTTTTAAATATCGTATTTACCTGTCTGGCGGCTTACCCGCTCTCCAGAAAACGGTTTTTCTTAAGAAAGAAAATGAATTTCCTGCTGGCATTTACCATGTATTTTTCCGGTGGACTCATACCAAGTTATCTGGTTGTAACCGGGCTTGGTTTGTATAACAGCAGACTGGCCATGATACTTCCGGTTCTGGTCAGTGCTTATAACGTTATGATATGCCGTTCCGCGTTTGAAGGAATTGCTGAGGAATTATTTGAAAATGCGTATCTTGAGGGAGCAAATGACCTTCAGATTTTGGTAAAAATAGCAATCCCATTGGTAAAACCGACATTAGCTGTTTTAACTCTGTATTATGCAGTGGCACGGTATAATGATTTCTTTAGTGCGCTGCTTTATATCGGTAAGCAGAATCTTCAGCCGCTGCAGTTGTTTCTTCGAAGAATTCTTCTGATGGCATCTACAGAGATCATGCAGGCTTCCGGCAATGCAACGGCCGCCAGTGCAGCAGCTCAGTCTACCATTCAGATCAGATACGTCTGCATCGTTTTATCCATGGTGCCAATCGTATGTCTTACTCCCTTTATACAGAAGTATCTGGTGAAAGGAACCATGCTGGGAGCAGTAAAAGGATAATCATGTTTTGATTATATATAATAAAAATGAGGAGGATGTTACAATGAAAAAGAAGGAATATTGGAAAGCAGCAGTCTTATCTGCAATGATAGCTGCAGCGGCGTTATCTGGCTGTTCAGGAAAGAGCACCCAGGCGGAATCAAAAGAGGAAAAAAGCAATAAGGCTGAATTTAATTACACAGGGGCAGCACCGGTAACCAACACTCCTGATGCAAAGGTCAGCATACTGGCACAAAATTCCTGGTACTCTACTGTAGACTATGCCAACGCGGATATTATTAAGAAAATTGCTTCCAATGCAGGGGTGACAATTGACTGGACCCTTGTCTCACCTACTAATTACAAGGACAGCGTCAGCCCAATGCTGGCATCTGGTTCGGATCTTCCCAATATTGTGGAACTCCCTGATCTGGATGATAATATGACTTATATTACGGGAGGACTTTTCTATCCTCTTGATGAGTATATGAATTATATGCCGAACTATAAGAAGTTTCTGGATAGCAACCCGGCTATAAAAGCCAGTCTGACAGCTGAGGATGGTCATATTTACTATGTACCGCAGACGGTTGTAACGGATAATTATCAGCCCTGTACCATGATGAATATGCAGTGGTTAGATCAGCTGGGTCTTCCGGTACCTACCACACTTGAAGAATTTGTAGAAGATCTGCGTGCGTTCAGGGATAATGATATGAACGGAAATGGAGACAAAACCGATGAGATTCCATTAAGCGTAACAGCTAAGAATCTTCCCTTTATGTTTGGTCCGGCGTTTGGCCTTAACCTGGTGGATGGTTTTTATGCGGATGAAAGTGGAAAGGTACATTATTCAGCTGCAGAATCTGAGAATTACAAAAAGTATCTTACGTTTTTAAATGGTCTTTATAAAGAAGGACTTTTGGAAGTAGAATATACATCTCTTACCCGCGATCAGATTACAGAGCGCTGTGCCCGTAATATAACTGGTGCCACATTTGATTATAGCTGGCAGATGTCACAGCTTTACAGCAAGCAGTATCCGGAGTATACTGGTGAAAAAGGAATTATGGTTGGAATTCCACCTCTTTCCGGAGAATCAAAAGGCTTTTATCTGGGAAGAAATCCTATTGCCAATATTTTCGGTGTCAGCAAGTCAGACAAAGACCCGCTTATTGCCATTAAGTTTTTAGATTATGCCATGAGTGAGGAAGCACAGAATTATTATGTCTGGGGACTGGAAGGAGAAAGTTATACGGTATCAGCAGACGGAAAAAAGGCTTATACAGAAAAGGCTTCAGATAACAACTGGCTTCAGCAGCTTGGCATTAATGCAGGATGTCTTCCTTCCCAGCAGTCGGTAGAGGCTACAGATGTACTTCTTCCAAAATGGCATGTAGATAAGGATAAGGAGCTGCAGCCATTTTCCAAGGCACCTTGGCCATTCATCTATTCTACAAAGGATGAGCAGAATATTATTTCCCAATATCTGGTTGATATTACTACTTATGTAGATGAAATGAATGTGGCATTTATTACAGGAACGACAGATCTTAGCACATTTGATTCCTATTTATCTACCCTTGACAATATGGGATTAAAGGATCTGCTGAAAGTGAAACAGCAGCAGTATGACCGGTTCGTTTCATCGACCAAATAATGAGTTTAAGACCGGCACAGAGGATGGATTCTGTGCCGGTTTTTACTTTAACTTATATATAATTGAAAGGTTAGGATATGGAAAATAAGAAAAGAACAATACCCATCTCCAGGTTTTATACCTGCGAAGAGAAGCTGATAAAGAGAATGAAGGAGAGCGGCAGAAAAAACAGGTTTTGTGCGGAGACAAAAACAGATTATGAAAATTGGAAGAAGAAAACAAGAGAGCTGTTAAAAAACCTGATTGGACTTCAGAACATGGAATATTCTCCGTTAAATCCCCAGTGTCTGGAACGGGTGGTAACTGAAGACGGCATAATACGTGAAAAGATTCTTCTTCAGGTAGAACCGGAAGTGTATATGCCGGTCTATGTTCTGATTCCGCCCAAGAAGGGGGAAGAAAAGTTAAAATGCTTTCTGGCACCTCCCGGTCATCAGGGAGCAGGAAAATATTCAGTAGCCGGAGTGCGGGAAATTCCGGCAGTTGCGGATAAAATTGAGCTGTTTCATTATGATTATGGTTTGATGATGGCAAAGCTTGGCTATGCAGTTCTCTGCCCTGACTGCCGCGGCTTTGGGGAGAGAAGGGAGGCTGCTCTCCAGGGGGAAGAGGAAAATGAATTTTTAAATTCAACCTGTTTTCATCTTGCCCATATGGCAGAACCCCTTGGTATGACCGTGATTGGCATGTGTACCTGGGACTTAATGAGACTGGTTGATTATGTCTGGGAGCGGGGAGAATGGGATGTGGAATCTGTGGGGTGTGTGGGATTTTCCGGCGGAGGGATGCAGACACTCTGGCTTTCTGCTTTGGATGACCGGATTAAAACCGTGATAATCAGTGGATACTTATATGGGTATTCGGATTCTCTTTTAAGGCTGAATGGCAATTGCAGCTGCAATTATGTACCTCATCTTTGGGAACATGTGGATATGGGAGATATTGGGGCACTTCTGGCGCCAAGACCTCTCATGGTACAGTCGGCCCGTTCTGATCATCTGAATGGATATAGAGGAATGGAAAATGTTTTGGAGCAGCTGAACGTGATCAGAAAGGCATATGGTTTGTATGACAAAGAGGAAGTAATTTATCATGATATTTGGGATGGTGGTCACTGTTTCCACGGAGAAAATCTGGAGAAATTCTTAAATGGAGTGATGGAACTCAAATAAAGAAATTTTAATTGGATACGATAACATTTGCCAATACTTCTTTCTTGTGGTGAAAAACGTTCTATGCTATAATGATACTGGCTGGTTTTTATGAAAACGGGTCATACAACAGCGATAGGGAGGTGTCTCTATGCCAGGTTTCCACGATATTATCGGTCATGAGAGAATCAAAGAACATTTGCAGAAGGCGATTGAATCAAATCATGTATCCCATGCGTATATTCTCACGGGAGAAGCGGGAATGGGAAGAAAATCTCTGGCTAACGCATTTGCCATGACTTTGCTGTGTGAAAAAGGTATGAGCGAACCGTGTATGCAGTGCCATGCCTGCAAACAGGTTATGAGCGGGAATCATCCGGATCTTATTTTTGTCACACATGAAAAAACAGCAGGTATCGGTGTAGATGACATCCGAAGTCAGATACAGGATACGATTATGATACGGCCTTACAGCAGTTACTATAAAATATATATCGTTGATGAGGCGGAAAAGATGACGGTTCAGGCGCAGAATGCTCTTTTAAAGACCATTGAAGAACCTCCGTCTTATGCAGTTATTATGCTTCTTACTACCAACCAGGAAGCATTTTTGCCCACAATTCTCTCCAGGTGTGTGCAGTTAAAATTAAAGCCGTTAAAGGATTCTGTTGTTACTTCTTATCTGACAGGATCTATGGGGATTAGTGAGAGCAGGGCGGAAGTATACGGAGCATTTGCCAGGGGTAATTTGGGACGTGCCATTCATCTTGCTGCGTCAGAAGAATTTCAGGCGCTGTATATGGAATTAATCCATATGCTGAAGCACTTAAAAGAGATGGATATCATGGAACTTTTAAATTACATCAGGAAGCTGAAGGAACAGGATCCGGATTTATCTGACTGCCTTGATTTTATGCAGCTGTGGTATCGGGATGTTTTAATGTTTAAAGTAACACAGGATATCAATCTTCTTGTTTTTAAAGAAGAATTTAATACAATGAAGGAGATGAGCGCTGCCAGCTCTTATGAGGGAATCGAACTGATCCTGCAGGCCATAGATAAGGCAAGGGTTCGTTTAAATGCCAATGTAAATATGGAACTGGCGATGGAGCTTATGCTGCTTGTTATGAAGGAGAATTGATTGATGATAAATGTTATTGGCGTAAGATTCCGGAATGCAGGAAAAATCTATTACTTTGATCCTGTAAATCTGGAGGTAAAGGCTGGGGATCATGTAATAGTAGAGACAGCAAGAGGGATTGAGTACGGTTACGTTGTTCTTGGAGCCCGTGAGGTGGAAGATGAGAAGGTGGTTCAGCCTTTGAAATCAGTGATCCGTATGGCTACCAAGGCAGATGATGAAGTAGAGAAAAAGAACCATGAGAAGGAAAAGGAAGCATTTAAGATCTGTAAGGAAAAGATTAAAAAGCACGGTCTTTTGATGAAGCTGATTGATGCAGAATATACCTTTGATAACAATAAGGTGCTGTTTTATTTTACGGCAGATGGAAGAATTGATTTCAGGGAGCTGGTTAAGGATCTGGCTTCTGTTTTTAAAACAAGGATTGAACTGCGCCAGGTAGGTGTCAGGGATGAGACAAAGATTGTGGGAGGTGTTGGTATCTGCGGCAGAACGCTGTGCTGCCACTCTTATCTGTCTGAGTTCATACCGGTTTCTATTAAGATGGCGAAAGAGCAGAACCTTTCCTTAAATCCAACCAAGATTTCCGGTGTGTGCGGAAGGCTTATGTGCTGCTTAAAGAATGAGGAAGAAACCTACGAAGAGCTTAACAGCAAGCTTCCTGGTGTGGGTGATTTTGTGACCACAGATGACGGTTTAAAAGGTGAGGTTCACTCCGTCAGTGTTCTAAGGCAGTTAGTTAAGGTCCTGGTTACCATTAAGGATGAAAAGGAAATCAGAGAATACAAGGTGGAACAGTTAAAGTTTAAGCCCAGACGCCGCAGGGAAAAGACTCAGGTGACGGATGAGGAGTTAAAGGCTTTGGAAGCTCTGGAAAGGAAAGAGGGAAAATCCAAGTTAGATGACAATTAAGCTGAAAGACAATGAACGAATTGATGACCTGCAGCGCAACGGTTATCAGATCATACAAAACCGGGACGGCTTCTGTTTTGGAATGGATGCCGTTCTGCTTTCCGGATTTGCAAAGGTAAAGCCAGAAGAAAAGGCAATTGATCTTGGAACCGGAACGGGTATTATCCCCATTCTTTTAGAAGCGAAGAATCAGGGAATCCATTATACAGGGCTTGAGATTCAGGAGGAAGTGGCTGATATGGCTGCCAGAAGCGTGGCGCTGAATCATCTTGAGGATAAAATAACCATTGTCAGAGGAGATATAAAGGAAGCCAGCCGTTTGTTTGGTGCGGCTTCTTTTGATGTGGTGACATCCAATCCTCCTTATATGAATGATGCCCATGGACTTAAGAATCCGGATCTTCCAAAAGCAATATCACGTCACGAGGTATTGTGTACATTAGAGGACGTGGCAAGGGAAGCAGCCAGGCTTCTTCGTCCGGGCGGACGGTTTTATCTGGTTCACAGACCTCACAGACTGATTGAAATTATAACAGCATTAAAGAGTGTGGGTATGGAACCTAAGCGAATGAAGATGGTACACCCCTTTGTTGATAAGGAAGCAAATATGGTTCTTATCGAAGCCGTCAGAGGTGGAAGGTCCATGATTAAGGTGGAGTCACCGGTGATTGTGTATAAGGAACCAGGTGTGTATACGGATGAGATCTATACAATTTACGGGTACTGATCTTAACCGGGAATGAAATAAAAGGAATTTTAGCGGGAGAAGGAAAATGAACGAGAAAAAAGGTAAATTGTATTTGTGTGCCACTCCCATCGGTAATCTTGATGACATTACCCTCCGGGTCTTAAATACGCTGAAGGAAGCGGATTTAATCGCGGCAGAGGATACCCGCCACAGCATTAAGCTTCTGAATCATTTCGATATCAAGACGCCTATGACCAGTTACCACGAGTACAATAAGGTAGAAAAGGCAGTTTATCTGGTGGAGCAGATGAAGCAGGGAGTTATGGTTGCTCTAATTACAGATGCGGGAACACCAGGGATCTCCGATCCTGGTGAGGAACTGGTAAAACAGTGTTATGAGGCAGGCGTAGAGGTAACTTCACTACCAGGACCTGCGGCCTGTATCACAGCGCTGACCCTTTCCGGACTGGGAACCAGAAGATTTTGTTTTGAAGCGTTCCTTCCTTCCGATAAAAAGGAAAAGCAGTGGATCTTAAATGAGTTAAAGAATGAGACAAGAACCATAATTCTCTATGAGGCTCCCCACCGTCTTGTCAAGACGCTGGAAGAACTTTATGAAGCATTAGGGGAACGTAGAATTACAATCTGCCGGGAATTAACAAAACGATATGAGACCGCATTTCGTACAACATTTACCCAGGCACTCAGTACTTACCGCAATGAGGATCCTAAGGGAGAATGTGTCATCGTGGTGGAAGGTAAGAGCTTCGATGAAATCCGTATGGAGCAGACAAAAGCGTTTGAGGAGCTTTCTATTGAAGATCACATGGCACGCTACGAAAGCCAGGGAATGGATAAAAAAGAAGCCATGCGTATGGTTGCGAAGGATCGTGGAATCAGCAAAAGAGAGGTTTATCAGTATCTGTTAAACCGGGAAATATAAAAAATATCTTGACAACAGACGTTTATTCTAATAATATTAGTTTGAGATTCAAACTATTTGAGATATAAAACAATCCAACGAGGCATGATTTCATTTCAGTCCGGGAATTACCAGAATGGAACAGAAACATGAATGGGGGAAATATATGACAACAAAAATAATTGGAACAGGGTCTGCAGCTCCGGACCGGGTGGTGACCAATGACGATCTGGCTAAGGTCGTGGATACCAGTGATGAATGGATCCAGTCAAGGACTGGTATCAGGGAACGGCGGATTGCTGATGCCCAGTCCGGTACCACGGATCTTGCTATAAAGGCAGCTATGGCCGCACTGGAGGATTCGGGTGTATCGGCGGATGAACTGGACATTATTGTTTTGGCTACTTCATCTCCTGACCGCTGTTTTCCAAGCGGAGCCTGTGAAGTACAGGCGGCAATCGGTGCCCACAGGGCTATCGCTTTTGATTTAAGCGCTGCATGTTCTGGCTTTGTTTACGGCTTTCATACAATCTCCGCATTTTTTCAGGCAGGTATCTATAAAACAGGTCTGATCATCGGAGCCGATACGTTAAGCAAGTTAATTGACTGGAAAGACAGAGGAACCTGCGTACTTTTTGGGGATGGAGCGGGAGCCGCGGTAGTACGGACCCAGGATAAAGGAACGCTTTACATGACCATGGGTGCTGATGGCACAAGAGGAAATGCACTGGACTGCGTATCACGGACCACTGGTAATTTTCTTACTGGTCATGAACCAGAAACAGGTTATATGACCATGGATGGCCAGGAGGTGTTCCGGTTTGCAGTTAAAACCGTTCCGGAAGCAATCTTAGAGGTGCTTTCAGAGAGCGGAACGGATTTAAGTGAAATTAAGTATTTTATCCTGCATCAGGCGAATTACCGGATCTTTGAATCGATTGCAAAGAGACTGAAAGTACCCATGGAGAAGTTTCCAACCAATCTAGAACGGTATGGAAATACATCGGGAGCATCGATTCCGATTTTGTTAGATGAATTAAACAAAGCCGGGAAGCTGCAGCAGGGAGATAAGATTGTACTTGCCGGATTTGGGGCAGGTCTTACCTGGGGAGCCACTCTTATGGAGTGGTAAATAATGGATCTAATACTTTGAAAATCAAAGTACTAGCATATAAAAATGATTAAGAGGAAGCAAAAGGAGATTAGAAGATGTTAGAGAAAATGCAGGAAATTATAGCAGAGCAGTTAAATGTGGATGCAGCAATCGTAAAACCGGAATCCTCTTTTAAAGAGGACTTAGGGGCAGATTCCCTTGATTTATTTGAACTGGTTATGGCTCTTGAAGATGAGTACTCAGTTGAGATTCCATCCGAAGATTTAGAGAAATTAACAACCGTTTCACAGGTTATGGACTATTTAAAAGCAAAGGGCGTGGAAGCGTAATGAATACCAGAATCCCCCAACTTTTGGGAATTGAATATCCCATCATACAGGGCGGCATGGCATGGGTTGCGGAACATCATCTTGCAGCAGCCGTGTCGGAAGCTGGTGGTCTTGGACTGATTGGCGGAGCCAATGCACCGGGCGAAGTGGTGCGTGAGGAAATCCGCAAAGCAAAGAAGCTGACCAGCAAGCCAATCGGTGTCAATGTCATGCTTTTAAGCCCTCATGCTGATGATGTGGCAAAAGTAATCGTTGAGGAAGGCATTAAGGTGGTAACCACCGGAGCCGGTAATCCTGAAAAATATATGGAGATGTGGAAGGCAGCAGGAATTAAGGTAATTCCAGTTGTTGCTTCCGTAGCACTTGCAAAGAGAATGGAGCGCTATGGTGCGGATGCTGTAGTAGCGGAAGGGTGCGAGTCCGGAGGACATATTGGAGAGCAGACCACCATGACTTTGGTTCCCCAGGTGGCAGACGCTGTTTCCATACCTGTTATAGCAGCTGGAGGAATTGGTGACGGCAGAGGAATCGCAGCAGCATTTATGCTTGGTGCAGAGGCTGTCCAGATCGGAACCAGATTTGTGGTTTCCAAAGAATCCATTGTACATGACAATTACAAACAGAGAATTATAAAAGCAAAGGATATTGATTCTGCAGTAACAGGACGTTCACACGGCCATCCGGTAAGATCTTTAAGAAATCAGATGACCAGAGAGTATACGAAACTGGAAGAGGAAGGAAAATCCTTTGAAGAATTGGAATACTTAACCCTTGGAACCCTTCGTAATGCGGTTTTAGAGGGAGATGTTATCAACGGCACGGTTATGGCCGGACAGATTGCAGGTATGATCAGTAAGGAACAAACCTGTAAGGAAATGATTGAAGAAATGATGGAGCAGGCCGGGAAACTTCTTGGCCGTTAAAGAGGAGTTTATGACTATGAGCAAGATCGCATTTATTTTCCCAGGCCAGGGCGCACAGTACTGCGGTATGGGCCAGGATTTTTTTGAGCAGACAGCAACTGGAAAAGAAATTTTTGATATGGCTTCCGGACTTTTAGGGTTTTCCCTGCCGGAACTCTGCTTTGAGAAGAATGACCGTCTGGATATTACAGAATATACGCAGGCTGCCATGGTGACCACAGGGATCGCCATGATGAGAGTGCTGGAAGAAAAAACAGGAATCAGACCGTATGTGACGGCTGGTTTAAGTCTGGGAGAATATTGCGCGCTTGCAGCAGCAGGAGTTATGAGTGACAGGGATGCAATCTTAACTGTCAGACAGAGAGGAATTCTTATGCAGGAAGCAGTTCCTGCCGGTCTGGGAGCAATGGCAGCCGTTCTTTCTTTGGATGCGGTTAAAATTGAAGAGGTTTTAAGCCAGATCGAAGGAGTTCAGATTGCAAATTATAACTGCCCCGGACAGATTGTTATATCAGGTAAGAAAGAAGCTGTTGAGGAAGCTGGTGAGAAGCTTCTGGCAGCAGGAGCAAAGAGAGTCATTGGCTTAAATGTAAGCGGCCCGTTTCACTCAGCCATGCTGACGCAGGCAGGTGAAAAACTTGGTGCCGTGCTTGAGAATATAGAGATTCATAAACCTGTGATTCCCTATGTAGCAAATGTAACAGCCCAGTATGTGTCAGAGGCAGATGAAGTTAAGCCTTTACTGATCCGACAGGTATCTTCTTCCGTGCGTTTCCAGCAAAGTGTGGAAGCCATGATAAAAGACGGAGTGGATACATTTATAGAAATAGGACCAGGAAAAACACTGGCAGGGTTTATTAAGAAGATCACGAGAGATGTGAAAGTCTTTAATATAGAAAAACTGGAAGATATAGAAAAGCTAACGGAAATTTAAGGGGAGGTGACAGGATATGTTAGATGGAAAAATAGCGGTGGTTACTGGTGCCAGCAGAGGAATCGGAAGAGCAATAGCGTTAAGGCTGGGACTGGAAGGAGCCACTGTAATCGTTAATTATAATGGATCAGAAGAAAAAGCACTTCAGGTAGTAACAGAGATTGAAGAAAATGGCGGTAAAGCTGAGGCGATTGCCTGTAACGTATCGGATTATGAAGCTTGTGGAGTATTCCTTGAAGGAGTCATAAAGAAATATGGTAAGCTGGATATTCTCATTAATAATGCAGGTATAACAAGAGATAATCTTCTTATGAAAATGTCAGAAGAAGAGTTTGATGCAGTCATCAATACCAACTTAAAAGGGGTATTTAACTGTATGAAGCATGTTTCCCGTCAGATGATCAAACAAAGAGGCGGCAGAATTATCAACATTTCATCCGTATCCGGAATTCTTGGGAATGCAGGTCAGGCAAATTACTGTGCGGCAAAAGCAGGGGTCATCGGAATGACAAAATCATTTGCCAGAGAATCTGCCAGCAGAGGAATCACTGTAAATGCCATAGCACCTGGCTACATTCAGACAGATATGACAGATGTGCTGTCTGATTCTGTGAAAGAGGCAACTCTTGATCAGATCCCGATGAAACGGTTTGGAACGCCGGAAGATATTGCTGCTGCGGTTGTATTTCTTGCATCGGAACCAGCTGGTTATATCACAGGTCAGGTCATCAGTGTAGATGGCGGAATGGCTATGTAAAAAGGAGAAAAACGGTATGAATAGAAGAGTGGTAGTAACCGGTATGGGAGCAATAACTCCTATTGGCAAGGATGTAGAAAGTTTCTGGAACGGTCTGAAGGAAAAAAAGGTGGGAATCGCGCCGATCACTCAGTTTGATACAACAGAATATAAAGCTACACTGGCTGCAGAAGTTAAGGATTTTGATCCTAAAGAGTATATGGATCCCAAGGCAGCCAAACGAATGGAACGTTTTGCACAGTTTGCAGTTGCAGCTACAAAGGAAGCTCTTGAAATGTCAGGAATTGATATGGAAAAAGAAGATCCTTATCGCGTGGGCGTTAGTGTAGGTTCCGGGATTGGAAGCTTACAGGCCTTAGAGCGGGAACATAAAAAGTTATTAGAGAAAGGTCCGGGCAGAGTCAATCCTCTTTTGGTACCCATGATGATATCCAATATGGCAGCAGGAAATGTGGGGATTCAGTTCGGATTAAAGGGCAAGTGCATTAACGTGGTTACGGCCTGCGCTACGGGAACCCACTCCATCGGAGAGGCGTTCCGATCCATCCAGTATGGGGAAGTGGATGTGATGGTGGCAGGAGGTGCAGAAGCAAGCGTTTCACCAATCGGTGTGGCCGGATTTACGGCTCTTACTGCACTTACTACTTCTGATGATCCGCTCCGTGCTTCCATCCCATTTGATAAGGACAGAAGTGGCTTTGTTATGGGTGAGGGTGCTGGCGTTGTGGTATTGGAAGAACTGGAACACGCGCTTTCCAGAAATGCCGTTATCTACGGAGAAGTAGTTGGTTACGGGTCTACCTGTGATGCATACCATATTACCTCTCCTGCAGAGGACGGAAGCGGTGCTGCGAGAGCCATGACTGATGCGATTAAAGATGCCGGCATTAAAGCGGAAGATCTTGATTATGTCAATGCTCATGGAACCAGCACCCATCACAACGACTTATTTGAAACTATGGCAATTAAAGCTGCTTTAGGCGATCATGCAAAAAATGTAAGAATCAGTTCTACAAAATCCATGGTTGGCCATCTTCTTGGCGCGGCAGGCGGTGTGGAGTTCATTGCCTGTGTGAAATCCATTCAGGATGGATTTATTCATGCCACTGCCGGGCTGGAAGAAGAAGGCGAAGGTTGTGACCTAAACTATACAAAGGGTGAGGGTGTTTCCTGTGACGTAACTTATGCCATCAGTAATTCCCTGGGCTTTGGTGGTCATAATGCCAGCATTCTTGTAAAGAAGTATGAACAGTAGGAGGCAGTCATAATGGAAATCAATGATGTGATCAGACTGATGGAGGCCGTTTCACAGCAGGGTCTCACCAGTTTTAAGCTGGAAGAGGGTGACTTTAAGTTATCCATTAAGAAAGAAAAACAGATGGTAATTGCGGCAGAAGGCGATTATGTAAAGAGAAGTATGGAGATTCCTTCTTATGCCGTTTCCAATACGACAGCTCCAGCGCTGGAGAGCGGAATGGATCAAGCTAAGACGGAAGCGCTTGCTACTGATAATGTAATATCCTCTCCCTTAGTAGGAACCTTTTACAACGCTTCTTCTCCGGACAGCGCACCGTTTGTAAAGGCGGGAGATACGGTTAAGAAAGGGCAGACTCTTGGCATCATCGAAGCAATGAAGCTGATGAATGAGATTGAATGTGAATACGATGGTGTGGTAGAAGCCGTTCTGGTTGGAAATGAAGATGTGGTGGAATACGGTCAGCCTCTGTTCCGTATCCGGTAGACGATTGTAAAATCTAAGAGAGGTCCAGGGTCGGACCTCTCTTTTGAACATAAGGAGATAGTATGATGTTAGGTATAAAAGAGATTCAGGAGATTATTCCACACAGACATCCGTTTTTATTGGTAGACTGCATTGAAGAACTGGTACCTGGAGAGAAGGCTGTGGGATATAAATGTGTCACTTATGATGAGTCCTTTTTCCGGGGTCATTTTCCGGAAGAACCGGTTATGCCAGGTGTTTTAATTATTGAAGCGCTGGCTCAGGTTGGAGCGGTTGCAATATTAAGCTTAGAAGAGAATAAGGGAAAGATTGCTTATTTCGGAGCGATTGACAAGGCTAAATTTAAACAGAAAGTATATCCTGGAAGTAAGATAAAACTGGACTGTGAAATTATTAGAAGAAAGGGTCCAGTAGGAGTTGGGAAAGCGGTTGCCACTGTAGACGGTAAAATCGCTGCCAGCGCTGAACTGACATTTATGATTGGATAGGTGGAGACCGATGTTTGATAAGATTTTAATTGCCAACCGCGGTGAGATTGCGGTAAGAATCATAAGAGCATGCAGGGAGATGGGAATTAAAACGGTTGCTGTATACTCGGAAGCAGATCGGGAAAGCCTTCATACCCTTCTGGCAGATGAAGCCATCTGCATCGGACCGGCACCGTCCACTCAGAGCTATTTAAATATGGAACGGATTCTCACTGCTACCGTAGCCATGAAAGCAGACGCAATTCATCCGGGATTTGGATTTCTTTCTGAGAACGCCCGATTTGCAGAACTCTGTCAGAAATGCAACATTACATTTATCGGACCAGATGCCGGAATTATCAATAAAATGGGAAATAAATCGGAAGCCAGAAAAACCATGATGGAAGCAGGCGTACCGGTAGTACCAGGCGGAAAGGAAGCCGTTCATCACGTGGAAGAAGCCAGACAAATGGCAGAGCGGATCGGTTTTCCGGTTATGATCAAGGCCTCATCAGGGGGCGGCGGAAAAGGGATGCGTATTTCAAGGGGTATGGAAGACTTTGAAGCCAATTTTAAAAATGCACAGATGGAATCGGTAAAAGGATTTTCCGACGATACCATGTACATTGAGAAATATATTGAAAAGCCAAGACATATTGAATTTCAGATACTTGCAGATCAGATGGGGCATGTCATTCATCTGGGAGAACGGGATTGTTCGATTCAGAGGCGTCACCAGAAGGTTCTGGAGGAATCCCCTTCAGCTGCAATTTCTGAGGAGCTTCGCCATCAGATGGGCGAGGTTGCAGTACGTGCAGCAAAGGCAGTAGGCTATGTGAATGCAGGTACCATTGAATTTTTGCTGGATAAGGATAAGAATTTTTATTTTATGGAGATGAATACAAGAATTCAGGTGGAGCATCCGGTAACAGAAATGGTAACCGGACTGGATCTCATAAAAGAACAGATCCGCATTGCAGCTGGTGAACCTCTTAGTGTATCACAGTCTGATATAACAATCTCCGGCCATGCCATTGAATGCAGAATTAATGCGGAAAATCCATCAAAAAACTTTATGCCATGTCCTGGTCTTATTAAAAATGTTCACGTGCCGGGAGGCAATGGTGTACGAATTGATACCCATATTTACAATGATTATAAGGTTCCTGCAAATTATGATTCCATGCTGATGAAGCTGATCGTCCATGGGAAAGACCGTACGGAAGCCATTGCCAAGATGAGAAGCGCCCTTGGGGAGCTTATTATCGAAGGAATTGAAACTAATATAGATTTTCAGTTTGATATATTAAGTCATGATGCATATCGGGATGGTGATGTGGATACAGACTTTATTCCCAAATTCTTCCCGGATTATGTCCGGTAAACAGGGAAAGGAGCAGATCTTATGTTAAAAGAAATGTTTAAGAAAACTTATACCCTGATTGACAGCAAATACAGGACAGTGGAGAAAACCGGAGAACCAAATATTCCGGAGGGACTTTGGAAAAAGTGCAATAAATGCTGTCAGCCAATCTATGCGGAGGATGTAAGAAATAATCATTACGTTTGTCCAAAGTGTAAGGGATACTTCAGAATTCATGCCTTTCAGAGAATTGAAATGACAGCAGATGCAGGAACCTTTGAAGAATGGGATAAAGAGATGGAATTTGAGAATCCTCTTGATTTCCCGGGGTATGAAAAGAAGGTTGCGGCAGCCAGAGAAAAAACAGGACTGTCAGAAGCAATTGTGACAGGTGTCTGTGAAATTAGCGGCCAGAAAGCTGTGCTTGGCGTCTGTGATGCCGGGTTTATTATGAGCAGCATGGGGCATGCAGTAGGAGAAAAGATCGCCAGAGCTGTTGAGCGTGCGACTGTTGAGAAACTTCCTGTAATTTTATTCGCCTGTTCTGGTGGAGCCAGAATGCAGGAGGGAATCGTGTCCTTAATGCAGATGGCGAAAACTTCTGCAGCATTAAAACGCCATCATAAGGCAGGGCAGCTTTATGTCAGTGTTCTTACTGATCCAACAACTGGTGGTGTCACCGCAAGCTTCGCAATGCTTGGAGATATTATTCTGGCTGAACCAGGGGCTTTAATTGGTTTTGCGGGCCCCCGGGTCATTGAACAGACAATTGGCCAGAAACTGCCGGAAGGCTTTCAGAGGGCTGAATTTTTACTGGAACATGGATTTGTTGATAAGATCGTTCCAAGAGAAGAGATGAAGGATATATTAACATCTATCTTAAAGCTCCACAATCCCCACAACAAGGAAAGTTTTTGTGTGGATAACCAGGAAGCAAATGAATATGCCTGTGGAAAAAAGAGTGGGTTCTGGCCCAAAAAGAATAAACGAAGCCCATGGGATACGGTGCAGCTGTCAAGAAGTGCGGACCGCCCGGTAGCTTCGGATTATATTCGTCAGCTCTTTGATGATTTTATGGAGTTTGCCGGAGACCGTTACTTTAAAGATGACGGAGCAATTATAGGCGGAATTGCATCCTTTCATGGAATGCCTGTCACTGTGATCGGGCAGGAAAAAGGTAAGAATACAAAGGATAACATCAGACGTAATTTTGGTATGCCTTCACCAGAAGGTTATAGAAAAGCCTTAAGGCTGATGAAACAGGCAGAGAGCTTTAACCGCCCCATTATCTGTTTTGTGGATACGCCGGGTGCGTTCTGCGGTCTTGAGGCAGAGGAGCGGGGACAGGGAGAAGCCATTGCCAGAAACTTATTTGAAATGGCAGATTTAACAGTACCGGTTCTTTCTATTGTGATTGGAGAGGGCGGAAGCGGAGGTGCTCTTGCCATGGCAGTTGGAAATGAAGTCTGGATGATGGAGAACTCTATTTATTCCATTCTGTCTCCGGAAGGCTTTGCCTCTATATTGTATAAAGACAGTAAAAAAGCAAATGATGCAGCCAGAGTCATGAAGATCACGGCTAAGGATCTGATGGATCTTGGTCTTATTGAACGGGTGATACCGGAGGAAGAGCCTGCCTGTGCAGAAAATATTCCGGAGATTGCTAAGGAAATGGACCGGGCAATGATAGAGTTTTTTGCCAGATACCTTACCATGACGAAAGAAGAACTGACAAATCAAAGATATGATAGATTTAGGAGAATGTGATGGGAACATTAAAACCATTGGTAATAGGAGATCTGGTGGCAAAATATCCGGTAATTCAGGGTGGAATGGGAGTTGGAATCAGCCTTTCCTCTCTTGCAGGAGCTGTGGCTAAGGCAGGAGGGGTTGGTATTATTTCAACGGCTCAGATTGGTTTTAAACAGCCCGATTTCCTTAAGAATCCTCTGGAAGCCAATTTACGTGCGATTGGTGAGGAAATGAAGAAGGCCAGGGAGATTGCTCCAGAGGGAATTATAGGCTTTAATATTATGGTTGCCACCAAGAATTATGCAAGCTATGTGAAAAAAGCGGTGATAGCAGGTGCTGATATCATCATTTCAGGAGCCGGTCTTCCTGTAAGTCTTCCAGAGTATGTGGCGGAGGCTGCAGAAGAAGCTGGTATTAAACTGAAAACAAAAATTGCCCCCATTGTTTCTACTGTAAAGTCTGCTATGGTTATCTGTAAGATGTGGGACCGTAAATTTAACCAGGCTCCGGATCTGGTTGTTGTGGAAGGCCCCCTGGCAGGCGGCCATCTGGGATTTTCCAGAGAAGACTTATCAGAACTGGGTGTTGATACCGCGGATGTGGAACACACCTTTCAACAGGCGAAATATGACGAAGAGGTAAGGGGTATTATCCGGCTTGTAAGAGAGTACGGGGAAAAGTATAATAAAGTAATACCGGTAGTGACTGCTGGCGGTATCTATACCCATGAGGATGTTATGCATCAGATTGATCTGGGTGCTGACGGTGTCCAGGTTGCAACCAGGTTTGTCACAACTCAGGAATGCGATGCTCCAGAAGAATTTAAGAAAGCTTATATAAAGTCATCCAAAGAGGATATTGTAATTACAAAAAGTCCGGTTGGAATGCCAGGCAGAGCAATAAAAAATCCGTTTTTGGATCATGTGGCCAATACCCCCTTTAAACTGGATCACTGCTACGATTGTCTGGAGAAGTGTGACAGAAAAACCATACCCTACTGCATTACAAAAGCTTTAATCTCATCGGCGGAAGGAAGAACCGAAGATGGACTGGTATTTTGCGGCAGCAATGCTTACCGGGCAGAGAAGATGGAAACGGTTGATGAAGTAATGAAAGATCTTGTTTTTGGAGAATAACATTTCATAAACTCTTCTTTTTAGGAATAGGATAAAAAGAAAACATAGAAATGTGGAGTGATGGATGTTAAATTATCTCTGGGCATTTATGTTATTGATAGGAGTTATCTGGGGAGCACTTCATGGAAATTTAAGTGCTGTAACAGACGGAGCTTTAACTTCTGCAAAGGAAGCGGTGATGCTGTGTATTACCATGCTTGGAATTATGTCTTTCTGGACCGGACTGATGGAAATCGGGAGGAAATCAGGGCTGATTGAACGGTTGTCAGCCAAAATGGGGCCAGTGCTTCATTTTTTGTTTCCAAAGATACCTGAAAAGCATCCATCCCTGGAGTATATTTCTACCAATATCATTGCAAACATTCTGGGCCTTGGATGGGCAGCGACACCTGCTGGTCTGAAGGCAATGGAATCGTTAAAGGATTTAGAGGAGACCAGAAGAAAAGAGTATTCTCAGGGAAAGAAGATCCCCAAACCGGTTTCCGATGGTACTGCCAATAATGAGATGTGCACGTTTATGATTATTAACATATCGTCGCTCCAGTTAATTCCTGTCAATATGATTGCTTACAGAAGCCAGTATGGCAGTCCTGATCCAACAGCAATTGTTGGGCCGGCCATTGCAGCAACCTTGTTTTCAACGGTAATCGGCGTTGCCTTGTGTAAGCTGCTTGACCGGTGATATCTTATAAGACTAAAAAAAGCCGGTCCTCCAGACGATTGGAGAACCGGCGATTTGTAATTATTTGGTGTTAAAAGAGCAGTTGACGACTGTAGCGCCTACAATGACATCTTTACTTGCACCGCCGCTGGAGATGCAGTCTGAAAACTTATGAGTTCCTGAGGAAGGAGCTTTTGGGAAGTAGAAATTAACGTTGTTATTCTTTGCTGTACAATTTTTGAGAGTGATATAACCGGTATTGTTATTCTGGTCATATCCTCTTTTTTTATTGCCAATGGCAATGCAGCCTTCCAGATAATGGTTGTCGCTGGTATAATTTCCACCTACTTTAAAGCCCTGTCCGTTTCCATTGCCTTTTCCGTTGTAAGAGGCTTCGCAGTTGTATAATTTAACTGCATTGCCTGCAGAATAGAAGTCAAAGCCGTCATCAGAATTGTTAAGAGCATTACAGTTTCTAAATACATTGCCGCTTCCGATGCTTAACTTGGCCGCAAAGCCATCTGCATTCTCTCCGTTGGTTTTGGAGTCGTAGTTATAAGTAGAGGTAACACGGGTGATTTCATTATTGTACGCCCCGTTACTCATCTGAAGGCCGGTGTCTCCACATTTAGTAATGAAGCAGTCAGTAATCTTGTTGTTGCCTCCGCTGATATGTATTCCGTTATCTCCCGCGTTCTGAATGGTAAGACCGGATATAACCCAATAGTTTCCTGTAATCTGGAAGCCTCTTGAGCTGTCAGCATATGGCTGGGTTGAAAAATCAACAACTGGCTTGTGACCGCTGTAATTCATAATCCGGATTGGTGAACCGGAAGTACCGCTTTTGCTTAATTTGTAGGTATTAGATGATTTGTAGGTCCCATTCATTAAATAGATGGTAGTACCTGCGGAAGCGTTGCCTAATGCCTTATCAATGGTCTTATAAGGCTTGTCTTTCGACTGTCCGTTATTGGAGTCGCTGCCGCTTGCAGAAACATAGTACTCCTTTGAAGCACCATGCGCTGGTGTGGGACTCATGACACATAAACTGGTGACCATAAAGCAGGTTGTGATGATACTGATGATTCTTTTTCCATTTCTCATTTTTTATCCCCTTTCATTCTATCTAGATTCCGTGCCAGTTATTTGGCCCGGTATTTCTAGCTACATAAACTATAATTAGATACTAAAATAGTAAAAAACAATTGTCAATAAAAAAGAAAGGGATTATCAAATTATTCCAAAATGTCATAAATAATACTATAATTATCAGGTGAATAGAATATAAATAAGAAAAAAGCATATAGAAATGATCGGGTATACTCGTCATCTCTATATGCTTTTTTTCATGTATGAAAAACTATTGTTTGCTTTCCTTATACTCTTTTAATGCTTTGGACAGCTGATCCGGGCAGGAAGTAGGACGAAAGCCGCATTTGATTCCTTCCAGACGGCGAATGGCATCATCAACCTCCATGCCCTCTACCAGTCTTGATACGCCCTGTGTATTTCCTGAGCAACCGCCTACAAACTGTACATGACCAACCTTACTTCCTTCTATTTCAAAATTGATTTCCTGGGAACAGACTCCGTGTGTTTTATATTTCATCATTCATACCTCCGTATAATTGTAACGCTTACCTCAACTGGAACTTTAAAGAATTATAACGAATTCCATGGCAAGTGTCAATAGATCATAAAAGGAAGAAACAGGAAGCATCACGCAGCCAGTATACTTACAAAAGTTCTTTCTGTTCTTTTAAATATTCATACAACATATTGGATTTGTCGACTAGTTGGGGATTGATACAGTTGGAGGATAATTTGGCAAAACCAATATTTGTTTTAACCGAATCTCTGATTCTGTAATATGTAAGGTTAGGAAACATCTGTAGATTAGCAAGCTGTCTGGGTAAAATGGCGCAGCCGCCTTTTTGAGACAAAAAAGATAGAAGCATCATATGCCGGGGAAATGTCCCTGCAATACTGCCTGTGTATCCAATATCATAAAGTTGTTTTTTTGTCAGCCGGTAAATATCAGACTCCTTGGCAATGGTGTAGATATTATCAAATTTAAAGCCATTTAAATCAATCTCACTGCCTTGTTCGAACGGGAATACATTTTTGCTGCAAATCAGGACCATCTCATCTGAGACCAGAGAAACAGTATCATATTCGGGATCAGTCATTAAGTCAGTGCGGCAGATAGCAGCATCAATCTCTTGCTGAGAAAGCATCTTAAGCAGATTTGACTGATCATCTTCTACAATTTCGATAGAATAATTGCCGAATTTCTCCTGAAAGTCAAGAAGCATCTGCATGATCCCGCTTTCAGCCAGACAGGGAATCGTTCCCAGTGTCAGATTTGTAACATAACAGGAGGAACCAAACTTTTCCAATTTGGTTCTTAAGTCCTGAGTACACTTTCTGATGTTTAGTGCATATTCCAGATAGACATTGCCTGCTTCTGTCAGTTCTGCCTTTGTATTACTTCTAATAAACAGTACAATTCCCAACTCAATCTCAATTGCCTTAATGTGTTTTGATAAAGCAGACTGGGAAATATAAATGCTTTCGGCAGCGGTAGAAAAATTTTTGTACTTTGCCAATGCTAAGAAATCATCAATCCATTTTGTCATAATCAAATAGCCCCCTTAAGTTACTAATAAATCGTAAAAATTAAAGCTCAGATGTACGTTTTGTCATTATCACTATTATAATACAGAATGATGAGAAGGAAAATATGTTTATACTATTTTGTCATGACATTTTAGAATACTTTTAAATATTAAAAAAATATAAAATTAACTATCATTTTACTGATGAAGTGCATTAAAATGCGTATTTATAATTGGTTTGTTTTGGGTTTCTGGTTTGCTATGAATCATAATTGAAAAATATAAAGCTTTTTTAATTCCATAATGGAATAGTTGCGCGAATTTAATCGAATTGCCACGAAAATTGTAATTGATTATAATTTAACCATGTTGGAAAAATAATCCAGCTGGGAACCGTATCAGCATCATATGAAGAATATCAGGAGGAAAATTTATGGCAAAAGTTTATCAGGATTTGCGCAGTTTCCTTTCCACTCTGGAAGAAAACGGTCAGTTAGTACGAATTAAGGAGGAGGTTAATCCAGAACCGGATATTGCGGCGGCAGGCAGAGCAGCGGCAAACATAGAGAGTGGTCCGGCGGTTTTATTTGAAAAGGTAAAAGGATATCCTTACAGCGTAGTTACCAATGTGCATGGTTCATGGGCCAATCATGCTCTGATGCTTGGCATGGATAAAACGGCATCTACCAAAGAGCAGTTCCATGAGATTAACCGCAGATGGGACCGATTCCCGGTTAAGCCTGAAATTCTGAAAAGAGAAGAAGCACCCTGTAAGGAAAACACCATTGATAAAGCGGAGGATATCAACCTGTTTGAACTCCTTCCCTTATACCGAATCAATGATCAGGATGGCGGTTTCTTCCTTTCCAAAGCGTCTATTATCACGGCAGATCCCAACGAGCCCGATAATTTTGACAAGTTAAATGTTGGTACATACCGCATTCAGGTTAAGGGAAAGAATCGCGTAGGAATCCAGGCGCTGGCATTTCATGACATTGCAATCCAGTTGGAAGCTGCTGAGAGAAAGAATGAAAAGGTTCCAATCTGTATTACAGTTGGAAACAGTCCTCTGGTAACCTATATGGCATCTACGCCTGTTATGTATACTCAAAATGAGTATGAATTTGTAGGTGCTCTCCAGGATGGCGTTCCCACACAGATTGTTCAGTCCGATCTTTATGAAAATCTGTATGTTCCAGCTGGTTCAGAAGTTGTTTTAGAAGGTTATATTGAGCCAAGGGTACGTGAGGTAGAAGGCCCGTTCGGAGAATTTCCGGGCTCCTACTCAGGTTCCAGACGCCAGTGTGTGATTACAATAACTCATGTAACCCATAGAACAAATCCTATTTTTGAAAACCTTTATCTGGGTATTCCGTGGACTGAAATCGATTATCTTATGGCTTTAAATACATCAGTTCCTCTTTACCAGCAGATCAAACGGGATTTCCCTGAAGTACAGGCAGTTAATGCCATGTATACTCATGGTATCGGCTGTATTATTTCCACAAAGGTACGGTTCGGCGGTTTTGGTAAAGAAGTGGCATTCCGCCTTCTTTCCACCCCTCATGGCGGTTCGTACAGTAAGATTATTATTATTGTTGATGAATTTGTTGATCCGTTTAACCTCCCTCAGGTTATGTGGGCACTGACTACCCGTGTGAGACCGGATAAGGACGTTGTGGTGATTCCAAACTGTCCGGGTATGCCTCTTGATCCCTCCTCATATCCTGCTGGAATGCATTCCAAACTGATTATAGATGCGACGACACCAAAGGATCCGGAACCTAATCCAAGAGAAGTTGAACTTTTAGAGCCGCCGGCTGGCTATGAAAAGTATGAGGCTTTGATTCGTAAACTGATGTCTGAGATGTAAGCTCTATAACGAAAGGAGATTGAAACTATGAAATGTCCACGCTGCGACGGAAATAAAATTGAAGTGATTGCAACCTCTCCTGTTGGAAATGTCTGGGAAGTTTATGAATGTATGGATTGCTTTTATTCCTGGAGGTCTACTGAGACGCCCCATATTCATGATAAATTTAAACTGAAAAAAGAACAGATTGATACGTTACAGGTAATACCCCCCATTCCGCCCCTCGATAAATAATATACATAGCTCCTGACTCTTAAGGCTTTCCCCCAAGCCTTAAGAGATCCTAAAAAAGATTAGCTTAATGATTCTAATCACGAAAGGAGAAGCTTCAGTGACATTCACTAAACAGAAATCAGGCTTTTTAATCGGTATTATAATTTTTGTTCTTGTCCTACTTCTTCCCCTTGACGGCCTGTCCAGAGAAGGACAGATCTGTCTTGGATTAACACTAATGACCGTAGTCTGGTGGGCTGCACAGGTTGCCCAGTCAGGTTACGTGGGGGGATTCTATCTGGTCTCCGTATGTCTTTTAAAGCTTGCTGATACAAAAGTGGTATTTGCAGGCTGGACAACTTCAACCCTGTGGCTGGTTATCGGTGCTTACATGATTGCAGCGGCAGTTAAAAAGTCAGGATTAGGGGAACGGATCTCTTATGCCTACATCCTGAAATTTGTAAGATCATGGAAGAGCATTATTATCGGCATTTTTGTATTGACTTTTATTTTATCCTTATTTATTCCTCACCCCTGGCCCCGGGCATTCTTAATCATGTCGGTTATGTCCGTAGTGATTAAAGCTGCGAATATGCCAAAGGAGGATGCGGTTAAGGTGGGATTTACGGTGTTTGCAGCGTCGGTTCCGGTTTCACTTATTTTCCTGACTGGAGATTCTGTTATTAACCCGCTGGTAGTGACTTACTGTACAACAGAAAGCATTAATTTTGTACGCTGGTTTCAGATTATGGGACCCCCAGCTCTGTTTTTAAGCATTACCACCCTGATCTTAATCCTGATTTTGTTTAAACCATCGAAGGCAGTTGAAGTTAATTTCGATGAGGTGCGTACCGCTCAGTCTGCGCTTGGTAAAATGACAGAAAAAGAGAAGAGGACTTTAATCTGGATCATGATAGCAATTGGTCTCTGGCTTACCAACGGCATAACCGGTCTTGATGTAGGCTGGGTTACACTGGCGGTAGCCATGTGCATGGCTCTGCCTGTAATCGGTAATGTTTTAACGGTAAAAGAGTGGAGTGATGTTCCCGTTCATGTTCTGGTATTTTTAACTTCTGCCATTGCTATTGGTAAGGTTGGAGCAGTAACTGGTATGAATGAATGGATTGCAGCTACTCTGCTTCCCAAAACCATGCCGGGAAACATACTGGTACTGGCCATTATGATTGCAGCAATTGCGATTCTGATTCATATGTTTATGGGTTCTGTGATTGCAGTTATGGGAGTTGCCATTCCGGCGATCTTAGTCTGTACCAATGCACTGGGAATTAATGAGCTGGCAGTAATTTTTGTTATTTATCTGGCTATTTCCGGCCATTATATTCTTCCGTTCCATCACCTTAATATCCTGGTGGGACAGGGAGAGGAAAACGGAATGTATACACAAAAGGAAACCATTAAGATGGGGGTTCCGCTGCTTATTCCGATTTTCCTGACAGTTGGATTTGCCGTAGCGTGGTTTGCAGTTATTGGCATTGTATAACTGTTTATAAGAGAGGTGTTTAAATGAGAATTATTGTAGGAGTATCAGGAGCAACCGGCGTGGTCATGAGTCTTTATCTGCTGAAAGCGCTGAAAAGTGTTAAGGACTGTGAAGTCCATCTGGTGGTATCGGACTGTGCCAGAAAAACCTGGGAGTTAGAAACCGATTATCCCTTTGAGAAGCTGATTGAACAGGCGGATTATTATTATGATGTACATAACCTGGCGGCAGCAATTTCAAGCGGCTCTTATCAGACAGACGGAATGATTATACTGCCATGCAGTATGAAGACTCTGTCAGGAGTTGTAAATGGTTTTACCGATAATCTCCTGATTCGTGCAGCTGACGTCTGCATGAAAGAAAACCGGAAAGTGATTCTGTGTACAAGAGAAATGCCTCTTGGTAAGGTTCATCTTCGCAACATGATGGCAGCAGCAGATTTAGGCTGTACCATAATTCCTCCTATGCTTACATTTTATAATGGTCCTAATTCCCTGGATGATCAGATTAACCATGTGGTTGGAAAGATCCTGATGCAGTTTGGACTTGATTATAAAAAATTTGTTCCATGGACTGGTGCAGATTAACAGCGGCAAAGGAAATAAAAAAGGGAGAGATGTTATGATAAGCACAACCTGCGGAACCGGAAAGTATGGGGTAAGTATGAGTGTCCATGTGACAACGGGAAACGGGCTGGCAGTTTTTATAAGCGGCGGTGAAAGACCACATCTTGGGGGAGTGGCATTGGCCTCCCCCGGTGCAGAGATTGATGGACAGCAACTTTCCAGCTGCGATTTGTGGACTCTGACAGTACCCGGACATAAGGATGCACAGCTGGCACAAAAAATTGCAAAAAAGCTTTGCACTGCGCTGGGAGAACCGGTATCTGTAAGTCTTGGCGTTCATGTTGAACATGCCACAATGGATGAGATTAAACTTCTGTGTGATAATGTGGAAGCTGCAGCAGATTTATTTTTGAAAGAGTATCTAAAAAAGGACTGATTGGAGTAATTATGGACCATTTGATTTGCGTTGACATACTGGATCGGGAAATAGGGAAAGCGACCAAAGAAGAGTGTCATCAAAAAGGATTGCTTCACAGGGCTTTTTCGGTATTTTTGTATCATGAGGGGAAATTGCTGCTTCAGCGGCGTGCATTGGAAAAATACCATTCCGGAGGTTTATGGACCAATGCATGCTGCTCTCACCCCCGATATCAGGAATCTTTAGAGGAAGCAGTTAAAAGGCGTCTTTATCAGGAACTTGGAGTCGTCTTAAACTGTGAAGAAGCAGGTTCTTTTATTTATTATCATAAGTTTCATAATGAAATGTTTGAGTATGAATATGACCACGTGTTTATAGGTCAGTATTATGGAGAAATCAGTCCGGATCCGGAAGAGATTATGGATCTGAAATGGATGGAAATAGCTGATTTGTCTGAAAGCATGCTGCAAAATCCGGAACAGTATACGGTGTGGTTTTTAACTGCAGCACCTATGGTTATTAGAAAACTGATGAGCGGAAAAGTACCAGGGTAATGACCTGGATTTTTCGCTGTTCAGAGATAGATTGGCTTTAAAATAAATACTTAATGGGAGGTACACTTATGAGTGACAAGAAAGGGTTTAAGGTATGGATTACAAATTTATCGGTTAAATGGAAGTTATCAATTGGGTTCGGTATATTATTTTTAATATTATTAATTTCGCTGGGTACATCTGCTAGCAGTATATCCAAAATTGGAAACCAGGTAGAATTATATTCAAAATTCACCTATCCTCTTACCTCCAACAACCTGGAAGCCCAGAGGGAAGCTGTGTCAGTACAGAGATTTTTACTAATGGCGCTTCTTGAAAAAGAATCAGGAAAAGATTATCAGGCCTCTCTTGACATGTCCAGTAAAAGCGCACAAAATTTTATGGAGGTTTTTGATAAATTTGCCAAAAACCAGAGAAGTAAAGCAAATGATAAAAACATAGCAGATGTAAATCAGCATGTACAGGAGGCGGAAGTAGCCCGTAATAAAATTCTTGATCTGCTAAACGATCCATCCAAAAAAGATGCATCAGCAGCCTATACTATTTTTCAGGAAGAATTTTTACCGCCCTTTAATCAGATCACAGATATAATGGAACAGATGAATGTGGTTGGTGCACAAAAAGCGGATGTACAGAAGCAGACAGCAAAAAGCGTTATAGCAGAGTCATGGGTAATACTTCTGGTGGTACTGATGGCATCTGTTTTAGCTACCCTTTCTATTATAATTGTACTGACACGGGCGATATTAAAACCTGTTAAAGAAATAGAAGAAGTGTATAAAGACATGGCGGTAGGAAATCTTCGTTCAGAAATTCACTATGAGAGCCGCGATGAACTGGGACGTATGGCGGAAAGCATTCGTTCCACCAATGCAAGACTTATTACTTATATTGAAGATATTATTTCAAAACTCACTATGCTTTCTCAGGGTAACATGAGTTTTACCGTTGATCTGGATTATGTTGGTGATTACTCGGCAATCAAACAGTCTTTACTCAGCACAATTGCCTCATTAAATGCAACGATGCAGGTGATCCATTCAGCAGCTGAGCAGGTAAACTCCGGAGCAGGACAGGTCTCTGATGCTTCTCAGGCATTAGCATCAGGAGCAACCGAGCAGGCGGCAACCATTGAAGAGCTGACTGCTTCCATTCACAGCGTAACGGAAAAAGCGGAAAAGAATACAGTATCTGTTCGTAATGCAACAGAGTCGGTATTCCAGGCTGGTCAGGGAGTAGGAGAAAGTAATAACCGGATGAAACTCCTGAATGAAGCAATGAAAGAAATCAGCCATTCTTCAGAAGAAATATCCAAGGTAACAAAGATAGTGGAAGACATTGCTTTCCAGACAAACATTCTGGCATTAAATGCAGCAGTAGAAGCAGCAAGAGCTGGTGAGGCCGGAAAGGGTTTTGCTGTAGTTGCGGATGAAGTGAGAAATCTGGCCGCAAAATCAGCGGAAGCAGCCAAACAGACAGCAGATCTGGTACAGAAATCTACAGATAAAGTAGCAGAAGGTGAGCGAATGGCAAACGAAAGCTTAAGGCTTTTAGATGATGTAGCTGAAAAGTCTTCAATGGTGGAAAAAGCAATTAAACAGATCGAGTCCGATACCCAGGATCAGGCAAATTCCATTGTGGAGATTAACCAGGGGCTTTCCCAGGTTTCTGCTGTCGTACAGACCAATGCTGCAACTGCAGAAGAAAGCTCTGCTTCCAGTGAGGAACTGGCTGCACAGGCACAGATACTGCGTGAGCAGATTTCAAAATTTAAACTTACAAGTGTATCTGTCAGCACAGGAAATGAGCCGTTTGCTCCCAGATTTGCGGAACCGGAGATGAAGCAATCTGCAGCCTTTGATTCTGCGTCCGGAAAATATTGAAATTAATTACACAATTGCTCCGTTTTCCGTTATAATAATACGGTAGTCGATGAAACGATAAAACATAAAGGAGGACTGCTATGTTAGGGATTATCGGAGCAATGGATGTGGAAGTTGCAGAAATAAAAGAATCCATGAAGGATGTTACGGTTGAAACCATAGCGGCAATGGATTTTTATAAAGGAACATTAAAAGGACTGGAGGCAGTTGTAGTCCGGTGCGGGATAGGAAAGGTCAATGCAGCCATTTGTACCCAGATTCTGGCGGATCATTATCATGTGACTGCAGTCATTAATACAGGAATTGCCGGTTCTTTAAAGAATGAGATCAATATTGGAGATGTGGTGCTTTCCACAGATGTAGTACATCATGATATGGATGCAACAGGCTTTGGTTATCCGGCAGGACAGATCCCCCAGATGAAGGAATTTTCATTTCATGCAGATGAAAAACTCCGCAATCTGGCTGAGAATTGCTGCAAAGAGGTGAATCCTGAAGTTGGAATTTTTAAAGGAAGAGTGGTTTCAGGGGATCAGTTCGTCTCTGACCGGGTTAAAAAGACCTGGATCTCTGATACATTTCAGGGATTTTGTACAGAGATGGAGGGGGCTGCCATTGCACAGACCGCTCACTTAAACCACATACCATTTCTCATTATCAGAGCCATCTCAGATAAGGCGGATGACAGCGCAAATATGGACTATAGCGAGTTTGAACAAAAGGCTGTAAAAGCTTCTGTGAACCTTATTTTAGCTATGGCAGAAAAATATTCAGATTAACTTAATAATCGAATTCTGGCAGGATTTGACGAACGATTCTAGGCTCTCTCATCTTCCCAAAGGCAGTCCGGGTGTTTATAATAAACCTATCACCCGGAGATGCCGGGAAGAAAGGGGAGCTATTATTATGCTGGAATTTTTACAGACAGGCAAAGCGTTATACGTGATGGCAGTTTTCTGCGGCATTGGCATTATTACCAGATGGCTGACACGTAACCTCTACAAAAGACTGATTAAAGAATCAGACAATCTGACACTTACTAAAAACAGGAACCTTCGTGCATTTAAACAGAAGACCGAATCAACTTATCAAATGAACCAGGGGATTCCCAGGGTCAAGCCTTATTTAGAAAGACAGATGTATGATTTTAAACATATGGGTATTACACTCCATGGCTGGAACATGTTATCAAATCAAATGACACTGTGGTGTTTCTTAGCGGGTGGTGCAGCCGCATTTGGTTCTTACTGGTACCGGACGGATCCTTATTACATAGTTTTATATGGTTCGGTAGGGATCATGGCAGGTTTGTTTACCATATTGGTGGATCATGGTGCAGGAGTTACAGAAAAACGCCAGCAGCTGTTTGCAGCACTGGACAATTATCTGGAGAATACCCTGATCTACAGACTGGATCAGGAACGGGAGGAATCAGCTTCCATGTCGGGACCGCGGCTGGAGCCTCGTGAAAATATCCGCTCTATCTATGCCACTCAGTCGAGAGTTGCAGCAGAACCGGAAGTGGAGCCGGAGCGAAAGGCTGACAGAAGGAGCACCAGACAGAGGGTGCGCAACCGTCCTCAAAAGCAGGCGGAGGAATATTCTGATGAAATGGAGCGTTTGCCAATGAGAGGAGAATCCATGGATGTATCGGAAGTAAAAGGTTCCGTCCGTGATGTGGACTATTTAAAAAAGAGTCTGGAACAGATTGCAGCAAGCAGGGAAAAGGAGCGTGGAAACAGACAGGGAGAGGATTGGCTTAAGGATTTAAATCCGGAAGAATTAAAGCTGATTGGCGAAATTCTCCAGGAATATTTAACATGAACGTTCGGAGGGCAGAAGAAAATAAAGTCGCATTTCGATGAGTTCTATGATATAATTTTCCTAAACAGGCAGACAGGAACCTGACATAATAGGAAAAGGAGAATATTAGCAATGGGAAATATAGTTTTTGATGATTCCAGAGCAGCAGGATTTGTATCAGCAGAAGAGATGGATAACATGAAAGCCACAGTACTGTGTGCGAAGGATGTGCTGATGAACAAAACTGGTGCGGGTAACGATTTCTTGGGGTGGATTGATCTACCAGTCAATTATGATAAAAAAGAATTCCAGGAAATAAAGGCGGCAGCAGAAAAAATTCAGAGTGATTCTGATGTACTGCTTGTTGTCGGGATCGGCGGCTCTTATCTTGGTGCAAGAGCAGCGATCGAATTTTTATCCCACAGCTTTTATAACGTATTACCAAAAGGAAAGCGTAAAACTCCGGAGATTTATTTCGTCGGCAACAGCATTAGCAGCAAGTATATTCAGGATTTAAAGGACGTGCTGGAAGGAAAAGATTTCTCCGTTAATATTATATCCAAATCCGGTACAACCACAGAGCCTGCAATTGCATTCCGTGTATTTAAGGATCTGCTGATCGAAAAGTATGGACGTGAAGAGGCAAATAAAAGGATTTATGCCACTACGGATAAGGCGAAGGGTGCGTTAAAGAATTTAGCGGACCAGGAAGGTTATCAGACGTTTGTTGTTCCGGATGATGTGGGAGGACGTTTCTCAGTGCTTACGGCAGTCGGCCTTCTTCCGATTGCAGTATCCGGTGCTGATATTGATAAATTGATGGAAGGCGCGGCAGCAGCCAGAGAGGAGGCAGTAAACACACCTTATGAATCAAATGGTGCACTCCGGTATGCAGCGGTCCGCAACATTCTCCTTAGAAAGGGAAAGACGGTCGAGATCGTGGCAAATTATGAGCAAAGCCTTCATTATGTTTCCGAGTGGTGGAAACAGCTGTTTGGAGAAAGCGAAGGAAAAGATCAGAGAGGTATTTTTCCGGCAGCAGTGGATTTAACCACAGACTTGCACTCTATGGGACAGTTTATTCAGGACGGGTCCCGAATTATGTTTGAAACTGTATTAAATGTAGAAGAATCTCCGGCAGAGATCCTCTTAAAGGAAGAAGAGGTTGATACTGATGGAATGAACTATCTGGCGGGAAAGAGCGTGGACTTCGTGAACAAGAGTGCAATGAATGGAACCATTCTGGCGCACAGTGACGGAGATGTCCCCAATCTGATGGTGAACATTCCAGATCAGGATGAATTCAGCTTAGGACAGCTGTTTTACTTCTTTGAATATGCCTGTGGTGTAAGCGGCTATATTCTGGGAGTGAATCCATTCAACCAGCCGGGTGTGGAAAGCTATAAAAAGAATATGTTTGCTCTCCTTGGAAAGCCTGGATTTGAGAAGGAAAGAGAAGAGCTTTTAAAGAGATTATAATCTGATTTAAATAAAAAAAGTCCTGCCATGTAAATGGAGGACTTTTTTTTAAACCATTAACTATTATTCTTCTATAATCTGTATCTCCAGAAAATCAAAATCAATGGGTTCTATAAAATTATCCTGAGTAAATCGTGCTTTTGAATGAACTTTAAAATCCTTTACAGTAGAATCAAGCCATATGGGCTTTCCAAGATCAAACTGATAGCAGATCTCCTCCAGAGACTGAAACACCATGGAAGTTCTGGACAGACTGTAATCGGAGATACAGATGACGGTATCTTTAACGATCCGGGTATTGGTTATTAATTTTGCCCACATACGAAACATAATAATTTTCCCTTCTATCTGACAAATTTCGGTGACCGGCAGTCATTTGATGAAACGATTATAGCATTATGTGTACGAATATGGCAAGGAAGAAATTCAGGACATTGTAAAACAAATCAACCTATGATAAAATTGTGAGAGGAAAAACCGAAGGAGGAAGACAAAAGATGGCACAGCCTATAGAAGATCAGGTTGGATTTCTTGGAGAGGCATGCAGAGCCGTTCAGGAACTATCGGTAAGCAAGAGTTTGCTTGAAAAATACCGTCTGGAAGAAAAGAGTCTTTTTAGAGAACTGGAAGCAGAGAGAAAGGCTGTGACCGATGCCATCAGCCTTACGGTGAAAAAAAGGGTACAGGAAATTAACGATACCTATGACAGAGAGATCGCGAAAGAACAGGATAATCTAAAGCGTTTAAGAAACAAACGGGAAAAAGCCAAAACCCAGGGAATTAAGGAACGGATTGAAGAGGAGACTCAGGAGCTTAAGGATAAAAACAAAGAGCTGTTAACTGAGTTAAAATCTGTTTTTAAACGGGATCATGTTCCAACTTACTGCAGGAGCACCTGGTATTATGCACTGTTTTTCACCAGAGGGTTTTCTGAAATCATTATCCTGCTTTTTACCGCACTTATTTTCTTTCTTGCCATACCCTGCGGGATTTATTTTCTCATACCCCAAAGAAAATCATTTTATCTGGCGGGTATTTATTTTGTCTCCATCCTGCTTTTTGGAGGGATTTATATCCTGATAAACAACCGGACAAGAGTCAGACATCCAGAGGCTTTAAAAAAGGGAAGAGCTATTAAAAATTTAATAAAATCCAATCGGAGAAAGCTTCGTGCCATTATCCGTTCTATAAAAAAAGATCGTAACGAGAAGGTCTATAATCTGGAGAAGTTCGATGATGAGATTGCAAAAACAGAACAGGATCTTGCTGATATTGCGGATAAAAAACAGGATGCATTAAATACATTTGATAAGGTGACGAGTACGATTATTTCTGATGAAATCGCCAGCAGTAAGAGAGAAAAGATCTCACAGCTTGAGAAGGAGCACGAAGCGGCGGTTAATAACTGGAAAGAAGCTCAGATACGGGTTAAGGAGCAGACGCTGTTTATCAATGATAATTATGCCTCTTATATCGGATCTGAATATATGATACCTGAAAAGCTTGATGAACTGGCAGATATGATACGGATGGGAAAGGCACAAACCATTAGTGAAGCCAAGGAAATTTATAATAGCATAAAAGACTAAAATAAAGGTACAGGAACCAGCCGGTTTAACCGGCAGGCCTGTACTTTTTTTGCATTTTTCCAGAGGAATGAGGTGAATAATTCCAGGGAACCCGGCTTATAATAGAACAGAGAAAAATAAGGACAGCAGGGCAGTATATTATGAAATTATGGGAAAGAATTGCAATCCGGGGAAATCGGGATGTTTTTTATTATGACACCAGGCAGACCTTTGAAGCAGAGGAGTTTGCGTCCAGACTTTACAGCATGATATGCTCGGAACAGGAGAATGGAAAATCGTCAGGTGTGCTGTTTTTATGTATCGGCACCGACCGTTCCACGGGAGACAGCCTTGGGCCCTTAATTGGTTATAAGCTAAATGAAATGGGACTGGAGCATTTGGAGTTACTGGGCACGTTAGAGCGTCCGGTCCACGCCATGAATTTAGATACCTATCAGACTATTTTGAAGCTGAAATATCCCAATCATGTAGTGGTAGCCGTGGATGCCTCGGTTGGAAATATAGAGCACATTGGTTATGTCACCCTTGGAAAAGGGGCGTTAAAACCAGGCCTTGGAGTCAGTAAAGAGCTTCGGGCTGTAGGGGATATTTTTATTACAGGTATTGTGGGAAGCTGCGGAAATTACGATCCGCTTATGCTCCAGAGTATCCGGCTTTCTGTTGTCATGCGTATGGCAGACTGCATCAGCCGCAGTATTTGTCTTGTCGAAAAGTTATGGGAAAACTCGTACTTTCTTTGACACGTTTTTCAAAAGCCTTATGCTATGATTCATTGGATTAAATAGAATAGCGGGGTGATCCAATGGATGAATTATACAATCCGTTCCCGAAGCTGCCCAAAAACATCAGGCAGATTGGGGAACGGGATGAAATCGTAAAATTATATGTAGAGGATTATGTTAACACATATTTAAAACGTCTTTTTCCTGTAAGTGGACAAAGACTGCGGGTCGGACTTTTGCTTGGCAGTATGGAGTTAAGTGACGGGACGCCGTATATCTTTATCGACGGAGCATTGGAGATGGAAGATGTGACGGAAGAAGGCCTGAAGGTGTCCTTTACAGAACTGTCATGGAAAAGAGCTTCCCAAAACATGGACCAGCTTTTTCCAAAAAGATCCATACAGGGCTGGTTTATATGTGGAAGTCCCGGAGAGGACTTAAGTCCTTTAAATTACTGGAAGCAGCACATGCAGTATTTTGGAGGTCCCAACAAACTAATGTATCTAAGTTGTGGAACAGAGGGGGATGAAACAATTTATGTAACCTCGGAAGATGGTTTTTATAAGCTTCAGGGGTACAGTATCTATTATGAACGCAATCAAATGATGCAGGATTATATGGTACTGCGCAAGGATGTAAAACGTATCGAAACCGATACAAATGATAAGGTAATTGAAGAATTCCGCAAGCGAATGGGCGAGAACAAGGAAGAAGCGGTGGACAGGCATCAGACTGTCGGACTTCTCCGGGGCATGTGCATGGCCATGTCAGTTGTCGTATTAGCTGGCGGAATTGTTATGTTTAACAACTATGAGCGTATGAAAAGCATGGAAAGTGTGGTAGTCTCTGCAATTCCAGCCAAGGCAGAAAAAATTCTCCTGGGTGATAAGACCCAGCAAAAGGGTGAAAAAAAGGAATCGGGAGTAGTGGTAGAGGAAGCAGATGGAGAAGTTTATCCCACCTCTGCAGTCAACAAGGAAACCATGTCTGAAACCATGCCGGGAGCCACACAGGCGCAGACAGCGGCCCAGGCTGGCGAGTCAGCGGGTGAGACAGTCGGTGAGACAGCGGCAGCCGCTGAGACAGAGCCAGCAGCACAGAAGGTAGTAGAAGAGAAGGTGACACAGGCAGCCAAACCTGAGACACCACCTGCAACCCAGGCAGCAGCCACGGATGGTCAACGGATTCATACCGTGTTAGAAGGAGAAACACTGTATGGGATTTGTATTGCTGAATATAAGAGCGTTAATAAATTAAAGGAAATTTGTGAACTTAATGGACTGGAAGATGAAAATAAGATAGTTGCGGGCCAGAAATTGCGTCTTCCTTAGAAAAACTTAATGCGTTTCTCTCTAATTTGATGTATACTACAATTACATATGGGCATTTTTAGGAGAAACTGCATGAGCGATATGAACTCTATGAACAGAGAGATAAAGAAAGACCAGCTGCGGCGTCAGATTGTCCCGGCTTCACCGCAAAAGGACGAGGACAGCAATGAAATCATAAAAAGAGCCCGCACAAAGGTTAAAAAGAAAAAGTTAAAGATTTTTCTCGTGGTGCTTTTTATCCTGTCTGCTGGTGCAGTCAGTCTGTATACATATTTGAATTATTATCAGTATACTGGATACAGCGTCCTCTGGGAAAAATCGCTCAATGAAGGAAGCTACGTTGGATATTTGGACTTTGGGACCAATGTGTTAAAGTATAGCAAGGATGGAGCTTCCTATATTGATAACCAGGGGAAAGAGGTATGGATACAGAGCTATGAGATGAAATCACCGGTTGCCAGTGTCAATGGCTCTTATGCGGTCATTGCGGATCAACAGGGTAATTCCATCTATGTCTTTGATAAGACGGGTAATACCGGAGTGGCAAACACGGTACTGCCTATTATAAAGGCGTCTGTATCAGCCCACGGAGTGGTGGCCGCGATCTTAGAAGATACTACTTCAAATTATGTGTATTTTTATAATCGGGATGGAAGTTCTCTGGATGTGAAGATCAAAGCTTTATTAGGAGGAGATTCCGGTTATCCGGTGGATATCAGCTTATCTCCTGATGGAACACAGCTGATTGGATCTTATGCATTTTTAAAGAATGGAACAATGAATGGAAGAGTTGCCTTTCATAATTTTGCAGAAATCGGTAAAAGTGTTCCGGACAGGCTTGTGGGTGGATTTGATGAACCTTATGAGTCAACATTTGTAGCGCAGGTAAAGTTTCTTGATGACACATACTCCTGTGCGTTTGCAGATAATGGTATTTCGTTTTATTCCACAAAGAATGCACTTTCGCCGGAGCTGATTAAGCAGATTCCGGCTGAAGATGAGATAAAAAGTGTATTTTATTCGGACAAGTATGCAGGAATGATTACCAATAACCCTGAGGGGGAAAATCCTTATAAGCTTTCTGTATATAAATCCAATGGGAACCTGATGTTTACCAGTGGTTTCCAATATCAGTACACCCATGCCGATATTGACGGAAACCTGGTAATTTTGTATAATGAAGACTCTTGCAGAGTCTATAACATGTCAGGAAGGCTTAAATTTTCCGGTACATTTGATTTTCCCATAACAAAAATCCGAAACGGCAGATTTCCCAATACCCTGATCGTATCCGGACCCCAGAACATGAAAGAAATAAGATTACAAATAGGAGGACAATACCAATGAGCAACATCGATACTATGTCAATTAATGCAATCCGCATCCTTTCTGCCGATGCAATCCAGAAAGCCAACTCCGGACATCCGGGACTTCCTTTAGGCTGCGCATCTGCTGCGTATGAATTATGGGCAAATCACATGAATCATAATCCGGCAGATCCAACATGGGCCAACAGAGACCGTTTTATCCTGTCTGGAGGTCATGGATCCATGCTGTTGTACTCTATGCTTCATCTGTTTGGATATGGTAATTTATCCAAAGAGGATGTGATGAATTTCCGCCAGATTGGTTCTAAAACTCCTGGACATCCGGAGTATGGCCATACGGTAGGCGTTGAGGCAACTACAGGTCCTCTTGGAGCTGGTATGGGTATGGCAGTCGGTATGGCAATTGCCGAAAGTCATCTTGCTGCTGTATTTAATAAGGACAACTATCCGGTAGTTGATCATTATACCTTTGCTTTGGGTGGAGACGGCTGTATGATGGAAGGAATTTCCTCCGAAGTATTTTCTCTTGCAGGAACTCTTGGTCTTGGTAAGTTAATTGTATTTTATGATTCCAATAAAATTTCCATTGAAGGAAGTACAGATATTGCATTTACAGAGAATGTACAAAAACGTATGGAAGCATTTGGTTTCCAGATTATTACGGTTGAGGATGGGAATGATTTAGAAGCCATCGGTCGTGCAATCGAAGAGGCAAAGGCTGATACAGAGCATCCTTCCTTTATCACCATAAAGACACAGATTGGCTTTGGCTGTCCTGCAAAGCAGGGTAAGGCAAGCGCTCACGGGGAACCTCTGGGTGCTGATAACATTACTGCATTAAAGGAAAATTTAGGCTGGCCATCTATGGAACCATTCTATGTTCCGGAGGAAGTTTACAGCCATTACAGAAAGCTTGCTGAGGAAAAGGCTGAAACAGAAGCAGCATGGAATGTAATGTTCGCTGCTTACTGCCAGGAGTATCCAGATATGGAAGAACTTTGGAATGCTTACCATGATCCGGATGCAGGAGAAAAATCCATCGAAGCATGCGCTGATTTCTGGAAAAAGCCGGAGAAGGCAGATGCAACCAGAAATTTATCCGGACAGATTTTAAACAGAATCAAGACATATATGCCTAACTTAATCGGCGGTTCTGCTGATTTAGCACCTTCCAATAAGACAAATATGTCGGATATGGGAGATTACAGCAAGGAGAATCCTGCTGGCAGAAACATGCATTTCGGAGTCAGGGAACTTGGAATGACAGCCATAGGAAACGGTATGATGCTTCACGGCGGACTTCGTACCTATGTGTCTACTTTCTTTGTTTTCAGTGATTATACAAAACCGATGGCACGTCTTTCCGCATTAATGGGAGTACCGTTATCCTTCGTATTCACTCACGACAGTATTGGTGTTGGTGAAGACGGTCCGACTCATGAGCCAATCGAGCAGCTTGCCATGTTACGCGCATTACCAAACTTCCATGTATTCCGTCCCTGTGATGAAACAGAGACAGAAGCAGCATGGTACTCTGCACTGACTTCCAAAAAGACACCGACAGCTCTGGTTCTTACCAGACAGAATCTGACACCTATGCCAGGAAGCAGCAAAGAGGCATTAAAGGGTGGCTATGTAATTGATGACTGTGAAGGAACACCAGATCTGATTCTTATTGCCAGCGGATCGGAAGTAGAACTGTCTGTAAAGGCAAAAGCACTTATTCCTGATCAGAAAGTCCGTGTAGTTTCCATGCCATGTATGGATTTATTTGAGGAGCAGAGCCAGGAGTATAAGGAATCCGTACTTCCAAAGGCAGTTAGAAAACGTGTGGCAGTGGAAGCATTAAGCGATTTCGGCTGGGGCAAATATGTGGGTCTTGACGGCGCTTATGTGACCATGACCGGATTCGGAGCAAGCGGTCCTGCTAATCTGTTATTTGACCATTTTGGATTTACGCCTGAGCATGTAGCAGAAGTGGCAAAATCCTTATAATTAAACTGCTTCTGTGGTACAAAAGCATAAAGGAGTGTATCTGGATATGGGAAAAAAGTGTGTTGGCATAGACGTGGGAGGAACATCTGTTAAGATCGGAATATTTGAAACAACAGGGGAACTTCTTCATAAGTGGGAGGTTGGTACCAGAACGGAAGAGAACGGAAGATACATTCTGGATGATGTATCTGCTTCCATTCTGGAAACACTTAAAAAGCTTGATCTCTCTCTTGATGAGATCAAAGGCATAGGAATGGGAGTTCCTGGACCGGTTATGCCGGATGGATATGTGGAGGTCTGCGTTAATTTAGGCTGGCGTGATTTATATCCGGGCAGAGAACTGAGCAGCCGGCTGGACGGAATTCCGGTGCTGTGCGGTAATGATGCCAATGTGGCTGCCCTGGGCGAGATGTGGCAGGGCGGTGGTAAAGGCTACGAAGACATTGTTATGGTTACCCTGGGCACAGGCGTGGGCGGAGGCGTAATCCTGGGAGAGAAGATTATCGCTGGCAAGCACGGACTGGCAGGTGAAATAGGTCATATCCATATCAGGGATGAAGAGACAGAACATTGTAACTGCGGGGGTGTAGGCTGTGTGGAGCAGATTGCAAGTGCTACCGGTATTGCGAGGGAAGCAAGACGCAAGATGGCTTCTACGGATATTCCTTCTGCATTGCGGGAGTTCGGAGATAGCGTAACTGCAAAGGAAGTATTGGATGCGGCAAAGGCTGGAGATGAACTGGCAAAGACTGTGATCGATATCGTGGGTCATTATCTTGGTCTTGCACTGGCTCAGATTACCATGGTCATTGATCCGGAAGTATTTGTTATAGGCGGAGGCGTATCAAAGGCAGGACAATTTCTGATTGATGAGATTTATCGCCATTATGATGAATTTACCCCTATATCAAAAAGCAAGAGCAAAATCGTTCTTGCAACACTTGGCAACGATGCAGGTATTTTCGGGGCAGCAAGACTGATTCTTGACTGATGACCATTTATATATTTATATTATAAATTAAATATGTCTATAAAAGACCTCATTTTCCAATCATCTGGGAATGGGGTCTTTTAAGGTAGAAGTAGCTTCATACTATTATTGAATTCTTTTTGATAGATTAATTATTGACAGACCATAAAATAAAGTTGCTGTGAAGACCAGAATGAAAACACTGAGCCACCACGGGACAACAGAGTCACCAAAGCGGAATGTAACTCCCATATACTCTTTAAATTCATTTAGATGATTTGCTGGTATTTCTGAAAATGAAGCCTTCATGGCATCTTCCATAAGTACCTGGCGTAAGAGTGAAGCAGCGTGGGATACAGGAAATAATTTTATGACAACTTGTACGGATTGGGGCAGACCGCCGATAGGGAGATAGATGCCTGTTAAAAATCCAATCGAAGTCCCTATTATTGTGCTGGCAGTACTGTATGCGCTGTGGCTTTTGAAAAAGGAAACAATAAAGCAGACAATAGAAGTATTTGTTGCTGTTGTGAAAATCACAAGTAATATGACTTTTAAAAGTCCAATAAGCGTCATCCACCTTCCTCCACGAGATACAATATATATTTCCGATACAAAAACCGTAATGATCGATAATATTACACCTATTAAAAATGCACTGCCAATATATCCAATTGTGATCTGGCTGCTTTTAATTGGAGCAGAGTAAAAATCCTTGTTGATTTTACGGACTTTATCGTCAATCATAATGCCAAATGCACCCATAGTTGTTGTGATAGACGCGACTGCAAGAAGGCCTGCTAAAAGCCAGGTATTCATTAAATAAATGGTGCCTTTTATATTCTGCATGGAGTCATCCAGCCACACATCGCCTAAAAACACTGCGTATAATGCGATAATGATAAAAATAGCAAGCAGGGAAAATAATACTGCGCTTCTATCGCGAAAAAAGATTTTTAAATTCCGCTTGATTAAAATATTCATTTCCTTATTCCCTCCCCATAATACCAATAAAAGCATCATCCATAGTACCTTGTAGAACCTGAAAACTGCTGATGCAGGATTTGCATTTTTCCAATACAGGCAAGGCTTTCATAGTATCAGGCAGATTTATAATAAACTCCCCTGCTGAAATGGTAAAATTAAGCTTAAAATCCATCAGGATCTGACGTAATGCGTATTCATTTGATACGGAAAGCCTTAAACAATCGGTGGCATACTTTGATTTTAATTCAACAGGCGTCCCCTTTGCTGCGATTTCTCCGTGGTCCAGTACAATTACATAGTCCGATTCGGCAGCTTCTTCCATGTAGTGGGTTGTAAGAAATACTGTCATTCCTGTTTTTTTCTGAAGCAGTTTAATTGAATTCCAAATGCTTTTTCGTGTTTGCGGATCCAGGCCGGTTGTGGGTTCATCGAGGAAAAGGATTTTAGGTGTATTAATCAGTGCCCGCCCAATATCCGCTCTGCGGCGCTGTCCTCCTGAAAGCTTACAATAGGGTTGATCAATAAATTCATTTAATTCGGTTGTCTGAGCAGCCTCGTAGACGGATTTTTGAATCAATGATCTGTCCGACTGATAGAATTCTGCTCTTATTAGGAGGTTTTCCCGTACAGTAAGCAACGGATCGAGTACGTTGTCCTGGAAAACCACACCAATTATACTTCTTATAGATTGTCTGTCATGGCAAAGATTAAGCCCATCTATGGTAACTTCACCGCCGTCAAAATTCATTAATGTGCATAAGATGTCAATTGTCGTTGATTTACCGGCACCGTTACTACCTAGAAATGAAAAAAGTTTTCCTCGCTCAACATAAAAACTAATATTTTTCACGGCACATAGATTTGAGTAATTTTTTTGTAAATTTGATACTTCAATAATTTTATCCAATTTTAGTCACCTCTCTTGGTAATCACTGTACCAGAACAATGCAGTGCCGGCAATGGGTCTAAGGGTATGCTGTGAATAGTAAATGGTAAGATGTAAAAAAAAGATGGTAAGCTGTAAATAGCCTTCCATCTTTATAGTAATATTCTATTGTGAACGGTAACGCTCTCTAAGTCGATGATTTAGCTTGTCTGCTAATTTTTTATCTTGATATTTACATGTTATAAATACCATAATATATACAAATAGAAATTGCAAAACAAATGTCATCACCTCTTTGGTGTGGCTAATATTGATCCAGTCCCAAAGACAGGCAAAATACAAAACTACGGATAATAGTACTGGCAGGTGTATTGCTTTACGAATGTACATCTGCTTTTTGCTGAGTTCTTTACCCGAGTAAAAAAGCAGATATGGAATATCGCTGACAAAAGCCATCATTAGTATTCCTCCGATGTCATGAAGTGAAAAGCTGGCATCTGGATGAAATGCCATGCAAAATATGTACATAGAAGCAATAATCCCTGTTACTATTATGAAGAAGGAACGAAACATTGTTTTTAACAAATTTTCTATATTCATGCTGACGCCTCCTATATTCCGAGAATTTTCTTTAAATCGTATACATACTGCCGGGAGATAATAACTTTTTCGTTATTGGCAAGAGTTGCTTCAAAGCGTCCGCTCAGCGCAGGACTCAGGGTATTAATTTTTCTTAAATTAAGCAGTACCGATTTTGATACCCGAAGAAAGTCACTATTTAAAAGAAAGCTTTCTAATTCATATAATTTTTGTTTTGATTCAAGCACCTTATCTTTGCAATATAGGAAAGTTTTATTATCAACAACTTCAATGTAATAGATCTCTTTCGGCTGAAGACGGTGAATATTAGTTCCATCGTAAGCAATAAGTGCATCATGTAATTTAATCATAGCCAGTAGATGAATCAACTCGTCAGTCATCTCCCGGCATTTAATAATTATTTGGTCTTCTTCCCCATCTTGTGATTCCTCAATAACAATTTTCAACTTATTTCACCTGCCTGCAGATTTAGAATATAATAATTTATTGTAGCATAAAGGCATTGGTATTACTATCGTAATTCCAATAACACTCCATATAATGGACTTACTTTTGATTATCATTATTTGCCCTGAGAGGGAAATGTTCTCACTAAGAGCATGTTAACAGCAGTCATCGCTTATTTACAATTTACTAAATTATGATATAATGGGAATACTTCACAAAGAATAAAACCTTGTAAAATGAGGAGACCCCGGCTGCCAGGCAGTCGGGGCAATTATGAAAAATCTATGTGCAATTTGACTATTTAAGCGTTTTTGTTTGTTTGATTTCTATACAATTAGTATAAAAAATACATGTGAACACAATATGAACGCTGTGTAAACAGATTATGAAATAAAGGAGGAACGCATGGAAGAGAACCGTAGAAACAGGAAAACAATTGTAATTGGACATAAAAATCCGGATACAGATTCCATTTGTTCAGCTGTCTGTTATGCCAATTTAAAAAGGCTGCTGACCAAGGAAGACTATCAGCCGGGAAGAGCTGGGCGGGTGAATGAAGAAACCCAGTTCGTACTTAATTATTTTGGGGTTGAACCTCCGGAGCTGATTGAGAATGTAAAGACCCAGGTACTGGATATTGAGATAAGAGAGACCAGAGGGGTAAAGAAAAACCTGTCTTTGAAAAACGCCTGGAATTTGATGCAGGAGGCCAATGCTGTGACCATTCCTGCTGTGACTGACGATGGTATGTTAGAGGGGCTAATTACAGTAGGTGATATTGCCAAGTCCTATATGAACGTGTATGACAGCAGTATTTTGTCAAAAGCCAATACACAGTATGCCAACATTGTAGAGACTTTAGAAGGAAATATGGTAGTTGGTGATGTCAGCGATTATTTTAATAACGGAAAGGTATTAATTGCTGCAGCCAATCCTGACATGATGGAATACTATATTGCCAAAGGTGATCTGGTTATTTTAGGAAACCGGTATGAATCCCAGCTGTGTGCCATTGAGATGGAAGCAGCCTGCATTATTGTATGTGAAGGTGCTGCAGTATCCATGACGATCAAGAAGCTTGCCCAGGAACGTGGATGTGCAGTCATGACCACTCCGTATGATACCTATACCGCTGCCCGTCTGGTAAATCAGAGTATTCCCATCAGTTATTTTATGAAAACAGACGGACTGATTACCTTCGAGGTAGAGGATTATATTGACGATATTAAGGATGTAATGGCCAGCAAACGCCACCGCGATTTCCCTGTTCTTGATAAGAATGGAAAATACAAGGGAATGATATCCCGTAGAAACCTTCTTGGTGCCAAAGGAAAACGTCTGATTCTGGTTGACCATAATGAGCGGTCCCAGGCTGTTGAGGGAATGGAAAGTGCTGAGGTGCTGGAGATTATTGATCACCACAGACTTGGAACTGTGGAAACCATAGCACCGGTATTCTTCCGCAACCAGCCGGTTGGATGTACGGCTACGATTATATACCAGATGTATCAGGAAAATCACGTAGAGATACAACCTAAGATAGCCGGTTTATTATGCAGCGCCATTATTTCCGACACGCTGTTGTTTCGTTCGCCTACCTGCACAGAGGCAGATAAGAGGGCGGCTCTTAATCTTTCAGACATTGCAGGGATTGAGGTGGAAAAATACGCTTCATCCATGTTTGCAGCAGGAAGCAATTTAAAAGGGAAAACTGACGGAGAGATTTTCTATCAGGACTTTAAGAAGTTTACATTTGGAAAGGTGAACTTTGGAGTAGGACAGATCAGCTCCTTAAACCAAAAGGAACTGGATGAATTAAAAGAGAGAATGCTTCCTTATATGAAAAAGGCAAGAGAGGAGCATGGGGTAGACATGATGTTCTTTATGCTGACCAGTATTCTTACGGAATCAACGGAACTCCTTTGTGAGGGACAGGGTGCGAAACAACTGATTGCAACTGCATTCCGTGCAGAGGATTCCACAGACAGCGGTGAAGATCATCTGGTAAGTCTTCCTGGTGTTGTATCCAGGAAAAAGCAGCTGATTCCTGGTATTATGCTTGCAGTGCAGGAATAAGGGAGGCAGGGATCATGAAAGATAAGAATAACAGAGAGTCCGGGCAGGCAAAGCCATCCGGCAAGACAGACTGGAAGCCTGGAAATATGCTTTATCCAGTACCTGCAGTTATGGTGAGCTGTATGCGCCAGGGAGAAAAGCCCAATATCATTACGATAGCCTGGGCGGGAACGATCTGTTCTTCTCCTGCAATGCTGTCCATTTCCATCAGGCGGGAGCGCTATTCCTATAATATTATTAAGGAAACCGGTGAGTTTGCTTTAAATCTGGTGACTGCAGATCTGGTTCGGGCAGCAGATTACTGCGGTGTGAAATCTGGTAGAGACGTGGATAAATTTGCGGATATGAAATTAACCCCCTGTACTTTAACAAATATAAAAGTGCCGGGAATCGCAGAAAGCCCGGTGATTCTCTCCTGTAAAGTTACTGAGATCAAGCCTCTTGGAAGTCATGATCTTTTTCTTGCTGAGGTAGTGGGTGTAACGGTAGACAACCGGTATATGGATGAGCAGAATAAATTTCATCTGAATCAGTCCAAACTGATTACTTATTCTCATGGTGAGTATTTTGAACTTGGAAAAAAAGTGGGCACTTTTGGTTATTCAGTAAGAAAATCGGATAAGAAGTCAAAGGACAGGAGGAAAAGGAAATGAGAAGAAACCAGAATCTTGACAACATTACCTTAATTGGAATGCCGGCCTCAGGAAAGAGTACGATAGGGGTTCTTTTAGCAAAGCGCCTGGGGTACTCCTTTGTTGATGTGGATATCGTAATCCAGGAACAGGAGGGACGGTTGCTAAAAGAGATTATTGCTGAGGAGGGACAAGAGGGCTTTCTTCATGTAGAGAACAGGGTGAATGCAGAGCTTTCGGTTCATAACAGTGTCATTGCCCCGGGAGGAAGTGTGATCTACGGAAAGGAAGCCATGGAACATCTTAAAAAGATCAGTACAGTGGTTTATTTAAAACTCAGTTATGAAGCAGTAGAGGAACGGCTTGGTAATTTAACGGATCGTGGAGTTGTGCTGAAAGATGGAATGACACTAAAGGATTTGTACGAAGAGCGGGTTCCTTATTATGAGCAGTACGCGGATATTACCGTTGATGAGACCGGAATTGATGCTGGCGGTATCGTTGATGTACTTAGAAGTATATTAGAAGAGCGTTTCGGTTTGGAAACATAATGGAATGAAAGCAAGACGTTGAATTGATAAGATTCTGCGTCTTATTTTATTTGTACCAGCATATTTATATAAAAAATGAGGTGCTAATATTAATTAATATAACAAAATGATTTATTATATTAAGTTAGTAATTCAAAAATTAACTTATTGATTTTATTATAAGCGATGAGATCTGAAAACTATTGACAAATATATAAAAATATCATAAAGTTATAGAAAATTAAGACTAAGGCGTCTGTACAGAAAATAATTCTGCCAGAGGCCTTTATTTTTTTAATTTAATTGAATTGGGAGGTAATTAAATGAAGAAAGCCATGAAAAAAATGGTGTCACTGGGGATCTCCGGATTAATGGTCTGGTCGTTAACCGCTTGCGGGAACTCCAAACCTGCGGCTCCGGTCTCAGGCACAACCCAGGCTGGGGCGGAAACAAAGGCGGCGGAAGCAGCAAAAGGAAGTGCATTAAACGTACATATCGATGTGGAGGTTGCTTCCATGGACCCCCAGATAGCCACAGATGGAACCTCATTCGAAGTAATTGCGGATACTACGGATGGCCTTTATGAGCTGGATGCAGACGGAAATCCGGTTCCCGCATTGGCAGAAAGTGTGGATAAGAGCGCAGATGGGCTGACTCTTACCTATCATTTAAGGGATGCAAAATGGTCCAATGGAACACCTGTTACAGCTAAGGATTTTGTATTTGCATGGAGAAGGGCAGTGAATCCTGTAACGGCAAGTGAATACGCATTTATTGTGGGAATAGCAGGAATTAAGAACGCAGATGCAGTTTCTTCTGGTGAAAAACCGTTAGAAGAACTGGGAGTAACTGCGGTTGATGATAAGACACTGAAAGTAGAACTTGACGTACCGGTGCCATTTTTTGAATCTTTAATGGCTTTCCCAACCTTCTATCCAGTAAATGAAGAATTTTTCACCAAGTGTGGAGATCAGTATGCAAGTACACCGGATACGCTTCTGTCAAACGGACCATTTAAGATTACCGCCTATGAGCCGGCAGCCACTACCATTACTCTGGAGAAAAATCCGGATTACTGGGATGCAGGAAAGGTAAAACTTGATGGTATTAATTATCAGGTTATTAAGGATTCCCAACAGGCAATGCTTGCGTATCAGAATGGAGATCTGGACTTAGTCACACTTTCTGGTGAGCAGGTGGAGCAGTTCCAGGCAGATCCCGAATTTAAGAATATTATGGCTGGATATTTATGGTATATGTCACCCAATACCAAAGTGGCAGGCCTTGAAAACCTTAATTTAAGAAAGGCATTGTCCCTTTGCTTTGACAAAGAGGCAGTATGCAAAAATATTTTAAAGGATGGTTCGATTCCGGCATATTTTGCAGTACCAACCCTTCTTGCAACAGGTCCTGACGGAAAAGATTATAGAGAAGATGCAGGAAGCAACTACTTTAAGACAGATAAAGCCGAAGCTTTGAAATATTGGGAAGAGGCGAAAAAAGAACTGGGAGTGGAGAGCCTGACTTACACCATGATTGTGGAAGATACGGAATCTGCCATTAATGTGGCACAGTTCCTTCAGTCAGAGATTCAGACCACGCTTCCGGGAATCACCATTAACTTAGAGCAGATGCCTAAGAAAAACCGTGTAGAGCGGATGCAGGAAGGTACTTTTGAACTTGGTCTTACCCGTTGGGGACCGGACTATGCGGATCCTATGACTTATCTTGACATGTGGATTACTGACAGCCCAAACAACTACGGCTTCTGGTCAAATGCTGAATATGATTCCATTATCCAGTCTGCTAAGAAAGGGGATCTTGCACTTGATCCCACAGCAAGATGGAAAGCCTTAATTGGTGCAGAAAAGATTGTTTGTGACAATGCAGTGATTTTTCCGGTTTACCAGAAGGGAAATGCAGTAATGCAGAAAGCTGGTGTTGAAGGCGTGGAATTCCACTCCATCGCGATCAACCGTTATTTTAAGAATACGACTAAGAAATAAGACTTTGTGAGTTTTATATTCTGGCTGCCGGAGGGGTTACAGGTCCTGCCTGTTATTCCTCTGGCTGCTTAATTTGGGAGGGTAACGTTTGTGAAACGATATATTGTTAAGAGAATCTGCATTTCAGCAGCCACTTTGCTGGCTATCCTGCTTATATTATTTCTGATGCTGGAACTGATGCCGGGTTCCCCGTTCAATGATGAGAAACTAACCCAGTCTCAGGTGGCGCTGTTAAATGCCAAGTACGGTCTGGATAAACCTGTATTCATACGGTTTTTAAACTATGTGAAGAACATGCTGTCCGGTGACTTTGGGGTATCCTATAACATTTCCAAGAATACGTCTATTACCACTCTTTTAGCAACCAGACTTCCTATTTCCATCAGAATCGGAGGGCAGGCAGTTTTACTTGGAACTGTGGTGGGACTGGTATTGGGACTCATAGCTGCTTTAAAGCATAATACGATTTTTGATACCATGACAACGGTTATTTCTGTTCTTGGAGTCAGTCTTCCATCTTATGTATTTGCACTGGGGCTGTCTTATACCCTTGGCTATCAGTTTAAATGGTTTCCTTTATTGTATCAGCAGCAGGAAGCGGTGAAATCATCAGTTCTTCCTACCATCTCCTTAGCCATGTTTACAGTAGCAACCGTAGCACGGTTTACCAGAACGGAAATGCTGGAGGTTCTGGGATCCGATTATATGCTTCTTGCAGAAAGCAAGGGACTTCCCGGCTGGCGGCTCATACTGATTCATGGATTAAGAAATGCACTGATTCCCATTGTCACAGTTCTGGCACCTCTTGTTGTCAGTCTGATGACCGGTTCTCTGGTGGTGGAAAAAATATTCTCCATTCCTGGAATCGGAAGCCTTCTGGTCACAGCCATTCAGTCCAATGATTATAATGTGATCGTAACTCTGGCATTTATATACAGTGCCATGTATATCGGAATCATGCTTGCTGTGGATATCTTATATGGTCTCATTGATCCACGGATCAGGCTGGCGAAGGAGGATGACTATGAGCAGTCATAACAGGGAAGCAGTAACGTTTGAATTTAAGCAGGATGATTTTATTATGGCTGATAACCGAAGGATAGGGATTGACCGGGTTTATCCGGCACAGTCTTACTGGAAGGATGTCATATCTTCTTTTTTGAAAAATAAAGGGGCAGCAGCCGGATTTATTGCTATTGTTTTTGTCATCTTCATGGCTATTGCCGGCCCATATATGAATGGCTATGCATACAATGAACAGATCATAGCAAACCAGAATCTCGCTCCAAGAGTTCCGGTTCTTGAAAAGTGGGGGATCATGGATGGATCAGAGACCATGAGCACCTCCACTGGTAAAGTTACGGTTAACCGTTATGTAGATCCGCAAAAGACTACCGGACTTGAAAATACTTATTACTGGTTCGGTACGGACGTACTGGGCAGAGATATATTCACCAGGACGTTTATGGGGACCAGAATCTCGCTTTACATTGCTTTGGTGGCTGTTCTTGTTGATATGTGCTTTGGCATGAGCTACGGTCTGATCAGCGGATATTTTGGCGGAGCAGTGGATAATGCCATGCAGCGGTTTGCGGAGATTTTAAATGGTATTCCAACCCTTGTCATTGTTACCCTTCTTATGCTGGTGTTAAAGCCAGGGCTTGCAACCATCACTCTGGCACTTGCAATTACCGGCTGGATTGGTATGAACCGGGTCGCCAGAGCCCAGGTTTTAAAGCTGAAGGAACAGGAGTTTATTCTTGCATCCAGAACACTTGGAGCGGGGGATTTCTATTTGATTTTTAAGGAAATACTTCCAAATATTTTTGGTCAGCTGATCATTATGTCCATGTTTTCCATACCAAACGCAATCTTTACGGAAGCATTTCTTGCATTTATCGGCCTGGGGGTTCCGGCACCGTTAGCGTCTCTTGGGTCACTGATCAGCGATGCGTTTAAGTCCTTCACAACCCATCCCTATATGATCATATCACCGGTGATCGTTCTGGCAGTTATTATGCTCAGCTTTAATATGCTGGCAGATGGACTCAGAGATGCGTTTGACCCGAAAATGAAAGAGATGTAGGAGGCAGATTATGAATAAAGATAAGGTTTTGTCAATCAGAGATTTATCCATCTCGTTTCAGACCTCTGCCGGCGAAGTAAATGCCATCAGAGGAGTCAATCTGGATTTATATCAGGGGGAGACGCTGGCTATTGTAGGAGAATCGGGCTCCGGTAAATCAGTCACTGTAAAGGCAATTATGGGTATATTAAGCGGAAACGGAAAAGTAAAGAGCGGAACCATTGATTTTACCTCACGTAAGAGTGGGGAGGAGATAAAAGAAGAACTATTATCATTTAGTAAAAAAGAAATGCGCCGCCGGATTAATGGACGCCGGATCGCCATGGTATTTCAGGACCCTATGACTTCTTTAAATCCCACCATGCCAATTGGCAGTCAGATTATGGAAGGAATGCGTTATCACTATAAAACCAATAGAAAAGAAGCGTATGAAAAAGCGGTAAAGCTTCTAGATCTGGTAGGGATTACAGAGCCGGAAAAGAGAATGAAAAGCTATCCCCATCAACTTTCGGGAGGGATGAGACAGAGAGTTGTAATAGCAATTGCTTTGTCCTGTGATCCTGAGATATTGATTTGTGATGAACCAACTACAGCTTTGGACGTAACCATTCAGGCTAAAATCCTGGAGCTGATTAAAGACATTCAGAAGAAAACAGGAATTTCTGTCATCTACATTACCCATGATTTGGGAGTTGTGGCAAAGGTGGCGGATTATGTGGCAGTGATGTATGCGGGAAAAGTGGTAGAAAAAGGGCTCTCTGAGGAGATCTTTTATGATCCCAGACACCCCTACACCTGGGGATTGTTATCTGCCATGCCGGATTTAGATACCAATGACGAAGTGCTTTATACCATACCCGGAAGTCCGTTCAATCTGTTAAATAAAACAGAGGGTGATGCATTTGCAGAGAGAAACCGGTTTGCATTAAACATTGATTATCGCCTGGAACCGCCTATGTTCCAGGTGACGGAGACTCATTATGCGGCAACATGGCTTCTTCATGAAAATGCACCTGCTGTGTCAATGCCAGAGGCATTAAAGGAAAGGATAAAGAGAATGGGGGAGGAGGTGAATTCGCTTGGAGGAGAATAGAAAACCGCTATTGGAAGTAAAAGATTTAAAGCAGCATTTTAAGCTTGGCAGGAAGTTTTCCATTAAAGCAGTTGATGGAGTTTCTTTTCGAATTTACCCAGGAGAGACCTACGGTCTGGTAGGAGAGTCAGGAAGTGGAAAATCTACAATCGGAAGGTCTGTTATCCGTCTGTATGAGCCCACTTCTGGTGAGGTGTGGTTTCAGGGAAGAAAAATTTCGGGAAAACTTTCCCCTCAGGATACAAAGCATTTAAGAACTAATATGCAGATGATCTTTCAGGATCCCATGGCTTGTTTAAATCCCAGAAAAAAAATTCTGGATATTGTTGCCCAGGGACTGGATATTCACCACATGTACACAACCCCGCAGGAGAGAGAGGAAAAAGTATACCGGATTCTTGATATGGTAGGACTTTCCAGGGAACATGCCAATCGTTATCCCCATCAATTCTCAGGAGGTCAGAGACAGCGGATCGGAATTGCAAGAGCGCTTATTATGGAACCGGAATTAATTATTGCAGATGAAGCGATTAGTGCATTGGATGTCTCCATTCAGGCCCAGGTTGTAAACTTAATGAAAGAGCTTCAAAAACAGACGAAAACAGCCATATTATTTATCGCTCATGATTTATCCATGGTAAAATATATTTCTGACAGGATTGGAGTACTCCATTTGGGGCATTTGGTGGAAACAGGGACAACAGAAGAAATATTCTTAAGGCCGATCCATCCCTATACAAGATCTTTATTGTCCGCAATACCTAAGCCGGATCCTGTTTCAGAACGGAGCCGGACGGCATTTACCTATGACCTAAAAGGAATGGGGATTGATTATCTGTCGGGGACGGAGCATCACGTAGAGGGTGAGCATTATGTTCTCGGAACAGTTGATGAGGTGAAACGGTGGCTGACCGATGATTTCTTACAACAATAAAAAAAGAAGGTATGCACATTGACGGGCATACCTTCTTTTTTCTTCTTATCACTTAATTTAATCTAGTAACTGAAACTGTTTCATCAGAGACTTAAGCATCTGAGCCTGACCTGCCATCTCTTCGCTTGCAGCAGCGCTCTCTTCCGAAGTGGCAGAATTCGTCTGAACTACGCTTGCAATCTGGTCAATGCCCTGTGTAACCTGGCTGACTGCAGTGGCCTGCTGTTCGGATGCGGTGGAAATCTGGTAAACAAGGTTGGCTACTGTCTGGGATGATAATACAATGCGATCCATGGATTCCTTTGTTTCTTTTGCAATGTAATTGCCGGATTCTATGGAAGCCAGTGCACGTTCAATCAGTACAGCCGTATTCTTGGAAGCTTCCTGACTCTTATTGGCAAGATTTCGAACTTCGTCTGCGACTACGGCAAAGCCTTTTCCTGCTTCACCTGCTCTTGCAGCTTCTACCGCTGCGTTCAGTGCCAGGATATTGGTCTGGAATGCAATGTCTTCAATGGTCTTTATAACCTTGCTGATTTCAGAAGATGCTTCGCTGATGGTATCCATAGCAGAATTTAAATGTTCCATCCGGGTTTTACCGAACTCTACCTCTGCAGAAGTCGCTTCAACCTGTGTATTTGTTTCTTTTGCATTTTCAGCATTTTGATTGATATTACTTGAAATATCATTAATTGTTGCTGCCAGTTCCTGAATGGAGGAAGCCTGTTCTGTGGCACCCTGACTGAGCGCCTGAGCACTGCTTGCAACCTGTTCAGCTCCACTTGCAACCTGATCAGATGCCTGGGTTATTTTTCTCATAGCATCATTAAGGGAATAAGTAAGATCCTGAATGGAGATCTGAACACCCCGAAACTCACCTTTAAATTCTTCCGGATCGTGAGGAATATTAAAATCTCCGTCCGCCATACTCTGTGTAGTTTCCGAAATATAATTCATATAGTAGGAAATCCGTTCCATCATGGTTCTCATGCTTTCGGCAAGATGTCCAAGTTCGTCATTAGAAGTGTACTCAACATGACAGTTCAAGTTACCCTGAGCCATCTTGTCAGCGACATCTTTTAATTCATCAATGGGTTTTATAATACCGCGTGTGATATAGATTGCAATGAATATAGAGGTTGCAATGGATCCGAGTATAATAATTATCATAATGAAGATAAAAATATTAGTCTGCTCTTCCAACTTGTGTGATTTAATATTTCCCTCATTGGATTTATTTGCCAGCATTGAATTGATGGTGTTAGCGATATCAGCTGCCAGAGGGGCTGCCTGGCTGCGGAAAGTGGACATGGCTTCCTGGGTGGATTTACCTGCAAGCTCTATGGTATTGCTTCGAATCCCTTCGTATTTGGTCATTTTTTCAACAAGCTGGCTGTAAAGTTCTTTCTCAGCCGGAGTCTTCATTCGACCCTCCACCTGCTTCATCATTTTATTGATAGTATCAATCTGTGTGTTTAAATTCTGTTTCTGTTTTTCCGTTTCAGAAGCATCCTCTGAAAAGATTATGTATAAAACTGTTGCGCGATGTGCCTGAAATGCCTGCCCAAGGCTTCCGATATCTCCCTGCGCGAAACCATAATCCTGAAGCTCAGCACTATACTCCTGATTAACGGTGCGGATGAGCAGGATTCCTATGGTTCCTGCAAGACCAGAAAATAATACTACAATAAGAAATGTAAGCAATAACCGTTTTCCAACTTTTAACTTTTTCAGCATGTGTTTTCCCTTCTTTACCTTTGTTCTTCATATACCTTTATTCCATAAAAATCCTTAAACTCATTGTAAAATAACTACGTTTATAACATATTATATAACAATGGTAAGAATTAGCATTATCCAAAATATGGTATTATTGCAATATTATAGTTGGTTTATTGACATTAGTCAAGAACAGTTAATGACAATTATTCCGCATAAGGTCCCCCCCGTTTTAGGGAAGTTTTAACGGAAATTTCCTTGTAATATAAGAAAAAGAATTGGGAGGTGTTCTTTGGAATCATTGTTACATTGTTCCCATCCACTGATTCCTGCCCGCAGATCTGTTGACTTAAAGCCGCAAACTGCATATGATAAGACTCGGACTTCTCGTTTTTTCCTCTCTGGCCTGTGGGGTATATTTCGGGGGTCTTGCAGGGTATTTATACCCTGGAGCCGTGGTTCTTCTGGCAGGGGGAGTTTTACTTGCGGGAATTTATGGAGTCAGGATTCTTTTAAAAAAATATAAAATCCATGGAAAGATTAATATATTTAATAGTTTGTTTGTGACTGGCAGCCTGTTCTTTTTTTATCTGTTATATAAGAGCAGGCTGATTCACTATGACAATTTTTATCACTGGGCAGTGGTTCTAAAGCAGATGTTAAGCACCAATGCATTTCCGGATGCTTCCTCTGCTTTGATTGATTTTAAAAATTATCCATTGGGAACATCTTCGTTTATCTATTTTATCTGCCGGTTTGCGGGGCATTCAGAGGCAGTAATGCTGATTGCTCAGGGACTATTGATTTTTTCCTGTTTTTATGCATTGTTTGGCGTCATAACGGAAAAAAAACGGTTTTTACTCTATGCGTTTTTAGCGGCAGGCTGTTCTACACTTTCTGTGTTTAATATTACTATAAGAATCAGCAATCTGCTGGTTGATTTTTTGCTGCCAATTTTTACGTTGGTTTTATTTTCAGTGGTTGACCGGTATGAGAAACAATTGGTAAAGGCATGTTTTGTAATTGCGCCGGTTGCCGGGCTTTTAATGATTATTAAGAGTACTGGAACGATCTTTGCAGGAATTGGATTTTGTTATCTTATATTTATATGGTTAAAAAACAGGGATAGGGATTTGGTTAAGAATGGGGTTGCGGTACTTCTTTCCATTGGAGTTGCATTGATTCCCTGGTTATTGTGGAGCTGGCATATGGCGGCGGCATTTAAGGGAGTTGATAATAAGTTTGATGTGACACGGCAGGTAGATACCGTATATGGTGGGAAAACTCAGGAGGAAGTCAGGCAGATTGTAAGTCTGTTTATTCAGTCAGTTTTTGATTTGTAAAGCAGACCGTTTATGGGGATTTTGGCGTTTAATCTGATGGCAGCGGGAGGTAGTATATTTGCCTGGGCAGTGTTGAAAAAGAATTGGAGACTATGGAAGGCTTTAATTGCACTGGATGTTGTAGTTATAATTTATTATGCTGGTATATTGGGTCTGTATATCTTTTCCATGCCTTCTGATGAGGCAATCAGGCTGGCGGGATCTGAACGTTATGCTTCCAGTATAGTGGTTCTTTTTGCGGGAGGTCTGGTTTTATGCGCAACCGGGGATTTGGAACGGACTTTTTATTATAGAATCGGACAGGTTCCGGATCTGATGGCTTTTAAAAGTGTGGATAGCAAGGATCGGTTAAGGGGTGATTGTCTGCATTGCATTAGCAGTTGTTCTTCTGATGTCGGAGTTTAATGGTATGAAGACAATACAGGAATCTTATACTTCTACATTGCCTTATAAGGTACGGCAGGTCACGGGAGATCGGTGGTATCAAGATGGGAAGATGGATGAGAGCAGGTATTTGTTTTATGCAACGGATGCGGACGGACAGGTGACGGATTATTATCTGCAGTATATTGGGAAATATATGCTTTTTGCGCCTCATGTGGATGGTATCTGCGCTTTCTATGAAGATAATATGGACAATCTTTTAAGCGGGTATGACAATTTGGTGGTGGTGGAGAGTGATGTGGAGGCGCGGTATTTGCTTAGGAAGCATTATGGGGTAGCGGGGGAGGTTGGGGTTTATCGGGTTGAGAGAGATGGGGGGAGGGTTGGATTGAAACGTCTGAATACTGATTTTTAAAAGATGTTTATGTAAATAAATTCCCCGGATAATAAAACTTATAATCGGGGATCGATCATGGTGCTTTAATAAAATCATTGTTTAGGCGTTCCATTTGAACCCCTTCCAGAGGGCACCTTTCAGCTCTTCCATAGTAGGTTTACAGAGCTGGATTAATTCTTCCTCTGGAAAATTATTTTTGTTATTAAGTGCAACGGGAAGCGGAAGTGTTAAGTTCCAGTCAGCCTTGGCAAGACGTTTGCTTTGCAGCTTATATATTAATTTGTGACAGGATTGTTCTCTGGATAATTGTTTAATCCCCCTTATTATTTCGTTTTAAGTATTATTTTTGTTCTTCATCTGGGCTTTTTCTGACTGAACCTTACGTTCTTCCGGCGTATATGGGGGTATATGGCGCTGATTTGTACGTTCGGTGCAGAAATGGCGAATACTGAGTTCTCCTGCATAGACTCTGTGAAATTCTTCTCTTGTTGGTATGGTTGGTTTTTGAAATGATTTCATATAGAATGGCTCTCCTTTTTGCTTTTTTATCTTTTGGCAGTTTGCCGTCAGTTATTTTAAAATAGGAGAGAAGAAATATAGGAAGTAAAATGAATATTTTTTAAAAGGGTATATTTGGTTATAGTTTAAATTGTGATGTGGACAAATAATAACACAATGTAGACAAAAAGTCAACTATTGATTTTTAAGTTTAATATTATTGACTATTGACTTCATATGTTTTCAGTGTTATCATTTGAAAAGAACATATGTTCGAAAATATGAGAGAACATAAAGGAAGAATAAAAACATTTATTACGAGGTGATGGTATAATACAATTATAGTTGGTATATTGTATAGGTTAGGTTGTGGGACACTCATTTTTTAGAAAAGCACTCTTATATATGATTGATTATCGCATATAAAAAGAGCAGAAAATATCATGCAACATACCTTCTTTCTGATTAAACTAAACACAGAACAGGAGGAATAATAATATGAATCATGTAACAGCTTATACCATGAATCTGGAAGGTAACAATTATGAAGTAGGTTACCAAGCGGGAAAGTTTATGGGGAAGAATTCCCAATTGAGATCACTTCATACCCAATCGGTGGAAGGTTTTGGAGCAGGAGATTTTGAAGAGGCACAGTCATTGTTCAGCCGATGGTGTCCGGGACTGAATGAGGAAATACAGGGATTTGCGGATGCGTTGCAGGTCAAGGCGGAACAGATATATTTCTATGGAATGACTTATCTGTTGCCCCGTTGCAGCCAGGTTGCACTTTTGCCCTCTATTACGGCAGAACAAAAGCCGCTTCTTGCCCGGAACTATGAATTTAATCATGAAGTAGAAGATTTTTGTCTTGTAAAAACTAATATTACAGGGAAGTTTGCCCATATTGGAACCAGCGTACTGTTTTTTGGGCGGGATGATGGTATTAATGAGCATGGACTTGCGGTGACCATGAGTTCCTGTGGATTTCCAGTGGGGGCGATGCCGTACATGCGGGAACCAAAAATTAAAGGTCTACAATTCTGGGCTGTAATTAGGGCTTTATTGGAGAATTGTAAAGATGTAAAGGAAGGCCTTGAGTATATTCGTGATATGCCAATTGCGTTTAACCTGAATCTAATACTCCTTGACCAGGCGGGCAACGCAGCGTTGGTAGAAACGGTGGATGGAAGAATATCATATAAAAAACTGGATTCAACTTCATCTCAACAGTTTTTACATGCCACCAATCATCCGGTCTTACCGGAATTAATTCCTTATGAACCCAAAGCATTTGTCCATTCTTTGAAACGCTACGATTACATTACAGGAACCCTGAACGACGCCTGTAATGTTACAAGAGACCAGTTGAAGCATATGCTTTTGTCAAAATATCCCGAGGGATTGTGTACCCATTATTACGAAGAGTTTTTTGGCACTACGAAGAGCATGATTTTATCTCCGACAGATAAATCAATAGACATTTGCTGGGGAGGAAGAGAAGAGAACGGTTGGGAACGTTATCAAGTGGGCGATGCCATGAAAGAAACGGCCAGAGAAATCGGATTGAATTTGGAAAACGCCGATCCGGATATTTATACGTACCGGCCGATTCTATAAAAAGGAGAGATTAGTTATGGATTACCGGAAGTCGCTGGAACAGGCAGTGATTTATATTGAAGCCAACTTAAGAGAAGACATTCGTGTAGAAGAAGTGGCCAAGGCTGTCGGTTATTCCTACTATCATCTCAATCGGCAATTTTATTCCCTTCTTGGTGAAACCATAGGAAGCTACATTAAAAAACGCCGCCTTGCCGATGGAGCAAAGCGGCTGCTCTATACAGATGAGCGTATTATCGATATTGCAATTGACAGTGGATTTGAGTCATCAGAAGCATTTAGCAGGGCATTTAAAGCAGTATATCGGGTGAGTCCTCAGTTGTACCGTATCAATCGACTGGATGCTTATGTTGGAGCAAAAGAACGATTGGATCAGGGACTTTTACAACATCTCATATCAAACGTAACCGTTCATCCCAAAATTGTGACCATGCCAGAAATTAAAGTGGCAGGAATACGGGGGGAAACCACACTCTCAGATATAAAGCTAAGAGATCTTTGGAAAAATGCAAACAGTATGCGCTGCCACATACCCAATCTGGTTAAGGGAGGCAGAGGTTTTGGAATTTGTGAAGCCTGCAATGAAAATACTCTGTATACCATGAATGATTTTGTTCTATTTACTGAAGTGGCGGGTTTTGAAGTGGATTCATTTGTAGACCTTCCATCACAATTTGTAAAAAAAGTTCTGCCTGCAGGAAAGTGTGCTGTTTTCACTCACAGGGGAAGTTTAACAATGCTTCCTCAGACCTTTGAATATATATGGGGAACCTGGTTTCTGGAAACGGAAGAGGAATTGGATTTGAGAGAAGATTTTGAACTCTACGATAATCGGTTTCTGGGTTATGATCATCCGGATTCCGAAGTGGATTTATATATTCCCATTCGATAATAGATGGGATTGGCGAGATAAACGTGGCTTACTTGCAAAATCCCCCCCACTCCCTTATGATAGAAGATACATAACTATTAATTTATTTGGGATAAGAAAGGTAATATTATGTTTACAAAACAAAGCCTGAAACAGAATTTAAAAGAAATGGGAATTCAGCCTGATGACACATTATTGGTGCATTCATCCATGAAAGCAATTGGAGAAGTTGAAGGTGGAGCGGATACTGTACTGGATGCATTTATGGAATATTTATCTGAAGGTCTTCTTATACTGCCAACTCATACATGGTATTCCATGTCGGAATATCATAATGTATATGATCCACGAACAGAGCCAGCTTGTGTAGGGATTTTACCCAATCTTTTTATGAAACGGAAAGGTGTTCTTCGTTCGCTCCATCCCACCCATAGCTTAGCGGTGTACGGAAAGGACAGCGAAGCCTTTATTATAGGGGAAGAGAATCGTACAACCCCTTGTCAGCCAGGCGGAAGTTATGACCGCTTAATGGAAAGAGGAGGTAAGATCCTGCTTCTCGGTGTCGGACATGAGAGGAATACCTTTATTCACTGTGTGGAAGAGCATTTAGATGTGCCTGACCGTCTGACTAAGGAGCCCACATATTTTAAAATAGTAATGCCGGACAAACAGATAAAACCTTGCTTTATGCACCGGCATGAAAATTCCGTTACTGAGCATATCTCAGAAAATTACAAGAAATTGGAACAGGCTTTCTATGACAGAAATGCAGCAGCAAAGACCACATTTGGCAATGCTGCCTGCATTCTGTGTGACACGAAAGCAATTTTTGAAGTGACAAAAGACGTGCTGTCTCACCAGATCAATTGCCTGATTGAATTGGAGACCATTCCGAAGGAGTGGTGGCAGAAAGAATAAGGCAGATTCTGGGCATGACTTGCATTTGTACCGGATTTGTGCTATAGTATCACCCGTAATAAGGCCGTGAAACCCTTTCTCTTACGGGGAATTTCACAAAAAAAGACCGGTGTGTTCGTGACCTTCCACACCTAAAACAAAACTAAAGGAGAATTAAATATGAATTACAAATCATCAGGGAAAACCCATTTCATGGTTTTTTCAGCAGTTATCGCTGCAATCTACACGGTGCTGACCATGGCATTTGCCCCAATCAGCTTTGGACCTGTCCAGTTTCGGATTTCCGAAATGCTTTGTATTCTCCCCTTTTTTACTCCAGCTGCAATTCCAGGATTATTTATCGGTTGTTTCCTGTCCAATTTGTTGTGCGGTGCAGCTGCTCTTGATGTGGTTTTCGGAAGTATTGCCACTCTGATCGGAGCCATTGGAGCATATAAACTCCGGGGAAATAAATGGCTGGTCTGTATTCCGCCCATCGTGTCCAATGTTCTTATTATTCCATGGGTTCTTCGATATGCTTACGGTTCACCGGATATGATCTGGTATGCGATGGTTACTGTTGGCATTGGGGAAGTTCTTGCAGTTGGAGTATTGGGGAACATATTGCTGGGCGTACTTAACAGGTATAAACATATTATATTTGGTCGCTTTTTATCCGAGACGGTTTAAGAGAAGATCAAAAACTTAGTAACTCCTGACTCAGTTAAAAGTCAGGAGTTTTTTATTTAATTTCTCTTTCAATACTAAGTTACATGTGGTAAAATATATTTATCTAAAACAATGATATGTAACCGATATGTAACCGCTTTTTTATATAATAAATTTGTAAACAAAGGACTATGGTGAAGGGATGACAGTTGGAAGAATGAGTGTGGTTCGTAATGGAGATAGATATTTTACAATAGCAGTAGATGAATTTGAAGATAGTAGTATTAAAGGAATTTTATTCCATGACAGGGACTCGGAAGGAATATTATTTGATAGTCTTCTGGGGATGTTTTTTAATATGGATCGGATCTTTGATCAACTGGGAAGCCCGAAGCAGACAGTTCAGAGGCGGCAGTTTTCCGGAATAGGGGATCTATCTCCGGAAATAAAGAAAAGCAATGAAAAAGAAAGAGCCGGTAAACTGGCTACTTTTTATGTTTTTGTACAGTATCGGTATTATGCAAGCTGGCAGGGAAACTTTAAGTGGATCGAAGGAGATGTAAAGATACCATTTGAAAGTGAACTTGATTTAATTCTTTCCATGTATCGGCTGTTGAGCGGTAATGAAAAAAAAGAACAGGTTAATAATATTATGACTACCTGTCATGTGGCGATTGACAGCTACCATTCAGGAAAGTTTACTGGAAACTATCAGAATATACCGTCTGAGATATTAGAACAGCAGATGAAGCCAGTGGATCTTGCAAAGTCCCTGGGTACTTTTATGGAATATGAATTAAAAAATGATGATATTCCCAAGTATGGACTAAACTATGGACAACTAATTTCCAGTGATGCCTGTACGTTTTGCAGAAGAGGAGGAAAGATCGCTTCTTTTTCCATTAAAGTATTATTTCACGAACACTCAACCTGGCAGGGGATTATCTACTGGAGAGAGGGACGGCAGCAGCAGCTGTTCCGCAGTTATAAGGAAATGCTTTATTTAATTGCATCAGTAGCAGAGGCTTCAGCAGGAACCCCAGGTTTTAGGGGACTTCTGCCGGCAGGAGCGGAGCTGGCATTATCAGGATCATGATTTTCGGTGTCATAAATAGCACTTTACAGGTCATAGAATCTGTAAGGTGCATTTTTTTAATTACGGAATTATATTGCAGCTGCAAATGGTGCATTTCATTACCAGGCGTCGTCCTTGTTTGGATTCCCCGGTAGATTTTCTTTTGCTTTTCTTATATAATAAAGAAGAAAGCAATTGACTTTATAAGAAAAAAGCAGTAAAAGTAAGTGAAAGTAACAGTTACATAAATAAATTATAAATTTAAGGATGGATAAAGCATGTATCAGATTGATTTTCATAAACCACAGGCAGTTCATTTTATCGGTATTGGAGGAATCAGCATGAGCGGCCTGGCTGAGATTCTCATGGATGAGGGATTTTCGGTGACCGGATCAGATTCTCATGAATCGGAGCTGACACGTCACCTGGAAGCAAAAGGCGCAAAAATTGTGTACGGACAGCGCGCAGAAAATATTACAGAAGGAATCGATGTGGTGGTTTATACGGCTGCTGTACATTCTGACAATCCGGAGCTTATGGCTGCAAAAGAACAGGGACTTCCAATTTTAAGCAGAGCAGAACTTCTTGGTCAGATGATGAAGAATTATGAGAATGCGATTGCTATTTCGGGTACTCACGGAAAGACTACCACAACCTCTATGATTACAGAGGTTCTTCTCTGTGCGGATGCAGACCCCACTATTTCTGTAGGCGGAATATTAAATTCTATAGGAGGGAACATTCGTGTAGGCGGTCCGGAACTTTTTGTGACTGAGGCCTGTGAATATACCAATAGTTTTCTTTCCTTTTATCCAACAGTGGAGATTATTTTAAATATAGAAGCAGATCATCTTGATTTCTTTAAAGATATCAAGGATATTCGTAATTCATTCCGTCTGTTTGCCCAGAAGCTTCCTGCTGACGGACTTCTGGTGATTAACAATGACATCGAAAATATTGAGGAGATCGTTCGGGATCTTCCATGTAAGGTGATTACTTTTGGTAAGAAAGACGGAAGCAGATATCAGGTGGAAGGGATTGCGTTTGATGATCTGGCAAGAGCCACCTATCATTTAAAGATTGACGGCTCTGTTGTGGATACAGTAACTCTTGGAGTACCAGGAGAACATAATGTGTATAACTCCCTGGCTGCAGCAGCCGTATGCGCAGAACTGGGAATATCATTGGATCAGGTGAAGAAGGGACTGAAACATTTTACGGGCACCAACAGGCGCTTTGAAAAGAAGGGCGAACTGGGAGGTGTGACCATTATTGATGATTATGCCCATCATCCACAGGAGATCCGTGCGACCTTAAGCACAGCACAGCATTATCCACACAAAAAACTGTGGGTTGTTTTCCAACCCCATACTTATACACGTACAAAGGCATTTCTTGACGACTTTGCAGATGCGCTGTCTCTGGCAGATGAGGTAATTCTTGCAGAGATTTATGCAGCAAGAGAAACCGACAATCTGGGTATCAGCTCTGCAGATATCGTGGAGAGAATCGAGAAAAAAGGTGTAAAAGCGCATTACATTACCTCGTTTGATGAGATTGAAACATTTATTTTAGAAAATTGTATACACGGTGATTTGTTGATAACTATGGGTGCCGGAGACATTGTAAAAGTGGGAGAAAAGCTGTTGGGCTTATAGTTATCCACATTATCCACATAGTTTTCAACATTTTATGTTAAGAAACTATGTGGATTTTTTAATTTACATAAATTATCGTCTCACAATTTAGAAAATCTCGATTTTATCAGCAATTCAACAGGATCATAGTGGATAAACTAAGATTATGTATACTTGGTTTCCACATTATCCACAATATCCACAATTGATTTAGTGGATAACTGCCCCTATTTTCTTTTGGAAAGACCTGTGGTATGATAGGAACATGATAAAAAGGTGAGGTTATGGCGGTGAACTTTAAGAGCAGTTTTAAGATCAATGGTACGATAATATCTAATCAATTCATAGACGATTTTATGGCTTCGGCCAATGGTGAATACATAAAAGAATATCTGTTTCTGATGCGTCATGAAGGGGAAGAGGTTACTGTTTCCATGATTGCTGATGCCTTAAACCATACAGAGGCAGATGTAGCCCGTGCCTTATCCTATTGGAAAAAAGCGGGAGTATTAAGCGAGGCGGCAGTCTCAAAACCGGAGGTTTCTCCGGCTGTTTCGGAGACTGCATGTTCCGGGCGCCCGGCAGAAGCAGTGAAAAAGGAGATATCTGTACCATCTGCAAGCAGAAAATCCTACACTCCCGATCAGATCAGCGGGCTGGCAGGAGATGAGGATTTTTCTCAATTGCTTTATATTGCCCAAAAATATATGAATAAAGTTTTCACTCAGAGAGAATGTGAGGTATTTGCGTATCTGTATGATGGTCTTCATATGCCTGCAGAGCTTTTAGAGTATGTTGTGGAATATTGTGTACAGGGTGGTCATACCAGCATTCGATATATCGAGACAGTGGCAATTAGCTGGCACGAAAAGGGTTTTAAGACAGTTGATGACGCTAAGAATAATGCACTTACATTTTCTAAGGATTCCTTTGCAGTCATGAGAGCATTTGGGCTGAGCGACCGTAATCCCGGAGATTCAGAACGGGAATACATGGATAAGTGGTTCCGTACTTACGGATTTACCAAAGAGCTGGTTATTGAGGCCTGCAGCAGGACTCTGACTGCGACACATTCTCCCAGTTTTCCTTATACGGACAAGATTATAGAAGGTTGGAAGAAAGCAGGAGCCCGTACGATGGAGGACATACGAAAACTGGACGAGCAGCACGCAGACCGGAAAAAAAGCAGCGGAGATAAAGGTACGAAGGCATCAGCCGGCGCAAAAGGGAAGAACGGACAGAACCAGTTTCAGAACTTTCCTCAAAGAGAGATTGATTATGATGCTCTTATTCTTGAACAGCTGACAGAGTTTAAGTAACGATAGATAAGCACAATAGAAACGGAGGTAATTATGGCACTGAGCAATTCACAGTATGATGCCATCATGCGGGCTTACGGACAGCAGCAGTTAAAGAACCGGCATGAACAGGAAAAGCGGATTGCGCAAGTATATAATAAAATACCTGTGATAAAGGAACTTGATGATTCCATCAGTACAAAAGCAGTCTCCTGCGCCCGCAGGCTTTTGGATGGGGATAAACAAGCCTTAAAAGAGCTGAGAGAGGAAATTGCAGATCTGAGGGAACAAAAGGCGGTTCTTTTAAAGTCTGCCGGATATACCGTTGATTTTATGGAGATGCAGTACCTGTGTGCGGACTGTAAAGATACGGGGTATTCCGAAGGCATAAAGTGCCACTGTTTCCGACAGTCAGAGATGAAATATTTATACGCACAATCCAACATTGAGCAGATCATTGCAGTGGAGAATTTTAATACATTTTCTTATGAATATTTTGATGATACAAAAGTAATGCCGGTTTTAAACCGGACAGTGAAGCAGTATATGATGCAGGTAACGGAAACCTGCCGCAGTTTTGTAAAAAACCTGCCGAATGAACATGGAAATTTGTTGTTTACAGGTCCTACAGGAGTAGGAAAGACATTTTTAACCAATTGTATTGCCAAAGAGCTGATCGATAAGTTTTACTCCGTGATCTATTTATCCGCTAACGATCTCTTTGAGGTATTTTCCAAAAACCGGTTTGATTATCAGGATGAAGACGATATGAAAGGAATGTATCAGTACATTCTGGACTGTGATCTTTTAATCATTGATGATCTGGGAACAGAGTTAAATAACAGTTTTACCTCTTCCGAACTATTTTACTGTATTAACGAGCGGCTTAATTCTTCAAAGTCAACCATTATATCTACCAATCATTCCATTAATGAACTGAGGGATCGATATACTGAACGTGTTACTTCCAGGCTGATCAGCCGATATACGGTAATTCCTTTATATGGAGATGATATCAGAATTAAGAAGAAGGCTGGAGCTATTAATGGCCGATACTAAGGGATCTATGATAAATCAGAGATAACAATAGAATGACTTTATAAGAAAATAAAGGTGTGCCCTGAAACGGCTTTATGAGCCGGTTCAAGGTACATTTTTTACTTTAAAGAATAGTTTACATTTTTTTGCAAGATCAGCTCCTGTAATATATTACTTCTCTCTGTAGGAAAAATAGACAAAATAATTTGTCCCTTTTCGGCTATTTTATCAATAGACTTGGTATGAAATGGTAGTATACTAATGTGAGTAATATATTAGTCGCACAGATCAAGGCGAGGTAATTTTTTTGTGCAGGCTTAACTACTAATCATATCTTGTAGAAGGAGGAAGTGTATGAGTCTTTATGTTATTGTGGCGGGTATTTTACTACTCGTATCGTTTGCAGGACTTATTGGTTACTGTATGAAGGGGGGAAACCTGCTAGTTGGATTCGTTTTTATGGCACTGATCTGGTGTCTTGTGGGACGGGTGCCATATCGGACTGTAATAGATACTGTGTTTCAGTCGTCCGTGGAAAGTTACGGACCAACTATAGCTATTATTGTCTTTGGAAGCTGGTTTGGCAGGGTAATTGTAGATACAGGAATCGCTGGTTTTATTATTAAAAAGACGGTGGAGATGGCTGGAGACAAGCCGCTTGTAACAACTATTTTAGTATCTCTTGTCTGTACTCTTATTTTTACAAGTGCATTTGGTGTAGGTTCTGTAATGGCAATCGGTATGATAGTACTTCCTATCCTGTTTTCTCTTGGGGTTGAGAAACGTGTAGCAGTAGGTGCCTATATGATGTCCGTTGCAGGAGGAATGTACTTAAATCTTGGGTATGTAAATCAGCTTCTTGCTCTGTTTCCCAATATGACTTACGATAACGTATATTTGAAATTTGCAGTAATTGCTACCATTATCCATGTAATTGTCATGCTCGTATTTATTATCTATCATTTTAGAAAAAGCGGTCAGGGAAAGGTCCGTGCCTGGGCGGTGATGAATTCAGGGTCTGTGCAGCAAATTCCGGCAGTTGCGGCAATTGTTCCCTTTTTGCCGATTCTAATGGTGGCAATATTTAAGTGGAAACCAGTTCCAGCTTTCCTCATCGGAATTTTCTTTGGACTTCTTCTTACCAGAAATATGACAAGCTATAAGCTGGCAATTGAAAAGGTACAAAAAACTCTGTACGACGGAATTGCTGATGTAGGTCTTCTCATTGGTATGCTTTATGGTGTTAATATTTTCAGTACAGCAGCAAAACAGGTAGCTCCCATTCTTAGTGAGCTTCTAGGCGGAGTCATTCCTCAGTCGGCCATTATTATCTTAATCGTATTTATAATTTGTGCGCCTTTGGGACTTTTCAGAGGACCTCTTATGGTATTTGGTTCTGGTGCGGCTACACTTGCTATTTTACAGGCCACTGGATTTTTCCCGGAATCATTCTTATTTATTCTGTTTTTGGTGCCGCCAGTTGCAATTGTTGCAAACTCCTGCCCTACTCAGTCTTGGAGTATGTGGGGAATTAGTTATGCAAAGCTGGAACCCAAAACTTATATTCGCACGAACTTCCCCTGGTCCTGGCTGATTTTTGCGGCTAATTTATTGGCAGGGTATATGATTATAGCAAGATAATTCAGCAGTTGAAATAAAGCAGTTAGATTAGGAGGACAAATGAGCAGACGATCAATTCGTATAGGAATCGATGTTGGCGGTACTCATACTAAGGCAGTTGCCATTGACAATGATACAAACCAGATAGTAGGCAAGGGTATTGTTATGACGACTCATTTCCACGAAAGCGGAGTTGCAAAAGGAGTCGTGGAGGCTTTTGAAAAATGTCTGATGGAAAATGATATCAAGCCGGACGAAGTGATATTTATTGCACATAGCACAACACAGGCCACCAATGCACTTTTGGAGGGTGATGTTGCCAAAGTGGGCGTTATTGGTATTGGAAAAGGCTTCTTAGAGAGCATGATGGCAAAGAAACAGACACATATTGAAAATATCGATTTGGGGACAGGGAAATTCATTGAGATAAGCAATGAGTTTATCCGGAGCAAAGATATGACCCAGGAAGCCATAAAAGAGAAAGTAAATGCTCTGATCAAGGAGGGCGCCAGAGTAATCGTTGCCAGTAAGGCCTTTGGAGTGGACGATCTTACGGAAGAGAAGGAGGTAGCAAAGGAAGCTGAGAGTCAGGGAAAGCCCTGTACACTTGCTTCTGATATTACAAAGCTGTATGGTCTGACAACACGTACCAGAACCGCCGCATTAAATGCCAGCATCCTCCCCAAAATGCTTGAAACAGCTACCAGCACGGAGTCAAGTGTAAGAAGCACCGGTGTGGCAGTACCTCTTATGATCATGAGAGGGGATGGGGGAGTTATGGAAATCGAGGAGATGAAAAAACGCCCTATTTTAACCATGCTTTCCGGACCGGCTGCCAGTGTAATTGGCGCTCTTATGTATTTAAGAGCTTCCAATGGCATCTACTTTGAGGTTGGTGGAACCTCCACCAATATTGGTGTTATTAAAAATGGACGTCCTTCGGTAGATTACTCGATTATCGGCGGGCATAGAACGTATGTAAACTCTCTTGATGTACGGGTCTTAGGCGTAGCAGGAGGCAGCATGGTACGTGCCTGTAAAGGAAAGATTGTAGATGTGGGGCCGAGAAGTGCTCACATTGCCAATATGGGATATGCAGCGTTTACTCCGCCAGAACTGTTTGATGGAGCAAAGCTATATTACATGCAGCCTCGCAGCAATGATCCAAAAGACTATGTGGCAATCCGATTAAATAACGGGGAAAGCGTTACGATCACAAATACATGTGCAGCCAATGTCCTTGGTATTTTAAAGGAAGGCGACTATGCTCAGGGGAATTATGAATCCAGCCTGAAAGCCATGAAGCTGCTGGCAGAGGAAGTAAACCTGACGGTGGAGGAAGCCGCAAGGTCTATATTAACAAAAGCCTGTGAAAAGATTCAGCCCGTTATTGAAGATCTCATTGCAAAGTATAAACTGGAGCGAGATCAAGTGGTGCTGGTAGGTGCAGGAGGAGGTGCAGGAACACTTCTTACATTTACGGCCCAAACGATGGATTTTCAATATCAGATTCCAGAGCATGCCGATGTTATTTCCTCTATTGGAGTCGCGCTTGCAATGGTTCGGGAAATGGTAGAAAGAACAATTCCTAACCCCACAGCGAAGGACATTGCGGAATTGAAAAAGGAAGCAAAAGAACTTGCTATGAGCAGCGGCGCAGTGGAAGATACCATTGAAGTTTATGTAGAGATTGATGAGCAGTCTCAAAAGGTTACTGCAATTGCAATGGGTTCCACAGAGGTAAAAACAACGGACTTAATGAAAAACTGTCAAGAGGAAGAGGCTGTGGAAATAGGAGCTCAATCCGTGGGAGTAGAAAAAAGCAATGTGACCATGAGGGCAGCAACCAGCGGCTTCTTTATTATGACCGTTAAAAATAATGGAGATCAGGCACTTAGAGTTATTGATAAAAAAGGGTTCATTAAGGTACAAAGAAGAAATGGCAATGTCATGAAGACCACAGTAAAATCAGCTCCGGAGGAGTTAAAAGGAATCTGGGATCAAACCAGCAGCTTTGCAGGAGAGGTACGGATCAATCCAGATGTGTATGTGGTTGCAGGAAGCAAGATGCTTGATTATTCCGGAGTGCCGGAACTTGTTCAGGTTGCCGGTCTGATAGAAGCAGAGCTTTGTGACCGGGAGCCGGATGAAGAGTGCATTCTGGTGGTAGCCAAAAATGATTTGTAATGAAAAAAGAAAGCAGTTATTAGAAGATATAAGCCGGCCGGATAAGTTCTGGAGGGAATATACCTTTAATAAATATGTACCCGCTTCAGCTCTTGCGCAGGAAAGCAAAGAGGAAATAATAGAAAAAAGTATTGAGACTGCTGTAGTTATGTATAAGAAATACATGAAAGCTTACGCTGGCTGTTCCCCTGAGGAATGGCCGGCGCGGCTTTCCTTAGAGGTGGAGCACCGATATTTCTATGAACAGTATGAGATTCAAAGATATATCGCCCTTTATCTCCCTTCAGAAAAAACGATTGTACTCCAGCATAAAGCTCTTAACAAAGTTCATGAGTTTATTGTACAGAATGATCTTTGTGATATGTTTGCAGAGGAAGAGATGAGACAGATCGCAATGTATCACGAGATATTCCATCATATCGAAACCATAACACCTGAGATATATACCGCTTCCAGAATGATAAAAAAGCGGTTTTTTTGGGTGTTTTTCTATCATACCAGCTGCATTGCTGCCAGTGAAGTAGCGGCAGTTGAATTCTCCAGGCTTATGAGCCAATCAGACTGTCACCCATGCGTATATGAACGGTTACTTGACATGGCTTTAAGTGATGACATTCTTAATTAATTTGACGTTTCTCCCCAAATGTGGTATATTAATATATTAGTAAAAATACGCCTAATTATAGTAAAGATAGAAAAGGAGGACATCTGTTGCTGAATAAACCCGAAAAGAAAACTACTGCAGATAATATTTATAGTGAACTTGGCAATAGCATTATCGAAATGCGGATTCGGCCGGGAGTCATTCTTACCATCAATGATCTTGCACAGGAAATGAATGTAAGCCGCTCTCCGGTACGTGATGCTTTAATTCGTCTGGAAAGAGAAGGGCTTATCATGACTCTTCCCCAAAAAGGCATAATGATTTCAAAAATCAATCTGGAAAAGGCACAGAAAGAACAATATATCAGGTACAGCGTTGAGATAAACGTTTTAAAAGAGTTTGTTGATAATTATACAAGAAAACATATTTCGGATTTAAACAGTCTGATTGAACAGCAGGAAAAAGCCATTAAGGATAAAGACACCAGGGCTTTTTTGTCTCTGGATGACGAATTCCATAAGTATTTTTTTGCTGCAACGGATAAGCAGTATTGTGCGGAACTTATTTGGGGCGATGCGGGCAATTACCAGCGTCTTCGACAGCTGATCTGTGTGGATACCACTCATGAGGAAAGCGTGCTTTCTGAACATCGTCAAATGATTGAGGCAATTAGAAAGAAGGACGAGGAGTCTCTGATTCATATTGCAAGCCAGCATCTGCTTGATATTGACGATAACGCCATTAAAATTGGGGAACAGTACCCGGAATTATTTGAAGCTTTGCCCAAAAAGGGTAAGATGAGGATCTTTGGTGATGATTTCCTGGGAGGTCTGGTAAAAGGCTAGTTGATGACATAAGTATAGGAATAGCTTCTCCATTTATTGGATGAAGCTGTTCTTATTTCTAAGTTTTGGTATAAATGGTAAAAGGTTGAATAAATAAAGTAGATATTTTAGAAATTAGGGGCAAATCTTCTGATTGACTTGACTAAAGAGGCACATAATGTTATAAAAGAACCGTTGCATTGCATAAGGACACGTTGGAGGAGAAACAAATGCTTTACGAAGAGAAAACGATAGAAACCATTCCGGTTGGACCATTGGGCTTAATTCCTTTAAAAAGCTGCAAGGAACTGGGAGAGAAAGTAAATGATTACCTGGTGTCATGGAGACAGGAGCGGGAAAGTGAACATAAGTCTACCATCGCTTTTTCCGGCTATCAGAGAGATACTTACATCATTGGTGCCAGCACCCCCAGATTCGGAACCGGAGAGGCAAAAGGTACCCTGCAGCAGTCTGTGCGAGGTGATGACCTTTATATCATGGTCGACGTGTGTAACTACAGCCTGACCTATTCTCTGTGCGGGATGACCAACCACATGTCTCCTGATGATCATTTTCAGGATTTAAAGCGTGTGATCGCTGCATCAGCAGGTAAACCTAGACGAATTAATGTGATTATGCCTTTCTTATATGAGAGCCGTCAGCATAAACGTTCCAGAAGAGAGTCTCTTGACTGCGCATTGGCGCTTCGTGAGCTTGTGAATATGGGTGTGGAAAATATTATCACCTTTGATGCCCATGACCCCAGAGTACAAAATGCTATTCCGTTAAAAGGCTTTGAGACGGTTCAGCCGATTTACCAGTTTATCAAATACTTGTTAAAAGAAGAGAAAGAACTGGATATTGACAGCGAACATATGATGGTAATCAGCCCGGACGAAGGCGGCATGGGACGTGCAGTATTCTTTGCCAATGTATTGGGACTGGATATGGGTATGTTCTATAAGCGTCGTGATTACACCCAGATTATCAATGGACGCAATCCCATTGTTGCCCATGAATTCCTGGGAAGCAGTGTAGAAGGCAAAGATGTAATCATTGTTGATGACATGATTTCCTCTGGCGAAAGTATGCTTGATGTTGCAAAAGAACTGAAACGGAGAAAGGCCAGAAAAGTATTTGTCTGCGCTACGTTCGGACTCTTTACCAATGGACTTGCAAAGTTTGATGAATATTATGAAAATGGATTAATCGACAGGATCTTAACCACCAATCTGGTATACCAGACACCTGATCTTTTGTCCAGACCTTATTATATTAATGTTGATATGAGTAAGTATATAGCCCTTATAATTGATAACTTAAACCATGATGCTTCCCTTAGCGGTCTGCTCAACCCAACAAACAGAATTAACCGGCTGTTGGAGCGTTACCGCGCCGGTGACCGTTAATTTCGAGGGGATTATGGAGCGATTAACAAAAGAAAAATTAGTTATAGCCGGACTTACTGTATTCTCCATGTTTTTTGGAGCAGGAAACCTGATCTTTCCGCCTTTTCTGGGAGCGTCAGCAGGAACCGTTACCTGGATTGCATTAGCAGGATTTGCAGTGACTGCAATCGGCTTTCCGGTTTTTGGCGTCGTGGCAGTGGCTCAGTCCGGAGGACTGGACAAGCTGGCGGGGCGTGTTCATCCGAAGTTTGCTTTTATTTTTACCCTATTAATCTATTTATCCATTGGCCCCTGCCTTGCAATACCAAGGACTGCAAGTACATCTTTTGAGATGGCAGTGGTTCCCTTCTTAAAAGAGGGAACTTCAAGTGCACTGATGCAGTTTTTGTATTCGGTGGTATTTTTTACCATTGCGTTTGTAGTAGCGCTAAAGCCAGATAAACTGACAGACCGTCTGGGGAAAATTCTGACTCCCATACTTTTGGTTCTGATCGCAGTGATCTTTGCTGGCTGTATCATTCACCCGGCGGGAGCCTATGGAACACCTTCTGAAACATATCAGAAAGCTCCGTTTATTAAAGGGTTTTTAGAAGGTTATATGACTATGGATACCATTGCAGCCTTAAATTTCGGTATTATTATATCGTTAAATATTAGGGCCATGGGTATAAAGAAAGAAGCAGATGTAGTTCATGAAACCATCAGGGCCGGTTTTTTTGCAGGTGGAATTCTCCTGCTGGTTTACAGTGCCTTAACACATGTTGGCGCAGTGACCGGCGGTGCATTTGGACTAGCAGATAACGGTGCTCAGACCTTGAACCAGGCAGTACAGTTTTTATATGGGAAAGTAGGTCTTATTTTGCTGGCAGCAGTTTTTTTTATTGCATGTCTGAATACGTGTATTGGTTTGATCAGTTGCTGCAGCAAATATTTCTGCACCATTATACCTAAGGTTGGGTACCGGACGTGGGCGTTTTTATTCGCGTTTGTCAGCCTTATTATATCTAATGCAGGACTTAATAAGATACTGGAGATATCAGTACCTGTTTTAAGTGCTTTATATCCTATTTCCATTGTACTGATTATACTATCATTTGTTTTTCGTGATGGAAAACGATGGAGAGCGGTCTATGTGTGTGCCATAGGTCTAACTGGAATTACAGGAGTGCTGCTGGCACTGGCACAGGCGGGTGCTGTATTTTTACAACCAGTACTCATAAAGCTTCCGCTTTATACAGCCGGACTTGCCTGGATCTGTCCCGCAGTCGTGGGTATTATAATCGGAGTCATAATCGGGTCAGCAAAAGCCCGTAATTAATAAATAATCCCTGAAAGAGATGTGAATCTCCTTCAGGGATTTTTCTATATTTCAATTAAATGATAAGGCATTAAGTTTGCAGTCATCATCTGAGCTTCCCGCTGGTGGCAGGTAAAAATAATGATCTGATTTGTATAAGTGCCAGCCAGCCATTTTAATCCGGTCTTTAACCTGTCGTCATCATAAAGAACGAAGCTGTCATCAAAGATAAATGGCATTCTTTCGTCACCGGTCTGAATCAGTGTTGCAGCAGCTAGACGGAGAGCCAGATAAACCTGATCCATAGTTCCACTGCTGACCTGCTCCAAAGGTACCAGCTTGGTTTTCGTATTTAAGAAGATGTTTAAATTCTCATCGACACTCATACTGGTGTAGATTCCGCCAGTAATTCCAGAAATTAAATCGGAAGCCGCTTTATTTAAGTATAGTCCGAACGAGTCCCGGATTGAGGAAGATAAGCTGGTCATAGTTTCCAACGCTAAGTCTACCGCTGAGATTTCTTCCCGTATACGGTCATTTTCAGCAATGATATGCTTTAATCCTTCCGCCTGGGTTTTACAGCCGGATAAATGATCCAGCTTCTTCTCCAGCTCCCACTGACTTTTTTGCTGTGTCTCTATGGTAACTCCGCAGCCTTCCAGCTTCTTATTAAGCTCTTCGATCTGGGATGCTTTCTGGTTGATGGCCGCTTCTGATTTGGATACGGCAGAGCAAAGCCGTGTGAATTCAGCCATGCGGTTCTTAAATGCCTGTATGGATTCTGGAGTAATATCCGTATCACCTAAGTGCCGGGACAAAATCTCTTCAAGTACCTTACCACTCATTTCCATATCCTTCATATGATGACGAATCCTTAGAAAAAGGAGGAGGCCAATCAGATAGAAAATAAGAGCACCGCTTACAAAAACACTTAACAGCAAAATGAGATCAACGCCGTAATACGCGGAAAAATAATTGGATTCTCCCATATAGTAAATAACACCGGTGCTGCAAAGTAAAAGTGTGGCTAAAATAAGTGAAATGGCGGAAGCAAACTTTGTAGGTTTCCTGTTACAGGCGGCCTGAGCTTCCATATAATCATCATAATGCTCCTGAGCCTTCTGGGAATAGGAATTTATGGAGTCGTGGTCGGTAAACTGGTTGCTTGTAAGAACCTGCCTGCCTCTTGCCACTTTTTTAATTAACTCTTCCTTTTCTGCCTGACGTTCTTCCAGATCCGTCTTCATATCCACCCGAAGCTTTTGATAGGTCTGAATCTGGTTTTCGTACTCAGGGGCTGAAATTTCCTTTTCAATGTTGCGTATTTCACTTAACAGAGAGGTATAGGTACGGGCAGCTTCCGGTACCATCTGGGATTCCAGTTCCTTTCTCTGAGACTTTAAGCAGGCGGCTGCCTTGGTTATATTAAGCGCAAGATTGCCAGTTGTATTTAAGTTTGCAATGTAATTTTTCAGCTCCGTCACCATACCTTCATCAGTGGCACTTTTTAACTGACCGATGCTGATGGTGTTGATGTAGGAGGTCTCGCTTAAACCGCAAAGAAGATCATCTAAAAACGCCTTAGTGGGCTCGATTTCTTTTCCAGCCGTTTCATCCACTACCTTAAACTCTTTTTTATTTTTCTGGAAAGTTCGTTCAATCCGGTAGATATGTTCCTTATGTTCCACCCGGATCTGGCCTTCATAAGTTCCGCTGTTTTCCCACGGCTCGAAACGGGAGTAGAGATCATTTCTGGAAGCTCTGCCTCTTTGCCGTTCAATTCCAAAGAGCATGCTGCGGATAAAGGTATGGATTGTGGATTTTCCAGCTTCATTTTTTCCGTAAACAATGTTGATTCCATCATGGAACGTTAAGTTCCTGCCGTGAAATTTTCCAAATCCATTGATGTAGATGTCCAGTATTTTCATGGGTCAGCTCCTTTCATCCGTTGTACGAAGCAAAGCATTGATTCCGTAATAAAGTGCTTTCTTCTCCACCCCGCTCATCTCCGGCTTTTGAAGTGCCTGGATAAAAAAGCCGATCATATCGCTTGGGTGTTCCGCAAAGAGAGCAGAGAAATTATACTGTGGTTCAGATTCGTCTATAATTTCCAATATTTTAAAACGGGCGGAAAGCATATCCAAATCAAAGGTAATATCAGGATCCCTCATACCACGTATGCGGAACCGGTAAATGTTCTCCCCGCCCCGGTTTTGGATCTCCTGGGTGATTTTCATGGCTAGTTCTGTGTTGGTCGTGGCTGGGGTGACATTGACTGCAAGAGAGATGTACTGAAGCTTTGCAAGAGGGATGAATTTTAATGAGGTTACCATACGGGTCACCTCGTTGATCTCTCCAACCATTATGCCGTGAGGACCGGACTCTGTCTTGTCCAGAGGCTCCAGAGAACCTGCAAATGCCATACGGTTTTCAATGAGGATCTCAGGACGGTGAATATGTCCCATAGCGATGTAGGAGAAGTCCAGACTAGACATAGCGCCTTTATCAAAGGGGATATGGTTGGCATCTCCTCCGTGGCCTAAAAGGACGTGAATTCTTCCGTTGTTTGGTACCTTTAAATGATCAAGACGGTTTTCGGGTATCTCCACAGAGTGGTAGCTAAATCCATAAACCTCCGTATTGATCTCTTTAAAATAAACGCTTTCCAGCTCCTCTCCCATGATATAAGACACGTTAGGAGCCCATGTAAAGCTTAAAAGAGCTGAATTATTACGGATGCGGTCATGATTTCCTGCAATGATGACCACACGGACACCCGGAATGGTTGAAAATAAATAATTAACCTCTTTTAAGTCTCTGGCAAGGGGCTGGCGGTGAAAAAGATCGCCGGAAATAAAAAGACAGTCAGCTTCCAGAGTCTTTGCCTGGTTTACCGCCTTTGCAAAAGTGTCTTTTATATCCTGGGAACGTTCCCGGCTCCAGGGCTTATCGCTGTCGGGGCTCATGCCCCAGTGAACATCTGCAATATGTATGAATTTCATCGTCAATACCTCGCTGGTACAGCACTGTACAGAGAATCTGGTCTTGCTGTACGGAATCCTCTTTCATAGACTTGGAACCACATATAAAAGAAATCTTAAACTCCCTTCATACATGGTTCCGGTATAAAGAGGCTGTCTGATTATTGGCAGCAGCCTCAGCGGCTTAAAGTTCGCAGTTGTTAACGGTTCTTGGGAATGGAACCACGTCGCGGATGTTGGACATACCTGTTAAATACATAACACAGCGTTCAAATCCAAGACCGAACCCGGCATGACGGGTAGAACCGTATTTTCTTAAATCAAGGTAGAAATCGTAATCTTCTTTCCTAAGTCCCAGTTCATCCATACGTGCGGTGAGCTTGTCCAAGTCGTCTTCCCTCTGGCTTCCGCCAATAATCTCACCGATTCCTGGTACCAGACAGTCAACAGCAGCAACAGTTTTGTTGTCTGGGTTCATCTTCATGTAAAATGCTTTGATTTCCTTTGGATAATCAGTTACAAATACCGGTTTTTTATAGAGCTGTTCTGTTAAATAACGTTCATGCTCGGTCTGTAAGTCACAGCCCCAGAATACTTTATAATCAAATTCTTCATTGTGTTTCTCTAAAAGCTCAACTGCTTCGGTGTAAGTAACATGAGCGAATTCGGAATTTAATACATGGTTCAGTCTTTCTAACAATTCCTTGTCCACAAACTGGTTAAAGAAGTTCATCTCTTCCGGTGCGTGCTCAAGAACATAACGGATCACATATTTTAACATGGATTCTGCCAGCTCCATATCATCCTGAAGATCAGCAAAAGCCATCTCAGGCTCAATCATCCAGAATTCTGCTGCGTGCCGGGTGGTATTGGAGTTCTCAGCACGGAATGTAGGTCCAAAGGTATAAACATTCCGGAAAGCCATGGCATAGGTTTCTGCATTGAGCTGTCCGCTTACGGTTAAGTTGGTTGGTTTTCCAAAGAAATCCTGAGAAAAGTCCACAGCACCCTCCTGGGTCATGGGAATATTCTTTAAATCCATGGTTGTTACCTGGAACATCTCACCAGCACCTTCACAGTCACTTCCTGTAATGAGGGGAGTGTGTACATAGACAAAATCCCGCTCCTGAAAGAACTGATGAATGGCATAGGCAATGAGAGAACGTACACGAAAAACTGCCTGAAACGTATTCGTTCTTGGACGAAGATGAGAGATGGTTCTTAAATATTCAAAGGTATGACGCTTTTTCTGAAGTGGGTAGTCAGGGGCAGAGGCACCTTCAATGTCGATTTTTGCGGCTTGTATCTCGAAAGGCTGTTTGGCTTCCGGTGTCGGAATCAGGGTTCCTGTGACGATAACCGCTGCTCCAACGTTTAATTTGGATATCTCTGAAAAATTATCCATGGTGTCATGATATACAATCTGAAGCGTGTCAAAATAGCTTCCGTCATTTAATACAATGAAACCAAAGGTTTTAGAATCCCTTAAGCTTCTCACCCAGCCGCCAATTGTAACTTCCTTGTTGAGAAATGAATCTTTGTCTCTATATATTTGTCTTACTGTGGTTAATTCCATAATAGCTTCTCCTTTTACATGTTCGCATACTTAGTAAGATTATACTGTATTTTCGGCCTCGATTCAAGGGGGATGGGGGGCAAAAACGCTGTATCTGTACTAAAATGTAAAAGAAATGATAAAAGCATGAAAAATGTCGGAAAATGCACAAAAAATTATCACAATAATTCAAAAATTTGTTCACTATTTTATGAATGTGTGGTATAATGCTAGTACAATAAATATCAACAGCAAGAGGTGATAACGTGATTAAAAAAGAGATGATTGCCATGCTTCTTGCGGGCGGTCAGGGCAGTCGTTTAGGTGTTCTGACGCAGAAGGTGGCAAAACCCGCAGTATCCTTTGGCGGAAAATACCGGATCATCGATTTTCCGCTCAGCAATTGCATCAATTCAGGAGTCGATACAGTAGGGGTCCTGACTCAGTATCAGCCATTGCGTTTAAACACTCATATCGGAATAGGTATTCCGTGGGATTTAGACCGTAACGTTGGCGGTGTCACGATTCTTCCTCCCTATGAAAGAAGCAAGGGAAGCGACTGGTATACCGGTACAGCCAATGCCATCTATCAGAACCTGGAGTATATGGAGACCTATAACCCGGATTATGTTCTTATCCTCTCAGGGGATCATATTTATAAGATGGATTATGAGGTTATGCTGGAGTATCATAAAGCAAATAATGCTGATATCACTATTGCTGCCATGCCGGTCCCTATCGAAGAGGCCAGCCGTTTCGGAATTCTGATCACCGATGAGAACAACCGGATAACAGAATTCGAGGAAAAACCTGCAAATCCCAGAAGCAATCTTGCTTCCATGGGCATCTACATATTCAGCTGGAAGGTCTTAAAAGAAGCGTTAATCAAAATGTCAGATGTTCCAGGCTGTGACTTTGGAAAGCATATCATACCAGATTGTTTTGAATCAGGGAATCGTGTATTTGCATACGAATACAACGGTTACTGGAAGGATGTAGGAACCTTAAGCTCTTATTGGGAAGCCAATATGGAACTGATTGATATCATTCCGGAATTTAATCTCTATGAAGAGTATTGGAAGATTTATACCAAGAGTGATATTATTCCGCCTCAGTATGTGTCAAAAGAGGCTGTCATTGACAGAAGTATCATCGGAGAAGGAACTGAAATCTGCGGAGAGGTTCATAACTCTGTCATTGGTGCGGGTGTAGTAATCAAGTCAGGGGCTGTAGTGAAAGATTCCATTATCATGAGAGAGTGCGTGATAGGGGAGAATACTACAATCAGTAAAGCGATCATCGCTGAGAACGTTATTGTCGGTTCAGACTGTGAATTGGGAGCAGGTGATTTCGCACCCAGCAAATACGATCCCAAGGTTTATCAGTTTGATCTGGTAACCATTGGTGAAAATTCAGTCATACCAGATAAAGTAAAGGTGGGGAAGAACACAGCAATTGTCGGAGAGACCAGACTGGAGGATTATCCGGATGGGGAGCTGGCAGGCGGTGACTACATCATAAAGGCAGGTGGTATGAAATGAGGGCCATAGGAATTGTATTAGCAGGCGGAAACAGCAAAAGAATGAGGGAATTATCCAATAAAAGGGCCATTGCCGCTATGCCCATTGCAGGAAACTACCGCAGCATAGATTTTGCACTCAGTAATATGACGAACTCTCATATACAGAATGTGGCGGTTTTAACACAGTATAATTCCAGATCTCTTCATCTGCATTTAAGTTCTTCCAAGTGGTGGGATTTCGGTAGAAAGCAGGGAGGTTTGTATGTATTTACCCCGACCATTACAGCAGAAAGCAGCGACTGGTACAGAGGAACTGCCGACGCTCTTTATCAGAATCTGATATTCTTAAAAAACAGTCATGAGCCATATGTGGTTATTGCTGCAGGAGATGGCATCTATAAGCTTGATTATGGAAAAGTACTGGAATATCATATTGAAAAGAAGGCTGACATCACCGTTGTCTGTACGGAACTTCCGGCAGGAGAGGACACAACCCGCTTTGGAATTGTGAAAACCAATGATGACGGAAGGATTACAGATTTTGAGGAAAAACCTATGGTTGCTTCCTCTAACACAGTCTCCTGTGGTATTTATGTAATCCGCAGACGACAGCTGATTGAGTTAATTGAACGGTGTGCAATGGAAGACCGATATGATTTTGTGAGTGACATTCTCGTCCGTTACCGGAATCTTAAAAGAATCTATGCCTACCGTATGAATACATACTGGAGAAACATTGCCTCTGTGGAGTCCTATTATAAGACCAATATGGACTTTTTAAAACCAGAGGTCAGGGATTATTTCTTCCGACAGTATCCGGATGTTTATTCGAAGATTGATGATCTGCCACCAGCAAAGTACAATCCTGGAGCTTCTGTGAAAAACAGCCTGATCTCCAGCGGCAGTATTGTCAACGGAGTAGTAGAAAACTCCGTTTTATTTAAAAAAGCTTATATTGGTAACAACTGTGTCATCAGGAATTCCATCATTTTAAATGATGTTTATATAGGAGACAATACGGTAATAGAAAACTGTATCGTGGAAAGCCGGGATACCATCCGGGCTAATACCACCTATATAGGAACGCCAGACAATGTAAAAATTGTCATAGAAAAAAACGAGAGATACACATTATAGGAAATGTGACGGGAAGGGGCTTTAACATGCAGATTACAGACGTAAGAGTTAGACGCATCGAAAAAGAGGGTAAGATGAAAGCTATTGTATCCATAACACTGGACAATGAATTTGTGATTCATGATATTAAGGTAATTGAAGGAGAAAAAGGCCTGTTTATTGCCATGCCAAGCCGCAAGGCTGCAGACGGGGAGTACCGGGATATCGCACATCCCATTAATTCCGGAACCCGGGATATGATCCAGAGAGTAATTTTGGATAAGTATGAGACCACGGCTCTTGAGATGCCGGAGGTTGCAGCAGCATTTGCTTAAGAAACTATATAATTTTAATCCGCAGACCAGTTTAGTCCGGCTGCGGATTTTTTTTATCAAAAAATCAATGGAATACGGGATTTACACCAGTGTTCTTGTAAACTATAATAGAAAGTAATAAATTTGCGAAAGGTGGGTCATTTATGACTATAAAAATAGGAATTTTAGGCTATGGAAATCTTGGAAGAGGTGTGGAATGTGCAATTCTACATAATCCGGATATGGAACTTAGTGGGGTATTTACCAGGAGAGATCCCAAATCAATCAGTCTGCTTACACCGGGGGTAGAGGTTTATCCGGTTGAAGAGGCCATTTCCATGAAAGATGCAGTTGATGTACTGATTCTCTGCGGAGGAAGCGCGCATGATCTTCCAGAGCAGACTCCCCAGTTTGCCAGATATTTTAATGTGGTGGACAGCTTTGACACCCATGCTAAAATTCAGGAACACTTTGAAAAGGTGGATGCCAGCGCCAAAGAGGGTAATAAAACAGGAATCATATCCGTTGGCTGGGATCCGGGTATGTTCTCCTTAAACCGCCTGTATGCAGGAGCCATATTACCAGGTGGTCACGATTATACCTTCTGGGGCAAGGGAGTCAGCCAGGGACATTCAGATGCCATACGTAAGATAGAAGGTGTTAAAGATGCAAGGCAGTATACCATTCCTGTTAAAGAATCTTTGGAAGCAGTACGGAGTGGGGAAAATCCAGAGCTCACCACCAGACAGAAACATACCCGGGAGTGCTATGTAGTTTTAAAAGAAGGGGCAGATCAGGAAAAAATAAGGGAAGAGATTGTGACCATGCCCAATTATTTTGCTGATTATGATACAGAGGTTCATTTTATCAGTGAAGAGGAACTGCTGCGGGATCATAAAGGAATTCCCCATGGCGGATCTGTGATAAGAACAGGAACAACCGGCTGGAAAGATGAGAACGGTCATGTGGTAGAATACAGCTTAAAACTGGATTCAAACCCTGAATTTACGTCATCTGTTCTGATTGCTTATGCAAGAGCTGCCTATCGTTTGAATAAAGAAGGGGTGAGCGGTTGTAAAACCGTGTTTGATATTGCACCTTCCTATTTAAGCATATTAGACGGCGAACAACTTCGCAGACAACTGCTATAGACAGCAGCAGGAGGAGACGAAATGTCAGTAAAAAAAGAAATGGTATTGTATTATTGCCCGGAAAAGGATAGTCAGAAAGGGAATGATTCAAGAATTGCCAGGTTAAAGGCAGTTCTGGTACGAATGGGAATCCGCATTAAAAATATTACACCAGGCCAGACCGGTCAGACGATTGGTTATCTGGCTGGTATTGAGGGATTTGAAGAGCAGCCATCAGGTGATTATCCCATGGTGGAGGAAGAAATCCTGGTAATGAAGAATTTTTCCAGCAGGAAAATTGATGAACTGCTAATGAATTTAAGGCGTTCTGGAGTATCAAAAATAGCTCTAAAGGCTGTGATAACGGATACTAATTCAAAATGGAGTTTCTACGAATTATATCAGGAACTGAAAAAAGAACATGAGACTATGTCTGGTAAAGAAGAGTCATGAAACGAATTATAACGTATTATTTAAAGCCCTATTATCTTCGGATGACTGTGGGCTTTTTCATTAAATTTTCAGGTACGCTGATGGATCTTTTTCTCCCCTGGACACTGGCCCGCATGATTGATGTGGTGATTCCGGCAGGAAAAAAAGAGGAAATTTTTCTGTGGGGAATTTTCATGCTGGTATGCTCTGTTCTGGCGGTGACACTAAGCATTATTGCAAACCGGATGGCATCGAGAGTGGCAAGTGATTCGATTTTTACCATACGAGAGGATTTATTTTGTAAGGTAATGATTCTTTCAAACCGGCAGGTTGATGAAATAACAAGACCCTCCCTGATCTCCAGACTTACCAGTGATACTTATAATGTGCATCAGATGATTGGAAGAATTCAGAGACTTGGAGTTCGATCCCCAATCTTACTGGTGGGCGGAATTATAATGACTTTTTTACTGGATCCTGTTTTAGCCTGTATCCTTTTAGGGGTTCTTCCCCTTCTGACAGCAGTAGTCATTGGCGTTTCCGGTAAAAGTATTCCCCAGTTTACCCAGCTGCAGGAAAAGGTAGATGGATTTGTGCGCCTGATTCGGGAAGACATAGCCGGAATCCGTGTCATTAAAGCCCTTTCCAAAGAGGACTTTGAGCGGGAACGGTTCAATCAACATAATCGTGAGGTAGTGGATTGGGAAAAACGTGCTACCGTTACAACAGCCATAATAAACCCGGTCATGAATCTGTTTCTCAATATGGGGCTGGTGTGTGTGGTAATTGCAGGAGCATACCGTGTTAATGAGGGGCTATCCAAAGTCGGCACCATATTGGCATTTATGACTTACTTTACAATAATTTTAAATGCTCTCATGTCTATTTCCAGAATGTTCGTTATTGTATCAAAGGCAGCCGCGTCAGCAGAGCGGATTGACAGAGTTCTTAAAGGTGAAGATGAGACCTCTTTTCAATTGGCACCTTCATTAAAAGAGAAGGAAAAAGAAATTTCATTTCTGGAATTCGATCATGTATCCTTTTCTTATGACGGTACTGGTAATCATTTAAGGGACATCTCGTTTCATATGGAAAAAGGAGAAACACTGGGCATTATAGGGGCAACGGGATCGGGAAAATCTACGGTTGTCAATCTTCTTATGAGATATTACGATCCGGATGAGGGGACAATCCGGATCAATGGGCGGGATATCCGTGCAATGAGCCTTAAAGATTTACGGTCCAGGTTTGGAACTGTATTTCAAAATGATGTGATATTTGAAGAATCCATATTGGAAAATATACGAATGGGGCGTAATCTTTCTGAGAAAGAAGCAGTTGATGCAGCCGGTTATGCCAGGGCGCTTGATTTTATTGGAGAAAAAGGGGGGATCTTAGAATCCTTAAATATCCGGGGTGCCAATTTAAGCGGAGGTCAGAAGCAGAGAATCCTTATAGCAAGAGCCCTTGCCGCTCATCCTGAAATTTTAGTACTTGATGATTCTTCAAGCGCTCTGGACTACAAAACAGATTCCCAGCTAAGGCGAGAGCTAAAGGAAAACTTTTCCCGAACAACCTGTATCCTGATTGCCCAGAGGGTTAGCTCTGTTATGAACTTAAATCAGATCCTGGTACTGGATGAGGGGGCTGTTATTGGCCAGGGCACTCATGAAGAATTGATGAAAACCTGTGAAGGCTATAGGGAAATAGTTATTTCTCAGATGGGAGAAGGAAACGTATGAAGGACTCACAAAAAAGCACAATAAAACGTTTGATTCCTTATCTGATGAAATACCGGTTTTTGCTTCTTCTTGCCTTTGTTATGACAATAGGTAGCAATCTGCTGGCATTACTGGGACCATTGCTTTCCGGTTATGCTGTTGATGCCATAGAACCTGGGAAAGGAAGTGTAAATTTTCCCCGCGTATTTCAATACGCAGGTCTTATGGCATTGTTTTATCTGGTATCTTCTATCCTGTCCTATATCCTGTCTGTATTGATGATTACAATCAGCCGGAAGGTAGTATATCAGATGCGTAAGGAGGTGTTTGACCGAATGCTTTACCTGCCAACCGGTTATTATGATACCCATCAGACAGGAGATATCATAAGCCGTATTTCTTATGATATTGATACGGTAAATGAATCTCTGTCCAGTGACTTAATTCAGATTCTTACCACACTGGTGACGGTTGTTGGGGCTTTATATATGATGGTGATCATCTCGCCAAAACTTGTACTGGTATTTGTAATAACGGTGCCCTTGTCAGGTCTGATGACCAGATTTATAACAAGCCGAACAAGACCACTGTTTCGTGAGCGGGCGAAAAGCCTTGGAGCGCTCAATGGTTTTGTGGAAGAAACGGTTACTGGGCAGAAAAGTATTAAAGCCTATTGTGAGGAAGAAGAGATAATCCGTAAATTTTCCTTTAAAAATAAAGAGGCAGTGGAAAGTTATTATAAATCAGAATATTATGGAAGCATGACAGGTCCAATGGTCAATTTCATCAATAATCTGTCACTGACCTTAATCAGCGTATTTGGTGCATTCCTTTATCTGACAGGTGCCATGTCAGTGGGCCAGATTTCCTCCTTTGTACTCTATTCAAGAAAATTCTCTGGTCCCATTAATGAGGCTGCAAATATTATGAACGATCTTCAGTCTGCCCTTGCCGCGGCAGAGCGGGTGTTTAAGCTTATGGATGAAATTCCGGAACAGGAAGACAGAAAAGATGCGGTGGTAATCTCTGATTTAAAACAATCAGTTAAAGGCTGTATTGAATTCGCTCATGTGGATTTTGGATATGAACCCGGAAAACCCATACTGCAGAATCTATCCTTAAAAGCAGAACCTGGAAAGCTGATTGCGATTGTAGGTCCGACTGGAGCAGGAAAAACAACAATTATAAATCTGTTAATGCGCTTTTATGACGTGGATGGCGGTAAAATTACCATTGATGGTATGGATATAAGAGATCTGACCAGGAAAAGTCTCAGAAAGGCATTTGCCATGGTATTACAGGAAACATGGCTGTTTCAGGGAACCATCTATGAGAACCTGGCTTACGGAAAAGAAGATGCGACTTTGGATGAAGTGGTAAAAGCGGCAAAAGATGCACGGATTCATTCCTTTATTGAACAATTGCCGGAAGGTTATAATACCATCTTAAAAGAAGACGGAACAAATATATCTAAGGGCCAGAAGCAGCTTTTAACCATAGCAAGAGCCATGCTGCTTGATAGTAAAATACTAATTCTGGATGAAGCAACATCGAATGTGGACACAAGAACTGAAATTCGGATTCAGCAGGCCATGCGCCACCTGATGGCAGGAAAAACCTGTTTTGTTATAGCACACCGTCTCTCTACCATTCAGGATGCAGATCTGATAGCGGTTGTTTATCAGGGGGGAGTTGCAGAACAGGGAACTCATCAGAGTTTAATGGAAAAACGGGGCAGATATTATGAAATGGTTATGGCTCAATATGATTCTTAATAAGGGAACGGATGAAATAAACTCCGTTCCCTTTTCCTGTCTTTTACTGATAATCACAAACTCCGGCCCATTTATTCAGAAGCTCAGCTTCTTCCGGCCGCTTCTTGGAAAGCTGGGCAGCTGCAACAATGGGAAGCCATGACTGAACATACTTTTTCGCGGTTCCGGTCTTCTTACAGAACAGGTTCATATACATATCTGCCTTATTCTGGTCCTGCAGACAGAACAGCAGATAGGTTCTTGCTACATCTGCACTGGCATTGCCCTGAGTGGCATGAACCCAGTCCAGAACAAACATGGTGCCGTCTTCCTTTACAATAATATTGGAGGGGTTAAAATCGCCATGGCAGAGTTTTGTATGCTTTGGCATGCTGTCAAGCTGAGTGCGCATGTCATATCTTGTAACGTCACCAAGTTCTTCAATGTCCTGGATCTGTTTGGATATTTTATCCTTCAGCTTATTTAGATGGGGACAATGCTTAGACATGACATTCAGGTGAAGATTTACCATCTGTTCCATATATTCAGGCAGTTTTTCCGGATTTTCATCCATAAGCTGCTGGAGGGTTTTGCCTTCAATAAAATCAAAGGTAATGGACCACTGGTTATCAAAAACACCGACTTCCAGTACTCTTGGAACATTAATGCCGCCAATTTCTTCCACTCTGGCGCTGATCAGTGCTTCGTTTAAAACTTCAGCCTTTGGAAACTCAGCGTTGAAAACCTTGATTGCCTTTTCACCATCGTGAAAGACCTTTTTTGTTGCTGTTGTAGCGATTAATTCTGCTGCCATATGAACCTCTCCTTCCATCTTTGAGTCTAGCATATTAAGTAATTTTATACGTTTATTTTACTACAAAATACCGAAAAAGTATAGCAATTTATAGAAATATATAGAATAAATTACCAAATAATTTGTGTATCAGAAACAAAATATGGCGGCTCCATAAGCCGGAAGGGGATAAGCAATGGAATAATCCTGACCATCCCATGGAGTCTTTTCAGATTTATAAACCAGAGCTGTTTTTGCTTTTTTATACAGACCGTTGGAAGTATCCAGCACAAGTGTGTATTTTCCTGATTTTGGCACACCCACACGGTATTCAGGACGGGTTACAGGAGTAAAGTTAAGAACAAACAGCAAGCTGCCCTGAGTGTCCTTTCCGTGCCTTATAAAACTGAAAATACTATGCTCGTTATCATTGGCATTTATCCAGGAAAAACCTTCCCAGACGTAATCATTGTCATAAAGTGCAGGAAATTTCCGATACAGGTGTAGAAGATCTCTGACATAATTTTGAAGATCTTCTCCAAGAGGTTCCTTGGCCTGATACCAGTCCAGGGAATCTTTTTCATCCCACTCGTGAAACTGCCCGAAATCCTGTCCCATAAAAAGCAGCTTCTTACCGGGATGACCAAGCATGAAGGTATAACCAAGTTTTAAATTAGAAAACTTATCCTCAAGAAGTCCGGGCATTTTGCCAATCATGGAACCTTTTAAATGAACCACTTCATCATGGGATAATACAAGTATATATTTTTCACTGGTAAAATATGTAATTCCGAAGGTCATTTTATGATGATTATATTTTCTGAAATACGGATCCAGCTTCATATACTCCAAAAAATCATGCATCCAGCCCATATTCCACTTAAATGTAAAGCCAAGACCTGAGTTTTCCGGCTTCTCCGTAACCTTTGGCCAGGTAGTGGATTCTTCCGCAATTACAACAGCACCCTTTCCACGTTCCTTCATAACGCTGTTTAAGTGCTTAAAGAACTCGATTGCCTCAAGGTTTTCATTACCACCCAGACAGTTTTTCACCCATTCACCCTGGGATCTTCCGTAGTCTAAATACAGCATGGAAGCCACTGCATCCACCCGCAGCCCGTCGATATGATATTTTTCTACCCAGTAAAGAGCATTGGCAATCAGGAAATTATCAACCTCGTACTTACTGTAATCAAAAACCTTGGTTCCCCAGTCAGGGTGCTCTCCCTTACGTGGATCTGCATACTCATAACAGGCCTCTCCATCAAATTCTGAAAGTCCGTGGGCATCCTTGGGAAAATGTGCAGGCACCCAGTCAAGTATGACTCCAATTCCATTCTGATGCATGTAATCAACAAAGTACATGAACTCTTCCGGTGTCCCGTACCGGGAAGTAGGAGCATAATAACCGGTCACCTGATAGCCCCAGGAACCGTCGTAGGGGTGTTCTGCAATTCCCAATAACTCTATGTGGGTATAACCCATATCCTTTATGTATTCTGCCAGTTCATGAGCAGCTTCTTTGTATGTATAAAAACCTTCTTTATCCTCTCGGCTTTTTCTTTTCCAGGATCCTAAATGAACCTCATAAATGCTTAATGGCCCTGATAATGGATCCTGTTCTTCCCTTTTTGCAACCCATTCCAGATCATTCCATGAATAAACAGATAAATCTGCAGTAATAGAAGCGGTCTGTGGGCGGAACTCTGCATAAAAAGCATAGGGATCCGCTTTAAAAAGAATCTTTCCGCTGCGTGTGGTCACAGAATATTTGTACAACTGTCCCGTACCGACTCCTGGTACAAATACTTCCCAAATTCCGGAGTCGGCTAAGGGAACCATAGGATTTAAGTCGGGGTTCCAGCCATTGAAATCTCCCACAACACCAACCTGACTGGCATGAGGTGCCCAAACAGCAAAATACATTCCCTGTTTTCCATTGCATGTTTTTGGATGAGCGCCCAATTTTTCATAGATCTCGTAATGCCGGCCGTTGTTGTATAAATACCGGTCAAGCTCAGTTATAAAACCTGTTTCCAATTCATTTGTTAAATCTTCCATTTGCTCACCCCTCCATTTTGGTACACGATTCCACAGGTAGAAGCAGCGTTTGCAACAGGTTACGTATTAAAGCGTATTTTTTGTCTGGCTATACTTCACGGCTTTTAAAACGACGCAAAAGAAACTGGTAACGTAGCTGTGCGGCATTAAGCTCGTAAATGTAACAGTCAATTAATGTCGGGTCAACGACCTGTTCAAAATGATTTCTTGCTGCATCAATGGCGGTTTTGGAACGTTCGATTTCTTTGCGTAAATTCCGTTCCTCTTCCGTAAGGGAAAAGTGATTTCCTAACAATAAATTTTTCATACGATCATCTCCAGATAACAAATTAACGAGGTACCTATAACTCTCAGTATATCTGGAAATTGGAACTTTATTCATCTATTGCCTGAATCTCCATAAATTAATTGGACTGGATCCATAAAATTCTGGAGATACTGCCCAAGAGTACATAACTTTCTTGTGCTTTCTCCAAAGGTAAGAAAGTAATAATTAGCAGTTCCTTCCTGTCTGGCAGACACCAGTCCTGCTTCCTTGAGAATCTTTAAATGATGAGATATGGCCGGCCGGGATAAATTTGTCTGATCCGTGATCTCGTTCACGTTCATTCCCCGGACATTTGTCTGAAACGAATCCGTACTGGCCAGAACTTCAATAATTGATAGCCGGACCTCGTCTCCCAATGCAATAAAAAGCGGCATGCAGCTTTTAAAAAGCTCTGAAAATTCGCTATTTGCCACCCGAAACATCTCCTTTGGTTTAAAATAGTAAACTAATATTATATTAACACCCGGGAAGAAAAAGGTCAACTGATATTGTATAAAATCACTTATATAAAATAAAAAAAAGGTTAAATATTGTAAAATATAACAATAAAACACGATTCGTGTTACATACACCTGTTTAAAATCTTTTATAAAAAATGTAAAAAGCTGTTGACTTTTGTATATATCTTGTGCATAATAAAGTCAGAATCCCGCATACGTTCTGTATACGGACTTTCTCATTATCAATGAATTGGAATTCTTTATTCCGTCGTTCAAGGCCGATATTCCGGCACTATTTCCAGATTTATAGTTTAGATAAAGGGGATGATATTGTAAAATTCGTGTTATTATTTTTTATTCTGGCAGCCGGTTCTTATTTTGATGTAAAAGAGCACAGAATACCCAACAGGCTGGTGCTGATTGGTGTGGCAGCGGGAGTTATTTTATTTGGCTGGGAGGCAGGGAATCAGGCAGTACTATGGGGAGCAATCTTCTTTTTAAGCCGTTTCTTAGTGGTAACAGCGTTGTTTTTTCTTCTTTTTCTATTTCGTATGATTGGAGCCGGTGATATTAAAATCATTGCTTTGATATTCGGGTATCTGGGTTATGGCAACGGTTTTGCAGCAGTTGCCAGTGGTTTTATAATAGGGGCATTCTGGTCCCTGATTCTAATGACTGTTAAAGGCTGTACCTTTCAGCGGTTTTCTTACTTTCTGACCTATATCAGGTCATTGATTCAGACAAAAAAAATTACAGCTTATTATAGTTCCGCCCGGGATGGGTACGATGCAGTAATTCCGTTAGGATTCTGCATGTTTTTAGGAACAATACTTACTGTTGTTTTCTTTTAACAAGGAGGTTTGCTATGACAAAACGTATTATGGCAATATACGATGCGGACTCTGGATTTGGGGAACGATTTGCAGAATTTGTAAATTTTAAAGAGCGTTTGCCTTTGTCCATTGTGTCGTTTTCATCGCTAGAAGAACTTAAGAGTTACAGCTGCGATCATGATATTAAACTTCTGCTCATCAGTTCCAGAGTTTCAAACCAGGAGATCGGGCAGATTGGCGCAGATAAAGTAGTTCTGCTTGCAGAAGAGAAACTAATTCCTGCAAGTGAGTCCCATCCCAGTGTTTATAAGTACCAGGCGGCAGATCACCTCATTCGGGAGATTATGGAACAATACTGCGCAGATTTGGAAGAAACAGGATATACCACACTGTCTGAAAGAAGCAGGGTAGTAGGTGTCTATTCACCGGTAAACCGTTGTTTAAAAACATCTTTTTCTCTTGCAATGGCCCAGCTTTTGTCGCGGGATTTAAAGGTTCTTTACTTAAATATGGAAGATTGCTCTGGTTTTGCGGGTCTGACAGGAGAAGAGTATAAAAGGGGGATGTCAGATCTGTTTTATTATTACAGACAGGGCAGCTTTTCATTTGGACGGCTTGGTTCTGTTATTTATACATGGGGGGATTTGGATTATGTGCCACCGGTTCAGTATCCGGAAGATCTGGCATTTATTTCATCTCAGGAGATAGCGGGACTAATTAAGCAGATCTCTAAAGAGAGTACATACGGTACCATTATCCTTGATCTGGGGCAGATGGGAAAAAGAGCAGCTGACGTTTTGGAAGTATGCGACGGAATCTATATGCCGGTGAAAGATGATTGTGTATCAGCAGCCAAAGTAGAAGAGTTTGAGGCATACCTTGCTGCTTCCGGCCACAATGCCGTAATGAGCAGGATTCAGAAAATCAATCTTCCCTATCATTGTACCTTTGGCAGGAAGGACAATTATCTGGATCAGCTTTTGTGGAGTGAATTAGGAGATTATACCCGGCAGCTGTTAAGAAAACAGCCATAGGGAGGGAGAAGATATGAATGAAGAACAACGCATTGTGATGCGGGAAGATATTATGCTGGAACTAAATCAGCATCAACAGATTTCAGATGAAGAGCTTTACACCATGATTGATGAGAAGATAATCAAATTGGGAATGACCGAATATCTGCCTTTAAGGGAAAAATTAATATTAAGGGGCTGGCTGTTTGACTCCTTCAGACGCCTGGGGATTCTTCAGGAACTGGTAGATGATAAAACTGTCACTGAAATCATGGTAAATGGGGCAAATAACATATTTATTGAGCGAAATGGTCATATGGAACGTTGGGAAAAGGAATTTGAGAGTCAGGAACAATTGGAAGATATGATTCAGCAGATTGTCAGCCGTGTAAACAGGACCGTGAACGTTTCAAGACCCATAGCAGATGCCAGACTGGGCGACGGTTCCAGAGTTCATGTTGTCCTGCCCCCGGTTTCTATTGACGGACCAGCTGTAACAATCAGAAAGTTTCCAGAACCCATAACCATTGATAAGCTTTTAAAGCTGGGATCAATAACCAGGGAAGCTGCAGACTTTTTAAAAGTAATTGTGGAAGCTGGATATAATATTTTCATCAGCGGAGGAACCAATTCTGGTAAAAGTACTTTTTTAAATGCTCTTTCTTCTTACATACCCAAAAACGAGCGTATTGTAACCATTGAAGATTCTGCAGAGCTGCAGATCACTCATATCTCCAATCTGGTGCGTCTGGAGACGAGAGGTGCCAATGGAGAAGGGGAGGGCGAGGTGACCATCGGCGATTTAATAAAGGCAGCACTTCGCATGAACCCATCCAGAATTATCGTGGGTGAAGTAAGAGGAAGAGAAGCACTTGATATGATTTCTGCCATGAATACCGGACATGATGGAAGTTTAAGTACCGGGCATGGAAACAGTCCAAAGGACATGCTGTCAAGGTTAGAAACCATGGTGCTCATGGGAACAGACATTCCTCTTTTGGCGGTGCGAAGTCAGGTAGCGGCAGCAATTGATATCTTAATTCATTTAGGCAGATTAAGGGATAAAAGCAGACGGGTCTTATCAATTGTGGAGGTAGCTGGATATGAAGATGGTGAAATCAGACTTAATCCCATTTACCGGTTTGAAGAAGGGGAAACCGTCAGGGGAGATGCCAGGAAAGTTGGGGGAAGCCTTAAGAAGGTTGGGGGTCTTAAAAATACAGAAAAGCTCAAAACAGCAGGCATTGAATTATGATATTTATACCCTTTCTATGAGGGAGTGGCTGTATTATAGCGGACAGGGAGTCTTAATAGCAGCACTTTTTTCATATATTTTCTATCGCAGTCTGGCGGTATTTCTTGTTTTCACTCCTTTCGGAATTATAATTCCCTTAACCAAAAGAAAAGAATTAAAAAGCAAACAGCTTCAGCAGTTGAATCTGGAATTTAAAGAAGGTATTTTACTTCTCTCTTCCTTTTTAAGTGCAGGTTATTCAGTAGAAAACTCTGTTATTTCCGCTTCAAGAGAGTTGTCTGTTCTTTATGGTGCAGAGGGACTCATAACAAAGGAATTCAAGTTCATTGAGAGTCAGATTCAAATGAACCGGTCCGTTGAGCAGGCATTTTTAGAATTTGCATTAAGAAGCGGTCTGGATGATGTGAAGAACTTTGCAGAGGTATTTTCCACTGCAAAGCGCAGTGGAGGAGAATTGGTTTCTATTATCAGTCACACGGCAGATGTAATTCGGGACAAAGTACAGGTAAGGCAGGAGATTCTGACCATGACGGCTTCCAAGCAGTTTGAACTAAAAATTATGAATCTTATTCCTTTTTTCATAGTCATTTATATTGATTTCACATCCCCGGGCTTTTTTCAGATTATGTATACCACTGGAGCGGGAAAAATTTTAATGACCATATGTATGATCCTTTATATGATTGCTTACCAGACAGCAAAGCGGATTATGGAAATTGAGATATAATCGGGGAGCCTTATGAAAAAACAATTAAATATTAAATGGAAACCGCCTGTAACAAAGGTACAGGCTGCATGTGCAGCGGGCGGGATTGTTTTATATGCAGTTCTGGAGCTTTCCACTTTTTGGGGCAGGCAGGATGTGTTTTACGGCGAGGGGCTTAAAAGATCCGGACCAGGGCAGGGAGAGAACATTTATGAGGTTTTAGTAAAAGGACTGGATAAAGATCAGGAAGATAAAAAATTATTAATAGAAATTCCTGTAAGGGAGCGGAGATATACAGACAAAGAAGCAGAGGACCTGTTTGACCAATTGGAAACTCAACTTCCAACCCAAATACTTTCAGAAAATGATTCTCTTAATGCAATAAGACAAAATCTGAATCTGAGAACCAGACTTGACACTTTTGGATTAACCGTGCGCTGGGAAACCAGTGACCCTGAGCTCATTGACTCCTTTGGAACAGTTTATAACAAGGATATTCCTGAGGCAGGGAAAGAAATTCTGATTCTGGCTATGGTATCAGATGGTATCCACCAGCGAAGCTATCAATACAAAGGTAAAGTATATCCACCTGTTCTGACATTGGAAGAAAAAAAGAAAGCAGCCTTTCAAAAATGGGCAGATGATCTTGATACGAAGCAGCAGACAGACACATCACTTATTTTACCTGATATATTTGAAGGACAAAAGCTCAAGTACTCTAAACCAAAAGAAGGGAGTTATGGAGTTTTGCCTGTGCTTGGTCTTGTGCTGGCTGTACTTTTGCAGGTCAGGACTCAGGTTGAAAAGCAGAAAAAAAGCAGGTTGAGAGAGCAGCAGCTTTTAATGGATTATTCAGAAGTGGTATCAAAGCTTGTGGTTTATATTGGAGCAGGTTATACAGTAAGGGGGGCATGGGAACGAATTGCAGCAGGATACAGGGAGTCTCTTAAAGATGGAAGGCGTGTCATGCGCCCCGCTTATGAAGAGATGGTACATACGGCATCACAGTTAAAAAGTGGTTTGTCGGAAAGCCGTGCTTACAATGAATTTGGAAGGCGTTGCAACCTCCAGCCATACATGAAGCTTGCAGCTTTACTGGAGCAAAATCAGAAAAATGGAGGCAGGCAGTTAAGAAATGCACTTGATATAGAAATGGCTTCTGCTTTTGAGCAGAGAAAGAATGCAGCCAGAAAGTTGGGAGAAGAAGCAGGTACAAAGCTTTTACTGCCCCTACTTCTAATGTTATTCGTTGTCATGACTATGATCGTAGTACCTGCATTTCTTGCATTTTACTAGAGAGGAGGTGATACCATGGCTTTAATAATAAAAGAGCAGATCCAACATTTTATAAGAGAAGAAGATGGAGTAGGGGTTATTGAAATTGTATTAATTCTGGTAGTTTTAATTGGTCTTGTTATTATTTTTAAAACCAATATTAAAAAACTGCTGGATAGCATTTTTGAGGAGATTAATAAGCAGTCGAAAGAGGTGTATTAATGCATAACAATGGTCATATAACGGTATTTCTAAGTTTAACCCTTTTATGCATTGTCAGTTTAATGTGCGGACTTTTAGAGTCCGCACGGACTGCAGGGACGAGATGGTATTTAAAGATTGCTGCGGATTCCGCAATGGATTCTGTATTTAGCAGATATCACAGAGAGGCGTGGGATAAGTACCGAATTTTTCTTCTGGAAGATAAAAGCGGGAATGATCTGGAACAGAAATGGCAGGAGTATATAGCACCGTATATGGAGCATTCTGGCTGGTATCGTGTGGATATAGAGGGTGCCAATGTGTTACATCGTGACCTCATAACCAGTGCAGGTGGGAAATATATGAAGCAGGAGATTCTGGATTATATGAAGTATGGAATTTTTGATCACATACCAGACGAGGCAGGAGCCGTTACAATCCTTACTGATCTTAAGGAAGCTGCTGTAGTAAAAGATCTTTCCAGGTCATATGGGGATCACACAAAAGAAGCAGTACGTCTGGAGCATGTGATTGAAGAAATTAATAGTTCCTTAGAAAAGCAGAAATACATCTGGAATGAGGCAAATTCATGTTTGAGCAATTACGATGGACAGGAATTTATAAGAAAAGCGGTTGAATTGGGGAAAGAGACGGATCGTATTCCGGCTCTTGTAAAATCTTATGGAAATATTGCAGATAAATTATATGCTCAATTACAGCTAACAAAAAGTAAAAAAACAGAAGAAATGGATCAGTTAAGCGATCCAATCCAGATAACATTAAACAGTGATACCGATTGGTTTGATTCTTATGTGAGGCAGGATGGAGAAAGGCGAAAAGAAGTCGAAGCACTTGCCGCAGAGGCTATTAATATTAAGAATAAAATAGAACGTTCAAAAGACCGGGCGTTGGAAGTAGGACAAATAATTGATGAATGGGAAAGAAGTTCAGATGACGATGATGATGGACCAGATTTATCTGAGTTATGGGGTTCTGTCAGGGAGATCTGGTGTGAAATCCATATTTCTATGCTTTCCTATACAAATGGTGTGAAAGATCCTCAAAAAGAAAAGATTTTAGAAAAGGTGGAAAGCCTTGTGCGAAATGGTCTTATGAGCCTTGTACTTCCAGAGGGGACACAAATATCAAAAGGGCAGCTTGACCTTAACTCGTTTCCATCTCTGATCTATTCAGAGGAACAGGGAGAAATTGATGGTTTGATAGACCGTATTTTATTTGAGGAATACTGTGGACGTTTTCTTACCAGTTTTTTATCAGAAGAAGATAAGGCGGTTAAATATGAACTGGAATATTTAATCGGAGGGATGAATAGCGATGAGAAAAATTTTTCACAGGCTGTAACAGATGTTTTGACCATAAGGGAAGGTCTCAATCTGGTACATATTTTAATGGATCAGGAAAAAAGGAAAGAAGCAGAAGCTTTGGCAGGTGTGATAACCGGAGTGACAGGAATTACCCCTCTTACGGGACTGGTGGCCTTCTTTGTTATGAGTATCTGGGCAATGGGAGAAGCCATTATGGATGTCAGACGGCTGTTACAGGGAGAAAAGGTTGCATTTATCAAGTCAAAGGATAACTGGAGGCTTTCACTTCAGGGCTTGTTGGATTCAGGAAGCAGTGGTTCGTTTGAGGGTGAGGGAAGTGACGATAACGGTGTTAACTATACCGGATATTTAAAATTGCTTCTGTTTCTCTCACATAGTATCCGGCAGTATTACAGGCTTATGGATGTTATTCAGATGAATCTTCGGACAACCGATACTGAGTTTCGCATGACTCATTGTGTATATGGGGCAGAAATTCAGGGAAAAGGGCGTGGGCAGCATTTCTTTTTCGGAGCGCTGGAACCTGTTTATCTGATAGAGGTGCGGACGGAAAAAGCATATTAGGATAAGGAGGCGAATAATTATGCCCTTTTTCAGAGAGTTAATAAAAATCATTTATAAAGCAAAGGTTACTCTCCAGGTACATTTCCCCTTGATAAGAAAAAACATCTCTGCAAAAAGGGTATTATTATTCGCTTCCTTTCAATCAAAACCGGGCAGTCTGACAATCGAAGCAGCTATGGCACTTCCGCTTTTTCTGTTTGCAGTTATAATACTGATGACGCCAATGAAACTTTTAAATGATGGAAGAAAAGTTCAGACTGCGCTTGAGATTACAGGAGAAGAGTTAAGTCAGTATGTATCAGCTTTAAAAGAGTTAAAGAGAGGCGAAGATTTAAGTGCAGCGGGATTAAATGAGCTGCCGGATGGTTTGCTGGAGGGAATAACAGAACAGAGTATTCTTCTATATGCAAGAATGAAAATGGGAAAGTATGAAGTATACCGAAATGCCCAGTCTGTATCTTTTTTAAGATCCTCTGTTTTAAAAGATAAAGAAACCATTGATTTGATTATGGATTATCGGATCCGCCTTCCATTTCCTGTTTTAGGACTGAAAAGTGTTCCAATGTCCGCCCGGTGTTTCAGGAGAGCGTGGATTGGAAATACACTGCTCTATGAGGAAGAGTCCGGCGATACGGAAGAGATGGTTTATGTAGGAAGAAACAGCACCAGATATCACAAAAAAAGGACCTGTCATTATTTATTCAATCATATAAGGGCAGTGAATGAAACGGATCTGGAGAGTATCCGCAATACTGGCGGAGGGATATACAAACCCTGCAGCAGATGCAGCAGTCTGGCAAAAGAAGGCAGTATTGTCTATATCATGCCATCAGGTGAAAAATTCCACAACAGTAGAGAATGCAGCGCAATTACGGCATATGTAAGACTTGTTCCTATATCAGAAGTGATTCATTTAGGTGCTTGTTCTTATTGTTCTCAGTAAGGAGGCAATGATGGTTGAACAATTAAATTGTATTATTTTTGGTATGTTTCTTCTGGCAGCAGCCTGGGAAGATGGGAGAAAGAAAAGTATTAGTATCTTGCTCCTTTTAAGCGGTGGTGCTGCAGGGATTGTTTTGTGTTTATTACAGAGAGATAATTGTTTTAAGTTTACGGGCTGTCTGGTTGGTATTGCCTTATTAGCAGTAAGTAAATTATCAAAGGAGTCGGTGGGCACTGGGGATGGCTGTTTCTTTATCATAAGCGGTTTGTTTTTGCCGGCACTGTCCAATCTCATATTATTTTTCTATGGCTTAAGTCTGAGCGGTATTTTTTGCGGTCTGTTCTATCTGTTAAACCGGGTAAAAGGAATTGATGTTGGAAAAAAGAGAATCCCGTTTATTCCGTTTCTGGTTCCGGTCTGGCTAATCATGGTGATGAGATGAACAAGCGCTTAAACGGAAGTTATACGGTAGAAGCTTCTTTTGTTATGGCCGTCATATTATTCTCTCTTATGATGTCCATTCAGTCTGCGTATCGCCTGAGAGATGAGGTGGCAGGGGCTATGGCACTTGCTGAAACAGTGCAGAGATTAAGGCATAATGAGACAGAGTCGCCTGGTGATGCTATAAATTGGGCAGTTCACAGGGCTGGAACCCCTTTTTCATGGAAGGAATATCAATTTGAATTAAATTTGTCCGGAAATTTGCTTACAGGAAAGCGAATTAAGGGTACAGGAGTTGGTGGCAGATGGAAGCTTGAACTGGAACAACAAGTATTTGATCCTGAAAATTTTCTGAGAAAGCTGACACTGATCAGTCAGGAGGAATGATATGAATGTTACATATAGACGGGAGATGAAGCATAATTATCTGATTATAGAGCAGGATAATGCCCAGATGCAGGGATATGAGGAAAACATGCTCAAAGAAAATCAGATAAATGGTTTGCTGAAATTTCAATTAAAGCAGATTGATAATCGTAAATACTTTTATTATGAAATCACTTCAAAACAGCCTTTAAGCCGAATTTTAGAGTTTCACAGCATAAATAAACAGGAACTTATTAATTTAATTACAGGTATTGACCAGATACTTAACCGTCTTCCTGCATATCTTCTTAAAGAAGATCAGATACTTCTACAGCCGGAATTCATCTATATTGAGCCAGAACAGTTTTTTGTGTCTCTCTGTCTGATACCTGGAAGAGCCAGGAAATTCTCAGAGGAGATGAGCGAATTACTTCGTTATCTTTTGGGAAAGATTAACCATCAGGATAAAGAATGCGTGGTTATGGCTTATGCGTTATATCAGGAGAGTGTAAAGGAAAATTACGGTATGGATGCTTTGGCGGAACTGGTTTGTCTCCACAATGATAAGTTGGAGGCAAGGCAGGAAGAAAAGGAATGTGAGCCTCAATCGGGATTTATAAATACAGAAAAAGAGGAGATACAGGCTATTGAGGAATTTTCAAGTCCTGTACAAACCAAAACATCCGGCTTTGGCTTGTGGAGACCGCTTATCATATCGTCTGTAGTAGTTACTGGTTTTTCAGCTGTGTTGTGGAGTATATCTGGTTACAGGGGAATATTAAGATACTGGTATCTGGTCATGGCAGCAGGAATATTGTCCGTTTTATTTGGATTCAAAACAACAGGCAAAAATCAATACCAGCACCCAGAGGAAGACAGCCCCACAAAAGACTGTAGTTATGACAGCGAACAGGAAGAGTGGCAGACTGCTTTTTATGAGAGTAAGGAGGAATCGTCAGTTCTGCTAAAATCAGCTGCAGCCGTAGAAGAACCCTTACAGACAGTACTTCTTACTAATAGTCAAAAAGATACACAGGTACGGGTTTTTAAATCTGCCAGTCCTGGAATTCCAGATATAATAATTACATATACTCCCTATCTCATAGGAAAGCAGGAGGGGTTGGTGGATTATGTTCTTAATGGAGAAGCAATCAGCCGTATTCATGCGAAAATAGAGAAGGAAGGAAATGATTACTGTATCAGTGATTTAAACTCTACCAATGGGACATATGTCAACGGTCGGCTTATGGAAACAAACGAAACAGTTTTATTAAACATAGGAGATGAAATTTTTATCGCAAATTTTGCGTTTATATTTACATAATCTGTCAGTTTATGATAAAATAAGCATATTATAGTTCAGAAGGAGCGCTTCAATGGATGAATTTAGCAGGCGCAAGAAGGCCTTTGTCAATATTGGTCTCATTGCGGTGAATATCATTTATTTTCTATACCTGGAGATGAATGGATCTACCGAGGATACCCAGTTTATGGTTTCCCATGGGGCTATGTACGCGCCGCTGGTTTTTGAAAGAGGGGAGTATTACAGGTTAATTACTTCCACGTTCATGCATTTTGGAATAAATCATATTATGAACAATATGCTGATTCTGTTCATTCTGGGAGATAATCTGGAACGTGCTCTGGGTCATATTAAATACCTGGTTTTTTATTTGATCTGTGGTGTGGGAGCGAATGTTGCTTCCATGATTATAAATCTGTCCGGATATAGAAATGTGGTTTCCGCTGGCGCTTCCGGTGCCATTTTCGGAGTAATCGGAGGTGTTTTTTATGCCGTGGCAGTTAATCGTGGGCAATTGGAAGACCTAAGCACCCGGCAGTTGGTGGTGGTGATTTTATTCTCTCTGTATTTTGGCTTTACCAGCACAGGTGTTGATAATGCTGCCCATATTGGAGGTCTTGTAATAGGCATAATAATGGGAGTTGTTTTATATCGCAGACCCAGGAACGGTCGCAGCCGGTAGTTTTGGAAAAAATGCTGGAAGGAGGTGAGTGTGTGAGAGAAGATGACTGCATTTTCTGTAAAATTGCAAATGGGGGTATTCCCTCAGAGACAATTTATGAGGATGACATGTTTCGTGTAATTATGGATTTAGGACCAGCTTCCAAAGGGCATGCCCTGATTCTTCCCAAACAGCATTACAGAGATATCTGTGATCTGGATGAAGAAACGGCAGCAAAGGTCCTTCCATTGGCAGCAAAAATAGGAGTCGCCATGAAAAAGGCGCTGGGATGCTCCGGGTTCAATGTAGTGCAGAATAATGGAAAAGAGGCGGGCCAGACGGTTTTTCATTTTCACGTGCATTTGATTCCCCGTTACGAGGAAGGTCCTGTTATGGTTTCCTGGATGCCAGGTAAGGTAAGTCCGGAAGAACTAGCACAGACAGGAGCCGCCATCAGGAGCGCCCTGTAATCAGAGGGGCATATGATATGAGCATACATGAAGATGAAAATCTGTTGCTTCAGTCCATATATGGTAAATATCAGGGGCTGTTGCGACGAATAGCTAAAACACTGAATGTACCGGATCTGGAACTTGATGATGTGGTACAGGAGACATTTATTTCTTATTTTGAGAATTATTCATTAACCTGGTCAGACACGCGGAAAAAAAGCATGTTGATCAAAATATTAAAACGCAAAAGCATAGACTCTCTTCGCAAAAATGGTCATTATGAGAAAGTAAGTCTTGATGAGGAAGATGCATCCAACGAGATGGCGATGCTCGCAAGGTATGTGGTAACGGATCCTCTTGAGTTAGTTCTTGGGGAAGAGTCTGTTTTAAAAATCACCAGTGAGATTTCCAATATGAGAGATGAGTGGAAGGAGATGGCTGTACTATATTTTCTGGAACAGCTGACGATTCCGGAGATCTGTGAGAAGCTTGAAATTCCGGGAACGGTCTGCCGCTCCCGGATCTATCGGACAAGAGTCTGTTTAAAGAATATCCTCGGTCCAAATTATAAAGCTGATTAATTTTTGGAAACAAGGCTCTCTATCATTTCTATAATTGTATTAACAGCATCATGAAGTTCGCTGCTTTCCATTTTTGAAAGATAGGTCTGACGGTTAGCAAAAGTATCTGTAATGGCCTGCAGTAAGGTGTCTCCATTTAAGCTTTCTTCTTCCAGAAGATAACTGAATCCCTGTTTTGAAAAAGATCTGGCATTTAAAATCTGATCACCTCTGCTGGCAGCAGCGGAAAGGGGAATCAGAATATTAAGTTTTCTCAGTGCCAGTATTTCACAGATCGCGTTGGCACCAGCTCTGGAAATCATTAAGTCAGCAGCAGCAAAAAGATGTTTCAAAGGGGCATCTACATATTCGTACTGTACATATCCATGGACACCAGCAAGGCTTTCATCCAGATTGCCCTTTCCGCAGATATGTATGATCTGGTAATTGTTTAATAATTTTGGAAGGATGCCCCTTATAGCGTTGTTGACGGTTACAGAACCAAGGCTGCCTCCGATGATCAGTATAACAGGCTTATTGTCGTTTAGTCTGGCATACTTTAATCCAGTCATACGGTCGCCCTCTAAGAGTTCTTTCCGAATAGGGGAACCGGTTAGTATTGCCTTATTTTTCGGGAGATAGCTGAGTGTTTCCGGAAAATTACAGCAGACACGGGTTGCAGCCGGAATGCAGATCCGGTTGGCAAGGCCAGGAGTCATGTCTGATTCATGTATGATTACCGGTATTTTTAAATGCTTTGCAGCTAACACTACAGGAACGGCAACAAAGCCGCCTTTGGAAAATACTATATCAGGTTTGTAACTTTTAATCAATTTAAGCGCTTCTCCAAATCCCTTAATTACACGGAAAGGATCCGTAAAGTTTTTGATGTCAAAATATCTTCGGAATTTACCTGTTGAGATACCGCTATATGGGATCTGAGCATTCTCGATCAATTTTCGTTCAATTCCCTGATAGGAGCCGATGTAACGAATCTCATAATTTTTTCCTTTTAGTGAAGGAATTAAAGCCAGGTTCGGGGTAACATGACCGGCAGTACCGCCGCCAGTTAATATTATTTTTTTCATATAAAAGCTGCCTCCCAAATTCGATATACTATTATAGTAAACGTTAGTGGTAAAAAGTCAACCCCAAAGCGTATGAGAACCAAAGGATAACCAAACATAAAGAGGTATAGACGTGGAGCAGAAGAAAGATTCCGTCAATAAGTGTTCCATCTTTTATTTGTTTCATACAAATCATAATTCAAGAGAGAAACTGGAAGCCCGTTTGCTTGATTATATGCAAAAACACCCGGAATTAACACCGTCTGTGCCTGCGCCTCCACCAGATGAATTTCAAAAGATTATGGCAGAGTTTAATAAAAGGGGATCCAAGACGATTGTAAGAAAGCAGCTGAAAATACTGAATTACTGGAATTTTGTCATTCACTTCTTTCAAAAGATTGTCTTTATTTTTAAAGAAGGATTTTGAAATAAATGCAAAGAATGAAAGGGGAGTAGCCGGAATAGACTATAATAATTAACGGATAGTGGGTAAAACTATGGGATTTTTATTATTTCTCTCTGAGGCTGCGGTTCCGCTGATCATCTTTTATATTGTTGGATTTGGCATTTTATCAAAGCGTCCGGTATTTGATGATTTTTTAAACGGCGCAAAAGATGGCATGAAAACGGTTGCAGGCATTATGCCTACACTAATTGGTCTGATGACAGCGGTAGGAGTACTTAGAGCATCCGGGTTTTTGGACTTTCTGGCAAAGCTGCTTACAAAACCCGCATCTTATTTGTTTCTTCCGGCACCGGTTGTGCCGGTTATTTTAGTTCGGCTGGTCTCCAATTCGGCGGCCATCGGGCTTGTTTTGGATATCTTTAAAAAATATGGTACAGATTCTTATATTGGATTTATGACTTCTGTTCTGATGAGTTGTACTGAGACATTATTTTACTGCCTCAGTGTTTATTTTGGTACTGTTAAAATCAGAAAAACCAGATACACTCTTGGGGGAGCCTTAACAGCAACTGTTGCTGGTATTGCAGCCAGTGTATTTTTAAGCCGGATTTTGGTATAAAAGGAAATTAATCATTTTGATTTAAGAATTTCATAAGAATTCAGGTGGTTGTCTTCGTATACATAATCATGTATAATTACGAAGAAGCTTTTATTGTCATATAGATTTGAAGGGGATAAACGTGGATACTTACGGAACTCTTAACGAAGTACTGGTAAGGCTGTTTCGGGACGTAATGGATATCGAACAGCAGGCTATCATTACACAGGAATTTAATAATATCACCAATAATGATATGCATGTGATTGAGGCGATCGGAGTCGGAGAACCTAAGAATATGTCCGCAATAGCCAGGGAATTGTCTGTCACAGTGGGGACATTGACCATAGCCATGAACAGTCTTGTTAAAAAAGGTTATGTTACCCGCCAAAGGGGAGAAGAAGACCGGCGCGTTGTTTATATTTCTCTTTCAGATAAAGGAAAACAAGCCTTTGAACATCATGCTACATTTCATCGGGAGATGATAGCCGGAATGATAAAAGGGCTAAGTGAGAATGAGGTAGAAGTTTTAATCAAAGTTCTGACCAAACTGAATAAATGGTTTCGAAGTCTTTAACAGAATTAAAGGAGGCAATACGCATTTATGAAAAAAATTATTTTATATTTAGTGAGCGCTATGCTGATGGTATCCCTGGCTGCCTGTACACCAACTCAGCCAAAGATGGAGACAACAGCACCTGATCCACAGGTAATGGCATCAACAGGAGGTGCCAGTGATAAAGTTCCTGACCCTAATGCAGAACCCATGGAGATTATTTCTGTATACAGTAAGAATGAAAATAAGACAGGTTTAAATCAGGCGATGGATGCAGTGGACAAGCTGACTGCAGATGCAATCGTAAGCAAACTCATAGAATACGGCGTATTAGAGGACGGCACAAAGGTTCTGAAATATGATTCAGCTAATGGAATTGGTACATTGGATTTATCTGCAGTTCCGCAAAGCGGTTCTGGTGATGACAGACTTACCATTACAGCCATTGCCAACACCTTTGTAGAGAACTTTGAACTGGATAAATTAAAACTTCTGGTGAACGGCAAAAATTATTCCAGCGGTTCTATCAAACAGGGCGATAATGATTATCTGGAATATGTAAAGAATTATAAGGAAATAAAATAAAAAACAGGCAAAAGCCAATGGATTTTATGGCTTTTGCCTGTCTTTTAATATCAACTTCTAAGCTGTTTTGCCAGCCAGTTGCGGAAAGCAGGCTGAATTACTGAAAATGGAGCTGGCCCCACATCAAGCAAGAAAGTATGAAAGTCTTTTAAGTTAAAGTCATCTTTTAAGACTCTCTCCGCCGTGTTTCGCATTTCCATGATTTCCAGATAGCCTACGTAATACTCCATATAATTCGTTGGATTTTCCACCAGGCTGTTGTAGATGGAATCTGCGATATCTGTATTTTCCACGTTATAAAAGGTTCCAAGATATTTAGCGGTAGCTTCCTTATCCCAGCCTTCATAATTGATACAAATATCAAGGTAAGCGTAAATTCCCAGTGTAATGGCCGTATTATGTGCCAGAAGCTTGCCAAGTTCTGGATCCAGCCCGTTATCTAATGAATAGGAATAATATTCTACATAGGTAGCCCATCCTTCGGAATAGCTTGAAAATGAAAGGATGCTCCTTAAATCATTTGGTTTTTTGCTTAGGAAGTATACGTTCTGATATAAATGTCCCGGATATCCTTCGTGAGCCAGGGTAGTATAAAGGTCATCATTTTGAAAACGGGGGTTGTTGTTGATGTAAATAACATTATTCTGGTACTGGTCCAAAGGGGGCACCAGGTAAAAGGCCGGGCTTAAAGAGGACTCCAAAGCGCTTGGCACATACTTAACGGTGTAGTTACAAGGTGGAAGCTCCGGAAAATCTTTAGTAATCTGAGATTTTAAAGATTCCAGAATTTCTTCCGGTTTTGTGTATTTAAAGGAGTAATTGTCCAGAGAATCAATTACTTCAGGATGATCTTTGGTAATCTGTCCCAATGCCCTGATATCGCTATTCATCTGTTTTTCAATGGCTTTTTTCAGGCTTTTGACTGAATCATAGGAGGTACCTGTATTGGACTGAACCAGATATTCAAAGTATTTCTTTCCGTCGGGATACCAGGAGAGACCTTTGTCATTGGTTCCGGTTCCCATTAAAGCTGTAATGCCGCTTATTATATTCTTATAGGCGGGAACGAAATGTTCTTCTAGTATTTTAATATTTTGCTTCTTATATTCTGCTTTCTCCTCATCGGTTAAGTCTGTCAGGGAATCAATTCTGGTATTGAACGTTTCTGCAAGGAAGCTGTGATCCGGCTGTATTAAATAAGCTTCGCAGGATTTTAAAACATGGTCAGCTGCAACATCTGACATAAAAAGTCCCGCCTCTGATTTCTTCTTTTCGAATTCCATTATCTGCCCGTAATACTCGTCAATGGAAGACAGCAATGATAGATAATGGTCTACATCCGCTTTATTGTTGAACGTATACTCGGCAAAGAGAACAGGGAGCTGGGCCTGAATTCCGATGGTCGTGGTCAGCGGCTGGGCGTAAAGTTCCATTCCATCAGAACTTAATTCGGTATCAACGTAGGAATACAGAATCTGATATGTAAGCCTCTGGTCAGCAGTCAGCTTCCGGGGGTTAAAGCTTTCCAGCTTTTTCTTAACCTCCTGAAGGTCCTTTGTACCCTGCTTCATCTTATCCAGAGAGTAATCTCCAAGAGTCAAAGGAACCGTATTAATTCCTCTGGAAGCAGGATCGGCAATACTGAAATGAAAACTAATGCCGGAATCGCTGATTTCATCCCGGAATATATCTGCAGTAAATTGATCGAATGCTTTCTGCATGGATATATCCTGGGCATGGTATTTTTCGTATTGGGCATCGGAAGGCGTTCCCGTCTGTCTTGGAGGCGGTGTACAGGCGCAAAACAGAGAGGCCGCCAAGACAATGGAAAGGATACGGCGTCCCTGCCTGATGATCATGTTTTTCATATTAAGATCCTCCACAATTCACTAATATTATTTATATGTTAATAAGAAAAAAGTAATGACAAAAGGTCAGATCCTGTAACTTACCTGCTTGACAAACGGGAATGAAACTATTACACTAGGGTTACTGACAATTGATTCATTTGAGAATGCTGAGAAAAGAAGAGTAAGAAACCCGCCTCATGTACAGAGAATTCCGGTAGCTGAAAAGGAAGCCTGAGCGTATTTCCCAACATGGCCTTGGAGCAGCGAAGTTGAATTGGCTTAATAAGCCTTTAAATTTCGACGGTCACACCCGTTATCGTGTCAGACTGTTATTATATACCAAAAGCATCATTCTGGAAAGCTTTTGATTAGAACGCAGCCGGTGAGGTCTGTGTCGTAAGGCATGGATAAATTAAAGTGGTATCACGGGATAGTGCCCCGTCTTTAAATTTCCTATGTGGATTTTTTAAGACGGGTTTTTCTTTGTTGGGAAATGATTCACCCTGCATCTCATTATATTTCTGGAGGAAAAGATTATGTGTAAAGATTCAAACAAAAAGCCATATTATATCACCACAGCAATTGCATACGCATCTGGTAAGCCTCACATTGGCAACACCTATGAGGCTGTTTTAGCTGATGCCATAGCAAGGTTTAAAAGAGAAGAAGGATACGATGTATTTTTCCAGACAGGAACGGATGAACACGGACAAAAGATTGAGGAGAAAGCTGCGGCAGCAGGCATAACTCCCAAGGAATTTGTAGATCAGGCTGCTGGTCAGATTAAAACTATCTGGGATCTGATGAATACCTCCTATGACAAGTTTATTCGTACTACTGATCCGGATCATGAAGCACAGGTTCAAAAAATCTTCAAAAAACTTTACGATCAGGGTGATATCTATAAGGGATATTATGAAGGTTTATACTGCACTCCATGTGAATCTTTCTTTACTGAGTCCCAGCTGGTAGACGGAAAATGCCCGGATTGCGGACGTGAAGTAAAACCGGCAAAGGAAGAGGCTTATTTCTTCCGTATGAGCAAGTATGCAGATCGTCTGATCCAGCATATTAACGAAAATCCTGATTTTATTCAGCCGGTATCAAGAAAGAATGAGATGATGAATAACTTCCTTCTTCCGGGACTTCAGGATTTATGCGTGTCCAGAACCACATTCACATGGGGAATCCCGGTAACATTTGATCCAAGACATGTTACTTATGTATGGCTGGATGCATTGACAAATTATATTACAGGAATTGGATATGACTGCGATGGAAATAACACTGACCAGTTTTCAAAACTCTGGCCTGCAGATCTACATCTGATTGGTAAGGATATTATCCGCTTCCATACTATTTACTGGCCAATTTTCTTAATGGCACTGAATGTACCCCTTCCAAAACAGGTATTTGGTCATCCATGGCTGTTGCAGGGCGACGGAAAGATGAGTAAATCAAAGGGTAACGTTCTTTATGCAGATACACTGGTAGATTTCTTCGGAGTGGATGCAGTTCGTTATTTCGTTCTTCACGAAATGCCTTTCGATAATGATGGAATCATTTCCTGGGAGCTGATGGTGGAGCGTATGAACTCGGATCTTGCCAATATTCTGGGCAACCTTGTAAACCGTACCATTTCCATGTCCAATAAGTATTTCGACGGTGTGGTAAGAGATGGCGGTATCACAGATGAGTTTGATGAGGATTTAAAAGCAGTTGTGCTTGAAGAGGAGAAAAAGGTCAGCGAGAAGATGGAAAAACTCCGCGTCGCAGATGCAATAACTTCTATTTTTAATATCTTCAGAAGAAGCAATAAATATATTGATGAAACAGCGCCATGGACTCTTGCAAAGGATGAGGCTTCAAAAGCCCGTCTGGAGACGGTTCTTTATAATCTGACAGAAGCTATTACCATCGGAGCATCTCTTTTGGCTTCTTTTATGCCGGAGACCTCTGCTAAAATTCTTTCTCAGCTTAATACAACAAAAAGAGAGCTGTCCCAGATGAATGAATTTGGTTTATACCCATCTGGCAATAAAGTGACCGACAAGCCCGAGATTTTATTTGCCCGTATGGATATGAAGGAAGTGATGGAAAAAGTGGAAGCTATGCATACAGCTGCAGAAGGTGCTACAGAGGAGAAAGAATCACAGGAAGATGATGGAATTGATATAGAGGCAAAAGCAGAAATCGAATATGAGGATTTTGCAAAGCTGCAGTTCCAGGTGGGTGAGATCATTGCCTGCGAAGCAGTAGCGAAATCAAAAAAACTTTTATGTTCCAAAGTTAAAATAGGAAGTCAGGTAAAACAGATTGTCAGCGGCATTAAGGCCCATTACTCACCAGAAGAAATGGTTGGTAAAAAGGTTATGGTTGTGGTAAACTTAAAACCAGCGAAGCTGGCTGGTGTTTTATCCGAAGGCATGCTTTTATGTGCGGAAGATGCACAGGGCAACTTATCTCTTATGGTTCCGGAAAAGGCAATGCCATCAGGAGCGGAGATCTGCTAATAAAAAGCTGTTTTAAGAACAGGAAAAGATGATAATGAGGCCGGATTTTTATAATCCGGTCTTATCGTTTAAGAGGAGGACTTGATGACAGATTCCACTGCTTTCCAAAAGAAAGGAATTTCAGGAAATACCTTAAAGATAATCGCGATCATAACCATGCTGATTGACCATATTGGTGCGGTTGTAATTGAAAACGGGATATTAAAGTATCAGGACCCTTTACTGATGCAGACAATCCTGGCTACGCCAGAAGGCGTAAAGTGGAGTACCATTGATTTTGTTCTCAGAACCATTGGAAGAATATCCTTTCCGATTTTCTGCTTTTTGCTGGTAGAGGGGTTTCTTCATACCAAAGATGTTAGAAAATACGGAATCAGACTTTTGGCATTTGCTTTGATTTCAGAAATACCGTTTGACCTTGCGATTTTTAACAGCTGGTTTCACCCCGGGTATCAGAATGTATTTTTCACCCTTTTTATCGGTCTGTGGGTGCTTGAGTGGTACCAGAAGGCCATGGGTGATCCCCTACGGCAGTTTCTGGCGATAGGAGTGGGATGTGGGGTATCCATACTGCTGAAATCAGATTACAACTTAGACGGAATAGTATTGATACTGATCATATATATATTTCGAAATAATAAAAAACTTCAGACAATATTTGCAGGAATAATGGCTGCATTAATCAGTGCAAGCTGTTTTGGAGCAGGAATATTTGCGCTTTTGCCGATCCACTTGTATAACGGGAAAAAAGGTGAGAGGAATTTAAAATATTTATTTTACGGGTTTTATCCTATTCATTTAATCCTGCTTTATATAGTTCGATTATTGATTACAGGCTGACAAACGTTTTAAAGGAGATATCTATGATTTTTGATACACACGCTCATTACGATGATGAAGCATTTAATGAAGACAGAGAAGAGCTGCTTGTAAGTCTGCAGTCTCATGGCATAGAAGCGGTTACCAATGTTGGAGCCAGCATAAAGACATCAGAGAATACCATTAAACTCACAGAGAAGTATTCTTATATATACGGGGCAATCGGTGTTCACCCCAATGAGACTGGTGAGTTAAATGATGAGAAGTTAAACTGGCTGAAAGAAAATTCCAGCCGTAACAAAATAGTGGCCATTGGCGAAATAGGACTTGATTATTACTGGGAGGAACCAGATCATGAAACACAGAAGACCTGGTTTGTGCGGCAGCTGAATCTGGCTAAGGAGGTAAAGCTTCCGGTTATTATTCACAGCCGTGATGCGGCAAAAGATACCCTTGATATTATGAAGGCGGAGCATTCCCAAGATGTAGGCGGTGTGATTCACTGTTTTTCCTATGGAAAAGAGGTGGCCAGGGAATATCTGAATATGGGCTTTTATTTGGGAATTGGCGGCGTTCTGACATTTAAAAATGCAAGAAAGCTAAAAGAAGTAGTAGAATATATGCCTTTGGATCAGCTGGTGCTTGAGACAGACTGCCCATACCTGGCCCCTGTTCCCAATCGGGGAAAGCGCAATTCATCCTTGAATCTTTCTTATGTTATTGATGAGATTAGCGCCATAAAAGGAATTTCCAGGGAAGAGGTTGTAGAAGTTACCAACCGGAATGCTAAAAAGCTTTATCATCTGTAGAAAAGACAAAGAGTTGGTAAGGAGTATATGTGAAAGAAATCAAGGAAAAAACCGATATCATGATACTGAAAAACACTCAGGAAAACGATTTAGACTTCGTGGTTGAATGGGAACATCAGCCTGATAATGCTCAGTATGTTGGACAGTGGACAAGAGAACAACATAGAGTTTCATTGTCTCAGGAAGACATCTTGCATTTGTCAATAGAAGAAAGATCCACCAATAAGCTGATCGGATATGTAATTTTAGCTGGTATTACAAATCCAAATCACAACATTGAATTTCGGAGAATTGTTATATCAGATAAAGGTCACGGCTTTGGAAGAGAAACTCTGAAGTTAGTAAAAAAAATTGCCTTTGAGCAGTTAAACGCACATAGATTATGGCTTGATGTCAGATATAAAAATCAGAAAGCACAAAGACTATACAAGTCAGAAGGCTTTGTTGAAGAAGGCATACTAAGAGAATGTATTTTATATTATGGCAGTTATGAATCACTGATAGTTATGTCAATTTTGAAAAGTGAATATGTTAATCAATATGATTTATAGTGTTAGCTTTTCCAAATATCATATTTAGTGGCGGGTATCCGGGCTTCGGACCCGTCTTATATTTATTGACTTTTTGTTTATAATAAGATACCATTGATTAATAAAAAACGATAGGAAAATGTGTATGCAAAATAAATTAGGCAACCCTCAAAATACAATCCAGATCATCCAAAAATATGAGTTCGCATTTCAAAAGAAGTTCGGACAGAATTTTTTAATTGATACACACGTACTTGATAAAATCATTCTTGCAGCAGGTGTAACCAAGGATGACTGCGTTTTAGAGATCGGTCCTGGAATCGGTACGATGACTCAGTATCTGGCAGAAGCAGCAGGCCATGTGGTCGCAGTAGAGATCGATTCAAACTTAATACCAATTCTAAAGGAAACGCTGGCTGATTATGATAATGTAACTGTAATCCATGCGGATATTCTAAAGACTGACATCAATGAGCTGACTCAGAAATTTAACGGCGGACGCCCCATAAAGGTGGTGGCAAATCTCCCTTATTATATTACCACACCCATTATTATGGGACTTTTTGAAGGTCAGGTACCTATTGATAACATCACAGTCATGGTGCAGAAGGAAGTGGCAGACCGTATGCAGGTAGGACCAGGTTCCAAGGATTACGGCGCCCTCTCACTGGCTGTTCAATATTATGCAGAGCCGTATATTGTAGCTAATGTTCCCCCCAACTGCTTTATGCCCCGCCCCAACGTGGGTTCAGCTGTAATCCGCCTGACCAGGCATAAAAATCCCCCTGTCAGTGCACAGGATCCGGGACTGATGTTTCGCCTGATCCGGGCATCCTTTAACCAAAGAAGAAAAACACTTCAAAATGGTTTGAATAACTCTCCTGAAGTTCCTTATACCAAAGAACAGATTATATCGGCAATTGAAAGCCTGGGTCTTTCCCCGTCTGTGAGAGGAGAAGCACTGAATTTAAAGCAGTTTGCGGCACTTGCCAATTATTTTACGAATATAAAGGAATAGTATAACAGGAGGGCCTATGTCGGATTCGCTTATTACAAAACGTGCAATTGCAGAAGCATTGAAGCAGGTGTGCAAAGAGAAACCATTTGATAAGATATCCATATCAGATATTACGGCAGTATGTGGTCTGAACCGGCAGACCTTTTATTATCACTATCAGGATAAGTATGAACTATTAAGCTGGATTTATTATAATGAAAATTTTGCTGCAATTGCAGATGATATCAGTCTTGATAACTGGAATGAGAAAATCCATGAGCTTTTGAGTAATATGAAACAGGAAAAAAACTTTTACGTAAATACCATAAAAGAGCAGGAGCATACCTTTGAGAGTTATTTGTATGAGATGACGAAAGCATTATTTTCAGAGGCAATTGAATTACTTGATGAAAAGGGAAAACTGACCTTTGAAGAACGGGATTTTGATGCCGGATTTTATGCCTATGGTCTATGTGGAGTAATCATGGACTGGGTAAAAGAAGGAATGAAGATGGAGCCGAAAGAAGTCTCAAAACGGTTAAAAAGCCTCGCCAGGGCTACGGAGCGGATCGGATATATTCGCAGCCAGGCGGAGCTTTAAGCCAGTTTCTGAATAATCATATTCAGGCAATCGTCTCTGGAACAATTTTTTATCATGATAAGCAGTTCTTCGTAAGTAAAAAGTTCACTGGAGGCGGGACTGAACTTTTGCAACAGTTCCCTTAAGTTACGGGCGGTCCGTTCCGGTGCTTTCTGACCATTTTTAAGTTGATGAAAAAGTGCTGTTTTTAAAACGCTTTCCCGTATATGGTTGTGTAACGTTCCCGACATGGATAGTCCTCCTTATTCATTATTTTCATTGTAAAAGAATATATAAAAAATTACGATAGACAATATACAAGAATTGTCTGGTTTTTCGACACCATTTTGTGGGTGTCGTTTTTTTATACAGGAACAAAAGCATGTATGGTGACGTTAAAAATGTTATATGATAATATAAGTTTATCAATTGATTTTAAAAGAGATTGGAGTGTGGCTTATGTTTAAAAAAATGGAGAGAAGTAACATGATGAAATTGCTGGCACTGGGGGCGGCGGCTACGGCAGCAGGTGTGGCTGCCAAGACACTGTATGAACGTACTGGGAAATCAAAAAAGGCAAAGCGAATGGATTCCAAAAACAATTCCGTTATTCCAAAAGGAAAGGCTTATTTTGTAGGAGGCGGTCTTGGCAGCCTTGCGGGAGCAGCCTATCTTATCAGAGACTGCAAGATGCCGGGTAACCAGATCACCATCTTTGAGGGCATGCCCATCTTTGGCGGAAGCAATGACGGTATCGGTACTCCTGAAAAGGGATTTGTCTGCAGGGGAGGACGCATGCTCAATGAAGAGACCTATGAAAACTTCTGGGAGCTGTTTCGATCCATTCCCTCTTTAAGTAAACCGGGAAGAAGTGTAACGGAAGAAATTTTGGATTTTGATCATGCGCATCCTACCTCAGCCAAGGCAAGACTGATTGACAAAGATGGAACCATCCTTGACGTGAAAAGCATGGGATTTAATCAGAAAGAACGTATGGCTTTATTAAAATTGATGAACACACCGGAAGAAAAGCTTGATGATATGACCATTGAAGAGTGGTTTGCAGATACGCCCCACTTTTTTACCACCAACTTCTGGTATATGTGGCAGACTACCTTTGCATTCCAAAAATGGAGCAGCCTATTTGAATTCCGCCGTTATATGCGCAGGATGATATTGGAGTTCTCCCGTATTAATACATTGGAAGGCGTTACAAGGACTCCTCTTAATCAATATGACAGTGTAATACGCCCGCTTGAAACATATTTAAGAAAAGAGGGGGTTATTTTTGCAGAGAACTGTACAGTAACTGACATCGACTTTGCAGAAGGAGATGAGATTACCGCTAAAGTTCTTCATCTGACTGATCATGGGGTTACCCGTATGTTAGAACTGGAAGATGACGATATCTGCATTATGACCAATGCATGTATGACAGACAGTGCTACATTAGGCGATCTTCATACGCCAGCCCCAGAGCCTATTTTGAGGCCCATATCCGGGGAATTGTGGAGTAAAGTGGCAGTGAAAAAGCAGGGACTTGGAAATCCATATCCATTTTTCGGAGATGCCAGCGAAACCAACTGGCTGAGCTTTACCGTAACCAGCAAAGGAAACAAGCTTTTAAAGCTTATTGAGGATTATTCCGGCAACGTTCCGGGAAGCGGAGCCTTAATGACCTTTAAGGACTCTAACTGGTTAATGAGTATTGTTGTTGCTGCGCAGCCTCACTTTCCTAATCAGCCCATGGATCAGACTATATTCTGGGGCTATGGCTTATACACCGATAAAATAGGAGATTATATCAAGAAACCAATGAAAGATTGTACAGGAGAGGAACTTCTTATAGAACTTCTCTGCCACCTTCATATGGAAGACCGCAAGGATGAGATAATGGCAGATGTGATAAATGTAATCCCATGCATGATGCCTTATGTAGATGCCCAGTTCCAGCCGCGTAAAATGGTTGACCGTCCTGAGGTAGTTCCTGCCGGCTCTACCAACTTTGCAATGATCAGTCAGTTTGTTGAGATCCCGGATGATATGGTATTTACGGAAGAGTATTCAGTTCGTGCTGCAAGAATAGCAGTTTACACACTGATGGGAATTGATAAAAAGATCTGTCCGGTTACTCCCTATGTGAAAGATCCTAAGGTATTAGTTAAGGCAGTGCAGACCTCCTATCGTTAAAAATCAAAATGTCTTTGTGAGCCAGACGAAAGATGCATATCAATCGTCTGGCTCTTTGGTACTTTATCACGTTATAACCTTAATACACAAGAGTTTAATGCGAAAAAGCTCGTTGCATGATTGTCCTTTTTGTGGTATGCTATTACTCGTGCTGTCCTTGAAGGACGGACGAATGAACGTAAATACGGAGGGAAGTATTATGAAGAAAACAGCAATCGTATTAGCCGCTGTTCTTGTCTCTGGCCTTGTTTTAAGTGCATGTGGAGGTAGTACCGGAAAGACCGGCACAACACAAAGCAGCACCGAGAAGACAGAAGCAGCAGCCAACACCTCAACAGGGGGGCTTGACCTGGCAGTACAGATCGGATCTGATCCGGAAACAATTGATCCGGCTCTTAGTACAGCAATTGATGCATCTAACATCATTATGCATGCCTTTGAGACTCTTATGACATTTGATGAGAACAACAAAATCGTTCCTGGTCAGGCAGAATCCTATGATGTCAGTGATGACGGACTTACTTATACCTTCCATTTAAGAGATGGTTTAAAATGGAGCGATGGTTCCGATTTCACGGCAGAGGACTTTGTATATTCATGGAAACGTATGGCTGATCCTGCTACAGCAGCACCCTATGCAGCAGATATGCTTTCCGTTGTCAAAGGTTATGACGAAGCAGCAGCAGGCAATGTTGATGCACTGGCAGTCTCTGCTCCTGATGCAAAAACTTTCGTAGTTGAGCTTTCAGGTCCTTGTGTATACTTTGATAAGATTGTGACTCATGCAAGTATGGCACCTGTGAAAAAAGATGTAGTGGAAGCGAAAGGTGACCAGTGGTCCCTGACTCCGGATTCCTATATTTCAAACGGTCCGTTAAAGATGATCGAATGGGTACCAGGATCTCACATCACATTCGCTAAGAATGAAAATTACTGGAATGCCGATAAGGTAACTTTAAATACTTTAAAGTTCGTTCTTATGGAAGATGCTAATGCTGCATACAGCGCATACCGGACAGGTGAAGTTCAGATGATTCGTGATGTTCCAACTGAGGAGATTCCAGGCCTTAGAGATTCCGCTGAATTTCATTTAGAACCACGTATGGCAACATCCTATACCATCTTTAATACCCAGAAAGAACCATTTACAGATGCCAAAGTACGTCGTGCATTAAGCCTTGCAATTGACCGCGGCTATATTGCGGATACCCTTATGATGGGAACAGCACTTCCTGCAGCCAATTTCGTAGGACCTGGTATCTCTGATGAAAAAGAAGGTTCTTCATTTGAAGAGGTAAGCCGTACAAATAACGGTGGTGACTATTTCAGCGTAGATAATTATGCAGCTGATCTTGAAAAAGCAAAAGCACTGCTGACTGAAGCTGGATATCCTAACGGGGAAGGATTCCCTGCTATTGAATATATGACCAACGACGCCGGCTACAACAAAGCAGTTGCTGAGTACTTACAGAGTGCCTGGAGTGAGCTTGGAATCAGAATGGATATCAAGATTGTTGAGTGGTCTACATTCACACCTACCCGCCGTGCCGGTGATTTCCAGATCTGCCGCGGAGGCTGGGTTTATGATTACGATGATCCTTCCAACATGCTGAACCTGTTCTCAACTGAGAGCGGAAACAATGATGGAAAATATTCCAATGCGGAAGTAGATAAACTCCTGACTGAGGCAAGAATCACTGCTGATAAAACGGAGCATTTTGATAAGCTTCATAAGGCAGAAAAAATCATGATGGAAGATGCTGCAGTATCTCCACTTGTATATTCCAGTGATTATTACCTGCAGAAACCTGAAATTAAAGGAACATGGCATTCTCCATACGGCTACTGGTTCTTTATGTACGCTACAAAATAATCGAATAATAGAAAAACCTGCTGTCATCGGTTATACCGCCTGACAGCAGGTTTTTCTATTATTCAATGGTATCATCATAAGAAGCGCGGACACCGCCGATATATTTTGGTCTGGTACGGGCTGCAACCACATGGGCAGAGCCAATATACTGGGTTTTTATGCGAATGGGAACCGCTACAGCTTTCAAATGCATTCCAATTAGTGTATCTCCAATATCAATTCCAGCATGAGCTTTAATGGATTCTACTGCAACCGGATGTTCAAGACTATGGTAGGCTGCAAGTGAGAAGGAGCCACCGGCCTTAAGCTGCGGCACCACATTGACCGGTTCATAATGATAGAACTCTGCTGCTTCCCTTTCTAATATGAGTGCCCTGTTTAAATGCTCACAGCACTGGGCAGCCACATAAATTCCCTGTTTATGAAAGACTTCATAAATAGCCGAAAATACTGCCTGGCCGATCTCTGCACTGGAATGAGAGCCGATTCTGTGATCGGATATCTCACTGGAAGAGCAGCCGATCACTACCAGGTCCTTCTCCTTTAAATGAGATGCGTCCAAAACTTCTTTTGCAGCTTTGCCTGCCTGCTTTCTGATTTCATCTAACATAATCCGGCACCTTCCTTCCTGTACAGTCTGTCTGTTTAATTATAAGGCTGCACGAATGGCTTCAGCCATTTTCTCATATTCATCATCGGTTAAATATACCTTATCCGGATTCATGGTAAATGTGCCTCCCCACTCATCTCCCCCATTGTATTTGGGAACGATATGCATGTGAAGATGACAGCCTGTATCTCCATAAGCGCCGTAATTTACTTTATCCGGATTAAAAACCTTGTGAATGGCTTTAGATACTTTGGAAACTTCAGCAAAAAATGAATTTCTCTCTTCATCGCTGATATCAATCATCTCGCTGACATGATCTTTATATGCAAGGATGACTCTGCCTTTCTTGCTCTGTTCTTTAAATAAATATAAAAAGCCTGTTTCCATTTCACAGACAGGATAACCAAATTTAGCAACCAAGTCTCCTTTCATACAATATGCGCAATTTGTGTCTTTCATAATCATGTACCTTCTTTCCAGTAGTTTGTTTTTGATTTCTGAACCTATTTTACCAAAATACAGACGGAATGAAAAGAGAGCACAGCAATTATTTTGTGCCACAGCACAAAAAACAGCTTCCTGCCAGAAATCTGGTAAGAAGCTGTTTGCTGATTATTCTTATTTGGATCAGGATCTGTTTTTTATATGAGTTGCAACTTTGACATCTTCTTTTTTGATATGGTTAATCAGCCAACCTGCAATGGCACTGTTTACTTCGCCAACCAGTGCAATGGTAGGGCCTTCCTTATCAAGCTTCTGGCAGATTCCTGCAACTACCTTCTTAAACTCTTCATGGTAGCGCTTGTGATTTGCATAATCGGGATACTGGCTCTGAAGCTGGAGTTTTTCCTCGTCTCCAAAATGCTTGGCAGTATAATCCTGTAAAAACTTAGTAGTATTGGCCAGCTCTGCACGGCCTTTGCCGGTGGAGCAGGCAGTCAGTAAATTATTGATCGCATCAATCAGCTGACGGTGTTCTGAATCGATTAACTGGTTTCCGGTCTCCAGATCTTTTGTAAATGCGTATGCCATATGTACACCTCTTTCGTTATAAATAATGTAAGTATATTCTACACTAAACCTACGAAAAAACCAACTGTTAATTTTCACGCCAGCTCAGATATAAATTAGCCACTACATCTTCAATGGGTGCCTTTTTAATTTCCATATCAAGGATCTGGGAAAATTCAGAAAGTAACCCCATAACCTTATGGATTCCTAGTACATTCCGGTCAAATTCGTATTCGTGTACACCGCTTTCTGTTTTTAAAAGCCACATACCCGGAATGGAAAGTGGTGTCTCTTCTTTTTCCGTAGTAAGGACAATCCGGTAAAAGCCTCCCATCACATTTCGTAGTTCATCAAAGTCACCGTCAAATGCAATTTTCCCCTTGTTAATAAGAATGATTCTCTGGGCCATTTCCTCCAGATCGTCCATATCATGGCTGGTTACCACCACGGTTGTTTTGTTTTCAAGGTTAATCATCTTTAAAAACCGGATCATCTGCTGCTTGGCAAGTACATCAAGACCAAGTGTGGGCTCATCAAGAAAAATCAGTTCCGGACTGTGAAGCAGAAGCATGGCGATATCCGCCCGCATTCGCTGCCCAAGACTCAGCTCCCTGGTAAAGGTTTTTAGAATATCGGAAAGATCCAAAAGATCTGTAACCATATCCAGATTCTTTTTGTAAACGGAATCCGGAATGTTCCATACCTCCTTTTTCCATTGGAAGCTGGATATCACCGGATGGTCCCACCATAATTCTGTACGCTGACCAAACAGGACTCCGATATGGCTCATGAGTCTGATCCGGTCTTTGGCAGGATTTAATCCCAGTACAGATACCGTTCCTTCTGTAGGCATGAGAATACCGGAAAGAATTTTTATTGTAGTGCTTTTACCGGCACCATTGGCACCTGCATAAGCCACGAATTCCCCTTTCTTTACCTCAAGCGATACGTGATCAAGAGCTGTTACCACTCGCTTATCCGGGTGAAGAAGATTTTTAATAATGTCGCGGGCATTGCCGCTTCGCTGCCACTGGCAGTATTCTTTTGTTATATTATCGATGGCCAAAGCCGGAGTATCTTGGAGAACCATAGGTTTCATAATATTTCATTCCTTTCCTGAATGTGATAATTGCTATAATAGAAAAAATTGCGGCTGCAATAGGCAGATAGAACGCTTCCGGAACGAAAACTTCCTCTAATCCGTATTTCCCAGCTTTTATTAAAAGTGTGGAAGGAAGCCAGGCACAAAGTCCCACAGGAATCAAGGACAAAAAAATGTGTTTTTGAAAGCCTTTCATATTACCCAGCGGGTAAGTTTTTAATGAAGAAAATAATTCCTTGCCCACGCCAGCAATCTCCTCTGCAGCAGCAGGGGCATAGAACGCAGAGCAGGAAATCAGATAGATAAATGACATTACAATGATAATTGAGCAAATGCTGTAAAAAAGAAACAGCAATAAAGTAAAAGCATTTATAGGTAAACCAGCTCTTATGGCACTGTAAGCAGTAAGCCCTGTTCCGAAAATCATGATGGGAGAACCAGAAACAGGGGAAAAACCCTGTGCCAGAAGTTCTGCCCACAGAGGGACAGGCTGAATCATTATGTGGTCAAGCTGCCCACGGCCAATAATCCGGCTGACCATGCCGGTATTATTGCCCATAAAAAATACCATGAAAATACCGTCAATAAAGAGAGCGTAACCCATCATAAATAAAATTTCATTTTGGGTCATACCGGAAAAGTTTTTAAAATTTGCGGATAACAGGCAGACACCTGCAATGGTGCAGCCACAACTAACAACATCAGAGACCAGTTGAATAAAGAAATAACGGGTATCCCGTAGAAACCATAATAAATCCATTTTTGCATATTGCCTGTAAAGCCTGATTAATATTTTAAAATTATCCACCAAAAGAGATCATCCTTTCTTTGCTTTTATTAAATACGTAAATAGCAAGAGCCCATAAACTAACAGTCCAGAAAAACTGAAGCGCCAGAACCCTGTGAGGGAAATGGGCGGTGCCGGTGTAGATGGTTAAAGGTCCATGGGCGACTGAGCCCAATGGAAGCAGGGAAAAAAGCGTTCCCAATTTCTTTGGAAATAAAGAAAATGGTATCATTTCTCCGGAAAGCAGGGAATAAACCGCCTCTCTGACCGCAAGAGCCGCAAAGCATCCATTTTTCAGATTCATGGCCAGAGAAGCGAAAAGCAAATCTATGGCAAATCCAATACAAATAGCCAGCAGCAGGCTTATGAGAGAGAGAATTCCCATACGGAAAGAAGCAGGCAATGGACTGACAGACAGAACTGGTGCAAAAAGCAATAAAGGAATACCCAGAAATAAGAAGTTGGGAACCCAGAATCGGCCAATGGTTTCTGAAATAAAGCTTGCTTCAATTGCCATGGGCCTTAAAAAACGCCCAATGACGGATCCCTCCCACAAGGACGAAGTGGCGGGAGAAATAATATTTAATTCCACATGTAATACAGCAGACATCAGCGTGTAGGTCATTAACTGGTCCAAAGATACGTTTGTTGGCAGAGCATTTGTGCTGGCCAAAGTCTTCCAGATAAAGGTCAGCATAATGAACTGGACAATCTGGACAACGTATCCTCCAGCTACACAGAGAAAGCCTCCGTCAAAAATTTGTTTCGAGCAGATTAAAGTTGTGGAGCATACGACTCTTGAGAGAGAGCCGCAGCCGGACAGAATGGTTTTTACCTGTTTCATAGGTCATTTCCTCCATATTGTGTGTTTAGAATCAAAGTGGAAAATGTCCGTTCAGACTGCCATTTCGAAAAAAACGCACAAAAAAACCCGGTGCAGGAGCATCCGGGCGGAAAATCAACCGAAAAACCAGTGGTAAAGCCTACCGGCTAACAGAATAATTTTCAGATGAGACGCTGCCTTTTTCGTAAAAATGGGCGCACTGATACACGGACGCGTCAAAATTACCGAAAACAGCAGATATATTATTAATATTAGTCCATAATGAAGTAGCTTTAATAGATATATTTCCCACAGCGTCTCACCTCCTTTAAAAAAATTTAACTCATTATATCATTGTAAGCAATTTACGTCAAGATTAGTTTGTTTCCCATTTTGACAATGCTGCTTCATCGGCTACAATAATTACATCCGGATGGAGCTGCAGTATGGAAGCAGGAACTTTTGGAGTTACCGGACCGCAAAGGGCATTATACAGAATTTCAGCCTTATCTTCGCCGCTTACCATTAACAGGATTTTTTTCGCTCTGATAATTGTACCGATTCCCATGGTATAAGCCTGGCGCGGAACCTCATCTACAGATTCAAAAAAACGCTTATTGGCTTCAATGGTGCTTTCCTGTAAGTCAACAATGTGGGTATCTTTTGGGAAGATATCGGAAGGCTCATTAAAACCGATGTGCCCATTATGACCAAGTCCAAGAATCTGTAAGTCAATGCCGCCCAGATTTCTGAGAATCTCTTCATATCTGGCAGCTTCTTTTTCTGCATCAGATTCCATTCCATCAGGTATATGGGTATTGGTTACATCGATATTTACGTGCATAAATAAATTCTGCTTCATAAAGTGGTAGTAACTCTGGTCATTGTCTCTGGTTAATCCCTTGTATTCATCAAGGTTTGCTGTTTTTACCCGGGAAAAATCCAAATCACCTTTGTTGTACCATTCAATCAGCTGTTTGTAGGTACCTACAGGTGTAGAACCGGTAGCAAGTCCCAGAACGCAATTTGGTTTCATAATGATCTGGGCAGATATAATATTGGCTGCTTTTCGGCTCATGTCATAGTAGTCTTTTGCACGGTAAAGCTTCATTTTTATCATCCTCCATATTTTGGAAAAAATTTTTATTTTATTCTTTCATTAGGATATCATTTTTATGTCATAGATGCAATGCCATTTTGCATAAAATAGTGATAAAGGAGTGGTGGCATGTCTAACTATCGAAGACTAATCTCATATATTTATGCCTACGAAGGCGGAGTCAAAGGAAAAAACATCGGATTTGCCAAGATAGAGACGAGAGGGATCCAGTGCAAAATTACGGTAAGTGTGAAAAGAATTTATGTAGGCGGTAACGACATTGGAGTTTATCTATTGGCCGGAGAACAGGAAATATACCTTGGTAATATTTTCATACGAGGCGGTTCCGGTGAATTCAGAGCCACAGTATCCGTAAATGATATTGAACGTTCCGGTTTTAATATGGACCAATGTTTTGGACTGACCATACATGATGTAAAAAATACATGGAGATCTTATACCACCATATGGGAGGACGCAGTTGCTCATGCGGCGGCAGTTGATCTGGAAAATACAGATTCTGCTGTAAAAGAAAATTCTGCCATATCGGAAGAACAGATCAAAAAAGCTGTTCAGGAGATAGAAAAAGAGTTTCCACTGGAAGATGGAGACAGTCAGGATACAAAAAATAAAGAAGAGGTTCTTCTCCAGGCGGAGAGTCCGGTGTCATCCGACAGTGAGCCAAGCCCGGAGGCCGAGAGTCTCATGCCTGAGATCCAGCAGATGACAGGTTCCATACCGCAAGATGGAAAAACCAGAATGACCGGTCCAACAGCAGGAGTGAGGCAGGGAAATCCGCCTTCAGTGACTGCGCCTGCGCCGGATAGACAGCAAAACACACGCCCGGCCATGACCGGACCGATTCCTGGCTGGTGGCAGGAACCGCGTCCCACAGGACCAATGCCCACAGCCCCAATGCCCAATGGTTCAATGCCAACAGCGCCAATACCTAATGGTGCAATGCCACGGTCAATGCCGACAGGGCCAATGCCAACACGGTCAATGCCGACAGAGCCAATGCCAACACGGTCAATGCCGACAGGGCCAATGCCGACACGGTCAATGCCGACAGGGCCAATGCCGACACGGTCAATGCCGACAGGGCCAATGCCGACATCACCAATGCCGGCCGGAACTATGCCCACAGCCCCAATGCCGACAGGGTCAATGCCTCCTGTGCCCAACCCAACCGGCCCGACATCTCCAACGCCGCGTCCAACGGTACCGATGTCTGCAGAGTCCGTACATACAGACCCATCCGAAGAGGCTCAGACCGTTTTGCAAAGTCAGCAGGAATCTGTTCCCTTAATGCCAAAGCCAACGATGTCTGAAGCGGAAGATGGCGGATTAAAAGAATCTGTTCAGATGAGTTCGGGCGACGCAGATCTGGCAGAGGATGCAGATGTATTTCTTGAGCCTGAAGCAGGAACTACCCGTTTGTACCGCGCAGATGCCGTAATAAAAGAAACGAAAAACCAAGACCAAACGGAACCAAAGCTTGGTGATCCGGAGGTACTGGAACATTTGCGCCAAAATGAAAGCCAGGAAGAAAATCAACATAGTGTGATCTGGGAAAAATTAAAGAAAGAACATACCAGGATTCTGGCGTTTGATTATGAAGATGGATGTGAAATTCTGACGATCAAGCCTCAGGATATCGGTCTTCTCCCCAGAGATGCCTGGGTATATGGAAATAACAGTTTCTTATTGCATGGTTACTACAATTACCGGTATCTGATCCTCGCCAGGCTTAACACGGAAGGAACTCCCCGCTATCTGCTGGGAATCCCGGGACATTATTACAGCAATGAAAGATATATGGCATCTATGTTCGGTTTTCCTAATTTTGTGCTGTCAAAAGATCAACCAATGGAAGACGGACGTTTTGGGTTCTGGTATACGGATATAAAAGTAGGGGGCTGAAAAAGCCCCCTGGTTTGCGTTAAAAAGATTCACCCCGAAGCGCAGCTCCCGGAAGAAAAGGTTTTAATATTTTTAAAAATCCCTTCAGTTCACTTTCTGAAAAAGAAGAGTAGCCCGGGCATAAAACCTGATCAGAATCCACATAATTCTGAAGAAAATACTGAGAGTCTCCCTCCAGCCAGTTGCCGATATCCACGAAATCCCCCATTGTATGGATCCCTTTTACGACTGTTGTGCGAAATTCGTATGGGATACGGTTTTCCATTAAAAATGCAGCGCTTTCTTCCACATTCCTTATTTTAAGATCCCCGGTTCCGGCCGCTTTCTTATAATGCTCCCGACCGGATTTTATGTCCATGGCTATATAATCCAGAAGATCTTCTGTAATCAGCTTTTTTAATACATCAGGACGATAGCCGTTGGTGTCAAGTTTAATAAGATAACCCAGTTCCCGGATTTTTCGGATCAATGACTCCAGTTCTGCAGCCAGGGTGGGCTCTCCTCCAGTAATACAGACACCTTCCAGAATTCCTTTTCTCTTTTTAAGAAAATCTAAAATTTCTTCCTCTGAGAACAGTGACTCTGCATCGCTCCCGATCAATCCGCTGTTATGGCAAAAAGGGCAGCGGAAATTGCAGCCGCCGAGAAAAATTGTGGCAGCCACATGACCTGGATAATCCAGAAGTGTTGTTTTTTGAAGACCACATAGCTTCATCTATTCACCATTCCTTTATTTCATGATATACTTAGGACAAGTATAACACATTAAACAGCAAAGAGGAATCATTATGACAATAGATGAAAAATATATGCGTCAGGCAGTTACACAGGCAAAGAAAGCAGGAGCAGTTGGTGAAGTACCCATTGGCTGCGTGATTGTTTATGAAGATAAAGTTATAGCCAGAGGATACAACCGGCGAACATCAGATAAAGATGTGCTATCCCACGCAGAAATCATTGCAATCCGAAAAGCCTGCAAAAAGCTGGGGGACTGGAGACTGGAAGACTGTACCATGTATGTAACCCTGGAACCCTGTCCCATGTGTGCGGGAGCAATCGTACAGTCAAGAATGAAGAAAGTTGTCGTTGGCTGTATGAATCCCAAGGCAGGATGCGCCGGCTCTGTACTTGATTTGTTTCATGAAAAAGGATTTAATCATCAGGTGGAAATGGAATCCGGAGTGTTGGGGGAAGAATGTGCCCAGATGATGAAAAAATTTTTTAAAGAATTAAGGGATAATAAAAAACAGAAAATGGAAGATACAATTACCCCCTAAATCCTTGACAATCCGGTGGTTTCCATGTATACTTAACTGCGATTAAGTCATAATACGTCATAAAGTTTCCGTGCAGCCGGGGAGATAGCGGTGCCCTGTACCTGCAATCCGCTCCAGCAGGGGTGATGTCTCACCCAGGGCCGGCTATTGTAGGGCTGCCCCTGATAAGTGACGATGACGTTTGGGTCTTACGCAACAGATCTTCATGAACCGTGTCAGGGCAGGAATGCAGCAGCACTAAGTGGAACCTTCTGTGTGCCGTGAGGGTGCCTGGACCGAGTTAACTGTCAGGGTAACGCCTGTGATAGCGGTTCAAAGTGAGACGCACGGATTAAAATATAGTTATCAGGACGCCGGAGAGCAGTGAATTGCTTTGCGGTGTTTTTTCATTTTTAATATTTCCTTACATTATCTTATGAAATAAAGTTTTCCCTTGCCCCACATTCCCCTTTGTATTATAATTGAGAATAAAATGGGTATAATGTACCTATTTCCAAATAACAAATCTAATCAAAGAAGAGGTGTGCTTTTATGATGAGAATTGGAATTCTTACAAGCGGCGGTGACTGCCAAAGCTTAAATGCTACCATGCGGGGCGTTGCCAAAGCATTGTACCGGCTGTTTGATGATATTGAGATTGTAGGATTTGAAGACGGTTATAAGGGTCTTATTTATGCGAATTACCGTGTGATGAAGCCGGAAGAGTTTTCTGGAATCCTGACAAAAGGGGGTACAATTCTTGGAACCTCCAGACAGCCGTTTAAACTGATGCGGATACCCGACGGGAACGGTCTCGATAAGGTAGAAGCGATGAAGCACACCTATAAAAACTTAAAGCTGGAGTGCCTGGTTGTCCTTGGCGGCAACGGCAGTCAGAAGACGGCCAATCTTCTTAGGGAGGAAGGCTTAAACGTAGTATCGCTGCCCAAGACCATTGATAATGACTTGTGGGGAACGGATATCACCTTTGGCTTTCAGAGTGCGGTTAATGTGGCAACCAATGCCATCGATTGCATCCATACAACGGCTGCTTCCCATGGACGAGTCTTTATTGTTGAAGTTATGGGTCATAAGGTAGGCTGGCTGACTCTTTATGCAGGGATCGCCGGTGGAGCTGATATTATTCTGGTTCCGGAAATTCCATATGATCTGGATGTAATTATAGAAGCGTTAAAGAGCAGAACGAGAGAAGGCAAGAAGTTTTCCATTATTGCCGTTGCAGAAGGCGCGATTTCCAAAGAAAATTCGGTCCTGACAAAAAAAGAACTGAAAGAAAAAAAGAAGAATGGCGTGATTTATCCTTCTGTGGCCTATGAGATCGGAGCACAGATCACTGAACGGACCGGACAAGAAGTCAGGGTTACCGTTCCCGGTCATATGCAGAGGGGCGGAGAACCATGTCCATATGACAGAGTGATTTCCACCCGCCTTGGGGCAGAAGCAGCAAAACTGATAAAGAATAAGGAATATGGCTACATGGTGGCAGTTAGTAACAATGAAATTGTTAAGGCACCTTTAGCTGAGGTAGCCGGTAAATTAAAAACCGTCGATCCGGAATGTTCCATCGTTAAGGAAGCCAAGATGATCGGAATCAGCTTCGGCGACAAATAAGGAGTAACAGGCATGTCATATACGGCATTATATCGGAAATGGCGCCCTTCATCCTTTGCAGATGTAAAGGGGCAGGACCATATTGTGCAAACACTTAAAAACCAGATTATATCCCAGCGTATCGGGCATGCATATCTGTTCTGCGGAACCCGGGGAACCGGTAAGACCAGTATTGCAAAGATTTTCGCAAAAGCAGTCAATTGTGAACAGCCTGCAGAAGGCAGCCCCTGCGGGGAATGCCATACCTGCAGGAATATAGCAGCAGGTGCTTCATTAAACGTTGTTGAGATTGATGCGGCATCAAATAATGGTGTGGAGAATATCCGGGAGATCAGAGAGCAGGTTCAGTATCCGCCTACAGAAGGTAAATACCGGGTTTATATTATCGATGAGGTTCATATGCTTTCAACAGGAGCATTTAACGCATTATTAAAAACCCTGGAAGAACCTCCCTCGTACGTTATATTTATTCTGGCAACAACAGAAGTGCACAAGATTCCGGTCACAGTATTATCCAGATGTCAGCGCTATGATTTTAAACGCATCACAGTTGAGACAATTGCTGAACATCTGAAAGAACTTACACAAGCAGAACAGATCCAGGTAGAGGAGAAGGCGCTGACTTACATTGCCAAATCGGCAGACGGAGCGTTAAGAGATGCATTAAGCCTGTTAGATCAGTGTATTGCCTTTCATTACGGAGAACTGCTTACCTATGATAACGTACTTGATGTGCTTGGAGCAGTGGATATTACGGTATTCGGAAAGTTGTTTCGGGCCGTTGCACAAAACAAAACAAAAGACTGCATCGCATGTCTGGAAGATATGGTGATTCAGGGTAGAGAGTTAGGACAGTTCGTAGTTGATTTTATCTGGTATTTAAGAAATCTTTTGATTATTAAATCAGTGGATAACGGAGAGAATCTTATAGATATGTCAACGGAGAACCAGAATCTGTTAAGAGAGGACAGTGCTCTTGCGGATCCTGAGACACTTCTCCGGTATATCCGTGTGTTCTCAGATCTGTCCAATCAGCTGCGCTACGCTTCACAAAAGCGTGTGCTGATAGAAGTTGCACTGATTAAGCTGACCCGGCCTCAGATGGAGCAGAACTATGATTCGATTCTGCAGCGCATCAAAGGCATAGAAAAACAGCTGGAGAGCGGAACATTTCTGCAAAAAGGAGAAGCGTCCGCAACCACTGAAGCCAGCTTAAGTGCAGGTGAGTCAGAGGAACTGACTCCGGCCCAGAGAGTTGCACTTCCACAGGGGCAGTTAGAGGATTTAAACCTAATCCGAAGTGATTGGGGTAAAATCATACGGGAACTGGGTGGTCCCATACGGGCCAGTTTTCGGGAGACTGTGGTGGAACCCGCTGGTGAGAGCCGTCTTTGTGTGGTCTTTTCCGATCAGAGTAATTATATGATTGGAAGCAGAGAAACCACCATTGGGGATATTGAACGGTATGTGGAGGATCATTATAAAAAATCCATTGCCTTTCAGACAAGACTCAGAGGCGGAGGCGAGCGTATGGATACCATTTACGTCAGCGACGAAGAACTAAAAGCCAACATTTTAATGGACATAACAATAGAAGAATAAAATGATTATGAAAATATAGGAGGATATACACCATGGCAAAACGTGGCGGTTTTCCAGGCGCTATGCCTGGCAATATGAATAATTTAATGAAGCAGGCACAGAAGATGCAGCGTCAGATGGAAGAGACGACAAAAGCTCTGGAAGAGAAAGAATATAAAGCGACAGCAGGCGGCGGAGCGGTTACCGTAACAGTTTCAGGTAAGAAAGAGGTAACTTCCGTAAAATTATCCCAGGAAGTGGTTGATCCCGATGACATTGAGATGCTGGAAGACTTAATTATGGCGGCTACCAATGAAGCATTCCGTCAGATGGAAGAAGACAGCAGCTCTGCCATGTCTAAATTAACCGGTGGAATGGGAGGATTAGGCGGAGGATTTCCGTTCTAATTATGGATTATTACAGCAGTCAGATAACCAAATTAATTGAAGAGCTTTCAAAGCTCCCCGGTATTGGCAGTAAATCAGCACAGCGTCTGGCATTTCATATTATTAATATGCCGGAGGAGCAGGTAACAGGCCTTGCTTCATCCATAACAGAAGCAAAACGTAACGTGCATTACTGCAAAGAGTGTTTTACTTTGACGGATCAGGAGCGCTGCCCCATTTGCAAGAGTGAGAAACGCAATCATAAGGTTATTATGGTGGTGGAAGATACCAGAGATCTAGCTGCCTATGAAAAAACCGGAAAGTTTGAAGGCGTTTACCATGTGCTCCATGGAGCCATATCCCCTATGCTGGGAATCGGACCTGGAGATATTAAGCTGAAAGAATTAATGCAGAGGCTGCAGGGAGATGTGGAAGAAGTGATCATAGCCACAAACTCCAGTCTGGAAGGTGAGACAACAGCCATGTACATCAGTAAGCTGATCAAACCTACAGGAATCAGGGTTACCCGCATAGCCAGCGGTGTTCCCGTTGGCGGAGACTTAGAGTACATAGATGAGGTGACATTGTTACGGGCTCTGGAGGGCAGAGTCGAACTGTAACTCATTTGCCTTGTTAGGAGATGCAAAGAATGGATAAGTACGAGTTTAATATAAAAGTTGAACAAATTAAAAAACTGGTCGGTAAAAACGACTATGAGACGGCTATGAAAATCGCCGACACAATCGACTGGAGAAGAGTCCGCAACACCAATTTGCTTTCCATGGTAGCCATGGTATACGAGAAAAATGAGGATTATCAGGAGGCAAAGGAGATCCTTTTACAGGCATTTGAGCGTGCGCCTATTGGAAAAAGACTTCTCTATAAGCTGGCAGAGCTGGCCATTAAAGAAGGCAATATCGAAGAAGCCGAAAGCTATTATAAGGAATTTGGAGATCTGGCTTCTGAGGATCCCAGACAGCAGCTCCTGCGCTACATGATTTTAAAGGCAAAAGGAGCACCGGCTCAGCAGCTCATTCATTCACTTGAATCCTACACCAGTGTGGAGCTTGATGAAAAATGGCTTTACGAACTGGCGGAACTTTACAGCCTTGCCGGGATGGGGGAGCGCTGTGTAGAGACCTGTGACCGTATTATGCTGATGTTCGGTCTTGGAAAATATGTAGAAAAGGCAATGGACTTAAAAGTTCAGTATGCCCCTCTGACAAATTACCAGATGGATCTCATAGAAAACAGAGATAAATACGAAGCCAGACTTCGCGCAGTAGAGCAGGAGTATGGAACCGGTAAAAAAGTTAGTGTACAGTTGGAACCGGAGATCGATTATTATCAGGAAGAACCGGAGATCAGCCAGTATTCCAACATGGTATATGAGGAATCAGTGGAAGAGGATTACGAAGCCAGCATGCAGGAAGCGGAAGTTCAGGAGTCTCTTGCCAGAGAGATGTCCAGAATTTCTTACGAAGATCCGGTGGTTGAAGAAGAACCGGCTGCAGAACATACCAGAGTGCTGGAAGATATCCGCAGAGTAGGACGCAACATTTCCATATTTCCAAGAACAGTGGAAGATTATATGCCGGAAGAGGAAGAAATGGAAACATACTCCGAACCGGTAATTGAAGAGGAAGAGCCTCAGGAGTTTGACCAGGAGATTTACGGTATCCAGTCAGCTGCTACTGCAGAGGAAGAGGAAGTCTATGATCTCCCTCAGGAAGAAGTCTATGATAATGAGGAAGAGCAGTATTCTAACTATTATGAGGCAGAAGAAGCAGCATATCCGGAGGAAGATGGAAGCGGATATCATTTCCCTCAGCAGGAAGAAGGGGAAGAGTTTGCTTTTGAGGATCTGTATGAAGATGAGGAAGAAGAAGAGGAGGCTATTGAAGAGCCTGTCCGCAATCATCTAATGATCGAAGCCAGAAATCCTGAAAAAGGACTTCAGATGGCAGTAGAAGCATTAAAGCAGATCCACAGGGAAAGCGGTGTGAATAATCCTGTTGCCAAGATTTCAGGATCCAAACTTTCAAAGCGGGGAGTATTTGCTTCTGCAGATAAGCTTGCTGGAAAAGATTTAGTGATCGAAGAAGCCGGAGACTTAACTCCGGAAGCTCTTGATGAGTTAAACCAGCTCATGGAAAGAGATGCCAGCGGAATGATCGTAGTTTTAATCGATAATCCAAAGCAGATGGAAACGCTGCATCAGGACCATCCGGCTCTGGCCAGCAAATTCGAATGCATTGGCAGCGGAGAGGAAGTTCCAATTACTGAATCCGAACCGGCGCCTGTTCAGAGGAATTCCCGGGGTGTACAGGAGAGAGAGAAGTATCAGCACGCTCCGGTAATGCAAAACAATGCTGTGGAATACCAGCAGAGTCAGGAAAACCATTACGCTGAGTACGATCAGTATGATGATTATAGTCAGGAGCAGAATTACGAAGATAGTGATTATTACGAGGAGTCTGCATACCAACCTGTGGACGAGCCCTCTTTCAGACAGCAAAGTCAGCCTGAGTATTCTGGCGAGGAGATGGATATCGACGAATTTGCACAGTATGCCTGCCGGTATGCCAACGAAATTGACTGTAACATTACTGGAAAAAGTATGCTTGCCCTCTACGAGAGAATTGAAATCATGGAGGAAGACGGCGTTCCTTTAAACAGAGCAAATGCAGAAGGACTGATTGAAGAAGCTGCAGACCGGGCTGAGAAGCCGACAGTAGGAAGGCGTATCAAAGGTCTGTTTTCTACAAAATACGATAAAGACGGATTGCTTATATTAAAAGAGGAACATTTCATTTATTAAATGGAGATAAAACGTGGATATTAAACTCATTGCAATTGATCTGGACGGAACGCTGTTAAACAGCAGGAAATGTTTGACCGACCAAAATCGGGAAGCTTTGATAAGCTGTATTCGCAAAGGAATACACATTGTTCCATGTACCGGAAGGACTGTTGATGGAATACCGGCTGAGGTAAAAGAGATACCTGGAATCCGGTATGCCATCACCACCAATGGTGCGGTTGTTGAGGACATGAAAGAAAATGTAGTGATAGATACAAGGCTGTTAAGTTGTGATCTCGCATTGGAACTTTTACGGTTTGTAGATTCGTACCATGTGATGTATGATCCGTACATAGATAGACGGGGAATCACAGAACCGCGTTTCATGGATCATTTATCAGAGTTTGCACTGACTTCTGAGCTCCAGGAACTGGTACGAAACACCCGTGACGTTTGCCCGAATATTATAGAGTTCGTAGAGAATGCCAGGAAACCTGTTGAAAAGATCAATTTGTTTTTTGGTGATATGGAAGAACGAGCAAAGCTAAGAGCAGAGCTGAAAAAAAGAAATGATATTCTGGTCACCTCATCAATTATCAATAATCTGGAAATTAATGCACCTGATGCCACAAAAGGAGACGCAATCATAAGGCTTTCGTCCCATCTCGGAATCAGTCCCAGTCAGACTATGGGAATTGGTGACGGAGAAAATGATTTCACTATGATTCTAAAAGCCGGTGTCGGAGTTGTCATGAAAAATGGCAGCAAAGAACTGATGGAAGCAGCAGACTATGTAACGGAAACCAATGATGAGGACGGAGTAGCCTCCGCCATCAGGAAATTGGTATTGGAAATGGAACTATGACGAGACTGTATATGGAAAACTGGTTATCGGTAATTGCCGGAGTTTATTTGCTTGGGATGGTTCTTTACGGTCATCACAGAGGATTTATCCGGCTGGTTGTATCGATATTCGCAATGATCTTATCTCTGACCGTTGTTCGGGTATCGCTGCCGGCTGTAACTACCTATTTAAAAGAGAATACCACTCTTCAGCAGACAGTATCTCAAAATATTGTAAAGGCAGCAGGTCTTGCTCAGGAACAGAGTTCCGGAGAAGAGATCTCAGACAAGCCTTCTGCGCAGAGAACCATTATAGAAAATCTGAATTTACCCCATACGGTCAAATCGGCGCTGATTGAGAATAACAACAGTGAGATTTATCAGATGATGGGAGTTCAGGCATTTACTGATTATGTAGGGAACTATCTTGCAGACACCATTATTAATTCAGCGGGATTCGTTTTGCTGTTTGCAGCTGTCTATATGGCGTCTAAGCTGATAATCCGATGGCTGGATATAATAGCGAGACTTCCTATTATATCGGGAATTAATAAATTAGCGGGTGCAATAGCAGGCGGACTGGAAGGATTATTGTTCCTATGGCTGGCGTGTCTGTTAGTTACAGCCTTCTCTGGCACGGAATGGGGCATGATGATTACCCGCCAAATTGAATCAAGCCAGTGGCTATCATTTCTTTACAGCCATAATCTGCTGAACCTGATGGTTCTGGGGGTATTGCATGGCCTGATCTGAGAAAATAATTGTATTTATGATATATGCAATTAAAACAAATCTGCAGGGAAAAGGACGGAAAGTCATTCCTGCAGTTTTTTATTGCCATCCCAACATATAGAGAAATTCTGTAAAAACGTATATATATAGTAGTAAAATCAATTCTCAAAAAATTGTATGAATAAATGACACAAATTCCCTTGACAATCTTTTAGGGACATGATATATTATAGTTCCGATGCGGAACACACCGCAAAGGCAATCGATTTAAACAGATTGAAAAAATAAAAAAAGTTGTTGACAAAGAAACGGCAACATGATAGAATAAATGAGTTGCTGATCGAGAGATAACAACAAAAAGCACTTTGAAAACAGAAGATTGAACAGTATGTAAAACCCTGAAAATTCTAATAATAAGCTGT
>SVDU01000012.1 GCA_015057705.1 Paenibacillaceae bacterium | reverse complement strand
TCTGGAAGAAATCATTGCAGTTGCGGATGAAATTCTTCATATGATCGATGTAAAATCAAAGGCAGAAAAATTCCTCACTGAAAAGCTGGAACGCAAACGGGGATCCGCCGATTTATCAGCGCTTCTTTGCAAAACAGAGGATAACTTAAAGCATAACTATTCATTTCATGCTCACGTGATCTATCTGATGAAAAATATGTCCTTTGATGAGGCTTCCATTCAAAAATATTTAAAATATCATTTTGCTTCAAAGGACAAACAGATGAAGACTTCTTCTGTATACCAGGAAGAAGGAAGAATACAATCCTTTCTTGAAACAAATATCAGGACGTTAATCGTCAGCTTACGAGATATCAATGAAGTTGATGAGGAAAAGTTTTTTGAAACCTATTCTGCACTGGAACAGATTTTATCCCAGGATCCGGCAGGTGTTTATTCCAAAATGGATCTTGGATCCAGAGGAATGTACCGTGGAGTAATTGTTAAATTATCTCTCCGCTACCGGCTGCTGGAAGAAAAGATTGCAAAAGACTGTCTGGAGCTGGCGGTTCGGGGGCAGGAGAGTCTCCATTGTTCTCATCACGTGGGGGCATATCTCCTTGGGAAGGGGTATCCCCTTTTAAAAGCAAAGGCATTAGGAAAACCAATTCCGCAAAAGATCAGGAAAAAATGGAATGCAGCAGGATTTCTTTATTTCTTATGTCTGATTCTCCTGTTTCTGGGACTGGAAGGCTGTTTGCTGTATCTGTTCAGGAATATTGTTGGTATCCGGTCTGCCGGAAGATCTGTAATTATGGTTTTGACGGCTATGCCGCTGTTAATGGGCATTTCCATGGAAATAATTAATTTTATTTTCACAAGAAGAATAACGGTGAGAAAGATACCTGCTCTTGACTATCTGGAAGATATTCCGGAAAAAGCAAGAACCTTTGTAGTCATGCCGGTTATTGTATCCTCAAAGGAGCAGGGACTTCAATATATGGAGCGTCTGCAGAAGCATTATCTTGCAAACCGGCAGCCAAATCTTTTTTTTGCGTTACTCCTTGATTTTGAAGACTCTAAAGATCAGTCTATGCCAAAGGATGACATAATCCGAAGTGCTCTTGTGGAGCGTATGAAAGAGTTAAATGAGCTGTACCCGTCAAAGGAACAGCGTTTTTCCCTGTTCTTTCGCTGCCGTAAATGGAATCAGGCAGAGAACTGCTATATGGGCTGGGAGAGAAAACGAGGAAAGCTGGAAGAGTTTAATAACCTTTTAGACGGGGCAGGAAAAGATAGTACCACATTTACAGACGTTTATTGTGATGAAAATCTTCTTGCCACCTTCCAATATGTGATTACACTGGATGCAGATACCAATCTGATTCGTGACAATGCGGCAAAACTGGTGGGATTAATTGATCACCCGTTAAACAGACCGGTTCTTGACCCGTCAGGTCGGAAGGTAGAGGATGGCTATGTCATCATTCAGCCTTCCGTCAGAAATCATATTGCGCATAAGAATGCCAGCTGGTTTACAAAAATATTCGGCGGAGAAACCGGACTTGCTCATTACGGAACTGTGATATCAGATATCTATCAGGATATCTTCAATCAGGGAATCTATATCGGGAAAGGAATCTATGACAGAAAAGCCTTCCGTACGGTACTTCATAACAAGGTACCGGAAAACAGGATTCTAAGCCATGACCTTTTTGAAAGCTGTTATGCGAGAACGGCATTTTCCAGTACAGCCAGGATTATGGATAATTTCCCAAACAGCGTTTTATCATTTACAAAAAGAGAGCACCGCTGGCTGCGGGGAGACTGGCAGCTGGTGCCTTGGCTGTTTATAAGGAAAACTGCGGATGGCAGAAGCTTAAGCCCCCTGTCCAGATGGAAAATTTTTGACAACTTAAGAAGAAGTCTGGTTCCGCTTAGTAAAACCTTGTTTATATTCCTGAACTTTTTGTGGTTGCCAGATGCATATTATCTTTGGCTGCCCCTTGTTTTCTTCAATGATTTGTTTAATCTGATTATTTTATTATTAGCCGTGATCACTCAAAAGCTCATCCGGCCAAAGCTTGCGTTTGTGTATAAAGGATTTTTAAAAGAACTGTCTGCGATGTTTGTCAGAGCATTTCTGGAATTTACAATTATGCCCTACCGCGCTTATGTGGCACTGGATGCAATTGTCAGAACTCTGTACCGGTTAATGATCAGTAAGAAAAATCTGCTCCACTGGAATACGGCCGAATCCGTGGATGCCTCCGTGATCAATACCAGAAAAGGTTATTTCCTTACAATGTGGAGTTCTCTTCTCCCTGCATTTTGCCTTTTATTACTATTGTTATCTGGCAATCTGCCCCTGGCAGAAATTTGTCTTGCAGCGCTTGTCATGGCAGACTGGTTTCTGGCATTTGAAGCTGCTTACCGGATCAGTCAGCAAAAAATCATACACCATCAAAAAGATCAGGCGGAGAATCAGGAACTTCTCATGGATACCGCCCGCAGAACCTGGCAGTTTTTTAAGGATTTTTCCACAAAGGAGACAAACTGGCTCTGTCCGGATAACTATAAGGCCACAAAAGCTGAAAAAATCAGTGATAAAACATCTCCTACCAATATCGGGCTTCAGTTTCTGTCAATTCTTTCAGCCATGGATCTTGGATTTGAAACGTTAAGCTCCACAGTGGGGTCAATCGAAAACCTGATGGAGACAGTGCAGAAGATGGAGAAATGGAAGGGACACCTCTATAACTGGTATCACATTGAAACATTGGAGGTGCTTAACCCTGCCTATATATCAACAGTAGACAGCGGTAATTTCTGGGGGCATATGATTGCACTGAAAAATGGTCTGTTAGAGCAGCTTGATAAGCCGGTAAGCCCGGATGAGATGATGACAGCCCGAATCAGAACCCTATGCAGTAAAATAGACAGCATGTTGGCAAATGTTGATTTTCGATTTTTATTTGATGAAAAGAGAATGCTGTTTCATATCGGATATCATGTATCCTCCCATACGTTAGACGATGGCTGCTACGACCTGATGGCATCGGAATCATCACTTACAAGTCTGCTTGCTGTGGCGATGGGAGAAGTGCCATTAAAGCACTGGTATAAACTGGGAAGGCCGTTAACGGTAGTTAAGGGTATTCCATGCTTCGTATCCTGGAGCGGTACCATGTTTGAGTATCTGATGCCTAATCTTGTACTGAAAGAATATGAAGGCTCTGTCTATGAACAGACCTCTAAAGCAGCAGTGCTCCAGCAGATGAAGTATGCAAAAGAAGCAGAAATCCCCTGGGGAATATCAGAATCCCAATATTACCGTTTTGATTTAAATGCCAATTACCAGTATAAGGCATTTGGCGTTCCAAAGATAAGGCTTCAGCCGGTTCGTAAGGATTCTCTTGTAGTGGCACCATATGCCACAATACTGGCACTAAATACAGCGCAAAAGGAATGTATCAGCAATTTAAAGAGGCTGAAAGAATTAGGTGCTTACGGTGATTATGGCTTCTATGAATCCATTGATTTTGATGTGCCCAGTTCCGTGGATTTAAAACCTTACTGCATTGTGAAATCCTATATGGCCCATCATCAGGGGATGAATCTGGCTGCAATTAATAATTACCTGAATAATGGGATTTTAAAAGAGCGGTTCCACGCTGAAATGATGATAAAGGCAACGGAAGTTCTGCTGGAAGAAAAACGCCAGTCTTATTTGATTTCCATTGCAAAACAGGGGTATACCATAAAAATCGGAAAACCTCTTTTTACGGAAGACCGTTACAATAACCGGTATATCAATCGTACAGGTTTAACCACACCCGTTGTAAATTATCTGTCAAACGGGAAGTATTCCCTGATGATAACCTCAGACGGGGATGGGTTCAGTCAATATGAGGACCGCATGCTTTACCGCTGGAGATCCGATGTCTATGCGAATACAGGAAACTATATCTATATTAAGGACAAGAAGCAGGGAAAATACTGGAGTGCTGCCTACCACCCAACCCGGATCGAGCCGGAAGAGTATCAGGTGATTTTCAGTCCCCATCAGGCGGAATTTAAACGAAAGGATGGGGACATTTCAACTCAAATGATTGTCAGCCTGAATGCTGATCGCAATTTTGAGATTCGCAAAATCACACTGACTAATCATGGAAGTGAGGAAAAGCAGCTGGAGGTAACCAGTTATATGGAAGTAGTAGACGATACTCATATGGCGGAAATCAGCCATCCGGCGTTTAATAAACTCTTTCTTGAAAGCGAGTATGTGAAAGAACAGAATATTTTCCTGGCGAAAAGGCGTCAAAAGAATGAGGACGACAATCCTTACGTCATGCATATGGTAAAAACCGATGAAAAACGGTGCAAAAAGGTTGAATTTGAAAATGACAGAAAACGATTTATCGGCAGAAACAATACGTTGGAAAATCCGGATTGTGTAGTAAACAGTATTGCCTTTTTTAATGATCCGGGTTTTTGCAACGATCCCATTATGAGCATTCGGGTACAGCTATGTATCGAAGCAGGAGAATCAGCCAGTTTGACTTTTATTACCGGTGTATGCAGCAGGAGAGAAGAGGCAGTAAAAATTGCGGAGGAATTAAATGTAAGTTACCGGATTGATGATCTTCTGGAGAAATTCCGGCTTCAAAGCAGTCTGGAGTTAAAGTACCTGGAGATTACCAAAACACAGCTCAACTCCTTTCAGGATATGATCAGTCCCATATTTTATCCTTGCGGTATTTTCCGGGGACCTCATGAAAATATCCGGAGAAATTTTAAGAATCAGAGTTTCTTATGGAAATTCGGCATTTCCGGAGATAATCCCATTCTGCTTTTTGTAGTCCGGTCCATTGAAGAAGAGCGGATAATCAAGGATGTATTAAAGGCGTACGAATATTTAAGAGTAAATCTTGTGATGGTAGATCTGGTCATCCTGGTAGATTCCAAATATGGTTATCTTCAGGAGGTGGATCAATTAATCAATGATCTGACCAGTTCTCTGCGTATCTATGATTCCGGAAGCGGTAAGACCAGCTTCTTTACTCTGCATACGTATGAGCTTCTGCCTGCAGAGATTGATTTGCTGTATACGGTTGCACGGGTGGTATTTTCGGAGAAAACAGGTATTTATTTTACAAAACGGAAAGAAAATCAATTGGAGCTGCTGGAGGAATATTAGGACTTATGGAGAATTATGAGTTTTTTAATGGCTTTGGAGGATTTGTCTGTGATGGCAGAGAATATGAAATTCTGCTGGACGGAAATAACAGGCCGCCGGCACCCTGGATTAATGTGATCTCAAACAAGGACTTTGGTTTCCAGATATCGGAGTCGGGGGCAGGCTTTACCTTTAGTGTTAACAGCCGGGAGAATAAGCTTACACCCTGGTCCAACGACCCGGTCAGTGACAGAGCAGGGGAGGCAATCTATATTCTGGATGAGATAACCGGAGAGGTAATGACGCCGATGTCTCTGGGCAGATCTGACAGAGGCATATACCGGGTAAGGCATGGGTTTGGATACAGCCGGTTCCTTCATGAGGAATCAATGGTTGAACAGGAGCTGACTGTATTTTGCCCTCTTCATGATTCATTAAAACTGTGGAACTTAACCCTTAAGAATCAGTCGGATAAAGTGAAGTATTTAAGCCTGACCTATTATGTAGAATGGGTGCTGGGAACCCAAAGAGAGCAGACCGATCCCTATATTCTCACCTCCTATGACAATGAACATGAATATTTGTATGCAAAAAATATCTACACCATGAACTTTCAAAACAACTATGCCTACCTGTTTTCCAATGAGACAATTGTGGGTTACACTGGAGACAGACAGGAGTTTATGGGACAAAAAGGCAGTATCAGAGAGCCCAGGGGAGCAGAAGTCAAGCTCACCTGCAATACAGGAGTGTGCTATGACTCCTGCGGCGCAATACAGGTATCCATAGCAATTCAGCCTCAGGAAAGTAAAACGGTGGTATTTGGACTGGGACAGAGCAGCAGCTTAAATGAGATCAATCAGATCAGAAACAGATACAGGGATGTGACTGCGTCAGAAAAAGAACTGGAACAAGTGAGAGCCTACTGGGACAAATTATTAGGAACCATTCAGGTTAAGACAAAGGACCGGGCAGTTGATATCCTGGTTAACGGCTGGCTGCTCTATCAGACGGTATCCTGCCGGATTCAGGCAAGAGCAGGATTTTATCAATGCGGGGGAGCTTATGGATACCGGGACCAGCTACAGGATACCCTTTCTCTGCTTTTTACCGATCCGGGTATTTTGCGCAGTCAGATACTCACTGCCTGCAGCAGACAGTTTGAAGAAGGGGATGTCCAGCATTGGTGGCATCCTCCCATGGGAATCGGGGTAAGGACACGAATCTCCGATGATTTGCTTTGGCTGCCTTATTGTACTGCTGCTTATATTCTAAACACTGGAGATTATTCAATTTTAAAGGAAACAGTGCCTTACATTAAAGGTCCGATACTCAAGGAGGATCAGCATGATGTAATGTTTACTCCTGAAGTATCCCAGCAAACTGGAAGTGTCTATGAACATTGTAAAAAGACGATTGACCGGACATCTTTTGGAGAGCATGGACTTCCCCTCATGGGCGGAGGCGACTGGAATGACGGTATGAATGAGGTGGGAATACAGGGAAAGGGCGAAAGTGTATGGCTTGCCTGGTTTTTGTATACCGTATTAGGCGATTTCATTCCTTTATGCAAACAGGAAGGGGAAGAGGCCTACGGACAGGAACTGGAGCAGAAACGGGAAACTCTGCTGCAAAGCATCGAAGAACATGCCTGGGATGGGGAATGGTATCTGCGGGCATTTTATGACGATGGTTCAAAGCTTGGATCAAAGGAAAATGATGAATGCAGAATAGATTCCATCAGCCAGTCCTGGAGCGTAATCTCAAAAGGAGCCCGCAAAGAGCGTGCCAGGACAGCAATGCAGTCGGCATGGCGTTATCTGGTACGGGAGGAGGATGCCCTTTCCTTACTTCTTGCACCTCCTTTTCATAAAACAAATAAAAATCCGGGCTATATCAAAAATTATATTCCTGGCATCCGGGAAAATGGAGGTCAGTATACTCATGCGGCGGTGTGGCTTGCAATTGCAACTGCAATGCAGCACGATTATGACATGGCACAGACCCTGTTCACCATTCTTAACCCCATTTATATTACACAGAAAAAGAAAGAGGTTCTTCGTTACGAAAAAGAACCTTATGTGATGACGGCTGATATATCATTAAGCCCGCCTTATACTGGAAGGGGCGGCTGGAGCTGGTATACCGGTTCCGCAGGCTGGATGTATCAGGGACTGTTAAACTGGTTTCTGGGGATACGAAAAGAAGGAAATGAACTGGTGATTGATCCGGCAACGCCTGCAGATTTCGGGGATTTTACCATTGAATATAAGTATGGCAGTTCTTATTATGAAATCAGGGTTGAGAGCAGAAGTAAGGGGAAACTGACAACGGAAACAATTATTTTTGATGATAAACCGATTCAGGGAAACAGAATTTTACTGGAAGATAATGGAGAAAAGCATCACATTGTGGTATGATTAAAAAGGCAGTTAATAGGAAGAAAGGCGGATTATATGTCAGACAAAGAATATAGGAAAGAGCAGTTTCTTAAGATAGAAGATCACCTGCTCCATGATAACTGTCCATCCGAATATCTGGAACAAATCAGCAGGGAGCTGTGGTTTTCTGAGTATCCGTTTTCCATGCTGTTAAAATTAAAGGATACGCCACAGTCAAAACGCTATCATCCCGAGGGCAGTGTCTGGGCTCATACGATGATGGTGGTAGATGAAGCGGCAAAGCGGAAAAGGGAAAGTAAATCGGAACGGACCCTGTTATGGGCAGCGCTGCTTCATGATATAGGCAAACCGGGGACTACAAGAATAAGAAAAGAAAAAATCACCTCCTATAATCATGATTTTGAGGGAGAACAGCTGACAGAAGAATTTTTATCATGTTTTACCGGTGATGTTTCCTGGATAAAGTCTGTGGCAAAACTTGTCAAATATCATATGCACATTTTGTATATTACGGAGAAACTTCCATTTGGAGATGCCGGCAAAATGAAACAGGAAACGGATGTCAATGAAGTTGCCCTGCTGGGGCTTTGTGACCGGATTGGTAGAGGTAAAAGTGATCCGGATTATGAAACGGATGTAGTAAGTAAATTTAAGAAAATGATGTTGAGATAATAGCTATGGTGAAAGGAGTCGGATATGATACAAAAGAGCAGATTAGATTCAGAAGAGATTATGAGTAAAGAAATAGAAATAATGAATGGGTTTGGCAGCCGGACAACCGGCTCAAAAGGTCATCAGGAGTTTATTGCCTGGTTAAAACAACAGTTGAAAGATATGGGACTCTCGATTTATAGCGACACCTATACGTTTGAGCGATGGGAAGAAAAGAGAAGTGCTTTAAAAGTAAACAAGGAAGATATTCATGTATCATCAGCCTATCCTTATTCTGGAGAAACAGGTGAAAATGGAATTACAGGAGAACTGATTCATGTGAAAAGCGGTGATTATAGCAAGGCAAAAGGCAAAATTGCTGTTGTAGAAATAAAAATGGTTAAAAAACTTCCCATTGGACTGATTATGAATAAAAGGAAGGCTTTTCCGAACCGCACCAGGATTGCCTCAGGTGACGGTGATCTGGTACTTACTTCTGTGTTAAGAAATCCTGATTTAAAGAAGGCAAAGGAAAAGGGCGTAAAAGCGGTTGTATTAATCTGGAAGGGAGTGGCAGATGAAAAGGTGGAAGATCAGTATCTGCCATTTACCGATGAATATATGGGAATTCCGGCTGTATGGGTGAATGGGACGGAAGGGAAAAAGGTGATTGCGGCTGCCAGGAGACAGGAACAGGGGACTGTGATATTGGAAGCAGACAAACAGATCAATGCTCCAACAGAAAGTTTTCACGTAATGCTTAAAGGGGAAAATAAGGAAGAGACCATTCTTATTAATACACATACGGACGGAATTAATGTGGTGGAGGAGAATGGTGCGATCGGTATGCTTTCCATGATCCGGTATCTGCAAAATAAACAGCTGAATCGTACCATGGTATTTTCGTTTGTTACCGGACATTTTCGTTTACCAGTATTTAAGGGGACCTCACAGGCCACCTCAACCTGGTTAATGGGCCACCTGGAACTATGGGATGGAAAAAACGGTAATAAAAAAGCAGTTGCAGGGATTACAGTGGAACATCTGGGCAGCATGGAGTGGAAAGAGAATGAGGACGGACAATATAAGACAACTGGAAATATCCAGACAGAGTACACATACGTGGGAAATGCCCGGCTGGGAAAGATCTGGGAAAAGGCGGTCAAAGACAGAAGTTTAACCCGTACTGTCACACTCAGAGGCCACAACAAGTTTGAGTTTGGGGAAAGCCAGCCTCTGTTTGAAGCAGGGATTCCAGTCATTGGACTGATCCAGATGCCGGATTATCTGATGGCGAACAGCAAGAACAGAGAGATAGACAAGTTTAACGTCAGTTTAATGAGGGAACAGGTGAAATCTCTGTTAAAAGCAACAATCATGGTGGATAAAGCGCCGAAAAATCAGCTTGGAAAATCTGACGGCTATTCATTCTTTTATGGAAGAACATGGTGAATGGTATCGTAGTAATGAAGTAAAGATTTGATCAAAAACTGGGGGAGTTGGGTATGATTGAAATCAATAAAAATTATCGCTCATTTGACGCGCTGAAGCTGGCATTGGCAGCGTCTCCTGTCTGTATGGTTTCAGATATACTTTTGTCTGTTACCCAATCCATCATGCAGACGGGGGCTCTGGCTCTGGTTACAGCAGATTTTGTGGACACTGCATCTGCTATATTAAAGGGCGCGCGTCCACGTAATGATATTTATCTGCCATTGGTACTGCTGTTAGTGACCCTAGGGGTGACTACCATCATTGGAGCGCTGATCCAGCTGGTCAGTTCTCGTATCCGGTTAAATCTTAAACGCAGACTGATCCCGTCTGTAGTGAAGATTTATGCAGCGCTGGACTACAGGCACATAGAAAATAATACCAGCTGGGAATTGATCTCACGGGTATCCAGGGATCCGGTTAATTCCATTATGGAAGGTGTGGAGGCCTATATCCAGTTTTTAAAGATTATTATATCCCTGGCTTCCGTTCTGATATTGATTGTAACCCGGGTCTGGTGGGCGGCAATTATTATCTTAATCTTCTCTGCCCCCATGTTCTGGCTGTCAGTGCGAGCGGGGAGGAAGGTCTACCAGGCCGGGCGTGAAGCTGAGAAATTCAACCGGCGAACGGAGTATCTGGGAGAAGTGCTGACAGGGCGGGATAATGTAGACGAGCGTACCCTGTTCGGCTATAGCGATGAGATCAATGGTAAATGGCAGAATCAGTATGAAGCAGGGCGGAAATTACAGTTGAAGGTTACGGCCAGGATGTTCCTTTTCATTAAGGGGTCCAGTCTGCTTCTGGTATTGATTTCTCTGTTGGTGGCATTGACACTGATCGGACCTGTGTTAACCGGTCAGATGACAGCTGGCTGGTTTATGGGTATTATAAGTGCAGTATTTGGAATGATCCAGAAACTTGGCTTCCAGATGTCCCGTTCTCTTGAAAACATATCACGTGTCGGGGAGTATATGAAGGATTTAACTGCATTTGCGGCAATGAGTCAGACGAAAGACGCATTGACTGAGCCGGATTCCGAACCTATGGTATTTGAATCACTGGAATTTCGCAATGTCTGCTTTCAATACCCGGGAAGTGAACGGCTGGTATTGGACGGGATGTCGTTTAAGATGGAGGCAGGGAGCCATTATGCCTTTGTTGGTAAAAATGGTGCTGGCAAAACAACAATTACTAAGTTGTTAACAGGTTTGTTTCCACAATACCAGGGTGAGATACTGATAAATGGGAAGGAACTGAGGGAATATTCTGCCTGTGCGGTCAAGGCTCTGTTTTCTGTGGTATATCAGGATTTTGCCAGGTATTATATACGATTGAAGGATAACATAGCTCTTGGTGATTTACATAGAAAAGGAAATGAGATGCAGGCAGCACATCTGGCTGGGTTAGATGAGACGGTGAACAGCCTGAACCATGGACTGGATACGCAGCTGGGAAAAATTATGGCTGACGGACAGGATCTTTCCGGCGGTCAGTGGCAGAGAGTGGCCATTGCCCGCTCACTGAACAGCCGTGCTCCCGTTAAAATTCTGGATGAACCCACCTCTGCTCTTGATCCCATTAGCGAGAGTCTGTTATACAGAGATTTTGAAAAGCTGATGCGGGGCAAGACTACGGTATTTGTCAGTCACCGTCTTGGCTCTACCAAGCTGGCTGACGAGATACTGGTCATTGACAGTGGGAGAATTATAGAGCGTGGAACCCATGATGAGCTGATGGCAGCAAACGGGTCGTATGCAGGGATGTTTGAGGCTCAGAGGGGATGGTATCTATGAACAAAGAAAAGAAGAACTATACGTTCTCTCAAGTCATTACCCGCATTATACCAATGCAGTTTCAGGCAGCACCATTTAATTGTATCCTTGAAAATATATTAGCTGTCATGCACGGGCTGTCATTTTCCCTGACAGTTGTGGCAACCCAGCATCTTTTTGATACGATTTCCAAAGCGTCTGCCAGCGAAGCGGGCTTTTCGGTTTGTCTGGTTTCCCTGTTTTTATTAACTGGAGCAACGTTCGGACAGCAGCTATTAAACGGGATTCATAACTTTCACGGAACCGGCATTCTTTTTCCCAAATCATCAGGAAAATTAACTGTTTTACTTCACCAGAAACTAAATGATATCGATCCTGCCCAATTTGAGAACACAGATTTTTTAGATGACCTAAACAAAGCCAGGGAGGGAGTCCAGGCAATTCCGTTATTCTGCATGATTTTGTTTTTATGTGTCTCATTTTATGGAGTGTATTTCCTGTCAATCGGAACCTATCTGTTTACGTTAAAGCCTATGCTGTTAATTACACTTTTGTTGGCTTTTTTTCCTGCGATACTGGCACAGACCATTCATGTCCGGGTGTTCACAAGGCTGGAAGAACAGAGCGCGCCATTGCGCCGGGAGCATGAATATTACCAGAAGGCAATCTGTGACAGAGAGTATTTTAAAGAAACCCGTATATTGGGAGCATTTTCATTTTTTAATCAGCTGTTTACAGCCACATTGGAGCTGCTTACCAGTAAGATATGGAGGGCAGAGAGGAAGACTGCACTGCTGCAGCTGGTATTAAATATAACTACATTTGCAGGTATGGGAACATCGGCTTATCTGCTCTTTACTGCAACTATGGATGGGGAAATTACAGTTGGAATGTTTGCCGCAGTGTTTGCGGCTCTGGGGCAGATATTCGATATTATGGATGAAATAGTTAGTAAGCACATGGGCAGTATGAACAGGGATATCGGCAAGGTTAACAACTTCCTGCATTTGCTTGACATGCCAGAACGCACCGGTTCTTCCGGAAAACCGGATTTTACCAAAGGTGTGGCTGTTTATGGAATTAGTTATACCTATCCGGGAAGGGAGAAACCGGCGGTAAAAAACGTATCACTGAACCTGGCAGAGGGGGAGACCATTGCCATTGTGGGGGAAAACGGTGCGGGGAAGAGTACCCTTGTACGTTTGCTGACCGGGATTTACCGCCCGTTGGAAGGCAGGGTTATAATTGGTGGCCTTGATACCGCAAAGATTGCGCCTTCCTCTTTATATAAAGGCATATCTGGCGTATTCCAGAAATATCAGCGGTACAAAATGACACTTGAAGAGAATGTGGCTATCAGTGACAGTCTGGCCAAAGCCGGTTTGGATCAGGCGGAATCGGCCCTTCGTGAAGCCGGTTTTGAAAAGGGCAGTATCCGGATGGAGGATATGCTTTCACCAGAGTTTGGCGGCATTGATCTATCAGGAGGACAATGGCAGAGGATCGCCATAGCCAGAGGGTTATACCGGGTGAATCACTTTATCGTACTGGATGAACCTACCTCTGCCATTGATCCCATTGAGGAGACAAGAATTTACAAACAATTTCAACGGCTGGCAGAAGGTAAATGTGCCATAGTGGTGACCCACCGTCTCGGTTCTGTAAAGCTGGCTGACCGCGTCGTAGTGCTGGAGGCAGGAGAGATTGCTGACATGGGGACACATGATGAACTGCTTTCACGCCCAGGCAAATACGCAGATATGTGGGCGGCGCAGGCACAGTGGTATGAAAGGGAAGAAAAACAGGAGAAACAATTATGGAGGAGCTAAAATGAGCGTATTTTTTTATGGCTGTATCACTTTGGATGGCTATCTGGCAGATAAAAACTACAATCTGGACTGGCTTTATCAGACTGGAGATGCAGAAGTAGAAGTGAAACAATACGGACAGTTTGCAGAATTGAATTATGCTAAAATAGAATGAAACAGGTAAGAGAAAGCAGTGTTTTTTTCATACCTGCTTTTTCATATGAGATTCTGAAAATTACATGGTGCAAAATCGGATGATAGAATGAAAAAAATATAGTAAACTGAAACCATAAGAACAAAGGAGGTTAAACTTATGAAAAATACAGCTATTGTACAGACATTCCTTGGTCCGGTTATTATATCTGAACAAGATGGTTTCATCACGGAACTTTTCTTTGCTGAGGATACACAGCTAAACGCCGTTAACCGGATAACACCCTTGTTAAAAGAAGCTGAAAAACAGCTTTTAGAATATCTGTCAGGTATCCGTAAAACCTTTGATTTAAAGATTGCCCCCCAAGGAACAGAATTCCAGAAGACAGTCTGGAGCACCTTGCATAGGATCCCATATGGAGAAACACGCAGCTATAAACAAGTTGCAGAAGTAATCGGCAGACCGGAGGCCTCTCGCACCGTGGGTATGGCCAACAGCAAAAACCCCATTCTTATTTTGACGCCCTGTCACCGTATCCTCGGTACAGATGGCAAATTAGTGGGGTATGCAGGTGGTTTGGAAAGAAAGAAAAGACTGTTGGAGCTGGAAAAAAATTATGTCTGATGTCAAATATAAGTTTTTTGATTACGGTACGAAAGAAATTGAGTATCTCTCCCTGGCAGATCCTGTATTGGGTGATGTGATGGCCCGGCTTGGGCGGGTAGAGCGAGAGGTGACACCCGACCCGTTTTCAGCGCTGGTATATGCTATTATCGGCCAACTGATCTCAACCAACTCTGCAAAAACAGTATGGAAACGTTTGCAGGAAAAAATTGGTGAAATAACCCCGGAAAATCTTTCGGAATTCACTTCTGATGATGTGAAGCAATGTGGAATGACCATGAAAAAAGCTATCTGTATCAGTGATCTGGCGAAAGCCATCGTTTTAGGTGATTTATCTCTGGACAGTTTGGAGAAACTGCCTGACATAGAGATTATCCGCCGCCTGACCTCTTTCAGGGGTATAGGACAGTGGACTGCAGAAATGCTTCTTATTAATATGGAACGCCCCGACATAGTCAGCTGGGGTGATATTGCGATCCGCCGTGGAATGGAAAAGCTCTATGGCACTCCCAATCTGACAAAGAAACAATTTGAATCATATAAAAACAGATATTCGCCCTATGGATCCGTTGCTTCCATTTATTTATGGGCGATATCCTCAACACCAATGCAGGCAATTGCAGATGCAGGAGGAAATAACGTGTCCGATATGAAAATAACTGATGAAGAAAAATGGCAGGCTTCTTGTTCCTGCAATCCCGATTATGACGGAAGATTTTTTTATGGTGTGAAGACAACCGGGATTTTCTGCCGCCCCTCCTGCAAGTCGAAAAGTCCGAAACGGGAAAACGTTGTCTTTTTTGACACAGCCAGACAGGCAGAGGATAGCGGTCTGCGTCCATGCAAACGCTGCCGGCCGGATCTGCTGGAATTTCAGCCGCTTAAGGAATCAGCGGATAAGATCAAGGCAGTCTGTGACCTGTATTTCGCGGATCGCAACCGTTTGAATGAAGAACTCATGGGGCTCGGTTTGAGTAAAAATCGTATGATACAGCTTTTTAAAGAGGAATATAAGAAAACACCCACGGAATATTTAAACCAGCTACGCATTGACAGTGCAAAAGAACTGCTTTCCCATACACAAAATAGTATACTGCAAATTTCCCTGCAGAGTGGTTTTGAGAATCTTTCCACATTTTATGCACAGTTTAAGAAGGTGACAGGTATGTCGCCAAAAGAATACCGGGGATACCAAGTCTGATTGGAAAATACCGATAGAATAATGCTTGACTATCTGGGATCGACTCGATATATTAAAACATAAGAAGATTATGAGGACTGCGTTTGATATGGGAGTCAGGTTAAAAAGTTTATTTCTCTTACAAAAAAGTATCAGGGAGTAACGTTTATACTCGCACATCTAATTGGAATAGAAGAGTTTGACAGATCAATTGGAAATAACGTATATTATGATATTTCCTCCCCATTACTCCATTCGACTAAAATGTTAGAAAAAGCGTGGAAGAACTTCGGTGCAGAAAGAATTTTGCTTGGCAGTGATGCTCCATACGGCACAGATAATATAAAACTGGCAATCAGTCAAATGCGTGAAGTAGGAATGAATCATGATGAAATTGAACTTATATGCAGTAAGAATATAGAAAAATTACTGGGTATTAATTAAAATAGAGCCGTAAAGCAAATGGTAGCCAATAAATATAAAGGAGGTAAATGATATGTCTAAAATGCCCATGATATTTGCAGGCCATGGTTCCCCAATGAATGCAATCGAAGATAACCGATACACAAGGGGCTGGAAGGAGATGGGAAAGAAAATCCCCAGACCTGAATCAATCGTATCAATCTCTGCACATTGGTACACCCAGGGTACAAAGATTATGAATGAGGAAAATCCAATGACAGTATATGATATGTACGGATTTCCCGAAGACTTATATAAGGTTGTATATAATGCTCCGGGCAATCCGGAACTTGCAGGTACTGTAAAAAAATTAATCAGCAAACCCAGTGTATATGATAATACCTGGGGCATTGATCATGGCACGTGGTCAGTTCTGACTCATATGCACCCGGAAAGGGATATTCCTGTTTTCCAGGTCAGTATCGATGCCTTTGCACCGCCGCAGATTCATTATCAGATAGGCAAAGAGTTAAAAGCCTTAAGAAATCAGGGGGTTCTGTTGTTTGGTACCGGGAATATAGTCCATAACCTGCGAATGCTTGACTGGGGGATGGAAGACGATGGTTTTGAATGGGCATATAAATTTGATGATTATGTAAAAGAAAATATCGAAAACAAAAATCACCAAAATATCATTCACTATATGAGCCAGGGTGAGGCGGCTAAATTGTCGGTGCCTGCGCCGGACCACTTTAATCCAATTTTATATTTGCTGGGAGCATCGGATGAAGAAGATAAGATAACCGTATATAACAACAGCTGCATGCTTGGTTCCTTATCCATGACAAGCTATTTATTTGAATGATTTGTCACATAATCTACGCCACAACGGAACCCCAGCGTCAACAAATAAACAGTTAAAATACTCAGTGTGTCAGGCGGAACGTGGGCCAGGCACCCTGAGTTTTATTTTCGCAGAATACCGAAAGAAATCATATCCACTTCTTAAAGCATCTGGTATAATATCAGATATCTCATTCTGGATAATGAAAGGAAAAGAAAATGACAATTGATAAGACAAAGAATGGAATCGAGGTAATGCTAAAACTTCCCCAAGAGGCAGACGCGAAAGAAATAATAGAGTTTTATAAGCAGGTTGGAAAAGAAACAACATATCTGGGATTCAGTGATGGAGAATACCAGGTATCAGAAGATCAGCAGTCAGCGATTATTAAAGAAATCAATGTATCAGGAAATAATATGATGATACTTGCAATGATAAATTCTAAAATAGCAGGGATTGGAACCATATCATCCAATAATAAACGGATAAAAATCAAGCACGTTGGAGTGCTGGGGATTGTTATAAGTGAAGAATATTGTAATGCAGGTCTTGGAACTATTATGTTGGATTATTTAATTGAATGGTGTAAAAACAACGGGGAAACTGTTAAAATAAGCCTGACCGTAAGAAAAGATAATCCGAGAGCAATTGCATTATATGAAAAATTTGGTTTTGAAACAGAAGGTATCTTGAAAAATGAAACGTTTATTGATGGAGTTTATTATGATTCTGTAGTTATGGGATTAATGATTAAGTAAATAAGTGGTAAAGACAGGAGAAATAAAATGTGGTTTATACTTTCACTGATAGCAATATTATTCTGGAGTGGTTCTGATCTTTTTTCAAAGATAGGTTCCAGGCCAGATGATAAATACAGCCATTGGAAAATGATTATGGCAGTTGGTACGGTCATGGGAATACATGCTGTGATTGAACTTTGCAGAGGTGCAGAGTTTCAAATATCAGATATTCTTACCTATTTGCCTGTGTCATTTCTATATATTCTCGCAATGATACTTGGTTATGTGGGTCTGAGGTATGTAGTCCTTTCTGTATCCACACCGATTTGTAATTCATCAGGCGCGGTCGCGGCTCTTTTGTGTTTCTTTATTTTGAAAGAGAAAATGAGCGGGTTACAGTTTTTTGCAGTTGCATTAGTCTGTGTCGGTATTTTCTTTCTTTCTGTTTTTGAGAAGAAACAGGAGGATGCAGAGCGTATACAGGCCGGCATAGTACCGGATCGGAAATATACCCACAGCTTTATTGCTGTTTTCTTTCCGATCTTTTACTGTATCATTGACGGACTTGGTACGTTTGCAGATGCGTTGGTTCTTGACCGGTATATTGGAGAGGGATCAGCCAATATAGCATACGAATTTACATTTTTGCTGATGGCTGTTTTTGCCTTTATTTATGTGGTGATTGTTAAAAAACAGAAAATCAGACTTTCCGCAGAAAAACCAAAGGTACTTGCAGGTGTATTTGAGACTGCAGGACAATTTGCTTATATTTATGCATTGGGAGATAACGCAATTGTTGCAGCACCATTGATTTCGTCTTATTGCATTTTTTCCCTTGTCTGGGCAAGAATTGTATTGAAAGAAAAGCTATCATGGAAACAGTATCTTGTCATTGCCATAGCAGCTATTGGTATTGTGATACTTGGTATGGAAGGATAAGATTCGGGTGAATTTGGAAAGGACAAGGTGTATCTGATATGTGGCAATGCCCAAAATGTGGACGGGAATTTAAAAATCAGGATCAAAATCATTTTTGCAGTGAGGCACCGAATACAATCGATGCCTATATTGAAGCTCAGGATAAGGAGATTCAGCCGCTTTTACATCAGGTTCGAAATACGCTCCGGACTGCATTGCCGGGCGCAGAGGAACGCATTTCGTGGAAGATGCCGACTTACTGGAGCGGACATAACATCATTCATTTTGCCGCATTTAAAAAACATATAGGGGTGTATCCCGGTGAGGCTGCAATGGTGCATTTCGCAAATCGGCTGACAGAATACAAAACAAGTAAAGGCGCAATACAGCTGCCTTATGAAAAGCAACTTCCGCTGACTTTGATCGCAGAAATCGCTAAATGGTTGCTAAAATAAGAGGTAGAGCATGGGGTTAGTGAACGTTATAATATTAAATATTTATTCAGTAGCATTGCTGGTTGTAATCTGCTATCATTCTTCCACAGAGAAAGAAAAAGAATCTTTGCAGTATAAGCTTTATACGATGATGCTGAGAATCACCATTTTTATGCTGGTTGTAGATATATTCAGCAGATTTGATGGTAAGTCAGATACAATGTATGCGGTAATAAATTATTTGGGAAATTTCCTGATATTCTTCCTGAATCCAATACTACCCTCCCTTTGGTTACTATATGTCCATATCAATTTATTTCAGGATGAGAAAAAAACAAGACAGCTAGTATTTCCTCTATTTGTTTATAATGCTGTTAATGCAGCTTTGGTAGTATTATCGCAATTTAGTGGCTGTTATTATTATATTGATTCGAATAATATTTACCATAGAGGTCCCCTTTTTCTTCTTGCGGGGTCCTTTACCGTTATCTTGATTCTAATTGCATTAATTATAATTATCGCTAATCCCAGGAAAATCAAGAAAAAACATTTTTTTTCACTTGTGTTTTTTTGTGTACCTCCTCTTATGTGCATCATTTTACAAGTATTCTTTTATGGGGTATCACTGATGATCAATAGTGTTGTATTATCACTGTTGGTAATTTTTATAAATATTCAAAATCGGGATATTTATATAGATTATCTTACCGGGGTTAACAACCGCAAGATGCTTGATCTCCATTTGATGAATAAAATCAGTGCAAGTACCGGAGAAAAGACTTTTTCGGCTATTATGATAGATTTGGATAACTTTAAAAATATTAACGATAACTATGGTCATGATGAAGGTGACAGGGCATTGCAGAATATTTCAACAATTCTTAAAAAATGTCTCAGGTCCAATGATTTTATTGCCCGCTATGGCGGGGATGAGTTTTGTATTGTTTTGGAGACATCTGACAGAGCTGATCTGGAAGAGATTATATGCAGAGTGAATGAAAGTGCGAAAAGATATAATGCCGTCAGCAATCTGCCCTATAAAATCGGCTTTAGTATGGGGTATGCAATATATGACTACCATTCACATTTAAAATTAGAAGAATTTCAAAAAAAGATTGATACATTATTATACGAAAACAAACAGTCTCATAGATGAAAACCCAGGAGGTGCAGTTTATGCTGCAGATTGCAATTTGTGACGATGAGCCACAGGAGCTTGCCTGTGCTGAAACGCTACTTATACAGTATGCAGGCATCACTACTTTGGACTTGACGTGTAAATACAAAAGTGCTATTATGTGAATGAATAATTTTTAATTCATTCACATAATAGCACTTTTGCTGAAAGGTATTAAATGAAAAAGGTAACCGCATTTATAGGAAGTGCCCAGAAGAAGGCAACATACGAAGCAGTTCGTGAATTTGAGAGAAATTTAAAATCGTATACTGATATTGAGTTTGAATATGTTTTCTTAAAGGATTATCGAATTGAGTTTTGCAGGGGCTGCAAGCTCTGTTTCAATAAAGGAGAAGAACTCTGTCCCTTAAGAGACGATCGGGATTTGGTGATTGAAGGGATGGTTTGAATCAGATTATTATTACGATGTTACCTTAAATCCGTTTAAAAAGCTGATGGGGTGGATTTTTGATTTAACAGGACATCGGCTGGCGAAGCAGAAGTAGGAATTTGTCGATGTCTGATATATAAAATATGTTGGAGGACTATACATTGAAAGATACGAAAACAATACTATTTAAATGTGGAAAGGAACTGTTCAGCCGGAATGGGTTTAAGGATACCAGTGTGTCAGATATTACGAAAGCTGCAAATATTGGAACAGGTACATTTTATAATTACTATTCCTCAAAAGAGGAGCTTTTCATGGTAATATATCTGGAAGAAAACGAAAAGCTGAAGAAAAAAATACTGAAATCAATCGACATGGATCAGGAACCGCTAAGTCTGGTTAAAGAATTGATGTTAATCAATCTAAAAGGCATGAAGTCCAATCCAATCCTGAAAGAGTGGTATAATAAGGATGTGTCTTACAAAATGGAGCAGTATTTCCGCGAACAGAAGGGGCTTAATCGTCTTGACTTCATGTATCGGGATCTTTTTAATGTCATTAAAAAATGGCAGGCGGATGGAAAGATGAGGAATGATATTGACAGTGAAATGATCATGGCTATATTCACAGCAATCATTACGGTTGAGACCCATAAAGAGGAAATCGGCCTTCCGTATTTTCCTCAGGTATTGGATTATCTCATCGAGTTTACAATGAAAGGCCTGACGGCGGTATCCAAAGAGGCAGGGAAGAATGAAAATTAAATGAAACATGTTGACGAAATAAATATATGGGAGGTATTAATATGAGTACATTAATCGCATTTGCAACTAAATACGGATTTACGAAAACGTGCGCTGAGATTCTTGCGAAAAAGCTTGAGGGAAAGGTGGATATCTGTGATTTAAGAAGCAATCACCCCGATCTGACAAAATATGATAAAGTCATCATTGGCGGTTCAATCTATGCTGGGAAAATCAGAAAGCCAGTTATGAGTTTCTGTTCAGACAATCAAAACACCCTGAAAGATAAAAAAACAGGGTTCTTTATCTGCGGAATGGCAAAAGAAGATGATGCGCAAAAGCAGCTTGAATCCTCTTTTCCCAAGGAACTATTGGCTACCGCCGCCGCAAAGGGGTTTTTTGGCGGGGAATGCAATTATGACAAAATGAATTTCATAGAGAAATTTATCATGAAAAAGATAACTGGCTCTGATCAGAGTCAGTCGCGAATCGCTGAGGACAATATAACACGCTTTGCTGGTCTGATGAGGTGAGTGAAACCAATGAAACATATTGCAATCATATCGGATACTCATGGTCTTCTGAGAGAGCAGGTCATGGCTGAACTGGATGCAGCAGATTGTATCATACATGCCGGAGACATTAACACCCCTTACATCGCTGACTATGTGCGGCAGTCAGGGGAGACTTATATGGTGCGCGGCAATAACGACATGGATTGGGCCAGAGATCTGCCCGCCAGTATTGCTGTCACCATTGAAGGTGTAAGATTTTTTATTGTTCATAACAGGAAAGATGTTCCTAAACGCTTGCCGGATGTGGATGTAGTGATCTATGGGCATTCTCACAAATACTCCTCTGAAGTTATAGATGGAATATTGTATCTTAATCCTGGCAGCTGCGGTAAGCGGCGCTTTCATTTAGAGATCACGATGAGCCGAATGACTGTGGAGGCAGGGCAGTATCAATATGAAAAGGTGATAATTCCCTATGACAATCGGGAAAATTAGAGAAATCGGAGGTACAGGCCGTGAAGAAAGAAGAACAGGTCATGTCAGAACTTTGGGATTTATTTAATAAAAAGATGTGGCTTGACAGCTTTAAAATGAAAACAAGGCTTAAGGGGTATAATCCTTCAGAAGTACATTGTATCGAATTCATTGGTGAAAACGAAGATTCCAATGTCACAAAACTTGCTGAGTCGTTTTATATGACAAGAAGCGCGATCAGTAAACTGACAAAGAAGCTCATTGGGAAAGGCCTTATTGAAAGTTATCAGAAACCAGAAAACAGAAAAGAGGTATATTTTAGACTTACAAAACAGGGAGATAAGATATACAAAATTCATGAGGAATTGCATAAAGAATATAAAGAGCGGGATAAAGTTGTATTTGATGGAATAACAGAAGAACAGTATGACAGTATGCTCGGTTTTGCGAAAAAGTTTAATCAGCATTTAGATACAGAGATAAAAAAGCTGGGTGTAGATATTACGTCTGGTTGGTGTGATAAATTATAACTGATGGAGAGGCAGCCCAAATTCTGAAAGAGTGGGCTGCTTTTTATAACAGAATTATTGTTGACAAGGACACAAAAATGCATTATTATGTGATTATGAGTCTTAAGACACAAAAATAAAATATTTTAACAATTTAAGAGGAGGAAGACAAATGAATATAATTGGAATTATAGCAAGTCAGCGAAGAGAAGGTAATACTGCTTTTATAGTAAACAAATTGCTGGAAGGAGCAAGGGAACAGGGTGCCAATACCCAGTCATTTAGTTTCAGCGACCTTGATATTAAACCGTGCAGGGGCTGTTGGGCTTGCCATAAGGGTGATCAGGGCTGCGTGATCAACGATGATATGCAGAAAATTTATGATGCGATGGAATATACAGATGTTATTATTTTTGGCTTGCCAATTTACATGGGTCAGATGAGTGCGCAGGGAAAGATATTCACAGACAGGCTGTTTGCAAGTTTTTCACCACGGTTCTCTCCATTCTTTAAAGACAATGCTGTTAAGAAACAAATGGTTCTTTCCTTTAACCAGGGGAACCCCGATGCAGATTTATTTAAGCCCTATATAAATTATACCAGCCAAATGTTTAGAACTCTGGAATTTGATGTGAAAGAGGTCCCTGTTGTTACTGATTTGCGTAGCGGTTTCATAAACGATAGAGAAGACTTATGCAGGGAATTAACGCATTTTGGCTCCAGTTTAGCAATGATTTAATTGTATTATCTTACAATTTGTCATACAATGATGTTAAATGCAAATAGATATGATTATAAATTGGGAGGTAATGTATGAGACTTGAAAAAGCGACACCAGAATCACAGGGAGTTCATTCCCATGCGATACTGGAATTTTTAAACAAAGTAAACCAACAGGATTTAGAACTTCATTCATTTATGCTGCTTAAGAACGGTAAAAATATTGCTGATTGCTGGTGGAAGCCCTATGGCCCACAATACAGACATCAATTATTTTCGTTAAGCAAAAGCTTTACATCCATGGCAATCGGGCTGGCAATAGAGGAAGGCCTGCTGACAACAGATACGCTGATTGCTGATATTTTTAAAACTGAAATGAAACAACTGGGGGAAAAGGTTGACGGTAAAATTAAAAAAATGACCGTGAAAAACCTCCTGACAATGGGAACCGGGATGACATATGAAAACTGGAACTGGGATGATGAAAATTATAATAACATGCTGGGATTCTTAAGCTCTCATGTAAAGAATGAGCCGGGAAGCGCGTTCTTTTACAATACCATGGCTACCTATATGTGTTCTGCAATTATTACAAGATTAACCGGGCAGAAGCTTGTGGACTATCTTATGCCAAGGCTGTTTGAACCACTGGGTATTGATCCCATTTGGGAAGAAGACAATCTGGGTATCAGCTTTGGAGGCTTTGGACTGAATATTAAAACAGAGGATATCGCCGTTTTTGGACAGATGCTTCTGCAAAAAGGTGAATACAATGGGCGGCAGCTGGTACCTGCAGCATGGATCGAGGAGGCAACCTCAAAACAGATTAACAACGGCGACGAAGCTGATAATGACTGGGCTCAGGGTTATGGATACCAGTTCTGGAGATGTGTGCCCGAAGGAGTGTACCGCGGAGACGGTATGTATGGACAATACTGTATCGTTATGCCTGAATATAACTGCGTTGTTGCAGTAACAAGCAATTTAGACATGGGTAAATTTATGAAACTGGTCTGGAGTGACCTTCTTCCGGCACTTGGAGGGGAAGGGGTTCTGCCTCAAAGTGAGGATTCCAGTAAATTGGTTGAGTTTGGGGCAAGCCAGACACATCTGAAGGTGAATAAAGATACAGATTCTTATCCTGAATTCCGTGCTTCCTACCAGCTTTCCACTGATTCGGAAGCAGAGATGGATTTTAATATAAAAAAGATAAGATTTGATTTCGAAAACGGTGAATGTCTGCTTGCTCTTTATAACGGTGAAAACTCGCAGCCCTTATATGTGATCCGTTTCATAGAAAAAAAATGGGTGGAGACTGCTAAACCATTCTGGGAAAACCAATCCTTTTACAGGGCTGTTTGCTACGGAGAGTGGAAACAGGATGAGTTTAAAGCCTGCATCTGGCATTATGAGACACCATTAAATACAAAGCTTACGTTTACGTTTGGAGAAGAGCGGAAAAATCTGGTTTTAAAGGTAGCAGCAGAGAAGGAAGTAATACTTAATTACGTTAGAATTTAAAAAACTAAGGCTCGTTTTTCCCTTCTTTGTTTTTAAGAATAACCTCCTGGAATATACTGTCTGAATTGCTTTTTTGCGTCTTCTGGTAACCTGCCATTAATTGATTATGCTGTGATATTTCCGCCATTATGGTAATAAAATCTTCTTTTGTCAGAGGTTTTTTATCATCTTTTAGTTCATAGCCTATTTGGCCGCTTACCTCTATGGTAGCTGTTTTTACATCTTTTATTGAACTCACACCGTTTTGGCGCAGACGAGTTTCCAGTCGGTCAACTGTAAGCCGTAATTTTTTTAGATTTTTCAAAATGATCTCTCCATTTTCTATGACAACCACTGCTTTGCCCGAAAAGAGAGATTCAAGGAGATCAAACTTTATTTCCAGATACTCCGACAATACCATAAGCATAGTGAATAGAAATGCAATCAGCAGTGTGCCCCGGATTCCTTTTTCAGCGATGGGTTGGATTAAAAGGGAGCCAATGCCAACCATGACAATGGTTTGCGTAATTGTCATCTGCGAGATTGATTTACGGCCCCCCAATCGCAGAATAAGTTTACCTGCAAAAAATATAATAATTGTTTTCCATATTAAGCTGTAATCCATACATTATCTCCTCTCAGGATTATTCAGTTTCTGTTAGTATTGATTGATTTATAATAATTATGTAAATATTAAATATTAAGGTGTGGGGAGTACCGGCGTATTTAGAGAATGAAAGGAATGAAATGGACGGAACAGTAAGAAAAAATATTAAAATTGGCGACCGCGTTATGGTGGTGCAAAAACAGGATCAGAGAACAGGCAAACTCACAGAGGGTGTGGTCCAGAGAATACTGACCAATTCTCCCAATCATCCAAGAGGCATTAAAGTAATGCTGGAAGGTGGAATTGTAGGGAGAGTGCAGGGAGGCGTGGACCAGTAACAGGAGGATTCAATCATGAATTTAAGCAGGGAAGAGAAATCATGGATACTGGTTGACTGCGGTAATTCAGCTTATTCCATGGCTGTCACAACCGCGCTACTGCCGATTATGTTCGGTATGTTTGATAATGTGAAACGCAGCATGGATCTGGGATATTTCAACTCCATTGCCAGTATCCTGGTAGCGGCTTTAAGTCCCATTTTGGGCGCAGCAGCCGATTATAAGGACAAAAAGAAGCGTTTTTTTGTATTCTTCACCTGTCTGGGAGTCCTGTCAACTGCATCACTGGCGTTTATCCCTCCTTCCAGCGGGCAATGGCAGCTTTTGATTCTGTTTTTTATTCTGTCAGCAATTGGCTTTGCAGGATCTAATATTTTTTACGATGCATTTATTGTAGATGTCACCAGTGATGAAAGAATGGATAAGATATCCTCCCTTGGTTTTGCATTCGGCTACATATCCAGTGTCATCCCTTTTGGTATTAGTCTGATACTGATCTTTCTTCTTGGAATGGAAAAATCCATCGGATATCAGATTGGATTTATTATTACAGCTTTATGGTGGGGACTTTTTACCGTTCCCATGATAAGAGATGTAAAACAGATTCATTATGTGGAACCTGGGAAGGATACCATAAAGAATAGTTTTAAAAGGCTGGCAGAAACATTTAAACAAATGAAACAGTATCAGACTGTATTTATTTTTCTTGGTGCCTATTTCTTTTATATTGATGGTGTGGATACCATTATTAAGATGGTAATTCCTTATGCCACCGCAGTTATGGGAAACGATGCACTGGATACCTTCTCCCTGCTGGCGATTCTGCTGATTATTCAGATCATTGCTTTTCCATGTGCAATATTTTATGGAAATATGGCAAAACGTTTCTCTGCCAGAACCATGATTATCATAGGAATATTCACCTATATCATTTCCTGCATTGCTGCATTTTTTATATCTTCCGTCTGGCACATCTTCATTCTTGGTGCCATGATTGGTTCTGCACAAGGCGGGATTCAGGCACTGAGCCGGTCCTATTTTGCTAAGATTATTCCAAAGGAAAAATCCAACGAATTCTTTGGGTTTTATAATATTTTTGGTAAATTTTCAGCTATTATGGGACCCACGCTGATGTCCCTTACAACAGCAGTTACAGGCAATGCAAGATGGAGTATTATTGGAATTATACCCCTCTTTTTAGTGGGATTTATTATATTTATAAGGCTTCCTGTGGAAGAAAAATAAGATGAAGGATGGGATGATGAAAATGAGCAGTGGAAAAGCAAAGCATCTGATCGTAATCTCTTATGATGCATTTTCTGAAGATAACTGGGAGAAAGCAAGCCGGCTTCCCAATCTTTCCCGTTTAATAGAAAACGGGGTTTTCAGCACAAAATTAAAAAGCGTGTATCCGACTCTTACCTATGTTGTCCATACCACAATGGTGACTGGAGTTTATCCGGATAAACACGGAATTTATCATAATAACCCGCTCCAGCCATTTGTCGGAGAAGAAGATCAGGCATGGTTCTGGTTCAGAAAAGACATCAGGGTACCCACCGTGTATGAAGCATTAAAAAAGCATAAGATGAAAGCGGCCGCAATTTTATGGCCTGTCACAGGAAAGGCCTCCATTCGTTATAATATGCCTGAGATAAAAGCAATCGGCCGTGAAAATCAGGCTCTTAAAATTTTAAAAAACGGAAATCCGCTTTATTGTATGGGGCTTGAGAGAAAATACGGAAAAATAAGAAAAGGAATTGAGCAGCCCTACCTGGATGATTTTACGGTTATGTGTGGAACAGATACCATATTATCAAAGAAACCGGAGCTTTTAATGATTCATTTCATTGATCTGGACGATGCAAAACATCATTATGGGACAGTCAGTACTGAGATTGATCAGGTTCTCCTGCGCATGGATGAACGAATCGGAAAGATGATGGATGCTGTTGCTTCGGCAGGTATTTCAGAGGAAACAGTATTCATGGTACTGGGTGATCATGGACAGAAAAATGTCAGATATAAGGTGAGACTGAATCAACTGCTAAAAGAAGACGGTCTTATTTATGAAGAAAATGGGAGCATGCATTGGAGAGCATATTTGCAGTCCACAGGCGGGTCAGCTTATTTGCACGTAAAGGAAAATGATGACGAGGCGAAGCAGCGGGCTCTGCAGATTCTTCAAAAAGCGGCAGGAGAGGAAACCTTAGGTATAGAGAAAATCTATACTGGGGAAGAACTGGGACGGTTCCATGCCTTCCCGGTTTCTGGCTGTATGCTGGAAGCAAAACTGGGATATAGCTTTGATGACAAAATTGCGGGTCCCCTTGTAACGGACTTAAAAAAAGAGAATAAAACGTATGCGACCCATGGATATTCTCCGGAGAAGCCAGAATATGGCTGCTGCTTTGTCGTGTCTGGAAAAGGGATTAAAAAAGGACATCAGCTGGAAGAAATTCATATGGTAGATATTGCCCCAACCATAGCTTCCATTCTTGGGGTTGACTTCGGACCTTGTGATGGTAAAGTACTGGAAGATGCATTTCTCAATACAAGAGAATAAGGTTAGTTTGACAGTTATGCTGAAATGGAATATCAAATCATGAATAAAATCTTAGAAATGTCTCAAAGAAACCGATATGTATAATAAGGGATGCAGCAGGCTGGTTGCTGGGATTCTCTTATTAATTTAGAACAGGGGGCATTTTTATGAGTAGAAATAAGTTTTTAAAATTACTTTTCAGTGCTTTATTAGTTATAACGATGGCATTTACAGCAGCTACCTCAGCATATGCTGCAACAGGAACCAAGAAAGTGACTTCTTCCGGTACCATGAGTCTTGCTCTGAAAAAGGGGCAAACCGGCAATTCCAATGAAGTTACATTCCGTGTTTCCGGTCTTCCCGCCAATGCTGTTATTACTAAGCTTGAGGTAAATCCGGGATCGCTGAAATATTCAGGAGCTGTACTTACCAATTACCTGACAGTGGCCAGCAGTAACAGAAGTTCAGCAGAGAAAGTGACTTGGAACGGTAAGGAAAATACAACTTTGAGAACAAACGGTTTCCTGGCTTCCAAAGCCAATGGAACATATACAATTTCCTTTAACGCTACCTGTATCAGCGGCGCGATTTCCCATGGTATGATATTAGACATTGGATCTAAATCATATTCCAATCCTTATATTACGATTTATTGGGATGACTCCTTTTAATTTCTAACCAGATATCGAAGTATAAATTACGGGATGGATTTTCATATGACCAGCCCATATGGAAATCTTTCCTAAAAGATAAGGAGCAGAAAAAAGATGCGCGTAGGAAATGATAAATCCCTGGTGCAAAGCCACCAGCTTTCCGGTACACAAAAACGGGGAAGTGTACCTTCCCCGGATTATACCGATTTTCATTTTAATACTAAGACAGCACCTGCAATGAGCGATGAAAAGTATAAGACAGCTATTATCGAGCAGGCAAAAAAAGATCAGGCGGCCGGTAAATTCCAATCCGATTCAGCCGGATTTAGAAATCTGGTAAAAAGTTACGTTTCTGCGGTCTCCCCTGACAGGAAAAATATTATTTCACAAGGCCTAAGAGCGATTTATAAAAATACCAGACAGGAACCGAAAACCTTTAATCTGTTGGATTATATGTTTGGTTCCGTGAAGTATAGCAAGGAAGCAGATGATGTTTCTTACGCTGAATTTTACGACAGCAATGGAGAAATGGTAGCTTCTTTTTCCAATGGCAGATGGATTTCCTATGGAACAAAAGCAGAAGATGCCAGAGAATCCCAGCTGTGGGGAATCTACAATCAGGCGTGGAACAGCGCGGCAAGAGCAAAAGGGGGAACTTCGTCTTCCATTGATGTTACGGGTTAAAAAATTACTGAGGTGTATGTATGACAGCAGGTATAATTGAATTTTGGGGGCTGAATGAGGAGCCAGTTGCTACTACGCCCACAACCTGGGAAGTAGCGGGGAAGTATATTTTAAAATCGGTCGGTACAGAAAATGCTGCACTTAATAATATAAGGCTGACTACTGCACTTCGCTCCCATGGAGTTCCAGTGCCTCAAATTATGAAAACTACAGATTACAGGGATTATTTATTAGCAGATGATGGTTGTTACCTGCTGATGGAAAAACTTGCTATTACGGATTTTTAAGTTTGTGGAATATGTGTATAGTCAGGAATAAAATAGAAAGAAAATGGTGAATTGTGTTAAAGAAATTATGAGAAACCTCTGAATATAAAAAGTGATAATCCTCTCATTTTGTAAACGGAAGATAATATTCTTGTTGTGTTTTTCTAAAATAGATGATATTATATGCCAGGTGCGTTTTCGCATATACAATAATGAAAGGATTTTCAACTAATGTCAACCAAAACAGCTTCCGTAACTCAATCAACACCAACAGCCCCATCCACTCCTTCCATTGCCAATCCAGCTCCTCTTGGACTTTTAGGATTTGGAATGACTACCTGCCTGCTAAATATCCATAATGCAGGATTGATTCCTTTATCCATTGTGATTGTAGCGATGGGATTTGGATTAGGTGGTGCCGCTCAGATCATAGCTGGTATCATGGAATTCAAGAAAAACAACACATTTGGTGCAACAGCATTTACAGCCTATGGTTTCTTTTGGTGGTCTTTGATTTTAATCTGGATTAACCCATTTAAAGGAATCGAAGCTGCTGATCCCAAAAGCATGGGATTTTATTTAGGTTTATGGTGTGTGTTCACACTTTTTATGTTTATCGGAACTTTAAAACATAACCGCGCCAGCCAGATTGTTTTTGGCTCTCTGACGGTTTTATTCTTCCTGCTGTCACTGGCTAACTTTACAGGAGCGGAATCCATACATACAATTGCCGGATATGTGGGAATTTTCTGTGGTATATCTGCTATCTATAATTCAGTGGGACAGGTTTTAAACCAGGAATTTAAAAAGACGGTATTACCTTTATAATAATGGGCGGCTGCTTTTCTTATATTTCTAAGAAAAACAGCCGCCTCATTTTTTATGTCTGATCAATGCTAAGTATCACCGTTGCTGATATCAACTTTGTATTTTAAAGACTCTGAAAGATGCTTCATTACCTGAATGCTTAATGTATCGGGTGCAATATTCTTATTGTTTAATATCCAGACTTCCAGGATTCCCATAATGATATTGGAACGTATGGTTAAACTGTATTCATAAAAGGGGTCTTTGTCAGGACTGGATTTAACTCTGTCTATTAATTTCTTAACCAAGTCTGCTATATTACTATATAATATTTCTTTGTTGTTGATTCTGATTAATAATTCAATAATACCTGATTCTAAATACCAGAATCTTAAAAAAGGTTTTAGCAGGTCCAATGGATGGGTATTTCTTTCCGAATTCTGATTAAGATAATATCCAGCAATATATTCTTTTAATTTAATAAACGTTTGATCACATTCGTATCTTAAAATATCTTCCAGTGTATCGTAATTTCTGTAAAAGGTCGCCCGACTAACTTGAGCCCGCTCTATAACCTCTGTTATTTTAATATCGGAGTAGTTTTTTTCATAAAGCAGAGATTGAAATGCATTGAAAATCAGGCTTGATGATTGTTTGGAACGTTTGTCTTCTTTTATATGATACAAAATAAGGCCTCCTGTCTCTTATCTTTGATCTTTATTTACTTTCATTCCATTATATCATATAATAAATTACGATACAAATGTATATTAAAATAATTTAATAAAAACAATGTATACTAAAAGGAGGAAAAATAATGATACAATCAAAGACATGGAAAATATTAACATTGGTATTACTGATAATTGCCATTGTATTGATTTATTTGTTTTGCGGCAACATGAAGGAATTTGATAACAGAATACCTTCTGTGGAAAAAACACAGTTTATTGATCATGGTGATGATTGGAGAAATCTCCGCTACGGGGAAATTATAGCTGTTTACCGAAAAGGGGCTAAGCTTTCTATGGAAGTGTACAATACTGTGAATTCCAATGAACTTCCGGAGGATCTATGGGAGAAGATTGATACTGATGCCCTGGCAAAAGAGTATGGTGCAATGGCAGTGCTGGCAAATGGACCAAGGCATTGGGTGGTAAATAAAATAGATGCGGGTTCTGTTTCAAAAGATGGGAAAATAGCAAATTTTGGGGGAATTGAAATGACCCAGAGGGCTACGCTTCATACAACAATATTTCATGGAAACCTGGGAGATAAAAAATACACCGAGAATGTAGTAAACAGAGAAACAACTTACTATTACCTGAAAGGAAATATGGTATATGAATTAACCTCCCCCGCTGGTGATGTGTATAGAATGCAATCCTATTCCCAACAGATAGATCCAAACTTAACTATTGATGTTCTGGAAATGTTAGGTGATAAACTGGACCTTCCTGATGGCTGGACCTATCGCGCGCGGGTATTAGACGAAGATTCCAAATTGACTGCAGATGGTAAGGCATATATAATTAACGATGAGTTACTAAATACCTATCAAAAAATGAGGTAGAAACCGATGACAATTTATGTAGATGCAGATGCCTGCCCGGTGGTTCGGATTGTGGAAAAAACAGCCAAAGATAATAAAACAGCTGTTTGCCTCCTTTGTGACACCAATCATGTATTACAGTCTGATTACAGTGAGATCAGGATCATTGGCGCAGGAGCGGATGCCGTGGATTTTGCGTTAATAAACCTGTGCAAAGCAGGTGATATTGTGGTGACACAGGATTATGGAGTGGCGGCTATGGCACTTTCAAAAGGTGCATATGGAATTCATCAGTCAGGGAAGTGGTATACCAATGATAATATTGATCAGCTCCTGATGGAACGGCATATTGCAAAAGAAGCAAGAAGAGCGAAGGCAAAAAATCATCTTAGTGGACCTTCAAAAAGAACAAAAGAAGATGACAGACATTTTGAAGAATCCTTTCGTAAGCTGATTACTTATGCCAGCGAAAGGGCTGATTCGAAAAAGTAAGTTCTATGCCCCGGGGATAGATAAATATTGCATATCGCAATTAGCAAGAGTAAACTTGTTGATGACGGTATGCAAATTTATTATAAGGGGGATTTAGTGATGAGAAGTAGCGTGACAGGGGCATGTATGGTTTTCATGATGGTATTATCAGGATGCGCGGGTACTCAGGCGAGCAACGCAAGTCCAACGGAAGTAAGTACTTCTGCTGAAACAGAAAATAACACTGACAGCAAATCCGTGGAAAATATTCTGAACAGATTGACACTTGATCAAAAGGCGGCTCAGATGGTACAGGGAGCGGTATATAATATGCCGGATAATCTGATGAAGGAGAAATGCTACGGAAGCATTCTATCCACATTTGGTGAGAATTTCTTAAGCTCATCACAGTGGAAGAATATGATCCTGAAATATCAAAAGGAAGCCATAAGTTCTGAGGCAGGCGTGCCCTATATCTATGGAAATGATCAGGTTCATGGCCTTGCTGGCTGTAGAGGTGCCGTCATATTTCCTCATAATATAGGGATTGGAGCCGCCAATGATAAAGAGCTAACTTATCAGATGGGATTGGCAGTGGCAGATGAAGCAAAACTGACGGGTATGCTCTGGAGCTTTTCTCCGTGTCTATCTGCAGCACAGGATCCCAGATGGGGACGCACCTATGAGAGTTTTTCTTCTGAAACCGGTATGGTTGCAGAACTGGGAGCATCATATACCAGGGGATTGATTGATGGAGGACTTCTCCCTTGCGCAAAACATTTTTTTGCAGACGGTAACGTTTTATACGGAACTGGTGAAAATTCAGAGGGAGAAAAGCGGTTGATTGACCGTGGTGATGCCAGGCTTTCAGAGGCAGAGATTCAAGATTTATTAAAGGTTTATCAGGCACAAATCGATGCTGGTGTTAAGACTATTATGATCAGTCACAGCAGTGTGAATGGTATAAAAATGCATGCCAATGAAAAATATATATCCATACTAAAAAAAGATATGGGCTTCCAGGGCTTCATTGTAAGCGATTGGAATTCCATACATAACATACCGGGGGACAACTTAAAAGATCAGACAATTACAGCAGTCAATGCAGGAATCGATATGCTGATGGAAGATTCCAAGTTTGAGGAATGCCGGAAATATATTGTTGAGGCAGTCAATGAAGGTAAAATTCCAATGGACCGTGTAAATGATGCAGTCAGCCGGATTCTTACGGTAAAAAAGGAAATGGGAATTATAGATGATCCTATGATGGAGAAAGTAACCACGAAAGAGAGCAGTATGGGATCACAAAAAGACAGGGATTTAGCCAGAACATTGGTGGAAGAGAGCCTTGTATTATTAAAGAATGACAACACTATACTGCCAATTAAGAAGGGAGCAAAAATATATGTTACGGGGCCTGCTGCAAATGATGTAGGGGCACAGTGCGGTGGCTGGACGTTTACCTGGCTGGGAAGTACAGATGCAGACAATCATGGACGCAAATGGATCCCGGAAGGAAAAACAATTCTGGATGGGCTGTATGAACTTGCAGATGAATATAATCTGACGATTATTACTGATCCGGCAAAAGCGGCTGATGCTGATCTGACCTTATTGTGTTTGGGAGAAAAGACATATACAGAATGGAAGGGTGACAGTGCAGACATCAATATAACCGGCAGTCTCGGTCTCGTTGGTAATAAAAAAGCAATTGATCAGGCCAAAAGTCTGGGGAAACCCACAGTAGCGTTAATTGTATCCGGCAGAAATGTTATCATCAGCGACTATATGCAACAGTGGGACGGTATCGTTATGTGCTATCTTCCAGGAAGTGAAGGAGATGGTATTGCCAATGTGCTGACAGGAAAGAAAACCTTTAAAGGGACTTTGCCAATGCCTTACTACTCAAGAGTTGAGGATATCAGAACAGATCAGGTTCTGTTTCCAGTGGGATATGGATTAACGTATTCCACCAGAAAGTAAGTTTGAATGGATATGTATTAATTGGTCTTGCAGTATGTGTGGTGGCTTCACAGATTAAGAAGAGAAACAGGGATCTTGACAAGTAAATAAACTCTCCATGATTTGGAATCAGGAGAGTTTATTCGACTAGTTTATCCGGACTTACAGGAACCGGACCGAGAACATCGGCCTGTTCCTGCATTTCGATGATCTGAATGGGGCATGCCTGAAATATCACTGAGGTTATGATACGGGCTTAGCATTTGTTTTCCTCTGGAGTTACAGTCGAAAACAATAGTTGCAAACAATGACGTTATAATCATAAATAAACAAGCCTCAATATAGTATATGAAACAGGGACAAAATGGTGTTGGAGAAAAACTACGTATATTTAAAGCTTATTTCTTCTGTTGGAGAATCTGGTTATTGCAGTTTTTATCTCTTCATCGCTAAACGCATTTGGAACATTTACATTCTCTTCAAGCCCATCAAGCTCCACTCCGTCAAAACGGTATAATTTTTTCAGCAACTTCCATAGGATCTTAAGTTCTTCTTCATCAAAAGCTTTAAAAGTGTCTGCCATAAAATCAATGGATACGCTGACGCCGCAGTCTGTTAAAGTTTTGAGACCCGATTCAGTTAAATGCACGTTTACGGCTCTTTTGTCTTTCGGACTGGGGATAATCTCAGCAAAGCCCTTTTTACAAAGGCTGTTCACTAACTGGGTCATATTTTGTTTGGTCGCCCCTAATTTACCGGCAATATTATTAATTGTAGTTTCATCCTCCGGCAAATGAAGGATAGCAAGCGCAGTCATATATTGTCTGGATGTTAACGGCTCGCTATATTTATCACCGGTTGCCTGCAGCTTGTTTGAAACAGAAATCAAACAGGAATAAACCTGTTCCATCAGATATAATAGATTGAATTCTTTATCGTAATCCATGGCAGTTATCATAACCTCACTAACATTTTTTATGGTATATAATCAATATGTTGTCTATTATTATATAACCATAGAAGATAGCGGTATTCATGGCTGTTCCATATATTGTCTTTTTCTCCGCAGATCAAAAGAATATCTGCCTGTGAATTTTCCACTTTTATACGTGCTTCTGAGCGGTTTTTCGCTTTTTCAATACTTTTTCTGTAAGTGCTGGTAAAACCGAACGGAATTCCTTTTTCCATGTCTTTTTTCTGGTCCTCAAAGAAAATTTCGTTATCTACCTGAATAAATGGAATTGATTTTCCGTGATAGGACCAGGAAGATACATTATTTCCATTCGTTAATCCGTCAAGAGCCTGAAAACAATAGGTATGAGACTCCACTGCAACGACTTTTTTAATCTGTTTATATCTGGAAGCCAATAGAAGAGCCAGTTCTCCCCCCTTGGAAGTACCATGAATATAAATATCTTTTGTATCAGTAATTTTACTGGTCTCTAACCAGTTAAAAATCTTCTCGAAATATTCCAGAGGAACTTCCTCCAGTTTTTCAGGCAGTCCCTCAGAATTAAAATAGGATACAGTCAGTACATTAAATCCTCTTGAGGCAAGGGGGGCTGCCATAAGAAACAGGCTTTCCATATGTCCGTCAGATCCGCCAAGCATTAAAATAGTTTTATTACCTGAATCCTCTTTATAAAAAAGCTGTAAATCGAAAATCCTGATCCTGATTTTTTTATCTGCCAATGCTTCCTGATTCTCTACTTCTACGTTCATGATAAATCCTACTACTTGATTTTTACAGATAAATTATATACCCTTATAATCAGCAGGAGAAGTATGCACATTGTTGTTAGATACTAACTTTTCTGTTATCCATTGTAATTTATAGGCTCTCAATAATAGCTTCCAATTCTTCGGATAAGCCCTTTGCCAGTTCAAAATCGGTGTTTTTTAAGGCCAGTTCGATTTTTGTCTCCACTGCCTTTTTCTTTTGCTCTAATTCTAAATAGTCTTTATCAAAATGTCTGGCATAAATCATTTGCCTGAATTTACGCATGCTCATTTTCCGGATTGTCTTATCATCAATGATTAAGACATAGTCCGCACAGTTTACGATGGTATAAAAATCATGGGAGATCATTAAAACTGCACCCTTGTAGTTTGCAATGGCTTGTTCCAATGCTATTTGTGAGTAGGTATCCAGATGGCTGGTAGGTTCATCAAGAAGCAGCAGGTCTGCCTTACCAGCAGAAATTTTGGCTAATTGAAGTATATTTTTTTCGCCGCCGGACAGGGCACCAATTTTTTGATGAAGGACCGATTCATCAAACGTATAGTTGGAAAGATAGGAGCTGATTTCATCGTATGTTTTAAACCCAAGGCCGAAAAAATAATCTAATACTGTTTCAGACTCATTTAGCATTTCACCCTGAAGCTGGGATAAAAAGGCCGTCTGAATGGTTTCATTGATCTCTATGGAATCCTTGCTGTTTTTATAGATATCACGGAGTAATGTAGTTTTTCCGGTTCCGTTGGGGCCGATCAGGGCAACTTTATCTGTGGATTTGATTTCAAAGTTAACATCGTTTAAAAGCATTTCATCAAATGCCACACTGTAATCTTTAACAGTTAATACGATTGCATCTTCCAGCTCATTGGCAACTGTGAAGTGAATATCCGGCTGTTTGATCTCCACAAATGGTGCCTGAATTCTTCGGGCGATTAAACGTTCCTGGATTTTCTTTCTCGCTTTTAAGGATTTTCCTCTGGCTGCTTCTGTGTGTGTGGTAGCCAGTGATCTTAAATTGTTAATGATAATCTGATTTCTCTGGATTTCTTCTGTGTCAGCCACTGCCAGTTCCTGTAATTCGATTTTCTTTTGCAGCAAAGTGAAGTTATAATCAATATACCGTCCGTCAAACTCCTGAAGCAGTTTATTTTCCAGGTGAATAATTTTGTTAAAACAATGATTTAATAAATACCGGTTATGTGTAATAACCAGCATAGTTCCCTTATGTGAATTGATCAGGTTTTTAAGAGAATTTAAATTTTCAAAATCCAGAAAAACATCGGGTTCATCCATAATAATTAAATTAGGCTGAGTCAGCATCTCCTTTATTACCTGAACCAGCTTGAACTCGCCCCCACTGAGCTGAGAGACAGGCAGGTTTTCCAGCTTTCCTAAGTCTGCCAGACCTAACTGCTTATTCATGTTGGTTTCAAAATTATCTCCGTCAATTGCCTGGAAGGCATCCAGAGCCTGTTGGTATTTTTCCAGAAGATTGTCAATGTCTGATGAAGTTTCCATCTCAGTACAGATGGATGTTATTTCGTTTTGCAGTTTTGTAAATTCCGCACCAATATATTGGGCAACCGTTATATCCTCTGCATCATCTCGTTCATAGAACTGGCTTACATATCCAATTCTGCAATTGGGGGATATCTCCAGTTTTCCATCAAACATATATTTATCAGGATCCATAAGGATATGAATCAGCGTACTTTTTCCGCTTCCGCTGGTTCCTATAAAGGCGCAGTGCTGGCCGTCTTCTAAAGTGAACGAAATGTTATGATATAAATCCTTTTGCGGAAATGAGTAAGACAGGTTATCAAATTTTATCATGTAAGTCCTCCATGTAATATGTGGCATCCCATCACTGTATTGTTAATGTTGTTTCCACTAATAACAGTTTTCGAGATTACCTCTGGTAGCATACCATCTTTTATTAATTATTTCAATTATTTCATTGGAATGGTATGATATTGATTGTATATCAAATGAAAATGAATAGAGAGTAAATGGAATGAAAAAAACGGAAAGACAGAATGGAATCATCCATTTGTTACGAATACGTAGAAAAATGACGGCCAAAGAGCTGGCTGATTATTTTGATGTGAGTGAGCGGACTATTTACAGAGATATTGATGCGCTCAGTCAGCTTCGTGTTCCCATTGTTTCCTATGAGGGACTGGGAGGGGGGTACGAAATAGATTCCTCCTATTTTATGCCAAGTATTAAACTTAGTGAGCAGGAAATATTAATGCTTTTAATGGTGTTAAAAGCAGGGGAAGAATTTCGCATCCCAAACATGGCAGCCGATTATAATCTTCTAAGTGGCAAACTGCTTAATGTTTTACCGGATGAAGAGAGACAAAAGGCTTCTCAGGTCATTTCACACATAAATTTTGACATATTGCGGATAATACCCATGGGTTACGCGGAGGATGTTCTAAAGGCAATATTAGAGGCACTGTGGAAATCATGCGATCTGCAGCTTAGTTATTACCACCCAGAGCGGAATATCACAGAAACCAGACGATTTTCGCCCATAGAGCTGCAGTTTGGAGATGGTGGCTGGTATATCAATGGCTACTGTCATTTGAGGGAAGAAAAGCGAACGTTCCGCCTTGACCGAATTGAGTCAATTACATGTGTGGATGAAAAAAATTGTTTTATTAACAGGGAATTACCTGTATCAGAGCATGATAAGTTTCGGTGGAATACTTATGAACTGATGTTAGATCCGGCTCTATACAGGATTATCAAGGATGATGTATATCTCCAAAATGCCATGACCCGATCCATAAACAATAAAATACATCTTACTGTCAGGACTCCTTATAAGGATGAAATATGTAAATTGGTATTATGCCATCCGGAGAAGGTAACCGCTTTAAAGCCAGAAGAATTTTTGGAAGAAATAAAACAGTTAAGTAATACACTATCCGGGAAATATCAAAATATTACACCAGGGAGCTTAGCACATGAAGAAAGTAATTAAAATAATCGGGAAAATAATACGAATCAGTAGATACCGATAATTACTGGTTACCGCTTCACCAACAGTTAATAACCAACCCTTCCATCCAAAAAATTGAAACGCTTGCGGGGGAGCATTATCTGCACTGGACGAATGCGGATAAAATAGCTGAACTGGCAAAAGAATTTATTTCAACAGATTTAAAAAAATAAAGCAGACAAAAAAATAAATTAAACTCTAAACTCTGACATTCTTATGTCAGAGTTTATTTGTTATGCTGATGTTATTAAAAAATGCCGATACAGGCAATCGGGAGGAATCCATATGATTTATACGGTAAGAGGACCTATTAATAAAGAAGAACTTGGAATTACGTTAGGTCATGAGCATATTAAGTGGGAGACAGATGAATTTAAAGCAAACAGCATGTATTTTGACAAAAAGTATCAGTTGGAAAACATGGAATCAGACATGAACTATATTATACCGGTCATGCTTGATATAAAGGAAAGAGGCGGAAAGAGTATAGTAGAAACGTCGCCTCCAATGGGTGGGCAAAACGTCAGAATGTTAAAAGCTTTATCAGAACAGACGGATCTGCATATCATTGCATGCACTGGCTGGAACATGACAAAACAGCTTTACGACGTATTTACCGATCATTTTGAAGAACAGCTGGCAAACCGCTGGATAAAGGATTTTAAAGAAGGTCTGGACACAATCGATGGCATTGTTATTCGTCCGGGACATATCAAACTGCTGCTTGACAAGGGCAGACTGTCAGGTGTAGATAAGGCTATGCTGATTGCGGCGGTGAGAGCCAGCAAAGAGACAGGTATCCCTGTGCATTGCCATATCATAGAGGCAGAAATGGTTCATGAAGTGATACAGGTACTGGATGGGGTGAATGCAGACTACAACAAATTTCTTTGGGCCCACGCAGATCACGAGGCAAACAGGGAAACGGTGGAACTGGCAGCGAAAAAGGGGATGTGGATCGGTATTGACACGATAAGGAAGGGGAAAAGTGCCTGGGAGTTTGAACTGCTGAAATATATTATTTTACTTAATTACGGCCATAAGGTACTGCTTTCCCAGGATTACGACTTCTATTCAGAGGGGAAAGAATCGATGGATGATCATCCCTGTACAACCATCTTCGACGAATTTATTACTTATTGTTCTGCCAACGGAATAAGCAGGCAGGAAATAATTCACATGATGACAGAAAATCCCGCAAATTTCTATGATGTGGATAAGATAAGAAATGATAAGTGAGTATGTTTCAATGTATAAGATAGTTATAATTGCAGGTAAGTTTGTTTTTTTTGCCTTAGCTGCTATCATAAAATTGGTACAGCAATAAAAATCAACCGTCCGAATCAGCCAAACGGTTGATTTTTTTATTTCTGTAATACCGTATGATATCCGTAGTAAACGAAAAGGAGACAATTGCCATGGATAATCTAATGACAGTCAGTAATTTAAAAAAGAGCTTTAAAGAAAACATTGTTCTGAAAGGAATCAGCTTTGAGATCCGCAGGGGAGAGGTACTGTGTTTTTTAGGTCCCAACGGAGCGGGCAAAAGTACTACCATTAATATTCTCACCGCTGTACTTGGAAGTGATGAAGGGGAGATTCGCTTCAAAGGTGATAAAATCAGTAAAAAACTGCGAAGCTACAAACAGTCGATTGGAATTGTCCCTCAGGATATAGCCCTTTATGAAGAGTTAAGTGCTGAAAGTAATTTAAGTTTTTTTGCTTCTCTTTACGGACTTTACGGCAGCAGACTGGAAGATGCGGTAGAGGAGGCACTTATCTTTGCTGGCTTACAAGACCGAAGAAAGGATAAAGTGAAGACCTTTTCCGGCGGAATGAAGCGGCGTCTTAATATTGCATGTGCCATTGCCCACCACCCGGAACTGGTCATTATGGATGAGCCTACAGTTGGAATCGATCCCCAAAGCCGAAATCATATTCTTTCTTCCATCAAAAAGCTTCAGAATCAGGGAATGACAGTTATTTATACGACTCATTACATGGAAGAAGTGGAAGTTATCTCGTCCCGTATTATTATAATGGATCATGGAACAATTCTTGCAGAAGGAACCAAAGAGAGTTTGAAAGAGGATATTGAGAACGAAAAAAGGTACATCATAGAAGTGGAGGAAAATGGATCAATTGGGCATGATGAGTTTTTTGCTGTGGAAGGTGTTAAATCTGTAAAAATAGATGGTAATACCTTTGAAATCACGTCTCTGAAAGGGGTGGAAAATCTTGACCGGATCATCGCCCTGTTAAGTGATCATGGCGAAAAAATACATAATATTACAAGCGAAGCAGCAAGTCTTGAGACGGTGTTCTTAAAGCTGACAGGACGCAAGCTGCGTGATTGAGAAAGGGGAGTTTCTATGCGTCGCTTTATAGTAATTTTAAAAATGGACCTGGTTAATTTATTTAAAAATCCGGTTCTGGTAGGGTATAATACAGCATTTGCAGGCTTGTTAATATTGATTTTGGGTTATTTATGTGGAGGGGATTATTCTGACAGTAACACTGCATATCAGTATTATACAGTTTCTCTTATTGTTTATGGAATGTTAAATGGGGCAATGACCGCCTCTAACTGCTTTATGGAACGGGATATCAAAAGGGCCAATCTTCGTATTATTTATTCCCCTGTTGGAAGCTTCTTTGTTTATTTTTCTAAAATGGCAGCCTCCTTTCTTTTTAATTATATCCTGCATACAATGCTGCTGCTGATTTTGTGCCTGCTTCTCCATGTAAGCCTTGGAAGTAATCCAGTATTTTTTATTCTCTTAATGGCTCCGGTAGAATTAGTGGCATCTGCTTTTGGAATCTTTTTTTGCTGTGTGTTCCATTGTGAAGAAACCACCAGTACATTGCTGAGTACAGTAATTAACCTGCTTTGTTTTTTGGGAGGTACGTTTTTCTCTCTTGATGGAATGGGAAGCCTGATGTCCCTGATTACAAAAATATCACCTGTGAGATGGCTTAATGAAGCTTTCTTTACCATGTCCTGTGATAACAGTCTGAGATATTTCTGGCCGGTATTTATTATTGCATTTGCACTATCTGTCCTGCTGACATTGGGATGTAAATTATATTTCAGAACGGAGGATTATATATGAGAACCTTTTTAACTACGATTAAAAATATTTATGAGCGGACAATTTCACGCCTGCCTATGTTTGTTTTATTAACAGCTTTCACACTTTCCTCTATGGTTCTGGCAGTTCATCTGACGGGTGTACAGCAGGTGAAAGGTCATATTGTTCTGGTAACGGACAAATCTGCGGGGACATTACCTTATAATTCTAAAGAATTTGATATTGTTGTTTCAGCAGTAAAGCCGCCTGTTTCTGCATTGGTAGAGAAGAAATATGATGCTTATGTGACAATTGGAGAAGATGGTGATTATCAGATCGAGACACTTCGCAGTGATGATTATAAAAATATGGTTGAAGCAATGCTGCGTGATCCGGACGCCCCCCCTAAAGGGAGTAAACCCGCCCGTGGTGTTGGCGCTAATATAATTGGATTTATGATGATGTTTCTTTTGATGGAGGTTTTTGCCAATCTGTTTGCGTTTGCAGATGACAAAGAGCAGGGACAGTTGCGCCGGATCACAGCAGCGCCCGTTTCTTTTGGTGGTTATCTCGGGGCTCACTGCATTTTCTGCCTGTCCATGTTTCTGCCTGAATATTTCCTGCTTGTTTTATTAAAGTTTTGGGGATTTAACATTGGTTTTACCCTTTTGCAGTACGCAGGTCTGATTTTTGTAATGAGTTTTTTGGGTATTTCCTTCGCTTTGTTATTAAATACACTGATCAGTAAACCAGATAATGCTTCCATGCTTGGCAGATCCATTGTCGTCTTATCATCCATGCTTGCAGGAACTTTTTATTTCTTCGGTAAAAAGAATATAGTATTGGATACAAGTATTAAATTACTGCCTCAGAAGCAGCTGATGGATTTTGTTGAATACCTGGAACGGGGAGAGGCATGGCGTCACAGCTTTAGTATTGTATATGTGATCGCTTTTTCTATTGCTTTATTTGTGATTTCCTGTGTCAGTTTACGGATGAAATATATAAAAAGGGTATGAATGCGAGACATTTCTTGTCAAAACGGACGACCTGAATTACAATAATAGGAACAAATACATGACAGGTGAATAAACAATGGAGCATTCCTCAGACATATTATTTCTTACTACAAAAATAAAAATACCGGCCCCCCGGAAAAATTACATCGTGCGTCAAGGGTTGTTTGAACAGCTTTCTAAGTGTGAGGATATGAGTATTATTTTTTTAAGCGGCGGTGCCGGTACAGGCAAAACAACTCTGCTATCATCCTTTATACAAGAGAAGAAACTGAAAAATATATGCTGGCTGTCACTGGATTCTACCAACACCAATGTATATTCCTTCTGGCTATATTTTACAGCAGCAATCAGTCCTTTTTTAAAAGATGAAGGAAGTCTTTTTAATCTTTTAAGAACAAATCCGGATACCATGTATATGGAGAATCTGCTGATCCCTCTGATTAACCAGCTGTGGGGTGATGAGGAATATTACATGGTGCTTGATGATGTCCAATGCATTGGTGATGACGCCCTTGTTAAAACTTTTGAGTTTTTTATTAAAGCAATGCCTGCCAATTTTCATTTTTTCATGCTGTCACGGGAGGACCCGCCTGTCTATTTAGGTCCTCTTGCGGTATCCGGCCGTTTGTTGTTTATAGATGGGAAACAAATGCAGCTGACCATGGAAGAAGGGATCGCTTTTCTGAAAGATACGATGAAGCTGGCAGGTAGCGAGGAAGAGCTGAATCAGTTAAATCATTATGCGGAAGGCTGGATCGGAGGTTTGCAGCTTGCGGCAGCAGCAAAGGCAGCCGGTAAATATTCCGGGCAGCTGCTGCGTGCGGGAGGAGGAATTGCTTCTCAGTATCTGACTCGTGAGATTATCGGTGCTCTGACGAAACAGGAACAGGAGTTTTTAATTAAAACAGGATATCTTTCCTATTTTGATGCGGAGATTTACCAAAAGCTGTTTAAGAACCTTACAAAACAGGATTTTAACCAGCTGATGGAACGATTCATGGAAAAAAATCTGTTTATCATCTGCCTGGACGAGCAGAATGGAATCTATCGTTACCACAATATTCTATCGGAATATTTAAAGCAGCAGTTCTTATGCCTTCCAGAAGGGCAAAAATCAGAATGTTACAAAATAACTGCAGAAGCATTTGAGAAAAGAGGCGATTATGAGGAAGCCTTACAGGAACATTGTGAGGCAGGTAATTATAATGAAGTCCTTCGTATTACCAGATTAATGGAGGGCAGGATAGAAGCATGGAGTTATCTTGATCGTGTTCCCATAGAGCTGTTATTTAAGGATGCAGATCTTGCTGCCCAGTGCTTTCTTTATAATCTGGGAAATATCAACACAGAACGGTGTCGTGTTATTTACGAAAAATTCAAAGAACTCTATCGGGATTCTGACTTATTCCGTTTTGTTGACTTCGCTCAAATCTATTTTACCACCAAAGACGGAATTTTACCTCAGTGTCCTGCGCTAACGGATGAGCAAATGGAACAAATTCCATTTGGACCCGTTATGAAAGCGGTGCTGCTCATTGAAAATGCTGGTGCATTATTGGATCGAATGAAATATGAGGAAGCGGAAGCCTGCATCTTAAAGGGGATTAAAATTGCTGCCGGATTAAATTCATTTATCGTCTTCTTCGCTTATAATCAGCTGAGTCAGGTTTACGAAGAAATGGGACGGCTGAATGACTGTTTTCCCTGCTATGCCAAATCCAAAGAGATAATGAAAACAGTCAGTGGTTTAATGGGAATTGATACCAACTATTATTTCGGACTGGCAGGAGTCTATATACGCAGAATGGAACTGGATCAGGCAAAGGACGTATTGGAACAAACCGGTCAGATACTTACTGAACGCCATATTCATGCGGGTATTACCGATATGACATTAGCCTATCATCTGGCGGAAATGAAGTTCCTGTGCGGTGAAAATGATACAGCGGTTTCTTATGTAGAGGGGATTTTATCGGAATATCCCAACTATAGTGTACTCTCGCTGGGACGTTTGATCTATGAGCTTGCCTGTATTGACAGGCTATCGGAAGATCTGTCTGAACGATTTTTAAATGAGCTGGAAGTTTCAAAGAAATACAGCCAGCAGCCGTTTATGAAACTGCTGCGTGCCCGAATCCTGTTTCAGCGCGGCGAAACTGAAGTGGCTTTCAAAGAAACCGAGGACATACTGGCTGCCTCCCGTCTCCATCATAATATGCTTCGCCTGACAGAGGCTGATATTCTGAAAATAGTGATGCTTTCCCATATGCCAGGAGGGGGGAGCCAGCGGGAAATCACCAATCTGCTGGTTGAAGCCATTCACTATTCATACAAAGACCGGATACTTATGCCATTTTATCTTGATCGTGTGATTCTGCTGCCTTTGCTAAAGGAATTATATCAGAAATCATGTGGCAAACAATTTATGAGTCCAGAGGAAGTCTCGTTTTTAAGTGACATTATAATGATCTGCGGAGGGCAGACAGTTAAGGAAAGCAGTACGGAGATGCTGTCAGCTCGTGAACAGGAAGTATTAATCCAGCTGTCTCTTGGCATTACTAACCGGGAGATTGCAGAGAATCTCTGTATATCCCAGGCCACGGTGAAGACCCATGTACTCAGTATTTTTGGAAAACTTGGAGTTTCCTCCCGTATGATGGCTGTAGAAAAGGCGAGGAAAGACGGGATTATATAACAACAGGTCATTTTGGATGCCTGTGGCCTGCTTGGCATGGTATGTCCCGAAGAAATGTAAGAATATAGGTGCAGAACTCAAATTACGTGGTATAATCAGGAAAAAGAGCATATACAAATATAGGAAGTCCGATGGAAGGAAAATTATAAGGTGACGGCAATGAAGGAATCGCATGTCCGGTATAAAGTTGAAGCATGGGACAGCTTACAGCATCTGTTTCAAATCAAGAAGATAAATGATCATACCTTACATTTCCTTGCATCATTTGATGGTAAATTAGATATGATTCGGCTGCAGAAATCCGTTGATCTGTCAGCAGAAGCGTTCCCTTTGCTCAAAAGCCGTTTTATTGAGGCCAAAAGACGTCCATATTGGGAGTATTGCAGCAATACCACCAAAGAAATGCTGACTTTGATTGAAACAGAAGACGTTGAGACGGCCGTGAATCAGTTCCTTGTTTCAGAGCTTATTACACCAACAGGACCTCAGATAAAGCTGGGGGTGATCCGGGATACAAACACGGATACCCTTATCATAATAATGAACCATATGCTGTGTGATGCAGCAGGATTTAAAGACTATATGTATCTTCTAAGCGGCATTTACAACAAGATGAGGGAAGATGCAGATTATTATCCTTCTGCATTGGGAAGCAGAAGATTATCCCAGATCACCGGGAGGTTTTCATGGAAAGACAGAATAAAAATTTTATTAAGTAAGAATGACATGTCTACTCATGATCCTGCCAAGTTAAAACTGGAGGGAGATTTAAGCAATCCCTTTATTGAGATCAGAAGCATTCCTAAAGAAGTTTTTCTGAATCTGAAAGAATATGCCAGGAATCATGATGCTACCATAAATGATATGATTCTTACAGCATATATCCGCACTCTATATGAAACATTTGGTTATGTATTTGCAATTCCCAGTACGGTTGACTTAAGAAAATATTTACCTGATCATAAAGCAGAAGGGATCTGTAATCTCTGTACCAATCTTTCCTGTGACATCGGGTCCGATATAGGAGCATCTTTCGAAGATACTCTTTTAAAAGTCAGGGATCGTATGAAGAAAGAAAAATCCAGTATCGCCTGTATAAAAAGTATGTTGGTGATGGAAAAAGTATATGATGTATTGCCATATAAGCTGGCAGAAAGTATTGTAAATAAAAGCTTTGATAATGCGTTGATTGCCTTTACAAATATTGGAATCATTGATAAAGAACAGTTTTACTTTGATGAGTTGCAGATCACAAAAGCTTATATGACTGGCTCCGTGAAGTACAGCCCCTATTTTCAGCTTGCGGTTTCTACTTTTGATAATAATCCCGTACTGAGTGTCAATCTTTTTGGCTCCCGGGCTGACCGGGATACCATATCTGCTTTTCTTGATAAGGTTGTTATTAAATTGAATCGTAACTATAATTAATTGATGCAATGGGAAAAGGAAACATATGGACTACGAAAAACAAAAACGATTTATAGTCAATCTGATTTACTGTGGATTGATTATTTTGTTAGTGACCATTACCATCCGATATGCATTGGGGCTGGTTTCTCCATTTTTAGCAGCATTTTTAATCGCTTACATCTTAAAAATACCGGCAAAATGGATAGCTGGGAAAACAAAGCTTCCTTATAAGCTGATTGCCATGGTCCTGGTTCTGGTATTTTACAGTACGGCAGGTATCCTGATCGCCCTGGTTGGAATTAAGCTGGTGACGGTTACCGTAGATATGGTTATGGTATTGCCGTCAATTTATACGAACCAGATGGAACCTTTTCTTGGTTACTTTTTTAAAGGGATTGAGCATACGGTTTCCCGTATGGATGTTGCGTTTGTAAAAACTCTTAATGGCTTGTTTGCCCAGTTTGTTCAGTCTGTGGGCGAACTCATTACCAGCTTATCCGTCAGGATCGTGGAGACACTTACCGGATACGCCTCCCTGCTGCCTGGAATATTTGTCAAAATCCTGCTAATGATTATTTCAACCTTCTTTATTGCAGGAGATTACGATCTTATGGTTGAATTTATAGCCCGCCAGTTATCTGATAAGGCAGTCAGTTTATTGTTTCAAATAAAGGAATACGTGGTAGATATCCTGTTTGTATACATCCGATCCTACGCCCTTATTATGGCTGTTACATTTGTGGAGTTGTCCGTTGGACTTACCATCATCGGTGTGTCAAATGCAATATTAATCGCTTTCGCAATCTCTGTTTTTGACATTCTTCCAGTGCTTGGAACCGGAGGGATTATGCTGCCATGGATGGTGATCGAGGCTATTGAGGGAAATGGTCCGTTAGCCTTGGGGCTGCTTCTGGTGTATCTGTTTATTACAGTGATCCGTAACATTTTGGAACCTAAAATTGTGGGCAGTCAAATAGGTTTGCACCCAATTGTAGACCTGGTGAGCATGTTTGTTGGAGCGCAGCTTTTTGGGATTATAGGAATGATCAGCTTCCCTATATTTTTTTCCCTGCTTTGCCATTTAAATGATACAAATACAATCAGGTTGTTTAAATAATTGTTACGAAAATATTTTACGATTTGTCATATTATAGAAATTTTTGTTGAAACATTTCCTCTGACGACATACAATAATAAGCAAAACACCTGAGGGGAATAATTATGGACAAATTTGGCACATTGTATGAAAAATGGAGAAAGTCATTTATTCAGATAGCGTTTTTTATTTCTTCTGTAAATTTGGTAATAGAAATCGTTATGTCGTATCTACTTATGGTAAAGTATCCAGGAATGATAAAACTGGATTCTGTACCATACCTGTTGCTGTATATTGTATTGCCCTCTTCCCTGAACTTTGCCATATGTATACTTGGTAAAATAAAAGTAGAATCTGGTAATATTTCGGAACAGTCTAAAAACTATATTTCAGTTTTGACGCTTACTGGAATTTGTTTTGTTATGTCCAGTGTGCATAATGTTTACGCAGTTCTTCCCTGCAGTCTTTGTTTCCCTGTTTACATAACCATTATGTTTTCGGATAAAAAAATGACAAAAAACATTACGGTTATATCTTTTTTTCTCATATGCATCAGTACTTATTTCGCCTCCATTGACGGCAGAACAGGTGATAAACTGCTATATGTTGATTTGTTTATCACCCTGGATCTGCTCATAAGCTCTTATTTTATAGCAAGATATCTCTTTCGGCTGGAATACGAAAAAAACATGCTGATAAAAGAAAGCTTTATCAAACAGTCCCAGCTTGAGGAACAGTTAAAATATGATCCGTTGACAAATTTATATAACATGAGTACTTTTTTCAATCTGTTATCTATGGCAATCGAAAAAGAACAATTTCCACTGACAGTGGCAGTAATTGATATTGATAATTTCAAAAGGGTCAATGACACCTGGGGACATGACAATGGAAATACAGTTTTAATTTATTTATCCCAGCTTCTTCGGGCTCACTGCTCGGCTATGGGTCAGGTATGCCGCTATGGGGGAGAGGAATTTTCTATTATTTTCCCAAACAAATCATCGAAAGAGGCCAAATTTTTAGTGGAAGATATACAGCGTATATTTGAAACCCATCAGTTTGAGTTTTTTGAACATGGAAGCATTACGTTTAGCTGCGGTATTTCAGAGACCTCTCAGAGAGAATGTAAACCCAGGGATTTATTTCATATTGCTGACCAGGCTATGTATCAGGCCAAGTCCACCGGTAAGAACAAAACAGTTATTTATGGAGATGATATGTAAAATCAACATGATTTTAGTTTACATTTTCAACTTATTTCATTTTCTATAGAGCGAATGCATTCAAGCAGAAAATGAAGGAGGAGTATGTATGTTGAAAATGAAAAGAGTGTTGGCCTTTGTACTCAGTGTTATGCTTGTATTATCCATGATGCCGGAAATACCGGCACTGGCAGCAAATTCAATGACAGTAGACTGTGCCAATGTACTCAGAGAAGTAACTCATTGTGCCAATGGATCTCTGTATGGAATGACGGAGAGTATTCCGGCAGATGTAAATGGTCTTGTAGCGCCATTAAATCCCTATGTTTTACGAAATCCCGCCAGGGGCGGAAACGGTAACCAGCATCCCTTCGGGGATGCAATCCTGGTTTCCCAGAAGCTTTCATCAGTGCCCAGTGCCAGAGTATCCATTGATCTGGCAGATATGCTTCCAGGCTGGCCTTACCGGTGGCCGGGAATGACCAGCTGGCTCAATCAGGTGAAATCATTTATTAAGGATAAGAAAGCATCTGGCCGCAATAATTATTATGGTTATGAAATCTGGAATGAGCCGGGAGGAACCTGGAATACGTCTAACGGAAGTTTTAACGACATGTGGAAGCAGACCTATGATGTAATCCGTGCCAATGATCCAGGTGCCAAAATTATAGGACCCTGTGAAAGCTATTACAACAATTCCCGCATGAAAGAGTTCCTGACCTATTGTAAAGCAAATAATTGCATTCCGGATATCATGAGCTGGCATGAACTGTCTGGCGGACCGAAGACAATTGCACCCAATATCAGAGCATACCGGGCATTAGAGTCTTCCCTTGGTATCGCACCGCTGCCAATCAGCATCAATGAATACTGCGATCCAGATCATAATCTGGAAGGTCAGCCAGGTTCTTCTGCTCGTTTTATCGCAAAATTTGAGCGCCACAAAATTGAAAGTGCCTGTATTACATGGTGGTTTGTACCCACTCCCGGAAGACTTGGCAGTCTCCTTGCAACCAATACGGAAAAAGGTGCAGGCTGGTATTTTTATAAATGGTACGGAGATATGACCGGAAACATGGTTTATGTTACACCCCCAAACGATGACAGTGATCTGGTGGATGGAGCAGCCTGCGTTGATTCTAATGGGAAATACGTAAGCTTTATTTTTGGAGGTCCTGGTGACGGAACTGTCAATACAACCTTTAAAAACATACCTTCCTTTATCGGCTCTTCTGCAACAGTGAAAATTGAGAAGATCGACTGGGTGAGCAAAGATACTGTATCCAGAGGACCGGTGGTTCTGTCTACAACCAATTATCCGGTAGTAAACGGGCAATTAACCGTTACTGTATCTGGCTGCAACAATAGCTCCGGTTATCGGATCTATATTACTCCTGGTACCGGAACCAATACGGGAATTGTTTCTGGTGGGACTTATAAACTGATCAACAGGGGCAGCGGGAAAGCCCTGGATGTGACCAACGGATCAACCGCAGACGGAGCAGATGTGATTCAGTGGGGCTATAGCGGTCAGAGTAATCAGAAATGGATTATCACCAATACAGGAAACGGATACAAACTGAGCAATGCAAAGAGCGGTAAGGTTCTGGATGTTTATAAGAGTTCCACTGCAGACGGGGCAGACGTGATCCAGTGGACGGACAACGGACAGAATAACCAGAGATGGAATTTAATCGATCTGGGAAATGGCTATTACAATCTTGTAAATGGTAACAGCAAAAAGCTTCTGGATGTGGAGAAAGGCTCTGTAGATGATGGCGGAAATGTAATTCAGTGGAGCAGCAACAACGGGTATAATCAGCAGTGGCAGATTACAGCTCCATAAGAGACAAATTTAATAAGCACCCTGTTCCAGATGATGGCAGGGTGCTTATTATTTATGGCGTTCCTATTTAATTATTTATGGCATAAATTCTAAATCCCTGATCATTAAATTTATCAAACCATATTTCACCATTTCCAAGCATTACTCCCATACTAGTGCTAAAAAGATATTTGGTATAGCTGTCTGATAACTTATTTTTAAAATCGGAAGTAATAATATCGTTATAGTGCTGAATAAATTCCTCAGAAGAATGAATGCTTGTTTTCTTATTATTTAAGGTTACGTTGATTGGATAATTGATGAGATCTGCAAACTCCTGTCTTTTATCTTCCATAATGTTCAACTTTATTTGTCTTGCAAAATTTTCAACATCTGCTGCATCTGCATTAACAAGGGGATAACGTCCCTCAAGGGGGCTGCCGACTGAATGAGACAGGGTTAAGTGGAATTCAGTTTCTGATTGATCCTTAGTATTTTTAAACAAGCCTGTCAATCGGTCGCCTTTTGACGTATCTGGGCTTAAAGATCCTTCAAAGGTGGATACTGCCGTCCTCACTGGTTAATAGAAAAGAGGAGGTATTCCTATTCAGTGTGCCAAGTAATTTGATTTCAGGATCTTCTTCATTCGCTGTAAAAAAAGTAGCTGTTAATTCGCTGCCGTTTCTATAGATCGCCATCCCAATATTCTGTTCGCCAACTGCTCCGTCAAATACGCTTGTAGTCTGGTCACTAATGATATCTTGAATCTCTGACGTATCTCCAGTCGTTTCTTCGGTAGATTCCACAGGTGTTCCGGTAGTGGATTCCGGCACGGCAGAATCTGGCGCGGCAGATTCTGAAGCAGAATGAACCTCTACCTGTTCTGTCGATGTGCTGGGAGGTTTTTCTGCAGAAACAGAATTATTATTGGAATTTATAAATTTTGTGGTTATGACGTAATAGGCGCAAATAAGACATAAAACTGATAAAGGTACAATAATAAATATCTTTTTATTTGATTTCAAATTTAGATTCCTGCTTTCATTTTTACTCTATAGGGATTGTACCATATAAAAGGCTGTAATACAGATTTTTTATTAAGGCTTTCTTTTTTGAGAATAACGAAAGCTAAAAAAACAGCAATGGAATCAAGTTGCAGTTGTTAGTTCCCCTGTAAGATGATAGAATGTTACATGCAGTCCTGAACGTATGTGACTGCACCGTATTATCGGAATGAGAGGACAATAATGATTCATAACAATTTCAGCAGTTTTTCTTTGAGCGACGATATTCAAAAGGCACTATGCGTTTTGGATTATAAAATACCAACGGAAGTTCAGGAACGTGTGATTCCAAAGGCATTAGAAAAAAAAGACCTTATTGTGAAAGCTAAGACAGGCAGCGGGAAAACCGCTGCCTATGCAATTCCTATTTGCGAGATGATTGACTGGCTGGAAAACAAACCCCAGGCACTGATTCTCACACCTACCAGGGAGCTGGCGGTTCAGGTGAAAGAGGATTTCACCCATATTGGCAGATTCAAACGTATAAAGGCGGCAGCAATCTATGGCGGTCACCCATTTTCCATTGAAAAAACAGAATTAAAGCAAAAAACCCACGTGGCAGTGGGAACTCCTGGCCGGGTGATGGATCACATCAGAAAAGGGACTCTGCCTTTAAGCAGGATCAGCTGTCTGGTGATCGATGAAGCTGACCGGATGTTAGATATGGGATTCATCGATCAGGTGGAAGAAATTATAAAAGAACTGCCAGAAGACAGAGTCACCATGCTGTTTTCAGCCACAATGCCTCAGGAGATAAAAGAGTTATCACTAAGTGAGCACAAGGCGCCGGTTCAGATCGATATTCATGAGGATAGTAACGCGGAAGCAGATATCGATCACTCTCTTTTTCTAACTTCTGAGGAAGAAAAATTTGAATTGCTTACGGATATTACAATTATGGAGAATCCGGACAGCTGTATCATCTTTTGCAGCACGAAAGACCGGGTAGATCTTGTATGGGAGCGGCTAAAACAGATGGATTACCACCCCCAGAAGCTTCATGGCGGCATGGAACAGACAGATCGGATCTCTGCAATAAGGCGGTTTAAAAGAGGGCAGTACCGGTATCTGGTGGCTACGGATGTTGCAGCCAGGGGGATTGATGTGGATGACATATCCCTCGTAATTAACTATGATATTCCTTTGGAAGCGGAAACCTATGTCCACCGGACGGGGAGGACTGGTCGAGCCGGGCGGAAAGGAAATGCAGTTTCGCTGGCAACTTCCTCACAGGCGCGTTTCGTACGGCAGATTGAAGAATTCATCGGATTTCCCATTCGGGAGCGGGCAGGATATGAAAAAACAGAGGTATCCCAGGCAAGGCATAATTTTGATAAAAAGTTAAAAGCAGCGCCTGAGATTAAACAGTTAAAAAGCGATCAGTTAAACAAAGGCATTATGAAACTGAGGTTTAATGGTGGTAAGAAAAAGAAATTAAGGGCAACCAACTTCGTAGGAGTACTGTCCAATTTAGAAAACATGTCGGCGGAAGATATCGGAATCATAACAATACAGGATACCCTTACCTATGTGGAGATATTAAATGGAAAAGGCCCCATGGTGCTGGAAACCATGAGCCACACCCCGATCAACGGGAAACAATTAAAGGTAACAAAAGCATTGGATAAATATTAACGGCGTGTTATAGTAAAGCTAAAATAATAAAATGAAACACAAAAGGGGTTCCTATGGAAAATATTGATATATTGAAGAGATTAAGATATGCACTGGATATCAAGGACAGTGATATGGTGGAAATTTTTAAACTGGGCGGAGTAGTTCTTACAAAAACCAATGTACAGGATATGCTGAAAGCCAATGAGGGCAATGATGCGAATAATCAAATATGTAATTATCGTATGCTGGAATCATTTTTAAATGGGTTTATTATCTTTAAACGGGGAGCAAAGGAAGAAAAACCAGGGGATTCCGGGGATAATAAGAATTTCATGATTAATGATTATAGAAATGCAAATAACATTTTTCTGAAGAAGGTAAAAATAGCACTGGCTCTTACTGGTGATGATATGCTTGCAATTTTTAAAGCCGGGGGAGCAGAACTGTCAAACGGAGAATTAAGTGCTCTGTTAAGGAGAGAAGGTCAACGCAATTATAAGGTTTGTGGGGACCGTTATGTCAGAGTTTTCTTAAAGGGTCTTGCAGAACGCTGCAGGAAGTAATAATAGAAGGTAAAATGCCATGGTGACATTAAAGGAAATAGCAAAAAGATGTGACGTATCCGTATCCACGGTATCCAACATTTTAAATGGGATACCAAAAGTAAGTGAGGATACAAGGCAGAGAGTATTACAGGTGATAAAGGAAACCGGTTATCAACCCAACTATATTGCTCAGGGTCTGCGAAAGAAAAAGACCAAATTAATTGGGATTATTGCCGAAGATATCTCGCTTTTTTCCGCTCCGATTATTATTGAAAGCATCATGTCTTATTGTGAGGCGAAAAATTACAGAACAATTATGGTAAATCTCCGTCTGTATGCCAGATGGAATGAACAATGGTATCAGGATGAAGAGGAATATTATTCTGTCTTAAATCCGGCAATTCAGGAGCTTTTGTCAATTAAAGTGGATGGGATTATTTATGTACCGGGGCACGCTAGAAATATGCGATGTTTTGATGATGATTTTAGTATCCCGGCAGTCATGACCTACGGGTATCCCCATACGCCCCGCTTCCCTTCCGTCGTAATTGACGATGAGAAGGGTGGATATGATATGACAGAATATCTTCTGAAAATGGGGCACGAAAAGATCGGAGTGATCGGTGGAAGAAAAGATAACATCCATATGGATAAACGGCTTCTTGGATACCAGAGAGCTTTATATGACAGAAAAATCTTTTACAATCCAGATCTTGTAAGCTATGGAAACTGGGACCGGGAGAGTGGTTATGAAGGGGCTGACACACTGATCAAGAAGAACGTTACAGCCATATTCTGTTTTTCGGATGTGATTGCAGGCGGAGTCTATGATTATCTGGAAGAGAGTGGACTGGAAGCACCGGAGGATGTATCCGTGGTGGGATTTGATGATCAGGTGATAGCCGAATATTTCCGCCCTTCGCTGACTACGGCGGCACTTCCCCTGAAAGAGATTGGGAAAAAGGCGGCGGAGTTATTAATCCGGACATTAGACAAAGAAGAGGGACAGACAGAGCAGCAGATGAGTCAGATAGCGCTGCCATGTACTATGGTTCTCAGAAAATCAGTAAAAAAATTAATATAAGAGATAGATATCAGCACAGATAAAAAGCAGATGCCATGACATTCAGACGGCATCTGCTTTTTTGATTTAATGTAAAACGTTTTATACATAAATAAAAAAGAAAAAACATAGTAATTAAGTATAATTATATGAATTAATAGTTGTTTAAAACATACAAATAACACAAAATAAAACCGATATTAGTTGACTATATACATGGGTTGGAATATAATTTTATTCAATAGGTAAAACGTTTTACAAAGGGAGATACAGATCCTTAACATGTTAAGAAACTGTAAGAACAGGAAAGGATGATTTGATGAGAATGTTTAATGACAGGAAGAAAGCAAGGGCATTCAGAGAATTTATGTACGTGTTACCGTTTCTTATTTTAGTTGCAGTGTTTTCGTATTATCCGTTATATGGCTGGGTCTATGCATTTTTTGATTATAAGCCGCCATTTCCTCTTAGTATGAAACAGTTTGTGGGCTTCAAATGGTTTACGTCTCTTTTAACCAATGACGTTAAGCTAAAACAGCTGCTGGCTGTTTTAAGAAACACCTTTGCCATCAGCGGACTCAGCCTTTTGTTTTCCTGGTTCCCCATGATTTTTGCAGTATTTCTCAATGAAATTAAATGGAAACCATTTAAAGTATTTGTCCAGACTGCGACTACATTGCCGAATTTCATCAGCTGGGTTCTGGTGTATTCTATTGCATACTGCATATTTAACAGTACCGGTGTTATAAACAGCCTGCTGTTGAATCTGGGAATATTAAAGACGCCCCAGCTGTTTCTCCAGTCTGCAAATCATATCTGGTTTAAAATGTGGCTGTGGCTTACCTGGAAAAACGCAGGGTGGGCAGCGATTATGTATATTGCAGCCATATCCGGAATCGATGAACAGCTGAAGGAAGCTGCCAGAGTAGATGGAGCCAGCAGAATGCAGGTGATCTGGCATATCACAATCCCTGGTTTAATTCCCACATTTTTTGTGCTTGTTATGCTCAATCTCGCTAATTTTCTGACAAACGGATTGGAACAGTACTTTGTTTTTCAAAATGCCTTTAATAAAGATTACATTCAGGTATTGGATTTGTATGTTTACAATATTGCGATGGGAAGCGGGGGTTATTCCCTGTCAACTGCCATTAGTATGTTTAAAAGTATTGTAAGTGTATTGCTGCTGTGTGCGACAAACCAGATTTCCAAGATGGTAAGAGGGGAAGGATTTGTTTAATGAAGCAGAAAGGGGAAGAAATGAGAGAAATCGTTAAAAAGCATAAAAGAAAACGAAGTTTAGAAGATTATGTGATTGATACCATTACCTGTATTGTCTATTTATTTTTTACATTTATATGCGTTTATCCCTTTTACTACATATTTATTAATACCATCAGTGCCAATAATTTAAGCGAAAGAGGCAAGGTCCTTTTCTGGCCCATTGGAATCCATTTTAACAATTATGTTTCTGTTCTTAAGATTCCCGGATTGTTTTCAGCTCTTAAGATTTCCGTTGCCAGGACGGTGATTGGGACAATTGTCACAGTATTTATTGCTGCTTTTCTGGGATATATGTTTACAAAGGAATCCATGTGGAAGAGAAAATTCTGGTATCGCTTTGTGGTTGCAACCATGTATTTTAATGCAGGTATTATTCCCTGGTACATTACAATGCGGAATCTTCATTTAACCAATAATTTCTGGGGTTATATTCTGCCGGTTGCAGTATCACCCTTTTACATTGTCTTATGCAAGACCTTTGTGGAATCCATTCCCGGAGAATTGCAGGATGCGGCGGAGATAGATGGGGCTGGCACGCTTAAAATATTTTTTCAGATAATTACCCCATTAATAAAACCCATTCTTGCAACCGTGGCAATTTTTACCGCAGTTACCCAATGGAATGCATTTCAGGATACACTGCTTCTGGTAACGGATAAACGGCTGTATACTCTTCAGTTTACCCTTTACCAGTACATTAATCAGGCAAGTTCTTTAAAGTCACTTGCCAATAGTAATGCTTCCTCGGCACAGATGGCGGCAAGCCTGGCTCACTCCCAGACTGCAACCTCCATCCGTATGACCGTTACGATTGTAGTAGTTGCACCGATTATATTAATTTATCCGGTTTTCCAGGGATTTTTTGTAAAAGGAATTATGATCGGCGCTGTAAAAGGATAATAACAATGCAAATAAAAGAAGGGAGCAGTGTATGAGAGTAAAAAAGAGAGCGTTTCAGGTGCTGTCAGCAGCTATGGCGGCAGTTATGGTGGCAGGTTGTGCGGGGCCGGCAGCGACGGAGGCAACAAAAACAGCAGCGGCAGCTGGAACAGGAACGGGGAACTATGACGAACCAATGACATTTGATTTTTATGATGTTGCCGCAAATTATCAGGGAACCCAGGCTGGGTGGTTTGCAAAGGTGGTAAAGGATAAGTTTAACATCGAACTGAATATGATATCGCCTCAGGTGGCCGGTAACGGAATTTACCAGACCCGCTGCAGTACAGGGAATTTAGGTGATATTGTTCTGCTGGAACGCACGGATTTTACAGACTGTGTAAAAGCAGGATTAATTAAGGATATTACGGCAGATATCAAAAATTATCCTGATTTAATGACATATAACGATCAGATTACTGTATTAAATAAGGCTCTGCCGGAAAATAAAGATGGTAAAATTTATGGAATTCCATGCCAGATGACCAATACATCACCTACATCCTATTCTCAGGATGTAATTAAATCAAGCCCCCTTTTAAGATGGGATCTTTACTCAGAACTGGGGCGCCCGGATATAAAGAATACGGATGATCTCTTAGATATCCTGGAAAAGATGATGAAGGCACACCCCACCAACAGTGCCGGAGATCCGGCATATCCCCTGTCTTTGTGGAAAGACTGGGATGGCGGAGACGGGATGTTAGGAATTGCCAATGTAACACAGCTGACAACCTGGTATGGTGAAATAATAAAGGGCTCCAATATTTTAAAGCCGGACAATACATTTATCCCTGTAAACAGCAAAGATGGTGCCTATTATAAGATGCTTCATTTCTTAAATGATGCAAACAGGAGAGGAATCGTGGATCCTGATTCCGGTACCCAGGATTGGAATACGGCCTGTGATAAGATGAAAACCGGAAGAGTCTATCTAATGTGGTATAACTGGCAGGTTGGATTCTGGAATACACAGGACCGGTTAAAGGATGGCACAGCATTTATTTATACACCGATTAAGGATCAGATCTATTATGCGGATGCAGATACATATTACGGCAGCGGACGTGTTTTTGCCGTCGGTTCCCAGGTGGATGGTGCCAAGTATCAGAGAATTATGGATTTCCTCAATTGGTATGCAAGTCCGGAGGGGTTAAACTATCAGCACATTGGCTTGAATGGATTTAACTATACTGTAGGCAGTGACGGAAAATATACACTTATTAATGATAATGCGTTAATGGATAATGTCACCGTACCAGACGAATTCGGCGGCGGCGGATTCAACGACGGAAATAATGCTATTAATCAGTGGATGGTGGATGCCATCAGTAAAAATCCAGCAACAGGAGAACCCTATAACAAAGATTACTGGAGTACCTATAAGGCAGCCACAATGACGCAGATGAAGAAAGACTGGGCAGCTAAATTCGGTGCAGCAGAACCCGTTGATTATATGAAAAAGAATAATATTCTGTTAATCAGCCCCAATGTCAGCGTATCCCTTCCAAGTGATCCGGCTGATATATCCATAATCCGCAAACAGTGCAGTGATTTGTTCAGCGATTATTCCTGGAGAATGATCTATGCAAAGGATGATGGAGAGTTTGATTCTCTGTGGAGTGAGATGTGTACCCAGATGGACGGAATGGGATTCCAGGAACTGTCTCAGTTTGACAAAGAAAAGTACCAGATTGAGTTAGACGCTAAACTGGCAGTCAATAAAAAATAAAGACTCATGAAAGAGGAGAAATCATGGATATTACGTCAATACTTCCGGAGGGCAAAAGCTTCGCGTTCTGGGAGCAGGAACAAAGATATGAGCAGGAGCTGCATGTCGACTGCAATCAGGATGGGGAGTCAGGGGAACATGACGGAAGTATCCAGAGACCTTTTCTGACGATAAATGAAGCGGCATCTGTTGCAGTTCCGGGAACCAGGGTATGGATTCATGGCGGTGTGTACAGAGAATGTGTACACCCTGCCATGGGCGGAACCGGCCCCGATCAGATGATCTGCTACGAGGCGTGGCAGAAGGAACCGGTATGGATTAAAGCTTCTGTGGAGGTAAGGGATTTTACCCGGAGTCAGGGCTGGAGGCTAAACCATTTTTCCACTGATGCGTTAGCGGAAGGGATTGCCATCTGGGAATTAAAACTGAATCCGGAGGATTTTAAGGGATACAATCCGTTCTGTGCAGTAAATATTCTTCATGACAGACTGTTTCTGGAATATGATAAAACCGATATGACTACGTATTTAAACAGGCGGGGTATGGTATTTTGTGACGGAAAGCCTCTGTTACAGGTACAGCTTTATGGCCAGCTGGGAACACAGGAGAATGGGTATTGGGTGGAGGCCAATGGCCAGACTGTTCATTTCCGGTTAAGTGGTGACGAGGATCCGGGAAAACATCTGATAGAGATTACATGCCGGGAGCAGTGCTTTGCACCTGAGATTCCATTTTTATCCTATATAAAGGTGAAGGGAATTACCTGTTCACATGCAGCTGGCGGTGCGCCGGTTCCCCAGAGAGGTTCTATTTCCTGTTTCAGAGGGCATCACTGGATCATTGAAGACTGCGAAGTGGACTGGGCTAATGGTGTGGGAATTGATATGGGAAATGAATGCTGGCATCACTGTGTGCCAGAAGATCAGATTATCGGAAACACTATCATACGCCGCTGCCGGATTAAAGATGCAGGCGTATGCGGCATTGCCGGATTATTTGCCCAGAATCTTCTGATCGAAGACAATGTGATTGAAGGAACAGGATGGCAGAAGATGGAGCTGTCCTGGGAAGCCGGAGGCATGAAAATACATAATTGCAGGGACAGCCTGATCAGAAGAAACATTTTCACAAGGACATTTCGGGCAGATCATCTGTGGCTGGACTGTAACAATGAAAACAACCGGATTACACAAAATTTATTCTTAGACGGAATTGAACAGCGGGAAGCTGTTTTTATAGAGTGCACCAGAGACGGCGTTAATTTAATTGATAATAATATATTCTGGAACGTAGAAGGCAGGTTTGATGCGGGGAAAGTCCAGGAAGAGGCTGGTTCTTCGGGATGGTATAAGATGGAAGAAGACGGAATTGTGAATGGATATGCAATTTACGCCGAGGGAACGGATCATTTATACATTGCCAACAATTTAATCGGGAAATGCCGGAGTGCCGGATATTTTGCCAAGGCGGTAGCCTTTCGCATGCATGGCAATCTCAGGGGAGGTACGTCAAGAGACGCTCATATCATAAATAATATCTTTTATGAATGCGGGGAAGCTGCCATTAAAATGCCCACGGAAAAGAATCAGGCGGAGGGAAATCTCTATGTTTCCATGAATGGGGGGTATTTAAGAATTCTATATCCGGCTCCCCCCTGCTGTCTTGACCTTCCTGCATGGCAGGAATTTTATGGGTTTGACAAAGAGGGGCAGGAGGGAATCTTTCAGATCGATGTGGATACGGAGCAGTATACACTTCAGTTCCATTCTGCAGATAAGTATCCATGGGATACCATGAGGGGAAGAGATCGTCATCAATATGTGATGAAAATAGAGGATATTAAAACGGTAAAAAAAGATCCGCAGGTTTCCAGTGATTTCTTCGGAATGCTGCTGGAGGGTGATCAATGCAATCCTGGTCCGTTTGGAGATCTGGTACCTGAAAAGATCTATCTCATTGATCCAAGAAAACTGTAATGCCAGGAAGGGGGGCTATTATGATTCGCATAGCAGAAACGGAAAATGGTCTGGTAAGAGGAATTGAGGCAGCAGATCCCAGAATCACTGCATTTAAAGGAATTCCATTTGCAGCACCGCCGGTAGGAGAAAACAGATGGAGGGAGCCTAAGCCATGTGAGAACTGGGAAGGAGTCCGTGACTGTTTCCGGTTTGCGCCCATATCCATGCAGGGAGTGCCAGGACTTAGTGATAATATCTATGACAGGGAATGGCACGTGGACCCGGAGATAGCAATGAGTGAAGACTGCCTTTATCTGAATATCTGGACAGGAGCAAAGAAAACGGATGAGAAACTTCCTGTTCTGGTATGGTATTTTGGAGGCGGGCTGCAATGTGGATATACCGCCGAGATGGAATTTGACGGAGAGCGGCTGGCCAGGAGAGGGGTCATTGTGGTTTCCGTTAATTACCGGGTGAATTTGTTTGGATTTCTGTCCCATCCGGAACTGACCGCCACACAGCCTGAGGCTCCGGCTAATTTTGGCCATCTTGATCAGCTGGCTGGATTAAAATGGGTTGTCAGAAATATAGAGGCATTTGGAGGCGATTCTAAAAATATAACCATAGCAGGGCAGTCAGCGGGCGGCGGCAGTGTGATGACCCATCTGACCACGCCAAAAAGTGAGGGTCTGTTTCAAAAAGCAATTGTGTTAAGCGGAGTTTTCTGCCGCCCATACGACCAAAATTCCGATCCATTCAGCCATACACTTGCGGATGCAGAAAAAACAGGTGAGAAATTCTTTGAATTTATCGGCGCAAAAGATCTGGCTCAGGCTAGAGCCATGGACGGAAAGTTGCTGCATGAAAAATATGAGCAGTTTGGCGGCTTTATGGGAACTGTCATAGACGAAGTATTTTGTTTTGGTAATTCTTTTCAACGTATTATGGAAAATAAGAGAGCCATGGTTCCCGTTATGGCGGGTAATACTTCAGATGAATTTTTTGATTCCATCCATTCAGATTCCGATGAGGAGTTAATGGAAAAGATAAAGACGCTGTTTCCTGGGCGGGAAGAGGAATTTCTTCGTCTGCTGGGAAGCGAAAAGAGGGATGAAGAAGGAAATTCCGGTTCCGTAAGCAGCATAGAGTTTGCCGTAAGGGGATTATTTCATAAAAATGCCCAAATTGGCAATCCGGTTAATTGCTATTATTATACCTTTGATGCAGATATTCCAGGCTGGGATCAACCGGGGAACTTTCACTCCGTTGATTTATGGTTCTTTTTTGAAACACTTGCAAAATGCTGGAGGCCTTTTAAAGGAAAGCATTACGATCTGGCAAGGTGCATGGCAAATTACTGGACGAATTTTGTTAAGACAGGCGATCCAAACGGAGATGATGCAGATGGAACACCAATGCCGGTATGGCAGCCGTTTACAAATGAAAATCCGGATGGAATTTTGTTTTCCACAGAAAAAATTGCTATGAATCAGCAGAATGAGCAGGAACTGATGAAATTTTTATTAGACAGGCTGAAGGAAAAATTCGTATAGCAACAGGTGATTGCAGAAATGGAGATAAGATGAAAAAATATGCAGTGAATCCCTATTTGCCCTCATGGGAATATATTCCCGACGGGGAACCATATGTGTTTGGGGACAGAGTGTATGTTTATGGTTCCCATGATTTTTTTAATGGTTACGTTTTCTGCCTGGGAGATTACGTCTGCTGGTCAGCACCAGTGGATGATCTTGGAAACTGGCGGTATGAAGGCGTGATTTATCCAAAGACAAGTGATCCCATGAACAAAGAGGGAAAGATGTGTCTTTATGCGCCGGATGTGGTCATGGGATCCGACGGCAGATATTATCTTTACTACGTCCTTGACAAGGTCCCGGTGGTATCGGTTGCAGTTTGTGATACTCCGGCAGGCAGATATGAGTTTTACGGATATGTAAAGGATCTCAGTGGAGGGCGTCTGGGAGAGCGGCCGGGTGACCAGCCCCAGTTCGACCCTGGAGTATTAAGAGAAGATAATAAAATTTATCTCTACTGCGGTTTCTGCGGCCCCCAGGATGACACCAGATATGGCGCTATGGTGACGGTGCTTGCGGATGATATGGTAACCATTTTAGAAGAACCAGTTGTGATTGCACCAAGTAAGCCTTATAGTGCAGGTACTGGTTTTGAGGGTCATGAATTCTTTGAAGCACCTTCCATCAGGAAAAAAGGCAATACCTATTATTTTATCTATTCCTCTATAGCTATGCATGAACTTTGCTACGCAGTCAGTGACAGTCCGGTAAGAGGATTCACTTATGGTGGAGTGATTGTCAGCAATTGTGATGAGGGAATTGATACATATAAACCAGCAAGGATGCACACAGCTTTTGCAGCCAATAATCACGGAAGCCTGGTAGAAATTCTGGAAAAATGGTATATTTTTTATCACAGGCATACCAATGGAACCTGGTACAGTCGCCAGGGCTGCGCAGAGCCTGTTACGATTCTGGAAGACGGAAAGATCCCCCAGGTGGAGATCACAACCAGCGGTATGGGAGGTGTTCTGCCGGGGAAAGGAACATATGGTGCCTATCTGGCGTGTAATTTATTTCAGACGGAGCAAAAATCGGAAGTTCCAATTCCGAAGATCATGCAGGATGGCAGAGATGGAGACGAAGAGCCAGGATACATTGCCAATATAACAGATGGTGTTACGGCTGGATTTAAATATTTTGAATGTGGGGATTGTAAGCGTATCACCATTACAACGAGAGGTTATGCAGCCGGGTATTTCGAAGTAAAACATGCATGGGATGGAAAAATTCTTGCCACGATACAGATAAAGTATACCAATGTGTGGGAAGATTACTCTGCTGATTTGGAACTGGAAGAAGGGAAACAGGCAATTTATCTGACTTACAGGGGAAGTGGAAATGCAAGTTTATTATCCTTCTCATTAGAGTGATTTAAATTATTAATTACATAACAAAAACTGCTGCAGAACGGTACTTAACTGCAGCAGTTTTTGTTATGTAAGACCTTTTATAAAACCTTTGTTAATTAGTGGGAATAACGGGTACAATAAGTGGAAAAAGAATTTAACTGATTGAAAGGAGTATCAATGAAAGCATTAATAAAAATAACCATTATTACCGGTTTTATGGTATTATGTGTGGGTGCATTGAGCGGCTGCGGAAAGAACAGAGTAAAATCACCAGATGAGACAACTGCTCCCGCAAAAGTGTCAGTCAGTACCGAAAACGAAATCGAAACCACAAAAGCTCCCTCCACAGCAGCCCAATCCACTGTTATCAGTGATTCTGAAAATGCAACAAAAGAATCGTTAAAGGAGCTTGGTTTCATTTACAATGGAAAAACAATTACCCTTCTGGACTTTACAGATGACCAAAAGATGGAAACCATACTTGGAAAAGCAGAAGATACAAAAACCCATACGTATTCTTCTTCAGATGGACTTAATATGGATCAGCTTACAGGTAAGACAGAGAAGCAGTACCTTTATCCAGGCCTTGTAATTAAAACCATTGATGCAGGAGAAAATAACAAGTCATATATTTACCAGATTGAAATAACCGGTTCCCAATATACAACCGTTAGAAACGTCATGGTGGGAGACAGCTTTGAAAGATTAAAAGAAGCTTATCCGGAAGGCAATTTAATAGGTGGAGAGTTAAGCAATGAGGAAGACGATTTCCGTTTTGAGGAAGAGGATTACGCAAATGTAATGAATTTTCATATTAAGAATAAGAAAGTGGCAAGTATCCAGATCTATTCTCTCATTGATTAATTGATTGTTTTAAGAAATTGACGTATTTCTTCATAATATTCTTTATTTGCAAGCTTTCTTGGAGCGAAGAGTGCAGAGTAACGCTTAAAAGACTGGCTTTTATTTCCTTTTCATATACTGCTTTTGTATTCTGACTGTCTACGTTAATATCCATTCCACCCAGAAAGAGTTTCACCGGGCTAAAAGTGCCGGATGTCTTCGGTGGAATCGGATTTGTAGTTTTTTAGGATAAAACTCCAACGGTATATACTTGATTTCAGGAAACTACGGGCGTATCAGCTTTCACGGAAAGGAAGAAGAGCTAAAAAAGTATCTGTACTTGCTCTGCAGCCATTTTCATCTGAGTGATACTGTTCTTCATATCAAATATAAATTTGCCTTGCTTCATAAAGATATGGAAGACGAATATTTTGCTGAAATTTATTTTCCCCCGGACTAGAAAGGAAGAATTTATTATGAAAAAGTTATTTACTATGGTCTTATGTGCAATTATGGTTTTGTCTTTTACCGCGTGTTCCAGAAAATCTGATAACACCCAGATCCCGAATCCCTTTTTAGATTGCAAAACATTAAAAGATGCAGAAAAAATTGCCGGTTTTAAAGTCACAGCGCCGGATAAAATTCCAGAAGGCTATACAGAGAGCGTAATTCAGGCCATTAAGGGTAATCTGGTTCAGATTATATATAAGAATGGTGAGAATGAAATAACCTTCCGTCAGGCGAAGAAAGGCAAAGAAATCGAGGACATCAGCGGCGATTACAACGAATATGACGAAAAAAACACAATCATGATTGGAGACCTGGAGGTTGTAATTAAGGGAAATGGCGGCAAGGTAAGCAATGCACTCTGGACCAACGGGGATTTTATATTTTCCATTACGGTAACTCCTGGAAAAACCGGTATTGATAAAACAGATATGATTCATATGATCGAAAGTATCAGGTAATAAAATAAATGATTGTTACACAGAGGGGATAATTAAAGAAGGTGGTGCCGCATAAATAACAATTGAGCGACACCTTTCCTTTTAGTCATGTGATATAACTTCAATGGCAATCTGTATGATATATTCGGAAGGATCTTCCGCAGCCAGATAACTGAGTATTTCCTGTTCGTAGGCATTTCCTGCAATCTGCAGATTAGAATTGTTAATATAGTCTGCCAGAGTTTCATAGGATCTGGGCAGCATGTCATACGCGCCCTTATGATTAATAACAGCATATTTGCCCCTGGGTTTTATGTGTACTTTTTCTCCAGTACATTTTTTCCCTAATTTGTTATAAAAGTATGCAGGCCTGTCATAAATCTGTTTTTCTAAATCAGATTTTATGGTGATTGTACCAAATGGATAAGTGAGCTCAATCTGATGAGCGGCACAATATTCATAATGCTCCCCCATTTTTTTCATATCTTCATTTTCGGCACCGTTGCTGGACAAAGGTGCTACAATAAAATACTCCTCTTCCTGGTTTTCCGTATAAGGGACATTGCAGATAACACTTAACGCATTTTTCGTCATATCATAGGTGGTTTGTAGCAGTTTCTCCATTCTTTTCAGCTTCTTTTGTTCTAATATCAGTTGTTTCCTTTTTTCTTCCACAACCGAAAGAAACCGTGCCGGACTTTTATGTTCTAAATATTCTTTGATTTCGCTCAGGGGCGTCCCTGCTTTTTGCAGCACCTCAATAATGTCAAATGTTGCAAATTGTTTTAAAGAATAGAAGCGGTAGCCTTTCTCATTCACATATTCCGGTTTCAGAATGCCGATTTCATCATAGTGAAACAGCGTATGTTTCGTTACTCCGCAGGCTTTGGCAAATTCACTGGTCGTAAGATATTGCTCATGAATCATTTTTATTTCTCCTCTTGACTATCGGGTTACACTATACGTTATAATGTCACACGATAAGGAATTTGTCAATGACGTGAACATTAGACGATGAAAGTATAAGGGAAAGCAGGAGATTATATGAAAAAATTATTACATTTGATGAAGCCTTATAAGTGGACAGCGGTGTGTGCTGTACTTTTTACCTTGATGAACAATATCTGTGTGTTATATCTGCCCGGCGTCTTTGCAAAAATTATTAATGAGGGAGCATTAAAGGGTGATATGCCCTATGTTTACAAAATGGGAGGTCTGATGCTGCTGGTCGCCGTCTTAAGTGGTGTAACTTATATTGCATCGGCGGTATATGCATCAAAAGTTACCTCAAGTTTTGCCAGAGACTTACGCCGGTCAGTTTTTGTAAAGGCGCAGGAGTATTCCATGAGCGATTATCAGAAATTTGGATCAGCTTCTCTGATCACCCGCTGTACCAACGATATTACCATAATTCAGCGGTCTTTCATGATGATATTGCAGATGCTTCTTCCTGCTCCCATCATGGCTGTGGTAGGTCTGGTACTGGCGTTTCACACCAATGCAACTATGGGATTGGTAATGGCGGCTATCATTGGAATAACAGGCGGAATTGCTTTTTCCATAGGAAGTAAGGCGATCCCTCTGTTTCGCCAGCTGCAGGTAAAAATGGATAATCTGACAAGGATTCTCCGGGAAATAATCTCTGGTGTCCGTGTGATCCGGGCATTCCACAGGGAGAAATATGAAGAAGAGCGTTTTGGCAGTTCCTGTAAGGATTATTGTGATATTGCGATTGAGACCAATAAAATATTTGCTGTTCTTTTACCCACTCTGACATTGTTAACAAACCTTGGTATTATCTGTATTCTGTTATTCGGCGGAGTGAAGGTCTCTGAGGGGATGATGCAAATCGGCAGTATTTTCGCCTTAATTGAATATCTGACCATCATTTTATTTACAGTGACAATGGCAATACTGGTATTCATGGAAATACCCCGGGCACAGTCCTGCGGAGAAAGACTTAGTGAAGTATTGGATTTAGAGCCGGAGATACAGGATAAGGAGAACGCTTTGACGCAAGGCAGTGCCTTATCCCCGATTCGGGCACAGCTTGAATTCCGTAATGTATCGTTTCGTTACACCAATGCAGAAGAGGCTGTATTAAATAAGATTTCCTTTACCTCAAAGGCAGGAGAAACCACTGCCATTATCGGAGGCACAGGATCGGGAAAATCCACCATTGCAAATTTAATTCCACGGTTTTTTGATGTAGATGAGGGTGAAATCTTAATTGACGGTGTTGATATCAGAAATCTGTCTCAAAAGGAGTTAAGATCCAGGATTGGTTTTATTCCTCAGAAAACCTTTCTTTTCCGTGGAACAATTGCAAGTAACATCCGTTACGGAAAAGAAGACGCCTCTGATACGGAAATCATTCAGGCTGCAAAAACAGCCCAGGCTCATACCTTTATATCTTCCATGGAAAAGGGATATGATTCTTTTGTAGCCCAGGGAGGAACCAATCTCTCCGGAGGCCAGAAGCAGCGTATTGCAATTGCCAGAGCGCTGGTACGAAAGCCGGAAATTTATGTGTTTGACGACAGTTTTTCTGCTCTTGACTATAAAACTGATGCATTACTCAGGAAAGCTCTCCGGCAGGAAATTAAAAATAAAGAGGCTTCACTTATCATCGTTGCACAGCGAATCAGCACCATTCTTGATGCAGACAGAATTATTGTTCTTGATCAGGGAGAAATTGCAGGAATTGGTACCCATCAGGAGCTGATGAAGAATTGCCTCGCATATAAACAGATTGCGGCATCTCAGTTAAGTGAGTCGCAGCTTAAAAAGGAAGTGGTGTAATTATGAAAAATAATACTGGAAAACGGTTGATATTATATTTATTTGGGGGACAGAAAGGAAGAATGAGTGCTGTACTGGCTTCCATCCTTCTTAGTACGCTGGCCGCCCTGGCTGCACCGTTTGTACTGGCAAAAGCAATTGACCATATTTTTATGGGTATCCAGGAAGCGGCTGCACATGGAACACGATTCCACGTCAATATTCAGACTGTGGGCAGTTATGTTGGAAGTTTAATGGTTCTTTATCTGATAAATTTTATTATGAAATATGTGGAGCAGTACATTATGTCATCCGTATCTGAGACTGCAGGACTTCAGATGAGAAATGATTTAAGCAGAAAGCTTGGCCGTGTTCCTCTGGGGTTTTATGATGCCACCGAAAAGGGAGAGGTGCTAAGCCGGACGACCAATGATATTGAAAAGGTGGTGGAAGTACTCAGGGAGGGAGCCGGGCAGTTAATCACCGCGCTTTTGACCGCTGCAGGTGCAGTGATCATGATGCTACTGATCAGTCCTCTGCTTACCGTTGTCTCCCTTGTCGTTGCAGGAGCTGCAGCAATTCTGACATCCTGGATCACTACCAGATCCAGAAATAATTTTTCAAAATATCAGGCATCATTGGGGCATATGAACGCCAACATAGAAGAGTCTTTTACAGGTCAGCTGGTCATTAAGGCGTTTGGGCATGAGAAAACAGCAATTGGGGATTTTGATATCATAAACAGCGAATTGTGTGAGGATAGTCATAAGGCTCAGGTATCCACCTATATTGTGGCACCTGTGGTACGTTTTATCAGCAGCTTCGGATATATTTTCATTGCGGTAATGAGCGGCCTGTATATTATTCAGGGAAAGCTTTCCATTGGTACTGTACAGGCATTTGTCCAGTATTTTGATCGCTCCTCTGAGCCCATAATTGAATGTGCCCATATCATGAATGTGATGCAGTCTGCCATTGCTTCCTCAGAACGTTTTTTTGAGATCATGGACATGGAAGAAGAAATACCTGATAAAGCAGGACAGGGAAAAATAGAGAATATTAAAGGTGACATTGATTTTAACCATGTGAGATTCGGCTATCAGGAAGATTCAATTCTGATGCAGGATGTAAATCTTCACTTAAAGGCGGGAGATAAGGTGGCAATTGTGGGCCCGACTGGTGCGGGTAAGACGACTCTGGTCAATCTTCTGATGCGTTTCTATGAGACTAATGGCGGTTCGATCACACTGGATGGGATCAATATAAAGGACTTAAACCGTTCAGAATTAAGAAAACAGTTTGGTATGGTGCTTCAGGATACCTGGCTGTTTGGCGGTACAATCAGGGATAACATTGCCTACAGTGTTCTTGATGCTGATAAAGAAGAAATAATCGCTGCTGCCAAAGCTGCCAGAGTGGATCATTTTATCCGGACTATGCCGGATGGATATGATACGATTCTGGAAGAGGAGGGAAGTAATTTATCTCAGGGTCAGAGACAGCTTTTAACCATAGCCAGAGTGATTTTGGCCAATCCCCCTCTTCTTATCCTGGATGAAGCCACTTCCAGTGTTGATACCCTGACAGAACTGGAGATACAAAAAGCAATGGATCATTTGATGAGAGGAAGAACCAGTTTTATCATTGCACACCGGCTTTCAACAATTCGGGATGCAGACTGTATACTGGTAATGAATGAGGGTACAATTATCGAACAGGGAACTCATGAAGAACTGCTGTTAAAAAAAGGATTTTACCAACAATTGTATAACAGTCAGTTTGCAGATCAGTGCGGTTGATATAATAATCTTCAGAAATGTTAAGATTTATTTAGCTGATTTTTTTTACAAAGTTAGTATAATGAAGTTTGGGATGATTGTTCATCTATTTTAGTTATTAAAGGAAAAGTGGAGTCAAAATGAGAAACTTTGGAAAAATTTTCGGATTCTGGGGGATTCTTCTCCTATTATTAATTCAGTGTTCATTTTTGTTTGTACCGAAACGGAATACAGTGAAAGATGGAATTGCAAACAGGGATAGTCATGCATATGGTGTCCTGGCAGAACCTGCCAATTCGCTGGATGTGATTGTTGTGGGCGATAGTGAAGGATATTCCGGAATCTCGCCCATGGTAATGTGGAAAGAGCGTGGAATTACCTCCTTTGTCTGCAGCCAGTCCGGGCAGCGCTCTGCGGAAGCCTATTATATGCTTAAAAAGGCGTTAAAACGGCAAAATCCCAAGCTTGTAATTCTGGAAACAGATTTATTTTATCACAACCGGAACGTTCCAACGGAAATAAATCACGCATTGGAATATATGTCACAGTATTATCTGCCAGTTTTTAAGTACCATGACAGGTGGAAATCACTCACAGCCCGTGACTTCAGTCCGAAGCAGGACTTTGACCAAAAAGATGTTATGAAAGGGTATTATCATAGTAAGAAAGTAGCGCCTTATCAGGGCGGAGAATACATGAATAAATCAGATGGGCGGGAGTCAGTAGACCAGACCGTGACATTTTGGACAGACAGAATTGTAAATCTGTGTAGAGAAAAAAACATCAGTTTGCTGTTAGTAGGGGTCACTTCCCCAAAAAACTGGGACTATAGCCGCCATAATACAGTCAATGATTATGCCATAAAAAATAATGTTCCGTTTCTTGATTTAAACCTCTTTACGAAGGATATAAAGATAGACTGGAATAAGGACAGCAGAGACGGAGGTGATCACTTAAATACAAGCGGAGCCGAAAAGTTAAGCAAGTATTTAGGCACTTATCTGGCTGCCCACTATCCACTCACAGATCATCGAAATGATAAGAACTACAGTGAGTGGAACAAGGAACTGGAGCAATACTTAAACAATATATCTGAGAAAGGAGCTTCCAGTTAATCTGGTTTCCAATACCTTGAACCATCTGGTTCCCGGCATAGAAAGCCGCTGTCAATCAGTTCTCTTCGAAGCAGGAAGTAATCTCCAAACGTATGCCATTCCTCACAGATGGAGTTTACTTCTTTTTCTGTATAGCTGCGGTCATTTAGGAATTTCCCCGCCAGATATTGAAGGGTTTCCGTTCTTAAGCGATTCTTTTGGGATAGCCTGGTTATCTTTCCGGAATCATCAAGAAAGTTGCTGATATCTGTTTTTTCTTTCATGTTCATTGTTCTCCTTCCATTCTCTTTTCCTTCCACAGCTCTAGTAGTGTGTTTAAATCATCTGAAAACTGTCGTTGTGTCTGCGTATCTTTTTTTTCGATTTCCTCTACAATTTCAAAGGAAAAGGAATCTGCCCCATATTGCTTCCAGGTTTCCAGCATACATATTTCAGGACAGGAATCGGTTGCCTTGGAAAACGCAAACCGGTTTTTTGAACCCTGCATATCAAAACTGGTTCGTAACCAGTATGACCCGTCTTTGCTGCATTGTATGCGGTAGATTCCTCCAGTCATAATTCTGTTTTTGTACTGGTCTTTTAATGCTTTTTTTGCTGAACTTTCCATTTTACTCACCTCCTTTTTGTGTCAGGCTGCCAGATACCTTTTTCCACATCATTGTAGCTCCTGGTTATCATCTTTTCAATAAACGCTTCGTAGAGTTATAAGCATAAAATGGAAACAGAGACAAATACTAATGAAATAATCGGCCTATGACAGAACAAGGAGATTCTTTAAATGGCAAATATCATTAATTATGCAGAAAGCGAATTATCAGATTTTAGCAGGAAACCGTTTCACTCTGTAGACAGTCTTATTTTTTCCAAATTTTCCTACATTGGTCTTTCTTCGTTTGTGCCGGGATTTGTGCAGGGTAAAAATCTACCTACCATTGGCTCCCTTCTGAAAGCAGAGTATTTTAGAGAGATGTTTTGCCGTATATGGGATGAGGAAAACAGTTTAAGGCTATTATTTGCTATGGCTGCCAGTCCCCGTTACCGGAATCTGAGACTTGGCTTTTACAGGGAAGAACAGGACTGCATTCTGGAAAAACAGTTTAGCGCTGTTACCATTTTTCTGAATGAAGATACGGCTTATATTGCATTTCGGGGAACAGATGCAACTCTGGTTGGGTGGAAAGAAGATTTTAACATGGCGTTTAAATATCCGGTTCCGTCTCAGGAGGAGGCAGTCCGCTATGTAGAAGAGGTGGCTGCGAATTTTAAAGGAAAGCTTTTCTTAGGCGGCCATTCCAAGGGAGGGAATCTGGCTGTTTATGTTTATGCAAAATTAAACAGGCAGTTAAAGGATCGGATTATAAAGGTTTATTCCCATGACGGTCCGGGTTTTAAGGAAAATGCAATAGACGCTCTTGAACTGGAAAGCAGTCAGGAAATTGTGGAAAAAACTGTTCCCCAGTCCTCTGTGATTGGCATGCTGTTAGAGAGCCAGGAACAATTTTCAATTGTAAAAAGTAACAGAACCGGTCTTTTGCAGCACGATCCGTTCTCCTGGATTATTGAAGGGGATCATTTTGTTTTTGTAGAGCGGCTGACTAAAAATGCCAAATACATGGACAAATCATTGCATAACTGGCTGGAAGCTGTCTCAGATGAAGAGCGGGAACGCTTTGTCAATGCGTTGTATTCCGTTCTGGATACGGGAGACACACAAAATATCAAGCAGATCGGATCTGAATGGCAGAGAAACATTCCGATAATGATGGGACGGGTAAGAAATCTTGATGAGGATTCCCGGTTTCTGATTCATAAAATGTTGAAAGCCATGGCTTCTTCTGCATTAAAAAGCATCACAGAAAAGGGGGAGGATTGACAGTTTTATTGGATTAAAGTAATATGAAAACAGCAGATTTATGGGAAAAACTGGAAGCAGTATTAAAAAGGGGATTGAAGCATGAGGTTACTGATTGTTGAGGACGAGATACGAATCAGAGAAGGGATCCAGAAGCTTTTAGGAAAAATGAGACAGGATTACCATATCGTGGGAGAAGCGGAGAACGGGGAAGAAGGACTTCGGCTGTTAAAAGAGTTAAAGCCTGATATTGTAATAACAGATATCAAAATGCCAAAGATGGATGGTCTTGAGATGATGACCAATGCGGTGAAAGAAGGAATCACTTCAAAAGCCATTGTTTTAAGCGCCTACTCCGAGTTTGAATATGCCCGTCAGGCGATGAAGCTTGGAGTGACAGAATATTTGCTAAAACCCATTTCCCTCAATGATTTCTCACAGGCACTGGAGCATGTGGAACTGCAGGTGGAAAAGGACAGGCAGGAAAAGCCGGCAAAGATCGGAACGCTGGAGCAGATACTCTATGATTTTATAAACGGCCGGATGGAGATGGACGCAGATATCAACACTTATCTGCAGCGCAATTATCAGATGGAAGAAACTCAGAAGCTGATTCTAATTTATGTATATCTGGGGAGCCGCTATGAAGAGGAGCGGGAAAGCGCGGTGAAACAGTTACGGCATGTTTTCTCCATGTATCCGGATCTGTCATTTTGCATTCTTGATCTAATATACAGAAAATCCCTGGTTGTGGTTCTTTATCATTACAAGGATGCCCATGATCTGGAACGGTGGCTGCAGCAGCAGATTTTAAAACAAAGACCCAGGTATATGACCTTTGGCTGGACAGAGGTCGGGGGAGTGGCACAATTAAAAAAGGGACTTGACAGTCTGAATCCCTATATGGACTGGAATCTGTCCTTTGATGAGGAAATACTAATTTCCTTCCCAAAGATCACCCATGTACAGACAGTGCCCTGCATCTATCCAATTGAATTGGAAACAAGAATAAAAGTTGCGATCTGTTCTGATAACTGGGATAAGGCAAAAGCCCTTATGGCAGAATTTCATAACAGTTTTCTTGACGGTAAGATTTATGCCCCAAAGGAGATTAAGGAATGTTATGTCCGCTTTTTATGGGCGGTCATGGGGATTGCCAAGGAACTGGGCTGTATTAATTTTGAGTCATTGAAGCAGCAAAAACTCCTGGAGATGATTATGGAGGCAAAGAGGAGAGAAGAACTGGAGGGAACGGCGGATTTCCTGTTTGATTATATAAAACCCCGGGAGGAAGAAAAAGAGGTTACACATCTGACAGTACGGCGGGTCAGAAGCATGATACAGGAATTCTATCAAAGCGGTATCACACTGGATGAGATTGCGTCCAAGCTCAATGTCACTCCTGAGTATCTGGGAACCCAATTTCACAAGGAGATGGGACTGACATTCAGTACATATATGAAAAATTTCAGAATTAACAAAGCCAAGGAACTGCTTTGCGGGACCCATATGAAGCTGTATGAAATAGCAGCAAAGGTAGGCTATTCCGATCCAAAATACTTCAGCAAGGTATTTAAGGAGATGACAGGCCAGCTTCCGGCGGATTACAGGAAGACTTTAAAATAGGGAAAGCGTTTAGGTTTTTCCTCCTTTTCAAGGTTTCCCGTATTTTGAGAAGCGGTGATACAGTGTAAGATGGTTTCAGTGGAAATAAATGAAAAGGAGGACTATTTTCAGTGAAACAAATCAAAAGCTTTTTCCGATATGATAATATCGGGCTGCTGTATGCGCTTCCGGCGTTTCTTTATATGCTGTTTTTTGTGGGATACCCCATTGTCAGCAATCTTATTTTAAGTCTTCAGAATGTAACGGTCAGGAATCTGGTCCGTGGATCCAGAGACTTTATTGGTTTTGATAATTACATAAAACTGATGCACGATCCCGTATTTCTAAGGGCTATGTTCAACACGCTGCTGTTTACAGTCAGCTGCCTGGTTGTTCAATTTGTCATTGGCTTTGCTCTGGCACTTCTGTTTCAAAAAGATTTTTCCTTTGCCAGACCGGTAAGAGGGCTTCTTATGATACCGTGGATGATTCCAATGACAGTGACTGCTTTGATTTTTAAGTTTATGTTTTCTACTGATGTAGGTATCATTAATTATTTCCTGAAAAGCGCAGGATTGATTACAGAGAACATTCAGTGGCTTACCAGCCCGTCAACAGCGATGACCGCAGTGATTACAGCCAATATCTGGATTGGAATTCCATTTAATACAATTCTGATATCAACAGGACTTACCACCATTCCCCTGGAGCTTTATGAAAGTGCAGCCATCGACGGTGCAAACGGAAGGCAGAAATTCTTCAAAATCACTCTTCCTCTGATGAGAACTACCATCGAATCACTTCTTGTTCTTGGATTTATCTATACCTTTAAGGTGTATGATATGGTCTATGTAATGACTGGGGGAGGACCGGTAAATTCCACTCATTTACTGTCCACCTATTCCTATAAGCTATCCTTTGAGATGTTCCAGTACAGCCTTGGATCTTCCGCTGCCAATGTACTGCTTGTAATTTTGCTTCTGGTAGGCGTAGTCTATTTGAAAATTACGATGAAAGGGGAGATGGAGTGATGGAGAAAGGAAATAAAAAAGGAAAAAAGGAATTCCTGTTATGTCTGGTATCGGTGGTAATTCTGTGTCTGCTTCTGTTTCCTCTTTTCTGGATTTTTATCACCTCATTGAAAACGGAAAAGGAAATATTTCAGATTCCACCCACCTTTTATCCCCATGTATTGAATACAAAATCCTATGCCGCCCAGGTCGGAAACGGAGATTTTAATATGTTCCGTTCCTTTGCAAACAGCCTGCTTATCTCCGCTGGTGCCATGGCAATCGCAGTAATTCTGGCTGTTCCGGCTTCCTATGCCGTAGCCAGATATCGTTTCAAAGGGAGAAACGGTATGCTTTTATGCTTTCTGGTTACCCAGATGCTTCCGGTTTCCGTCCTATTAACGCCTATGTTTATTATGTTTAAGGGAATGCATATATACAATACCAGGGTGTCTGCCATTTTATCCGATGCAACCCTTGGCATCCCATTTTCTGTTCTTATTTTGAAAAATTATTTTGCTTCCGTTCCTAGAGATCTGGAGGAAGCCGCCTACATAGATGGATGCACCCGCTTTCTGGCGTTTTTAAGAATTCTGCTTCCGGTTGCCAAGCCCGGAGTGGTGGTCTGTGCCATCTTTTCGTTCCTGTACGGCTGGGGGGATTTAGCCTATGGAATGACATTTATTCTGGATCAGAAGAAACGGCCCATCACAGCCGGAATCTTTAATTTCATGGGACAGTACGGCACAAAGTGGAGCTATTTAACAGCCTTTGCCATCGTTACCATTATACCTGTGGCGCTGATTTTTTTGTTTATGCAAAAGTACATTATATCGGGAATGACAAGTGGTGCAGTGAAGGGATAATCTGTTTTTATTGAGAGGGAGCCTTATGAAAAAAGTGAGTCTGAAGAAAAAATTAATCCGTCTTTTCTGGGCGACCTCTACAATCCCCATTCTTGTATTAAGTTTTTACTATTTTTACAACATTTCAGTTACTTTAAAGAAGAATACCCAGGAACTGACCAGTGTAAGCCTGATGCAGATGGATAATAATCTGACCATCAGGCTGAAATCCTATGAAGATTTGTTGTTTCAGATTTATACCAATGATGATGTGGTGACATGGGTGGACCGGCTGGATCAGAAACAGAATGCATCGGTTGCAAAAAACCAGCTTCGAAGATATTTAAGGGGACTTCTCAATACAAAAGAGTACATAAAGTCAATAACGATCATTACCCCTAAGGGATTTAGCATTACTTATAACCAGCTATCTGCATCTACCTATGAGAATTCGTGGATGAACAGCTTCAGCCTTTCTCAGGAGGAACTTTATGGGAAGGTCTCCTCGGATAATCAGACCCATATTTTCCCCACGGAATACGGAACCAGATTTGCAAATGAGGATTACTATCTCCTGCATCTGGCTCACCGGATTATCGATTACAGAAATCTAAATAGAGAAAATGGAATTGTGCTTGTCAGTCTTGATAAGGAATTTCTTCAAAGCGTATGCAAAGTTCAGGCTCAGGATCAGGAGAAAAGTTTTAATTTCATCATTGATGAGGCGGGGCGTATTATTGCTTACCGCCAGCCAGAAAAGATAGGAAAAGTTCTTTATGGGAAGGGGACGTCCTTAGAGACAAAAGTGGAAGCCTGCAAAAAGTTTATCCGGGAAGAGAACCTGTATGAGAAACGCTATACCTCAGTCTGGCTTTACCACGATGATTCTCTGGGCTGGGATCTGGTGAATGTAATGGATCAGGGCAGCTTAATGAAGAACTTAAATAATCAGATTTATCTGATTATAGCCTTAAGTCTCCTCCTTCTTATGGTCACTGTGCTGCTGACACTGGGGGTACTGGACCGTCTGGTGGACTCAGTAAAAATGGTGGTGGCCTCCATGCAGAAAGCACGGGAGGGAGATTTAAAGGTCAGGGTGGAAACAGACAAAAAAATGCCTGTGGAAATCGAAACCATAGCAGTTCAGTTTAATGACATGCTGGAGAAGCTGGAAACTGCACTTAAAAAAGAAAAGAAGGCAGGGCAGATGCAGCGCCAGGCGGAGCTTAAGGCAATGGAAGCGCAGATTAATCCCCATTTTCTCTATAACACACTGGACACCATCAACTGGATGGCAATCGATCAGGATGAATTTGATATCAGCAATGCCATTAACTCCCTCGCTACCATACTACGCTATGCCATTGCGGATAGCAGCGGGGAGGTTTTTGTGCGGGATGAGATTGACTGGCTGAAAAAGTACATTTATTTACAGCAGTTCCGGTTGAAAAATAATTTTACCTGCAGCATCAATGTAGATCCTGATGTGATGGATCTGCGGATTCACAAACTGTTGCTTCAGCCATTTGTTGAAAACTCCATTCTTCATGGCTTTGAAGGTACAAAGAACAATCACGTTCTGGAAGTAAGTATGAGCAGGGAGGGGAAAGAATTACGGATTCTGATTCGTGACAATGGAAAAGGCATGGAACGTCATAAACTGGAATTGATCAGAAGGGGGATTTTTGGGGAGTCAGATGCAGCGTCTCACATTGGTATGGAAAATGCCATTACCAGACTTCAGATGTATTACGGAGATGAAGTGAAAATTGAGATTAACAGCACAGAAGGTTCAGGAACTGAAGTTGTTTTACGAATTCCTACTTAAGAAAATTTTCCCTTTCTAAGATTTGTTGAGTTTTTTCCTGATTGATTTGCCGTTATAATGAAGTCGTTGAAACAAAAAAATAAAAGGAGGAATAACATGAAAAAGTTAATGACAGCCTTACTTTTTGCGGCGTTGCTTGGGGGAGCGGTGACTGGATGCAGTTCTGGCAGCGGAGCGGTGTCAGCGACGGAAAGTAAAACGGAAACAGCGAAAAGCAGTGAGAAAGCGGCAACAACCGCAAGTGAAAAAGCTTCGGACACAGAAAAGAGCGAAGCCGCAGGGGATGTGACAATCTGGTACTACTGGGAGACAGAAGGTCATCAAAAAGCACTGAATCATATCATTGAAGAATTTAACGGATCACAAAAAGAAGTCAAGGTACAGGCAAAGTACGTACCATTTGCCGATTTTAAGAAGCAGCTTTCCATCGGTGCATCGGCAGATGAACTTCCGGATCTGGTAATTCTTGATAATCCGGATCATGCTTCTTATGCTGCCATGGGAATCTTTGCAGATTTAACCGGAAGATTTGATGTTAGCACCTATTATCCCGGTCCTGTCAATTCCTGTACGTTAGACGGCAAATTGTATGGAGTTCCCTTCGGAAGCAACTGTCTGCTCCTTTTCTATAATGAGGATATGTTAAAGGCAGCAGGCTGCAAGGTTCCCACCACATGGGATGAACTGCTTACCACGGCGAAAGCCTGCACAACCGGCCAGGTTTCCGGATTTGCACACTGCAGCCTGCAAAATGAGGAGGGAACCTTTAACTTCCTTCCCTGGGTATGGTCAACCGGTGCCACATCCTACGAAATAAACTCAGAAGGCGGAATCAAAGCACTGACTATGGTGAAAAAACTGGTTGATTCCGGCGCCATGACGAAGGAAGCCATCAACTGGACACAGGGAGATACCATGAATCAGTTTATCTCCGGTAACTTAGCCATGATGATTAACGGAACCTGGCAGGTTCCTACCATGCGGCAGGAAGCACCTGATCTGAAATGGAATGTTGCTCCTATTCCAATGGATAAAAAACAGGCTTCTGGTCTGGGTGGAGAAAACTATGCAGTAATTAAAGGCGGCAATGAGGAAGGTGCTGTTAAATTCCTTAAATATGCCACCAGCGAAGAGACCTGCCTCTATATGATGAATGCAATGGGATATATCTCTTCTGATTCCGTTATTGCGAAAAAGCAGTTTAAGGGAGATCCGGTATATGACGCATTTGTTGAGGAAATGCAGTATGCAAATGCAAGAGGTCCGTTACCGGAGTGGCCGGATATTTCGGATGCCATATCCCTGGCATTTAATGAGGTCATGACCGATACAAGCACGCCGGAGGAAGCTGCAGCAAAAGCCCAGGCTGTGATTGATGGTATTATTAAAAAATAAAAATACATATAATAAAAGAAGTGGCGCCGGCTGACAATGCCGACGTCACTTTGCAGGGTAAATCAGGAGGTGCAGTATGAATCAGGTAGAAATTCAGGACAGATTTTTCAGCAGATACAAAGAATTAATCAGAACAGAGATGATTCCGTATCAATGGAGTGTTTTAAATGATGAAATAGAAATCAACATTGAGCGGGAGCGCAACGACGATTCCATTCCCAATGAAAAGAGCCATGTGATTGAAAATTTCCGGATTGCGGCTGGAAGAAAAAAAGGAAATCACTATGGCTGGGTATTTCAGGACAGCGATCTTTATAAATGGCTGGAGGCGGCAGCCTATACCTTACGGGAGAAGAAGGATGAAGAATTAAAATGTCTGGCTGATGATGTCGTGGACTTAATCAGTGATGCCCAGGAAAAAGACGGATATCTGGATACATACTTTACCATTGAGGAACCTGATCAGAAATACAATCGCCTGTGGGAGAGCCATGAGTTATATTGTGCCGGACATTTTATGGAGGCGGCTGTGGCTTATTATGAATCAGTGGGAAATAAAAAAGTTTTGGAAACGGCATGTAAACTGGCTGACCACATCGATTCTGTGTTTGGAGATGAGGAAGGAAAGATTCATGGCTATGACGGTCATGAAGAGGTTGAGATTGGTCTGATGCGGTTATACAGGCTGACACAAAATGAAAGATATCTAAAACTGGCTCAGTACTTTTTACTGGTGAGGGGAACTGAATGTGAAGGGATGAATTCCAAACATCTTCCTCTGACCTATTATCAGGCTCATCTTCCTGTGCTTAAGCAGGATACTGCTGAGGGACACGCTGTAAGACTGGTTTATCTATGCACTGCAATGGCTGATGCTGCGGGCGAGACAGGAGATGAAAAACTTCTTTTGGCGTGCAGGCGGTTATGGAAGAGCATTGTAACCCGGCGCATGTATATTACCGGTGGAATCGGTTCCACTGTTTCAGGAGAAGCATTTACTCTGGATTATGATTTGCCCAATGATACCATGTACTGTGAGACCTGTGCATCAGTAGGTCTGGTGTTCTTTGCATACCGGATGCTGATGTCAGAAGAAAAGGGAGAATACGGGGATGTGATGGAGCGTGCACTTTACAATACAGTGCTGGGCGGAGTGGCTCTTGATGGAAAACATTTCTTTTACGTGAATCCACTGGAGGTGGTTCCTGGTAAATCATCAAAGGATCCCGGAAAGAGTCATGTTAAATGCGTTCGCCCCCAGTGGCTTGGCTGTGCGTGCTGTCCCCCCAATCTTGCAAGACTGTTAGCTTCTGTGGAGCAGTATGTGTTTGTACAAAAGAAAGATAAGCTTCTAGTCAACCTTTTTGTGGAATGCAAGGGAAGATTTGAAATAGGGGATGGCATTCTGGAGATAGAATTAAAGACCGGATATCCATGGGATGGCTGTGTGGACATAAAGTTAGATTACAACGGAACTGCCAGTGTCTGTCTGGGAATCCGGGTACCGTCATGGTCCGATACCTTTGATGTGGAGCTTAATCAGGAACGTGCAGATTTTGAGGAAAAAGACGGATTTATCTATGTGAATCAGGTTTTTACTGATGATACAATACGGCTGATACTGGATATGCAGGCAAAGCGCTGGTATGCCAATCCCCTGGTGGAAAACGATCTGGGGAAATTTGCGGTTTCCAGAGGTCCCCTTGTGTATTGTCTGGAAGAAGCGGATAACGGAAAGAATCTGCACCTTTTGTCAGTGGAAAAAAAGGAGGAGCTTAAGTACGAATTTAATGAAACCATGCTTGGAGGCGTGGGAGTAATTACTGCCTCCGGATGGAAGACGGAAGCAGGCAGTGGGGCACAAGGGCTTTACAGAAAGAATACTGCCGCAGAAAAGAAAGCAAAGACGAAAATAAAATGGATTCCTTATTACAGCTGGGCCAACAGAGGTGAAAATGAGATGCGTGTGTGGGTCAGAGAAGATAATCAGTGTTAAAAGGAATTACAGCTGCCCCCTGCCGGATTGAATACGACAGGGGGCAGCTGCTTAGATATTTGAAATTGTTTGGCTAGTTGTTCCTGTACCCAAGTCCATACCCGTTACCTCTGTGGTGATAACCCATCCCGGTTCCGTTGCAGCCGCCTGCACCACAACCTGTACCTGTGTTGTCACCGCTGCCGTTACCATCACATGTAGCCTGTCTTTCACGGATTGCAGCAAGCTGTGCATCTGCCTGTTCCCGGGTCAGAGTTCCGTCAGCAACTGCTTCATTCAGCCTGTCTTCATGGATATCAGAAACTGCCTGCTGGAATTCGCTTAATTTTCCTGCCTCAGATGCAATTGATCCGTAACTTTTTCCGGATTTTCGTTCTGCGGTTACCTCATCCAATGTTTTCCCTGTAAGCCCTGATACTGCTTCCGCAGGTGTCTTGTAAGCGGCAGCTGCAAATGAGGTCATGGTTGCAGCTGAAAGTGCAAGTGCAAGGGCACATCCTGTCATTACTTTTTTCTTGTTCATCATAGTTTATTATCTCCTTTTCGTTTCTATTATTTTCCTTTCGGTAAGTTCATAATAACGTTTCATTATGGCACGAATGTGTCAGAAATGGTTTTTTCATTTGTCATTTTATTTTTGGTGCCATAAAGTTGCCTTATTTCGCTGTTATATTTATAATAAAATCACAGGAGGTATGTCATATGTCTATTATGCTGATTGCGGACGACAGTCCCCAGTTATTAAATATCTTAAACAGCGCTGCCAGGAAAGAAGGCTTTGAAACGGTACTTGCTCAGGATGGGCAGCAGGCGTTAGAGGAATTTTATTCCAGGAAACCCCAGGTTGTACTGCTTGATGTGATGATGCCAAAACTGGACGGTTTCCAGGTGTGCCGGGAAATCCGCAGACAGTCAGATGTTCCCGTTATCATGGTGACAGCAAGAGGAGAGGATTTTGAAAAAATCATGGGACTGGACATTGGTGCAGATGATTATATCGTGAAACCATTTTCACCAGGGGAAGTAATGGCACGGGTGAGAGCTGTGCTGCGGCGCATTGATAAAGATACCGGAGATACGGGGAAACTCCTCTCTATTGAAAATCTGGTCATAAATCTGGAGAATTACAGCGTCACGGTTGATGGCAGACCCATATTTTTGACAAAGCGGGAAACAGATATGTTGTGGACGCTTGCAAATGGAAAGAACCGGGCCTATACCCGTGAGATGCTTCTGGATCTTTTGTGGGGATATGATTATTACGGAGATCCCCGCACTGTGGATTCCCATATGAAACGGCTGAGAGCCAAGCTTGAACAAGAGCCTCACCCTGCCTGGGAGATCCGCACCATTCGGAATGTGGGCTATAAATTCGAGGTGCTATCATGAATAAAAAAATAGTCTGGAAACTGGTTGCCGCTTTTGCCGCAGTGCTCCTATTATTTACTGCCATATTGGGCACTGTATTTGTGTCTATGTTCCGTAAGCATACCATTGCGATCAACCGTTCTTCCATGGAAAAACGTGCAGTTTCCATAGCAGAAACCCTGGCACTCTATGAAAACGGAGAAGGGACAGCCCAGCAGTTTGGCATGGGCATGGGAATGGGTCACCACGGGATGGGAGGTTATGGGGCATATCTCCGGTTTTTGGATCAGGTGGCTATGGCTACGGTTTGGATTGTAGATAATGACAGGAATTTAATATCCGCCAGTCATGATGGGATTACTTCTGGAGAGGAACTACCTGAAAATGCTGAGAAAATCATAAGTCGGGTTCTGGAAGGGGAAATTACTTACGGAGAGGAATTTTCCGGATTATTAAATGCACCGACACTGACCGTTGGCGTGCCCATCCGCACAGCAGATGGAATTTCGGGTGCAGTACTTCTTCATTCTCCGGTCAGCGGAGTAAATGAAGCAGTGCTTCAGGGATTGTTCGCTCTGGTAGCAGGTGCAATTATAGCTCTTGTTCTTGCAGGTATGGCAGCCGTGTGGCTGTCTTACCGTTTTACCAATCCCCTGCGTCGCATGAATGATGCGGCGGGCTGCCTGGCCGAGGGCGATTATACGGCTAAAACCGGTGTTAACCAGGCTGACGAGTTCGGTCAGCTTGCCCAGACCATCGATTTGCTTTCTGAACGCCTGACGGAAGCCAGAAAGCAGCAGGAGGCACTTGATAAGATGAAACAGGATTTTGTGGCCAATGTTTCTCACGAACTTCGTACCCCGGTGGCAGTTTTGCGTGGTTCGTTAGAAGTGCTTCGGGATGAAACCATCAATACTCCGGAAGAAATAAGAGAGTATTATGATCAGATGTTGGCAGAAAGCAGACATTTGGAACGACTGGTAAATGATCTTCTGGATTTATCGCGTCTGCAGGATGACCAGTTTTCCCTGAATATGGACGAGGTAAATCTCTGCGATGTATTACGGGATACACAGCGATCGATCCGCAACTCTGCGAAAGAAAAAGGACTTCAGCTTCTGGTAAACTATCCTGGTGAGGAATGCATTGTGAACGGAGATTACGGACGCCTCCGCCAGCTTATTTTAATCCTTCTTGATAATGCTGTTAAATTCTGCAAACAGCAGGGAACTGTGGGACTTACTCTTGAAAAGAAAAAGGAAGGATGCCTGATCACGGTAACCAATGACGGTGAGGAGATTCCGGCTAAAACAATACCTCATCTTTTTGACCGGTTTTATAAAACAAACAGCCTTCAAAACCGTTCCGGCACAGGGCTGGGGCTCGCTATAGCAAAGCAGATAGCAGACAGGCATCATGCGCAGGTCCGTGTGGAAAGCAGAAATGGAGTAACAACTTTTTTTGTTAAGTTTTAAACATGAAATAGCTCTGAAAAACCAGTAAAATTACCAGTTTTATCAGGGCTTATTTTATTGACAAAAAAATTTACTTGTGATAGCATTATAATCAACAATACTAAACCGGTTTAGTAAACGTGGGGGGACATTTATGGCACTGACAATTAAGGATATCGCCAGTATGGCAGGAGTATCAAAAGGTACTGTTTCAAGAGTCATCAATAACAATCCGGAAGGTGTTTCAGAAGAAACGAGAGAGAAGATTCTAAAGTTGATTGACGAGGTAGGTTATGTACCCAATAAGATGGCAAGAAGTATAACGGTTGCTGAGACAAAGACCATTGGTCTCATAATACCCGATGTCCAGAATCCTTTTTTTCCTCAGGTAATCAGGGGGGTGGAGGATTGCGCCATGGAAAATGGATATACGGTATTTTTGTGTAATTCAGATTCAGATATAAAAAAAGAGCAGAAGTATTTATATACCTTTTTAGAAAAAAGAGTGGACGGAATTATAATCAATACCAGCGGCGATTTAAATGACAAAAAGCTGACTGCACTGATACACAAAAGCAATATCCCCATTGTCATACTGGACCGAAAAATAAAAGAACTGTCAAGGTATCCCGGCGTCTATGTTGATAATGCCAGGGCCGCCAGAGAAGGTGTGTCTTATCTCATTGAAAACGGTGCTTCTAATATCGCATATATTGCAGGTGTAAAAGACGTTTATACAGTGGAAGAACGGCTGAAAGGTTATTGCATGGCCCTTGAAGATGGGGGCATCATAATAAACAAACAATATTTAAGCTATGGCGGTTACAATATACAGTCCGGATACGAAAGAACCAGGGAGATGCTTTCTGACAATCCGGAAATAGACGGGATCTTTGCCGGATGCGATACCATAGCAATTGGTGTTTTAAAGGCTTTGAGAGAATTAAACAAAAAGGTTCCAGACGATATCCAGCTGCTGGGATTCGATAATATCACCATGAGTGGAGAGATGGTTCCCCCGATCACCACAGTATCTCAGCCTATGTATGAAATGGGCTATCAGGCGGCCAGAATGCTGCTGGCTTCCATACAGGATAAAAACATACATCAGGCAGATCAGTATCTGGAGACAGATCTGATGATCAGAGAGAGCACCAGAAAAAAACAGGTAAGGGAAGAGATATGAAAAAAATACTGGTAATCGGAAGTTTAAACATGGATATACAGGTGACTGCAGACCGTCTGCCGGGTGTGGGAGAAACTGTACTTGGAACGGATTACTCCTATAACTGCGGCGGAAAGGGAGCCAATCAGGCATTTGCAGCAGGAAGGCTGGGTGCAGATGTGGTCATGCTTGGCTGTGTAGGTCAAGATGAGTTTGGAAGAGCTTTGATCCGGGGGTTAACGGAGAACGGAGTCTGTACAGATTATATTTCTGTCTGTGAAGGTAAGGATACGGGAACAGCGGTGATTTTAGTTGATTCCCTGGCAAATAACAGTATAGTGACCATTGCAGGAGCCAATGGAAGCTGTGATATTCCATACTTAGAGAAGACAGAGCCACGAATCATGGATTATGAATTTCTGCTTGTACAGATGGAAATTCCTTCAGATGCAGTATTTTATGCAATTAACCATGCAAAGGAAGCGGGAAAAACCATTATATGTAACCCGGCACCGGCTCCAGATGGTCTGCCGGAAGAGATCATGAGGAAAATTGATATTATAACTCCCAATGAAAGTGAACTGGCAAGACTGAGCCGACATAAGACTGACAGCCTGGACGGAATTATGGAAGGTGCTGGAGAGCTATTGTCCCAGGGAGTGGGGCATGTCATTGTGACAATGGGAGACAAGGGAGCCTTATGGGTTAGTCAGGAAGGCTGTCGCATGTTTGAAGTAACCAGGGTGGATGCACTGGATACTACCGGAGCAGGAGACTGCTTTAACGGAGCACTGGCTGTAAAGCTGGCAGAAGGAAAATCCATGGAAGAAGCCATTCGTTTTGCCAATGCAGCGGCAGCCATCAGCGTTACACGAAAAGGCGCCCAGGTGTCTATGCCTCTCAAAGAGGAAGTCTTAAGTCTGATGCAGGAGGAATGACATGAAACCAAAGAAAGTAATCATTGATACAGACCTGGGAGATGACGTGGATGATGCCGTTGCCATAGTTCTTGCAGTTTTATCTCCTGAAATAGAAGTGGCAGGGATTACCACTGTATTTAAAGATACGAAAGCACGGGCAGAGATGGTGAAGGATCTGCTTGAATTTCATCAGATGGGCAGGATACCAGTTTATATAGGCCAGGGACTGCCGTTGATTGAACGGCCAAATATGGAAAAACCCATTCAGTACAGCATTTTAAGAAACGAATATGAGCCAGAGCAGAGCTTAGATGCGGTTGATTTTATGATTAAGACAGCAGCGGAGAATGATAAAGTCTGTATCGTTGCCATGGGGCCTCTGACCAATCTGGGACTGGCATTTTTAAAGGCACCTGAGATTATGAAACGGGTAGAAATCATAGGAATGGGCGGGGCTTTTTTAAATTCTTATCCTGAGTGGAATATCATATGTGATCCGGAAGCTGCCCGGATCGTTACTGATTTTGCTGAAAACTTAACCATGCTGGGACTGGATGTTACAAAGTATACAAAGCTTACCGCACAAGAGATGGAGGTTGTTAAAAACTCCGTTAATCCTGCCGTTCAATATCTTTATAAAGGCATGGAGATATTCATGGATAAAACAGGATTTCCCATCACCCTTCACGATGCGTTGCTGATTGCCTGCCTGATAGACAGGGAAACCGTAACACTGAAAAAGGGTGATTATACGGTTGAATTAAAAGGTGAGCTGACAAGAGGAACCATTGTTCACAAAACCAATTATTACGATGAAGTATGTGAAACAGAGAAAGATTTTTATTACGCAGTTGATTTAGATTTACAGAGGTTTAAGAATATAGTGATGGAACGGGTTTTCCGTTAGTAGCACAGAAGTATAGCAATTATTCAATGTCTTTTAATCAGACATTGTGATTGGCATAAATACACATCATTTATTTTTAGGAGGAGATCAAATGAAAAAAATTAAAAGAATCACAAGCGTATTGTTCGCATGCTGTCTGTTGGCTGTCAGTGTGGCTGGATGCGGAAAAAGTGGTGGCAACGCAGGGAAAGAAACAACTGCCGGCAGTGCGGCAGCAACAACCGGTGAAACAAAAGCAGGAGAAACAAAAGGTACGAAAGAAGGAGCTAAGAAATTAAAAATAGCTTTATTAATTCCAGGTAATTTAGGAGACAAATCATTTTTTGACGGTTCCAAAGCTGCTATGGATACCATTAAGGAAAAACTGGGTGCCCAGACAGATGTTGTAGAGATGGGAACTGATACCACAAAATATCTTGCAACTTATGAAGATTACTGTGAAGACGGCTATGATTTAATCATGACTGTTTCCACAGCAGGCGATGATGTTTTAAAACAGGTTTCCGCACAGTATCCGGATCAGAAGTTTATCAACCTGGATACAGACAGCGTTGGTTTTGGAGACAACGTTCTTGCCGTAGTTACAAAGAGCAATGAGATGAGCGCTCTGGCAGGTGCAGTGGCAGCTTTAAAGGCAAAAGAGGCAGGAAGTAATACCATTGGTTTTATCGGAGGTATGGATATACCAGGTATCAACTATTTCCTCGTTGGATATATTGAAGGCGCTCAGAGTGTAAATCCTGATGTGAAAGTTAAGGCTTCCTATGTTGGTGATTTTACAGACAGTGCAACCGCAAAGGAACTGGCACTGATTATGTACAACTCAGGAGTTCCCATTATTTATCAGGCAGCAGGCGGTGCTGGTTTAGGTGTGTTTGAAGCAGCCACAAGTCTTGATAAATTAGCTATAGGTGTTGATTCAGACCAGGCTGCAAGTCTGGAAGCCAGTAACCCGGATCAGGCAAAACACATTATTACGTCAGCAATGAAAAAGGTATCCGTTTACGCAGTGGATTTAGTAAACCAGTATGCAGACGGAACACTTACCTTCGGCGGTAAATCTCTTGCTCTCGGCCTGAAAGACGGTGGAGTTGGCCTGGCAGAAAATAAATATTATGATGCGTTGATGTCTGATGAACAAAAGAATAGCATTAAGGAGTTAGAACAGAAAATCATATCTGGTGAAGTGAAATTATCCGATGTACAGTCTATGTCTACCGATGACATTGCTGCAATCAGAAGTAAAGCTGCTCCAAACTAGTATGTAAAAGCTTAATGCCTGGAGGATAACAATGGAATACCTTTTGAGAATGGAGAATGTGTCCAAAATATACGGCAATGGTATTGTGGCAAATAAGGATGTCAGCTTTTCCTTAAAAGAAGGTGAAATCCATGCCCTTGTGGGAGAAAACGGAGCGGGTAAAACAACCCTGATGAAGATTCTCTTCGGCATGGAAAAACCCTCTTCAGGCAAACTGTATCTAAGGGACAAGGAATTGGATATCAATTCATCCAACGATGCCATAAAGCATGGGATCGGTATGGTGCATCAGCATTTCATGCTGTTAGATTCCTTTACTGTAGCTCAGAATATTACGCTGGGGATCGAGCCTGCAAACCATCATTTTGTAGATGAAAATGCTGCGGTTGCATTTACCGAGCAATTAAGCAGTCAATATAATTTTGCAGTAGATCCAAGAGCCATTACCGGAACTCTGCCTGTAGGAATCAAGCAGAAGATTGAGATATTAAAAGCACTGGCCAGAGGAGCAAAAATTCTGATTTTAGATGAGCCCACAGCCGTACTGACTCCTCAGGAAACAGAACAGTTATTTGAGGAACTTGTGAAGCTGAAAAAACAGGGATATACCATTGTTTTTATTTCTCACAAAATTAAAGAGATTAAGGCAATCAGTGACAGAGTGACCATTATGCGGGCGGGCTGCTCCGAAGGAGTTTTTAATACCAGTGAAATCTCGGAACAGGAGATATCCAATAAAATTGTAGGCTGGAAAATTGACACCTCCATTCATAAAAAGGAGCATGCCTTTGGTGAAGCCAGAATCAGTGTGACTGGTTTATCCTACTATGGAGGGGAGAAAGTTCCCATCTTACAGGATATAAACTTTCAGGTGAAATCCGGTATGATCATGGGAATTGCCGGTGTCCAGGGCAATGGGCAGGTAGAACTGGCTGAGATTTTAACCAAAAGCAGGCGTGTGGAATCAGGCAGCGTGGAGATTAACCAGGCTGATATTCAGTCCATGACCATTAAGGAGATGCGGGACAAAGGGTTTGGCTATATCCCGGAAGACAGACAGCGTCAGGGCGTAGCCCTGACTGCCGCTGTCAATGAAAATCTGATCTCCAATAAATATGATACAGAAGAATTCTGCAACAAGGGAATTTTAAAAAAGAAAAAAATCAGTGAGTATGCCAGACAGATGATCGCAGAATATTCCGTAAAATGTTCGGGAGAAAATGGTAGAATCGACGGCCTGTCCGGCGGAAATATGCAAAAAGTAGTTGTAGCAAGAGAATGTATGGAAGAGACAAAGGTACTGATTGCCGAGCAGCCTACCAGAGGTGTCGACATCGGAGCAGCCCATATCATTCATCAGAACATTGTAAAGCTGCGTGATAATGGCTGTGCCGTATTGCTGTTTTCGGCAGATATGGCAGAACTGATTAAGCTGTCAGATGTGCTGGCAGTCATGTATGAAGGCAGGTTTGTGGCTTATTATGAGAACCTGTCTGATATTACCGAAGAAGAACTTGGACTTTATATGCTGGGTATTAAAAAGCAGGATGAGAGTCAGATCAGGAGGATGCGCTATGAGTAGGGAAAAATCCTTTCATGTCTTAAGAACAACTGTGGCTCTGGTCATTGCAATGCTTGCAGCCTTTGCAGTCATCTTTATGGTAAGCAAAACACCCATAGAGTCCATCCGTTTATTTATACTGGGTCCTTTCAGTAAACCAAGATATATTGGAAACATAATTAATACGGCAATTCCTCTTATATTTTCAGGTCTGTCCATGGCAGTTGTTTTCCAGGCCAGCCAGTTTAATATGGGAGCGGAAGGTATTTTTTATTTCAGCGGAGCTGTCATTTCCCTGATTGCGATCTGGGTACCCCTCCCCGCTGGTGTTCACCAGGTGGTCATCATTCTTGCTGCTGCTGTAATCGGTGCCTTAATTATGCTGATTCCAGGATATTTAAAAGCAAAATACGGTGCAAGCGAACTTGTTACCTCCCTGATGATGAACAGCATTCTGCTGGGACTTGGTTCCTATCTTATGACCAGAGTGCTTCAGGATCCCATGGCATCAAATGGTTCCTATCCCTATCTGGACACAGCCAAAATACCGGTGATCATACCGGCATTTAAAGTACATTATGGACTGTTTATCGCACTGCTTTGTGTTGCGGCAGTCTCTGTTTTTCTATATAAAACAAAATGGGGATATGAGATTCGCATGGTAGGTATTAATGCCAAGTTTGCATCCTATTCCGGAATCAATATTGTTAAAACCATTATTATCGCTCATCTGGTATCTGGAGCGATTGCGGGTATCGGCGGTTCTGTGGAATCCATTGCCATGCATACCCGCTTTGAATGGAATGGGCTTCCCGGATATGGATTCACCGGAGCGTTAATTGCCATGCTGGCCAATAATAATCCGGTAAGCGTGATTTATGCAGCCCTTTTTGTGGCGTATTTATCTACAGGTGCAGATATCGTCGCAAGGCTTTCTGATGTTCCTGCTGAGATGTCAACCATCCTTCAGAGTCTGATTATTCTTCTCATCGCTTCGGAACGTTTCCTTCATTCCTTTAAGCAGCGGTGGATGGAAAGGGGGATTGCCAAATGAGAGAATTGTTAAATATCATTTTCACAGCACAATTCCTGCATTCCGTATTCCGGGTGACAACTCCCATCCTGTTCGCTTCCCTTGGGGCAGTGATCGCAAATCGCGCAGGTGTGGCCAATATTGCTCTGGAAGGAATCATGCTGATATCAGCTTTCTTTGGAGTATTTGGAAGTGCGGCAACGGGAAGTGCTGTGGGAGGATTCTTAATCGCCCTTTTATCCGGGTTAATCTGTTCCGGGATACTGGCGTTATTTACTTTATATTACCGGGCAAACGTTATTTTAGGAGGTATTGCCATTAACTCCTTAGCATCAGGAGGTACGGTATTTTTGCTTTACCTGTTTACAGGAGATAAAGGAAGCTCCACTTCTGTTGCCAGTAAAACACTGCCGGAGATTGCCATTCCCGTGTTAAAGGATATTCCGTTTCTGGGTGACATTCTTTCCGGACAGAATATCATGACGTATCTGGCATTTATTATGATTTTAATTGTGGCTGTTTTTCTTGGAAAAACCACGCTGGGTTATCATATCCGGGCAGTGGGGGAAAACTTAAAAGCAGCAGAATCGGTAGGAATTAATGTGAAGCTTACCCAGACAATTGCCCTCCTTTTAAGTGGATTTCTCTGTGCATGCGGCGGTGCCTTTATGTCAATGGGCTATCTGTCATCGTTTACCAGAGATATGGTATCGGGAAGAGGATGGATTGCAGTAGCAGCGGAAGCCATAGGAAGGTCTAATCCCATTGGAACAGCTGCGGCATCCATAGCCTTTGGTTTTTTCAATGCCATTGCTACAGCGGCATCCACGGTGGGCTGGGCATCCAGTCTGGTGCAGACAATTCCTTATGTTTCAACACTCATCGGACTGTTTGCATTTTCCTATAAAGAGTATTTAAAGCTGAAAAAGAGATAATAATTCAGGCGGCGAAGTATATGTTCTTCGCCGCCTGAAATGGCATATCAGTCTGAATTAAATATGCAGAAAGCAGGTTATTGGTATGGTGGAACGCTATTATGAAAAAGTATATGCAGGATTTTTAGGCATGAATATCGGAATCCGATTAGGTGCGCCCATAGAGCCGGATGTCTGGACAGAGGAACGGATATTTCAGACTTACGGTGATTTAAACGGTTATGTGAAAGATTATATTAATTTTGCTGCAGATGATGATGTAAACGGCCCGGTTTATTTCTTAAGAGCACTGGATGACAGGAAGGAGACGGGGACACCGGTAACTCCGGAAGATGTGGCAAAAGCATGGTTAAATTATACCAGGTATTTAAAGGGGATGTTCTGGTGGGGCGGATATGGAGTCAGCACTGAACATACGGCCTATATGAATTTAAAGATGGGAATACCGGCACCTTTATCAGGGTCTGTTGAATGTAACGGAAGTACGGTGGCGGAGCAGATTGGCGGACAGATCTTTATTGATACCTGGGGGCTGATTCATCCCGGGGATCCGAAAAAAGCAGCAGATGACGGAGCGGCGGCAGCCAGTGTTTCCCATGACGGGGAGGGGGTAAACGGAGCCAGATTTATCTGCGCCTGTATTGCACAGGCATTTACGGCACAATCAGTGGCTGAGATTGTGGCGGCAGGTTTAAATCAGATACCAGAAGAAAGCCTTTATTATCAGGTGGTTAAAAGCGTGGAAGGATTCTACCGCAGTAATCCCGGCGATTTCAGAGGATGTTTTCATATGCTGGAACGGGATTGGGGATATGACAAATATCCGGGTGCATGCCATATTATTCCAAATGCAGGTGTGTGTGCCCTTGCATTATTTTATGGAAATGGTGATTTTTCCAGGACAGTGGAAATCGCCTGTATGTGCGGCTGGGATACAGATTGCAACGCAGGCAATGTGGGTACAATCGCGGGCGTATATTGCGGTCTTTCCCTGATTCCGGACAAATACCGCAGGCCCATCAACGATTCGGTGGTTTTATCAGGAATATCCGGCTATCTCAATATTCTTGACATCCCGTCCTATGCCAAAGAGATCGCTGCCCATGGATATGCTGCAATGGGAGAAGAAATGGAAGATGAACTTCGAATGAATCCGGAAGTAATAAACTTTGACTTTCTTCTTCCAGGTATGACACACAATATGAGAGTATCCAATCCCTTCTATGGTACTATCAATCCTTGTGGAAGTGAAAACCATACGCCTGGGAATGGACTAAGCATTCTCATTGATGATATGGGATATGATTCCTGCCGGATTTATTATAAAAGTTTTTATGGAAGAGAAGATTTTTCTGATGAGCGTTATTCTCCGGTTTTCTCTCCAAAGGTTTATTCCGGGCAGAAGGTTACCATGGAACTGTCTGTACAATGGCTGAAAGGACAGAAGCTGGATCTGGTGCCGTATATAAAGACGTTTGGGCAGCATGATATCGTAGAAATTAGTTTTGTTGATTATCCAGAAAATGAATGGTTTAAGGTGGAATTTACAATACCTGATACAAAAGGTGATCTTGTAGAGGAAGTTGGATTTATTATCAGGGGAAGCAGCTTTCCGGAAGGAACTACAACCGGTTATATTCATATGAAAAAATTCCAGGTAACAGGACTTGCAGATTATGAAATTGATATAGCGAAGCAAAAAGAAGAATTTGGAACAGTGACTCCATTTTCCACAGATGGCGGGCACTGGACGAAACAGGGAGAATATCTTCATCTCCACCGGGCCGAACCAGCATTTGCTTATACAGGAAATTATTACAGCAAAGACTACCGGGTCAGCGCTCTTGTAAAACCACTGTTTGGGGAGAATCACTTAATGACAGTGCGTGCAAAAGGGGCGATGCTTGGTTATGCGGCAGGTTTTTCCGGGCAGAACAGACTGGCACTTTATAAAAATGAGTATGGATATTATATTTTGGCGGAAACTGACTACTCATGGGATGTGGAAAGCACCTATTTATTTGAAATAGAAGTAAGAGGGCAAAAAATAATTTTATCCGTAAATGGTGTAGTGATACTGGAAGCAGTGGATTCCTCTTTTGAATCGGGAATGTTTGGATTTGGATCTCTGAGCTATGGACGAACCTGTTTTAGTAATATAAAATTCACCGGGCTAGAAGGGTAAAATCATATGATCTTGCCATGAAGCAGTCCTTGTAGTATGATGAAATTACTGATATACAACCGTCAAAATCCATGGAAATTTGAAAGGAGAAGGTATTATGAATGGGGAAAACAGAATGCAGGAGGAAAGAATGATTATATCCTTCGACGGCACAAAACTGAGATTTAAAAAAGATGCAGTGGAGAATCCAAAAGCACTGATCGTCATTGCCCACGGTTTGTGTGAGCATTTAAACCGGTACGATTATTTCACGGAAAAGCTTAACGAGAATGGCTACAGCGTTTACCGGTATGATCAGAGGGGACATGGAAAATCAGAGGGGAAAAAGGTTTATTTTAAAGATTTTAATGAGATGCCTGACGATCTGGGGCAAATCCTTGCTCTTGCCAGACAGGAGAGTGAGGGGAAAAAGGTTTTCCTGTTCGGACACAGCATGGGCGGGGAGACAGTAACACTGTTTGGTGCAAAGAATCCGGGAATGGCAGATGGAATTATTACTTCTGGTGCGCTGACCCATTACAATCATCCTGTTATGGGAGATCAGTTCCCAATTGAGGCACCGGATGATACCTATCTGCCCAATGAACTTGGAGACGGAGTGTGCAGCGATAAAAAGGTGATTGAAGCGTATGTTTCTGATCCTCTGGTGGAAAAGGAGATCAGCACCGGACTGATTAACCAGATATATGCAGGCGTCCAATGGCTGAAGGCCAATATAAAAAGCTTCTCCGATCCGGTTCTCATTCTTCATGGAGCTGATGATGGTCTGGTGGCAGCAAAAGATTCCCTGGATTTATTTGAAGAAATAAGTTCTAAGGATAAGAGCCTGCATGTCTACGCAAACCTTTTTCATGAGATCTTAAACGAGCCGTGCAGAGATGAGATTATTGCGGATATCTTACTATGGCTTGGGAAACATATCTGATGGATTTGATCATTTATAAGAAAAGGCATCCTGCGTTTTATGTTGGCGGGATGCCTTATAGTTTACAAGGTAGTTTTTTTTGGAGAAATATGGTGTAATATGTAAGATGATATAAATCTAGATTTAGGGGAAGGGTTCCATGAAAGAGGATAAAGTAGAAAAGGATGTTTCACTAAAGCAAGGGTAGAAAAAAGAAAAAAATTTGAATAACTTGACGTGACAAGTACATAAAAAGCTGTCTTAATAATAAATTTGATAAATAGTGATAGTAATTTGTGGGAGACAAATGATGTATAAAGATATATTAACAAGAGGTATTAAAATAAAAATTATAGGAGATAGTATTGCTGCTGGTGCTGGTAGTTCTATGAGTTATAAGACTGAAGAACTTATATTTGAAGGGGATGGTACAAAATTCTTTAGGAGGGTAGCACCAAACAGTTGGTGGGGATTGTTGGAACAATATCTGCGAGATAAATATATTAACTGCAGCGTTGAGAACAAAGGATGTGGAGGAGCATTTTCATATCAGATAAATAAGTATCTTGATGCACTTGTATCTATTGATGATAATTTAGTGTTTGTTTTAATGGGATTAAATGACCGTAAACGGATAAATGGTATGAAAGAATTAGAGAGTAATTGTGAGCATATTGTTGATGAATTGATTAATAATGGTAAAATGGTGTGTTTGTTAACCCCAACTCCATCGGTTCACAGTAATGAGTATTATACCAATAGAATTTATCATACCGATGAAGTCGTTGCAATATTACGTTGCATTGCAAATAGCAGAAAAATCTTATTAATAGATAATTACAAATATATTATGGAATATCTTGCAAAAGAAAAATTAGTAATTGATGACATTATTTACGGTGAGGATTGTACAAATGATGGTCTTCACCCAGCAGATTATGTGCAGAAATTGATGTTTCAAAATCTAATTAAAACATTACAAGTATAATTAAAAAAATACAATTTATAGTTTATTTAACTACGAATTCAGTGCAGGTTACGTATCTGATATTCCAGGTCCAATCCCAATTAACCCCATGGATATAATTGCAATTAAGCATAGTAAAAAAATTGCGAAAAAAATACAGCTTGCAAAAAAATATTTTTTATAGACTAATGTTTTTTTATATTTAGAAACTACTCCAATTATAAGTAAAAGAACGCTGATCAAAATAGAAACAAAAGGTAAATAAGCAAAAATCAAATATATATTACATTCGGTCTGACTCAATACAATACCCCTCCAATCATGCATCTGTTAAAATAAGGTTAACTGTTATCCCGTATCATATTCTTCTTCCTATAATTGCTTGGCGAGATCCCGTAATACTGCTTAAATGCATAGGAAAAGTGCTGAATGGATGAGTAGTTCAGTCGGTCAGAAATCTCCGATATATTAATCGTTTCATCATTTAAATAAATCTTAGCCATAGACATCTTGGCTTCTGTTTTTTTCTGAAGAAAGGTTCTGCCGTAATAATCCTTTAAAAACCGCTCCGTCTGTCGTACACTTAAACCAAGCCTCTCCGCCAGATTTTCCAGAGTTATGGTTTCATATTCATAAAGAAAGCATTCTTCCACAATAATATATTTACTATCCACCAGATTGGATGGCGAAAAATGAACCTTGGACTGTGCCTTATATTCGTAATTCCGTACAATCTTAACTACGCATTGCTGGAGAAGGGCCTCCACTAAAATCATGTATCCCGTATAGCGGTGTTCCAGTTCAAAAAAGATCTGCTGCATCAGCGGATACAGCTCCTGGGTATCCTGTCCGAACCAGAAATGGGTTTTCTCGAACTTATAAGCCACCGTATCCACCTCAGGCTGGATGTGAGTATTATTTTTTTGCAGCTTAAAATAAATACAATATTCCGCCATGGGATCATTCTTTAAAGGTATCTGTTCATGCTCCACATGAGGGCCTGTCATGTACAGAGTATTGGGCGTAATATTATAAATCTGGTCATCAATATTTACTTTGCCATGACCGTAGGGAATATAGTGGATTTCATAACTGTTATTCCCGTGGCTGTGTCTTGGCATGGAACGGAGAAACCGCTCAAAAACGATGTTTAAAACCAAAAACGTGGTATCATCGATCCCTATTTTTATATTTAAATCTTTATATCCTGTCCTCATGATTTCCCACTCCAATCTCTATTCTATATTTTACTTTATCAGCATGATTGATGCAAGTTAAGGAATGTTCGATAACACGACATACAGCCCTGGCTTCTGTCTGGTTCCCCTCTAATTTTTCGAAACAGAAACGGTATAATGGTAAGTGTAAAGAACCAAATGATCGTAAAATTGTTAGGAGGAAAATATTATGTCACTGGTTACATCGGAACAAATGCTTTTGGATGCTCAAAAAGGCGGATACGCAGTAGGAGCTTTTAATGTTGAAAATATGGAAATGCTGAAAGCCGTGGTGGCTGCAGCTGAGGAGCTTGGGGCTCCGGTTATGCTTCAGACCACACCGTCAACGGTTAAATACGGAACGCTGGAAACATACTACGCCATGGCAGCAGCCGAGGCTGAGAAGGCAACCGTACCGGTATGTCTCCACTTAGATCACGGCAGCAGCTACGAGCTTGTTCTCCAGGCAATCCGTGCCGGATATACATCTGTTATGATTGATGGCTCCCACTTAGACTTTGAGAGTAACATCGCATTAACCAAACGGGCTGCAGATGCGGCACGAGCCTGCAATATCACAGTAGAAGGCGAGCTCGGTAAGGTTGGCGGCAAAGAAGATGATCTGGAAGCAGAAGCGGACAACAACACCGACCCCATGCAGGCAAAGGAATTCGTAGAACGGACAGGAGTTCACTCCCTGGCAATCGGAATCGGAACTGCCCACGGCTTTTATGCAACCACTCCTGTTTTAGACAAAGAGCGGATCAGTGAAGTCAAAAAGTTAGTGTCTGTGCCCCTAGTTCTTCACGGCGCATCTGGCTTAAGCGACGAAGATGTAAGAGAATGTGTGAGCAGAGGAATGTGTAAGGTTAATTTTGCAACAGAGTTAAGAGTGGCTTATACCGATGCAGGAAAGAAGCTTTTAAAAGAGCATCCGGACACCTTTGATCCAAAGAAATTGGGCACAGTGGGAATGGAAGCAGTGAAGCAGTTCGTTAAGAACCGAATTCTGGTCTGCGGATGTGACCATAAAGCGGACTAATTGGTTCAGGAGGAAAACATGAAACCATATTTATTAGGGATTGACGTAGGGACCAGCGCCTGTAAGATCGCCATTTTTGATAGAAATGGAACCGTATTAGAGACTGCAACCGGGGAATATGAGGTTTATTATCCCCAGACAGGCTGGGCAGAGCAGGATCCCGACGAATGGTGGCGGGTGATCTGCAGCACCATGAAATACATATTTTCCAAATCCCAGATAAAGCCGGAAGAAATCGCAGGAATCGGAATCGACGGACAGAGCTGGTCAGCCATAGCGGTAGACAAAGAGGGCAGCGTGTTAACCAATACGCCCATCTGGATGGATACCAGGGCCGATGATATTTGCAGGGAACTCAGTGAGAAGGTGGGAGAACAGAGGATATTTGAAGTGGCAGGCAATTCCCTGCAGCCTTCCTACAGCACGGCAAAGATCATCTGGTACCAGAGAAATATGCCCCAGGTGTATGAGAATATTTATAAGGTACTGCAATCCAACAGCTACATTGCTTATAGACTTACCGGTCAGATGATCCAGGATCTCTCCCAGGGATATGGTTTTCACTGCTTTGACATGCATACCGGAACCTGGGATCAGGCAATGTGCGAAGCACTTGGAATTCCGGCCAACATTCTTCCGGATATCCACCCCTGTCATGAGGTGATTGGCACAGTGACGAAAGCGGCAGCTATTCAGTCCGGACTGGCTGAGGGAACCCCTGTAGTAGCCGGTGGTCTTGACGCAGCCTGCGGGACACTTGGTGCCGGAGTAATCCATGGCGGGGAAACCCAGGAACAGGGAGGTCAGGCTGGCGGAATGAGTATCTGCATCGACAGCTACAAAGCCGATCCAAGGCTGATTTTAAGCTGTCATGTAGTACCTGGCAAATGGCTTTTACAGGGCGGAACTACCGGAGGCGGCGGAGCCATGAGGTGGCTTGAGAAGGAGTTTGGCGCATTTGAAAGAGAGGAAGGCAGAAGAACAGGGAAAAGCTCCCTGGATCTGTTCAATGAAGCAGCCGGCTGTATCCCGCCAGGCAGTGACGGACTGATCTTCCTTCCCTACATGGCAGGGGAACGTTCCCCCTTATGGAATCCCTATGCGAAAGGCGTATATTACGGAATGGATTTTGGAAAGACCAAAGGTCATTTTATACGTGCGGCCATGGAGGGGGTTGCCATGTCTTTAAGGCATAATCTGGAAGTGGCGGCAGAGGCAGGCGCATCCGTTGATGTGTTAAGGGCCATGGGAGGATCTGCAAATTCTCTTTTATGGACACAGATTAAATCCGATGTGACAGGCAAGCCCGTGATCGTTCCATCTTCCGATACAGCCACAACCTTAGGCGCGGCAATTCTTGCAGGAGTGGGAGTTGGCATTTATGAAGATTTTGAAGAGGCAGTTAAACTGACTGTGGAAAATAAGCGGTATCATGTTCCCAATCAGGCAGACCGTAACATCTATGACCGGAATTACCGGAAATATTTAAGCTTATATGAGCATTTGAAAGATATGATGGTTCAGGAAGGAGAAAATGAGTCATGAAAGCAGCAGTTGTTTGTGCAAATGAGGACGTAAGGTATATGGATTATGAGGAGCCGAAAGCAGGTCCCGGACTGGTGAAAATCAGAGTAAAGGCATCTGGTATATGCGGATCTGATATTCCAAGAGTACTGCATAACGGAGTACATTTTTATCCCATTGTACTGGGACATGAATTTTCCGGAGATGTAGTGGAAGTTGGAGAAGGAGTTACTTCAGTAAAACCGGGAGACCGGGTTTCCGGAGCACCTTTGATCCCATGTATGAAATGCGATGACTGTCAGAATGGAAACTTCTCTCTTTGCAGACACTATAGCTTTATCGGTTCCAGGCAACAGGGAAGCAACGCAGACTATGTGGTAATTCCAGAGCAGAATGCGGTTGTATTTGATAAAAGCATTTCCTACGAGCAGGGCGCTATGTTTGAGCCTTCTACCGTTGCCCTTCACGGTCTGTTCCAGAATGACTACCGGGGCGGTGAGTATACAGCCGTTTTAGGAGGCGGAACCATCGGCATGTTCACCATGCAGTGGGCGAAGATCTTCGGAGCAAAAAAAGTGGTTGTATTTGATATCAGTGAAGAACGTCTGGAGCTGGCAAAACGTCTGGGCGCAGATGAAGCGATTAATACCACCGAGGAAGGCTTTAAGGAAAAAGCAATGGCTCTGACAGAAGGAAAAGGCTTTACTTATGTATTTGAGACAGCCGGACAGGTACCGACCATGCAGATGGCATTTGAACTGGCAGCCAATAAGGCCAGCGTCTGCTTCATCGGAACTCCCCATGTTGATTTATCCTTTACCCCTTCCATGTGGGAAAATATGAACCGGAAAGAATTTAAGTTAACCGGATCCTGGATGTCTTATAGTTCCCCATTCCCGGGTAAAGAGTGGAAACTGACCGCCCATTACTTTGCAACAGGACAGCTGAAATTTGATCCCGGATTCGTCTATAAAAAGATGCCCATGAGCCAGGCGCAGGAGGCGTTCCAGCTGTTTAAGACACCGGGTCTGGTAAAAGGAAAGATCCTTTTGGTAAACGAATAGGAGGTACCTATGATACTGACCGTAACATTAAATGCTGCCATTGACAAACGGTATGTAGTTGATGGGTTTTCACAGGGAGAAGTAAACCGTGTGAAATCATGTTCCTATACGCCAGGTGGTAAAGGCTTAAATGTCTCAAAACCAGCAGTCATTGCAGGAGGCAGCGTAGTGGCAACCGGTTTCGTGGGGGGCCACGCAGGTAATTACATTGAAGAAGCCTTAAGCACCTTTGGGATCACCAGCGCATTTTACCATTTAAAAGAAGAGAGCCGTTCCTGTATTAATATCTGGGATGAAAAAAATAAGATCCAGACAGAATTTCTGGAACCTGGCTTTGAAGTAGGAGAAGAAGACTTTCTTCAATTCCTGGAACATTATAAAAAGCTTGCAAATGAGGCAGAAGTCATTGCCATATCAGGAAGTGTGCCAAGGGGACTTGACGGAACTGCTTACCAGAGAATGGTGAAGATCGGAAAGGAAGCAGGAAAAAAGGTGATTTTAGACACCAGCGGAAATCTACTTAAGATGGGAATCGAAGCCGCTCCTTCCATGATTAAGCCCAATCTGGATGAGATCCGTATGCTGACAGGAAAAAGCTGCGACAGCCTGGAAGAGATGATCGAAGCTGCAGAGGACATTCATAAACGTGGTGTGGAGATCGTAGCAGTTTCCCTTGGTTCAGAAGGCTCCTTCGTGGTATGCAGCTCCGGTATTTACAGAGCCAGAGTACCTAAAATAGATGCAGTGAATACAGTGGGATGCGGCGACTCCATGATAGCTGGTTTTGCTCTTGGTCTTTCCAGACAGCTTCCCATGGAAGAGATATTAAGAAATGCAAGTGCTGTCTCGGCAGCTTCCGCATTAAGAGAGGAAACAGGCTATTTCCTGATGGAAGACATGCAAAGACTGCAGCCGCAGATAGAAATCACGAGAATCGGGGGTTGAACATGAAATATTTATTAAAGAATGACCGGCTGGAAGTGGGCTTCACCTCCCTTGGAGGCGCTCTCACATCCATAAAGAACGAAACTGGTAGGGAATATCTATGGCAGGGAGATCCTGAGTACTGGAGCGGGCAGGCACCTGTTCTATTCCCCATCTGCGGAAGCTTAAGGGACAACAAGGCAGTCACAAAAGATGGAAAGCAGATCCAGATGCCAAGGCATGGGATTGTCCGAAAGGAAGAATTTAAGCTGGAGTCAGAAAAAGTGGACAGCATCTGTTTTTCCATTTCAGAAAATGAAGAGATGATGGGAAAATATCCTTATCCATTTACCCTTACCATGGAATACAGTTTGAAAGAGAACAGCATTCTTGTGACCTATGGAGTTAAAAATACTGGCACAGAGGATATGCCTTTCTTCATAGGAGGTCATCCGGCGTTCCGGTGTCCTCTTTTACCAACAGAGAACTTTGAGGATTATCAGGTTGTCTTTGATGCAGAAGAAGAAAAAACTGCGCCCACACCGGATTTGAAAACAGGACTGGTGGATATGGGACACAGGAAAGAAAATTCACTGGAAGGTACTGTTTTACCTCTTGCCCACTCCCTGTTTTACCAGGACGGCATTATATTTGACCGGCTGGAATCAAAAAAAGTAATACTCTGTCACAAAGAAACGGGACATGGAGTAGAATTGGAGATGGGGTCATTTCCCTATCTGGTCATCTGGTCAGCGGCCAATGACGGACCATTTCTTGCTTTGGAGCCCTGGACAGGGCTGTCCACCTGCAGCGATGAGAACGATATATTTGAAGAGAAACGAAATGCAGCAATTGTAAAGCCAGGGGAAGAAAAAAGGCTGAGCTATCAAATCACAATCCTATAAAAAGAGAAGGAGAATATGACAATGAATGAATTTGTAAATCCGGCAATAGTGCCGAAAGTGAAATTATACACAGGAGAGGAGATTCCCTGTGTAGGCATGGGAACCTTTGGTTCCGACCGCTTTACTCCTGATGAAGTATCGGCTGCTGTAGGAGGTGCAATCCGCTGCGGATACCGCTTGTTCGATTGTGCAGCCTGCTATGGAAATGAGGATCAGATCGGAGAAGTATTCCATCATGCATTTGAAGAGGGAGTCGTGGAGCGAAAAGACCTTTTCATTATGACAAAGGTATGGAATGACATGCATGACAGAGTAGAGGAATCCTGCCAAAAGAGCATTGCTGACTTACAGTGTGAATATATGGATATGTTCTTCATACACTGGCCATTTCCAAATTATCATGCACCTCACTGCGATGTAGATTCCCGCAATCCGGATTCCAGACCATTTTCTCCGGAAGAATTTTTAAACACATACCATCAGTGTGAGGAACTGGTTAAAAAAGGACTGATCCGCAACATTGGTATTTCCAATATGACCATTCCGAAGCTGGAGGCAGTTCTGCCTCATATGAACATAAAGCCAGCTGCCTGTGAGATGGAGCTTCATCCATGTTTCCAACAGCAGGAGCTGTTTGATTATCTGGTTGCCCACAATATTCAGCCAATCGGTTTCATGCCATTAGGCTCTCCCCAGAGACCGGAAAGAGATATGTGTCCGGAGGATGTGGCAGATTTACAGACGCCTGAAATGAAGGAAATCGCAGCAGCTCACGGCGTTCACCCAGCAGTTATCGCTCTTAAATGGGCACGTCAGAGAGGACAGATCCCCATTCCTTTCTCCATTCATGAAATGGAATACGTAAGCAACTTAAAGGCAATGACGGAGGATCCGCTTACAGAAGAAGAAATGAGTAAGATTGCAACCTTAGAGAGAAATAACCGTCTGGTAAAAGGTCAGGTATTCCTTTGGGAAGGCGCAAATGACTGGCACGATCTCTGGGATGAGGATGGGTTTATTGTAAAATAACCAGGTACTTAAGAAACAGCCGGAATTTTTGAAGCACAGGAAAACAACTTCAGAAATTCCGGCCTTATTGCTATTTTCTTTTCTGGAAACTGCGCATACTGAATGTAGCGCTTATTGGAGATCTGAGGGGATAGTTCTATGTATAAGGTATTGTTGGTTGATGATGAAATTTTGATAAGAGAGCGAATTTCACAGAGAATACCATGGGGTACACTGGGGTTTGAACTGGCAGGAACCTGCGAAAACGGAAAAGAAGCTATCGGCTTTATGGAGAAAGAGCCGGTGGATCTTGTGCTCACGGATATCTGCATGCCTTATGTAGATGGTCTTGAACTGGCGAAGTATTTATATGAAAGCAGGAAATGTACAAAAGCGGTAATTATAACTGGCTACGACGAATTCGAATATGCCAAAAGAGCAGTGGAATACCATGTACTTTCCTATGTGCTAAAGCCGGTTACTGCAGGGGAACTGATTGAAAAGCTGAAGGAAGCAAAAAAGATCCTGGATGGAGAAGCGGAGAATCTCCAGGTCAGGACTTATTATGAAGGGAGTTACCCCCTTTTAAAAAACCAGTTTCTGCTTCAGCTTGGGCAGGGACGGATTCATGAGGATCAGATCGGGGAAAAACTAAAAGAATTTCACATTGATTTTACCGGTGAATGTTACTGCGCAGCGCTCCTTTGTCCCAGGGATCAGGCAGAAAAAAAGGAAATTTCCCAGATGGCAGACTTAGTCCGGGAAAAATGGAGTGAAGATGTGCTGGTGACAGAAGATGATGACGGTCAGCTTCTTCTTTATGTGAAGAAGAAAAACAGCTCCCAGATGAAAAAGGAGATTGCAGTGATCTGCAATGAATCTGCAGACCTGATTCTTAAGAAAATGGGAAAAACTGTTTACTGCCTGGTTGGAACCTGTGTATTTAATTTAAGCGGACTCAGCTTTTCCTATGAAAAGGCTATGGAGATGAAAGAGTATCTTTATCTGGAGCGGGATCCGGGAATCTATGAATGGGACAGGTTTCAAAAGTACAGGCTCAGCGCTCAGGGGTTACTGAGTGAAGGAGAGCGGGAAAAACGAATTGTACTTGCAGTCAGAAGCAATCTGGCAGAAGAGATTAAAATGGAGATTGCACAGATCCGAACGGAATGCCAGGTCAACTGGGTTACCAGAAATAAAGTTGTGGTGATCTACCAGAGTCTGATCCTTGCAGTCATGAATTTTCTGGAGCGGCTCAATCTTGTGGAAGATAAATTCTTCTTAAAAGAACAGGAGATTATATCAGGACTGTTCGGCTGCACTTATATTTCCCAGATGGAAGAAAAAGTGCTGGACTTTTTTCATACAGCACTGGAGATTGTAAACAGCAACCGGGGCAATTACGGGGATCATCAGGCGGTAGCAGCGCTGGAATACATCAACAGCCATTACTCGGACTGCAGCCTGTCTCTCCAGGAGATATGTGAGAAACTGGCCATCAGTGTCAGCTATTTCAGTTCTGCCTTTAAAAACTATACTGGTATGACCTTTGTGGAAGCATTGACAAAGAAGCGGATGGAAAAAGCCATGGAGCTTTTGGAAAACACATCCTTAAAGACTTACGAGGTTGCAGAAAAATGCGGATACAACGATGCCAACTATTTCAGTGCCATTTTTAAAAAGGCAACGGAAAAGACACCGAAAGAATATGCAGGCTTAAGAAGGAACAGGAAAGGCAGCTATGAGAATTGAAGTCAGGTTTAAAAGTATACGGACCAATATGATCATTTATTTCTCTCTTCTGGTTCTTTTAACCGTAACGGTGTTCCTGTTCTTCTCCATACGGTTTACCAAAAGCAATCTGATGGACAATTCGGAAAAAAACAGCAGGCAGCTGATTGAACAGGTCAACTTTAATATTGAAAACTACATTGACTACATGGAAAATATCTCCCAGGTGATCATGAACAACCGGGATATAACCGGATATTTGTTCGATGACGGGACAGAAACAGGAGAAGGCTTAAAAGAAGCTTTTCAGACCATCCTCCATGCCAGGACAGACATCTATAACATTGCCGTTCTTGGGGACAATGGGAGATATTTTATCAACAATGGAAGTGACAGCTTAAACTTACGGGCACGGCTTAAGGACAAAGAGTGGTATCAGGATGCAAAAATGGCGGAAAGCAAAATCCTTATTTCCTCCTCACACGTACAGAATCTGGTAAAGAACGATTATAAATGGGTGGTAACCCTAAGCCGGGGGATCACCAATCCGGCTACGGGGCGTGTGGAAGGACTGCTGGTCATTGATTTAAACTATGACGTAATCAATAATTTATGCGAGTCCATCAGCCTGGGCAATAAGGGGTATGTGTATATCCTTGACAGGAAAGGGGAAATCGTCTATCACCCCCAGCAGCAGCTGATTCTAAGCGGGGTAAAAAAAGAACTTTTAAAAGAAGTATCGGCCAGTAAAACCAGTCTTACCCATGTGGATGAAAACGGAGAGAATAAGATTTATACCCCGTTTCACTCTAAAAAAACAGGCTGGACCATCGTGGGCGTGAATTACACCTCAGAGCTGGCAGGCAATGAAGTGGCCATGAAAACCATGTATACGGGAGCCGCATTTCTGCTGATTTTGCTGGCATGCCTGTTTGCAGTTTTTCTGTCAGCTAAAATAACGAAGCCCATTAAACAGCTTCAGGCAGCTATGAAGGAGGTGCAGGAAGGAAAATTCCAACCAGTGAGTATTGAAACGGCAGGAGAAGATGAGATTTCCAGTCTGACCCATTCCTTTAACAGCATGACGGAGCGGATCGATGAGCTAATGAAGAAAAACAGCAAGGAGCAGGCGGAAAAAAGAAAGAGCGAGTTAAAGGCGCTGCAGTCTCAGATTAATCCCCATTTTCTCTATAATACATTAGATTCCATAATCTGGCTGATCGAAACGGAGGATTCCGAACAGGCCATTAAGATGACCTCTGTTCTTGCCAGATTTTTCCGTCAGGCAATCGGCAATTCCAATATCTATGTGACGGTGTGGCAGGAGCTTGAATATACCAGAAACTATCTGCTGATCCAGCAGATGAGGTATAAGGATAAGGTGGCTTTCGATATCCGGGTTGACTCAGAGGTTATGGAGTGCGCCATCGTCAAGCTGGTTTTACAGCCATTAGTGGAAAACGCCCTGTACCACGGATTAAAGTATAAAAAAGAGCAGGGCAATATTCTCATTTTCGGTTACAGACAGGATGAAACCGTGATATTAAAGGTCATGGATGATGGTGTTGGCATGACAAAAGAAGCTCTTAACTGCATTTTTCAGAAGAAAACAGATCAGAAGCATAACGGTGTGGGAATGAAAAATATTCAGGACCGCCTTAACATGTATTATGGGCCTGGAAACGGTTTAAGCGTGGACAGCAGGGAAGGAGAGGGAACGACTGTGACAATCACCATCCCTTACCGGCGGATGGAGGATGTGAATGAAGAAACATAAAAATGCATTATTAGGAATTCTGTTCTTAACTCTGGCTGTTTCGTTCCTGTCAGGCGTTTTTTTACTGGATGAGTTCGGTGAAAAGAAAACGGTTAAAATCGTCTTTATACCCAAGGTCCAGGACAAGACAAATGATTTCTGGATGTCCATGATATCCGGCGCAAAAAGTGCAGGTAAGGAATATCAGGCCAATCTGGTGATTCTGGCTCCAGATGAGGAAAATGATTATGAGACCCAGAAAAAATATATTGAAGAGGCAGTGAAGATGAAACCCGATGCCATCGCACTTGCTCCCATACGGTATTCGGAAATGACAGATTGCGTAAAACAGGTGACAGATGCAGGAATTAAACTCATTCTCATTGATTCCAAACTGGATCAGAATCTTGAGGAAACCTACATTGGTACAGACAATCGTAACGCAGGTCTTCAAATGGGGAAAAAGATGCGGGATTATGTGGACCCGGATACAAAAATCGCCGTTGTTTCCCATGTAAAAGGTTCTTCCACAGCCATAGAACGGGAGGAAGGGCTTCGGGAAGGGCTGGGTGAGGATCAGAGCAAGATCAAAATGGTCCTGTACAGCAATTCCGACTATAACCAGGCATATGAAAAAACAAGAGAACTGATGAAGACAAATCCGGACATCACGCTGATCGCCGGGCTTAATCTGTATTCTACTGTTGGGGTTGCAAGAGCCATTCGGGAGATGAATTTAAGCCGGAAAGTACATGTGGTAGGCTTTGATAATGACATTGAAGGAATTCAGTATTTAGAAGAGGGGATTATTGATACCCTGATTGTACAAAAGCCCTTTAATATGGGATATATCGGGATCCAGACTGCGGTAGAAACCGTGCGGGGGAAAAAGTCTGATAAAAATATATACTGCGATACGGAGGTGATTACTGCAGACAACATTTATACCGATGAGAATCAGAAACTGCTCTTCCCATTTTAAGAAAGTAAAATCTTCTTCTTTTTTTGTAAGATCCTCTATATTAGAAATTTTCTATTCCGATATAATGAACTCATGAGAACAAAACAAAGTGTTCCAGACAAAAAGAAGCGGAGAGTGAGAATGTGGGCAGGGTTATGCTGAGAATGAAAGGGATTGACAAGTCCTTTCCTGGGGTACATGCTTTGGATCACGTAGATCTGGAGGTAGAGGCAGGAGAGGTTCATGCACTGATGGGGGAGAACGGAGCAGGAAAATCCACTCTGATGAAAATCCTTACAGGCATCTATTCTAAAGATTCCGGTATCATTGAATTTGAGGGTCAGGAAGTGAATTTTACCACTCCAGCCAAGGCCCAGGAAGCCGGAATTGCCATTGTCCATCAGGAACTGAATATGATGAATCACTTAACAGTGGCCCAGAATCTGTTTATTGGCCGGGAAATAATGAAAAGTGGGTTTATCAGCGATTCCATGATGAATAAAGAGGCAAAGAAGTTGTTTGGGCGTCTCAATATTGAGATAGACCCTTCTGAGGTAATGGGGAATTTAACCGTAGGGCGGCAGCAGATGTGTGAAATAGCGAAAGCAATTTCCAGAGAAGCCAGGCTGATTGTATTTGATGAGCCGTCTGCGGCACTGACGGAAACAGAGATAGAAGAGCTGTTTAAAATTATCCGGGATCTCCGGTCCAAGGGGATGGGAATCATCTACATATCCCACCGAATGGATGAAATTAAGGTGATAACAGACCGGGTGACTGTTATGCGTGACGGAACCTATGTGGGCACATTGACAACTAAAGACTGTACCAAGGATGACATCATCAATATGATGGTAGGCCGGGTTATTTACGAAGAGCCGAAACAGGCTGGAAGTGTAAAAGAGGATGCCCCAGTCGTTTTAAAAGTGGAACATCTAAGCGCAGGCAAAATGGTAAAAGATGTGAGCTTTGAACTGAGAAAAGGTGAAATCCTGGGCTTTTCCGGATTAATGGGAGCGGGCAGAACAGAAACAGCCAGAGCTATTTTCGGAGCGGACAGAAAAGATGGGGGAGAGATCTTCATCAATGGCAGGAAAGCAGAGATAAAGACCACAGAAGATGCAGTCAATCAGGGAATCGGATATCTGTCAGAGGACCGGAAGCGCTTTGGACTTGTAGTGTTTAAATCCGTAGCGGAAAACTCCACCATGGCGTCCCTCTCGTCATTTATGAAAGGCGCATTCATCGATAAGAAGAAAGAGCATCAGCAGGCAGAACATTATGTTCATCTGTTAAATACCAGGACTCCGGGCGTAGACCAGATGGTGGTGAATCTGTCGGGAGGAAACCAGCAGAAGGTAGTCATTGCCAAATGGCTGATTAAAAACTGCGATATTCTTATTTTTGACGAACCCACCAGAGGAATTGACGTCGGAGCAAAAAGCGAGATCTATCACCTGATGAATGAGCTGGTAAAACAGGGAAAATCCATCATTATGATCTCGTCAGAGATGGCTGAAATTTTGCGTATGAGTGACAGGGTCATCGTAATGTGCGAAGGACGCATCACTGATGAAATCCCAATCGAAGAGGTGTCGCAGGAGCGGATCATGGCTTCTGCTACCATGAGAAATCAGGAGGTCAGCAATGGAAAAACTGAAAAATAACCCGCTAATAAAGGCGATAGGAACCCAGAGGCTGGTAGCATTGCTGGCGCTCATCGTAATCTACCTGGCATTCGGAATCATGAATCCCAGATTTGCAACCTATAACACCATGGTGAATATTTTTGATGCCTCCTATTATATTGGATTCATGGCAATCGGCATCTGCTTTGTAATTGCAACAGGAGGAATCGATTTATCCATCGGAACCGTGCTTACCATGTCCGGTCTGGTGGCAGGATACTTAAGCGTAAATATGGGATTTCCCATATGGCTGGTGATTATTATCTGTATTTTAATCGGAACTGCCTTTGGTGTTGTAAATGGCCTGCTGGTGGCAAAAATGGGGCTTCCGCCCTTTATTGCAACCCTAGGAACCATGATGCTTTCAAAAGGAATCGGTTCCATTATCACAGGAGCCCAGTCGGTTACCTGGAAATCAGGTTCTGATCCGGAAGGCTGGTACCGCGCCATATTTAAAATTAAAACAGAGAGCGGACTCTTAATTCCAACCGGATTTTTATTCCTGATTGCAGCTGCCATTGTCATGGCAGTGGTAATGAACAAAACCAAAGCAGGACGCTATATCTTATCGCTTGGAAGTAACAAAGAGGCAACCCGGTTATCCGGAGTCAATGTGGATAAATATTTAATCATTGCCTATATCATCAGCGGTACCTTTGCAGGGATTGCAGGTCTTGCCTATTCCACCATTTATTCCACGCTGCTGCCGGGAGGCGGAGCCGGATTTGAGATGGATGCCATAGCCGGTGTTGTAATTGGGGGAACTTCCATGTCAGGCGGAATCGGAACCATAGCCGGAACCATGATCGGTGTATTTATTATTTCTGTATTAAAGACAGGGCTGCCCTTTGTGGGACTTCAGACCCACTACCAGCAGGTTGCCACAGGTCTGGTCATCATCGTTGCTGTATTTGCCGATGTGTACCGTAACAGGAGAAAGAGCTGAGCGCAGTGTAATTCGCAAGAATTTACATAAAAAAACCAGGAGGAAGCAAACAATGAAGAAAAATGTATGGGGCGTTTTAATCACAGCAGCTATGATGGCATCACTGACTGCCGGCTGCGCAAGCAATTCTTCTACTAATGATGTGAAGACCACAGCAGCGGCAGAAAGCAAAACAAAAGAGGCAGGTACCCAGGCAGCTACTGAAGCAGCAAAAGGCAAGGAAGATATGACCGTTTACATGGTGGCAAAGGGCTTTCAGTCCCAGTACTGGCAGGCGGTTTATAAGGGAGCACAGAAGGCATCTGGGGAACTGGGCGTTCACCTGGAATTTCAGGGACCGGATTCAGAATCAGATATTGCACAACAGGTTCAGATGATGAACAATGCAGTTCAGATGAAACCGGCGGCAATCGGACTGGCAGCTCTTGATGTTTCAGCCCTTAACGACAGCATTAAATCTTCCCAGGATGCAAAAATACCGATTATCGGATTTGACTCCGGTGTTCCGGATGCACCAAAGGGTGCTGTTGTCGCCAATGCGGCCACAGATAATTACAAGGCAGGTGAAGTTGCGGCAGAAAACACCTATCCGCTTATTAAAGATTTAATTGCCAAGTCATCAAAAAGCGTCCGCATCGGCGTACTGAACCAGGATGCAACCTCAGAGTCGATTATCAGCCGTGGTCTTGGTTTTATTGACAAAATAACAGAATTAATAAAGGCAGACGGAAAAACCGTATGTATCACCGGCAATGATAAGTTTGTAACCGACTCTAAGACAGACAAAGGAAACTCAGCAGATGTCATACTTGATGTTGCCGTTCCTTCAAAGGTAGAAGCTTCCTTAATGACTACCGATGCACAGACCATTTTAAACAAAGAAGATACCATCTGTATCTTTGCTTCCAACCAAAAGACTGGTGAGGGTCTGATTACCGGCGACGAGAATTTAGGAAGATTAGGAAAAGATGTTATCGGTGTTGCATTTGACTCAGGAACTATGATTAAAGATGCAATCAAAACAGGAAAACTGGCAGGCGCTGTTACCCAGGCACCGGTAGAAATCGGTTATCAGACCGTAAAACTGGCAGTTGCAGCTGCAAAGGGAGAATCCGTTGCAGATGTTGATACAGGAAGCCAGTGGTACAACAAAGACAATATGGACAGCAGTGAGATATCACAAAACTTATACGATTAATTTTGAAGCGCTCTCCTTCACAGGGGAGCGCTCTTTGAGAAAAGGAGAAAAATATTATGTTAAAAGGAATTCCATCAATTATCAGCCCCGAGTTATTAAAGGTTTTATGTGAAATGGGTCATACCGATGAGCTTACCATTGGAGACGGAAACTTTCCAGGTCATACTTACGGCAAAAAGGTGATCCGTCTGGATGGGCACGGGGTGCCGGAAATACTGGACGCAATTTTACAGCTGTTTCCCCTTGATACCTATGTGGATCATCCGGTTACGCTGATGGGAGTGGTTCCAGGGGATGACGTTAAGACTCCCATCTGGGACAAATATAAGGAAATTGTGGCAAAGCATGACGAGAGAGGGGCTGCCTGCTTTGAAGAAATTGACAAGTGGGAATTTTACGACCGGACAAAGAATCACTCCTCCGTTGTGATTATGACAGGGGAAAGTGAATTGTATGCCAATATCATACTGAAAAAAGGCGTGGTAAAATAATTAAATATTCCTGAAAGGATCTGCTTGCTATCATAGCAGAAAGGATTATAATAAGAATAAAAATCCCAATTCAGGAGGATGAGGCATGAAGTATCGGATCAATCCCAAAAATCAGGACGAACTTTCCACCCTGGGTTTTGGCTGTATGAGGTTTAGCAGGGATGAAAAGGAAGTGGAAAAGCAGATCATTTATGCGATCGAGCATGGCGTTAATTATTTTGATACTGCATATATCTATCCAAACAGCGAAGTGGTTTTAGGAAGGGTGCTTTCTAAGGGATACAGGGAACGGGTGAAGATTGCTACTAAAATGCCTCCTCATACCATTAAAAAGTATGAGGACTTTGACCGGATCTTTTTAACCGAATTAGAACGGCTTCAGACCGATTATATCGACTATTACTTAATCCATATGCTGCCTGATACAACGGTATGGAACCGACTGATAAAGCTGGGGATTAATGAATGGATCGTAGAAAAGAAGAATAAAGGCCAGATTAGGAACATTGGTTTTTCCTACCACGGAGGAAGAGATGAGTTTATCCGGCTGGTAGACATTTATCCATGGGAATTCTGTCTGCTTCAGTATAACTATTTAGATGAGAACAAACAGGCTGGCATAGAGGGAATCCGGTATGCTTCCAGTAAAGGCCTCCCAGTCATGGTTATGGAACCACTGCGGGGAGGAAAGCTGGTGACAAATCTCCCAAAAGAGGTGAAGTCAATCTGGGACAATGCCCATGTGAAGCGTTCACCTGCAGAGTGGGCTTTTAAATGGCTCTGGAATCAGCCAGAGGTCACGGTTGTACTTTCAGGAATGAATTCTATGGAAATGTTAAAGGAAAATATCAGAGTGGCTTCCGAGACGGAGGTTAATGCCTTTACTGATGAGGATTTTAATTTATTTAAACGGGTTAAGGAGATTCTTGACCAGACAATAAAGGTTCCATGCACCGGTTGTAATTATTGTATGCCGTGTCCTATGGGAGTGGATATCCCAACCTGTTTTTCCTGTTATAATGACACGGAGATAGAGGGAAAATTAGCTTCCAAAGTCAAATACATCATGCAGACCGGCATTAAAAATGAACCCCGCAATGCATCGCTTTGTGTAAAGTGTAAAAAGTGTGAATCCCATTGTCCCCAACATATTAAGATCAGCGGGGAAATGACGCAGGTGGCTAAGTCACTGGAAGGGTTTACCTACAAACCGCTGCGGTTCCTGATTAAAAAGGTTATGAGATTTGATAAATAAATTACATGAAAAACCGGCTTTGGATTCTATGAACAGAACCCAGAGCCGGTTTTTTTATATTTAATTTTTATCGTTCAACTTTAATTCAGCTTGACAATCTGTCGATAATATAATTAAACTATTTGAAATAGTTCAATGAAAGAATACGTATGATAGAGGTGATGGTATGCTTAGCCATATTCGAATGAAAATGCTTCTGATCGTTATTCCCGTATTATGTGTAGTCCTTATGCTGAGTTATAATGCCAGTGTAAAGACAGCAAAAAGGCTGGTTGATCATGAAACCAGTGAACGAATATCTGCAGAGAAAGAGATACAGAAAAACATCATCGAAAAGAACATGAATGATGCAGCTGAAATATCCAGGGCTCTGGCTGTGTTTGCAGGAAATGGCTGCAAAGATTATTCACCAGATTATTTTATCCGGATTTTAAAACCCATTGTCCAGGATAATCAGTTTATACTGGGTGCCGGGATCTGGTATGAGCCATATGCATATGACAAATCTCAAAAATATATGGGACCCTATGTGTACCGGGATGGCGACCGGATTATAACAACATTTGATTACAGTAACGCTGACTATGATTACTTTTCTCAGGATTACTATGCTCTGGTAAAGAAAACAAATAACATTGTGTGGACGGATATGTACTATGACCAGACCAGTAATCTATATATGATTACCTGTTCCCAGCCTGTCTATGATGGTAACGGTAAATTTACAGGCTGTGTAACTGTGGACGTAGGACTGTCTTCCATGCAGAAATTCATCTCCGATTACATTGCCAGTCATGATGGTACAACCTATATTATTAATAGGGAAGGAACCTATCTCGCTGCGGAAAGCGAAGCTGCGGTGAAAGCAAAAGGCACTGTATACGATTCCAATAATCAGTCTTATCTTGCTGCTGTTTCAGAAGTTATTTCAAGTGACAATGGAAGAACATCTTATCTTAAAAATAAACAGGAAATTACTGTGTTTTATAAGACACTAAATGATCTGGGCTGGAAAATTGTCTTTGAAATACCGGAGAGCTCCATTAATAAACCCATACGGCAGCTGTCAAATACGTTCATTTGGATATTCGGAATATCCCTTATGTTTATGTCCCTCACCGTTTTTTTTCTCACCGGAAGAATCATTGACCATCCGGTGAAAGCTATTTTAAGAGAAATAAAAGAGATAGGAGTTCGCAACTTTGACCAGGAAGTCAGCAGAGAACTGGTAAAAAGAACCGATGAATTTGGATTAATAGGAAAATCTCTGGATGAAATGAAGCAGCAGTTAAAACAAAGCAATGAAAAGCTGGAGCATTCTCTCAAAGAGAATGTGGATTCCCAGAAACAATTAATCTTGCAGAACCAGATTTTAACAGAGCGGGAAACACAGATGTATCATAGCCTTAAGTATGCCCATTCGCTGATGGAAGCCATTCCTGACACAGTATTTGTCATTTCCCAGGAAGGTGTCTTTTTAGACTGTATTGGAGATCTGGATCATCTGTTTTTTAAGAGGGAGCGTTTTATTGGTAAAAATATTACCGATGTAATGCCAAAACCTATTGCTGAAAAGGGCAGGGAGCTGATCGATCAGGTTTTTCTCACTGGAGAAAACCAGAAAATCGAGTATGAGTGGACCAGCGCACGGATTACAGAATATCATGAACTGCGGATTGTAAAATGGTTTGATGACAAAGCCATTGCAATTGCCAGAAACATCACAGAAACTCATAATTATATTAAGAAAATCGAAGAGATCAGTTATCATGATCATATAACAGGACTGCACAACAGAAGGTATTTTGACCTGGTATCAAAGGATCTGAATCAGTCTGAAAATTATCCCATCAGTGTCATTTTCTCGGATCTTAATGGACTAAAGATGGTAAACGATTCGTTCGGTCACGAATACGGAGATTATATGCTGAAGCGGTTTGCCGAAATCCTGGCGGATTCAGGAAAGAAAGGGGAATTAATCAGCCGTGTAGGCGGAGACGAGTTTGCTATTATTTTAAGAAGGACAGAAAGAGGGGAGACAGACCGGTATATCCGGGAATTAAAAGAAAAATGTGCAAAGGAGACCATCAATGGAATCGAGCTTTCGGTTTCGTTTGGATATCACATTATTGAGGAATCCGGGATGCCCATTCAAAAAGCGGTAAAGCTGGCAGAAGATGAGATGTATCAGAATAAGTTATATGAGGCCAGTAGCAGAAGAAGCAAAACCATTGATATTATATTAAATACCCTTCATGAAAAGAATCCAAGAGAAGAGCAGCATTCCCAGAGAGTGGCAGAAATCTGTGAGACAATGGCAAAGCAGATGGGGTTGCCCGACAGCGATATAAATAAGATTAAGGCAGCCGGTCTTCTTCATGATATTGGAAAAATCGGAATTCAGGAAGAGGTATTAAATAAACCCGGAATCTTAACGGAAGATGAATATCAGGAGGTCAGAAAGCATTCAGAGATCGGATACCGAATCTTAAACACCTCCCCTAATATGTCGGAGATAGCGGAGATTGTTTTATGTCATCATGAGCGGTGGGATGGCAAGGGATATCCCAAAGGAAGAAGCAAAACAGACATTCCGCTGTTTGCAAGAATCATCACCATAGCGGATGCTTACGACGCCATGACAAGTGACAGAAGCTACCGGAAGGCACTGCCTTCCGCCTATGCAAAAGACGAGCTGATTAAGGGTTCAGGAAAACAGTTTGATCCGGAGCTGGTTGAATTTTTTGTGAACCATATGAAGGGATTGAATTGACAGCTTCTATCCCCTGTGTTAAAATCGAGAAAATTCAATAATGTTTTGGGGAGCTGGTGACCCGGCTGAGAGGAAGTAAAGAACTTCGACCCTTATAACCTGATTTGGGTAATGCCAACGTAGGGACAGCCACTCTTACTAACTATTATGAGATATGTCTTTATGGGCATATCTCATTTTTTTCCCTCAAAACAGGAAAAGGAGTAAGGAAAATGTTTGAACAAATTATTACGAATGTAAGAAACAATGTTCCACTGGTCCATACAATTACAAATTATGTAACTGTAAACGACTGTGCCAACATCATTCTGGCAAGCGGAGGATCTCCGATTATGGCAGATGATATCAATGAAGTTACGGATATTACCGCTATTTCTTCCGCTCTTGTACTCAATATGGGAACCCTGAATGAACGTACCGCCATATCCATGCTGGCAGCAGGAAAGAAAGCAAATCAGTGCGGTCTGCCTGTTGTTTTTGATCCTGTAGGAGCCGGTGCATCGGCATTTCGGAAAAAAATAGCATATCAGCTTCTGGAAGAGATCCGGTTTTCCGTAATAAAAGGCAATATATCGGAAATTAAATTCCTGGCAGCAGGAGAAGGAAAGACTGCAGGTGTGGATGCCTGTGAAGGGGATAAAGTGACGGAGGACAATTTAAAAAGTGTGGCAGACTTTGCAAAAGAGTTCTCAAAAAGAACCGGTTCTGTCATCGCGATTACAGGAGCCATTGATGTGGTTGCTGATGAGAATCATGGGTATGCAATCAGAAACGGTCATATCATGATGAGCAGAATCACTGGAACCGGCTGCATGCTCGCTGCTGTTACCGGAAGTTATGTGGGAGCCAATCCCGGCAGTATTTTAAAGGCCTCTGCAGCTGCCGTATGTGGGATGGGATTGTGTGGGGAATTGGCATATAAGAAACTTTGCCAGCTTCACGGAGGCACCGGTACATACCGTATGCTGCTGATTGATGAAATGAGCAGACTGAATGAACAGATGCTTAAAGAGGGTGGAAAATATGAATGTATCTAAAGAAAATATGCTTTTATATGTGGTGACCGACCGGACCTGGCTGAATGGGTACAAACTTCATGACCAGGTGGAGGAAATTATTAGATCAGGTGCTACGTTCATTCAGCTTCGGGAAAAAAACCTTGATTACGACAGCTTTGTAGCAGAGGGAAAAGAGATCAGAAGAATCACTGAAACATATAAAATACCCTTTGTAATAAATGATAATATTCAGGTAGCTCTTGCTGTAGGGGCAGATGGTGTTCACGTAGGGCAGAAAGACCTGGAGGCAAAAAAATGCAGGGAGCTGATCGGAGAAGACAAGATACTTGGAGTATCGGCTCAGACAAAAGAGCAGGCACTTCTGGCTGAGAAAAACGGTGCAGATTATATCGGGGTGGGTGCAGTCTTTGAGACCTCCACCAAAACTGATGCCAATCCTGTTACCTTTGAGACTTTAAATGAAATCTGTAACTGCGTATCCATTCCTGTATTAGCCATAGGCGGAATCAATGAGGATAATATTTTAAAACTAAAAGGAAGCGGTATTGACGGAGTAGCAGTTATTTCTGCAGTTTTTGCTGCCAAAGATAAGGAAAAAGCAGTAAAGACTCTTTTATCATTGGTGAAGGAGGCGGTTTCATGAAAAAAGTATTGACGATTGCAGGCTCTGACTGCAGCGGCGGCGCTGGTATTCAGGCAGATTTAAAGACAATGACTGCACACAAGGTATATGGAATGAGTGTAATTACAGCGCTTACTGCCCAGAATACCACAGGTGTCACATCGATTATGGATGTGACACCTGAATTTGTAGGACAGCAGATGGATTGTATTTTTACTGACATTTTTCCCGATGCGGTGAAGATCGGCATGGTATCAAACAGCGGAATTATAGAGACTATTGCCACGAAACTGAAGGAATATAAGGTAAAAAATCTGGTTGTCGATCCGGTTATGATATCAACCAGCGGTTCTAAGCTGCTTTCTGAAACGGCAATGGATGCGCTGATTAGCAGACTGCTGCCTGCAGCGCTTCTTGCCACGCCTAATATCCCGGAAGCAGAGGCCCTTTGTAATATAAAAATCACCAGCAAAAACCATATGGAAAAAGCGGCAGAGGCAATCTTTCAAAAGTTGGGATGTGCAGTTTTAATAAAAGGAGGTCACCTGACAGAGACTTCTGACGATCTTCTCTATACCAAAGAAAACATGGTATGGATTATAGGAAAACGCATTGATAATCCCAACACCCATGGGACCGGATGTACGCTGTCCTCCGCCATTGCCTGCAGTCTGGCCAATGGCTGCACTCTGGAAGAGAGCGTTAAAAATGCCAAAGCGTATATTACAGGAGCTTTAAATGACCAGTTAAACATCGGGAAAGGCAGCGGTCCATTAAATCATATGTGGGGATTGACATAATCTGTAAACTGTTATAAAATAAGTAAACTACCAGTTTACTTATTAAAGTGATGGGATACAGGAGGTATTACAATTGGGTGCGGAAGAACGGAAACAACAGGAAAAGGAAATTAAGAGAAAGGATATCATAGACGCAGCGGAAAAAGTTTTCTTTGCAAACGGTTATGAGAATTCTTCCATGGATGCAGTTGCAAAAAAGGCGGAATTCAGCAAACGAACCGTTTATGTATATTTTAACAGTAAGGAACAGATCTATTTTGAAATTATGATCAGAGGTTACAGACAGCTGTTAAGAATGATGGAGGAAGGGTTTGGAAAAGAAAAACCAGCCAGTGCACTGGATGAGCTTCACTGTATTTTTTTCACCTTATTCTCTTTTCGGCAGAAGCATGTAGATTACTTCAAGGCAATCATGGAGTATGAAACCAAGGATGATGGGTATCAATGCGGCGTTACAGATGACTCGAAAGAAGAGTGTTACCGCCTGGGTGAGGAAGTTCTTTCTTATCTGTTAGAGGCGCTGAAAAAGGGTAAAAACGATGGAAGCTTTAAACGGGATTTGAACTGTGAGAAAACTGCATTGATTTTATGGGCATTTACAATCGGAGTTTTTAATGCAGGTGGAAGGAAAAAGGAATATCTGGAGTATTATCACCATACTTCCGTGGAGGATTTCTTAGAGGAGTCCTTTCAGTTGATGATACAGCTTGTTTTGGCATAGGAGACTGGTGTATGAAAGTATTTTTAAAGATAATTGCCTGTATGGCCAGTTCCATTATGTTCCTATTGTTTGTATTATTTATACTGGGCGGAGGATTTATGAAGCAGTCATATTTAGAACCGTGGAACAAAAATTATGCATCAAAGTTTGCAGATCCCCGGGTGCGTCTGACTGCGGCCGGACTGCTGGCAGCAAACAACCACAATATGCAACCGTGGAACGTGAAACTGGACAAAGAAGATTCCATGGTATTTTACTTATATGCGGACAGCCTGAGGACTACCAAAGAGGTAGATCCTCTTTACCGGCAGATGATGATTACTCAGGGGACATTCTTAGAGTATGTAAGAGTGGCCGGAGAAAAGGAAGGATTTCAAACTGAGATTGCCATCTTTCCAGAGGGTGAATATGAGGAAAATGATATCTTAAGCAGCATGGATAAAAAACCGGTAGCTAAGATTACTCTTATACCTTCCAAGCAGGAAGAAAGTCCTCTTTACAGTGGGATATATCTGGCAGATACAAACCGGGGAAATTATAAGATGGAAACTCCTGATTCTTCCCAGATCTCCCAATTATTAAAATTACCGGATCGGAACAGTCTGTCCATAAAGCTTTATACCGAACGGGCTGATCTTAATAAAATCGGCAATTACGTTATGGAAAGTGCAACAATCGAAGTCGGGGTTACCAGGGCAATGGAGGAATCCAATGCAATCTTCCGTGCAAACGAAAAGGAAAAAAACAAATACCGATGGGGATATTCGGTGGAAGGACAGGGAGCTTCCGGCTTTAAACGGTATCTGCTCCAGGGTTTAATCACCATGTTTCCCTCTATTAATGAAGGAAAAGGTGCATCTGAAAACTTCATTCATTATACGAAAACAGCAGTCGATCATACTGCCGCCTATGCAGTCATAACAACCAGCGCCAACTCACGGACAGATCAGGTGCTAAGCGGTATGCTATACAGCAGGATGATTCTTACGGGTCATACCATGGGTCTTGCCATGCAGCCTCTCAGTCAGGTGCTGGAGGAATATCCGGAGATGAAACAGCCCTATGATAGTTTCAGAAACGATTATGCCGGCCAGGGCCAGACGATACAGATGCTTTTACGAATTGGGAAACCGGAAACATCTGCTCCAAATTCCATGAGAAGAGATGTAATGAGTTTCATAAAGGAATAAATTGTAAAATTTAGTCGATTTTTGAAATAGATATTTGTAAAATAAACAATCCCAATGTATAATAGACTTAACTACTATGACAAGGGGGATATGTTTTTATGAAGACAATAAAAAGCAAACTGTTTTTTGTTATATTTCTTTTGTTATTTGCGACCTCAGCGGTCAATGTGATTACAGGTATCAGCGCCAGTTATTACAGTATTACCGAGAACACCAAAAGTGATATGAATGCTATGGGTGAGATTGCCAACACTGCATTGGCTGCGGAGATCAGTCTGTTAAAGGAACAGGCAGAAAGTCTTGCCAGTCAGCTGGGAACGGTGCAGTCAGGTGATATGGGTAAGAAGCTGAAAGCTCTGGATATGGCAATGAAAAATACGAAATTTAAAGCACTGGCAGTTGCAGGTCCAGACGGAAAGCTGTCCAGTACGGATCAAACCCTGAACGGGCAGGATTTTTCATCCAAAACGTTCTTCTCTGATAGCTTAAAAGGAAATACTACAATCTCCTCAACGGAAGCTTTGGACAATCAGATGGTATTTTATGTCTGTGCTCCTCTGCCTTCTCAATCAGGTGTGGTGATCGGTGTTCTGGACAGTCTTTACTTCAGCCGGATTATTGAAAAAATTGTAATTGGTAAGACAGGCAATGTGTTTATGCTTGACAGTACCGGTACCTTCGTAGCCAACAAGAGACCCAATCTGGTGGAAGAACGACAGAATTTTATTGAAAAGGCGAAAACAGATCATTCCCTGGTTAATGCGTCAAAGGTATATGGCAAGATGATAAAAGGGGAAAAGGGAGTAGATACATATGAATATGAGACAGGTGCCAGAATCTGTGCCTTTGGCCCTGTAAGCAATTCCGATGGCTGGTCCTACGGAGTGGTGGCGCCTGTTAAGGAAATGACATCCTCCATTATATACACAATTGTATTGCTCCTGGTTTCCTCTGGTGTATTAATCATTGTCGGTATTGCTGCAAGCTTTATGCTGGCAAATGGGCTGTCTAACCCAATTAAGAAAATCACCAGACGTATGGAACTTCTGGCTGAAGGAGATCTGGAAAGTGAAGTCTATATCCATAACAGCAAGGATGAGATTGGCATATTGACAAGAAGTATCGCCGATATGGTAAGTTCCCTTAAATCCTATATTCAGGAAATTGCCTATATTTTGCAGCAGGTATCTGCAGGGAACTTAAGCGTGTCATCGGATATTGAATATAAAGGCGAATTTATAGAAATACAGACTTCATTAAACCAGATTACAGATCAGTTAAACAAAGCATTTGGTGAAATTATAATCTCAGCCAGACAGGTAAACAGCAGTTCAGAACAGGTAGCGGAATCCTCCCAGCAGTTATCCCAGGGTGCCACAAGGCAGGCAAGTTCTGTGGAAGAAATAGCGGCAACCATCTCCGATATTTCACACCATATCAGTTCCAACGCCGATAATGCTGAACTGGCCGGAACCAAATCACTGCAGGCGGTAGATCAGGTCAGCAGCGGGCAGCTGGAGATGAATAAACTGGTAACCGCAATGAATGAGATCAATGAAACGTCAACGGAAATCGGAAAGATTATAAAAGTAGTGGAAGACATTGCTTTTCAGACTAATATTCTGGCACTGAATGCAGCTGTGGAAGCTGCAAGAGTTGGGGAGGCCGGAAAAGGGTTTGCTGTAGTGGCAGACGAAGTACGGAATCTGGCCGGAAAAAGTTCAGATGCAGCCAGGGATACGGCTGCTTTGATTCAAAAATCCATTGAGGCTGTGAAAAACGGAAATGAAATTGCCATAGAAACATCCCATTCTCTGGAACAGATTGTGACAAGCACAAGAGAGGTTTCCCAATTGGTCAACCAGATCTCCAATCGTTCCTTAGAGCAGTCGGAGGCCGTTTCCCAATTAAAAATCGGCATAGAGCAGGTTTCCGGAGTGGTTCAGTCCAATGCTGCCACTGCAGAAGAAAGTGCGGCGTATGCACAGGAGCTGTCCGGGCAATCCTTAATTATGACCAGTCTGGTTTCCAAATTTGAATTAGCCAGGAGAAATAAATAAAATGATCAGGGGGTAAGGATTTGGAGTTTGGTGAAAAACTGCAGTTACTGAGAAAACAGAACAATCTGACCCAGGAACAGCTTGCAGCCCAGCTGTATGTTTCAAGGACTGCGGTATCAAAATGGGAAAGCGGAAAGGGCTATCCCAATATTGACTCCCTTAAATGCATATCAAAGCTGTTTGGTGTAACCATTGATGAGCTGCTAATGGGAGAGGAGCTCATTACTCTTGCTGAAGATGAGAACCGCAGAAATCTGGGGCAGATTTTTAATCTGGCGTATGGAGTTTTCGATTTCATAGCAGTGTCTTTCCTGGTGCTTCCACTTTTTACTCAGGAAGAAGGGGGACATTTTCTCTCAGTGCCATTCTTTAAATTTACAGATAATCCTATATGGGGGATATTTCTGTCTGCCAGTTTTATTCTGTGCCTGACACTGATTGGCGTAATAGAACTGATTGTACAGATGAAGGACCACGAGACATTAAGAAAGAGGATGAACCAGTTTTCCCTGTTGGTCCATTCCATGGCAGTCCTCTTTTTTATTGCATTCCGTCAGCTGTATGTAGCGGCATTTCTCTTCCTCTTACTCATGGGGAAGGTGGTGCTGTTAATAAAAGGCCCTTCCAGATAAAAGTAGTTTATACAAGATTTCAGGCCTGTGACACCATTCGTGTCACGGGTTTTTTCTTTTAAGTGACGTCAGGTGTCTTGCTTTTTTCTGCATAAAAGAGGAAGATTGGGGATAGAAATAAAAAAGGAAAAACAGGAGGAATGAAACCAATGGGTTCCATAGTAACAGAGTTTTTTAAGGTTGTATTTTTAGGAATTGTAGAAGGTATTACAGAATGGCTGCCGATCAGCAGTACCGGACATATGCTTCTTGTGGATCAGTTTTTACAGATCAGTGGGAGTGAGGGGTTTAAGGAAATGTTTTTTGTTGTGATTCAGCTGGGGGCAATCCTTGCTGTAGTAATCCTGTTTTGGTATAAAATGTTTCCATTTCAGTGGAGTGATAAAAACAGCCCTTTTCTTATAAAAGAAACATTTCTTATCTGGATTAAGGTAGTAATTGCTTGTGTGCCTGGAGCAATTGTAACCATTCTTTTTGATGATTATATTGACGCCCGGTTTCAGACACCACAGGTCATTGCAGCAGCTTTGATTTTTTATGGAGTCGCATTTATCCTGATTGAAAACTGGAATAAAAGTCGAACACCAGCTATAACTAAAATAGCAGATATTAATTACCAGACAGCATTTATTATCGGATTATTCCAGGTGCTTTCCATTGTTCCTGGCACCTCACGTTCTGGTGCAACCATAATCGGTGCTTTGCTCATCGGAGTATCCCGGACAGCGGCAGCTGAATTTACGTTTTTTATGGCAGTTCCTGTGATGTTTGGCTTAAGTGCTATCAAGATACTTAAATTCGGATTGACCTTTTCCGGGGAAGAACTATTTATTCTGGTAACAGGAATGGCTGTTGCGTTTGCCGTTTCCATACTGGTTATAAAATTTCTGATGAGTTATATAAAGAAACACGATTTTAAAATTTTTGGATGGTATCGCATTATAATGGGTATGGTTGTTCTGTTTTATTTTTTCCTGAGATAGTTGTATTTTACCAATTACGTGTTTATTTTTTGCAGCCCCTGACGAGATGTCAGGGGTTTTTGCCGGTTTGATATTTAACTTTGATTACACCTTTTTTATTTTTAAAAGAATTTCTTGTAATTGTTGCTTTCATTTATTAAAATGGAAGGAGAATTACAACGGGATCAGGACATAAGATATTTAGATATATAAGAAGGGGAATCATTTATGTATACCATATTCCTGTGTGACGATATTCAAGAAACCCTTGATGAGTACGCAAGCCTTATTAAAACAATTGCAGAAAAGAATCAAATCCAAGTCAGAATCTCCTCGTTCAGCTCAGGAGAACAGCTCTTATTTCATCTTTCTGACAGTCCGGGTCAGGCCGATATTATTTATATGGATATACATATGCACCAGTTAAATGGGGTTGAGACTGCAAGAAGGTTAAGGGATTCCGGCTGCCAGTCAGAAATTGTTTTTTTGACTACCAGTGACGAATATGTATTTGAGGCATTTGATGTCACTCCGGTGCAGTATTTATTAAAAGGAGAAACAACACCGGAGAGGTTTGAAAGGGTATTTCTACAGGCAATCTCCAAAATTCAAAAAAAAGGCAATGATTTGTTTTTATGTCAATCACAGGGAGTGCAGAAAGTGCTGTCTGTAAGCAGTGTTTCTTTTTTTGAAATTACAAAACGAATTGTAACAGTTCATTATAACGTTATGGAGAAGTTCAGCTTTTACTCTTCTATGGAGAATATTGAAAATCATCTGTCAGGAAAGGGCTTTGTACGCGTGCACCGGTCCTATATTGTGAATCTGTCTTATATTGTAATGTTTCAGCAAAATGCTGTTTGCTTAAAGACAGGAGCGGTGATACCCCTGGGGGTTACGTATATAAAGCAGGTAAGACAGGCTTTTTCCGATTATATCAGCCGGATCAGCCTCCATGTACCAAAGTAGAAGATTTTCCTGTATTGGGAACGAAAAAAATAGTATTGAGTACAAAATGCAACAACCTGGGAATGATATATTTTATATTTAAGTACATGTATGAATGGGACACGCTGTCAAAACCAGTTTGTCTGGAAAGAAGGGATTATATGATTAAAATACTAATTGTGGATGATTCTGTTTTTTCACAGAAAATCACTGCCAATATTTTAAGAAAGCATGTAGAACAGTCAGAGATCTATTTTTCTGCTGACGGCTGGGAGGGCCTTAAGAAATATCAGGAACTGAAGCCGGATTATGTTTTTGTGGATCTTCTGATGCCTGGACTGGATGGACAGAGCCTGATCAAACTGATTAAAGAGTCTGATTCCACTGCAAATATCATTGTAGTTACCGCTGATGTTCAGAATCATGTCAGGGAAGAAATTGAAAATCTTCATATCATGTCATTTATTAATAAACCATTTACCGAAGAAAAAGCCCAGATTATCTGCAATATAATGAAGGAGAAGGACAATGGGAAGCAGTGATATGACACAGGATATACTAAAGGAGCTGTTTAACATCAGTGTCGGTCGTGCAGCTGGTATTTTATCCGATATAGTCGGACAAAAAATACTTCTAAACGTACCTAATGTTAAAATTTTAAAAGCTTCTTCCGAATCCTATGCAATTGACGAGTATATTTCCATGAAGAAAAACGGTACACTTATGGTATCCACTCTTTCATTTAAAGAAAATTATACAGGAAAAGCAAGCCTTATTTTTTCAGCGGAAAAGATGAAAACATTTATCAGTCTCTGCCTGCAGGAAGAGAAAAGCGACAGTGACGATATGAATTTTAATGATGTTGATTTTGATATTATTAAAGAAATTGGCAATATTATATTGAACTGTATTATAGGAGAGACGGGAAATCTTTTAAATATCAGTTTTAAATATACGCTGCCGGAGGTCAGGCTTTTTAATGCTATGGAATTTAAGTATGACTATCAACATACAGACAATGTATATGTGCTGATTTTATATATAACCTTTGTTATTGGGGATACAGAGATTGAAGGGGCAATTATCGTTGACTTATCTCTTCATTCAATCAATGATTTATTAACGAGGATTCACAAGCTAGAGGAATCACTATATGAATAAATTATTATATCAGGTGTTGGACAACCTTAATGAAGGGATTGTTCTGTTAAATGAGGAACTGCAGATTATTTACTGGAATTATTACATGGAAGATATTACTAATCTAAAACGGTATGATATTCTCAATCAGCCGATTGTTGATATCCTGCCTAATTTTAGTATGAGATATTATCTGGATGCTTTTTACGATGTGATTGAACAGGGAACGATCCGTTTCTTTTCCGGTGCAATTCATAAGCAGATGTTAAATAATTCCGATCATTTTAATCTGAAAATGAGCAGAATTGAAAATGAAGATAAACATTTTATACAGTTGGAATTTATGAATGTTACCAGCCAGTTTAATCAGATTAAACAGTTAAAATCCTACGTAAATAAATTATGGGATACCAACAGGGAACTGAAGGAGAAGGAAAAGATAATACAAAAGCTGGCATATCATGATAAATTAACGGGCGCTGCAAACCGCAGCTTATTCTATGAAGTCTCAGCCAGCTTACTTTTGCAGGCCAAAAGGAATAAGACTCTTTTGGGGCTGATTTTTTGTGATGTCAATAAATTCAAATCCATTAATGATACCTATGGTCATGAGTTTGGGGATAAGGTACTGATTCATATTTCCCAGCTGCTTGAGAAGTCGGCACGAGAAAGTGATATGGTATGCCGGTATGGGGGAGATGAATTTGTTATTCTTCTGCCTGACATGAAAGATGTTGACAATTATAAAGTTGTTGCTTCCAGAATAGTTAAACTTACCAAAAAACCGGTGAAGATCCAGAACATAACCATCTCACTGTCCATAAGCGGAGGAATCAGCTTTTATCCAATTGATGCAGAAACCATAGACCAGCTGCTTGTAAAAGCGGATGCCGCCATGTATGCAGCAAAGCAGCAGAAGGGAACAGAAACATATTTTTATCGAATGGAATAAAAAGGAAAATCTGGTCACTTCCTCTCCAGTGAGCATATATTATACCGTATATATAAATCGAGAGGTATCATATGGATCAGTACACAACCAGACCGTCAGATGAAGTACAAGTAGGCTATGTGCGTGTTATGCACACAGTTCCCAATGCACCGAATGTTGACATATACGTGGATGATGAGATGATAATTGATAATCTTGCTTATGGAGATTTTACAGATTACTTAACCGTACAGGAAGGAACCTATAAAGTTACTCTTTATGTGGCGGGAACTCAGGATAATCCCATTGTAGCCAACATGCTTCCTGTAGAGCCGGACGTCATGCTCACTGTAGCAGCAGTTGGAACTCCTGATAATATTAGTCTGCTTTCTATCACAGATGGTGGCAGTGATATCATCCCAGGTAAAGCCATGGTACGTTTTATACATCTTTCTCCAGATGCGCCAGCCGTAGATATCACTCTCCAGGACGGAACTGTGATCTTTCCCAATGTCGCATTTAAACAGATCACCCCCTACATCGCCGCAGACCCCATGGAACTCACTTTGCAGGTCAGACCAGCAGGGGCATCAGACATAGTGTTGGAAATCCCCAATGTCCCATTAACGGAAAACAGTCTTAATACAATTTATGCAGTCGGGTTGCTTCAGGGGGATCCTCAGCTGGAGGTTCTCTTGACAATGGATGAAATTTAAGGTATAACTTTGAATAAGTAAGGGAAAACAGATAGCTCTTTGTGAGTCACACATGAGAGTTATCTGTTTTTTTAAATAAATCAAAGAACAAAGGAGTTAGGAAAATGGTAAGAGACTTTAGAGCGGAAGATTTAAACCGGATTATGGATTTATGGCTTGAGACAAACATACAGGCCCATGATTTTATTGAAAAAAGCTATTGGCAGGATCACTTTGATGAAGTAATGGAGATACTCCCAAAAGCTTCTGTTTATGTGTATGAAGATAATGGAATCATAGAGGGATTTATTGGTCTGATGAACAATTACATTGCTGGTATTTTTATTTCGAAGGATAACCAGTCCAGGGGAATTGGAAGGCAGTTGCTTCATCATGTAAAAGGAAATCACAATGAATTATCGTTAAAGGTGTATGAAAAAAATCAACGTGCGGTGAATTTTTATTTAAGAGAAGGTTTTCTTGTGACTGAAAAACAGGAGGACAGGGAAAATGGGGAAGTAGAGTATGAGATGGTCTGGAACAGCACCTGTTGACAAAAACGGTCTGATACGTTAGAATGCAAGCATATACTTGCATATGGAGGAATCCTGATTGGACGAGACAAGTCAGAAAATCATTGATGCTGCCATGGAACTGATTAAAGAGAAGGGATATGTTGCTACTACCACGAAAGATATAGCAGGCCGTGCCGATATCAATGAATGTACCATATTTCGAAAATTTAAGGGAAAAAAAGAGATTGTTCTTACGGGAATGGAGCAGGAAAAGTGGAGGGGAAATATATCTCCAGCCATTTTTCAAAATATAACATGGCAGCTTCAACCGGATCTGGAGATGTTTATGCGCAATTATCTGGACCGTATCACGCCAGATTTTGTTAAATTATCTATTGGCCTGCGTGCGCCCCAGATTTACGAGGATACCAGACCTCAGATATTAAAAATACCAAAAGTATTTCTAGAGACCTTAATCCAGTATTTTGAGAAAATGCATGAAATGGGTAAACTACCACTTTTGGATTACGAATGCCTGGCAATGACTGTTTTTTCCTCAACATTTGGTTTTACCTTTTTAAAAGCTTCTTTTGATGACCAGCTTACAACGGTCAGACAGGAAGAATATATTAAAAACAGTGTGTCTTTGTTTGTAAAAGGTATTGAGCAGCGATGACAGATTAGATGGTATCATCATTGATTGGTGATGCCATTTATAATAAATAATATGCAAGTGAGTACTTGCATAAAGAGGAGGTTCAGCCATGGAGATAACAGGTGCCCAGCTTTTTGTTAAAGCCTTAAGAAAGGAAGGAGTAGATATTCTGTTTGGATACCCTGGAGGTCAGGCTATTGACCTTTTTGATGCGTTGTATGGTCAGAGTGATATTGAGGTAATTTTACCACGCCATGAACAGGGATTAATACACGCTGCAGATGGATACGCACGGTCATTAAAAAAGACCGGGGTATGCCTGGTGACCAGCGGACCTGGTGCAACCAATCTGGTAACAGGCATAGCAACCGCCAATTATGACAGTGTTCCCCTTGTTTGTTTTACCGGACAGGTGCCCACCCACCTCATTGGTAATGATGCATTTCAGGAAGTTGATATCGTGGGTATCACAAGAAATATCTGTAAATATGCGGTGACAGTCCGAAGCAGGCAGGAACTTGGATCAATTATAAAAAAAGCATTTTATATCGCTGCAACCGGAAAACCCGGAGTAGTAGTGGTAGACATTCCAAAAGACATTCAGCAGGAATATGGCATTGACACGTATCCGGATACAGTGGAAATCAGGGGATATAAACCCAGTGTATCAGTCCATGAGGGACAGATTAAAAAAGCTCTGGCTGCGCTAAAACAGGCAGAAAAACCTCTGTTCCTTGCAGGGGGAGGTGTACTGGCAGCAGGAGCGGGGAAAGAAATGGAAAAGCTTGTGGATATTACCGGGATTCCGGTGGTGTCAACTATAATGGGGAAAGGTGCGATACCTACAAACCATCCACTTTACATAGGAAACATAGGAATCCATGCCAGTTATGCAGCCAATAAGGCGATCAGTGAATGCGATGTACTTTGCTCCATTGGAACAAGGTTTAACGATCGAATAACAGGAAAAGCGGGTACTTTTGCCAGTAAGGCAACACTGATCCATATTGATATAGATCCGGCTTCCATATCAAGGAATATCGCAGTTGATATCCCCATTGTGGCAGATGCAAAAAAAGCAATCTGTCGTCTGCTTCAAAAGACAGAGTCCTGTAATTGCGATGGCTGGAAAAAACAGCTGGAAGAATTAAAAAAGTCGTATCCTCTTGCAATGAAGCAGACCGGTCTGACACCCCAGTTTATTATTGAGAAGATTAATAAAATGTTTGACAAACTTATTGTAGTGACGGACGTGGGGCAGAATCAGCTCTGGACGACACAGTTTCTGGAGTTAAATGAAGAAAAACAACTGCTGACATCAGGAGGTCTTGGAACCATGGGATATGGTCTCCCCGCCGCACTGGGAGCGAAGCTTGGCAATCCGGAGAAACACGTAGTTGCTGTCTGCGGGGATGGTGGGATTCAGATGAATATTCAGGAGCTGGCAACAGCAGTCGTACAGGAACTGCCTGTAATTGTCTGTGTTCTGAATAATGGATATCTTGGTAATGTAAGGCAGTGGCAGCAGATGTTTTATAATAACCGGTATTCTTCCACCTGCCTGAAGTATAGAAAACGGTGCAAAAAGGGCTGCACCGGTCCTGGAAAAACGTGCCCTGTCTATATTCCAGATTTTGTGAAGCTGGCGGAAAGTTATGGGGCACTTGGGATTCGTGTCACCAGCAGGGAAGAAGTTGAGGCAGCATTTAATCATGCCGCCCAAAATGACCTTGCTCCTACATTAATAGAGTTTATTATTGAACCGGAAGAAAACGTTCTTCCCATTGTTCCGCCGGGAAGCCAGTTAAGTGAAATGATTATGGAATACTAAATAAGGAAGGTAAAGGTATGAAAAAAAGGTGGCTTTGTCTGTTTGTAGAAAATGAAGTGGGCGTACTGGCAAAAATTACCGGGCTTTTTTCCGCAAAAGCTTATAATCTTAACAGCCTTACGGTAGGGATTACACAGGATGAGACGGTGTCCCGGGTAACCATCAGCCTGTTCAGTGATGACCAGATTTTTGAACAAATTAAAAAACAGTTAAACCGCATGGTGGAAGTGATTAAAGTAATCGATTATACGGATACTAACATTCACAGAAAAGAGATTATGTTTTTGAAAATATTGAAATGCACAGAGCAGGATCGAGTTTTCCTCTTTCAGTTTTCAGAAATATATGCAACCAGAATTCTTGATTTTAACAAAGATTCAGTATTGATGGAAAGCATAAAAGCGGAAGAAGAAAATAATCTTATGCTGCAGTTATTATACCAAAAGATGAATAATCCATTTGAAATTGTCAGAGGTGGAAGTGTAGCAGTGGAAGCTGTTTAGAACTTAGCTGACAAAAAACTTTGTGTCAGAGTCTGATTGAATTATGATCTTCCCGTATACAAAATTACGGGAAACTGGTATGATAATAAAGACAAATCAGACAAGAAATGAATGGCACAAAGGATTCGTAAAATATTATGAAACAATTAACCATAGGAATACTGGCTCATGTCGATGCAGGTAAGACCACGCTGTCAGAAGGAATTCTTTATGCAAGCGGGAAGATCGGTAAGCCAGGAAGAGTTGACAATAAAAATACATTCTTAGACACCTACGAGCTGGAAAAAGCCAGAGGGATCACCATATTTTCCAAACAGGCAGTTTTTGAAATGGGAGATCTTAAAATCACCCTTTTAGATACTCCGGGGCATGTGGACTTCAGTGCGGAGATGGAGCGGACCCTTCGCGTGCTGGACTATGCCATACTGGTAATCAGTGGCGCAGACGGAGTACAGGGACACACCAGAACTTTATGGCGTCTTTTATCCATGTATCAGATCCCTGTTTACCTTTTTATTAATAAGATGGATCAGCCGGCCGCCGATCGGGACAGATTGATGAGAGAGGTCAAAAAGCAGCTTCATGACAGCTGTATCGATTTTTCTCTGAATGATACAGATGGCTTTTATGATCAGCTTGCCATGTGCAGCGAAAGCATGATGGATGAATATTTGGAGACCGGCCTGGTAAGCGGGAACCAGATCCGGCAGGGAATTAAAAGCCGGACTGTATTTCCATGCTTTTTCGGTTCTGCTCTGAAATTACAGGGAATAGAAGTACTGATGAAAGGAATCAGGGATTACGCCCTGATACCGGAGTATCCCCCAGAATTCGGAGCAAAAATATTTAAAATAACAAGAGATGACCAGGGAAACCGGCTGACTTACCTAAAGCTTACCGGCGGATCCCTCAGTGTAAAGAATACCCTGGCCAACGGAGTCTGGGAGGAAAAAATCAACCAGATCCGCATCTATTCCGGGGAAAAATACGAGGCAGTGAATGAAGTTACTCCCGGCTGCATCTGTGCAGTAACCGGGCTTACTAAGACAAGACCAGGTGAGGGGCTTGGTTTTGAGGCAGCCTATGAATCACCGGTGTTGGAACCGGTTCTGTCATATCAGATTGCATTACCGGAAGGCTGTGACCCAAGACAAATGCTTCCAAAACTCCGCCAGTTGGAAGAAGAGGAGCCGGAACTTCATATTGTATGGGATGAACACGTACAGGAGATTCAGGCACAGATCATGGGGGAAATACAGATTGAGATATTAAAAACCCTGATCTTAGAGCGGTTTGGAGTGGAGGTATCCTTTGATACGGGAAGGATTGTGTACAAAGAGACCATTGAAAATCCTGTGGAAGGTGTGGGTCATTTTGAACCGCTGAGACATTATGCAGAGGTCCATCTTTTGCTTGAACCTGGGGAACAAGGCAGTGGTATGGAATTTTGTTTAGCCTGCAGTGAGGATCTGCTGGCCAAAAACTACCAGAAGCTTGTACTGACTCATTTGGAGGAAAAAAATCATAAAGGCGTCCTCACTGGATCTGCAATTACAGATATGAGAATTACCCTTGTGTCGGGGAAAGCTCATCAAAAACATACAGAAGGCGGAGATTTCAGGGAAGCCACATACCGGGCGGTGCGGCAGGGCTTAAAAGAAGCACAATCGGTTCTGCTGGAGCCCTATTATGGTTTTACCCTGGAACTACCGGAAAATCTGGTTGGAAGAGCGATGACAGACATCGAAAAGATGTCTGGAACCTGTGAGATCACCCATACAGACGGTGAAACCGCAGTTCTTACCGGCAGTGCTCCGGTATTTACCATGAGAAATTACCAGAAAGAGGTATCGGCATACTCCAGAGGTATGGGAAGGCTGTTTTGCACCTTAAAAGGCTATGAGCCATGCCATGATCCGGAAGCTGTAATAAAGGAATCCGGTTATAATTCAGAAACCGATCCGGACAATCCCTCTGGATCAGTATTCTGCTCCCATGGCGCCGGTTTTGTAGTTCCCTGGTATCAGGTAAAAAACCACATGCATCTGGAATCATTTCTAAAACTGACCCAGTCATCTGTGATTGAGGAGACAAGAGACAGCCGTTCAGCCAGCCGGGAAGCACCACTTATGAGTCTGGAAGAAATCGACCGGATTATTGAAAGCACCTTCTATGCTAACAGAGGGAAGCGGACAGAATGGAAAAGAAAACGGCCTGTGTATGAGGTGCGCCGGGAGCCTGTCTATCATGAACCAAGGCAGGCAGAGCATCGGGAAGAATACCTCCTTGTAGATGGTTATAACATTGTATTTGCATGGCCGGAACTTGCCGAACTGGCAGAAGATAATATGGATGGTGCAAGAATGAAGCTTCTGGATCAGCTGTGTAATTATCAGGCGATCCGCAAATGCAGTATCATAGCCGTATTTGATGCATACCGGGTAAAAGAACACAGGGAAGAAATGATTGCCTATCACAATATCCATCTGGTATATACGAAAGAGGCGCAGACAGCCGATCATTATATTGAAAGATTTGCTCATGATAACAATGGAAAATACCGGATCACGGTAGCTACCTCCGATGGTCTGCAGCAGATGATCGTAAGAGGAGCCGGCTGTGCCCTGTTATCTGCCAGAGAATTAAAGATTGAGATGGAAGTGGCAAATAAGAGAGTGGCAGAAGATTTTCAGGAATCCAGACCAAGTCAGCGTAATTATCTGCTTGATTCTCTGTCAGATGAAACGAAAGAACAGTTAAAAGAAGCGGCCAGGAAAGAGTCCTGATTGCATTGACCCTTTCTGCAGACAAAAAATCGATGGCTGCAGGAAGGACCCAATGAAATTTATTTATATCGGCCTTTGGATGAAATAGAAAGTTCATATTGATCGCCCAGAATGCATACATCATCAGAAAAGATCGGTTTCTCTCCCTTGTAGCAGATCCGCTGGATACACAAAAGAGCAGTACCCGGTAAGACCGCCAGCATCTCTGATTCTGCAAAGTCAGCAGATTTTGCAAAGATTTTGTCGTCGGCAGATTCGATCTCCAAATGATATTGCTGCTCTAAAAATTCATAGAGACCGTTGAATTTGTTTGTAAACTGCTCTATATTGGGAACCAGAGCATAAGGTAAGTAATCTTTAATGATGGCTATTGGTTTTTCATTAATCAGTTGAATCCGTTGTATTCTGGCTATTGGGGTACCGATAGGCTGATTAAGCTCTTTTCCCAGCTTTTCTGTGGCGTGAATAATATCAATATACATGCTTTTGGTTCGGACATCAAATCCCCTGTTGCGAAGACATTCAGTAACTGAGGTGACTTTGTTTAAAGATTGAATAGCTCTGGAGTCCAGTACGATTGTACCCCTCCCCTGCCTGATTTCAACAAGACCTTCATCCTTCAGGATTTCCATGGCAGTTCTGATAGTAGTGCGGCTCACTTTGTATATCTTTTCAAGCTCTGGTTCTGTAGGAAGGAATTCTGAAACAGGATAGGTTCCATCTTTAATCTTTAATTTAATTAAATCATGAACAACCATATAAGCCGGAACTTTCCCCATAGTAAAGTAATTATGAAAATCATAGGGCAGCAATTGATTTTCATAATTCCTCCTTTCTTTTAACATATTCATTTAACTGACACTAATTATATCATATGTTTCATCTATAGGAAATAAATGTAAATAAATTTAGTATATTAGATCATATTTTTAAGGAGAATTTATGTGTATCAATAAGAAAAGAAAAAACGATGTATGGCTCCATGCAAAAACGGCAGTTTCAGTGACAATTGCATGGAGAGAGTTCCGTCACTGAAATAATGCCGGTTTTGCCTTCTGACTTAAAAAATAGGAGGAAGCCAGCATGAAATATATCAATGCGAAAACAATTCTACCCGATGAACTGATCAGGGAATTGCAGCAATATATTCAGGGAGAATATCTCTATATCCCTGCTCTTTGTGAACATAGAAAACAATGGGGAGAGAAGACCGGGTACAGAAATGAGTTAAAACAGAGAAATAGTGAAATCAGGAACAAATACCAAACGGGCAGTTCCATAGAAGTCCTGGCAATGCAATACTGCCTTTCTCTATCCGCAATCAGAAAAATTATATATGATCAATAAATGGACGGGGCTGCTGTTGCAGCTCCGTTATTTTATACAGAATAATACAGAAACAAACGGTACATTGTATTCTTCAGAAGACGCGGATACAATAACTTTAAAAGCTGTAAGGGGAGGGAATAAATATGGATCCGACATATATGGGATATGAAGAACGAATCATAACGCCGGAAAAACCGGTACAGATGGCGGGATATGATGCACGGATTGACAACTGCTTGAGGGGAGTCATGAAGGATTTAAAGGCCCAGATACTTATAATTAAAAAAAACGAGGAACGATTCTGTCTTATAACAATTGACAGCCTGGGATTTACCGTTGAGCTGACCAGTTTTTTAAGAATAAAGGCAGCAGAGATTCTGTCAGCTAAAATGGAACAGGTCATGATTTGTTTTTCCCATACACACGCTGCTCCCAATGCTGCAGTGGAAAAAGAATATTATGATTTTGTGTGTCAGTCAATTCTTTCAGGGGTAAAGAAGGCGGATGAATCCATGGTACCCGTATACGCAGGGTGGGGGATTGCAGAAAACACAGTTGGAATTAACCGAAGAGAGTATGATCAGCCAATTGATCCACGAATGGGAATCTTAAAGATATGCGGGGAGGATCAGGAAAAAATAAAAGTTCTTGTAGTCAGGATAACTGCTCACTGCAATGTTCTGATGCCAGATAATTACCTGATTTCACCGGATTATTTCGGGGAGGCAAGAGAAGCCCTGGAGAGAAGATATGGCTGTAGTGTAATGATGATGCAGGGGGCTTCCGGAGATGTAAGACCCAGATACCGCCAGGAAAATGCAGATTATCTGGAAATCCATCCAGCAGAGGAACATTTAATGAACAACAGTGTTCAGATGAAAGAAAGATCTGATGCACAGAGCCAGAAGGCATTGAAGGATATGGCAGAAGCCATCTGTGAATCTCTTCATCCGGTCGTATATCTGATAAAACCAAGGCCTGTCTCCAGAATATCCATGTTTTCGGTTAAGTCGTCTTTTTATGCTGATGTTCCGGAATTGAAAAGGGCAGGGGAAATCGCAGCCGAAGCATGGGAAATGGGGGGGATTGATGGTAAAGGGTGGTTAATGGAAGTGGAGAGATTACTGAACAAGGGAGAGAAAAAGCAGAGAGCCGAAATTGAAATACAGTTTTTCGCAGTCAATGAAGGCTGCCTCTGCGGTGTTCCCAATGAAGTCATGTCTGATATTGCAGTTAAAATCTGGAAGAAGAGCAATAATCCCATGTTATTTTTCAATGGTTATACAAATGGATGCTCCAGTTATCTACCGACAGCTGCTGAATATGACAAGGGTGGGTTTGAAGTTATCTGGTCAAACCTCCTTTACTATCAGTACCATGGCAGAGTGATGCCCTTAAACCGGGATACTGCAAACCAGCTGGAGGATGAGGTGGTAAAGGCGTGGAAGGAGTATTAGGAGTCTGATCAGGCAGCAACTGCAGACTTTTGCAGATTCTGTCTTCGTCTTAACTGGTCTTTTTTGTACTTCCTAATTCTTAGAAACAGATAAACACCAAACACAACCGTGTATACCAATACGGATAAAACATAGTTCACCTGATAGAGCATTTCCACACCAGAAGCCGGGTTCAGGGATTCCAGCATGCCGGGAATTAATAGCACCATCAAGTAAACGTAAAGGATGGCAAACCAGGGGTAGGAAAGCCGCTGTACATTTTTCCAAACTCTGGGTTTCATCTTTTTTCTCACAGCCTTAAAAGATGTGACCATTAAAACAATCATAATTAAAAAGAGCGGTACTGTCAGAATTAATGCTAGAATCTGTCGAAGATCCAGTTCTTCTGGGGTAATAAAAACAGCTGCTATGTAATAGATCCCGTAAGCAAAGGAATGTGCTAATGTAATCAGGCAGGCGATAATGGACAAATAACCTCTGATGGGCATCAACGCCCGTACTATTTTTCCTTTTGGATTTAAAGCTCCAATATACATAACAATAACGAATAGTGCAGTGGAGAAGGCACCTCTGTAAAAGACTGAAATGATATAGAGGTAGGTCCATTCCGGAAAGACTTCGTATAGGTTTAGTTTTGTGTAACATACGATAAATCCGATGACTGCTACAGATAGTACATAAAATACTGCCGGGTGTTTGCGGATGGCATTTTTGAAAAAGAATACAAATAGGATGGTTTCCAGTAACGCAATTAAGAAAATCATGTAAATGTGCCGTTTAACCTTTCTTGGTAGTGTTGGAGATGGGTGCAAATGGTTGCACGATGGTTAGCAAAAGCTAACCATCACGAACTATATCATAGGAAATAATAGGGTGTCAAGATTACTTTATGGCGTTTTTTTCTCAAAGTTTTAGTTGGAGGAGTTAATGATAAATAAATGCGTTTAAGGGAGAAAAAGTGGTTAAGATTCTTGTACTATTTGTTTTAATAGTAGTATTATTAATATAGTAGATAGATGGTAAGAGACATGTTGTATCAAATTAAATAAAATTTGATTAGTTGATTGAATTATCCTACAAATTATCATAAAATAGAAATAGTGTTTGAAAACAAGCGTTTAACTTTAATGTTTATATTTTCCCACTATGAATGTAAGAGGACAACTAAAAATTAGGGAGTAAATTATGATAGAGATAAAACGAGCACTATTAGAAGATGCAGAGGCAATAACAGAAATAAAGATAAAGGCATTTAATAAAGAAATAAATACATACTTAGGTAGAAATGGAGGCCCTCCTGGTTATGATAAAGTTGAATCTGAGAACAAAATCATAGCTGATTTTATAGCGTACAAAATTGTCTTAGATAATAACATTATTGGTGGATTATTCTTAATTCCAATTGAAGGAAACAAAATGAGATTTGAGGATTTCGTAATTGATCCAATATATCAAGGGAATGGATACGGATATAAAGTGATGCAGTTAATTGAAAAGATGCACCCAGACATTAAGGAATGGAAATTATCTACACCAGTATTTAGTGTAGGAAATCAGCATTTATACACTAAATTTGGTTATAGAGAAATTTCAAGAAATGATGATGAGATAGAATATGTGAAACTAACGTAAAGCTTCCAGGTATATGTGTGTGGGAGGGGGGTAAAGGATGGTTAAAGGGATTGCTATTTTTGGGCTGAATGGGAGTGGAAAGTCTACTCTGACACATGCATTATCAAAACAGACAGGTTATTTTGAGATGGATGTGGAAGATTATTATTTTCCTCAGCATAGAGAATCAAGAAAATGGGCGTTAGAAAATAACTGTGTAATTGATAATGACCAGTTAGACGAACTACCTTTTTCCAACCCTAGAACAAAGAGTGAAGTACAAACGGCAATTATGGAGAATATAAAGACTCATCCAAGGTTTATTATTTCTGGAGTCACAATGAATTGGTGTGATGAAATTCTTTCTCATATTGATATTGCTTTTTGGGTTCAAACGCCACTTGAAGAAAGATTAAAGAGAATTCAAGCGAGGGAAGAAAGAAGGTTCGGAGCAAGAGTTCTTGATGGTGGTGATATGTTCGCACAGCAAATGGAATTTCGAGAAAAAGTAAAAAATCGCGACTCAAAAGAAGTTGAAGAATGTGCAATGAAGCTTGGTTGTCCTGTTATTGTAATTGATGGAACATTTTCTGTGATACACAATTTAGAGAAAATAACAGATAATATTAATAGTAAAAAATAGATATAAGTAATATAATTCTTGATTAGCAATACGATAGCCGTATCATTTTTTACATACGCTGTAAAGGTTTTTTATAAATATAATAATTTAAGTGATCTCGATATTTTGTGGAGGTATGTTATATGCAATATGCAATAGAATTATATTACGATATAAAAACGGAACAGAAACTTTACCATTTAGCTAAGCGAGTGGCGGATGAAAAACTAAGCTCAAAGTTTTTAGAATGGAAAACAAGACCACATCTAACATTAGCTTGTTTTAATGACGTGGAAGAAGAAAAATGTATAAAAAAATTAATGGAATTCTCTCAAAGTCACAGACAATTACCTGTACATATAGGGTCAGTAGGGATGTTTAATGATACTAAGACAATTTTTGTATCACCTGTAATGAATAGTAGTATGTATCAATTTCAGCGGGAATTACACGAGTATTTAAATGATTTTGATAATAAAGGATGGGAATGGTATTGTCCAGATCATTGGGTTCCCCATTGTACTGTTGCTCTCACTGGTGAGGATGATAATAGTGCTTTTTATCATGCAAGTGATTTAATATTACATATGTGGAAGAAATTTATACAATTCAATTAGATAGGTTAGATAGGTAAAGGTTCATTAGAACAGTTAGTCCCTTGTTATTATCAAATTGATATAATAAAACCATTTCCTCTTACGCGTAATTTGGTGGAGAATGATTTTCCATGTTGGGATGGTGGTGGAATTCCAGGAGATATTGAAGATATAATACTTCATTTAGAGACAACAGAAGGAATCGAATATTTTGATAATATATGCGAAGAAATATACTCAGGACACAAGGTTGGTGGTTATCCATCCTTTTGCCAGTCGGGTTTTTCTTTTGGTAATGGGTATGAGTTCGTTATGCAAATTTCTTAAGATGAGAAAGCTAAGTTCAATATTGTAGACAGTGGAAACTTCTATTTTTTCTACAACACTCAATTGTCTGACTGGAAAGTATATTGTGACTTCTATTGATTTTTGCTAAATAATAATATTATAGCGTTGAATTGGAGGTAATTATGACATTTGTTTATTTTGTACGACATGCGCAACCAGACCATACCTGGACTGATGATGACAGTACCAGACCTTTGACAATAGATGGTCAGCAAGATTCAAAAATGGTGTATGAGTTTTTAAAAGAAAAGAATATAGATGTCTTTTACTGTAGTCCATATAAAAGAAGTGTTGAAACTATTAAAGAATCAGCGGCGTTTCACAAAAAAGAGATTATATTGGATGAACGGCTTCGTGAAAGAAAAAAAGGCACTGATGGTAACAATTATGGAATGTTTCAGAAGCGTTGGCTTGACAAGGATTTCCACGAAGATGGTGGGGAATCCATCAATATGGTACAGAAAAGAAATATATCGGCATTAGAAGAGATAATCAGTAATAATGAGGGTAAAACTATTGTGGTTGGAACTCATGGTACAGCACTTAGCTCAATTCTTAATTATTACAACCCAAAGTTTGGTTGTGATGATTTTCTCCGAATAATTGATTGGATGCCATACATTATTGAACTTCAATTTGATAAAACAGCACTTATTAATTTAAAAGAGCATATCTATATTCAAAAAGATTTTAAAGGAAAGAAGCGAGCTGATAAATCCTAATGGAATTAGATACCAAAACTCAGACAGATGAATACAAAGACACCATAAAAACATACTTCCTATATCGCTAAATGATTCTGTTCTATCGTTGCGAAATGACATTGTAGCTTGGTTTGATAAAGAAGTGTCATGCTTACAAAAGAAATGAATAAGAAATTGAGGAGGAGCTTAATATGGCATGGGATCATGCAGAAATTTATACTGACAATAGAAGGATAAGGAAAATTACAAACAACAAAAAGGAATATATAGACTTGTTATTGTTGGCCGACGAGCAGGAAGATATGATAGATAAATATCTTGAGCGTGGTGAAATGTTCGTTTTGGAGGATAATGGCATAAAAGCTGAATGCGTGATTACCAAAGAAGGTGATGGCGTTTATGAGCTTAAAAACATAGCTGTTTCACCTGATTGTCAACGAAAAGGCTATGGAAAAAGTCTGATAGAGTTCCTGTTTTCCGCTTATACGGATTGTAACACTATGTTTGTTGGGACAGGAGATGTTCCCTCTTCGCTTACTTTTTATAAAAAATGTGGCTTTACAGAATCACACCGAATAAAAAACTTTTTTGTAGATAACTACGATCACCCAATGTTTGAAGATGGAAAACAGCTGGTTGATATGGTTTATCTGAGGAGGGAGCGGTAAATGTTATCAGCCATCATAAACAGACGTAGTATACGGAAATATAAAAGAGCAGATGTCCCCAGACACATGATAGAGGAAATTTTACAGTCAGGGATCCTTGCACCATCTTCTAAAAACCGACAGCCATGGAAATTTATTGTAGTAACTGGCAATGCAAAGAAGGATATGCTTGCAGTTATGGGTACTGGATTAATGAGAGAGAAAGATCTTCCGCTTCTTCCGGAAAGCGCGCAGTATCTCAATAGTGCAGAATATACTTTAAATATTATGGAACAGGCACCTGTTGTCATTTTTATTATCAATTCCCTTGGATTAAATATTTATACTTCATTAAAACCGGAAGAACGTATTTACGAAATCTGTAATGCTCAGTCGATCGGTGCAGCAATCGAGAATATGGCGCTCACAGCTTCTGAACTTGGATTGGGCAGCTTATGGATTTGCGATACATATTTTGCATATAAGGAATTAAGCGATTGGTTAAATGTTGAAGGAGAGCTTTTTGCTGCAATGACAGTAGGGTATGCAGATGAAGATCCTCATGCAAGACCCAGAAAAAGGTTAGATGATATTGTTGAATGGCGTGTGTGATCAATGTATATTGAGAACTTAATATTGAGAGTTAGCAGGTTTGATGTATTAAATGGGTATTATGGAGGTGACAAAAATGTCTATAACTATTTATAATGATTGTGATGAACAAGAGTTTTTAAATTCAGTTCGTATAAATGGTTTGCTTGAGCACAATATGAAAAGAACAAACAGTAAATTAAAAGTACCAAATATAGAGTTTACGAATATAGCACGAAATGAAAAGGGAGTTATTGTGGGAGGTGTATCGGGATGGATATGTTATTTGTGGGGAAGTCAATGGTTTTCCAGATGATATCAGACTATATACATTAAAGAAACAGTTATAATTTATTGGTAGTTTGCAGAGCTATGAAAAGCAAATCGTGAAAACATAATATTGTGCAGGAGAAAAAAGGAATGAAAGAGTACAGTAGAAATATTAATACAAAGCAATTTCAGATATTAACAGATATTAATTTAATCTGGGATTTTATGGTGGAAATCTATGGGCGCAATTTCAGCAATGGTGTGGCGGCTCCTTTTTATGAATATGCAATCACATCAACATGGATGGACATTTCATATCAGTACTTGAATCGCATTTGGTTTGATGGAGACAAAGTTGTAGCATTTGTTTTCACAGAATCACCTGTTACTAATATATTTTTTAATCTACGTCCTGGCTATGAAGAATTAGTGGAGGAATTATTAGATTACGCTGAAGAATATATGCCGAATTTTAATGATCACAGACAATTCATTTTATTTAAAGGACAGCAATCTCTCATTGATGCAGTGGCAAAGAGAGGATATAGTAAGGTGTATGAAGCGCACGACTTCATTTTCGACTTTCAAAATGAACTTACCTATCAGCTGCCGGAAGGTTTTCATTTCGTGAAGGAGAGTGAGGTTGATCCCGTAAAACTGGCCAGGTGCTGCTGGAAAGGATTCGACCATGAGGAGGATAAAGGTCCATTTGAAAAATGGGAAGAGGCAGATTGCGGAACGAGCTGGAATCCACAAAAGGGATATAATGGTGTGAGGAGAGGTGTTATGTGTCCGGCTCCTCATGCAACTCCCCAATTTGATATAATCATTGCAAACGAAGAAGATGAGTATGTTTGTTACTCTGGAATGTGGTGGGTTAAGGAAAACAATTTAGCTTATATGGAGCCCTTATGCACAATACCAGAATATAGAAACAGAGGATTGGCAGCGGTTGCATTATCGAAACATTATGAACGAATGAAGAAGCTTGGTGCAACTCATATGACTGGCGGAGGAAACGAATTTTATAAGAAAATTGGTTACTCTGATGGGATTGTATGGACGCATTGGAAGAAGATTAATTAGATTGTATGGAAGGAGAACAAATGGGAATTGGTATTGGAGTATATGTGAAAAACAGTGCAAAGGCAGTTGAGTTGTATCAACAGGTATTTGGATTAGAGTTGGGGTATCATGTGAAAAATCCAGATGGTTCTTTTTTTCATTCAGAGCTTTATAGAAATGGGGAATGCTTTCTGGCTGTAGTAGAAGCGCCAAGGGCTAATACAGAGGAGAGTGTAGTTCAGTTAGGTTACGAATTTGATAGTCCGGAAGAAGTAAGATGTGCCTATGAATTATTAAAAGAAGGCGGAAGAATTGACATGCCAATAGGGGAACTGCCATGGAGCCCTTGTGCGGCATCAATAGTTGATAAATTTGGCGTATGGTGGTATTTATCCACGGCATCTCATCGTCCGCCAGAGGATTATGATTATTGGGATGGGAAAGCTAAAGAAAGGAGTACAGATGACGAATCCATATAAGATAATTGATGAAACCAATTGGAAAAGAGCTTTACATTGTCAAGTATTCAGAAACAGTATAGAACCATCGTATTGTGTTACTTTTGAATTGGATATTACATATTTTTTGAAGGCAGTTCGGGAAAAAGATCTATCCTTTACCCTATCCCTCATCTATATCGTTTCAAGATGTGCAAATGACATTGAAGAATTTCGGTATCGCTTTCTTGATGGCAAAATAGTGCTATATGACAAAATTAACACAGCCTTTACCTATCTGGATAAAGAAACAGAATTATTTAAAGTTGTCAATGTTGAGATGCAGGATACACTGGAACAATATAATTCGGTAGCAGCCAGGAAAGCTGAAGATCAGAAGGACTATTTCACCGGACCACTGGGAAATGATGTATTTCAGTTTTCGCCAATGCCATGGGTATCGTATACCCATATTTCACATACAAACTCTGGTAAAAAAGATAATGCTACACCATTGTTTGACTGGGGAAAATATTTTGACAGGGATGGAAAAAAGATACTTCCCTTTTCCGTTCAGGTTCATCACTCTTTTGTAGATGGAATACATATTGGGAAATTAGTGGATTCGTTACAAAATTATTTGAGCGGGATATCCTGCTGATTATAAGGCTCATCGACGAGCAACACGCATATTTTATGGAATATGCAGTATAAGCATTTTAGTTTCATTTGGAAACGGGAAAGGATTACATGGAAGATTATTGCCAACAAAATAAGAAAGCGTGGGAATATAATGCATATGATTTTTGGATAAATAATTCAGGTAAACCAAAAGACAGGGCAAAGAAAGACTTGGAAGACCCAAGGGGTATGCTGAAACGGTATACGGATTATTTTGAAACTTATAAAGATATAAAAGTGGCCAATATATGTGGGTCATGTGGGAAGAAAGCAATCCCTCTTGCAATTCTGGGATCAGAAGTAACAATTTTTGATATATCAGAAGACAATAAAAGATACGCACTTGAGGTAGCAGATGCCGCAAATGTAAAAATTGATTTTGTTGTTGGGGATGTTTTGGAAATTGACATGAATAAATACGGAGATTCTTTTGATGTGGTATTCATGGAGGGCGGAATCCTTCACTATTTTCATGATCTTGACCAATTTATGAAAGTAATGTATCAGCTCCTTAACCCAAATGGAAGGCTTATATGCAATGATTTCCATCCCTTTCAAAAGATAGCGGATATGTTAGGGCTAGAGCAGTCCACAATGAATTATTTTTCAGGTGATGTAATTGAAGGTGAGATGGCTCATGCAAGATTTTTCCCTGATGAAATTCGGAAACAGATGCCTTTATGCAGTTATAGAAAATACACGATCAGTGAAATAATTAATGCAGTTATAACGACAGGATTCACGTTGTCCCGATTTGATGAGCACCCTGCATGGGAAGATAAAAGTGTACCAGGAGAATTTACACTGGTAGCAAGGCGGTGATTTTTGCGGAATATATAATGATCAATGGGCAAAACAGGGAAAAAGTCAATTCCTTTATTAAAGAACACTGGTTTCCCACGGATATAATAATACGTGGTTCAGTAATTGACATGACTAAAGTAGAAGGTATAATCGTATTAGATAATAGTGATATTATAAGACTACTGACTTATATGATAGATTTTATCATAATTCATTGGATGTTTCGAGAAAAATGAAACCTGCTATCTTCGCTTTTAGGTAATTATAATATTTCATTAAAACATTAAATTGAGTTTGAAATGATTTACTAAATGATGGGGACGTGGAATAAATTAAGGGAGAGTTAATGACTAAATATATTATAGAAACAGATCAGATTGCATTAAGAGAGCTGACAATGGCGGACTTTGATGCCTGGCATCAGATATTATCCGATAAAGAGACGATGCAGTATTATCCAAAAGAATTTGATGAGGAACAGTGAAAGTGGATCAACAGGAATCTTGATAATTATAGCAAATACGGATTTGGATTATGGGCGGTTATTTTAAAGAAAACCAATGAATTCATTGGTGATTGCGGTATTACCATGCAAAATATATAGCGTGATGGCAATTTGTTTCCTGAAATCGGCTATCATATTAATAAGAATTTTTGGAATAAAGAATATGCTTCCCAGGCATCAAAAGCATGTCTGGGGTATGTCTTTAAGAACACTGATTTTAACGAGGTATTCTCGTATCAGAAGTCGATCAATATTCCATCAAGAAAAGTAGCCGAAAAGATGGGGATGTCTTTGCGTGAGGAGTATCCCGATCAGATCAACATAAAAACAAGTGTATATTCCATTACCAGAACAGAATTTTATACCGGTGAACCTCGTATATAAAAAGTCATGGGGGTGTATAAAATAAGTGAAAGTCATTTTTGATTTAGATGGTACTTTATATATGACAGAAAAATCTATCCTTGCTGCAGTGAAAAAAACTTCTGTCAGATTCGGATTGTCATGTAGAAACATGGAATACATTACGCATATGATTGGACTTCCATCTGAACAGTTTTTGCAGATAGTATTTGGCGTGCAGACGACTATTGAAATATTGGAGTATTTTAGAAAGTGTGAACGGGAAGCTGTGAAAAATGACGGGGTGTGTTATGAAGGGATAAAAGAGCTATTGAGCACACTGAGAGCAGAAGGAGATAAACTATACATTTGTTCATCGGGCAGTCTGGAATATATTAATGTAGTGACAGAAACGTTAGGCATAGATCATTTCTTTGAAAAAAAGTACAGTTTCAGAGCCTATACGGGTAAGGCCGAGGCAATAAGGGAATTAAATGAAGATGGAGATTCAGTTATTGTTGTTGGTGATACAGAAACGGATTATGTTGCTTCCAGACAGGTCAGGTCATCATTTGTATTTTGCAGATATGGATATGGTGCAGAAGGTACATGGGATGAGATCTATTTTACTGCAGACAGGCCAGCAGATATACTGCCTATTGCTCACAGATGCCGAATATACGAAACTATTAAAAAGATTATACAAAGGGAACAAATAAGAATTATCGGTGTGAATGGCGTAGATACTTCAGGAAAAACAAGTTTTTCAAAAGAACTATCAACATATCTGCAAGCCGTTGGGATTAAGAATTCAGTAATTCACATTGATGATTTTCATAATACAAGAGCAGTGAGAAGTGCGGGGGAAAACGAAATAGATGCTTATTATAATAACGCGTTCAATTATGACCAGTTACTTTCTGAAGTACTTTTTCCACTAAAACAATTTGGGCATATAAATAAAACAGTTCAATGTCTGGATTTGGACAAAGATGAATATATAAATGAGATCACCTATTCCATTGACAAAGATACCGTTGTAATCCTGGAGGGTGTATTATTGTTTCGGGACCCGTTACTGTCTTATTTTGATCTGAAAATATTTATAGATATAAATTTTGATGAGGTGCTTAAAAGAGCCCAAATAAGGGATATACCCAAATATGGACCAGAATTCCTCAATCGATATATAAATAAGTACATTCCTATTCAAAAGAAGTACCTGGAACAGTGTAAACCAAAAGAAAATTGTGATATATTGATAGATAACAACAATTACCATATGCCTTTCATAATAAAAGGTGAAGATAAAATAGGTTAGGAGTGATATAAACCATGATTTCAAGAACGTGGCATGGAATGGTTCCTTTAAACATGAAAGATGAATTTGAACAATACGAATATGAGACAGGCGTGAAAGAATCTCTTGCGATAAAAGGCAATCAGGGAGCCTATTTAGAGATAATTGAACAGGATCAATATGCTCATTTTTTCTTGTGTACTAAATGGGACTCAATGGATAGCATGATCGCGTTTGCTGGAGATAATCCCAGAATTGCTGTCACTTATCCAGAAGGAACCGTTACTTTCAGCTTTCAAAAGATATATACAAACTAAAATATGAAAAGTGGTATCAATCCGGTTATATGGATAACCGTTATATCCCATATGTTATTATGCATGGGGATACGGCAGTTTCAAGTGTTGCAGTATGTGTGAATGATATAAGCTGGAAAGGCCAGCAAAAGAGATATGTACAAATCAGCACTGTTATGACTCTGCCTGAGTATAGAAAAAAGGGATTAAACCGCTATCTGATGGAACACGTTTTAGCCGATTGGGTGAATAAATGCGATGCAGTTTATTTACTATCAAATGATTCCGTTGTAAATTTTTATCCTAAGTTTAATTTTGAGGAATACAAAGAATTTGAATATAATAAGCCCATTTTAAAATCAGAGGGGACATATAGAAAGCTTAATATAGGGGATCCGAAAGACTGGGAATTATTAATTAAAAGCTATAGGAAAGGAAATCCTTTTTCTGAACTAAAAGTGGATAATCTGAGTCAGTTTGTATTTCATTGTATACAATTCAGAGCGAATGATATTTATTATATCCCACAATATGATTCCGTTGCAGTGGTTAAACGTGAGAAGAGCAAGATTATTTGTTATGATGTTTTTGCCGATGCCAATAAGCGGCTGGATGATATTTTAGGTATTGTGGCTAATGATGATACAGATCATGTGTGTCTGGGATTTACACCGGAATTAAAACATGGGTATACAATTGAAGAATCACAAGAGGAAGACAATCACTTATTTGTGCTAAATGGAAAAGAGAATATATTTAGGGACAATCAGTTGATGTTTCCCATGTTGTCACGTGCTTAAAAAGGCAATCTATTAAATATATGTCATATAGGGGGGAATATAATGAGTAAGTTAATAACAGAGGCTTTGCGAAATCAGTTCGATTCAACATTTCATATGGCAGTTATTCTTGTGGACATTTGTCCGGAAAAAATATGGGCTTCGTCATATAACGAAGTGCCTTTTTGGCAGCAGGTTTTTCATTATGTTTATTATATTGATTTCTGGATGCGTGAGGAGTATGACGAAAGTGAATGGCGTACAATGGTTTTTGATGATGCCTACACCACTGACTTATACGCAGCAAGTTATGATGGATTGTTTATATCAAAAGAAAAAATGAGAGAGTATCTTGATGCAATTCAAATAAAAACTACAGGCGTATTTGATCATCTGAATGATGAAAAACTGGGGACTTCCGTTTTTGGCAACAACCCGCAATACACCTATGCAGATGTAATTATTGGGCAAATAAGACATATCATGTATAATATCGGCTACTTAAATGGCATTTTGCGTGAATTGGGCTTGCCGGAATCGGATTGGTATGCCTATAATGAGCCAGAAGGTTCATAAATAAAAATTACTTTATCAGGTGCATTGCAAATTCAATATCGTTTTTCTTTACATAAAATTCATAGGATAATTTTAGTCTGTTAGTACCGATACCCCCATAAGGGTAATCGAACTTATTTCTAATGGATAAATCCTTTACACTTAATTTAAAGGGAATGTTGTTTTCGTAAAGGGTTTCCTGAATCCGATTTTTATCATCTGTAGTATATACACACGTCAATGAAGACCATCGAAAGTAGTTAATCATATTTACAGTAACCTCCTTATCTATTTACTTTTTAAGTACTTTATGCAGCATAGAAAAAACGTAAAGTAGACGACGTATTTAAATAATTCAAGCAGATTCAACAGCAATGGATAATAAGCGATCATAAGAAACCTCTTTTTTAAAATAAGTATATAATACATTGTTTCACAATTATAGTAGATTGATTATTAATGTTTTATTACAAAAATATTGATGTTTATCAGATTTTGATGTATTATTGTTTGAAAATTAAAAATGTGAGGTTTTTTTATGAGATTGCGCTTAGTAAAATTAAATGATAACTACAAAATGCATTTGAATGGTATGATGGAAGAATGGTATGCTTTGGGTGAAAAAATCGTTCCTAGTGCAATTGCAAGATATGATTACCAAGATTTTGATAATTATATTAACTGTTTAGATAATAATATTGAAAAAGATGGATATGTACCATATTCTACGTTGTTTTGCCTGGATGAAGAAAGAGATTTGTTTGTTGGAGCTGTTAATATCAGGCATTATTTAAATGAATCTTTGTTATTAAATGGTGGACACATCGGGGATGGTGTACGACCTTCGGAAAGAAGGAAAGGAGTTGCTACCAGGATGATTGGTCTTGCCCTTGAGGAGTGCAAAAAAATGGGACTGGATAAAGTTTTAATGGTATGTGATAAAAAGAATATAGGTTCTGCAAAAAGTATAGTTAACAATGGTGGAGTACTTGAAAATGAAATTTTGGTTGAGGGTATTATGGAGCAGAGATATTGGATCAGTATCAGCTAAAATAGAATTTGATGAATTGATGTAAATTGACAACTTAAATTGATTTAAGTAGTTACCGGTGTATGATTAAAATATAAGATTAGCATAGGTTTTGCCAAAGGAGAGGTATATATGAAAAGGTTTGATGTAAAAAGTTTAGTAGCAGGGGTAATAATTGGAACGATGGGCATAACTACAGTTTATGCTGCAACTGGTATTAAGTCAGCAACTTTAAGCAATACAAAAGTTACGCTTAACGGGGAAGCATTGCCCCTTAGTAAATCACTAATTTCAGTAACAATGGATAATGAACAAAACGAGAGTTTGTATATACCGGCAAATGAATTGTTTGAAAAGATTGGATACACCGTTAGTTATGACAGCGTAAAAAATACGGTTAATTTAATTCCTGGTAACAACCACTCACAAGAAGCAGAAGTAATTGGCGACGTCGTTACAGAGGGAAGTGTCGCTATGAATTTTACAAATAACGCCGACCAGACAAACATAGCAAAATCTGGCGCATTCCGTGTGAAAGATAATCAGACATTAACCATAAATATTACCTCTGATATTAAAGGCGGGGTGGTTGATTTATTTTTATTTGACCCGGATGGGAACGAACAAAAAATTACTTTCGGTTCAGCTATTATGACAAAAAAAATAGCTTTGAAAAAGGGAGTTTGGAAGTATAATTGTTCTGGTGTGTTTAAGGATGGAGGGAACATAAAGGTCGTAGGTGAAATCAAGTAAAACTCGCCAATTTGTGATTAATAATTCTGGTCAAAACTACTAACTATCAAAACTAAGTTAGTAGTTTTTTATTTGTTTAACAGATTATGAGAAAGAAAAACAGATATATTAAAATAAATGAAAGAAGAATAAGCTCATGACAAGTACAATGCTAAAAATACTGGCACTCATATTTATGGTTTTAGATCATGTTGCGGAATTTATTCCGGTGTTTAGTGTAAAATAAAACTGTAACGAAATGCAATCCAAAAGTGTAACACTCCCTGCATCAAAAAATCCATTGTAA
>SVDU01000011.1 GCA_015057705.1 Paenibacillaceae bacterium | reverse complement strand
CGCTCTTTTGCTATGCTATTTTTTATTTCAAAGTCATTATACACTATCTTTGACTATTTGCGCAATTTCCTATAAAGCAAAAAAACCCCGTAAACACGAGGTTTCCGAGGTTTGAATATGCGATTAAGCTACCTTTGATTTTGCAAGCTCAGCTAATTTTGCGAAGCCTTCTGCATCATTAACAGCCATGTCAGCTAATACTTTTCTGTTTAAATCAACGCCAGCTAACTTTAATCCATGCATAAATACGCTGTAGGATACGCCGTTAATACGTGCTGCTGCATTGATACGAGCAATCCATAACTGTCTGAACTGTCTCTTTCTTTCTTTTCTGCCTGCATAAGAACTTGTTAAAGCTCTCATTACGGACTGCTTTGCTACTCTATACTGTTTGGAACGAGCGCCTCTATAGCCTTTAGCCATTTTTAACACTCTGTTATGTCTTTTCTTAGCGTTCATACCGCCTTTAATTCTTGCCATCGGTCTTTCCTCCTTCTCAACTTAGAATTCTATAAATATGGTAAAATCTTTTTCATTACTTTTGCATTGGTTGCATCAGTAACAATATCTTTTCTAAGATTTCTTTTTCTCTTAGTAGATTTCTTAGTTAAGATGTGAGATTTGTAAGCTTTATTTCTTACAAGCTTTCCTGTACCTGTAACTTTGAAACGTTTTGCAGCTGATTTGCTTGTTTTTAATTTAGGCATTGTATTTTCCTCCTTGATAATGTTCTTTTAGCGTTTTGCGGTTAAAAACATAACCATGCTTCTTCCTTCCACTTTCGATGGTTTGTCAATTGTGGCGATATCGGATAACTTTTCAGCGAAATCCTCTAAAATATATCTGGACTTTGACATATGCGCCATCTCACGACCTCTGAAACGTAAGGTTACCTTAACTTTATCTCCTTTTTCGAGGAACTTCCTTGCGGCGCCCATCTTTGTATTCAAATCATTAGTGTCAATGTTGGGAGATAAGCGAACTTCTTTTATTTCGATTACCTTCTGTTTCTTTTTAGCTTCTTTTTCTTTTCTTGCCAGCTCATAACGATACTTACCGTAATCGATGATCTTGCAAACCGGTGGTTTCGCGGTAGGAGCAATTTTAACCAAATCAAGCTCTGCTTCTTTAGCCATCTGCATGGCATCTTTGGTTAACATAACCCCAAGCTTTTCTCCGTTTTCACCAATCAACAGAATTTCTTTATCTCTGATCTGTTCATTAATCATTAAATCGCTAATTGTCGTGCACCTCCATTATATTGTGTGTATTGGTCGGAATTACATTGCTGCCTTAAGGCATAAAAAAAAGTAGATAGACAAACGCTATCCACCACCAAAGTCTCTACACAGTACACCTATGTATCAAAGGCTATGAACCAGGGACACTTACTCGTGCCGTGGTGAGGCGGATACCTACTTTCCTGTCTGTTGCTTTCACAACTTATATTATAATACAACACAATTCGTGATATGTCAATGTTTTTTCATCTTTATTTGCTGCCAGGCAAAATGCCAGTTGCGAATCACTTAAATCAGAGATACAATTTAGTAATAAAAAAACAAAATCCCCAAGGAGGTATATAAAATGTGGTTTGTCTTCGCACTACTCTCTTCTATCTTTGCTGCATTTACTTCCATACTGGCAAAGCTGGGAATGGAAGGTGTTAATTCCAATCTTGCCACAGCCATACGCACTGTTGTTGTAGTTCTTCTGGCATGGTTCATTGTCTTTATAACAGGCTCCCAGGATGGAATCCGCCAGATCAGTTCAAAAGGCTGGTTTTTTCTTATTCTTTCTGGATGCGCTACGGGAATTTCCTGGCTCTGCTATTACAGGGCACTGCAGCTTGGAGAAGCATCAAGGGTTGTTCCCGTGGATAAGTTCAGTATTGTATTTACTATCATTCTGGCATTTCTCATTCTCCATGAACAGATAGTATGGAAAAAGCTGATTGGTATCTTACTGATTACGGCTGGCACATTTTTTATGATATTATAATATAGAAGAAAGACAAAGACCTGCCATATCTCTGCCAGCCTGTCTTTGTCTTTTTTACCCTTATCTTGTCTTAAATGTAGCACATTCCGTATGCTCTGCAGATCTGGCGCCATCACCTGCGATGCCAATATGCTCGGCGGAACAGTGACGTCCTTCATTGTACACACAGTTAACTGCTTCACAGTCCACTTCCAGTCTGCTCTCTGGTGTTTTGAATAAGTTGTGGAAAGAACCGTCTCTGTTCTCATCAAAGCTGCCGCAGCAGGTATCAACGGTATCCTTGGCCTGAGAACCTTCCACGATAATTGCAGATTTGCAGCAGTAATTATCAGAATTATGCAGGCAACTGGTTACATTACAGTCCAATTTTGTCATATTTATTTCCTCCTGGAATACTTATTGAGATTTTATTTCAGGAGGTATTATGCGCTGTGGGAGAGGAAAATATTCTCAAAGATATTTCCTCTCCCACAGAATGGTGTATTATTATTTGGATTCTTCTGTTACATTGATTTTCTTAATTTCTTTTGTACGGATCTCCTTGCAGATATCGTCAATAAAGTCTGCAATCGGGCGCTGTCCTTCGTCTCCGTTAAAGCGGCTGCGGACAGAAACCACACCGTCTTCCTCTTCTTTTTGTCCCACTACCAGCATATACGGCAGTTTGGAAAGGCGTGCTTCGCGGATCTTATAGCCGATTTTTTCAGAACGCTCATCCACTGTGGCAAGAATTCCGTTTGCTTTCAGCTGATCAGCCACTTTTGCTGCATACTCATGATACTTCTCGGAAATAGGAAGTACACGAACCTGCTCCGGACATAACCAGGTTGGGAACGCACCCTCGTACTTTTCAATCAACCATGCAAGAGTTCTTTCATAGCAGCCAATGGAAGTTCTGTGAATAATATAAGGACGTTTCTTTGTTCCATCTTTATCAACGAAGCTCATATCGAAACGCTCTGCCAGGAACATATCCAGCTGAATGGTGATCATGGTATCTTCCTTGCCATATACATTCTTCGCCTGGATATCCAGCTTCGGACCATAGAATGCTGCTTCTCCCACTGCTTCTGTATACTGGATTCCAATGTGATCCAGAATCTTTCGCATCATATCCTGTACTTCATCCCACATCTCAGGAGTTCCAAGATAGTGGCTGGCATTGTCAGGATCCCACTTGGACATACGGTATGTTACATCACCTTCCAGGCCAAGAGTTGTTAAGCAGTATTTTGCAAGATCCACACAACCTTTAAACTCATCCTCAATCTGGTCAGGACGAACGATTAAATGACCCTCGGAAATAGTAAACTGACGAACACGTGTAAGTCCGTGCATCTCTCCGGAATCTTCATTTCTAAACAGAGTGGAAGTTTCACCATATCTGCATGGAAGATCGCGGTAAGATTTCTGGCTCTGTTTATATACATAATACTGGAACGGACATGTCATGGGACGAAGAGCAAATACTTCATCATCCTTTTCCTCATCACCAAGAACGAACATGCCTTCTTTGTAATGATCCCAGTGATCAGAAATAATATATAAATCACGCTTTGCCATAAGAGGTGTCTTGGTTCTCATGTAACCACGTCTTTCCTCTTCATCTTCGATCCATCTTTGCATTGTCTGTATGATTTTGGCACCCTTTGGCATTAAAAGAGGAAGACCCTGGCCGATTACATCTACAGTAGCAAATAATTCCATGTCACGGCCAAGTTTGTTGTGATCGCGGTTTTTGATATTTGCTAAATATTCCAGATATTCGTTTAATTCGTCTTTCTTTGAGAAAGCTGTTCCGTAAATACGGGCAAGCATTGCGTTCTTCTCGCTTCCTCTCCAGTAAGCACCAGAGGATGAAGTCAGTTTAAATGCTTTAATGGACTTTGTGCTCATCAGATGAGGTCCTGCACAAAGATCGGTAAAATCTCCCTGCTTATAAAACGAGATCTCCTCTCCTTCCGGAAGATCTAAAATCAGTTCCACCTTGTAAGGCTCACCCTTTTCTTCCATAAATTTAACTGCTTCTTCTCTTGGAAGGGTAAAACGCTCAATTGCTTCTCCTTCTTTGATGATCTTTTTCATCTCAGCTTCGATTTTATCTAAATCTTCTCTGGAGAAAGAAGGATTTTCAAAATCATAGTAAAATCCGTTCTCGATGGAAGGTCCGATGGCAAGTTTGGCCTGAGGATAAAGTCTCTTTACTGCCTGAGCCAGGATATGGCTGGTTGTATGACGGTAAGCTGCAAGACCTGCAGGATCGCTGACTGTTAAAATGCTTAAACTGCAATCCTTATCCACGGTAGTCCGTAAATCAACAACCTCTCCATCTATCTCGCCTGCACAGGCATTTCTTGCCAGTCCTTCGCTGATATCGGAAGCGATATCAATGACTGACATTGCATGATCATACTCTTTGACTGAACCATCTTTTAACGTAATCTTCATTGTTCTAATCTCCTTTACCAATTTTTGAAATCATGGATCAAATAAAAAAAGCCCCTTTCCATATGTTTCCATACAGAAAGGGACGATTCTAACATAATAAATCGCGGTTCCACCCTACTTGAAAGAATGATTCACTCATTCAAACCACTTATACTGATGATAACGGAATCACCGTTCCCGATTAAGGGACGCTCCAAGCTGGTCTTCTCCTGATATTCCCGCAAGGCACTTTCACCGTATGTGCCTCTCTCTGAGCTCTCCTGTCAGGATACTGGTCTTGTCACCGCTTTATCTTATTTGCATTTCTATGCCTAAATTATAGCACTCAAAAACGTTTTGTCAAGCGTCATAAAATATTTTCTTACAAAAGGAGAAGAAGTGCTGCCGTAATCGCCACAATACTGGTTACAATGGACAGGGAATTAATGGCACTCGCCATTTCAATATCGCCTTTTAGCTCTGCTGTAAATGCAGGCGCTACTGACGCAACCGGTCCAAGGGTAACGATAGCAAGAGTCTGACGAACCTCCAGATTAAAGGGAGACAGATAATAAAAACCGACTGCCATTACAATCGCTATGGCATATCTCATGAGAAGTATCTGAATGATTTTCTTTATTTTCTCTTTATCCATCCGGATCTCAAATCCAATCCCAAGCATCAGAAGAGCCAGAAATGCATTGGCAGCTCCTGCCGTGTCAGCAAAACTGATCAGTATACCCGGAAGTCGGATCTTAAGGATGCTTAATACAGTCATGATTACATAAGCATCAAAAGGAATGGAAGAAAAAAGTTTTTTAACCATCTTAATAACAGTTGGTTTCTCTTCGCCTCCTGCGACCATGCTGGCAAGGGAATAGGTCATCCCCGTACACATCACGGAATTTCCCGCATCAAAGAGACTTGTCGCCGCAAAGCCTACAGGGCTTAAAAAGCTCTGCACAAAAGGCATGGTAAAATTCCCCACATTATAGCCAGACATATTGAGCATGGCAAATGCTTTACTTTCTCCGGATCGTGAGATATTGGTTATATAGCCAATGCCTATTGTTACAAAATTGCATAGAATTCCGATGACACACATGGCAAGAAGGGAACGCTCCATGGTGATTTTACTGAAGTTAGAAACGATAGCTGCCGGAAGGGTTATTTTAATCACAACTCTGGAAATAAGCTGAAAATCTTTTGCCTGAAAAAAGCCTGCCCGTTTCAGTAAATAGCCCATTATAATAATCGCCACAAAGGCTACTGCCCTCATTAGTACTGCCGTCATAAATACTCCTTTTGTCTATACGAAAAACTGCCGGCGGTGCTTATAAGCCCCGCCGGACAATCATTTTTTATTATTTTACCTCTACGCTCCAGCCTTCTGGTCCTGTTAACCTGCCAAGCTGTATACCGGTAATGGTATCGTAGCATCTCTGGGTGAGTTCTCCGATCTTTCCTCCCCCGATTGACATTCTCTCATCTTCCAGGCGCAGCTCGCCAACAGGGGAAACAACTGCCGCCGTACCGGTTCCAAAGCACTCTTCCATCTCTCCGGATCTGGCTGCTGCCACGATTTCGTCTACTGAAATCTTTCGTTCTTCAACTTTAATTCCCCATTCTCTGCACAGGGATAAAACAGAATCTCTTGTAACTCCGGGAAGAATGCTGCCGTTAAGCTCCGGGGTAATGACAACACCGTTGATTTTGAAGAAAATATTCATGGCGCCCACTTCTTCAATGTATTTGCGATGTACACCGTCAAGCCACAGCACCTGGGAGTATCCTTCCTCATGGGCCTTCACCTGCGCAGCCAGGGAAGCAACATAGTTTCCGCCGGTCTTTGCTTCACCGATTCCGCCTTTTACCGCTCTTACATAATCATCTTCAATCCAGATCTTAACCGGATCCAGTCCACTGGCGTAATAAGCACCTACCGGAGACAGAATAATCATAAACTTATAAGTATGAGATGGTCTCACTCCAAGAAACGGATCAGTGGCTATCACAAAGGGTCTGATATAAAGAGAAGTTCCAGGCTTTGTGGGAATCCAGTCCTGATCTACGCTTACAACAGTCTTTAACGCTTCTAAAAAGAGTTCTTCCGGAATCTCAGGAATGCAGAGTCTGTCATTGCTTCTGTTTGCCCTCTCAATATTCTTGTCAGGACGGAATAACAGGATCTTTCCCTCTTCCGTTTTATACGCCTTTAATCCTTCAAACATCTCCTGACCGTAATGGAATACCATGGAAGAGGGCTCCAGTTCCAGCTTATGGTAAGGCACAACTCTTGGATCGTACCAGCCCTTTCCTTCCTCATAATCCACCTCAAACATATGATCCGTAAATATGGTACCAAATGTCAAAGGATTTTCTTTGCCTGGTTTTTCTTTCGGGCAAGCGGTTCTCTCAATTCTTATAGTCTGCATGTTATACTCTTCCTTTCCCATACCGGCATATCGTCAGCTTTTATAATTTGTTTATCATTATCTTCCAAAAAACTGCTGATGTCAAGAATTTTCAGCCTGTTTTAGTCTGCCGAAATGGAATCAAATCCATAACTGCTGGTTATATAACGGGGAAATTCCATTCTTACCGTCTTCATAGGGTTCACAGTCTGGCAGATCACCAGGTCTCCTGCCATGGTCAGAAGCATTCCGGCATCGTTATCATCAAGGCCGGTCTTTTCTTTCAGGAAGTCATACATCTGTCTGACCGCTTTTCTCCATGCGGCCTCTACGTCTTCTGCCGAAGCAATGGTAATCAGCTTTTCACTGGTCTCAATCATAGGATACGAAACGCAATTTCTGTTTCTCACAACATCAACCCGCAGAACCGCCTTTCCTTCTATCTCCAGACCGCAGTCTTCCACCTCACCGTCACCCATAATAGCATGAAAATCGCCAAGGGATAAAAGAGCTCCCTCTGTAAAAACCGGAAGGTAAAGAGTGACTCCCTTTCTGATCTGTGTACAATCCATATTGCCGCCATGATCCATGGGAGTAATGGTGGAGACACCGTCTCCAGCCGGAGCTACACCAATCACACCGATCATTGGAGTGATTGGCAGTTTCAATTGTTCACTGTAATAGGCAAATCCGTCAATTACAGGAATCCGCTTCAATATTTTTTGGGTAAAAAATTCTTTTTCACTGCCACTTCCCGGTCCCAGCATAACAACTCCCACAGATCCCAGTACGATATCCAGAATATCAATCTTTAACATATCTCCAGGCATGGCACCTTCAATGAAAAGTGGTCCTGTTGCCGGATTTCCAGGCTTACGGACAACATTTTCAAAGGTTGCTTCTTCTGGAAGGAATTGATTGGTAAAGCAGTCATATGTCTCAAATGCAACAGTCTCTCCAGCCCTGATACGTCCGCAGGGAGGATTGTCTTTTGATAATATGTGGGTAATATAATTTCTGGTTATAGTTTTCATCTTATCCTTCCTTTCCGGGGTTTGTCTTTTGACTAAGTTCCGGCCATACCGTAACCAGCATGGTAATAAAACATGCACCTCCCCCGATTAAATTGGAAACTGGCTCTGCCATAAGAACTCCATTTGCTCCATTTCCCATAATAACAGGAAGAATCAGGATTAGAGGAACCACAATAACAACTTTTCTGAAAATGGAAAAGAACACGGCCCGTCTGGCCTTTCCAAGTGCCACGAAAACAGACTGTCCGGCAAACTGAAGTGACATGAAGAAGAAGCCAAAATAATAAATCCGCATGGAAGGAATTCCCGCTTCCAAAAGCTGTCCATCCTGATTGAATATCCGAATAAAAAATTCCGGGAAGATGTGGACAAGCCCCCACATAACAGTTGTATATATGATAGCTACAACTGATATGAATTTAATTGCCTGCTTCACCCGTTTGTATTCACCAGCACCGTAATTAAAGCCCATTACCGGCTGTGACCCATTGGTCAGTCCATGGACTGGCATGGATATTACTTCCCTGACAGAATTAATGACTGTCATAATTCCTACATACAGATCACCTCCATAGCGCTGAAGAGATGAATTGTACATGATCTGAACCAGGCTGTTGGTTATGGACATGGTAAAACCAGACATACCAAGAGCCGTAATCGCCTGAACCCGGTGCTTTTTTAAGCGGAGAGCGGAAATCTTCAGCCGCAATATGGTCTTTTTTCCCGTCAAAAAGAGCACAATCCAGAGTGCTGAGAGAAACTGGGATATAATTGTCGCAAGGGCTGCTCCCCTTACCCCCATACCCAGGGCAAAAATAAAGATGGGATCCAGCACAATATTAGCCGCTGCCCCAACCAGAACTGTTATCATCCCTATGGTTCCAAACCCCTGGGAATTGATAAAGCTGTTCATCCCAAGTCCGATCATAACAAAAATATTGCCAAGAAGGTATAGACTGATGTACTGATCGGCAAAAGGATATGTTTTATCACTGGCACCAAACAGATACAACATGGGCTTTTTAAAAACCAGTCCCAAAGCAGTTAGAATGATTCCCGATATCACAAGCAGAACAAAGGAATTACCCATGATTTTTTCCGCTTCTTCGTTGTTCCCCCTGCCTCTTTCAATGGAGCACAGCGGTGCCCCTCCCATTCCAAATAAATTAGCAAAGGCGATCACCATTGAAATTATGGGTAGACAGAGCCCAAGTCCCGTTAATGCCAGTGTTGCATCTTCTGCAATTCTGCCTATGTAAATTCTGTCTACGATATTATAAAGAACATTAATGAGCTGGGCAAATGTCATGGGTACTGCCAGTTTCATTACGTTTTCTACAACACTGCCTTTTGAAAAGTCATTTTTCGTGTCTTTCATCTGCTCACCCCCTTTGTGATAGATTATGCTTTTTTTTAGCACTTTTTTAATCATAGCATGATTACTCTGTTTTTGCATCCTGTTTTTAAATCTTCTGCAATCAAAACGCCGGTTCCATTATCAGGAACCGGCACTATAGACTTTATAATCTTACATAAGGGATTGGTATAACCGGATAATATCTTCCAGGCTGGCTTCTCTTGGATTACCGGGAGCACAGGCATCTGCTGCTGCAGATTCAGCCAGGAACTGAATATCTTCTTTTTTTGCAATGCTGGTTAAATTTTCAGGGATTCCTACATCCTCAGAAAGCTTTTTAACAGCTGAGACAGCTGCTTTTCTGTATTCTTCCTGGCTCATTAATTCCGTTCCTTCCACTCCCATGGCTTTCGCTATATCACGATACTTCTCTCCCGTTGATTCTGCATTAAACTCCATAATTGCAGGAAGAAGAATTGCATTGGCCACTCCATGAGGAGTATCATATACGGCACCCAGTGCATGGGCCATGGAATGTACAATTCCCAGCCCGCAGTTTGAAAATCCCATACCTGTAATATATTGTCCCAAAGCCATACCTTCTCTGCCTTCCGGGGTGTTACTAACAGCGCCTCTTAAGCTTTTCCCAATCAGCTCCACCGCTTTTAAGTTAAACATGTCTGTAATTGGATTGGCTCCTTTTGTGATATAACCTTCTATTGCATGGGTGAGTGCATCCATACCGGTAGCTGCAGTCAGGCCTTTTGGCATGCTGGCCATCATGTCCGGATCTACAATTGCAACAACAGGAATGTCATGAGGATCAACACATACAAATTTACGCTTTTTCTCCACATCAGTAATTACATAGTTGATGGTTACTTCTGCTGCCGTACCAGCTGTGGTGGGCACTGCAATAATCGGTACAGAGGGATTCTTTGTGGGTGCAACACCTTCTAAACTTCTTACATCTTCATATTCCGGATTTGCAATGATAATACCGATTGCTTTGGATGTATCCATGGAAGAGCCGCCACCAATTGCAATGATATAATCAGCGCCGGATTTCTTGTATGCTTCTACTCCGGTCTGAACATTCTCAATTGTGGGATTCGGCTTGATATCAGAATAGATTTCATACTCCAAACCGTTTTCTTCCAGTATTTTTGTCACCTTTGATGTTACCTGGAATTTAATTAAATCAGGATCTGATGCGACAAATGCTTTTTTAAACCCTCTTTTTGCCACTTCACCAGGGATCTCGTGAATCGCACCTGCGCCGTGATAAGATGTTTCATTTAAAATAATTCTGTTTGCCATGGTAATCTCTCCTTTTCTTTTCTCCCATAGAAGGAAGCCGTTTCATGCTGTTATAATTTTAACAACCAGTCCTGAAAAAATAAAGTTACAGTTTTATACTTTTGTAACAAATGTTACATCAGCTTTAAACTGTAACTTCAATTATGTGCATAAGTACCATATTTTAAACCAGTCTGGCTTCTTGAAAAACTGCAAACAGTTTGGGAGGCATGGCCTCTACAAGACTTTTAGCCATCTCCGCTGGTGCCTGAGGCATTCCGGAAAGAACCCATTTAACAGTCATGTACACAGACCCGCGGCAATACATCTCCAATAGAAATAAAATTTCATCCGATAAAGGTTCCTGCCTTCTATGAATCAGTAAATCTGTATAAAAACCCATGATCAATTCAAAATCATGTTCCTTTAATGAATTATAATCATCGGAACGAAATGCTCCCGTAAAGAACACCGATTCCGTCTGAATAAACTGGAACTTCTCATTCAGACTCTGGCAGACAGTCTTGTCCACGCCGATCTGGGCAAAGGATTCCAGCACCAGTTTGTCAAAATACCAGTTAATCAAATCATACTTATCTTTAAAATTCCGATAAAATGTCTGCCTCGTCATCTGACAGCCATCTACAATATTCTGAACCGTGATTTTATCCACCGGTCTGGTTTTCATGCAGTCTTTGATGGAATCAGCAAGCCGGTATTTTGTCTTCTCGCTCTTGTTGGGATAATCAGCCATGTTCCGCTCCTGTCATGTATATTTGATTTCTATTTTATCACAGCAGGAGCTTTTTGTGAATAATGCTGATGAAAATCTTATCAGGTGATTGGTGCAGGATTAAAAATACACAAATCATTGTGGAGACGGTATTTTTCTGCCCAGGTCTGCTTACGGCCGCTGGCAACATCGATGATCTCATGAAACAGCTGGGTTCCAATTTGTTCAATGGTGGAATCTCCTGATGCAATGGTACCTGCATTAATATCAATTAAATCCTGCCACTGTGCTTTCATATCGCTTCTGGAGCAGACCTTGATAACAGGAGCAATCGCCAGGCCGTAAGGAGTCCCTCTCCCTGTCATGAATACCTGGAGCCCGATTCCGCTTGCCAGCTGACAGGGGCCGCAGACAATATCACTCGCCGGCGTTGCGGCATAGATTAACCCCTTTTTGCTGGGCTTCTCAGCAGGCGACAGCACTTCCACAATGGGAGAAGTTCCTGATTTTGCAATGGATCCCATGGCTTTTTCCACAATATTTGCAAGCCCTCCCTTTTTATTTCCTGGAGTTGGATTTGCACTGCGGTCGACTTCTCCCTCCTGGAGATAATGATCATACCATTTCATCTCACTGGCAAGCTTCTTTCCAACCTCTTCATTGATGCACCGCTCCGCTAGCAGATAGACTCCGTCTCTTACCTCAGTCACTTCGGAGAACAGGACAGTTGCTCCGCCTTTCACCAGCATATCGGAGGCATATCCTGCTGCCGGATTGGCTGTAACACCGGAAAATGCATCACTTCCGCCACACTGCATTCCAATGAGCAAATCAGAAAGGGGAAGTGTTACCCGTTTTCTTTCATTTAAAATCTGAAGCTTTTTTTCAGCCATTTCCATCAGGGATGTAATCATATCTTCAAAGCCCTCTTTTTCCTGAAGAATGATCACATTGTCCGGGGTAATATCAGCAGAATTACAAAGCATCTCTACTGTAAACTTTTCACAGCCTAATGCTACTACCATCAGCTGTCCGCCAAAATTCGGGTGTTTGGACAAATTCCGAAGGGCGCGGATTGGAACCTTTGCCTCCGGCGCATTGATGGCAACTCCGCAGCCATAGGCATGATTGATGGGTACAATATCATCCACATTGGGATATTTGTGAAGGAGTTCCCGTTTCATGCGCTCCACAGCTACGTTTAAAACACCGGTCACACACTGAACCGTTGTACTGATTCCCAGAATGTTACGGGTTCCTCCCGGACCTCCCCATGGATTTACATACCCCTCCCATGTGGTAACAGGCGGCTCTGGCAAATCTGTTACCACATTGGTTGAAAACACCATATGATCCACATCCGGCGGCTCAGGAAGCTCCAGCATATATTCATTAATCCAGTCTCCCTTTTTAATCGACTCTGATGCATAGCCTAACACGACGCCATAACGGATGACAGGTCCGCCCTTTTCAATGTCCAAAAGCGCAATCTTATGGGCCTGGGGAATCTCATGTCTGGCAACCACACCTGGCATAATCTCCTGGCCTGCTTTAATCTTATCAACTGCAATCGCCACATTATCTTCTTCTTTAATTTTTACAAACAGCGGTTTACTCATTCCTTACTGATCCTTCCCATTGTAATATTACACAAAAAACAGGTTGTTTCTGTTTATTTTTATTATAATTGCACAGTATATCTTTGTAAAATTAATAGTTTTAAGAATTCTCTAAATTTTTCTTTGAGTAATTATTGTGTGTTTGAGGGAAATGGTCTATACTGACAATACAACATTTATATAGGGGGTATATGCTTGGATACCAAACAGATTGAATATATATTAAAAATTGCAGAGGAAAACAACATTACAAAAGCGGCAGAAAAGCTTTTTCTCACCCAACCGGCACTAAACCAGCAGCTTCTTCGCCTGGAAAAAGAGCTGGGCACTCAGCTTTTTCACCGTTCACGGACCAATTGGCGGCCCACTCAGGCCGGAGAAATCTATCTTGAAAATGCCAGGAAAATGCTCCTGATTAAACAGGAGACCTACCGCATCATCGGCGATATGGTGTCTGATAAAGAGGGCACTCTCTCAGTAGGACTTACACCAGGGAGAGGAATCGCCATGTTTTCCGCAGTGTATCCCAAATTTCATCAAAAGTTTCCCGGCATCCATATCATTCCTGTGGAACGCAGTGTAAAAAACCAGCAGGAGATGATTGTAAGAGGAGAACTGGATATTGGATTTCAGACATTATGTCCCAGCCAGCGAACCGGCGATGAATATATAGAATTGGGAAAAGAAGAAATTCTTCTTGCTCTTCCCAAAAAACACCCCTTAAGCAGCCTGGAAGAAAACAGCCAAGAGGTTTATCCGGAACTGGATATCAAACTTCTGGCAGAAAACCCTTTCGTTCTCATGTACCAGGAATCCACCATCCGTTATCTCATAGACCGGATCTTTCAGGACGCAGGTTTTATCCCCAACGTATTGTTTGAGACTTCCAGCACCAGTGCAATCATCACCATGATTCAGGCCGGCCTTTGCTGCGGGCTGATTCCCATGTCCTATTTCCGGACGAAACCGGAAGGAATTGCATGCTTTTCACTCCCTTCCCACCCCGTATGGGATGTAGTGGCTGCTTACCGGAAAAACAGCTACTTAACCAGGGCGTCTAAGTATTTCATCCGATTGGCCGGGGAATATTGGAGTTATTAATACTCATTCATAAATTCAAATAAATTTAATCCCACTGTCTCATCCGCTCTTCTGCCAACGCTGCCGGGAATTTCTGTAACGATGATCTCTCCTGTCGCGCTGATGACTGCACGTCCCAGATGACCGCTGTGACATTCTCCATTGTGGGGATTTCCAATCACCATATGAAGATGGAGATAAGGCTCTCCGTCTTTTTCAGTAATGCTGCCCATAAGAGAAGCAATCTCATAAAGTCCCTTGTACTCATGGCTGTAATACTGTTTCTTTTCCGTGTCATAAACGCCAAGCTGAATAGTGCCGGCTGCGCCCAGACCGGTAACAGATGCCAGCCTGATCCCTTCTTTTTTACAAAGCTGGGTCAGACTGGTCAAAATCTCTTCTCCCGGATCCAGCCGAATTACAAATGTATGTTCAAATTTTCTGTATTCCATATCTATTTACCTCCTGTCTGTTTCACCTGCTTCAACTGTTTCATGATTCTCTTTCACAAACATAATACCAAATGCAAAAACTAAAAGGATGCAGGAAAACCAAATGGTTTTTTCTGCAAATAAAGGTACCAGAAAACTACCCGCACCAGCTCCCACGGCAAAAAACAGGATTACACCATAATAACGGAGACATTTTTCAAGATTCTCCCTGTCTCTGGTCTGACGGTACCGATAGAGCATCTCAGTTGCACTTCTTAAATTACCGATACACATGGTACTGGCAAAGGCACTGCCCTTCATCTTTCGAAACGCCTCTACCTGCATGGCACAAACAAAGGATACTATGGCATTGGCCGCCAGATCCATGGTGTTTGGCAAAAATCCCACCAGAAGTAAAAGCACTACCTCCGCAACAACTACAATCTGCCGCCAGTGTATCCTCTTACTGTCTCGGTATTTTCCTCTGATCACCTCAGAAACATAGATTCCTGCAACAAACGCCAGTATTGGCATCAGATAGCGAAACGCTGTCCGCCAGCTTCCATTCATGATATTGTGGGCAAAAATGATTATATTGCCTGTCTGGGCATTGGCAAATACCTTTCCCCTGTAAAAGTAGGTATATGCATCCTGCAAGCCGCCGGACAACGTAAGTATGATTCCTGTTGACACGGCTTCCGACATCTGTCCTTCCCATTTATTCAGGAACATGTTCCTTCACCTGCCTTTCCAAAGCTTACTATATCACATCTTTTTCTGCTTGAAAACAAAGAGCAGCCGAAAGTGAACAAAAAATCTGTAGTATTGGCTAAATATATCATAAAATTAGTAGATTTTATTTTTTCTTTGCCTTATGCTAATAGAGCGCGAAAAATGATTGAACTTAAAGAGGAGATATACCATGTCAGAGAAAGCAACATTATCTGCAAAAGATGAAAAATTCCGTAATTTTGCACTTCATTCCAACATGTGGAGGGTGGTTCTCTATGTGGGAACACCGCTGGCACTTTATCAAAGCTTAAATCAGCTTTTTAAAATATTTGATTCCATGATGGCTGCCCATATCGGCGCAACTTCTGTTTCCGCAGTCGCCTATCTTTCCCAGATCGGCTTAACACTTTCTGCACTGGGCGGTGGTCTTGCCATCGGATCCAGTATAAAAATCAGTGAAGCCTACGGTGCCGGAGATTTTAATCTGGTAAAAAAACGAGTCAGCAGTCTGTTTGCCATGTGCGGCTTATTAGGGGCAGTCGTTCTTCTTGTTTTGATGCCTGCTGCTCCCCAGTTTCTTAAACTTGCCAAAACACCTGAGAGCTTCATTACAGAAGGCATCCAGTACTTCCGCCTGGAACTGATCGGTATGGTCATCAGCTTTTTTAACAACGTCTATATTGCCATTGAAAGAGCCAGGGGAAATTCCCGCAGAATCTTAAACTTAAATATGGGTGTCATTGTAATTAAACTTTCTTTAACTGCTTTTTTCGTTTATGTAATGGGAGGAGGAATCAATATGATCTCCGTTGCAACCATTATTTCCCAGATTTTTATCCTGGCAGCTGCAATAAAAAATTTAAACCAGAAAGACAATGCATTTGGCCTTTCCCTTCACAGCATCAGTTTAAAATCTGCAGTGATTGTACCCATGCTTACACTGTCCATACCGGTTATTATAGAGAAAATCGCTTTTTCTCTTGGAAAGGTTGTCATTAATTCCATGAGTACGATTTATAGTGCACTGACTGTGGGAGCTCTTGGAATTTCCAATAACATCGGTGGAATCACTACCATGCCCCAGAACGGGTTTCAGGAGGGCGGTTCCGCCATTATCAGTCAGAATATGGGGGCTGGCAAGCCTGAACGTGCCCTGAAAGCATTTGGCTGTATTCTAGTAATTAATGTGCTTCTGGGAGCCTTCCTAATGACATTATCCCTGATTTTTTTAGGACAGATCAGCAGGCTTTTTGCAGGTGACAACAGAGAATTTGCAGATATGATTGCATCGATTTACCGGTTTGAAGCCTATGGAGCAATCCCTCTGGGTATTAACGCATCTGTTCTTGCACTGCTGTACGGATTTGGCCGGACAAAAATTACACTGACCATTAATTTCTGCCGGGTATTTGTATTCCGCATTCCGGTTCTGTGGTATCTTCAAAACTTTACAAAAATGGGAAGTTCCAGCGTTGGTGTGGTAATGGCGGTCAGCAATATCTGCACCGGATTATTTGCTCTTATCATCGGCATCATCGAAATCCGCAGAGTCTGCCTGGAGTATCATCTTACAGGCAGTATTCTCCAGCCGAAAGCAGACTGATAACTGTTAAAAACAGGGTGCATCCACTGTCCTTACGACATCGGATGGCACCCTGTTTCTTTATTCCCACAATATGATTTCCTGATGAGCCAGTGAATCCGGGATCTTTATAATCCTCTGGTTGGAGGATCCTTTAAAACGAAGTTTCAAGTCTTTTTTTTCTTCCACAAACTTACCATCTACCAATACATCCAGGCAGTCTAATATTCTTTTGGTCTGGGGAATGTTTTTAACCATATCTCCCAAAATATCCCTCTCAAAATCATATCCTGTATAGCACCAGATGGTTTTATCAGGGAACCGGCGGCGTACCTCTTCTACCAGTTTAAGGACTTCAGTCTGGTTTTCCGGATGCATGGGCTCCCCTCCCAAAAGGGTGAGCCCTGCTATATAGCTGTGATCCAAATTGCGGATGATCTGTTCTGTGGTTTCTATTGTATACTCTTTTCCATAGTGGAAATCCCATGCTTCTGCGTTAAAGCAGCCCTTACAGTAGTGAGTACACCCACTGACAAACAAGGACACTCTCACGCCAGGTCCATTGGCAACATCGGTGGGTTTTATTGTCGCATAGTACATGGCGGCCTCCTACAGATGCAGTACTCGGGATTTAATTTCTTTCGTCTTTCCTGTGTTCCAGAAATTTTCTCCTAAATAACCGCAGGTTCTTCTTGTTACGTTCATGCGGTTTTTATCTTTATTATGGCACTGAGGGCATTCCCATTCCATGTCATCATTAATAATAATCTCTCCGTCATAACCGCATGCCTGGCAATAGTCTGACTTGGTGTTAAATTCAGCATACTGAATGTTATCATAGATAAACTTAACCACATCTTCCATGGCTTCTAAATTGTGACGCATGTTGGGAACTTCCACATAGGAAATAGCACCGCCGGAAGAAATCTTCTGGAACTGGCTTTCAAAATTAAATTTCGTAAAAGCATCGATATGCTCTCTTACGTCTACATGATAGGAGTTGGTATAATAACCTTTGTCCGTCACATCAGGAATACTGCCAAAACGCTCTCTGTCAATCTTGGCAAAACGATAGCAAAGAGATTCTGCCGGAGTTCCGTAAAGACCAAAACCAAGACCTGTCTCCTCTTTCCATCTGTCAACCGTCTCACGCATATGGTTCATAATGCGAAGAGCAAACTCCTCACCCTCAGGTGTGGTGTGGCTGACGCCTTTCATAAGCCTTGTGGTCTCATACAAACCAATATATCCAAGAGAAATGGTGGAATACCCGCCCTGAAGCAGAGCATCGATGGTCTCTCCCTTTTTCAGCCTTGCAATGGCTCCGTACTGCCAGTGAATCGGACTTACATCAGATACGGTTCCTTCCAGTGATTTGTGCCTGCACATTAACGCTTCATAGCAAAGATTCAACCGTTCTTCTAAAAGGTTCCAGAAGGTTTCTTCATCTCCCTTTGCTATAATACCAATCTGAGGAAGATTTAGGCTTACCACACCCTGATTAAATCTGCCTTCAAACTTATAATTTCCGTTCTCATCCTTCCAGGGAGAAAGGAAGCTGCGGCAGCCCATACAGCTGAACACATTGCCTTCATAGTATTCACGCATCTTCTTTGCGGAAATATAGTCCGGATACATGCGTTTGGAGGAGCATTGAACTGCAAGTTTTGTTATATAATCATATCTTCCGCCCTTTAAGCAGTTGTTCTCATCAAGAACATAAATCAGCTTTGGAAATGCCGGAGTTACATAGACACCTGATTCATTCTTGATGCCTTCCAGTCTCTGGCGGAGAACTTCTTCCACAATCATGGCATTTTCATTAATATATTCATCCTGATCGTCCAGGCATAAAAACAGTGTCACAAAAGGTGCCTGTCCATTGGTGGTCATCAGAGTATTGATCTGATACTGAATGGTCTGAACACCAGACTTTAGTTCATCCCTTAAACGGATGGAAGCCATCTTCTCTATCATCTCTTCCGATACGGAATCACCAAATTCTTCTTTGATCTGTTTATGGAATTTATTGCTGCTTTTCCGCAGATATTTTCCCAGGTGACGGATATCCACAGACTGGCCTCCGTACTGATTGCTGGCAACAGCCGCAATAATCTGGGTCATAACGGTACAGGCAACCTGAAAGCTCTTGGGGCTTTCAATCATCTTTTCATTCATCACAGTGCCGTGGTCTAACATATCACCTATGTTGATCAGACAGCAGTTAAAAATCGGCTGAACAAAATAATCGGCATCATGAAAGTGAATGGAGCCCTGTTCATGGGCAAGAGAAATCCGTTCCGGCAGAAGCATTCTCTTTGTTAAATCTCTGGATACTTCTCCTGCAATGTAATCTCTCTGAGTCGATGCAAGAATGGTATTCTTGTTGGAGTTTTCCTCAGCCAGTTCTTTATTCTCATTCTTAATCAGTTTTAAAATTGATTCATCCGTTGTATTGGCCTTACGTAACAATGCTCTTTGGTAACGGTAAATGATATACTTTTTAGATAATGTATATTTATTGTTGTTTACAAGACCGCTTTCGATCATGTCCTGAATGGTTTCCACATTCATCACATCTTCTGAACGGCTTTCCACATCATCTAAAATGGCATCTATCATGTCTTCGCCAGCCTGCTCAGCAAACTCCACCTCAGCATTCGCTTTGAGTATCGCCTTGATGATCTTATCTCTGTCATACTCCACAATTCTGCCGTCGCGCTTTTGTACTTTTATCATTCCTGTCACCCTAACCTATTCAATATTTTGTGTATTTTTCTCTCTTCACACTACATATAGTGCTTTTTAATTATACACCACCCAGAAGAAATGTAAAGGAGATTTTTGGAATTTTAACGGATAAAATTAGTCCAGACCTTCTCCTCTTTCTCCGGAAGACTGATTCCTGCTGACTTTCCAGCCTCAATACATTTTAAAAGCCAAGCCATATTTTTTCCCAGTGTTCTCATTGTATAAAGACCTTCTAAATCCTGCTCCACTTCCTCAGGAGTTCTTCCATGTACCATATTCCAATAGGAAGAGGAAACCAAAGGCATCTGGGCAATGGTAAAATACTTATTTAAGGCATCAAGGGTTGCAGTCGTGCCCGCTCTTCTGGCAGAAGCAATGGCTGCTCCCGGCTTGTAAGCAAACTCTCTGCCCCCTGCATAAAAAAGACGGTCAAGGAAGGAAAATAAAGCTCCATTGGCAGATGCGTAATAAACCGGTGAGCCTACGATAAGTCCATCTGCTTTCTTCATCTTTTCAATAAACTCATTGACCGGATCATCCTCAAATACACAGGCGCCTATTTTCATACATGTTCCGCATGCGATACAGCCGTGAATGGCTTTATTGCCCAAATGAACCAGTTCTGTGTGAATTCCCTCTGCATGTAAAGCCCCTTCCACTTCAAGTAAGGCCCGATTGGTGCAGCCCTCTTTATGAGGACTTCCATTTAACAGTAATACTTTCATGACTCACCCTGTCCTTTCTTTAATCCAGCAGCCCCAGCAAATCTTCTTTCGTCAGATTGCTTAAGGAAACTGTACCCTCTGTTATAATCTGCTCTGCCAGATCCCGTTTGGATTCCTGCAGTTTTAAAATATTTTCTTCAATCGTTCCTTTTGTAATCAGCTTAAATACCGTTACCTGTTTATCCTGTCCAATTCTGTGAGCCCGGTCTGTGGCCTGATTCTGTGCCGCTACGTTCCACCAGGGATCAAAGTGAATCACCATATCTGCAGCGGTTAAATTAAGGCCGGTTCCGCCTGCTTTTAAGGAAATAAGAAACAGGGGAATCTCATCATTTTTAAAGGAATTAACCATATGAAGCCGTTCTTCCTTGGGTGTGCCTCCTGTAAGCATATAGCAGGAAACCCCTTCACCCTTAATCCTTTTTTCAATGATCTCAAGCATGGAGGTAAACTGGGAAAATAAAAGGATCTTATGCCCTCCTTCCACGCCATTCTTAATTAAATCAACGCAGGTTTCCAGTTTTGCCGAATCTCCTCTGTAATTATCATAGCATAAATGGGGATCACAGCAGATCTGACGCAGCCTTGTAAGCTCTGCCAGTATCTGTATGTTATCTCTTCCACTTCTTCCTTCCCTGCTTTCCAGTTCTGTCTTTAAACGGTAGGCATTGGCTGTATATAAATCCTTTTGCTCTCTGTCAAAAGCAGAGTATACCACAGTCTCCAGCTTGTCAGGCAGCTCTTTTAATACGTCTTTTTTCAGTCTTCGTAAAATAAAAGGACCGATCAGGCGGTGAAGGCTTTCCAGTACCCATTGTTCCTGGTTCTTTACAATCGGCATTTCATATTCTTTCTTAAACTTCTGGTAATGGAAAAGAAAACCAGGCATCAGGAAATCAAAGATACTCCAAAGTTCAGAAAGGCGGTTTTCGATGGGGGTACCGGTCAAGGCAAACCTGCACACGGCATCCACTGTTTTTACGGCCTTTGCACTCTGGGTAGATGCGTTCTTGATGTACTGAGCCTCATCAATGATCTGGAAACGGAATGTAATTCCGTCATAAAGTTCTATATCTCGTTTCAGCAGATCGTAGGAAGTGACGACCACAGTTCCCTTCTCTAAATTCTCTAACTGTTCTTCTCTCTCTGGTGCCGTACCAGTAACAGTTATTACCCGTAACGACGGTGCAAAGAGATGAATCTCATTTTCCCAGTTATAGACAAGAGAAGCGGGACAGACGACCAGAAAGCTGGCATCCGGATTTTTCTGGGCTTCATCAAGGATTAATGCAATGACCTGAATGGTCTTTCCCAGTCCCATATCATCAGCCAGTATTCCGCCGAATCCATATTTATCCAGAGTCTTAAGCCAGCGGTACCCCGTCTTTTGGTATCCTCTGAGCACAGACTCAAGGGGGTTCGGTATCTCAAAATCGCTGTCCTCTACGGATTTCATCCCCCGTACCACTGCCTTGTACAACTGGTCCCTGTATAATGTTATGCCGCTTTCTTCTTTAAAAAGACCATCCAGATATAGAGCCCTGTATTTAGGCAGGCGGAATTTTTTATTCTCCAGCTCACCTGGATTCAGCCCCAGTCCCTCAACAAGTTTTGCAATGGTAATGAGACCATTATCCTCAAGATTAACGAATTCTCCGCTTTTTAGCCGGTAGTACTTCTTTTTTCTGCTGTATTCAGATAAAAGCCTGGCTAAATCCTGACCGGTTAGTTCACCAGCATCCACGTCCAGCTCAAGCCAGTTTCCTGTACTTTTTACACCCACAGAAATTTTAGGGGGCGGAAGCACTTTCAGTTTTTTAAATGATTCAGAAAAATAAACCTCTCCTATAGCCATGAATTCTCTGATTCCTTCTGTAAGAAGACGGTATACTGCTTCCTCATCATCCTTGATTGCCGGATAATCTGATTCATATTCCCTGTATTTAAAATACTTTGTAATCATCTGGCTGATGCGAAATTCCCCCGGAACATCTCTGCAAACGGTTCGTGGAAGTTTTTCATCTTCAACGGGTTGAAAGGAATAGCTTCCATAAGAAAGGGTGGGGCGCAAAATCAGCTTACTGGGATCAGCACTGTCAAAATCAAACCTGGCTCTTAGTTCCTCCGGTTTAAAAGACTCAAGATCAAGACTGCCTGAATCAATGGTGCAGTAAGAAGCGATCCTTTTTAATACCCGTTCATAAAAAAGAGGCATATCCTTATTATTAATTACGGTTTCACACTCCATGCCATAACCGCTCATCATCTGGTCTAAAAAAACGCCAAGGGTCTCACTGCAAGGCTGGTCACAACAAGACAGATTTTTTAAATCTCCAAGGTACAGACGGTTTTCTCCCTTCACAACCAGGAGCTTCTTGTCTATGGATATACGGACTCCATCTCTGCCCTCACGGACCGCCGTCACAGTCAGATCCGGATTACGCCCAGAGATCTTCAGCTGTCTTTTCTCCCCCCTGTGATCCTCAAACTCCAGAATCGTACCTTTCATAATACCAAAGAACCGGTCTCTTGCCGTCTTGCTTAAGTTTAAATAACGCATGACTGGGCGTGCAGAAAAGGAGCTTTTCTGCATCTGCTCATACTGTTCGCAATATCCATTAATGGATTCCAGCAAAAAGTCCAGAAGTGGACGGCTCTCTTTTACAAAGACAGACCGGTTATGATAAAAAGCAAGATTTTTGCCATATTCCACATAAGTTCCATGATCCATGGCATCTGCAAACGCCGCTAAATCCTTAATCAGATAAAGGCGGTCCCTGCCAAGCTTTACTTCCAGTTTCACCTCTCTGCGGTTAACTAAAACGGATACCAGAAGGGAAATCTGTTCTTCCTGGCCCTCACTCATAATTCTGGCAACTTCCCCGTTGGTATACTCCCGGATCATGGCTCTCGCCTGGGCAGAAGTGGTAACCGGCTTTCCCTGATTCCCTGATTCCTGTTCTTCATAAGCCTTAAAAAGAGCCTGACAGTGAGGGCACATCCCACGGTAGGAATTCCCCTGAGCGCAGGAACAAGAGTAGTCAAATACCTGACTACCCTTGATATGAAGACTTGCTTTATATTCTTTTCCCTGATCTTCCACCAATGCCTTAACTCCGGTTTCACCCTTCCAAAAAGCATTGGCCGTTATCTGTGATACTTTCATAACCCCTCACATCCGTTCCATTTACATACGTTCCGGTGCTTCAATACCAAGTACTCCGATGCAGCCACTCAGCACATCCTTTGCCAGACGAATCAGACCGATCCATGAGGCCTGCTGTTCTTTATTCTCTTCTGTAATGATCTTTGTATCATGATAGAAGCGATTAAATGAATTGGCTAATTCATAGACATACTGGCATATTTTATGAGGAGCCAGCTCCAGGAAAGAGCTTTCTGCCACTTCATTGTATCTGGACAGCTGGAGCATTAAATCTTTTTCTGCATCTGAGGCAGCGGGAAGAATCTTTTCCTCTCCCTGATACTTATCGTCCAAAGTCTGGTACTTTGCCAGAATGGATTTGATACGCACAATGGTATAGAGGATGTAAGGACCTGTATTCCCTTCAAAGGATACGAACCGATCCATATCAAAGATATAATCCTTTGCAGCCTGATTGGATAAATCCCCGTATTTTAAAGCTGCCATACCCACGATTTTAGAAGTCTCTCTTGCTTCTTCCTCGGAAACTGAACGGTTCTCCATAATCTTTTCATAGGCAGCCTGGCTGATATCGGAAACCAGAGTTTCCAGACGCAGCACGCCGCCGTCTCTTGTCTTAAATGGTTTTCCGTCTTTGCCGTTCATGGTGCCAAAGGCAAGATGAGACATTTTTTTATCGGCATGAACAAAGCCTGCTTTTTTCGCAACACGGAATACCTGGGTAAAATGAAGTTCCTGACGTTTGTCTGTTACATAAATATACCAGTCCGGCTTTATCTCTTTCTCCCTTTCAATAATAGTACCAAGATCAGAGGTGGAGTATAACGCTGCTCCGTCGGATTTTCTGATAATACAAGGAGGCAGTTCCTTGGAATCTCCCTCCATGGCAACATCAACCACAAGGGCGCCCTGACTTTCGTAGGCAAGTCCTTTTTCGGTCAGTTCTTCAATCACCTGGGGAATATAGGGTTCCGCATCGCTTTCCCCCTTCCATAAATCAAAGTTGACATTGAGACTACCGTAATTCATCTTTAAATCAGCCACGGAAACATGAATAATATGCCGCCAGATAGCACGATAGGGCGCATATCCATTTTGCAGCTTTAAGGTTGCTTCGTGGGCTCTCTTACTGAATGATTCGTCCTCTTTGGATTTTAAACTGGCCGCAGGATAAATCTCTTCTAACTCTGTGATGGTAAATGGGGCATCTTTTGGATATTCACCTTCAAATGATTCATCAAAGTAGGGAAGTTCCGGTTTTCTGTCTCTTAATTCTTCTATAATCAGGCCCATCTGAAGCCCCCAGTCACCCAGATGTACATCACCGATGATGTTATGTCCCAGAAAACGGCCCATGCGCTTAATGCTTTCTCCAATAACAGCAGAACGCAGGTGACCTACATGAAGTGGCTTTGCCACATTGGCGCCGCCGTAATCTACCACAATGGTCATAGGCTCATCTGTTTTTTCACAGCCGCACTGGTCCTCGCCTGCCATCTTGTTCATATATTCTGCCAGATAACCGGCATTGATCTTTAAGTTAATAAATCCAGGCATCACCGCTTCCACCGTTTCAAAAGCGTGACTTGCTAAAAGTTTTGACACCACTTCCGATGCGATATCAAACGGTTTCTTTTTATAAGCTTTGGCTGCCGCCATGGCTCCGTTGCACTGGTACTCGCAAAGATCCGGACGGTTGGATAAAGTCACCTTTGCATAAATTTCATCGTATCCGCAATCTGCAAAAGCTGTCTTCATCTCTGCCGTAATTAAATCAAGAATCTTCTTCATCGGTTTCTTGTCTCCTTTTTCTACTCCATAAATTTCTAAGCTAAATACTAATTATATTACAAGTAATATTAAAAATCAATTTTTTTATGTCCTCTCCGCTATTCTTTTATTTGGATTCTATATTTTTTAATATGTGTGTTGTATATTTTTGTACGTCTTCATTCTGATCACTTTTCCAGATTATCATTCAAATGGCTGTTGAAAGGTCTTTCCATTGATCAACCTAAATCGTATATTCAACGTAATTTTCTATCTGATAACCCACAATCCATAAAACAACAAATTAAAATAAAATGATTGCAATTCTCATCTGGTGTGATATATGATTCAGTTAAGAAGAAACAAAAAGGATACAAATGCCTGGAAAGGAGCCCTATGGCACATCAATGCAGCTGCTGCAACCAACTATGCACTTCCCGTATCTCACTTTTTGAATCCCTTTCCTTTGATGAACAAAAGGAGCTGATATCAAAAGCACAGCATCTGGATTTCCAGAAAGGGGATGCCATCTTTCATGAGAAGGATCCGGCAGATAAAATTATGGTCATCCGTTACGGCAAAATCAAAATCAACCGCTATTCCCTGGACGGAAAAGAGTATGTTCTTGATATTCTTGATGAAGGAGATTTCTACGGAGAGCAGAATATATTCGGAGGAAAAACACTGGAAGCAAACGCCGTTTCCATGGGAGAAAGTGGTGTCTGCTTGATTTATCTAAAGGATATTCAAAATATGATCTTAAAAAGACCGGAGATCGGGATCAAGCTGTTAAATGTGATCGGCAATAAGCTTTCCCTTGCCAACGAACTGGTTCAATTATTATCCGTAAACGATGCCAAGGCAAGGATCGCAGGATTTATTCTGTTCCGAAGCAGCCGGATCAACAAAGACACCATTGAACTGACCAGAGAAGACATTGCAGCCTACATCAACGTCCGCCGGGAAACCATCAGCCGAAAGATGGGAGAGCTTCGCAATGACGGAGCCATTGCTCTGGAAGGAAATCGAAAGGTGCATATTTTAAACAAAGATTTGTTAAGAGATATCTTTGAAAACGATATTTAGCCAGAAAACAAAATAAATTACAAAAAGTTTCAAATAATGATTTAAATCACATTTTTCTCTCTCTTGCCGGGTTATACTAACCTTACCGAAACAGTTATGAACTCGAAAGGGAGGATATAGATGATTACAAATAAAATGAAATTAAACGAAATCGTAAAAGCTTATCCCAGGGCCGTTGATATTTTTAATGACTTTCACATTGATTATTGCTGCGGAGGCAATGATGCACTGGAAGATGCATTAAATCAGCTTTCCATTGATTCCAAAAGCTTTATAGATGTATTAAATAAAAAACTTGAAAAACAGACAAAAGAACCTGCTCCCACAGAAGTTTTAGACGTTGACCGTCTTATGGAAATGGAAGTTCCGGCACTTATTGATTACATCATTGATACCTATCACGGAAAAGAGCGGACCCTTCTTTCAGAAATTGATGCTCTTGCAAATAAGGTGCTTCTGGCTCATTATGCCCATCATCATGATCAGCTGATACCCCTTCACGGACTTTTCTCTGATTTAAAGAAGGAACTGGAAGAGCATTTTGCCAAGGAAGAAAAGCTTGTCTTTCCATATATGAAACAGAGCTATAACAAAAAAAACGATGGAGGGTATGTAAAAGAACTGGAAGATGAACACGATGCAGCCGGAAACCTAATCAAAGATATCATTGCCTGCACCAATGACTTTACGGTTCCGGCTGGAGGCTGTACCTCCTATCACATGCTGTTTCAAAAGCTTCATGAGCTGATCAAAGATATTTACAACCATATATTCACAGAAAACTCACTGTTATTTTCAAAATATGAAGGAGGACATTAAGATGAAAAAACTTGTAAAGAACAATGTCAACTGGGTCGGTATTATTGATTGGGAGCTTGAATCCTTCCACGGGGCAGACTACTCTATCAACCACGGTTCCAGCCAGAATGCATATCTGATCCAGGAAGAAAAAACCGTGTTGATCGATACCGTATGGAAACCTCATTCCACAGAATTTATCGACAATCTGGAAAAGGAAATTGATTTAAATAAAATTGACTTTATTGTTGCCAACCATGGAGAGGTGGACCACAGCGGTTCCCTTCCAGCTTTAATGGAGAAGATACCAAATACTCCGATTTACTGTACTGCCAACGGAGTGAAATCCCTTACGGGACAGTATCACCATCCGGAGTGGAATTACCAGGTTGTGAAAACAGGGGATTCTGTGGACATTGGAAACGGCAAGAAGCTGGTATTTGTGGAGATGAAGATGCTTCACTGGCCAGATAGCATGGCTACCTATTTAACCGGGGATAACATTCTCTTTTCCAACGATGCTTTTGGACAGCACTTTGCCGTAGAAGAATTATTCAATGATAAGGCCGATCAGTGCAGACTTTGGGAAGAAGCGCTTAAATATTATGCCAATATTTTAACTCCATTTTCACTTCTTGTGAAAAAGAAAGTAGAAGAAATTCAGGCGCTTAATCTTCCTATTGACATCATTGCCACCAGCCATGGCTGTATCTGGAGAGATAATCCCTTACAGATCGTGGAAAAATACTATGAGTGGTCTCAGAATTACCAGGAAGACCAGATCACCATTGTTTATGATACTATGTGGGAAGGCACAAAACAGCTTGCCCATAAGATCAGTTCGGAAATCGCTGAGCTTTCCCCTCAGACCCGAGTAAAGATTTACAACATTTCCAAGTCGGATAAAAATGACATTATGACCGAAGTATTTAAGTCAAAAGCCATTGCGCTGGGTTCCCCGACTGTAGGAGGCAGCATTCTTTCTTCCGTAGGCGGCTGGCTGGATTTCTTAAAAGAGCTTAGATTCAAAGAGAAAAAAGCTGCTGTATTTGGATGCTACGGCTGGAGCGGTGAAGGTACTAAGGTTCTTCGTGAAAAGCTGACAGATGCAGGATTTTCAGTAGTTGAAGAGGAAGCCAAATGCTTATGGAATCCACGGGAAGAAGACTTTGAAAGAGCTGCCGGGATAGCAAAAGCGCTTTGTGAATAAGGTAAACGCATCATACTTCACGCATATCTCTGCATAGTTAAGATTAAGCTGAATTTATAATAATATAACTAGACAAGACCACCCGTAAAATGGGTGGCTTGTGAAAAGGTTATTGCCCTGACTCGCACCCGCATAGCTGGTGGTTTATTATTTCACATGGATTCATTTCTCTTAAAGAGAAACTCACCCATTTTCAACAGGTCAAAAACCCATAAAAAGAGCAGGGTATGTATTTCTACATACTCTACTCATGTGTCATCTATAACTAAATGACATTGGGCAGTCCGGTCTTTTTTTCCTGATTAAACTCTGGACAGGTATTCACCTGTACGTGTATCAATCTTAATCTTATCACCCTGTTCAACAAATAAAGGTACGTAAACCACTGCACCGGTTTCCACGGTAGCTGGCTTAGTAGCTCCCTGAGCAGTATCACCTTTAAATCCTGGCTCTGTATCAGTAATAACCAGTTCCACAAATAACGGAGGCTCTATAGAATATACCTTACCATTGTAAGAGCATACCTTTACTGTATCATTCTCTTTCACAAACTTTAATGCATCTCCAACGACATCATCGCTTAATGCAACCTGTTCATAGCTGCTGGTATCCATAAAGTTATGAAGATCTCCATCGGCATACAGATACTGCATGTCTACTCTGTCGATTCTAGCCTGCGGAAACTTCTCTGTCGGGCGGAATGTGCGTTCTACAACGCCGCCGTTTACCACATCTTTAATCTTTGTTCTTACGAAAGCAGCACCTTTACCAGGTTTCACGTGCTGAAACTCCATAATCTGATATACAGTACCATCGATCTCCAATGTGATACCGTTTCTAAAATCACCCGCTGATATCATAAATGATATTCCTCCTTGAATTCACTTCTTAACCTTTTATATTCTATACTAAAATTAATGCATTTTCAACTGTTTTTTGCAAATATCTCCTTATTTCTTTATCATATACTAATCATTTATGATTAAAAAAGTCATCTGCATGTCCATGAAAACATTTCTCTTCTCTGATATTATAACCGGAAAACAACAAATATACCCGCCGACGGTTAGCTGCGCTTTAATTGCTTCATTTTTTTATTCTTGCGGTAATAATACAGAACAACGGACTCTAGCGCCCGCTTTATTCTGATCTGAATCTCTTCTTTTGGATGGATCCGGCTGACCAGAATGCTGTAGATTCCAGCCCTCTTTGCGCCAAACACATCGGTAAAAAGCTGGTCTCCTACAAAAATTGTATTGGAAGAATTGGTACCCATAAGCTTCATGGCCCGCTGATACCCTTCCACTCCAGGCTTTCTTCCTTTGAAAATATAATTAAGGCTGCCTGTATCTTCCGCAAAAGCGGACACTCTCTGTTCTTTGTTGTTGGATAAAAGACAGGTTTCCATTCCCAGATCATGAAGCCTTAAAAACATCTTCTTTGCCCGGTTGTCCGCCGGTGCCCCATGGGGAACAAGGGTATTGTCAATATCAAAAATAATACCCCTGATTCCTTTTTTATAAAAATCCTCAAAGGGTATTTCATACGTGGAATTTACGTCTTCATCTGGATAAAATTTCTGAAACATGGCTCTCCTATTTCTTTAATAATTTTCCTATTTCTTCCATAAAGGTATTCACATCTTTAAACTCTCTGTATACAGAGGCAAATCTTACATATGCCACTTCATCCACTTCCTGAAGTTTTTTCATAACCAGCTCTCCAATGACGGTGCTTTCTACTTCTTTTTCTTCCCTGTTAAATACCTGGGTTTCGATCTCATCTACCATGGCAGCGATCTGCTGGGAAGAAACCGGTCTTTTGTGGCAGGAGTGAAGAATTCCTGATTCTATCTTGGATCGGTCATAAACCTCTCTGGAATTATCTTTTTTTATAACCATAAGCGGCATGGTTTCCAGCTTTTCATAAGTGGTAAACCTCTTCCCGCACTTTTCACATTGTCTGCGGCGTCTGATCGAACTGTTGTCGTCTGCCGGTCTGGAATCAATGACCTTTGTATCTGCCTCGTTGCAAAATGGACATTTCACGCCTCGGATCCTCCTGTCTTTCGGACTGTAACTTTTATTATGTATATCATAACTTACAATCCTTAGATTCGCAAGCCCATCTTCCATTAAATACCGCATTTTTCCGTCGCTTTTTCCAAATCCACGTTAACCAGTATGATATCAGGACCTACCTGTCTGATATCACAAAATGGAATTACATATTCTCTTTCACGTACCAGAAAGCCGCAAAAGCATCCGGGACCTGGCACAATGATAGCCAGCAGACAGCCGGTTTCCATATCAAAATCCACGTCTCCTACAAAACCAAGACGTCTGCAGTCGCAGATATTAATCACTTCTTTTTGCTTCAGATCGCAAATGCGCATAAGACACACCTCCTATAGTGTATTCTATGCGCATGCAACTCCTGTGACACGGTTTCAAATTAAAATTCCTGATTCTTAAGGGATTCATAAGAAGAATCACAAAGATACACTTCAGGTTCTAAAATCATCTTCGGTTTCAGTTCATTATAGTATTCGGTTAATGTTGCGTACATATACGGCATAATCCAAAGATATGCGATTCCAAAAGAACAATAGCCAAGAAGAACCAGTCCCATAAAGCTTAAATTAATATAGAAAAGACTGCCCTTGTTCCCTTTCATCATCTCTACGCTCTCTTTTAAACATCTAAAAATCCCTTTATCCGGTGCTTCTACAAATATAAACGTAGCCTGGGCCACATACAAAGATGTGATCGTAACTCCGATTAAGAGAAGCAGATAGGTAATAATCAGGAGAACTATCATAACTGGAATATAATTTGTAATTTCAGCCACCGCAAGTACTACATAATAAGGAATGGACCAAACCATCGCAATCAGGAATATAATTAGGTTCAGACCAATAAATTTATGAGGCTTGTTTTTAAAACCATAAAGCAGATCTGATATATGTACCGGTTTATTCTCACTGATATTTAAATAGATCTTTAAGGTTCCAGGTGTAAACAGGGATACGAGAACAACCATAAGTATCATGGATACCACCACAATTGCTATGATGATGATATATTCCGCCATATTGCCTTTTAATCCGTATATGCTGCCAGATCCCAGAATTCCGGCGATCAGACCTGCAAAAAACATGATTACTAAAACGATTGATATAATAGCGTTTATAATTAACTGAACGCCAACGCAGAGTCCGTAATTGCCCTGCAGTTTCTGTTTTGCACGTTTTTTCAATTCTCTTGATGAAATTTTCACTAAAATGCACCTCCTGCAGCAAGTTCCTCCATCAGCCCCGATCCTACAATCAGAATAAACACAATTGCAGTAAACACCAGACCAATGATAGAAGTAATCAGTCCTGCCACTGCATTTCCTTCAAAGCGATCCTGGGTCTTGGAAAGCAGGGCGAATACAATTCCCAGACTTCCAAAGATAAGGCCTCCGAAACAACAGCAGGATGTGACTATTCCGATAATTCCCATTATCAGTGAGGCAAGTGCCATATTATTCTGTTTATTCTTCAGCGGCTGTTGGTATGTAGAAAGATCATCCAAATTCATTTGATTATCCTGATCCATGAATTATCATCTCCTTTTAATCATAATAAAGGCATTATACATTATTTTCCATTGTATGTAAAATGAAGTTTTTCTTTCATTTTGCACAGAAAAATGCAGCAGGGCTTCTAATCCCTGCTGCATGATGGTTTTTATCCCTATTTACTTATTAGAACGAAGGAACAACCGCTCCGTTGTAAGTATCTTCAATGAACTTTTTAACTGTATCGCTGGTTAATGCTTCAACCAGGGCTTTTGTCTTCTCGTTTGTTTCATCTCCCTTACGGACAGCAACGATATTGCTGTAACGGGTTGCTGCTGCTGAGGAAGCATCTTCTACTGCAAGTGCATCAGAAACTTTTAATCCGGCATCAATTGCATAGTTTCCGTTAATAACGGCAATGTCTACATCACCAAGAGAGCGGGGAAGCTGGGCAGCCTCTACCTCAACGATTTTAAAGTTCTTATCATTTTTTACAATGTCATTCTTGGTTGCTTCCAGACCCACACCATCTTTTAACTGGATAAGACCTTTGTCAGCCAGAAGATTTAATGCTCTTGCTTCATTGGATACATCATTTGGTACAGCAATCTGTGCTCCTTCTGCAAGACTGTCCAGAGATTTGCTCTTTCCTGCATAGATTCCGTATGGCTCATAGTGAATGGAGCCTGCGCTGACTAAGTCGGTTCCTTTTTCCTGATTAAACTGATCTAAATATGGCTGATGCTGGAAGTAGTTGGCATCTAAGTCGCCGGAGTCAAGTGCTACGTTTGGCTGAACGTAATCAGTATACTCCTTTACTACCAGCTCATATCCTTTTTCCTTTAAAATATCTTTTGCAGCATTTAAAATCTCTGCATGAGGTGCAGGTGTTGCTCCTACCACAATTTTCTCCAGTTTGCCGGAAGCCTCTGTCTTACTCTCTGTTTCTGCCTTTGTCTCAGCTGCAGTGGTTTCCGTTTTGGACTCTGCTGCTGCAGTGGTAGCCGGTGCTTCTTTGCTTCCTGCGCAGCCGGTCAGTGCTCCTGCCAAAAGCAGGGTTGCGGTTAAAGCATAAAAAGATTTTTTCATAATGTTTTCCTCCTGAAAATTTATTTAATAACGCCAGTGGCAGTTACTATTTAATTCGCTTGTCACTCATCCTGGAAAGCTTCATGCCTGCTTCCTGAATTATCTGGACAATGATAACAAGAATGGCAACTGTAATAAACATCATCACAGTCTGATACCGGTAATAACCATATTTGATGGCGATATCTCCCAGACCGCCTCCGCCTACAAAACCAGACATCGCGGAGTAAGCAAGGATGGTGGTAACGGATAAAGCTGCTCCCACTAAAAGGGAAGGCTTTGCTTCCGGCAGAAGCACTTTTAAGATAATCTGCATAGCGGAAGCTCCCATGGATTTCGCCGCTTCGATCACTCCAGCATCCACTTCTTTAAAAGAAGATTCCACTACTCTTGCAACATAAGGTGCAGATGCGATTACCAGAGGAGGGATGACAGCTTTTGCTCCCAGGGTCGTGCCAGCAATAATCTTGGTAATGGGCATTACCATAATCAGCAGAATGATAAAAGGTACAGACCGAAGCAGGTTGATGATCAGTCCCAGAATTCTCTGAAGCCAGGGAACCGGGTAGATTCCGTCTTTATCCATAACAATCAGAATGATACCTAATGGTATTCCGATGAGATATGCGAAAAAGGATGATGTGAAAGTCATGAACAGGGTTTCCCAGACACCTAATTTCAGCATCGCTATGGTTGCAGCATCAAAGGTCATAATCATTCACCTCCTCAAAATTAATGTTTGCTGTTTTCAGATAATTTAAAACACGGTTCTGGTCAATTTCTTCTTCCGGAAGCTGAATCACCATCTGACCCATGGCGGTTCCCCCGATATCACGGGTTTCCGCATGCATAATATTTACCGGCACTTTACAGGCAAGTATCATATTGGAAAGAACTGGTTCAAAGGAAGAACGTCCGTCAAATGATATGCGGATTCTTCTGTTGCTGCCAAACCGTATGGCCTGTTCTGCCGCGTCTCCCAGAATCAGTTGTCTACCGATCTTGGATTTGGGTCCGGAAAAGATGTCAGCGACGCAGCCCACTTCCGCAATGTGGCTCTGGTCGATGATGGCAACTCTGTCGCAGATCGCTTCAATCACCGACATCTCATGGGTAATCACTACTACTGTAACTCCCATATTTTTATTGATTTCTTTTAAAAGACCCAGTATGGATTTCGTTGTGTTGGGGTCCAGGGCACTGGTAGCTTCGTCGCAAAGAAGAATCTTTGGATTTGTGGCAAGGGCTCTCGCGATGGCCACTCTTTGCTTCTGACCGCCGGAAAGCTGGGAAGGATAAGCTTTCGCCCGTTCCTTTAAACCAACCAGTTCCAACAGTTCCATGGATCTTTTTATTGCTTCTTTTTTGGGCACATTGGCTATTTCAAGGGGGAAGCATACATTCTGCAGTACATTCCTTTGTGCAAGTAAATTAAACTGCTGAAAAATCATGCCCATGGATTGCCTTGCCCGTCTCTGCTTTCTGGGGCTCATGGCTGCCAGACTCTGATTTTCAAATAACACATCACCGGATGTGGGGACCTCTAAATAGTTGATACAACGGACAAGGGTACTTTTACCAGCGCCGCTTAAACCAATAATTCCAAATATCTCTCCTCGTTCAATAGAGAGATTGATATCGTCCAATGCTTTAATGGGACCGTTTGAGGTGAAAAATTCTTTTCCCAGCCCAACCAGCTGAATAATAGGTTCTTCTGACTGCATGTGTCATTTCCTTTCTTTTTATGTACAAAAAGGCCGCAAGCCATGCACAGACTTGCGACCTGAAACTTCCGCATATGCGGTTTCCAGAGAACTCCTATCACAATCTATACAAATGAATTCCTTTATCGGTTTTTTACGCATTCAGAGAAACAACACATCATCATACACATGCCGTTCATCTGATTCATATTCATCTGCATAGCTGTTAAACGTCTCATGGCAGCCGCTCCTTTCCCTAAATCCTACAGAGATAGTAGGTATATCTTTATGAGGCGTATTTTACGCTCTCTTATCTCATTTGTCAATAGTTTTTTTGATATACGGAAACTTTATTTATGAACAGAGATCGACTATTACCTGTGCAAAGATCTTTGCGCTCACCAGCAGTTCGTCTACGACAGCAAACTCATCGGCTCCATGCATGCGGTTATCCGTTCCAGGCAAAGAGGCTCCAAAAGCGACACCGTTATTCAACTCATGAACATAGGTTCCACCTCCCATAGAAATGCACTCTCCCTTTAAACCGGTATAGGATTCATAGGCATTTAAGAGGGTCTTTACGAAATCTGAATTTCCGTCTACATGGTGAGGCGGGCGCATGGAATCATTATGCAGGGTAAATCCCTTTTCTTCCATATTCTTTTTTACTACATCAAGGACATTTTCCTTTGTTGCACAGATAGGACAGCGGCTGTCAAAGGTTCCGGAAAGGCCGGACTGTGTCACTTCCAAAAGGCTGAATGCCAGAGTTAATCCACCTGAAAGTTCATCACTCATGGCGATGCCAAGAGCTTTCCCTTCTGTGTCACCGTGAGGAATCAGCTCAAGAAGGCGTTCAATCATGGTAATCTGAGGACATTTTGCAAATGGAAGCCTTGTTAAATAAACCAAAAGACCAGTTAATGCATTATTGCCCTCTTTTGGTGTGGAGGCATGGGCACTTTCTCCCACAGCGGTAATATGAGCCAGATCGCCCTCGAAAGCCAGTTCAAAACGAACTCCGGTCTCCTGCTCACATTCTGCGGCGATACTGGTTAACACCTCTTTGTCCAGGCCGGCAACAGAAGCATTGGCCTTACCTGGCACAACATTTACCTTAACGCCTGCTTTGATGCTTACAAGCTTAGGAAGTGCAGCCGACGGCTCCCAGTCAGCTGTAAAATGGCCGTTTAATCCGCCTTTTTCCGTGTTCACAACTGGAAATGCCCCGTCTGGAGAAAACGTCATGGGTGCTTCCTTTTCAATGGAATAATAATGGGCAATATCGGAACTGCCGCATTCTTCATCTGTTCCAAGGATCAGGCGTACATTCTTCTTTAACGGAATGTTTAATTCCTTCACTGCACGCATGGCATAAAGAGCTGCCATTGCAGGACCTTTATCATCGGAGGTTCCTCTTCCGAATAATTTATCCCCTTTTACAACTGGTTCAAAGGGCTCTGTCTCTTTCCAGCCTTCTCCTGCCGGCACTACATCCAGATGGGCCAGAATATCAAGCTGGTGTTCCTTATCATTTAAATCGGCTGTTCCCACATAGTTATCATAATTGGTAATGGTAAAACCATAAGAGTCCGCGATATCAAGCGCTTCCTCCAGCGCCTGAAATGCTCCGGGACCATAAGGCATCCCTTCTTTGTAAGGCATCTTCTCACTGTTGATTCTGCAAAGCCTGCAGATATCTTCAATCATTTCCTCCTTATGAGAATCAATGTACTGGCCAATCTCTTTCTTATACATAAATCCGCACCCCTTTCTGCTTTACTGTCTTTTTATTTCATCATGGCAGCCAGTGTCTCGTTCACTACCTTACCATCTGCTTTTCCCTTAACTTTAGGCATCAGAACTTTCATGATCTTTCCTTTGTCTGCAGCAGTGGGTGTTTCAATTCCAAGTTCCGTAAGCACACCGCTTATGATCTCCTTAATCTGATCCACACCCATATCCTCTGGAGCGAACTCTTTGTATACTGCTATTCTGAAAGTAGCCTCTTCTTTTATGTCAGTACGATCTGCCGGCGCCTGCTCAAAGGTCTCCTGAGTCTGTCTCAGTTCCTTTTTCACAACTGCATCTGCTTCTTCATCCGTAATGGGCGTATGGTCTTTCTTATCAATCTCAAAATTCTTAAGAGCGGAAAGAAGCATGGATAACGCATCTTTTCTCTGCTTATCCTTTGCCTTCATCGCTTCTACCATCGCTTGTCTTACTTCATCAATTCTACTCATTGTCTGCTGCCTCCTTGTTTTTATACATGACCAGATTCTGCTGATTTAATTAGTTGTGCCCGAATTCTGAAAGTTTGAGATCCGGATTACGGTCCAGAACCATTCCGACACTCCAGCTGTTTACAAATAGCAGAAGCGGGTTATCTTTTAAGTCCTTAATACGTTTCATGTCGGATGTTCCCTGAATTTTCGCCACATCAACTTCTGCGCTGTTTTCTATCCAGCGGATATGCTCATATGGCAGCTTTTCAAGCTTCACTTCCACGTTGTATTCATTCTCCAGACGATAGGTAAGAACTTCAAACTGCAGTTCTCCCACCACGCCTACGATAATCTCTTCCATTCCAGTATTAAATTCCTGGAAAATCTGGATCGCACCTTCCTGGGCGATCTGATTCACGCCTTTAATAAACTGCTTGCGCTTCATGGTATCGATCTGACGCACTCTGGCAAAATGCTCCGGTGCAAACGTAGGGATTCCTTCAAATTCAATTTTTTCATTGGATTTGCAGAGGGTATCTCCGATAGAGAAAATACCAGGATCAAATACACCGATGATGTCACCGCCATATGCCTCTTCTACGATCTTTCTGTCCTGGGCCATCATTTGCTGTGGCTGGGATAAGCGCAGTTTTTTTCCGCCCTGAACATGATTTACTTCCATTCCTGCATCAAACTTACCGGAAACAATTCTCATGAAAGCAATCCTGTCCCTGTGTGCCTTATTCATATTTGCCTGGATCTTAAAGACAAACGCAGAAAAATCCTCATCAAAAGGATCAACCACACCCGTGGTGGTCAGTCTTGGAAGAGGTGAGGTGGTCATCTGAAGAAAATGCTGTAAAAATGTTTCAACACCGAAGTTGGTCAGCGCAGAGCCGAAAAATACGGGAGATAAATCTCCTCTGCCAACCCGTTCCATATCCAGTTCATCACTGGCACCGTCAAGAAGTTCAATCTCGTCCATCAGCTGTCTGTGGAAGGATTCTCCGATTAAGTCATCCACGTGACTGTCTCCTAACTGAACTTCAGTGGCTTCTACTTCTTTTTGTCCATTCATGGCTGCCTTAAAGGTGGTAATGGTACCCTTAAACCTGTCATAAACACCTTTAAACTCTCTGCCGCAGCCAATAGGCCAGTTCACCGGGCAGGTTCTGATTCCAAGAACGGATTCAATCTCGTCCATCAGCTCAAAGGGATCTCTTGCCTCCCGGTCCATCTTATTTATAAAGGTAAAAATCGGTATATGTCTCATCACACAAACTTTAAAAAGCTTAATCGTCTGTGCTTCCACACCCTTGGAACCATCAATAACCATGACTGCAGAATCTGCCGCCATCAAAGTACGGTACGTATCCTCAGAGAAATCCTGGTGTCCGGGGGTGTCCAAAATATTAATACAAAATCCGTCGTAATTAAACTGTAGCACGGAGGAGGTTACGGAAATACCTCTTTCCTTTTCGATCTCCATCCAGTCGGAAACCGCATGTCTTGATGACTTTCTTCCTTTTACAGAGCCTGCTAAATTAATAGCTCCTCCATATAGAAGAAACTTTTCAGTCAGTGTGGTCTTTCCCGCATCTGGATGGGAAATGATGGCAAATGTTCTTCTCTTCTTTATTTCTTCTGCAATATTCACAAAAATAATTCCTCCAATTATACGTCTGGGTCTCGTCTATTGTAGTATGATTCCAACCATAAGTCAAGATTCTCATCGGCAGTTGGAATACGGAATTTTTCCTGTTATGCCTAAAAAATCTCAGTTAAGAGGCGGTGTGCTACTTCTTCTTTTGTCATCTTTTGGAGAGCAATCTCTCTGTCCTTTGTAATGATGGTAACTACGTTGGTGTCAGTTCCGAATCCGGCGCCTTCCACCTTTAGATTGTTGGCTACGATCATATCAATTTTTTTCCGGTTTAATTTTTCCCTGGAATTTTCCAGCATATTCTCTGTTTCCATGGAAAATCCGCAGAGAAACTGGCCTTTTGTCTTGTGTTCTCCAAGCCATTTTAAAATATCTTCCGTCCGTTCCAGCGAAAGAGTTAAATCTCCGTCTTTTTTCTTAGTCTTCTCTATATTTACCTCTTTGGGTCGATAATCCGCAACCGCTGCCGCCTTGATCACCGCATCCTGTTCCCTGGCTTCTTTTGTCACAGCCTCAAACATATCTGCAGCGCTTTCTACCTCTATGACTTTTACAAAAGAAGGCTTTTTAATCTCCGTTTTTCCAGTCACCAGTGTGACGCTGGCTCCTCTTAAAGCTGCAGCTTTGGCGATTGCATATCCCATCTTACCAGTGGAAAAATTAGTAAGATACCGGACCGGATCCAGTGCTTCTCTTGTTGGTCCCGCTGTAACAAGAATCCGCTTTCCTTCCAGATCCTTTTCATAGGCTGCTTCTTTTTCAATGTATTCAAAAAGAGTCTCCGGCTCCGGCATCTTGCCTGCCCCAACATCCCCGCATGCCAGATAACCCACTGCCGGAGTAATCACTTCCATTCCGTAGGACTGGCAGATTCTTATATTATCCTGTACTATGGGATTTTCATACATGTTTGTATTCATGGCAGGGGCAATAATCTTCTTACACTTACATGCTAAAACCGTTGTGGAAAGCATATCATCTGCCATACCATGGGCAAGCTTTGCAATTACGTTGGCACTGGCCGGAGCAATCATCACCACATCCGCTAACTTGGCAATGGAAACATGTTCAACCTGATACTGAAAATTGCGGTCAAAGGTATCCACCAGGCATTTATTGCCGGTCAGTGATTCAAACGTAATTGGATTTATAAAATTAGTGGCATTCTCCGTCATGATTACATGGACGTTACAGCCTTGTTTCACCAGCATGCTGGCAAGCCCCGCCGTTTTATAAGCAGCGATGCTTCCTGTAACACCCAGAATTATATTTTTTCCTTTCAGCATAATCGCCTCCCGTTGTTTTTCCTATAAAAATATGATACTCTACAGTATAACACAAGAAAAAAAAGTTGGAAAGGAGTTCTCTCCATGATTTTAGCCATCGATATTGGAAACAGTAACATTGTCATAGGAGGCATAGACAGCAGCAAAACATATTTTGTTGAACGGGTCAACACCAATCACAGAAAGACAGAGCTGGAATATGCCGTAAATATAAAGGATATTATGGATCTTAACGGATTTTCAATTTCTTCCATCGAAGGATCCATTGTCTCTTCCGTGGTTCCTCCTCTCACAGAGGTAATTCTTTCTGCAGTCAGAAAGCTGACGGGCAGCACACCTCTTCTCGTAGGATCAGGAATGAAGACCGGTCTAAATATCAAAATGGATAATCCCAAGTCGGTAGGAAGTGACTTAATTGTAGATGCAGTTGCTGCGTTAAAAGATTTTACACCTCCCATTATCGTCATTGATATGGGAACAGCCACTACCGTATCCGTCATCGATCAACATGGGAATTTTACCGGAGGGATCATATTCCCCGGACTTCGGGTTTCTCTTGATTCCTTAAGCAGCCGGGCCGCCCAGCTTCCTTATATCGGTTTGGATAAGACTGGAAAAATTATTGGGAAAAATACCATCGACAGCATGAAAAACGGCATTCTGTACGGCAACGCAGCCATGATTGACGGTATCATAGACCGGATGCAGGAAGAAATCCATATGGAAGCCAGTCTTGTGGCGACTGGCGGTCTGGCTTCCTCTGTTGTCTCTCTCTGCCGCCACAAAATCCACTATGACGATGCTCTGCTGTTAAAAGGTCTGCAGATTTTATACGAAAAAAACAGGTAAAACAGATCCGCCCAAAAACTGGAAATAAATTTTAATTCAGCAATCGTATAAAAGCCCTCGAATAAGTACATCATTTCTATGTAAGAGATTAAAATGATGCGGAGGGAAAGATATGTCTGGATACAAAGTAGAGATTTGCGGCGTCAATACTTCCAAACTGCCTCTTCTGAGCAACGAAGAGAAGGAAGTTCTTTTCAAGCGGATACTTAACGGAGATAAAAAAGCCAGAGAAGATTACATCAGGGGAAACTTAAGACTGGTTCTCAGTGTAATACAGCGATTTTCCGGCAGCAGTGAAAATGTGGACGATTTGTTTCAAATCGGCTGCATCGGTCTGATCAAGGCCATAGATAATTTTGATATCACTCAGAATGTAAGGTTTTCCACATATGCAGTGCCTATGATTCTGGGTGAGGTACGGCGTTATCTTCGGGATAATAACTCCATCCGTGTCAGCCGTTCCCTGCGTGATACTGCTTATAAAGCAATCTACGCCAAAGAAAACCTGATGAAAAAGAACTTAAAAGAACCCACACTTATGGAAATTGCAGATGAAATCGGGGTCAGCAAGGAAGATATTACCTATGCGCTTGATGCGATTCAGAGCCCGGTAAGTTTATATGAACCGGTTTACTCGGACGGGGGAGATCCTCTTTTTGTCATGGATCAGATCAGTGACAAGAAAAACCTGGAGGAAAACTGGGTAGAGGACATCTCTTTAAACGAGGCCATGAGAAGACTTCCGGAGAGGGAACGGCATATTATTGATATGCGTTTCTTTGAAGGCAAGACCCAGACGGAAGTTGCGGAAGAGATCCATATCAGTCAGGCTCAGGTCAGCCGGCTGGAAAAAAACGCACTTAAAACCATGAAAAATTATCTTTCATAAGCGTTATGTGCAGCTCACATGGCATAAGCCCACCTTTTTAAAAGGCAGGCTTAGCTTACATAGTTAAAATTCAACTGTAGATTTCGGTATGGTAAATTCCACAGAACCCATATATCCGGGAGCTACTTCATACTCGTCAAATACAATGACCAGTTCTCCGTTTTTATTAAAATAAAAATTCTCTTCTCCTGTGATCCGGTCAAATCCATCTCCATCTTTTTCCTTAACAAAGTAGGTCAGTGAATCATCCCTTGACATCTGGTCTTTCATTTGTGTTTTAATACTTTCCGTTATGGCTTCCTGATACCCCGGCTTATCTGCCAGTAAATCCTTAAGAGAGAATTCTTTTCCAGTTTTTTTATTAATGTTAAATATTTTAACAGACTCTGCACCGCTTGCCATAATAACGGTAGTATTGATCCGAAGAGATAAATAAGTTTCATTATCTGCTATTACATCATAGGAAGATGTAACGGAGTAATGCCCGTCTCCTGCCAGATCAGCCGTCACCTGCTTTTCATATTCTTTAATCAGCTGGTTTGCATAATCTTCAATGGAACGGTTTACCTGACCGCTGTCATTGTTTCCGATTGATACCTTTGGAATATCTATTTTTGCATCGTAATTTCCTTTTTCATCTTCAAAGGTTCTGAATGTCACAACTTTTGCGATTGCACCCAAAACAGGGATATCTTCCATGGCGCTTGCTGTCACAGAGCTTAGATTAGCCATAACTCCAATGGTAAGTAATACAGCTGCAGCTGCAGCCCCTGTTCCTTTCAATGATCTCATAATGATTCTCCTTCTCTTTTCTTCTTTTGCCTTTTTGATTCCCTGTTTCATGCAGTCGTATGCCGCTGCTGGCACTGGTATAGTAAAATATTCTTCTTTTAATTCATTCAGTCTGTCTTTGCCTTCCAAGTTTTCAGCCCCTTTCTTAATCAGACGTGTTCTGTTTCCAGTGTAACCCGGATCTTTTTCAGTGCACGGTACAACCTGGTTTTTACCGTATTGACATTCATATTCAGTGCATCTGCGATCTCTTCCAGTTTCAAGTCTTCAAAAAATTTCAATATGACAATGGTTCTTTCCTCTTCATTTAGAAACGCAATCATCTCTTTGGGATCATCACCCTGATACTGATCCTCATGAGGAATTTCCAAATCATAAATACTTACCGTTTCATTGTTCCGCTTTCTTAAAAAATCAATGGAAGTATTGATTACAATCCTGTAAATCCAGGTGGAAAGGAGCCTTTGGTCTTTTAACTTTCTTATATCTTTCAGCACTTTATATGCGCTCTCCTGGACAATGTCCAAAGCATCGGATTCATTTTTTGCATAGCTGTATGCCAGCCTGTAATATTTCTCATAATTGTCAAGAAGCAGACTCTCTGCCTGTTCTTCAATCTTTTGTTTCATCTCTTCCTCCTTTTTCGTCTTCTAGTTATTAGACGAATGATAAGCAGTAAAAGTTTCAGGTTTATAAAAAAAAGAAAGACCCTTTTGAGTCTTTCCTTATTTTAACCACATTTATTCAAATCGCACAATTTCTTTTTTCAGCCGCTTCATGATTTTTTTCTCAAGTCTTGATATGTAAGATTGGGAAATGCCAAGTAAATCCGCCACTTCCTTCTGGGTCATCTCTTCCCCGTCCTCATCGGAAAGACCAAACCGCAGTTCAACAATTTTGCGCTCTCTGGGGCTTAAACGGCTGATTGCTGAGTTAAGAAGGTTTCTTTCCACCTCTGTTTCTAAGTCTTTATATATTACATCCTCATCTGTGCCAAGAATATCGGACAAAAGGAGTTCATTTCCATCCCAATCCACATTCAAAGGCTCATCAATGGATACTTCCATTTTTGTCTTATTATTTCTTCTCAAATACATGAGTATTTCGTTTTCAATGCAGCGGGAAGCATAAGTAGCCAGTTTTATATTTTTAGTCGGGTTAAAGGTATTAATTGCTTTAATCAATCCGATGGTACCGATGGAAATTAAATCTTCCACACCAACACTCGTATTATCAAATTTTTTGGCTATATATACCACCAGGCGGAGATTGTGTTCAATTAATTCTGATTTCGCTTTCTGATCGTCGTCTCCTCCAAGAAGTGCAATAATCTGGGCTTCTCTTTCATTATCCAGGGGCGCCGGCAGGATATCCGCACCTCCAATGTAATGGATCTCCCCCTGAGACGGCATCATCAATGTTCTGAATGTAGGAACTGCTTTAAACTGAAAACGATTTGGTACAGACACTTTTATAATCATATCGACACTCTCTCCTTTACATCAAACAATCACTCATCGTGCAGCAGCATCTGATATTCTCCGCTTGAGGACAGGGCCTTTTTGCAGACAGCAATCAGAGGCTTTTCAATTATTTTCACATCATCTCCCTGACGTACCTCCATCTCATCTAAAAAAATACCGGGCATGACTCCGTTTGATTTCCCAACGCTTCCAAATGGAATATAGACCACTTCTGAGACGCTTTCACAGAGTTCCCGGACGGCTTCGTAGGTCACAACGTGGGCTGGGCGGCGGCTTACCGGCTCATAAAGGCGGTTTCCTGTATCAAGAAGAGCAGTCACCTTCTTTTCCTTTCCTCTGTAATGCATGGTGACTTCATAAAAATTACTCTTTGCTTTCCACAGTCCCGGAAGCCATCGAAGCATGACCCGAATCCCAAAATAGGACCCGGCTCCAAAAAAAATCAACTGGTAAAAAGGTATGGCTTTGCCTGTATTTCCTCTAAGAATCTGTTCTATATAATAGCCAGCCTTCGTATGCTGATATAGGAACTCCATGATTCCTCCTACAGCCACAGCAGCCAGATAAAGGGCTATTAATCCTTTTCCGATATCTTTGGGTCTCTTTAAGTCGAAAGCCGTCATTACCATCAGGGTACTGACTCCCAGATAAGTAACTGCCATTTCAAACAAAACAGGCAAATATGGAAAAGCAGCGGCAAACACGGCCCACGCTGCTCCTAAAACTGCCCCCAGAATCAGCCTCCATCGGATCAGACGGTACTTCATTGCACGTCTTACGATAGACAATACCATTAAATCCATGGTAAAATTAATAAAGAACAATACATCTATGTACAGGTTAAGTTCCGTTGCTGCGTTCACCTCCCGCCCTGTAGGAACATTATAGCCAGTTATCCATTCAGAATTTGTCAAAACCACGGAAAAAATTCCACTTTTTCATCGTCTTTTTCCAACCCACTGTGTCACTTCCCGACAGTATTTTACAGTCTCAATCTGATATTTTTGTCTTACCCTCACTAATTTAGAAATGAACACCAGGGGTGAGAATGATTCTAAACCAATTCCGGACAGCAAAAAACAGCCGGACACGATTGCAATTCGTGTTCGACTGTTTTTTCATACAAGATTAAATTGTCGATTTTTTAAAAGCTTTAAGAGAGCTGGGAAAGACGTTCCTTCACCTGTTGCATCATCTGAGCATATTTCTCAAGTTTCGCTTTTTCTTCTTCGATTTTGGCCTCAGGCGCCTTGCTTACGAATTTTTCGTTGCTTAACATGGTACGCACACGGGACAATTCCTTTTCCAGACGTTCTTCTTCCTTCCTCAGACGATCAATTTCTTTTTCAATATCAACCAGTTCAGCAAATGGCATATAGATGACAGCCTGATGAATCACTGCTGAAACCGCATCCTCGCCGATTCCCGACTTGTCCTTTTGTATGAATACTTCTCCTGCATAACCAAGGGTTGCAAAGAATACCTTGCTGTGTTCAAAGATATCAAGTATTTCCTGGTTCTCAGAAACCACATATACCTTTGCCTTCTTGCTGGGAGGAACATTCATGGAGGTTCTGACATTTCGGATTCCTCTTACTGCTTCCTTAATGGTTTCTACCGCCAGCTCTTCCGCTTCAAATGCATATTCTTCCCTGTATTCCGGCCAGTTTGAGATCATAATTGACTCTTCTTCCTCCTGAAGATTACAGAAAATCTCCTCCGTTAAGAACGGCATGTAGGGGTGAAGAAGTTTCAGGGAGTTAATTAAAACAGTTTTTAAGGTCCATACAGCAGCATTCTTTGTGGTGTCTTCTTCATTCCACAGCCTTGGTTTCACCATCTCAATATACCAGTCACAGAATTCTTCCCAGATAAAATCATAAACTTTGGAAAGAGCAATTCCCAGCTCGTATTTATCCAGATTTTCTGTCACATCTCTGGCAAGGGTATTGGCTTTTGACAAGATCCATTTATCCGCCATGGTAAGCTCATAAAGTTCTGCCTTTGCATCAGGAGCCTTTTCAATATTCATCATGATAAAACGGGAAGCATTCCAGACTTTATTGGCAAAGTTTCTGCTTGCCTCTACCCGTTCCCAGTAAAAACGCATATCGTTTCCAGGGGCATTTCCGGTAATCAGTGTCATTCTGAGAGCGTCTGCGCCGTATTTATCAATGACCTCAAGAGGATCAATTCCATTTCCTAAGGATTTACTCATTTTTCTTCCCTCGGAATCTCTTACCAGTCCATGAATCAGAACGGTGTGGAACGGAAGCTCCCCTGTCTGCTCAATTCCGGAGAATACCATACGGATTACCCAGAAGAAAATAATATCATAGCCGGTTACAAGAACGCTGGTAGGATAAAAATATTTTAAATCCTCTGTATTGTCGGGCCAGCCAAGGGTTGAGAATGGCCAGAGTGCTGAGGAAAACCAGGTATCAAGGGTATCTTCATCCTGCGTAAAGTGGATGCCTCCGCACTTTGGACAACCATCAGGTGAATCCTTGGAAACAATAATCTCATGACAATCATCACAATAAAATGCTGGAATTCTGTGACCCCACCAAAGCTGTCTGGAAATACACCAGTCCCGGATATTCTCCAGCCAGTGAAGATAGATCTTATCAAAACGTTCCGGAACGAATTTCAGCTTGCCGGTTTTCAATGCTTCGATTGCCGGTTTCGCCATCTCTTCCATCTTTACGAACCACTGCTGTTTTACCATTGGCTCTACTGTAGTCTTACAGCGGTCATGGGTACCAACTGCATGGGCATGGGGAACTACCTTAACCAAAAGTCCCAGTTCCTCCAAGTCCTTTACAATTGCCTTTCTGGCTTCATAGCGATCCATACCGTCATACTTGCTTCCAGCAAGAGATATGGTAGCATCATCGTTCATAATTGTCAGTTCAGGCAGCTGATGTCTTCTTCCCACTTCAAAGTCGTTGGGGTCATGAGCTGGAGTGATCTTAACGCATCCAGTACCAAATTCTTTGTCAACATAGGAATCTGCAATGACTGGAATCTCTCTTCCAGTCAGGGGAAGTGTTAACATCTTACCGATGATATCCTGATAACGCTCATCATCAGGATTGACTGCCACTGCCGTATCGCCTAAGAGGGTTTCCGGTCTGGTGGTTGCAATTTCTACGAATTTGCCTTCTTCACCGGCAATGGGGTAGTTGATATGCCAGAAAAAGCCATTCTGGTCTTCATGCTCTACCTCTGCATCAGAAATAGAAGTCTGGCACACGGGACACCAGTTTACAATTCTGGAACCCTTATAGATAAAACCTTTTTTGTGCAGCCGAATGAAAACTTCCTGGACTGCTTCGGAACATCCCTCATCCATGGTAAAACGCTCTCTGTCCCAGTCAGCGGAAGATCCCATCTTGTGAAGCTGGTTAATAATCCTGCTTCCGTAATCTTTTCTCCAGTCCCAGCATTTTTCCAAAAAGCTATCCCGTCCCAAATCTGCTTTCTCAATTCCCTGGGCTCTTAAGCTTTCAATTACTTTTACTTCTGTTGCAATGGCTGCATGATCCGTTCCCGGCTGCCATAAGGCCTCAAAGCCCTGCATCCTTTTATAGCGGATCAGAATATCCTGCATGGTATTATCAAGGGCATGTCCCATATGAAGATGACCGGTAATATTGGGTGGGGGCATCACAATGGTAAATGGTTTCTTATCCTTATTTGGTTTGGCATGGAAATACTTTTTGTCCAGCCATTTCTGATAAAGTTTGCCTTCAATCCCTGACGGATCATAGGTTTTTTCCAACTCTTTCATAATCTACTCCTTTTGTCAGCTCGTTATTTGGGAAAACAAAAAGCCCTCTGCATCCGAAGACACAAAGGGCGTATAAACGCGGTACCACCTTTATTATGACAGATTCTGCCATATCTTTACGGCCTTTAACGGGGCCACGCGTGAAAGCTTACTGTATGTTAAAACTTCAGCTTTCCAGTTCCGAAGCTACCTTCCGCAAACACTACCTTAACCGTCTTTCAGCCAGTGAACGGTTTTCTCTTTCAGGGTTATGTGCGTACTCCTCTTCATCAATACCTTTTCCTGTTATCTAGTATATGATAGAAGTTTTTTGCTGTTTTGTCAAGACATAATATTACGGTATTCCTTCTTCCACTTGGAAACCAGTTCTCCTGCTCCCTGGAAACGCTTGATGGGATCTTTCTGGAATAAGTTTTCCAGTTCAAGCAGGCTTTTTGCCTTCCCTGCGTTTTCGTTTGCCACCGCTCGTTCTTCTTTGCATACTTCCTTTAATTCTTCCGTCATCAAAGACATAAAACGTTCTCCCGGCGTTACAGATGGGCTCCACTGGCTTAAGTGGCAGATCTTTTTTAATACTTCCTCATTATTAACCAGGTCATATGATTTTTCATAGGCTCTGCATGCTTTATCCATCAGAAACAGCCGGGCATAGGCAGCGCCTAAGTTGTTATAAACTTTTGCGGTAAAACTGTCACTGCCCCGTTCCGCTCTTGCCATATCAAGAATTCTTATATAAATAGAAACTGCCTTGCCGTATTGATTCTTCTGAAAAAGGAAATCCGCTTTTTGCTTTAACAGTTCAGACTGGGGCAGTCTGCGAAATGCAGCCAGCTGCTGACGAAACCGTCCCACTTCCACCGCGCTGTAATAATCACATTCGTAAAGGATCATCGCCAGAAGCTCATCTTCCTCTTCTCCGCTTTTCTGCCATTTTTCCAGCTTTGCTGCAAAAAAGCCCATATCCAGATCTTCCCGGATAAACTCCAGTAGGCTTTCATCTACAAAGCCATCCAGTACAAGAAGAGGATGATTATAAATCACATAACAAAGTTCCTGGGAAGAAAAAATACGCACTCCCAGATACTCAAAATAAAAAGGCCGTTTTACCGGTTCCTGCCGGCACAAAATCAGGCTCATATCATAACCTCCTGCCTGATCACCGTATCGGTAGCAGGAAACAATTCTCCAAATCCCTTATCCTTTAATACCACCGCCATGGTTTTCTCATCCAAAAAGCCAAAACTGATTCCCAGTCTGGTTGTCCGGTCCGGGCGGTTTGGGAATCCCTCCAGGGGTATCTTTACCAGCCTCTTTTGCTTGGGATCCATGGGCGTAACCATAAACTCCACATAATCCTGTTTGTCTACGATTAAATCAACACTGCTTTTTGCCTCATACCAGTTATCCCCTGCTGCGGCAACTACCAGCTGACTCTCACGTTCCTTATGAAGCACACGTAAGGATACCGTAGAATGAAGATGGCCGTCACAGATACAGATAAATGGATAAGCGCTGTTATCCTTAAGATAATCCATGCCTTTAAAGGCAGCTCCTCTGGCAAACAGCTCCGGCTCCATATAAACCTTTTTTCTGGAACAAAGCACTTTCATGGAATCTTTTGCCCAGTCATGGCGTTCAAACCCTTTCCCTGTTAAAAATACAGAAGAAAAGAGTTTCTTTTGCAGAAGCCGGTCTGCACAGGAGCTTAAGATTTTATCTGCAAGCTTTCCGCCGGAAGGGGTATCTAATATATCCAGATTAAAGCTTTCTTCCAAAGCCTCATGCTCTGCAATTACCATCATTTTCCGAAGTCCTCTCTGGACCTTAAGCTCATGATAATGAAAGGAGTCTTCTGACAAATCAAATACGCCCACCTGATTGCCCCAGACTTCTTTTTTCTGGCTCAGGACATAGTAAACAAAGCTTTCCGTATGGCTGATTATATGAACCTTTTCCCGCTCAATCCCAAGGGAGTCCGCACAATACATCAGCGCATCCATGAGTTTTGTATCCACTTTCTGCATGGTAATTACCAGCTCTTTAATCTCCTCACAGAAAAATTCTTCCATAGGGAGCTTTATTATTTTTTTCAAAAATAGCTTCAGTAAATCAAGACCTTCATACTTTGTACCGCCAAGTGTTGCAGTACCGTCTTTTCTTACCATCTTTATCAGCTTGTCCACAATGATGCCTTCACCCACAAGAGTATAGGCGTATGCTTCTTCTCCTATATACCAGGCTTCCTCATCCTTTTTCTTACAGATAACCGTAGGAATACTCCATGATTTTTCTCTGTCATGGCAGCATATCCGGGTATAGGCATCACACAGATCAAGCCCTATTATCAGTCCGTCCATTGACATCCCCTTATCTTACATCAGTGAAAATATTTCTTCTGCAGCAGCATTTTTCTTTAAATACTCCTGCATCCGTTTTTTAAGCCCGGTCTCGTCCTTCAAATTAAGAGACAGGCTCATTTCGTTTAAGCAGGCATATCTGCTGTCCGAATCTTCCGGTGTCACGCCTGCCTCGCAGCTGACGCTTCCCTCTTCCTTTAATACCCATTCCTCATCAACCAGTTCTTTTACCCGGTATTCCATGATTTCGCCTTCAAACAGTATCTTCTGTTTTACGAAAACGCCCTGATACATACGGGTAATATCCTCACTGTGATATTCTTCTTCATCAGGAAGAATCCTGATCTCAAGTTCAATTTTAGAATCCCGCTCTGCACAGTGGGAAATCATGGCCTTATCCATGATATCCTCTGGCATGGCCATATATTTTGCCAGTTTTTTATAGTATGGAAATACCAGACGTTCTTCCAGCAAAAGGGATACCATGCTTTTTAACAATTCTTTCTGCTCTTCATCAATGGCCGGCAGCTGAGAATAATATCTGGTCAGAGCCAATAAATAGATGGTTGGAAAACGGCCTTTCTGAGCCGCCGCCTGTATGATCCCTTCCAGATACGAAAACACCCATTCTTCCGGTTCTTTCTCGTTCATAAAATAGTCGGTGCACTTTATGGTAAAATATGCCTTTACAATGCTCTCACCAGGCTCTTTTCTGCTTTGGTACAGATGAAAAACCTTATCCAGTCTTAGGGTATCACCGCTGAACATCATCTGTGCGGACAGACGCTCTTCTAAGTCATAGGTCTCCACATGAAGGGAGACTCCCTGCAGCAGAATCCGGTACATCTGGCTGCTGAGACCATTATAATGTTCACACAGATAATCCAGAAGAACACTGTCGTTCTCCTCTTCTAAAAAAGCAGTATATGCCAGATGGAGTAAAAGCCCATCCTCACGGAAGAGATTCTTAAGAATCATCTCCGTGCAAAGCTTATGAAGCTGTATGGAGCTGATCCCTTCCGAGCCGAAATCCCGGATCATTTTGTAAGCTTCTTCCATGTAATTGTTGTGGATGAGCGTATCACAGACTCCGGCCCGTTCCTGCCTGGTAAGTACCTTTTTATCAAGCTTTAATAAGTATCCGGCTCCCTCTCCCTGTTCTGGCGCAGTTTCTGACTGCTTCTGATAATATTCAATAACTCTTGAAAGCAGCAGCTTCTGGTAAAATGGCCGCAGATTGGGATCTTCCAGTGTGCTTTCCAGAATCTGAACCTCTTTTGCATCTTTCGCTCCGTCAGCCAGAATCTGATCACAAACACGAAGCCGAAGCATGGAATGCTCCGGATACAGTTCAAAGCATCGCTCTTCCAGCTCGGTCCGTTCCATCACCGGATCCTTCTTATATGAAATGTTGGCGTACCGGTTTCCATAGGCATCCTGGAAAAGCAGAATGCTGTGTTCGGAAAACAGGGGTACATAGGCAACTCCGTCATTTAAAAGAAATGCATCTTCCTGTGTCATCTCTTCATAGCAGACAATTACATATTTCATTTTTTTATTGCTGCATTCTACACGGTAAGAGCGCAGAATAGAAGGAAGCACTTTTGCCATTGACAAATCCACTACTTCCTTTAATAAAATACGCTGATAGATGGCAGCCAGGTAATTATCAATTCTGGATTCAAAAAGCTGTTCTGTCGCAAACTTTTCAATGACCCGTTCATAAGCCTGATAAAGAGGATCAACCGGCTCTAAATATACGAGAACATTCTTATATAAAACACTTCTGCTGTAAAGATCCAGTTCGCTTCCTCCATAGGAAAAATAAAGGAGCACTTCCTTGGGAAGCAGATAGCAGTAGTTCTTTGGCAATGCATAAATATAGTATTCATAAAGCCTGGTCAGGCTGATTCCCGCCCTGATTCCCTTCTCATACCAGGAGAAGGCCTCCAAGTTACGGCACTCCCCTTTGATTAACAGGGAACAGATGGCTTCTAACACCTCTTTTTCAGATGTCTCTTTGTACAGTCTGCAAAGCAGCCGGTAATGCAGCCGGTTATAATGCTTGGCTGTGAGAGTGAGCCTGCAGATCTGTGTGATCAGCCGTTTTTCTATAATCCCTTTTCCTGCAGAGGAAAACAGGATCTGAAGCTCCATGGGACCAATGGTACGCATCAGTTCCGGAGCGCTGTTTAAGACATTACATCCCCACACATAGAAAAAGGGGCTTCTTACCCCTGCTTCATATTGACGCTTGAGGATTGCCAGTAATGCCGGAGGATTCTCAAGCAGCCGGCTGTCTGATTTTGTAAGAAGTCCAAACAGATAAAACAGATGCTGATCTTCTTCCAGATATTTCTTCATCAGACGGACCAGAGATTCCCTCTGGTATTCATCGGGCTGGATCTCAAGTCTTAAATACTGGTAATAACAGTAAATCTCTTTCTTTTCCTGCCTCTGTGAAAGAATCTCATCCCGGCTGTCATCGAGGAAAAGGGCAGCTTCTGATTTCTCTCCTGCAAACAGACGGCATTCTGCACGAAGCAGTTTAATAAGACCTGACTCACCCTTCATCAGTTCGATTTCATCCAGTGCCTTCTCCATCTCTTTGTAAAGGGAATCAGCCGATTCTTTCCCTGTCTCTGCTTCCAGGCGGAGCCGCAAAAATCGGCCGAATGCCTCTTTTGCAAAGGCGTCCTCCGCCGATATTCCTCCTCCCGGGTTACATACCGATGTAACCGGTATCAAAAAACACTCTTCCACTCCGTTTATCTGAATTCTGCCATAATTTTCTCCCTGATGCATACGATCCGGGTGTACAAGAAAGGGCAGCTCACATCTGTCATCTGTAAAATCCTGCTCGCCAATTGTCTTCTTTGGCAGCTCTATAAAATCACAGTCTGTCGTAACTTCCAGATTGATATAGCCCCAGCTGCTTCGCCTTAACTCAACCCAGTCCTTAACAACATCCTCCAGTTCTCCATATCTGCGTTCTCCGGTATCCACCGATAGTTCAACCGGCTTTTTTACCTTTAACGCTACAAGAAACTCTTCCAGTTCCTTTCTTCTGTCAGGCCGGCCCTTTAATCCGTCATAAATTGCCCTTACATGAAGGTCTTTCATAAACGGAGCCGTAACAAAATCGCGGTACTCAAATAAGCGAAGAGCCGTATCCATATCTTTTTTTGCAGTATCTGCAAAATTCTCTGCTGTCGTTAAATCACTCAGTGCTTTCCCTGACGTGCCAAGCTCCACCCGAAACGAATAAGGGACTTCCTTCTCGCCGCCATTGGTAACCAGATAAAAAGATCCCTTAATTACGTCCCCATCTTCCATGAAACTGCTGTTAATCTCATAGACCAGATGGTTGTATGTACCTCCAAACGACCCGCTTATCATACGAACGCGGTAATCAGAGGAATATGCAAGCCCTTTTATATGCAGGTTATTCTCACTGGTAACGACAAGTTCCCGTCTCGTGGCTCCGCCCGAACGCACCACATCATCAATTCCCGATGGGGTAACCTTTATCTTTGGAATTTCTGAATCAATGATGCCCTTTGCCAGCCTGTTGATTCGTTCTCTCATAGTACCACCTGTATCTTCAATTTCCTTATGTTTTTCGTTTGCTTCATTTGAATTACTCTATATTCTAACATATTTTCTATTGATTTAAAACCCTAAAATTGGTATGATAAATAAAAACTGTTGAAAAAAGGACAAACTCATTATGACAACCAACGAGAAAGCATTATTGCTTCATGAAAAATGGGGCGGAAAGCTGGAAATTACTTCCAAAGCAGCAGTAAAAACCAGGGAAGATTTAGCACTTGCCTATACCCCCGGAGTGGCGGAGCCCTGTAAGGTAATCGCGGACAATCCGGAAGCTGCTTATCAATATACTATAAAGTCCAACACTATTGCTGTTGTATCCGATGGCAGCGCTGTTTTAGGACTTGGTAATATCGGTCCCCTTGCAGCCATGCCGGTAATGGAAGGCAAAGCCGTATTATTTAAAGAATTCGGCGGAGTCAATGCCATTCCCATCTGTTTAGACACACAGGATACGGAAGAAATTATTAAGACCGTCGTTGCCATAGCTCCTGCATTTGGCGGAATTAATCTGGAAGACATTTCAGCGCCAAGATGCTTTGAGATTGAAGAGCGGTTAAAGAAGCTGCTTACCATTCCAGTCTTTCACGACGACCAGCACGGGACTGCCATTGTAGTTCTTGCGGGAGTGATCAATGCCCTGAAAGTAACAGGGAAAAAGAAAGAGGACTGCCGGGTGGTAGTAAACGGAGCTGGCTCTGCCGGTATCGCTATTACCAGACTTCTCCTGTCGTACGGATTTTTGCATATCGTCCTTTGCGACCGGGCCGGTATTCTTTTTAAAGGAATGGAGGGCTTAAACTGGATGCAGGAAAAGATGATGGATAGCACCAACCTGGAAGGTCAGACAGGAAACCTGGCTGATGCCATGAAGGGTGCCGATATCTTCATCGGTGTATCAGCTCCGGGAATTGTAACAGAAGAGATGGTTTCTTCCATGAATTCTGATTCCATTCTTTTTGCCATGGCAAACCCGGTACCTGAAATCATGCCGGATCTGGCAAAAAAGGCCGGTGCCAGAGTTGTTGGTACAGGAAGATCTGATTTTCCAAATCAGGTAAATAACGTAGTAGTTTTCCCAGGTATTTTTAAAGGTGCACTGGAGGGAAGAGCTGCTGCCATTACAGAAGAGATGAAGCTTGCTGCTGCTGAGGCCATTGCCGGTCTGGTAGCGCCTTCGGAAATAAATGAAGACAATATCCTGCCTGAGGCTTTTGATCCCCGTGTGGCAGATGTTGTCAGCCGGGCGGTAAAAGACCATATCCGGTAATAGAAAGATGGAGGTTATCCGATGCTCTCAGAACCTATGACACTATATAAGCTGATGATTCTATACATGCTGAAGCAGGTAAACTTTCCCCTGACCAGTGCACAATTATCTAACTTTTTTCTGGAGCATGAGTATACCACATATTTTACGTTGAATCAGGCATTGAATGAACTGTTAGAGGCAAGACTGCTGCATGTAGAGACCAATCACAACAGCAGCCGGTATGACATTACAAGAGAAGGGGAAGAGACCCTTTCCTTCTTTGGCAATAAGATATCACCGGCCATTGTCCATGACATGGATGAATATTTAAAAGAAAACAAGTTCCGTCTCCGCAACGAAGTTGGTGTAACAGCAGATTACTATAAATCCACAACCCAGGATTACATTGTTCACTGCGAAGTAAGGGAAGGTAAGAACTGTCTGATTAATCTGGAACTATCTGTTCCGGATAAAGATCAGGCAGAAATCATGTGTGACCACTGGAAGTTGAAAAGTCAGGAAATCTATGCATTTGCCATGAAATCATTGATGAGCGGATCTTAGGGATCCTGTCAGCAGATAGGAGTAAGGGGGAATTCGTTTGAAAAAAGTTCCGGTAAAAAAAACATGGTATCATTCTATATCAGACCATTATCAGACTTTAAAATTACAGCACAAAAAGAAGATGTTCCGGCTAAAAGCCAAGTTGTTTCTCACTGTTTTTCTGCCGTTTCTGATTCTGGTGCTGGGAGCGGAAGTGCTCCGTACATTCTTACGGATCAAAATACGTGATATTTTCTCCCGTAAAGAATAAAAGACTGATCACATAAGGCGGCTGTTATAAGCCGCCCCTTTTTTACCTGATTCGATTTCTTTCCTCTCCGCGAAGATAAGAGACGATGTTTTCATACACTTCAGACAGACACCTTCTTCTTGCCTCAACCGTAGCCCAGGCGATGTGGGGAGTAATGATCAGTTTTGTACTGTCTTTGATCTTAAGAAGGGGATTATCCGGCAGCATAGGTTCAGCACTGATTACATCCAGTCCTGCTCCTGCGATTTCTCCTGTTTCCAGAGCTTTTAAAAGCGCTTCTTCTCTTATGATATTTCCCCTGCCCAGATTCAGAAGAACAGCAGTTTTTTTCATCTTCTTTAATGCATCTTCATCAATTAAATATTCCGTAGAAGAATTTAACGGGGCATGTATGGATATGATATCCGACTCATTTAATAAAGCATCAAATTCAACCCGCTCCCAGAGAGAATTACTGTTATTACCAGAGGTGGAATAATAGATCACACGGCAGCCAAAGGCTTCTGCCACCTTTGCCACACCTCTCCCAATCTCTCCAAGTCCGATAATCCCCCAGGTTTTCCCAAAAAGTTCATTGAATTTTATATCAAAGTTACTGAATATATCACTGGCTGCGTAATCTCCCGACTTCACAAACTGATCGTAATAGGAAAGCTTCTCATATACATAAAACAATAATGCAAAAGTATGCTGTATCACAGACTGGGTGGAATATCCTTTTACATTGGTGACTGCGATGTTCCTTTTTCTGACATAATCAAAGTCAACAGTATTGGTTCCGGTAGCTGTCAGGCAGATGAGTTTTACATGCTGGGCATACCTTAGGGTTTCCTCATTCATAGGAATCTTATTTACCACAATCACATCTGCATCCGTTACCCGCTCCTGGTTATATTCTGGGTCTGATTTATTATATTTTACCACCTCTCCCAGATTATAAAACGGCGAATAATCCACATCATCTCCCATAGTATCCGTTTCCATAAAAACAATTCTCATATGTACCCCCTCTTTGTTATCCACTTTTTTATCAGTATATCAAAAAGGAGCCTGCTCCACAACTGATCATTCAGTTATTTTGCAACAGCTCCGTCTGCTTCTAACCCTGCATAAACCGGGTTAAGAATTCCTTTGTTGAGTTTTTCTGCGGATTACCAAATATATCAGCTGGTGCTCCCTCTTCTTCAATCACACCACCTGCCATATAAACCACATGGTTGGATACATCTCTTGCGAATGCCATCTCATGGGTTACGATGATCATGGTAAGTCCTTCCTTCGCAAGTGTTCTCATAACTGCAAGAACTTCACCTACCATCTGGGGATCCAGAGCGGAAGTGGGCTCGTCAAAAAGAAGAATCTCCGGTTCCATGGCAAGTGCTCTTGCAATGGCTACCCTCTGCTTCTGACCACCTGAAAGCTGTCTTGGCTTGGCATTGATATAAGGTGCCATTCCAACCTTCTCTAAAAACATCATGGCTTTCCTTCTGGCTTCTTCCTTATCTTTCTTTAAAACTTTTACCTGACCAACCATACAGTTTTCCAGCACAGTCATATTATTAAAGAGATTAAAGTTCTGAAATACCATACCAACCCGGGTGCGGTATTCTGGAACATTCATCTTTCTGTCTGTAATATCCACATCATGATATAAAATCTCACCGGTAGTGGGTGTTTCCAACAGATTAATGCAGCGCAAAAGAGTGGATTTTCCTGAGCCGGATGCTCCGATGATACAGGTCACATCTTTGGCATTTACATTGAAATCAATATCTCTTAATACTACATTGGTTCCAAATGTCTTGCTTAAATGACGAATTTTTAACACATTGCTTTCAGCCATTTATTTATCCTCCTTCTCTTTCGGGTCCGGAAATTTCACCATTCCACTGGTATAGGCTAAGGTATCTGTTGTAGCCAGATCGTAGCTGTCCGGTCCATCCATCTTTTTCTCCCAGTGCCGGAGAATTCTGGAACAGGTAAAGGTCAGGACAAAGTAAATGATCATGGTAATGGTAAATGCCTCAAAATACGTATAATAAGCTCCTGCCACACCCTTTGTCGCATAAAACAGTTCTACAACTCCGATAACAGAAAGTACACAGGTATCCTTAATATTAATAATTAAGTTATTGCCGATCTGAGGCATAATATTACGAAGTGCCTGTGGCATGATAACATTCAGCATGGTCTGGTAATGGGTCATACCAATGGCCTTTGCTCCTTCTGTCTGCCCCGGATCAATAGAAAGGATTCCACCTCTGACCGTCTCTGCCATATAGGCTCCTGTGTTGATTGAGACAATAAAATAGGAGGCAAATACAATAGACATATTAATTCCAAAAAGTGCGGAGGATCCATAGAAAATAAACATGGCCTGAACCATCATGGGGGTTCCGCGGAAAACCTCTACATAAACATTTAAAATAAATTTTATTCCTTTAATCAGTATCTTTTTAAACAAATTATCCTGCTTTGATTCCGGAGTGGTCTGAATAATTCCCACTGCAAATCCGATCACACAGCCGATCAATGTACCTACAATGGCAATCGCCATTGTTTTGCCAGCCCCTGCTAAGAAGGACGGACCATAATTTTGCAGAATAAATACCATTCTTCCAAAAAAATCTGACGGCAAAGACATATACTACCCTCTCCCTTTCACAGCTTGGTTAAAACAGAACAAGGGGCACGGAAAAAACTCCCATCCCGTGCCTGCAAGCTCCGATTCATCTTATTATTATTTTGAAAGCGGCTGTACTTTGATTGCCTCTTCCATCATCTTATTAAAATCATCCTTGGTCATCTTGCCCAGTACTCCGTTTATGGCATCTTTTAACTCAGTATTGCCTTTTTTAACAGAGACACCAATATTAATGTCCTCATCAGAAACCTTGAACTCACCATCTTTACCGGTAAAATCAAGAAGTTTGAAATCAGGATATGCAATTAAAGCTGCCTGACCAGTTGGCTTATCGGTTACTACCACGTCACATCTACCGGAGCTTAAAGAAACAAGCATGGCAGGAGCGGATTCCTGAGCCGGCTGAATATCAGCATCGGGAATCTGAGGAAGACAGTTATCATACCAGATAGTGTTTAACTGGGATGTGGCAACTGCACCCTTTAAGTCAGCAACACTTTTTGCATTCTCGAATTTACCACCGGCTTTTACCAAAGCTACGATGGTTGCAAAATAATATGGATTTGTGAAATCAACGGACTGCATACGCTCTGCAGTAACGGATTGGCCTGCAATGACACAATCAACCTTTCCCGACTGAACAGCAGGTACTAAAGAATCCCAGTCCAGCTTCACAATCTCCAGGTTATAGCCCAGCTCGTCCGCAATCTTTTTCGCCATCATCACATCATAACCATATGCATAATCAGAGCTTCCTGAGATCTTCACTGCTCCGTTTGCATCGGTTGGCTGAGTCCAGTTGTAAGGAGCATAGCTGCACTCCATGGCAACTTTTAATACTTTTTTGTCTCCTGCTTCTTTTCCTGTACCGGAAGTGCCCGCTGTGGAATTACCGCCTGCACAGGCAGTTAATGCTGCCGCTGCCAGAGCTGCCGCCATGAGAGTTGATACAATTTTCTTCATAGTTTTTTTCATAACTGTTTTCTCCTCTTTCTACCATAATGAACTCTATGTAATAAATAGGTTCATTATAAAAAGATTTTTACTCCTTGTCAAGACTATTTACAGATTCATCGATCAAATCCCAGATTTCTTCTCTGCCCTGTTTTGTCTCCGCTGAAAATGGAATTACAGTCACATCAGCTCCGACTCCAAGTCCGGTCCGCACCACTTTTAATGCCTTTGCCACCTGGCTTCGTTTCAATTTATCCAGCTTGGTGGCAATAATAACCGGCTGATATCCATTACTAACGATCCAGTCGTACATGGTTTTATCATTGTCTGATGGTTCATGGCGGATATCAATCAGTAAAAACACACATTTCAGCATCGGGGATTTATGAAGATAATTCTCAATCATCTTTCCCCATTTTGCCTTTACTTCTACGGATACCTTTGCATAACCGTAGCCGGGAAGATCCACATAGTACAGGGAGTCATTGATATTATAAAAATTGATGGTCTGTGTTTTACCTGGAGAAGATGAAGTTCTTGCAAAAGACTTCCGGTTCATAAGTGCATTGATGAGAGAGGATTTGCCCACATTTGACTTACCTGCAAATGCAAATTCCGGTTTTGTATTCTCCGGGAGCTTGCTGGTAATTCCACATACAGTCTCCAGTTCTACGGTTTTAATAATCATGTAATTTCCTTTCTATTCCTGGACGAAAGCCTCTTTTAATACTTCCGGCATTTCCTTTACAAAAACAATTGTAAGGCCTTCTGTGATCTCTTCTGATAATTCTGCGATATCCGGTCGGTTTTTATCCGGAACCAGAACTTTTTTCACATGTGCCATACGTGCAGCAAGAATTTTCTCCTTTAAGCCTCCGATTGGAAGAACCCGGCCTCTTAAGGTTATCTCTCCTGTCATGGCAACGGTTGCACATACCTTCCTGTTAATAGCCGCAGAAAGCATGGCAGTTGCCATGGTAATTCCTGCGGAAGGGCCATCCTTTGGAACTGCTCCTTCCGGGATATGAAGATGAATATCGTGTTTCTCAAAATAATCATCAGGCACGCTATATTCCGGTCCTACCGATCTTACATAGCTTAATGCAGTCTGTGCCGACTCCTTCATAACATCTCCCATTTGTCCTGTGGTCTGAAGGGTTCCTTTGCCCGGCATTACATTTACTTCAATCTGCAGGGTATCTCCGCCTACACTGGTCCATGCCAGACCTCTCACAATTCCTACCTGGTCTTCCTCGTTAACATTGTTATAGGATACTTTTTCTTTCCCTAAGTACTTTTCCAGCTGACACTCTGTCACCTCAATGACACGGCTTTTGTCTTCCAGAAATTCTCTGGCTGCCTTTCTGAAAACAGAACTGATCCGCCGCTCTAAGTTTCTGACTCCGGCTTCTCTGGTATAATTGTGTATGATCTTTTCAATCGCCTGATCCGTTATGGTAACTGGTTTTCCCGTCAGACCATTTCGTTCCTGCTGCTTTTTCACCAGATAGTTTTTGGCAATATGGAACTTTTCATTCTCAGTATAACTGTTTATTTCAATCACTTCCATTCGGTCAAGAAGAGGGCCGGGAATGGTTGTTATGGTATTGGCTGTTGCAAGAAAGAGAACATTGGATAAATCAATGGGAAGTTCAATATAATGATCCCTGAATTTTACATTCTGTTCACTGTCAAGCACCTCTAACAGTGCGGAAGATGTATCGCCTTTATAATCGCTGCTGACTTTGTCAATTTCATCAAGAAGCATCAGCGGGTTGTTTACACCTGCCTGTTTGACAGCCTCTGCAATTCTGCCAGGCATAGCGCCTACATATGTTTTCCTGTGTCCTCTGATCTCCGCCTCATCCCGGATACCTCCCAGGCTGATTCTTACATATTCTTTATTCAGTGCTTTTGCCACAGATCTTGCTATTGAAGTCTTTCCTGTTCCAGGAGGTCCAACCAGGCATAAAATAGGGCTGGTTCCTTTCTTCGTAAGAATCCGGACTGCTAAATATTCCAGAATCCGTTCTTTTACTTTTTCCAGGCCATAATGCTCTTCATCCAGTACCTGCTGCGCATGGTTGATGCTGTTGTTATCCTTTGACATCTTCTTCCATGGAAAATCAAGAACCGTATCAAGATACATCCGGACAACATTGGCTTCCTGGCTTCCTCCCGGCATGGATTTAAAGCGGTCGATCTCTTTTTGAATCTTTTCTTTTATTTCTTTGTCTGCTTTTAATGCTTTCAGACGTTTGGCATATTCATCACTGTCTGAAAGCGGATTATCTTCTCCCAACTCTTCGCGGATTACTTTCATCTGCTCTCTTAAAATGTAATCCTTCTGATTCTTGTCAATCCGTTCCTTCACATGGGACTGTAATTCTTTTTTCACCTTAGTCACTTCAATTTCAGTAATCAGGTGTTTCATAACCAGAGCATACCGTTCTTCCAGAAGTACACTTTCAAGTACCTGCTGGCGGAGACGGTAATCCCAAGACAACTGAACTGCAACCTGATCCAAAAGTTCGCCCAAATCCGGAATAACCAGTAATCCAGGGACCACTTCCTTCGCAATCCTTTGATTCTCTTTGCCATAGGCTTCCAGCTTTTCTTTCACGATTTCAGCCATCGCCTGTATGGTAACCGGATCTAATATATCAAGCGGTACCTGAAGTTCTTCAATCTCACCTATAAGAAGAGATTCTTCACTCTCAAGAGTCAGAAGTTCTGTCCGCTCCAGACCTTCTACCATGACACGGATCACGTTATTAGGCAGCTTCACCAGCTGTTTGATTAAAGCAACCGTTCCTACCTGATATAAGTCTTCTATTCCAGGATCGGTTTCTTCCGGATTTCTCTGGGTTACCAGGCATACCTTCTGATCCCCTACCATGGCTTTTTCAACCGCCGCGATGGATTTCTCCCGGCTGATATCAAAGTGCAGCATCATTTTGGGTAGAACAGTCATACCTCTCAGGGCAATAACCGGCATTGTAATTGTCTTATCTACCATTTGGTTCCCTCCTTTGCATTCAAAAAGGTGTTCCAGCAGATTGATTCGCTGTAACACCTTCCCGACTCATGCAGGGATCTATGCGATCTCGCCTGTCTTATCTTTTCTCAATTTCTGAGCCAGTGATTTTCTGGGAACTGCCGTGTCCCGATAAACTAGTTCCGGCTCTCCATTTTTATCCACAACCTCTTTGGTAATTCTGCAGATTCCAATGCTGCTGTCTGATGGTATCTCATACATCAGATCCGTCATAACGCTTTCCATAATGGAACGTAATCCTCTGGCACCGGTTTTTCTTTCCACAGCCAGCTCTGCTATGCGTTCCACCGCATCAGCGGTCAGCTCCAGCTTTACATCATCTAGTTCGAATAATTTCTGGTATTGCTTAACCAGCGCGTTCTTCGGCTCTGTCAAAATCTTAACCAGAGCTGCCCGGTCCAACAGTTCCAATGATACGGTGATAGGAACGCGTCCGATAAATTCAGGGATCAGCCCAAATTTAACCAGGTCCTGAGGCAGGGTTTTCTTTAAGAGATCATCAATATCTGTCTTATTCTTATCTACAATCTCCGCATTAAAACCAATGGATCCTGCACTTAAACGGCGTTCAATGATTTTTTCCAGACCATCAAACGCTCCGCCGCAGATAAATAAAATGTTGGTGGTATTGATCTGCAAAAGTTCCTGGTGCGGATGCTTTCTTCCACCCTGAGGCGGAACGCTGGCAACCGTGCCCTCCAGAATCTTTAACAAAGCCTGCTGAACACCTTCACCGGAAACATCTCTGGTGATTGACACATTCTCCGATTTCTTGGTGATTTTATCAATCTCATCAATATAAATGATTCCAAATTCTGCTCTGCTGATATCATACTCAGCTGCCTGGATCAATTTTAAAAGGATGTTTTCTACATCTTCACCAACATAACCGGCTTCTGTAAGGGCAGTAGCATCTGCAATGGCAAAAGGTACGTTTAAAACTTTAGCCAGAGTCTGCGCAAGATAAGTTTTACCGGAACCGGTAGGCCCCAACATCAGAATATTGCTCTTTTGTATATCCACATCCAGCTTTTTACCGGATGTAATTCTCTTATAATGGTTATATACTGCTACGGACAACACCTTTTTTGCTTCGTCCTGCCCAATGACATACTCATCTAAAAAAGCTTTCATTTCCTTTGGCTTCATCAGATTAATGTTGCTGAAATCAGGTGCCTCTTCGTCATGGCCGTCAAATTCTTCCTCTAATATCTCTGCGCACAAATCAATGCACTCATCACAAATATAGACATTATTGGAACCGGCAATCAGTTTCTTTACCTGATCCTGGGTTTTCCCGCAAAAAGAGCATCGGATCTTGTCGTCTGTTCTGACCGGCATATACACACCTCATACTTTCCTTGTTGATCGCTCACGTTTTTTGAGCATAAAGGGATACCCGAAGGGTGCTCCTTGTTGATCGCTCACGTTTTTTGAGCATAAAGGGATACCCGAAGGGTGCTCCTTGTTGATCGCTCACGTTTTTTGAGCATAAAGGGATACCCGAAGGGTGCTCCTTGTTAATGGCTCGCGTTTTTTGAGCATAAAGGGATACCCGAAGGGTGCTCCTTGTTGATCGCTTTGGCTCAATCTTAACGGTCGTGACTGTAAAGAATATTATCAATCAGTCCATAAGCCTTTGCTTCATCAGCAGTCATGTAATTGTCACGCTCTGTATCACGTTCAATCACTTCGTAAGGCTGACCTGTATTTGCTGCCATAATCTCATTTAAACGCTTCTTAATCTTTAATATATTCTCTGCAACTATGCGGATTTCAGTTGCCTGACCTTTTGCTCCGCCAGAAGGCTGGTGAATCATAACTTCTGCATTGGGAAGTGCAAAACGTTTGCCCTTTGCTCCGCCTGCTAAAAGAAATGCTCCCATACTTGCCGCCATACCCATGCAGACAGTAGATACATCGCATTTGATATAGTTCATGGTATCATAAATCGCCATTCCTGCAGTTACAGAACCGCCCGGGCTGTTAATGTAAAGATTGATATCCTTTGTGGGGTCCTCTGCCTCTAAAAATAACAGCTGTGCCACAATAAGGCTTGCCGAAACATCAGACACCTCTTCACCGAGAAAAATAATTCTCTCTTTTAAAAGTCTGGAATAAATATCGTAAGAGCGTTCCCCCTTACTGGTTGATTCAATGACATAAGGTACTAAACTCATCTTTCTTCCTCCTGTCTGTTCTTTCTCACTCAAAACCGAATAGACTCCGGACAGGATGTCTGGAATCTACCGGGAATAAAACTCTTAAACTAATTTCGCTTCTGCTACCAGGAAATCAACAGCTTCCTGTACTGCCAGATCCTCTTTCATCTGTACAACGCCGCTTTCGCCAAGATATTCTTTAATCTGTGAAACTTCCATCTTGTAGCTTTCAGCCATAGTTGCAATTTCTTTCTCTACTGCTTCATCAGAAACAACGATGTTCTCTGCCTTGGCAACTGCTTCAAGAACCAGTCTTGTCTCAATTCTCTTTAATGCCTGTGGCTTCATCTGCTCTCTTAATGTTTCAATCGTCATTCCAGTAAATTTCATATACTGGTCAAGAGAAAGTCCCTGGCTCTGCATTCTTCTTGCATAGTCATTCACCATGTTGTTTACCTGGCTGTCGATCATTGGCTCAGGAATATCCATAGCTGCGTTCTCTACAACCTTCTCTACAACATGATCCTCATTCTCAGTAGCTGCTGCTTTCTGTTTTCTTTCAGCAACTTTTTCCTTGATGTCATTTTTGTATTCTTCTAATGTATCATATTCAGAAACTTCACCAGCGAACTCATCGTTTAACTCTGGAAGTTCTTTTCTCTTAACTTCCTTAACTGTAACCTTAAACATAGCTGGTTTACCAGCAAGCTCAGTGGAATGATATTCATTAGGGAATGTTACGTTTACTTCACATGCTTCTCCAATGTTCTTTCCAATCAGCTGCTCTTCAAATGTATCGATGAAGGAGTGGGAACCAATGGTAAGTGGATAATCTTCTCCTTTACCGCCATCAAACGGTTTTCCGTCAACGAAGCCTTCAAAGTCGATGACTGTCTGGTCGCCATCTTCCACAGCTCTGTCTTCTACAGTAACAAGTCTGGAGTTCTGTTCCTGGACTTTCTTTAATTCTGCTTCAATATCCTCTTCTGTTACTTCAGCAGTTGCTTTGGTAACTTCGATTCCTTTATACTCGCCTAAAGTCACTTCTGGCTTAACAGCTACAGTAGCAGTATAAATTAAGTTCTGGCCTTTTTCAACCTGAACAACGCTGATCTCTGGTCTGGAAACGATATCCAGTCCGCTTTCTTCTACAGCATCGCCATATGTTGCATCAAGAGCTTCATTAACAGCGTCCTCATATAAGACACCTACTCCATACATCTTTTCTACCATGGCACGTGGTGCTTTGCCTTTTCTGAAACCAGGGATATTAAATCTGCCCTTATTCTTATTGTAAGCTGCGGTAAGAGCCTTCTCAAACTCCTCAGCCGGCACTTCAACCGTTAATTTTGCCATGTTCTTTTCTAATTTTTCCACTTGTAAACTCATTAATGGGTTCCTCCTTGAGATATATGTGAACCGCCTTACCGACAGGGCGTTACACTTCAATTTAGCATTATACCATACTCGTCCCCTAAATTCCAGTATTATTTACGATAAAATCAGGTTTTTCCTGCAAGCGCCTTCATCTTCCCGGCAATGTACGGATCAAGGGGACGGATCTCGATTTGTGGTCTGGCGATATAGTATCCCTGGAATAAAAAGATGCCGCAATCCAGTAAAAATACAAGCTCCTCTTCCGTTTCCACGCCTTCAGCCAGCACACAGATATCGTTGTTAATAGCAAATTCAAGGAGATTTTTTAATATCATCTGCCTTTTCGCATCTTTGTGTATCTGCCTGACCAGACTCATATCCACCTTTACAATTTCCGGTCGCATATGCAGAAGAACGGATTCGCTGTTATATCCGGTACCGAAATCGTCCACAGCCGTCTGTCCCTGCCATTTTCTTGCCATCTCCATCTTACGGGTCATATATTCCCGGCTGGCAGGCTCCCCTTCTGTCATTTCAATAACAACCCGGCTTAAAAGATCGCCAAAATTATCTTCCAGCAGTCCCTGCTCCTCTTCGGTAATACACACAGAAGCAATGGAGTTAATAAACAGCTTTTCTGACTCTCCTAAATGCCCTTTTTCCTTCTCGGCTGCTGCAGCCCTTAAACCGGCAAACCAGGTCAGCGATTCAATTTGTGGAAGTCTTGCCTGAGATCTGGCAAGATTTAAGACTTCACCGATCCCTTTTAGATTTGTAAAATGAGGTCTCATTAAAAGCTCATATCCGTAAATATTACCTTCTCTTGTTACGATTGGCTGAAAGACAAAGCTTACATCTCCGGTTTCCAGCATTCGGTTCAGTTCTTCACTGCCTGTCAGCATATAAGAATTCTGGGAATATTCATCAAGATCAAATTCTCTTACATTGCCTTTCACACTGTGTTTTACCATGTACATGGCAAAATCAGCATAATTAAACAGGGTTTCAAAATCTGTCGCATCACCGGGATACCAGGATAATCCTCCTGAAACACGGACTGGAAGCATGTATCCGCCTTCCATGGTAAGAGCTGCCTTTTGAATGTATTTTACAAAATCACGGACATCTTTTCGGATTTTCTCTTTGTCATCTCCATGTAAGTAGGTCACAAATTCATCACCGGAATAACGGGCTAAAATTCCCCTTCCGGCAAAACTGTTTTTTAAACATTCTGCAAAGAGGATCAGATAACGGTCTCCTTCATCATGCCCATATGTATCGTTGATATACTTTAAATTGTCCAGATCCCACATGATGACAGCACCGTACTTCTCCTTCTGGGATGTCATCAAAGACTCCACCTGTTCCCGGAACGCCCTCCTGTTATACAATTCAGTCAGCAAATCAAAATTGCGCTCCCATTCAAGCTTTTCCTTCTCCTGCACATCTGCAGTTACATCAGAACAGACTCCAAGAATGGTTCCGGACTTTGACTCATCTAAGATAATCTGCACCCATCGTGTTTTACCATTCATCTGCAGACTTTGAATCACCCGGTCGCCCTTCATCTTTACACCGGTAAAGGTCTGTTCCATCAGCATCTCAAATCTGTCAACTTCCAGATACCGGTATGGTTCTTCTATATTCCCCCAGCAAAGCATCTCAAACAGAGACTGGCTGCAAAAAACCAGACCACCTCCTTTGGCATATTCAAAAACACCGATCATAACGTTTGCATGGCGCAGGATACTGGAAATCTTTGACGAGGATTGCTCCACGTCACGGCTTAACTGCTCAATTGTTTCCGTAAGATCATCGATCTCACGGATGTAAACCCTTTTTAATGACAGCCCTCTGTTACCGGATTTGCCCTTTAGCTCGAAAGACAGTCTGCGGATGGGTTCCGTTACAATCTTACCGATGACAAACGTACCCAGAAAGCTGAATAGAATCGGAACCAGCATGGTACTGAACAACATACGCCGAATGGCATTATAAAATGCAAGCAGATCCTTTTGCTTTGCCATTCCCACAAGCACCCAGTCTTCTTTTTCCATTACTCCGTTATTGGCATAAGCATCAAGGCTTTTAATACTGGCATACCACTTTGTTCCATCAGACGATTCTATTTCGCTGACTGATTTCTTATCGTTGTCTGTATAAGACAGTTTTTTGACATCATTAAAATATTGATTGTAGAGATAACCGGAATCAATCACCGGAACAATTGTTTTCGTCTCTTTATCCCGCATTCCAAGAAGCCAGCATTCCTCAAAACTACTGTTGGTCTGTTTCTCCGATAATATCTGTCCCAGCTGGTTTAAGGTCATCTCAAGCCCCCATACTCCTGCAACCGTCCCATCGTTTAAAATAACCGGAACAGAATAGGTGATAACGGGCATATCTCTGGGACTTAAGCGAAAAGGCTGACTTAAATAAGCCTGATTTAAGGCATCGGCCTTATTGGTCCCCGTCTGTAAGGCCAGCTTAAGAGGCTTTTGGTAAAACTCACTGTTCTTTAAATCTCCTCCGTTATTAAAGCCTATTTCCCAGAAGGAATCCAGTGGTATCTTATATTTTTCTGCCACAGAAGGCAATCCCCGCTCCATCAAGAGAGAAGAATTGTCTGTTAAATATCCTCCTGTATTGGAGTTTCTTATGTAAAATCCCGCTTTTACATCATTGGAACTATTGGCTGCTGCCGGACCGTCAAGAACAAAATAAACTCCGGTCGCATAACTCATATGGAGCATATCGATGGATTTTTCTATGATCTGTTCCACAATTTCCCGGTTCAGCCCGTAATTTTTTGAAATATCGGATGAACTGCTCCCGTTTTTCTTTAGAATCTGCTCTACTTCATCCGAAACTAAGGATGAATGGTTCAGCATAACAATCCAGTGATAGAGAGTCTCCTTCTCCAGGTCGACTCTGATATTCTCTGTATTCTGGCTTAATATATGGATTTCATTATTTTTTAATTTAACAGAAACTCCGCCGAAAAGCACTGTACCGGCAATCACTGCAGCCTGCACAACCAGCAATATCAGCAGCGGTCCAAGCAAACGGGTTCGTATGGACTCACTTTTCTTCTCTCTCATAAATTACTCTCCGATGACAGTTTCCAATTGCATTCTGGTGTCTTCGTACCATTGATTAAAATTCTCATCTGCTACAAAATCAGCAACTGCCCTCTCTCTGTCAGTCCCCTGCGTCATCAGCGCCTCAATCTCCTGGTAATCTTCTCTTGCCTTTAAAACCATGGAAGTCTGAAGGATTTCTCTTGCACGATCCCCTCCCGGAAAGGGTTTGGAAGTATACAGCCTGTACCTGTTGGCTGTATCGAGCCCAATAATCAGGTTCTGTGACACCGCACTATTTTCTCCAGCCTCCTGTAAAAAAGGCTTTAGAAGTGACTGCTCAGCCGCTGCCTTTTTTACTGGCAGATAACCGGAGCCAATGGCAAACTTCATATTCTGACTGGTGTCGGTAAACCATTTCAAAAAGCAGACAGCTGCATATTCTCGTTTTTCCTCTGATTTTAGAACCATCATCCCTGCTCCCTGGGAAACAGCACAGGGAACCGTGCCTGCAAATCCGGGAAGAGGATACAGTTTGCTTTCAATCTCATAGTTTGTTCCATCTTCAAGAGTCACAGACGTGGGAAAATAAGAGATTCCACTGGTAGCTCCTACAAACGCCACAAGCTGACCGGTCTTTACATCATCACTTCTAAATCTGCCGTAAGCCCCAAAATATCCATTTACAAACGGGACATAGTAATTATCCCATAGTTTTTTCATCGCTTCTTTGTCAAAGTCCAGAACTGTTTTCCCGTCTTTCACGGAAAATATCTCATGTCCCAGCTGCAGACTTCCAATAATCATATAGTTGGCATATGCATCTCTGCCAAAAAACGCTTTTCCATCATCTGGAGTTTCTGTCAGACTGTCTGTCCACTTGTAATAAGACTGGGATACTCTGGTGATCCCTTCCCAGGTGGAGAATGCATCTTCCGTCTCACCAGTAGCAGCTGCAAACTTATCCCAGTCCGTCTTATTTACAGTCAGTATCTCAGTGGATTTGGCAATCGGAAATACTTTAACAGAATCACCATCGCCAAATCTCCCCTCTTCCATGTAAGCATCCACATATTCAGATATCTCATCGGAGGTAAGGTAATCACTTAAATCTGCAGCCAGACCCATTCGGTCCACCTCGTATACTTTATCCGCGTAAGCAGAAAAAACATCAGGAAGGGGATCGGAACCAACCCTGTGTTCAATACTCTCATTGATAGTATTGCTCAGTTCATCAATACTTCCTTTGTTATAAGCTTTCACTACAATTCCTTTTTCCCTGCCCTCATTTTCATTAAATGCTCTGACCAGTTTGTCAAACTCCTCTTTCTGGACACCATTATAATAATGCCAGACTGAGATTGTAACAGGATCCTTTGGAGAGAGTCCGTAAGGATCCTTTTTCTCACATCCGGCAAGCAGAAATAAGCAGGAAACGAAAGCGATTGGTACTATCCAATTCTTTTTCATAAGTTCACCTGCCTGTTACATGGGGTTCTGGTCGTATTGAATTGCCTCTTTTATTTTTCGTGCATGATTTTTATCCACCAGCAATGCCAACAGCTCGATGCCCATGTCAAGAGCATATCCAAGCCCTCTGGCTGTTGTAATATTACCGTCAGTCACCACACCCTGTCTTACCACGTCAGCGCCTTTTAGTTCCTCTTCAAACCCAGGAAAACAGGTAGCTTTTTTTCCCTCCAGCATTCCAAGTCTTCCAAGAATGCTTGGAGCCGCACAAATCGCAGCGATCCTGCGATTGTCCTGATTCGCTTCGTTTAGTGCGTATACTAATTCCTCGCTGACCCCCAGATTCCTGGTTCCCGGCATACCTCCCGGAAGAAATAGCACATCCCCATCTTTTAAATCTGTCTGCTCTATTAAAACGTCTGCCTGAAGCTTAATCCCGTGTGACCCAGTCACATTCTTTTTACCAGTTACTGAAACAAGTTTTACATCCTGTCCACCTCTGAGCAGGACATCAACTACAGCAAGCAGCTCCACCTCTTCTGAGCCGTCAGCTAAAAATGCATAAACCTTCCCCATATCAATCGTCTCCCTTCCAATTTTGAAATGTACTGTTCATGGTAATCTTTATATAATCCACCAGATATCTTGTCTCGGCATCCTCTCCCCGTATTAACCGGATCAGTGTATCAGCAGCAGTCTGAGACTGGCCCTGATGGTCATTTAAAACCGTTCCGGTGATCTTACCCTCTTTTATATATTCCACGGTTTCCAGAAGTGCGTCCACGCCTACCAGAGATATATCTTTTCCAGGTATCATACCGGCTTCTTCTACCGCCTCAAGTGCTCCATTTGCCATGGCATCGTTGTTACAAAAAATTACATCAATCCTGGGACCATAAGTTGATAGAGCCTGCGCAGCAAGCTTTTTCCCTTCTTCCCTGTTCCAGTTTCCCATACCGGAAAAAAGCTCTTCTGTTTTTACTCCTGCATCTGTCAGTGCTTTGATGGAATACTCTGACCGGAACCGGGCTGCATCACTGCCTTCCTCTCCCTTTATCATTACGTAAGAGACAATTCCATCGTTGTTTTTGTCACCCCTGCGTGTGCTTTCAAGAATAATCTGTCCCTGATAGGTCCCCGCCTGCTTTGAATCCGTTTCCACACTGGAGACCGCCATATGACGGTCTTCCCACCGTTTGCGCTCTGTTTCACCCGGCTCACTGTTAATGAAAACCAGGGGGATACCTGCCTGACTGCAAGTATCTGCGATTGTTCCTGCAGCCGAGGTCTCAACAGGATTAATTATAATCCCGTCACACTTACTATCTATAAATTCCTTTATTTCCCGGTTCTGTTCATTCTGATCCCCGCCTGCATTGCGCATGATGATCTGGGCGTGATAGGTCTCTTCCAGATATTGTTTTAATTCAGACCGGTAAAGCTTCATAAATGTGTCGTCGTAGCGATAGATGCTTATGCCAATTTTGGGACCTTCTGCCGCTTCAATTCCTTCCGTACCTGCTTCCTTATCCGAACTTTCCCCAGATTTTGGCTCAGCACTTTTTCCTGCGCAGCCTGATGCAAAAACCACTGCCAATACCAGAAAAAAGAAAGCTGTCCGCCTTATCAAGCATTTCATATCATTAATCTCCTGATTTTTACTGTATTTTCCATATTACCACGTTTTTCTTCTTTTTACCACTATCTTCTATTTTTTATCCTATTGTGGTATACTAACCCTGTTTTATAGTCCAATACATGGAATCAGGAGGTTTTTCATGGAAATCGAGCGCAAATATCTGGTCACCAGTCCACCGGAAAATTATGAGTCATTTCCTCATCATTTTATTGAACAGGGATACTTATCCACAGACCCCGTTGTACGTATCCGAAAAGAGGATGAATCATATATTCTAACCTATAAATCCAAAGGTCTTTTAGCAAGAGAAGAATACAATCTTCCCTTAAACGAAGACTCCTATCATCACTTAATCAGCAAAACAGACGGTTGTGTTCTTACGAAAAGAAGATATTTAATTCCTGTGGAACACAACGATCATCTCACCATCGAACTGGATGTTTTTGAAGGCCGCTATGAAGGGCTGATGCTTGCTGAGGTTGAATTTGAAAGCCTGGAGGAAGCTCACTCCTTTACTCCTCCTTCCTGGTTTGGGAAAGATGTTACCTTATCCGGAGAATACCAGAACAGCCGGCTCAGCCAGTTGCCGTAATTTTCAAACAGTCAGTGAACGTACGAAAAAGCGTCCTGAAAGGCAGTGCTGCCGGACAAGACGCTTTTTTAAGTATTTATTTCTTGGCAATATATTTTCTGATATCAAGAGCAATCGCAACTACGATAACGATACCCTGAGCAATGTACTGATAGTTGGTGTTGACTCCTAAATACTGGAGACAGGTTTTTAAAATTTCGAAAACAAGAACACCGATTAAAACGCCAGATACCTTACCGATACCACCGTTTACAGATACACCTCCGATGGTACATGCTGCAATTGCTTCAAGCTCCCAGCCCATACCCATGTTAACGGAAGATCCGCCGGATTTTGCTCCTACCAGAAAACCGCCCAGTGCGTAAAGTGCAGCAGCTGTCACATAGATAATAATCTTTGTCTTCTTGGTATTAACACCGGAAACTTCTGCTGCCTGTTCATTACCGCCGATGGCATACATGTATTTTCCATGAGGAGTCTTATTATAAACGAACCAGATCACAAGTCCTACTGCAAGGGCAATTAAAAACAGGTAAGGCATAAAACCAAACAGTCTTCCTTTTGCCACTTCCGTATAAGCCGGACGGTAACCGCCGATTGGTGTTGCATTGGTATAAACAAGGCAGGCACCGTATACAATCAGCTGCATACCCAGTGTTCCGATAAAAGCCGGAACCTGCAGATAGGAAATCACCAGACCATTGATCAGACCGAACAAGCAAGCAACTAAAATACAGATTAACAATACTACAAACACCCACCAGATACCAAAATCCGGAAGATTGGGGAAAAACTTGCCGCTGTAGCCTGGTTTCTGTAAAAGTGTACCTGCAAGGCAGGCGGAAAGGCCTACAATACGTCCTGCTGAAAGATCGGTACCTCTGGTAATCAGGCAGCCTGATACACCGCAGGCAATGATGAAACGGGGTGCCACATTTAAGGCAATATTTTTTAAATTGTCAAATGATCCGAATGATGGTTGCTTTATTGCCGTAAAAATGGCAAGCAGGATGAGGACAACGATGATTCCATTATTTATAAGGAAATCCTTCAAATTTATCTTCTTAGCTGTCATGACTTAACCTCCTGTTTGGAATTATTTTCCGTTTTGTTTATATCGAATTTAGTGGCATATGCCATGATTTTCTCCTGGGTTGCCTCACTATCCTCTACTTCTCCTGTGATTCGTCCGCCGCACATTACGATAATCCGGTTAGACATACCGATTAGCTCCGGCATTTCAGAGGAAATCATGATGATGGATTTTCCCTGCTTTACAAGGTCAATCATAATCTGATATATCTCATACTTTGCACCTACATCGATACCTCTTGTCGGCTCATCCATGATTAAGATTTCAGGATTGCTTGCCAGCCATCTGGCAATAATTACTTTTTGCTGATTTCCACCGGAAAGGGACTGGATCTGCGTCCTGTCGTTGGGAGTTTTTATGCTCAGCTTTGCAATGCTGTCCTTTACAACCGATGCTACTTTCTTCTTCTGAATCACTCCCGCTGTTGTATAATTGCGGTAAGAAGCAATGGCTGTATTGTCAGAAATGCTTAAGCATCCAAAGATTCCGTTTCCTCTTCGGTCTTCTGTAATCATTCCCACTGAATCGCCGATGGCATCCTTGGGGCATTTAATCTCAACCTTTTTTCCAAGGACTTCAACTTCTCCCCCGGAAATATTCCTCATTCCGAATATGGCTTCCATTAATTCGGTTCTCTGAGCTCCTACCAGGCCGCCGAATCCAAGAATCTCTCCTTTTTTCAGTTCAAAGGAGCAATCCTGAAAAGAACGTTCATGAATACTGCTTAAATGGCTTACCTTTAAAACGGTTTCATCTGTCCGGTAATCATCCTTTGGAGGGTAAACATTTCCCAGTTCTCTTCCTACCATCTGTTTTACAATCTCTTCGTCAGAGATATCTGCCACTTCCCATGAACCAACGTAAGTTCCATCCCGCATGATGGTGATGTCATCTGCAATCTGTCTGATCTCTGCCATTTTATGGCTGATATATATCATAGAAACTCCGCGGGACTTTAAGTCCCTGATAATACGGAACAGCGCTTCTACCTCATTATCAGTCAGTGATGAAGTAGGTTCATCCAGAATCACCAGTTTTGCATTCTGGCTGACTGCCTTTGCAATTTCTACTGACTGCATTTGTCCGATTGATAAGGTCCCAAGTTTTGCTTTGGGATTGAACGTCATTTTAACATCTTTTAACCACTTTTCTGCTTCTGCATTCATGGTTTTATGATCAATTACTTTAAGCGGTCCTATTTTATATATTGGAAACCGTCCGAGATACATATTCTCTGCAATAGAGCGAGCCGGTACCGGCTGAAGTTCCTGGTGTACCATAGCAAGGCCTTTGTGAAGTGCATCATCCGGATTGGCTATACTCACCTTCGCACCATCAATCAGGACCTCACCTTCATCCATCTTGTATATGCCAAACAGGCATTTCATCAGTGTTGACTTACCTGCTCCGTTCTCTCCCATCAGAGCGTGAACGGTACCGGGACGTACTTTTAAATTGATTTTATCGAGCGCTTTGACGCCAGGGAAGGATTTGCTGATTCCAACCATTTCCAGTCTGTAATTCTCTGCCATCCCGCTTCTCCTTTCATTAATCTGTCCGTTTTTCCGGACATAAAGGGATACCTGTTAAGGTATTTCATTAATCTGTCCGTTTTTCCGGACATAAAGGGATACCTCTAACTTTTAAAAATCGGGTGTGCCTTACCGACACACCCGCATTTCGGCTGCTGGATATTATTTTTTTAATTTATCAAGAGTATCCTGTGCATTTGCCTTGGTAACTTTGATATAGTCTACCATGTTAACGTTGTCAACAGAATCACCCTTTAAGAACTTGGCAGCCATATCGCTTGCTGTCTGAGCCTGAGAGAAATGATCGTTAAATACTGTACCAGTCTGTTTGTCATCAATAACGTTCTGAACAGCTTCTGTTAACGCATCAACACCTACTAAATAGATATCTTTGTTTACAGTACGTCCAGCTGCTTCGATTGCCTGAAGTGCACCAAGTGCCATAGCATCGTTGTTGCAGAAGATAACTTCGATCTGATCGCCATACTGTGTCAGAGCATCCTGAGCAATCTGCTGAGCTTTTGCCTGATCCCAGTCACCACGCTGTTTTAAGAGCTCTTTTACTTTTACGCCCTTGTCAGTCAGTGCTTTTACAGAGAATTCGGTTCTGTACTGAGCATCTACGTTCTCCGGGTCACCCTGGATCATGATGTAGTTAACTACGCCGTCGCCGTTGATATCGCCCTTGTTGGAAGTTTCAAGAATTTCTTCACCCTGATAGGTTCCGGACTGTCTTGCATCACATCCTACATAAGTTGCATTGATCTTTTCATCTTTCCATCTCTGCTCTTCTTCTGGATCTGGCTCACGGTTAATGTAAACAACAGGGATTCCTGCTTCTTTACACATATTTGTGATTTCTGGAGCGGAAGAAGCCTGAACAAGATTTAAAATAAGTACGTCATATTTCTGGGTAATGAAGTTCTGGATCTGGTTGGTCTGTTCTGCCTGATCGCCCTTACCATCCTGAATTACTACATTATCTTTCTTAAAGCCCAGGTCTTCAGTTAAATAGCGCTGAAGTTCTGTACGATAAAGTGTCATGAAGTTATCATCGAATTTGTAAATGGAAATACCAACTTTCTTATCAGCTAAATCCCCGCCTACTGCATTTTTAACAGCTGCTGCAGTAGTTTCTGCTGATTTGGTCTCTTCCTTCTTTGTTTCTGCTGCAGTGGTCGCTGCCTCAGATGCTGCTGTTGTGGCCTTTGAGCTGGAACCGCAGCCTGCCATGGCAAATACCATTGCAGAAGCGAGACCTACTGCTACTACTTTTTTGAGTAATCTCATGATAAATCCTCCCTTATCATTATATAATTGTGTTCGATTGGTACTTTTACCTCATCGACATGCACATTATAACTTTATTTTGTGCACTATTCCATATAATTTTCTTGGTATATGTATCGAATTTTTTAGATTTTTCATGATTTACTCAGTTTTTTTATAATTTTTTATTGATAAATGCCAATTTTCCTATTTTCCTATTTGGCAGTCAGGGTATTTTGTCTGCATTCATAATACTTATCCCGGCTTAAATCCACTGTTTCCTGTACATTTTTACCAAGAGCCTCCGCTGCCGCAATTTTAAAAATCACTCCGGCATACTCATCGCTGTCACATTGTACTGTACCAAACAGTTTTCCTTCCCGGACGCCTTCAATTCCCTGAGGTGTCCCGTCAATACCAACTACCTTGATTGGCCTGGAGCTTCCCTTGCGTTCAATGGCATCCGCTGCTCCCAGTGCCATATCATCATTATTGCAGATCACTACCTCAATTTCATCCGGATACTGGGTCAGCCACTGCTCCATCCAGGCAGAAGCCTGGCTTCTGTCCCAGTTTGCTATGGCGCCCGTAATCTTTTCCAGAGGTACCCCTCCATCCTTTAGCGTCTGAATAGACCACTCGGTTCTGATCAGAGAATCCTGATGGCTGCTCTCTCCTTCCAAAAGGACATAGTTCACCTTACCATCTCCGTTTATATCCAGAGAAGTCGGGTCAGCCTTGTAAGCTTCTACCAGCATATTTCCCTGGAGCGTAGCGGACTCTTTTGCATTTTCCCCTACATAGTAAAGCTTTTCCCAGCGCCGCATATCCTCTTCCACCGGCTCCCGGTTAAAAAATACTACTGGCGTATCTGCATCCATTGCTTTTCCGATAATATTTGATGCAGCCGACCGGTCAACCATATTGACACAGATTGCATCATACCCCAGGGAAATAAAACGGTCTACCTGGCTGTTCTGGGTATTCTGGTTTCCCTTTGCATCCACGATTTCCATAACAACCTTAATCCCGGTGTTCTTTTCATATTCCTTGGCCTGATCTTCTAATTTTCCCCTTATGGTATTAATAAATGAATCATCTCCCCGGTATAAAGTCACCCCAATGCGAACTGCTTTGTTCCCTTCTTTTTTCCCGGATTTATAGTTCTGATAAAAAAAGCCCAGAACAACAACAAACAAAATAATAACCGCTGCCAGCACTCCATATTTTTTTTTCATTTCTATTCCCCCATTAGTCAATCGGATATAAGATTTTTTCGAATTTGCTCTCTCTTAAATCTTCTCTTCGGATATAATAAGAATCCAGTACAATCTGCTCCTTTTGAAATCCTCTGTGGACCGACTCAACCGCTTTTTCAATGCTCCTGTACCCCGCATCAAACTGATCACTTACCACCAGTCCTTTTATCACTCCGTTGTCCAGATCAGTTAAAAGCCTGGTGGTACTTCCTACCCCGTAAAGACCCTCCACATAACTGCCATAAACCGGACTTCCTGCAATAATTTCTGCCGTTTCGTCGAGACTTTTCGTATCAATCGCTGCTATAATCACTTTTTCGCTCCCTGGATAGACCAGTCCTTCTATAGCCTTGCGAAAGGTCTCTTCCATGGTCTTTTTATAAATTTTCACAGTAAAACCGGCTTTCTTAAGTTCACTTTCAGCACCTGCATAAATATCCCGGTTGTATCCATAGTCTAACCCTTCCATAAAGATCCATACTGGTTTACCAGGAGAATTCTCCCTTGCAATTGCCTGTCCCAGCTTGCGCCCTTCCTCTTCAAAATCCGGCGCAATCCCGCTTTTCACCTTCTCATTGGGAATTAAGTTACCAACAATGACTGCAGGACAGTTTAAAACCATATCATCCATTTTTTTGGCGCATTCTTCCGGCTTTACCGGAACTAACACAACCGCTAACGCTCCGTCATTAATCTCCCGTTTTACCAGCTCCAGCTGCTGATCCTGATCCCCCTTTTCATATAGGGTAATAAAACTAACGTCAACATTATATTCTTCCGCCGCCTTATCCACACCTTTTCTGAAATTGGCAAAATAATCATCCGAGGTATCGCTGATAATAATGGAAATTGGATAAATTACCGTCTTTTTTTCCTTAATGATCAAATCCGTGGATGACAAAAGAAACAGGATCACAAGCACTACCGGCAAAATTACCCACAAAATTTTTTCCTGTTTTGTCATGATCGTTTCTCCTTTTCTAAAACGGAATCATAAGGAACAGCAGGGAGGAGAATGGTAATGGTGGTTCCCTCATCAGGCTCGGAATCAATGGTTAACCCGTAATTTTCCCCAAAATAAAGCTTGATTCTTTCATTTACATTCTTCACTCCAATGCCGGAACCCTTTTTAGAGGTAACATGAACCTCATGGGAAAAGAGGCTTTTTACCTGTTCTTCCGTCATACCCAGTCCATTATCGGAAACCTGGATAATCAGATTATCTTCCTTTCGCATCACCGATAATTTTATCTCCCCCTCCCCATCCATGAATTCCATGCCATGATAGATGGCATTCTCCACCAGCGGCTGCAGAATCAGTTTTAAACTGGTTAATTCCATACATTCTTCCTCCGCCTGAATTTCATAGGAAAATTTATTTTTAAAACGCATATGCTGGATCATTAAATAGCTTCTTACATGTTCCAGTTCATCCCGTACCGTAATTATGCTTTTTCCTTTGCTTAAGCTGATCCGGAAAAACCGGGCAAGTGCAGTAACTGCCTTAACTGCTTCGTTCTTTTGTTCATTTTCAATCATCCAGACGATAATGTCCAGAGTATTGTATAAAAAATGGGGATTAATTTGTGATTGCAGGGTGTCAAATTCCTGTTTTCGTTTGGCCTCGTGTTCCGTTACAATATCATCCATCAGGACGCGGATCTGAATTGCCATATTTTTAATGGAATTACCCAAATGCTGAATTTCATAAGAGCCTCCGATGGAAACTGCAGTTTCCAAATCCCCTTCTTCCAGGATTCCTACGGATTTTTCCAACTCCTTGATAGGATTTGTTATACGAGATGAGATATAGGAGTTGATCAGTACAAGTATAAATAAGATAAGAGTAATCATAAATATAATAAAAAGCCTGGTTTTGATGGTATTTAAGGAAACCACGCTATTAGGCGTAACCCCCACGATTTTCCAGCCTGTATAGCCCACTGACTTAACCGTTATAATTCTGTTATCCCCTTCAAAAACTTCACGGTGAATTCCATCCTTATAGCCGGATGCCACTTTATTATTTTCCTTTAGCCGACCCGAGTCAATTAACTGAATTCTTGGGTGATACAAGATCTCTCCGTCGCTACCGATCAGATAGACATAGCCGCCTTTTCCTGTGGTGACTCCTTCAAATAGATGTTCCAGACTGGAATAGCTTAAATCCACCAGTAAAACGCCCTGGGTAGTAGACGTTCCTTCTGTCAGCTCCACCGCTCTGGACAGGGAGAACACCCATCGGTACTGGTTTTCATTGTTTTCAAATATATACTGAACGTGGGGATCGGAAAAATGCTGGTTTTCCGTTTTTTCAAGAGCATTGGAAAACCATTTCTCCCCTGTTATATTAAGATTCTTTTTCAGTCTTGCTGCTGGAACAGACTCCACCATTGCTCCGCCCTGGGTGAAAAGGGCAATGTTATCCACATTGTCCTTATTATTGTCATACAGAAGGGTGATCTCATTATTAATGGACTGGGAAGAAAGGTCTGCATTTTTCACAGCCCCATAATAAAGAGAATCAGATAGTTTCATAACAGTCCGCAGGTAGGATTCCACAGACCGTGCCACCTGATTAATCAGGCTCTGATTTTCCTCCTGTACCACCTCTGCAACCTGAGAGGAAAGACGCTGGTATAAGGAAAGGGAAATAAGCAGGCCTGCGGCAAGTGCCGTTATGGTAAAATATACGAAAATGGTATAACGAATGCTGTTATTCTTCTTTTCCATTACCTCACTCCGCGAAATTTAGTTGGTGAAACTCCAAATTTCTTTTTAAACACATAACTGAAATAGTTTTGCTCCGGATACCCCACCTTTGCCGCAATGACATAGGTTTTATCTTCGGTTTTATTTAACAGTTCCACTGCCTTGTTTAACCGCAGATCAGTTAAATAGGCGATATAGGCCTGTCCGGTTTCCTTTTTAAACAGCGTGGAAAAATAAGCCGGACTCATATGCAGATGGCGGCAGATCATTTCAACCGATAAATCCGGATTCTGATAATGATCCATAATATACTGTCTCGCCTCCTGAATCACCTGTCTTGTGGTAAGATCACGTTCCTGATTAATCGCCTGATTGATTTTTTCTGCAGCTTTGTAAAGCCAGGTGCCAAATTCCCCTTTTTGCATCTTGTCAAAAAATGTCAAGGACTCCAGATCCCAGCCCATAATTTCTTCCAGATCAAGATCATACTGCTGTACCATCTGTATCACACTGTTTAATACTCCGAACATATAAACCTGCTGCTGTCTGAAATGTACTTTTGCAGATTCCATTTTCTGAATAATCTGTGTCACAGCCGCTTCAATCTTCCCATCAGGACCAAACTTGATGGCAGAAATCAGATCTGCCTCCAAAACACTGTCAAATTCCAGCTTTCCGCTTCCCACCGGTTCCATATCATTGATATAGATGGTACTGCCTTTTCCTGCTATGGCTTTATAACCAAGAGCATCAATCGCCGACTGGTATGCGTATGGGATATTGGATAATTCCTCACAGCTGTGACCGATTCCTATGGTAACGGGAACCTCCAGAATCCTCTTTGTTTCCTTGCAGATATCTCCAAATACATCGATCAGTCCGGTGATGAAATCATCATCGAGAGCTACCACCACTACCATCTCGGCTTCCAAAACAGACTGAAACAGTGCAAATCTGCAATATCCTTCCAGTTTTTCCCTGATAATCTGCATAACGGAAACAGGGATCAGTTCCTCCTCACTGTGAAGGCTCAGGGTATCATTTACCTCAGCCCGTTCAACTGAAACAGCTGCTATAATCCATTTCCATGCGCCAGCGATAGGGATATCGTATTCTTTTAGCTTCTGCTCTGCTATTTCGTTGGAAAGGTTCTTGTGTACCAGATCATTAAAGAACTGCTCACGGAATACAGGAAGGCTCTTTCTGTAATTTTCCCTGAGCCTGTTAATGTTTCGTTTTTCCTCAATTTCCCGGTCCAGGTTGCTTTTAATTCTTTTTAAAATAGAGGTAAGTTCCTCCACATTAACAGGTTTTAAAATGTATTCGGTCACATTTAGTTTAATTGCTTTCTGGGCATATTCAAAGTCGTCGTATCCGGAAAAAATAACAACTTTCATAGACGGATAACGCTGTCTTATTTTCTCTGCCAGTGCAAGTCCATCCATATAAGGCATCCGGATATCCGTCAGCACTACATCCGGCTCCAGCACCTCTATTTTTTCTATTGCATCTTCCCCGTTTTCTGCGTCACCCACCACTTTAAACCCAGCGGACTGCCATTCAATTTTCTTTATAATGCTTTTGCGGACTTCTTCTTCATCATCCACTAAAATGATACTGTATAGATCCATGCTGTTTTACCCCTTTAAGAAACCTTACTGTTATGAAATCTGATAAAGCATTGCGTTGACAATGGCTGCCGCTACATTACTGCCACCTTTTCTTCCTCTCGCCACAATATAGGGCACATCGGTCAGAGATAAAATCATCTCTTTGGACTGGATTACATTAACAAAGCCCACTGGTACACCGATGATTAATCTGGGTTTTATGATTCCTTCCTGTATCAGCTCATGAAGATGAACCAGGGCAGTGGGTGCATTGCCAATTGCAAAAATACATTCCTTAGACAATCTGGCCGCCTTATCCATGCTGGCATGAGCTCTTGTGGTCTGCCTGTTTTTCGCATCCTCCGCTACATCCTCATCCGCCATAAAACATTGGACGCTGCTGCCTGCCCGTTCCAGGGCTTTTTTATTGATTCCCGCTTTTCCCATGTTGGTATCAGTAATTACCGGAATTCCTTCTTTTAATGCCTCTATTCCAAGCTTAACCGCGTGGGGCGAAAATATAAGCTGATCGGCATAATCAAAATCTGCCGTTGTATGAATCACTCGTTTGATTACCAGTTCCTGTTCCGGGTCCAGTTTCTTATCTCCCAGTTCCTGTGTTATAATTTCAAAGCTTCTCTTTTCTATTTCTTCAGGGCGAACCCGTTCCAGTTCTCTAAATTCCATTCTTTCCTCCGTTGTCACCGGCTAATCCCATAAGGCTGTAAATCCGGTCCATATTAAGGCTCTCCCGCAAAAGGTCTGCCAATCTGTCATACTGTTTTTCTTTATAATCCTTAAAGCTGAAAGCTGTGCCCGGCTGGCTGGGCAGCCCTTTTTTCTTTCTCAATGCTCCTACTATGGTATCTGCAATCTGTTCACTGTCAAAGAAACCGTGAATATAGGTTCCGTATACGTTCTTTTTCTGACAGCCGTCCATCTTTGCCAGATGGGAACCGGACTGGCTTTCCATCACATAGGATAAGGGCGGCAATGCACGTTCTGTCTGACCCATGTGAATTTCATAGCCTTCTATATTCATTCCTGATAAATCTTCAAAGATTCCTTCCACTGCCGTACAGGAACCTGTCACTCTTGTTCTGGTTTTTTCTGTTCCAAATTCAGTCCGTATCGGAAGCAGCCCCATACCCCGTACAGAGGAAAGACCAGAAACAGACTCCACTGCCAGCGGATCCTTCAACTGTTCTCCAAGCATCTGAAAGCCGCCGCAGATTCCAAACACCGGAACTCCTGATGAACTAAGCTTTAATACTCCGGCCTCCAGACCATTCTGACGCATCCAGAGAAGATCCTCTATGGTGTTCTTGCTTCCCGGTAATATCACAAGATCCGGGTTTCCAAGAGCCGATACAGAATCCACATAGCGAAGTGCCACAGAGGGTATGGTTGAAAATACAGAAAAATCTGTAAAGTTAGAGATTCTTGGAAAACGGATGACCGCTATCTCTACCTCTGCCCCCTCTGCTTTTGCAGCGATGGAAAGATGATTTCCAAGGCTGTCTTCGTCCTCGATATCCACATCCATATAAGGAACGACTCCAGCCACCGGTATGTGAAGCCGTTCTGTTATCATGTCAAGACCAGGTTCTAATATGGATTTATCTCCACGGAATTTATTTACTATAAGACCGCCGATTCTGTCTCTCTCTTCCGGCTCTAAAAGCATAACAGTGCCATAAAGCTGTGCAAATACTCCGCCCCGGTCAATATCTCCCACAAGCAGCACCGGTGCATCCGCCATCTTAGCCATTCCCATATTGACAATGTCTTCCTGCTTTAGATTGATCTCTGCCGGACTTCCTGCGCCTTCAATTACAATAATGTCGTATTCCTCTGACAGTGTATCAAACGCTTTTTTTATTTCCGGTATCAGTTTCTTTTTATATGCAAAGTACTCTTTTGCAGGCATATTGCCAATAGATACACCACTTACAATCACCTGGGAACCGGTATCATTGGTGGGCTTTAGCAAAACCGGATTCATGGCTGCTACCGGCTTAACGCCTGCTGCCTCAGCCTGTACGACCTGTGCCCGCCCCATCTCAAGCCCTTCCTCGGTAATAAAGGAATTAAGTGCCATATTCTGGGATTTAAAAGGAGCAACCCGGTATCCATCCTGTTTAAAAATCCGGCATAGTCCTGCCGTAATCAGACTTTTGCCTGCATTGGACATGGTCCCCTGAATCATAATTGTCTTTGCCATGTTCTCATTCTCCTTTTGTCAGTATGGATTTTAATACTGCAAGAAATGCATCATTTTCTCTTCTCTGCTTGACACAGATCCGGTAATAGGTATGATCAAGCCCTCTGTAATTGGAACAGGACCTTATCAGCACCTGCTGGTCAAGCAATTCTTTGTATAAAAGCTTTTCCACATTACGGGCATTCTTTCTTATATCTTTAAAAAACAGATAGTTTGCCATGGAATCATATACCTGAAAACCCAGGTCTTTTAAGTTTTTCTTTAAGTATTCCCGTTCGCCGGAAATCAGCTGCCTTGTTTCTTTTACATATTCCGTTTCAACAAGAGCTGCTTCACCAGCTGCCTGAGCAAGAGCAGACACGCTCCAGGGCTGGCGGATCCGGTTCATGAGTTCTATGGTTTTCTCACCTGTAGTTATCCCATAACCAAGGCGGACTCCCGCCATGGCATAAATTTTTGTAAATGCTTTTAAAACAAATACATGATCATAACCGCCCTTTGAAATCACTTCCAGTACGGAATAAGATTCCGGATTATCAAGGAATTCATTAAAGCATTCATCTATTACACAATAGATTCTTTTTTCTGAGCAGACATCCAGAAGTTCTTTCATCTTTTCTTTGGGAAGCGCAAACCCTGTGGGATTGTTAGGATTGCACAGGAACATCATTTCTATTTCCTGATCGTTTTCTTTCAGCCACCTGGTTATTTCTTTTACAGATAAGTGAAATCCATCTCTCTCTTTTAAATCATACCATACAATTTCTGTGGAAACCGTCTCTAAGGCCTGCTCATATTCCAGAAAGGAGGGGGCGATTAACAGAGCCCGTCTGGGTTTTATAACCTGAACAATCTGAAAAATTAAGTCTGCCGCTCCATTTCCACAGATAAGCTGCTTTTCGGTAAAACCATGAAAAGCCCCAAGATCTGTGATCAATTTGCTACAGCGGCTGTCCGGATAGCAGGAACAGTTTTCAACCGCCTGTAATAATGCATTTTTAACCCCTTTCGCAAGCCCAAGAGGATTGATATTTGCTGAATAATCCATGGTAACCTGGTTGGTGTAAATGTCTCCTCCATGCTGATATTCCATATTTATTTCTCCCAATTATGTGTATCTTCTAAAATGTGATGAAAAGCAGGATTCCAACAGGAATCAGCGCCAGTATGTAAGTAACTGTCATCAGTGTGTTAGTTCTAACGATATCTTTATACTCCACAGCCCTCACCGGATCTCCGATCACAGGTTTTTCATATAAGGTTCCAAAATACCATGCATTTCCAGCCAGTTCAATCTGAAGAATTCCTGCACATGCAGATTCTGTCTGTGCGGAGTTAGGACTTTTGTGATTAAAACGGTCACGTTTCCAGATGCGGAAACCATTATTCCCATTAAACTTACTGCCGAAAATCAGCTGGCATAAATAACCTGCCGCCAGCATGAAAAAAGCGGATACACGGGCCGGAATAAAATTAACCAGATCATCCAGTTTTGCAGCACACCGTCCAAACCAGAGATACCGGTCATTTTTATAACCTACCATGGAATCCATGGTGTTCACTGCCTTATACAGGAACACACCGGTTCCTCCAAAGAGGGCCATGAAAATCAAAGGTGCAATCACACCATCAGAGGTATTCTCTGCCACAGTTTCCACCGCTGCCTTTGTTATACCCATATCAGTGAGATTTTGTGTATCACGGCCCACGATCATGGATACAGCATGCCTTGCCTCTTCCGTATCCTGTTTTAAAAATGCACGGTATACCTTCATACTCTCTTTCCTTAAGGAATGCCACGCCATCATCTGGAAACACATGATACTTTCCAGAGCCACTCCGGCGATGGGAGAAATGCCGTAAGAAACCGCTAAGAGCGCAAATGAACTCCCACCGGCTGCAAGCAGAACCAGCAAAACCAGCCATACACCTGCCTGTCTTTCTCCTGCCTCATTTTGCGGAAACCGGGGTCTTAATTTTTTCTCGAGCCAGCTTATCAGGTTTCCAATTCCGCAAACCGGGTGCCACAAGGATAAGGGATCTCCAAAGCACGCATCCAGAAAGCAGCCAATCAGAACCGCTATTATATGATATTTAAACATAAGTCAGTCCTTTTTCTCTTCTATTTTATCCGGGCAGGTATGCCACATACCATGCGATAAACTTCGCCACTGTGTTTTGCCAGCTTCACTGCCGCTCTGCCGGCACTTTCCCTCCACCGCCTGTCAAATGGATCTTGGGGTACGATCCCGCAGCCAAGCTCATTCATGGTAATAATCACATCCGGATTATGTTCCACAATTTCCTGGATCAATTGGTCCGGGTCTTTTTCTTCTTGTAACAGTCTTCTGACGTATTCATGAAAATTATGAATGATTGTGCATTCAAGGGCTGCCTCACAGGAATCTGTGGCGCCCTCTATAACCTTTTCACTGTCTTTCGATTCTCTATTTGCGATTTGCAGGGCATAGTCAAGCTTTCCCTGCCATGCTCCTCCGATAATTAATTTCATTCCAATTCCTTTCTGATGCCGGTATCATTTCATATGGGAAAGAATAGCCAGTCCCATCACAAGAGCCAGCTCCAGAACCTGGAGAAAGTATCCCGCAAGATCTCCTGTGATACCCCCAAATTCCCGTTTTGACATGTGATAATAATATAAAAACACTACAAACGATATGGCAAAAACTCCTGATACTGCCGGAGCTCCTGTCAAAAGCCATACAGCAAGCAAAGAAATTATAAGATAAAGAACCATAACAGTTCCAACCACTCTTTTATGGGCTCCATCTGAAAAAGCCGCAGCCAGTCCGCTTTTTTTCGCCATAGGAAAGGTAACTACAGAAAGCCCGCTTAGCGCTCTGGTTATAACAAATGTAATACAAAATGCAGGGATCATCACTGGTCGCATTTCCATAAAAAATGCCAGATATAAAAGAAAATAGATTCCGCATCCAATGATGGCAAAGGCTCCTGTATGAGGGTCTTTGAGTATCTCCAGTTTTTTCTCTGTTTCACCGTGGGATGATTTTGCATCAATTACATCTAACAATCCATCCATATGGATTCCGCCTGTAACCGCTACAGGGATAACAACAGGCAGTATCTGTGCCAAAAAGGGGAATCCCATAGTACGAAAAAGGAGGATGGCACCGTATTCCATCAAACCGATTACTGCACCTATGAGGGGGAAAAAGCACATGGCATATTTCATCCGTTCTTTTGTCCACTGAACCTGGGGCACAGGAATCCTGGAATACATGGAAAACGCTATCATCATACTGCCGGGTAGATTCATGGTACTGCCCCTTTCTTTCTATTAAACAACTTAGTATTTAGCATCTTACAGCCATTAAAAAATATAATATCACAAAATCTGGTAAATGTCATTTCCTAATCATGATCCAGTTTAGACTGAAGAAGTTCAGGAGAAGAAATCAGCGCATTCCGGCAGCTTTTAACCGATCATTTAACAACTCCTTAAAACATGCAGGCTGCCGCATTCAAAGACACCATGGTCCTTGATGCGGCAGCCCTATCAATAATTCTGCCTAAATCAGTTTTTCCAGATCCGGAAGCACCTCTAAGCTTCTCTTTAAAATCCCCTTCATGTAAGCAATGGCAGTTCCATAGTTGGTAAAGGGCACTCCTGCATCTGCCGCTGTCTTTCTGCGGTAAACCATCTCCCTCTCATTTAGCATACAGCTGCCACAGTGAATAATCAACTTATAACCAGAAAGTTCTTCCGGGAACTCTCTGCCTGATGATGTCTCAATCACAAGATCCTTACCCGTAAATTCCTTCAGCCACCGGGGAAGTTTCACCGTACCGATGTCATCACACTGTCTGTGGTGGGTACACCCCTCTGATATAAGAACTTTATCTCCATCCTTTAGCGTGCTGATTGCCGCCACTCCTTTGATGGCATCCTCTAAGAAGCCTTTGTACCGTGCCATCAGAATGGAAAATGAGGTCAGGAGAATGTCATCCGGCGTATCCTTATTCACCTGTTCAAATGCCTGACTGTCTGTTATAACCAGATAAGGCCTGGTTCCAAGCTTTTCAATGGTCTGCTTAAGCTCCGTATCTCTTACGGATATGGCAACCGCTCCGGCCTCTAATATGTCTCTCATGGTCTGCTGCTGTGGCAGAATAATTCTGCCCTTTGGAGCTGCAGAATCAATGGGGATTACCAGAATTACAAGATCACAGGGTTTTAGCAAATCACCTACAATCCGCATCTTCATGTCTCCTGTATTAACCAGAACTCCAATCCGTTCTTTCAGTTCATGAATTCGAAATCCAGTCTGGGCACTGACAGAAAGACCATCTTCATAATCTCCCTCTCCCACAAGATCCGACTTGTTATACGCAACTACATAAGGAATATTCTTCTCTTTAAACAATCCGATCAGCTGCTGGTCCACTTCTGTCTTTCCTGCAGTTCCATCCACCACCAGGACTGCGCAGTCTACGCGGTTTAAGATCTGTTTTGTCTTACGCACACGCATCTCACCCAAAGCACCTTCATCATCAAATCCTGGTGTATCGATAATTACTACCGGCCCCATGGGAAGAAGTTCCATGGATTTGTGAACGGGATCTGTTGTGGTTCCTTTGATATCTGATACCACTGACAGCTCCTGTCCGGTTACTGCATTGACTACACTTGATTTTCCTGCATTGCGGCGGCCAAAAAAGCCGATATGAATTCTCTCAGATGACGGCGTCTCATTTAATCCCATGTTTATCTCCTCTTTTATGTCGTCTGCGGGGTATCAGAACCGGAAATCCCGGATTCCAGCTTCAATCTTTTCCAGATGATCTTCACAGATCGTCCGTACCTTCTCTTTGGGGATATTATTTAATTCAGCAGCAATTAACGCCTCGCCTACTTTCCGTGTATCCTCGGAAGCGTAGTCCATTAAATATTCCTTTAATGTCATCAATGCGTTTGGCTGGCAGCAGTTTTGAATCTGACCGCTTTTACAAAGACTCATAAAACGGTCGCCAGTTCTTCCTTCTCTGTAACATGCCGTACAGAAAGAAGGGATATAGCCTAAATCCATCAGCCAGTGTACCACCTCGTCAAGGGTTCTCTGGTCCGAAACGTCAAACTGCTCTGTATCGGTAGGACGAACCTCTTCCTCGTAACCGCCTACACTGGTTCTGGAACCCCCGCTGATCTGAGAAACTCCAAGGCGAATCACCTTTTCTCTCACACTCTGGCTTTCCCTGGTGGATACGATCATGCCAGTGTATGGAACACAAACACGGATCAGTGCGCACAGCTTTGCAAAAATATCGTCGCTGATTCCGTTAGAAAAAGCATTGGGATCAATATCATCAGCGCTCTTAATACGTGGGACACTGATGGTATGTGGACCCACTCCATGAACTGCTTCTAAGTGCTCCGCATGCATTAACAGGCCTGCAAATTCATATTTGTACCGTTCCAGTCCAAATAAAACTCCAATTCCAACGTCGTCAATACCGCCCTCCATAGCCCGATCCATGGCCTCTGTGTGGTAAGCGTAATTATGCTTTGGTCCTGTTGGGTGAAGGCTTTCATAGCTTTCCTTGTGATATGTTTCCTGGAATAAAATATAGGTTCCGATTCCTGCATCTTTTAACTTTTGGTAATTTTCCACAGTCGTAGCTGCTATGTTTACATTCACTCTGCGGATGGCACCATTTTTATGCTTGATGGAGTATATGGTATTAATGCATTCCAGAATGTATTCAATGGGGTTATTAACAGGATCTTCTCCAGCTTCAAGGGCAAGCCGTTTATGCCCCATGTCCTGAAGGGCAACAACTTCTCTGGCAAGTTCTTCCTGTGTCAGTTTCTTTCTTGCAATGTGTTTGTTCTTTAAATGATAGGGGCAATAGGTACAGCCATTTACACAGTAATTGGACAGATAGAGAGGTGCAAACATAACAATCCGGGTACCGTAAAACTTCTTTTTGATCTCCTCTGCAAGATCATAAAGTACTTTGATCTTTTCCGGGATATCGCAGGCTAAAAGAACGGAAGCCTCCCTGTGGGTCAGCCCCTTTAATTCTCTGGCCTTTGCAATAATCTGATCAATCAGTTCCACATTGTTTTTGTTCTGTTCCGCATAATCAAGAGTTTCCAGAATTTCTTCATGAGAAATGAATTCTTCCGCTTTCAGCGATTTTGGATCATACATAGTAATTCACCCTTTCTTTTGGGGCAGCATCTGCTTTCCCGTCAGTGTTTTTTTGTACTTCTAAGCATTCACATTCTGATAGGCTGTTTTGGAACTGATTCCACTTAACTTCCCGATCTTTCCGGTAAGCGCGGAGATAGTACTTTGAGGAGCATCTACCGCAATGCTGATGACACTCACTCCTTTTTTGGGATATGGAATTCCCATACGTCCGATGATGTAATGCCGGTATTCATGTAGAATTTCGTTTAAAATTTCTACAGAATCTTCCTCCTCCACAACAATACCGATCACAGCAATTCTTGTTTCCATGCTTATCCCCCTTCTTTCCGTCTTCCTTTTCTCATTTGAACAAGAAAAGCCGCGCCAATCAGGCGCGGCAAACAAACAATTCCTCAATTGCCGAACCTTCTACCTCAAAACTGGTTTTTGGTATCAGGATGCTACTATGTGATAAATATAACATACTTGAGGATTTTTTTCAATTAATTCCTTCTTTGATTTTTATGGGGATCCCTGCCACTACTTCCACCACCATATGAGCCCTGTTTGCTGCAAGCTGATTGATGCTTCCAAGAACCTTGCGGTATTCATTGGTTTCGGGGCTGTAATGATCTCCATCAGAAAAAACTTCATTTGTCACGATAACCAGATGATCGGTCTGACGCTCTAAATTAAGGATTCCTTCTGCAATCTCTGCTGCAGCTGTTTTTTTATCAAGAACCGGTAAGTCTCCTTCTTCCCACAGGCCAAACAGCTCATTGGAAACCAGATTGGACATGCATTCCAGAAGAACAACGGAAGGTCTTGATTTAAAAACCAGATTTTTTAAACTGCGGTAACATTCTACCGTCTCAAACTGCTTTTTTTCCCGCATTTTCCTGTGTCTCAGGATTCTGTTTCTGCACTCCTCATCCCACGGTTTCATGGTGGCAATATAGAACTTTCTGTCTCCCCCCAGAGAAACCGCCAGGTTTTCTGCATATTCTGATTTTCCGCTCCCGCTTCCACCGATAATCAGGTCAGTCATACCGGATCCTCCATGGGCTTATAAGCCTCGATCTCGATATCTTCAAAAGAGCTCATGGTTCCATATACATCGGTCGCCATTTGAAGCAGCGGAACTGCCGCAATCGCTCCCGTCCCTTCTCCCAGACACATACCTGCCTGAATAAGAGGAGACAATTCCAGTTCTTCCAGAAGAATGCGTCCTGCAGGTTCTGCAGATACATGAGATGCAATCATAAAATCCCGGCACCCTGGATAAATCCGTTCTGCCAAAAGTGCTGCAACTGCTGATATGAAACCGTCTAAAAGTACAGGAATGCGGTAAATGGCTCCTCCTAAAAAGATTCCCGTCATACCAGCCAGATCAAAACCGCCCACTGCTGCCAGGATATCAATTTCATCCTGGCAATTGGGGCTATATCTGGCTACTGCCTCCTGAATTACCTTTCGTTTCTTTATCAGGCCAGCATCATTTAACCCGGCACCCCTTCCGGTCAGACGCTTTGGATCCTGCTTTAGCAGAAGTGCTGCAACCGCACTGCTGGTTGTTGTATTTCCAATTCCCATCTCACCAGTTGCCGCCAGATCATATCCTTTTTCAGAGAGTTCGCCCATTAGTTCGATTCCTGTTATAATTGCCTGCACAGCTTCATTTCTGGTCATTGCATTGGTCTTACTAAAGTTTTGGGTTCCATATGCAATTTTTCTGTTTATTAACGGATAGGTGGAACCGGACACCAGATCTCTTGCAACCCCCATATCAACCGGAAATACATCCACTACTGCCCGTTTTGCCATAATACACACACTGCTGTTGCCTCGTGTCATATTTTCTGCCACCACTGCAGTAACTTCCATACCCGTCTGGGTAACACCCTCTTCCACAATTCCGTTATCTGCACACAGAATCAGAAGTCCCCGTTTTTTTAACGTTACCAGTGAGTTTCCCCTGATTCCCGCGATTTTTACAATATCATCTTCCAACACGCCAAGGCTGTTTAAGGGCTTGGCTACATGAGCCCAGCGCAAACGTGCTGTCTCCATTGCTTTCTTATCAGGCGGCTGTATCGCCGATAAATAATCCTTTAGTTCCTCATTCATTCTTTATGCCTCTCCGGTTAAGATCTTTTCATAGAGTTCAAACCATGGGATTCCATAAGCTCCATAACCCAAATCCGCCTTTCCGGCAAAACAGTAACCAAGCTTCCTGTAAAGCTGAATGGCAGGCGCGTTCCTTTCATTTACATCAAGGCGGATTACGGTTCTTTTCTTCTCTCTGGCTTTTTCTTCTGCAAATTCCAGTAATATTTTTCCAAACCCTCTTCCAAGGAAGTCCGGATGGACTAAAAAGGTATGGATAACCGCAACATTCTCTGGTTTTGTCTCCTGACTCCAGGATACAGTTTCATATCCCTTTTCCTGTAACTGGTTAACGATAACGGAACCGGCTATTTTATCTTCTGCCCAAAGCACATAAAGAGTTCCCTCTTTCACACCTGCCTGTGCATCTTCTTTTGTAGGATAAATTCCTTTTCTCCAGCCTGGATAATTGATATGACTTTCCAGGTAGTCATTTACTGCATCATAAAGATCTGCAACCTGCGCTATATCCTCTGAACTTCCCTGTACTATTGTAAATTCCATCATGATTTCTTTCTCTGCTGTGTCATGACCTGTCTGCAAGCTTCTAAAAACCGTTTGGGAAGACTGGGATTGGATGGGTAATAAAAATGTGGGAAGCCTGCCATTACATTATCTCTGGTGAGAACACAATCCCAGCTCACATCCCTGCCAGGCTTTCGTGCCTGCATCTGTTCTCCATTGTTTGTACTGTCCCAGTAATGAAATTCATGTCCCCTGACAGATTCACCCTTTTTTAAAAATGGCATATCTTCTTTCGCCGCTGCTTCTATGTATCCAAACCGTTTTAATTTTCCTACAGGAAATGCTCTGCCCGGAATAATCCCTGCCATCAAAAAGACATCATGCTCCTGTGATTCCAGTTCCTCGTGGAGATAGAGGAAACCGCCGCATTCTGCCAGTATGGGAATATGATTTTCGCTGGCCTCCCGGATTTCCTTAAGTATATTCTGATTTTCGGACAGCTGTTTTAAATATAACTCCGGATAACCTCCACCCAGTATCAGCCCGCAGATTCCATCTGGAAGATGGCTGTCCCGAAGGGGACTGAAAGGAATGAGTTGTGCCCCCATATCCTCTAAAATCTTTCTGTTTTCCTGATAATAAAAGCAAAAGGCCTCATCAACAGCAATTCCCACCGGTATCTTCTCACCGTATGTGATTGGTTCTTCCCTTTCTTCTTTTCCAGATTCCAAGGATAATTCCGGGGCAGTTCCTGATAACTGAAGTAGTCCGTCTATATCAACCGTTTCTTCCATCTTACACGCCAGTTTTATTAGTTTGTCTTTCAGTCCTTCCACTTCATTCGGAAGAACCAGCCCCAAGTGGCGGCTGGAAAAATCCGCCTCGTCGCATTGGGGAAGATATCCGAAGACCCGGATTCCCAGCGCCTCTATTTGTGGAGTCAGCCGTTGTGCCATAACAGGTGAGATCCGATTTAAGATCACACCCTCAATGCGGCTGTCATTTCTGTATTCCAAAAAACCTTTTAATACAGCAGCCAGAGACAGACTGGCACCCCTGCAGTCAAGAATCAGTACCACCGGTGTTTTCACTGCGCAGGCTACTTCATAGGAGCTTGCCCACGTACTGTCTCCTCCCATTCCGTCGTAATATCCCATGACTCCTTCGATTACAGATATTTCAGCTTCTTTTGATTCCCTGAGAAAAAGTTCTCTCACCGATTCCTGATCCAGGAAATATGTATCCAGATTTCCTCCGTCTATGCCAAGAACCGCCTTATGAAACATGGGATCAATATAATCTGGTCCACACTTAAAGGAACGGCAGGCAATGCCTCTTAAAAGTAACGCCTGTAAAAGTCCACAGGTGATCATGGTTTTTCCGCTGCCGCTTTTAGGTGCAGCAAGCATGATTCTCTTATTTTCCTGACTCAAAAGACATTCCTCCCTCCCCTCCGAAGGAAATAATGTAAACCGGGTTCTGCCCCATCATCATATGATAGCTGCCTGCTGTTTTTGCTTTTGAAACCTGCATCTGAACTATCTCTGCTTCTATTGAGTGTTTTTTCAGCCATACTAACATTTCAGATAAGGATTCCAAAGCAATAAAATTAGCAACTACCCGGACCTTGGGATTCTTTTTCAAAACAAGATCTAAAACATCTTCTAAATTTCCTGATGTGCCTCCCAGGAATATATGAGTAGCTGCTTCCAGTCCGGATAATGCTTCTGGAGCAGTCCCCTTTACGACAGTAACGCAGTCCGCCCCGAATTTCTCTTTATTTGCCTCTATGAGAGCCTGTGCTTCCGGCTTTTTTTCCACAGCATAAACCTTCCCACTGGTTAAATACCCCGATGCTTCTATGGATACGGAGCCAGTACCTGCTCCGATATCATAAAGAATGGAATCCGGATACAGTTCCAGCTTGGATACACAGACTGTCCGGACCTCACTTTTGGTCATAGGGACATCACCCCGGATAAACAATTCATCTCTCATTTTTACCTCTCAATCAATACTGCCGATAAGATATCAAACGTCTGATTCTTAAGCGTTACAGGTGTACCTGTTGTAATCCTCTCATCTTCGTAGGATAACCGCTCACCTACGGATAAGCGTGTATGCTCATATCCATTCTCCTCCAAAAGACTGCACAAAGCATTTACGGAATTACGCTTATCCAACAGGGCGAATATTCTCTGATTATGTTTCAGTTCTTCCAGAAGATCCCAGTCTCTTCCATGAAGGCTGATCAGCCGTACGTTCTCCCAGCCGGTTTTCAGTCTTGAGCATAAATAGGATACGGAAGAAATTCCAGGAAGAATCTCCGTCTCATATAGCTGGGAATAGGGTTTTTCTAAAAGGGCTGCTGCCATTTTCTCCGCACCGCTGTAAAAACCGGCATCACCAGAGAAAAGAACGGCAATCCGCTGATATTCTCCATGTTCATTCAACCAGGGCAGGATATCCTTGCTTAAATAATAGGGAAGCTTTAATATCTCAGGGTTTAAGTCTCCAATATCATGGAGTATCCGTTTAGCCCCAAATACAACCTGGCAGCTTTTAAGAGTATTTAATGCTTTTACCGTCATCTGCTCCGGCCCGCCCATTCCTGTTCCTATTAAATAAATGGCTCCTTTACAAAAAGAGGTCTCTGAGGTCTTCCTCATTATTAAAATATCCTTTACTTCATCTAATCCCACACCCTCTTCGTCAATGGGGCGTCCGATTACAACGGCTGTAATGTTGCATAAAGAAGCTGCCTGCAGCTTTTCTAAAAAGCCGCCTGCATGACCAGCCTCCTTTGTGACGAGAAAATGGATATTGAACTGCCGGATCATAGCCTGATTCAGCTCCAGAGAAAATGGTCCCTGCATCCCAATGATCCGGTTTCCCTTAAACCCCAGCTGTTCACAGGCAGCCAGAACGGAGGAAGAAGAAAGCACTCTTGCATAGACCCGTTCATCCCAGTTCTCAACCTTTGTATACCAGTCCAGTTCCTTGCTTCCTGTAGTTGCCAGCAAATTACCTGTATTCTGGTTTAAAAACCGGATGGCCTCCTCCATGGAATCCACCCAGACCACATGATCTCCACCCCCGTTGTCTTTTAACGATTCCCGCAGTATCCTTAAGCGTTTCGTTCCTGTCTCATTACAAGCAAGAAAAATATTCCGGCTTACCTCCGCTGCATAGGGGTGGGTGGCATCTAATACAAGGGTAATTCCCTTTTCCCTGATAAATGCTCCCATCTCTTCTGCATCCATGGGAGTGTTGTGAATATGGAGAAACCGGCTTTCCAAAAGAAGCATCTTCCCATATCCTGTAGCAACACTGACCCATGCTTCAAGCTGGTTTTCATGGCAGAACTCGGCCAGAAGCCGCCCCTCTGTTGTTCCTCCAAAAATCAGTATTTTACACATTTCTATATCCTCTCGGTGTGACCATCCGTCCATTGATCTCTCTGGTCATGGAATTTCCTATGTAAACGGTGGTAAACATATCCACATTGGTATCTTTTAACTGGGCAAGAGTTAATACCTCCATCTCTTCCCCGTCTCTGCCAATGTTTCTTACAAGCCCGCAAACCGTCTCCGGTTTCTGGTGCTGCAGCACAATTTCGCAGGCATTTTTCAGATAATCCGTCCGTTTTTTACTTGACGGATTGTATAAACAGATCACCATATCAGAACTGGCAGAATTCTTCAGTCTGTCTTCAATCAGCTCCATAGGCGTAAGAAGATCGCTTAAACTGATCACTGCAAAGTCATGGCCAAGAGGAGCGCCAAGTACAGCTCCGCCACTTAATGCTGCTGTAACACCGGGAATCACTTCAATTTCTAAGTCTGGTGACTCTTTTGCCAGCTGAAGGATAAGGCCACTCATTCCAAAAACACCAGAATCACCGCTGCATACCATGGCAACCCGTTTTCCTTCCTGGGCTTTTAAAATAGCCATCTGGCACCGTTCCTGCTCCTGGCGCATAGGGGTAGTAAGCATCTCTTTTTCCGGAAAATGTTCCCGCAAAAGATCTACATAAACCGTATATCCCACAATGATCTCACTGTCTATTAAGGCATTCACCGCCCTGATTGTCATATCCTCATAGGAACCCGGGCCGATTCCTACCACATATAATTTACCTGTTGTTTTCATATCATTACCTTCCAATCTAAGACTGCAGCAGCAACTGTCACGCCGGCAGCCACTTCTTTTTTAATGATCAGTTTTCCGCCCCCCAGTTCCTTTACACAGCAAAGTGCTGCCCGCTCGCATACATTGTCCACCCCTGTAATCTGCTTTACAAAGGAAGATGAGGTAAATTCCCCCTGGATTCCTGCAAGAATCTCTGCCGGATATGTATAAAAGGGAATTCCTGTGTCTCTGGCAAATTCACAGAGTCCTTCTTCTTCTTTCTTTAAGTCAATGCTTGCACACCCCGCAATGGCAAGAGAGGATATATTATGCTCCTTTAACACACGGGTTACCCCTTCTTTTATGGCAGTAACAGAGGTGTTTTTCCTGCATCCGATTCCCAGTATGAGAATCTTTGGAATAAGCCTGAGGTAATGATCCGTTTTTCCCTTCTCCCCAGAATCTGCAATTGTGATATACAGGCCGGTATCCGCTTTTGCTTCTAAGCTTAATTCTTCCGGCAGCCTTCCATCTAAGGGAAAATCACTGTGAAATCCAACCGTTTCTCCCCTTAAAACTGCTGCTGATACTTTTTTAACCTTATTAAGTTCTGAAATGACTAGTCCCAGCCTTTTGGCAAATAAATCAGCCGCGAATTTTCCATGTATATCGGTAGCAGTGGTAATCACCGCCTGACCTCCCGTAATATTGGCACTACGTTCTGCCAGTTCATTGGCTCCCCCTAAATGCCCGGAAAGCACGGAAATACTAAATCTCCCCTGATCATCTAATACCACCACTGCAGGGTCAACCGCTTTACTTTTTATATGGGGAGCAATGGAACGGACTGCAATCCCCATGGCTCCAATAAACACAATCCCGTCTTTATCAATAAATTGCTCTTTTGTCCACTCTCCCAAAGACGAAGTCAGAGGCTTTAATCCCGATCCTTTTCCAAATCCCTCACAAAGCTCTCCCTCTTTTAGAAGTCCCTCCATCAACGTAATAGCTGTACTGGCTCCTGCCTCCGTAAAGCAAATGACTGCAATTCTCATACCGTCTCCCCGGTTCCTTTCCGAAATTCAGTGGTAAACGATGGATCATAAAGAAGTGAACGGCTGTAATTACTTTGTGACACCGCATCTCCCACCAGAATCAGAGCTGTTTTTCTTATCTGCTCCCTCTGGGCGCGTTCTTCCAATGTGGAAACGGTACAAACAACGGTCTTTTCCTCGGGCCATGTTGCCTTATAGCAAATGGCTGCCGGAGTTTCCGGTGAGTATCCGCCGCGGATCAGCTCATTTGACAGTTCCTTTAACATTCCTGTACTTAAAAAAATCACCATGGTTGCACCATGGGCCGCAAAAGACGCGATGGATTCCCGTTCCGGCACCGGAGTACGCCCTGCCATTCTGGTAATAATCACACTCTGTGTTACCTCAGGAAGTGTATATTCCATCTTCATTGCAGAAGCTGCGCCGCAAAAGGAGCTGACACCCGGGCAGATTTCATAGGAAATCCCCCTGTTATCAAGCTCGTCCATCTGCTCTCTGATGGCACCGTAAATGCATGGATCTCCTGTATGGAGGCGTACCGTCATTTTCCCATCTGACTCTGCCTGTACCACCACTTCAATCACCTCTTCCAGGGTCATCTTTGCACTGTCATAAACAGCGCAGTCTGGCTTTTTATAATCCAGAAGAGCGGGATTTACCAGGGAACCTGCATAGATAATGACATCCGCTTTTTCTAAAAGTTCTTTTCCTCTAACTGTTATTAAATCCGGTGCTCCCGGACCTGCTCCAACTATATGTACCATATTTACCTCACTATGATCAATGAATAATAACCTACCTCGTCGGGTATCTCCACAAGGGAATGATAGACCCTCTCATCTGACATGCCGCAGTTCTCCACCATAACAGCCTCAACCCCCCCGGCACTGATCTCTTCCTTAACTGCTTTCATCTGTCTTCCTGCTTTCATAAGAACCTTAACACCAGGAAGCTTTAATGCATCTTTTATCTGATAAGAGGCAGGGATTACGTGAAGCTCTTCCGCTCCTGTTACCAGAGGAATACCTAGCCTGGCCGCAACGGCACAAAATGATGTAATACCGCTTTCCAGCCGGGTCGCATAGCCTTCCTTCCACAGCCTTTCTAAAAGATAACTGCAGGTGGAATAAATCGTAACATCTCCAAGGGTAATAAATCCCACGTTCTCGCCTCTGTCCAGCCGTTCCATCACTGCTTTTGCAGCAGATTCATGGCTGTCTTTTAATACTTTTTTATCTTTTGTCATGGGCATGGGCAGATAAAGGCATTCCTTTTCCTCAATCTCAGGAACTGCCGCTTTTGCAATCTGGTATGCCGTACAAATATTTTTATCGCTGTGAGGGATGGCAATTACATCCATTTCCCGGATTCTCCGAACCGCTTTTAAAGTCATCAGTTCCGGATCTCCCGGCCCTACCCCAATACCATACATGATTCCAGCCATTTGTTATCCTCCTGTGTCCAATTACTTATCTATTTTTTATCATATTAAGAACATCCGGCGTCATGGAAAGAATACCAAGTGTATTAGAAAATGTAATTACTTCCACTGTAATTCCTCCTGTCCACTCTGTCATATATGCCTTTATTCTGTTTACCACCTCAGACATCACCGGTTTTAAGACTCCCATCTCTTCTAATATCCCAGCTGCCGTCTCCATGGTGTTAGATTGTAGAATCACTTCTTTTTTATCGCTGCTTAAAAACTCTCTGGCACAATCCCAGAGCACCTCCATACGACGGTCCCCGTATCTGGAATGGGTGTTTTCCACCCCTCCCGCAACCTTTATCAGTTTCCCGATGTGTCCCACAAAAAGGATCTGTTCAAACCCTTCCTCCTTCACCATAGTACAGGATTGGCGGATAAAATTACTGATGGTAACACCTTCCCCGTCTGGAAGATTTAACTGATCTTTTATAAAAGATTCCCCATAATTGCCAGGTGTCAGTATCACACGTTTCAGGCCAGCCACCGCTTTCATATGAAGCTCCAGGGAAATGGTGGCAGTCAGAGCCTCTTCACTCATGGGTTTTACAATTCCGGTTGTTCCAAGAATAGACAATCCGCCTATAATTCCAAGTTTAGAATTAAAGGTCTTTTCTGCAAGTGCCCTGCCTTCTGGAATCCAGATACAGATTAGCAGGGCACCTTTATAATCTGCTGTTCTTCTAACTTCATCCACTTCATCAAAAATCATGCTTCTGGGTACTGGATTAATAGCCGGATATCCCACAGGTGAAGAAAGGCCGGGTTTGGTTACCCGGCCCACACCTTCCGACGCTGTTAAAATCAGCTGCCCGAATTCTCCGGTCTTTTCTCTGACAAAAGAACAGCCGGTCGGAGATGCTCCATCTCCGGTTTCATCTAATAATTCCACAGACGCATAGATTAGCGCCTGGTCTGTTACATCCGGGTCGTCACCTGCATCTTTTTTCACCGCACATGACACCTTGTCCGGCTTCATGACAACATGAAAAAGGGGCAGATCAGCTTCCGTCCCTTTTGGCGTCATTAGCTTCATATGTTGTAACTGGTTTCCCATAAGCAGCATTGCTGCCGCCGCTTTGGCAGCAACAGCCGCACAGGTACCAGTGGTAAATCCGCATCGCAATTCTCTTTTATCCATATTTCTCTTCCTCTTCGAAAAATATTATAAAAGATTTTTGCTTCCGGTGCAAGGAATTTCCTGCTTTTTACCTATACTTCCTCTTTTTTCTCAATTGCATCGTTCTTCATTTCTCTTTTTCTCTTGGTAATCAGACCGCCGATGCGACCGCTCTCCTTTGCACTTAAACAGCGCCAGCCTCCTTTTATTACTTTCTCATCAAGGCCAAGCTCTGTGGCTATTTCAAATTTAAGTACCTCCTCCGGTTTTAAATTGCGGGGATCGAAGGGTTCTGATTTTTTTCCTTTTGGCATACTGTCGTTCTCCTTTCATAAATCTAAAAAGAGTATGCCCGTTTCAAATGGAAGTAAACTCCATTTTTTAAAACAAAAAAGAAAGAAGCAAAAAAGCTTCTCTCTTCTTCGTTTTACGTTATCTTTTTGGTATAATCACGGCTGCAATGATATAGGCTACAATTCCGGAACCCGTACAGGCAAGAATTGCCCATAAAAGGCGGATTATCGTAGGGTCTACATCAAAATATTCTGCAATTCCACCACATACACCACACAGCATTTTGTCCGTATCAGAACGGTATAATTTTTTCTCCATGTCTTAATCTCCTCTCTTGTTGTCACCATGCTAATCTATTATTCATAAAATTTTACTTCTATCCCACCTGTGCTGCAATCTAAATTCATGTCCTTACTGGCGGAATAATCCCAGCTATCTTTGCCGGCAATGGCTGCCATCTGCTCATCTGCGATTTTTATTCCTCCAACCTTTGACTGAATCTTGTAATTGTAATCTTCCTTTTTGCCTGAAAGAAGCAGCAGGACGGCACCTACTTTGCAATCTCCGTTAATATCACCGGTGGTTGTACCGGTATATTCCACTGCACCAACGCTGCATTTAATGTCTAAATCGCCTACATTACCCTTACTCACGGAAAGTGCACCCGCCTTTACATTAAGACTCATGTCATCAGCAGATATGGACCGGCAGGCTATAATTGGATCCAGACCATGCATCCCTCTCTTCTTGGAAACCGCTAAATCCACATCTGAAAAACGATACCCCTGGGGCACGCTGATCGTCATCACAAGATCCGTGTCATCTGACATGAACCCGCTCCCGGTTGTCAGATCCAACTCATCATTCTCATCTTTCAGATTCCAGTTACCATCCTTTTTGTTGCAATATATGGTTAACTCACTTACAGCTGGATCCTCTACTATAAAAACCCTTCCTGCTCTGATATCTACACTCAGGCTTTTTGCTGTACCGGTGGTATAAATCTGCTGGCCTTTTTCTTCCGGTACTTCAATATTAAAATCAGTATAATCTACCCAACCTTTTGGCTGGTTTTCATAATCCAGATCCTCAAATGAGAAATCAGAAAATGTATCTTTCCAGAAGCCGCTTCCCCTTGGAACAATGTCCCGAAGATCAGCTCCATAGGTTACCGCTGTCGCAGCCATAATACCGCCCGCAACTACAAGGATTATTCCTGCAATCACACATTTTTTCATAAATTTGTTCATGTCCGCGCCCTCCTTCCGTGTAACAACCGGTTAAACAGATCGATACAGCTTCGAAACAGAAACGGTAGAAACTTTCCATAAAACACACCGCAAACGGCCAGTGAAACAAGACCAAGACCAAGAATCAGTATCCCCAGACCCAGCAGCAATATTCCGTCCAGAGGGTGAATGATCATGGTAGTAAAACCAGCTACCGCCAGAGCAAATCCTGCTGCCAGGAAGGCAAACGTGACTGCTCCTATTGCAACCACCGCTGCAAACAGCACTCCTATCAGACCTGCCAATATGCCCAGTATTCCGCCTCCAATGCCAAAAAGCATGGGAGAAGCTGCAATGATCAGAACAATCCATAAAATAATTTTAATCGTACGCCTGTTATCCCCCCGTTTTTTTCGGACAGGTTCACTTCCCTGTTCATAAAACCCGCTGTCTTTTTCCGGCTGAACGGTAACCTCCGGGAGATCGTAGCGCTTTGCCATCTGGTAATTGGGATCCCGGAAGCGCTCATCCTGATAACCACTTTCCGTGAACTCTCCGCCTTCTTTTAAATGTCCGTTCATATCCGCCCGGATCATGGCTGCAATCCGTTCCGGGCTTCCAAACTCCCGTATTACAGAATCCTCATTCTCCGGTCCTGCTTCTTCCAGATAATCTCTGTAATATTCAATTGCATCTTCTTTTTCTTCATCAGGAATATCCGCCAGCAGATATTCCAGCTCTCTCATAAACTCATCCCTGTTCATATATGTGCCTCCTCAAAAATTCGGGATATCTTCTGCGAATAACCTGCCCATTCGCTTTTATAGAGATTTAACTGTATCCGCCCTTTCTCCGTAATCTTATAATACCTGCGGTTCCTTCCATCGTATGCAAGATCATATACTTCCAGACATTCTTCCTTCTGAAGTCTTCGAAGAACAGGATAAAGCGTTGATTCTGAAATCTCAATAACATTTCTTACGTCCTGGGTGATCTTGTAGCCGTAAGTTCCCTCCTGGTCTTTTGATACGACCGCCAGGACAATGGCGTCCAATAATGCTGCTCCTGTGTTAAAAACCATACGTCCACTCCTATCTTTTCTGCCTGGGTATTCCTTTACTCTCTGCCTCCCGAAGGATCCTTTGGTATGATCACTGCTGCAAGTATATAAATGGCAATACTTCCGCCGATTAAGGATGCCCCGGTTATCAGGTGAAACAAATGCCTCCATGTCTGAAACAGCATAAGCAGAATCCATATCAGCCTTATCATAACCGGATCCACAGCCAGATACTCACCAATTCCTCCACAAACTCCACATAAAACTCTGTTCTTCACTGAACGGTACAAACGCTTTGCTCCCACGATTGACCACCTTTCCTCTGACTTTTAATTTTCATCTATAATATTATTTATGTTTTTATATTATATGTTGTATAATATAGTGTTATTATATGCTATATAATATTAGTTGTCAACACCCATTAGAAAAATATTTTAAATCTAAAAGACACCTTTGACGCAAATCGCGTGAAAGGTGTCTCTTAAAAACCGGTCAGTGTAATATAAAATCAATGTTTTTTTTCTTCCTATAATGATACAGGGCTCCAATCAGATTCGAATCATTAAAATAGCGGCAGGCAACTACCTCCGGTCTTGGTAAATAAGGAGACAGTTTGCGCAGAGGATTTTCATTGCAGAATTTTTCCACATGTTTTCTGATATACTCAATCAGAAGAGGCTGTTTGCTGATTCCGCGCAGAACATTTTGGCTTTTCTGTACCCCATTTCAGCAAGCTGGTCAAGGAACATACAGGCCAGAACTTCACTAAGCTTATCCGGGATATACTGGATAAAGCCTGCCGGGCACTTAAGACTACAAATTTAAGTATCTCTTCCATCTGCGAAATTATTGGTTATACAAATCCAGAGCACTTTAACCGGATTTTTAAGGAGACCTTTCATATGACTCCCGGAGAGTATCGAAAAAATAAATGAGTGTCCTGGAACACAAGGCTCTCTGCTGGACGCCCATGCATACAAAGTCAGGAAAGGAGCAGAAAAATTCTGCCCCTTACTCTTTTTTTAACCAATTCACCTACAAACTAAACGCATGGAGAAGCCGTTTTAAATAATCTCCAAATTTTGCTTCCCGTACAGCTCCTGCTGTCAGAACCGGAACCTCGCCAATCTTTTTCCCGCCAAGACTATATACAAGGTTTCCTGCAGGCTGGCCTTCTTCAATAGGAGCAGACACTGACGGAACAAGCTCCAGTTTCCTTTCTATTGCAGTAAAGTCCTCTCCCTTTAAGCTTAAATAGGAAAAGGAACCACCGTATTTTAAAGGAACTATCTCGTCTACACCGTTATCTACAATCATATCCGGAAGGGGCAGCATCTCTTTATCTTCATATAGCTTACAGTTTGCATAACCATAGTTTAAGAGCGTCTGGGCATCTGCAAACCTCACCTTATAATCCGGCGCTGCCATAATGGAAGCAATGAGACGGACACCATCTTTTTCTGCAGTTGCAGAGAGACAATACTTTGCAATAGAAGTAGATCCGGTCTTTAAACCCGTTACATTAAAGTTTGTTGCCATTTTTAAAAGCTTATTGGTATTTGACAGTCCAAATTCTTTCGTTCCCTGTTTCGTCACGTGAGTGATGTTTTCCATCCAGATGGTTGAATAGTTATGAATCTGTGGATACTTATTAATCAGTTCCCTGGACATGGTTGCAATATCTCTGGCAGTTGTCACATGGGTAGGGGATTCTGTAAGACCGCAGCAGTCTTCAAAATGGGTATTGGTCATCCCAAGTGCTGCCGCCCGCTCATTCATCATCTTTACAAATTCATCCTCTGTTCCTGCTATGTACTCCGCCATGGCTACAGATGCATCATTGCCTGACGCAACAACAATACATTTGATCAGGGTTTCAACCGTCTGTACTTCCCCTTCTTCCAGAAATACCTGGGATCCTCCCATGGATTTTGCGTGGGCACTGGTCACAACCTCATCGGTCAGCTTTATCTTTCCTGATTCCAGAGCATCAAAAATAAGGATCAGCGTCATAATTTTTGTGATGCTGGCAGGACTTCTTTTTACATCCGCATCTTTTTCGTAAATGACCTGCCCGGTAGATGCTTCCATTAAAATCGCACTTGGAGACTGCAGGGCCGGGCCGCCTTCTGTATTAACCGCCTGGGCCTCTTCTGCTTTTACAATCATGTCCGAGGCAACCGCTATATCCGGCTCCTGCCCTGCCACTGTCTGGCACAAACAGGAAAATAGCAGAAAAAAGCTTAATATAAATGCTGTAACTCTTTTCATGTTATACACGTTCCTCTGATCTATATCTTTCTATCATTGTATGGGACTTCTTCCCATACATATGCCACTTTTCCCAAAAAAAATTACCCCATTTTCATTTCATCTTTCTACAAAGTATGCTATACTTGGACAGGGAATGTTATTTTAGTAATAGATTCAACCAAAAATATAACAGAATTATGAGGTTTCGTTATGAATCAAAATGATTATCGTAAATGGAATGTTGGAAAAGGGCCAAAACACTCAAAAAACATGATTGCAATTATCCTGACTGGTCTGCTGATTGTAATGGTTATGGTACTCTGTGGAATTGTTATCAATAAGAAGCTGCATCATAAGCTGATACCTGCTGGCTCATCGGCTGCTATTTCTTCTGAAAGCGAGGCACAGCCTTCTACTGAGGAAACTACCCCAGCTGATACATCGGAAGCAGATTTAAAGGCTATTTTATCAAATGCGGAACAGCTTGCTTCCCAATACGATTATGACGGAGCCATTAATCTTTTAAAATCAGACACCAGATTTGTGGAAAAGGAAGAGGTAACGAAAGCTGTTTCCGATTACGAGACATCCAAAGCTGCCCTTGTCCGTATTAATCCACAGGAAGTCACCCATATATTTTTCCATTCACTGATTATGGATACCTCGAAAGCGTTTGACGGTGATTCCAAGCAGGATGGCTATAACCAGATGATGACAACTAAAGATGAATTCATTAAAATGATGCAATCCATGTATGACAAAGGTTATGTACTTGTAAAAATTCATGATCTGGCGTATGAAAAGAAGGATGAGAACGGTAATCCAAAGTTTGTATATGGAGACATTATGCTGCCTCCTGGAAAAAAGGCTTTTGTACTGTCACAGGATGATGTATGTTATTATGAATATATGAAAGGCGATGGCTTTGCCACCCGAATCATAATTGGAGAGGACGGTTATCCCACCTGTGAGATGCAGATGGATGACGGAAGTGTTTCTGTAGGCGATTATGATTTAGTACCAATCCTTGAGAATTTTATAAAAACCCATCCAGGTTTTTCTTATAAGGGGGCAAGGGGAATTCTTGCTTTTACCGGATACAACGGAATTTTAGGCTATCGCACTGACGAAGCTTATAAAGATACCAATCCAAACTATGAAGCAGACCGTCAGGAGGCTGCAAAGGTTGCACAGGCATTAAAGGATCACGGCTGGGAGCTGTCTTCCCACAGTTGGGGACACCGGAATATGGGTTCGATCTCCATGAATCATTTTAAGACAGATACGGATAAATGGGAGCGCAATGTGGAATCCATTATCGGTCCTACTGATATCATCCTGTTTCCATTTGGAAGTGATATTGGAAGCTGGACTCCTTACACAGACAGCAACGAACGTTTTACATATTTAAAATCCAAGGGCTTTCGCTATTTCTGTAACGTTGACGCAAGCAAGCCTGTGTGGATGCAGCTTGGACCTGATTACTTCAGGCAGGCCAGAAGAAATTTAGATGGTTACCGGATGTTTTACTATCCTGACAGCCTGAATGATTTATTTAATGTACCTGATATATTTGATCCGGCAAGACCTACACCGGTTCCGCCGATGAAATAATCGTCGATATGCAAAGACTGACACACGCTGTTAAGTTAAAAAACAGCGTATGTCAGTCTTTCTTTTGGTAATTCTACGGCTTCATTTCTTTCTAATGTTTTTCATAATAAACCCACTTTCAGGCAAAGTGGGAATTCTTGAAAGGCTGTATCTTAAATCTTGTTCCGGAACTTCAAAATCAACTTTGTTAACAAGAAAATTTAAACTTGCTTTCATGATTTCAATCGTAATACCTTCACCAGGACAGCGATGTCCCTTTCCAGGATCACCACCGCCTTGAGGAATAAAACTAAATGTCCTGTTTTTTTGCTCCTCAAAACGCTTTGGCTGAAATTCATCAGGATTATTCCATATTTTAGAATCATGATTCATACCATAAACATCAAGTAATACAAGTACTCCTTTTTTAAACTCATACTGATTCCAATTAAAGTCTTTGTGTACCTCCGCTCCTAAAAACGGAGTAAACGGATAGTATCGGCGAACTTCCTGCACAAACATTTCAAAATATCTGTTATTGCCACCCATCAGTTCTTCATGACATTCAGGATGTTCGTATATTGCTAAAGCTATAAATGTAATATATGTTGAAATAGCGACAATTGGTCTAATTACGTTTATGAGCTCTTTTGCAGCCATCTGCAACTCCATCTGATTACCATCAGGCTCCCTGTGAAAAGCCATTTGATTAAGTGGCGAATCATCTTTTACGGTCAGCTTCCCTTGTCTCACATCCTCTATTATTGCTTCTATCCATGCCTCGGTTCTATTTCGTGCAGCCTTTCCGTTCCAGTACCTGGGCCCGACTCCACCAAATCCATCAATCATTGCGCAAAAATCATCTGCCCTGCTTTCTACATCAGATTCCAGCAATGGAACTCCAGTCCAAAAACATGCTGCTTTACATAGGTTATTCTTGGCTTCACGAAAAAGTACAACCTTTTTCGTATTTACCCATTTATCAACAGAAGCTTCCATTTCTTTCTCAAAAAGCTCCCCAAGTTTCTTTTGATGATCCTCAGTCATTAACGACATAAAAAAAAGTTTTCGCTGACTATGTGCTTTTTTATCCATCCCCTGAATAGCATTAACTCCTAACAGGGTTTTTTGAATTCTCTTTGGCATTGCCCCCTTTCGTTGAAACAAGTCTTCATCGTAAAAGATTTTACAAGCCTCTTCGCCGCTTATACAAATTGTTTTTTTTCCCATTATATGGGTTTCAAACATATTACATTTATAAAGATCCATTCTATTTTTGATAAAAGGATATCCTTCTTCCAATAATTTAAAAGTATGATCTAAACCTTTCTCTTGCACAATTCGCTCTTTAACTTCCATTTCTTCTCTACTTTCTGTTTACAAATTACTTTTCGAATTATTATCACCCAGTTATCAATTATTATTCAAAAAAAGCAGTTGGAAAAAGAAAACCTTTCTTCCAACTGCAATCTATTACAATAACAATATAGTTCTTTTAAAATTGTACAAACCCTTTCACTGGCTTTGCAGGTTCTACAGACTCGGCATAAAGAACCGGTCCTTCCCCTTCATAATCTTTCCAGTATTCATATGCAATCCTAGCCTTCACCCGAACCCACTGCTTTGTCTCAAGATCTTTGGCCTCTCTGGACTTGGTGATAAAGCCCAGAAATGTCATATCATCTTCGCAGCAGGTCATGGCCATACGCCCCGGGACAAAGTAATTCTTGGGAAATTCGGGGGTTTTTAAAACCATTGCAGTAAATTCCACCGTCTTTCCTTCATAGCGATCCCGCCGCTCCATACAGTCCAGGTACCAGATCCCATAAGCTTCCGGTGATATCTCTACTAAATCAGCACTGATGTCATAAGGTAAGTCCTCTTCTGCAATTTCATTCACTTCCCCTTCTGAATCCTCAAATACGATTTCTCCTCGTGGGCACATGGACTTTAATGTACGCCTGTAGCCAGACAGATCTTCGATTCCATCACAGCGGTTGCAGATGATCATCTCGGAATTGCGTACCATCGCATATAAAAGTGACTTCATATTGGCAGCATACAGATCAAAGGTAGACATATCTATCAGCGTTATCTGCTGATAAACGTTCCAGTCAGCCGGAAGCTTTAAATCATCTAAATTCCACATGCCATTCCATTCAATTAAAACTCTCTCCGGATTGTACAAAAGTTCCAGTTCCAAAAGTCTCTCCTGGCTTAATTCCTCCAGACTATTAATGTATACAGCTGCTGTCTTTGTTCGTTTCAGCAGCTCATCACTGTACTCTGTTTCTCCTTCTTCGCAGACAATGAGAAGTGTCTTCCCTTCTGCCTTAAAATAATCCTGTTCCATAGTGAATTGAAGGAATTGGGTCTTTCCTGACTCCAAAAATCCATCGATCAGGAAAACCGGCATAAAATCATCTTCCATTTCGTCGATATTACTCATGATTTCCTCCAGTCCAATTATTTGCCAAAGGCAAGTTTTAATTCTTCTTCTTTTAAATTAGCCCCAATTACACAAACTTTACCGGTGTACTCCGGGTTACCATCTCTGATCTCATATTGTTCCGGAACCAGATCAAAATAAAGCCATGTTCCCTTTTCTATGCCCGGAATCATGCCTTTGGCACGAAGTACGTCTCCAAAACCATCGCCGTAAGCAAGTTCGTCAAGAATTCGGTCAAGTGTCTCCTTGCTCATAGCAGACACATTCTCAAGTCCCCAGCTGGTGAACACTTCGTCAGCATGATGGTGGTCGTGGTCATGGCCGCAGCTGCAGCCTTCTCCGTGATCATGATCGTGGTCGTGGCCTCCGCAGCCACAGCTTCCCTCTTCATGGTCATGATCGTGGTCATGGTGATGGCCTCCGCAGCCACAGCTTCCCTCTTCATGATCATGGTCGTGATCATGGTGATGGCCTCCGCAGCCACAGCTTCCCTCTTCATGGTCGTGATCGTGGTCGTGGTGATGACCTCCGCAGCCACAGCTTCCCTCTTCGTGGTCATGATCGTGGTCGTGATGGTGGCCTCCGCAGCCACAACCGTCATCATCATGATGATGATGCTCTTTCAGTTCCTTTAACAGGTCTTCTTCCATGGTATCCGGTTTTTCAATAATTTCAAGGAGCTGTTTTCCAGTTAACACATCACAGGGAGTTGTAATAACTGCTGCTTTTGGATTCAGCTCTCTGATTATTTCAACTGCAAGATCCACTTTTTCAGTGGGCGCAATATCGGTACGGCTTAATACCACTGTTCCGGCATTTTCAATCTGATTGTTAAAAAATTCGCCAAAATTCTTCCGGTACATCTTACACTTCTGGGCATCTACAATGGTAACTGCACTGTTAAGCGTTACCTGGATCTCAGCTGCCACATCCTTAACCGCTTTCATTACATCGGATAATTTACCCACGCCGGAAGGTTCAATGATAATACGGTCTGGATGATAGGTTGTAAGTACCTCTTTTAAGGATTGTCCAAAATCACCAACCAGTGAACAGCAGATACAGCCGGAGTTCATTTCCCTGATTTCCACGCCGGAATCCTTTAAAAATCCACCATCAATTCCGATCTCACCAAATTCATTTTCAATCAGGATAACCTGCTCACCAGATACAGCCTCCTGCAGAAGTTTCTTAATAAAAGTCGTTTTTCCGGCTCCAAGAAAACCGGATATAATATCAATCTTTGTCATACGAATCAATACCTCTTTTCTTTCCAGAGTTTAACAGGAACTACAACTACTTATTGTGTCACAAACAAAGGACAAAGTCAAGCAGAGGCCCCATGGTTTTTCTCTGCATATTGTCAACGTTTTATCAATTTTATATATAATCATAAAAAAAACTTGAATTTTGGTTATACTATGGTAAAATACATGCAACTGCTTTGGCTTAAGGTCAAATGTGTGCACCAGACAAAAAGGAGATTTTTAACCATGGAAAAACGCGGCGTAAAAGAATTCCTGAAAAGGAAGAACGTCACTATCACAGTCCAGACCTATCTCATTGACGCATTGGGTGCTATGGCATTTGGCCTTTTTGCGTCTCTGTTGATCGGAACCATCTTCGGGACCCTGGGCAAACAGTTCAACTTAGAACTGTTTAACGTGATTTCAGAATTTGCAAAAAGTGCCACAGGCGCAGCTTTGGGCGTTGCCATCGCCTATGCCCTTCACGCCCCGGCTCTGGTACTATTCTCTGCAGCTACTGTAGGGATTGCTGGCAATGGGCTTGGCGGACCAGTGGGCGCGCTGGCAGCAACAGTGATTGCAACGGAGCTGGGGAAAATAGTTTCAAAGGAAACACGGCTGGATATCCTTGTAACACCGGGCGTTACGATTATTTCCGGTGTTTTAGTGGCTCAGTTTGTAGGACCCGGTGTAGCCGGATTTATGAACTGGTTCGGCAGCATTGTAAAAACAGCAACCGAGCTACAGCCATTCTACATGGGTATACTGGTATCCGCTCTCATCGGAATCGCTCTTACCCTTCCCATCAGCAGTGCGGCCATCTGTATTGCCCTCTCCCTGGACGGGTTGGCAGGCGGAGCCGCAACAGCCGGATGCTGTGCCCAGATGGTGGGATTCGCCGTTCTCTCCTTCCGGGAAAACGGAGTGGGCGGTCTTATGGCTCAGGGACTTGGTACCAGCATGTTGCAGATGGGAAATATAGTGAAAAATCCCAAGATCTGGATACCCCCTACTGTGGCATCCATGATCACTGGTCCTGTTGCAACCATGGTATTCCACTTAAAAAATATACCAGCAGGCTCGGGAATGGGAACCTGCGGACTGGTTGGCCCCATTGGTGTTTATACAGCCATGGGCGGTGGAAAAAGCATGTGGCTGGGTATTTTATTTGTCTGCTTTCTTCTGCCAGCTATCATCACACTGGTGCTTGGAGAACTGCTTAGAAAAGCAGGCTGGATTCAATTTGGAGACTTAAAACTGGACTTAAAATAAGAACATACAAAAAAGGAAACGGCAGGAACTAATTATTCTTCCCGTTTCCTTTTTTCTATTCAGCCTTATTTCCTGCTCTTTTTATCCTTATTCCTGACCGTGTTACAACCCATACAGTTTTCACAGCCGCCGGATCCGCAGCCGCCTTTGTTGTTTCGTAAGCTGCGGACAGCAAAAAATACCAGCACCATAATTATGATGAATATGATAATAGTTACCCAGTTCTCAGCCAGCCAAACAGACATCATACCTCCGAAAATCCTATTTCATCTCTTTTAAAATACTGTCAATATGTTCTCTCCTGCCAATTACCATCAAATGCTCCTGCGCCTGAATGATATAGTCTGCTGGCGGCATAAGCTGTGCCCTTCCTTCCCGCTTAATACCAAGAACACTGATATGATACAGGTTTCTGATGTCCACTTCCCTGATGGATTTATGCACCCATTCCGGAAGAGGCGGGATCTCATAAATGGAGTACTCAGGAGTCAGCTCAATGTAATCAAAAACATGATCAGTGCTGTAACGAACAGCCGTCTTCTCAGCAATATCGCGGTCAGGATAGATTACTTCATCCGCACCGTTTCTTAAAAGGAACTTAGCATGAATATCCCTGTTTGCCTTACTGATTACCCGTCTGCCACCCAGTTCCTTCACCAGACTGGTGATTTCAAGACTGCTTTGGAAGTTGGTTCCGATACACACAAAGCAGATATCAAAGTTGGAAATACCAAGACTTTTTAACACGGCTTCGTTGGTACAGTCACCAATCTTTGCACTTGTCACATAGGGGAGTAAATCCTCTAAGCATTCTTCCTTCTGATCTACGATCATAACATCATTGCCCAGACTTGCCATATTGATGCAAAGATGATGCCCAAACCTGCCAAGGCCAATAATTAAAATTGATTTCATGAATATACTCCTTTTCTTTATCCTACGTTAATCGCTTCTGCGGGTTGTTCCACATGAGCTATTTTATGATTTTGTACAAATGCAAGTGCAAACGAAAGACTGCCGATTCTTCCGCAGTACATCAGTAAAATGATAACAACTCTGGAAAATGTACTTAAATCTCTGGTAATTCCGGTGGTCATGCCGACCGTTCCTATAGCCGAAAACGTCTCAAACAGGATATCAGAAAAGCCCAGAGACTGATTAGCCATAATCACCAGCGATGCGGCAAGAGCAAGAAACAGATTGATTGTTAAAATGGTTCCTGCCCTCTTTATGGCCTCCTCCTGCAGACGCCTTCCAAATACGTTGACTCCATAAGACTGTTTGATATTGGAATGAACACACATAAGAAGTACAAACAGGGTTGTGGTCTTAATACCTCCGGCTGTAGAACCTGGGCTTCCTCCAATAAACATAAGTATGATGGTAAGAAGCTTACTGCCATCAGTCAAAGCATGGGTATCCGTGGTATTAAAGCCTGCCGTTCTGGCTGTTACAGAGCTGAACAAGGAAGTCAGTATCTGACCACTTGCGTTCATTCCTACTAAGAGATTGTTTCTCTCAAGCAAATAGAACAGGAGTCCTCCACCAAATACAAGGGTAAAGGTGGTAACCAGTACGATTTTGGTATGAAGCATATATTTATTGAAATGTAACCGGTTCTTATAAATATCGTCCCATACGATAAATCCAATACCTCCGATAATAATGAGGGACATAATAACCAGATTAACCAGCCAGTCATCGTAGTATGATACAAATGAATTATAAGGCTCTATATGTCCCATTAAGTCAAATCCCGCATTGCAGAACGCAGATACGGAATGAAAAATACCATAAAATACGCCTCTTAAAATTCCATACTGGGGAACAAACCGGAGTGATAATAAAATCGCTCCTGCACTCTCAAACAAAAAGGTTCCTTTTATAATCCTTTTTGCAAGCCTTACCACTCCTCCAATCTGAAGAGTATTCACACTTTCCTGTAAAAGTCCCCGTTCTTTCAGGCCGATTTTGCGTCTCAGTACGATGGAAATAAAAACTCCCACCGTAACAAAACCAAGTCCGCCGATCTGTATCAGGGTCATGATCACAATCTGACCAAACAGTGTCCACTGGGTCCATGTATCCCTGACAACCAACCCTGTTACACAGGTAGCACTGGTGGCCGTAAACAGGCAATTGATAAAATTCTCTGACTGCCCATCCTTACTGGAAAAAGGGAGCATTAAAAGAAGTGCTCCTGCTAAAATAATACACAAGAAACCGTAAGCCAGATACTGGGTCTGGCTTATATTCCACTTAAAACGTTTTTTTCGTTTTTTATCCATGATTGTGTTGCTGCCTTTCCTTTCTTACGGCTGATTCATCAGCATAGTATATCACATTTCTTTCTAAAGGAAAAGGTAAGTTTTTAACATCCTTTTAGTAAAATCACTTCTTATTTTTAACATTTGTCTGAATCTGCTGACTGGTCTTTTTTACAAGCTCCGAAGGCTCATACTGGTCCTCATCAAATAAAAACTGATGAAGGCGTTTCACGTTCTCCTCCAGAGTAACAGGTATGACACAATCCCTCTTATTAATTTTAGCATCAATCATTTTAGTGGGAAATCCCTGATTTTCCGTCAAATGAAATCTTTTAATATTTTTCATAATAGGAATTATATCTTTCATTCCAATACTTGTGGAAATCTGGGGCAATACGGCATTGGCCAGCCGGTTTAAGGTTGGCAAATCAGCCTCCCTGGCTTTTTTCAATGCCAGATTGGCAACCTCTCTCTGCCTCTCTGTCCGTTTAAAATCCGTATCCATTTTTCTAAGTCTGGCATAAGCAACCGCCTGAACTCCGTCTAAATGGTTGGGACCTTCCTTCTTTAAATGATGGGATCCCACACCTGTTGATTCTACAGTCTCTGTGATAAATCCATTGATTAACCGGAATTCATCGTGGCTGATATCCACATCGATTCCACCTAGAATATTAATGGCATCAGCAACTGCTTTCCAGGTAAAAGATGCATAATCATCAATATTTATATCCAGATTATCCGTCAGTGCTTCCAGGGCCTGTTCGGGACCTCCGCTGAAGTAGGCTTCATTAATCTTATCAAACCGCCCCTTATCATTTACTTTTAAATAAGTATCCCGGTAAACGGAAACCGCTCTTATTTCCCCTGTTCCCAGGTTTATATTAAACAGCATCTGCATATCAGATCTGGTTCCTTTTCCCAATGTTCCGTCTCTGGAATCTAATCCAAATACGGCAACTGTCCAATATCCTTCCATCTTTTCCTGGGTCTCAATGCTGATATTGGTATTTTGAATTTTAGGCATTTCCACTTCCGGCAGTTTTTGAGGCATATGAGTGATGTTCCATGCATATCCAATCATTGTTCCGATTAAAGAAGCCCAGACCGAAGCTATGATAACCAATCCCCACTTTAAATATTTTGAATTTGCCATGTTTCCTCCATCCTCTTCACAAAAAAAGAAGAGATCCATTTACGTATCTCCCCTTAATTTTCCATCATTTCGGATTTTTATTCAAAAACATGTTGAATCTCTCTGGGATGGCTGATGATATATTGGGGTTCAAATGCTTCCAGCTCCTGCCTGTCCCGAAATCCCCATGTAACACCTACCGTATCCATTCCTGCATTTCTGCCTGTCTTCATATCCGTATTGGTATCACCAAAATACAGACAGGACGATGGCTGCAGCGAAAAACGTTCTGCCATTAAAAGTGCTCCGGCCGGATCTGGTTTTACCTTTATTCCATTTCCTTCCCCAATAATCTGGTCAAAAAAGTTTTTCCCATAAACACTCTCCACACATTCAACTGCCCGGTCGTGTCCTTTATTGGTCAGCACGCCTAATTTAATCCCCTTTGCTTTTAAATCCTTTAATAACTCTGGCATACCGTCATATGCTTTCACTTTATAAAGGCAGTTTTCCTGGAAGGTCTTTTCATAGATCACCAGTGCCTCCTCATAATGAATCAGTTCGTTATCTCCTGAATATAAAAGCGCCCGTTCCACCAGTTTGCGGTATCCATCTCCCACAAATTTTTTGGTATGGGCTTCGTCAATGGGAGCATAGCCAAATTCTCCCATAGTCAGACTGATGCTGTGAGTCATGGACTGGATTGTGTCAATGATGGTTCCGTCTAAATCAAATATACAGCTTTTATACATGCTATACCTCCTGGCTGCAGTGCTTCGTTTGTCTTTTCCATTCTTCTATATAAAAATTGTACTTCCTGTCCGGCTTTTAATCAATAGTTTTCGCACTTTATCGTATATCAGGCCTTTATCCGTCCATACTTTCATTATCCTATACAAATTAAACAGGAGTCTATTATGAATAAACATTACAGATACTTGGCAATCGGGTTAATCCTGGCATTTGCTTTTCTGATGATTGCCGTCTTTACAACCGTAAACTGGTACAAGATCAGAAAAGCAGCTCCGGAAAGCCTTCCTGCCGTTCAAGTTAACCGGAATTTAGATAACGTTATGGCAGAAAATCAAATGCCCCCGTCGTACTGACAGGGGCATTTAAACATTATTATAATTCAGACTGAAGATTTTTCTTTAATGCTGCAAGAACCAGGCAACCAGCAAAAGAGCCGACAATAATTGCAATCAGATAACCAAATGGATTACCGATTGTAGGAAGAACAAAGATTCCTCCGTGAGGTGCTCTTAAGGTGCATCCAAGTGCCATGGAAAGTCCGCCTGCTACTGCAGAGCCGATCATACAGGAGGGAATCACACGAAGAGGATCCGCTGCTGCAAAGGGAATTGCACCCTCAGAGATAAAGGACAGTCCCATGATATAGTTTACAAGACCGGACTGACGCTCTTTATCTGTAAATTTCTTTTTAAAGAATGTGGTGCACAGTGCGATCGCGATAGGTGGAACCATACCGCCTGCCATAACTGCTGCCATAATATCGAAGTTTCCTTCAGCCAGCTGTGCCGTACCAAAGACGTAAGCTGCCTTATTAACCGGACCGCCCATATCCACTGACATCATGCCGCCAACAACTGCTCCAAGTATAATTTTACTTGTTCCGCCCATACCGTTTAACAGACTGGTCAGTCCGTCATTAATCGCTCCCACAAACGGATTGATAAATGTGGTCACAACGGAAACAAGGAGGATACCAATTAACGGATAAAGAAGAACCGGTTTAATTCCCTCTAAGGATTTTGGAAGTTTTTTAAATGCACCCTTTAAAAACAGAACAATATATCCACCGATAAAACCAGCAAGCAATGCTCCAAGGAATCCGGAGTTTACGCTTCCGCCGCCAGGATTTGCAAAGGTGGCTCCCATTTTAGCAATCAAACCGCCCACAAAACCAACAGCCAGACCAGGACGGTCAGCAATACTCATGGCAATATATCCTGCCAGAACCGGGAGCATCATTCCAAATGCCTGTTCTCCGATAGTTTTTAAATAAGCCGCAAGCGGTGTATTTTTACCGAAATTGGAAGGGTCAATGGAATAATCATCAAACAGGAATGCAAGTGCAATTAAGATACCGCCGCCTATAACAAAGGGAAGCATATGAGAAACACCGTTCATTAAATGCTTGTAGATTGAACGACCGACACCCTCTTGTCTTGTATCTTCTCCGGAAGATGCAGAACCACTATAGTGGTAAACCGGAGTTTCACTGCTCACTGCACGTTTGATCAGTTCCTCTCCCTTTTGAATTCCTTCAGAAACGGTGGCTACAACAACACGTTTCCCGTCAAAACGGGACATATCCACATTCTTATCTGCTGCAATAATAATACCGTCAGCTGCAGCGATTTCGTCCTTTGTCAGTGCATTTCCAATCCCCTCTGCGCCGTTTGTTTCTGCTTTAAGAGGAATCCCTAACTTTTTACCCTTCTGTTCCAGGTTTTCAGCTGCCATAAAGGTATGAGCAATTCCGGTGGGGCAGGCTGTTACTGCCAGAACACGGTAGCCACTCTTAACTTCTTTTGGTTTTGCTGTTTTGCCAGCTTCTTTTTCATCAATCAGACGCAGAAACTCTTCCTTTGAACCTGCATGTATCAAAGATTCCTTAAAATCAGGATCCATTAACAGAGTCGATAATTTAGACAGTGCCTCCAGATGAACATCTGCTTCTCCATCTGGTGCAGCAATCATAAAAATGATCGTGGACAGCGAACCGTCATACGCGTCATAATCCACTCCGTCCGGTACTACAATTGCTGCAAGACCAGGCTCTTTTACTGCCCCTACCTTCGCATGGGGAATGGCAATTCCGTCTCCCACTGCTGTACTGCCAAGTGCTTCTCTTGCCAGAATTCCTTCCTTATAGGCTGCTTTGTCCCCCAGTCTTCCGGCAGCATCCATCAAATCCACCAAACGATTGATGGCCCCTTCCTTACTGGAAACACGAACCCCAAGCTCCACACTTTCTTTTTTCAGTAAGTCTGTAATCTTCATCAAAACCCCTCCTTTAATAATTCATTGTAAAGCTTCCTGATATCTTCTTTCCCTGCAAGGCCTTCCGAAAATGCGGTGGCACTTCCAGCGGCGCTTCCAAGACGCAGAGCATGTTCATAACTGCCGTTTTCTAAGTATCCTGCAACAAAGCCTGCTACCATAGAATCTCCGGCTCCAACAGAGTTTTTCACAGTTCCGGAGGGCACTCCCATTGTGAAGACCTCTCCTTTTTCCGTAATCAGAACTGCACCGTCTCCTGCCATGGAAACCAGTACATTTTCAGCACCTTTTTCCTGAAGTAGTTTTCCGTAATGGATAATCTCATCTACGCTTTTAAGCGTTACACCGAACATCTCCCCTAGTTCATGATTGTTGGGCTTTATCAAAAACGGATGATAATAAAGCACGTTTGAAAGTAAATCCCGGGTCGCATCAACCACAATGCGGATCCCCCTTTTATCCAGATACTCCATGATCCGTTCATAAATATCATCATTCAGTGATGCAGGAATACTTCCAGATAAAATCAGGATGTCCCCTTTTGTAATACAGTCAAGCTTTTCATATAGCTTTTCCACATCTTTTTTTGTGATCTTTGGTCCGCTTCCGTTAATTTCTGTCTCTTCACCGGATTTGAGCTTTACATTGATTCTGGACATTCCTTGTTCAACATGAATAAAATCACTTCGAAATCCCAGATTTTTCACTCTGCGTTCAATCTCATCTCCGGTAAATCCAGCGACAAAGCCTAACGCAGTATTCCCGTATCCCAGAGTAGCCAGAACGGTTGATACGTTCAGCCCCTTCCCTCCGCAGTAAATGTCTTCCTGCTCGGTTCTGTTAACGGTTCCAAGTGTGAAGTGATCTACTTTTACGACATAATCGAGAGCCGGATTAAATGTTACTGTGTAAATCATATATCACTGCTCCTTCTATATATAAAATTTTATTTCATCCCCTTGTCTATACTATAATACGATTGTTTTATTTCGTCAATAAATTTATGCAAGAAATATTATTTCTCAAAACATTTCGTCGCTTTGCACAATTAGTGATAAAACAACCCTTATGGCGCCCCTGTTTTTTGTGCTATTTCCCCAAATACCATTGTTCCCCAAAGAAACTGCTAAGATTCATCCCTTTGAATTAAAAAAAGAGAACCTTACGGCTCTCCTTATTTTTTATCATCGGATATTGCAATTTCGTGACGTCTGATATGATCATGTGAATTCTTCCTGCTGACCGATAAAAAGAGATATAAGATCTCCATTACGGTTGTGGCCGATACTCTGGAAAAACAAAATTCACCCAAAAGAAGCTTCTCCCTGGTTGCCGTAGTGATGTGAAGATCGCAGGCCTGTCCCAGAGGCGATGACGGATTATTGGTGATTGCAATGGTAGGAACATGGTTTTCCTTAGCTACTGCCACCAGAGTCATAAGCCGTTTGGAAAAACCGGAATTGGATATGATAATGACCGCATCCTCCGGCCCCATATTGCAGGTATATGCCATCTGGGTCTCCCAAATGGTTCCAGATACAGCGGCAATTCCCAGTTGATTGAATTTAAAGGCGCCGTCAAGTGCTACGGGGATGGTATTGCCTACTGCCACCAGCTGGACTGTTCTGGCTTTTTCTATCATGGATAAGATCTGATCCAGCTCTGCCGGTTCCATCATGGAAATGGTCTGGGTCAGTTCCGCCACCTTATTGGCCAGGATATTCTGAAGAGACTGACCGATATTATCACGGCTGATGTCATTGGAAACTTCAATGGAATTACCCCGTTCCTCCGCCACCTCTTTCGCCAGATTAATCTTTAGATGATGAAAGCCATTAAATCCACATCTTCTGCAGAATCTGGAAACTGTGGCATCGCTTGTTCCGCTTGCCAGAGCCAGCTCTGCTACTGTCATGTCTATGATATCACTTTTATTTGAGAGAATGAAATCCGCAATCTTTTTCTCTGCTTCAAAAAAAGAATCATAGGATGAGCAGAGAACTCCGGACACACTTATACTTTCCTGCATATATGGTTTACCTCTAATTCATGTAATTTTATTTCATCATTATATATGATATGAAATAAATTGTAAAGCATGGACTATTCTTTCCCCGATGTCAGAAGAAATACCGTGGAGAGAATGCACACAAATCCCACAAAGTCCATAAGACCAAAGTTAACTCCCATAAAAATCACAGAAAACACAGTGGCTGACACTGGCTCTACCGATGCCAGAAGACTCCCTTTCTTAGGTCCCACACAGTTGACGCCTTCCATATAGCAGGCAAATGCAATGATTGTGCCAAACACAATAATAAGTGCCATTGCCGTAACAGCCGCCCCATCAAGGAGAACTGTCTTCTCCCAGGGTCGGAAAATCAGACCAAGTAAAACTCCGCCAATAAGCATTCCCCATGCCGTTATTACCATAGAGCCATACTTACTTAAAAGTCTTCCCGGCTGAGTGGTGTAAACTGCAAGGGCTCCCGCAGAGCACAGTCCCCAAAACAGTGCACGGTCTGAAATCGCAAGACTTCCCGGTTTTCCATGGGTTGCCAGTAAAATAGTTCCTGCCATGGCAAGGGCTGCCGCAAGTAATTCGTGTTTCTCAGGAATCTTTCCCGCCCGTGCGGAAACATAAAGCATAATCAGAACAGGACCTATGTACTGAAGCACCGTCGCAGTTCCTGCATTGGAATAACCAATGGCGGTGAAATAGGTATACTGGCACATGGACATGCCAACCATTCCAAAGATGAATAAATCTCTCATATCCTTACCGTTTTTAAACGGTGCAAATATCTGCTTCCCCTGTTTCATAAAGCAGATAACCAGCAGCAAAATTCCTGCACAAAGTAATCGCACTGGAACCAGCCAGTCGGAAGCCATTCCTTTCACCTGCAATAGATACTGCCCGCAGGTTCCCGATATTCCCCATAATATTCCGCCAGTTATGGTCAGAACACTTCCCCGCTTAAGGCGTTTGTTCTCTGTCATCTTCATCGCTGTCTTCCTCTTTCGTTTCTTCTGTCCTGCCCTCCCATGTATTATGGTCTGAAGCCGTATCTCTTAATATCTCGTCAATCTGGGCAAATAGCCGGCTGTCCGGCAGATTCCTCTGCCATAAGCGAAATGCTGTGGTGGATTTAATCTCTCTGGCATCGATGGGTCTTCCGGCGCAATAATCACTGTTTAAATCCCCATACAGCTTTGCCATCTCCTCAATCTGTTCTTTTGGAAGATTCTTAATCTGGCTGCTCACCTGCTCATACACCACTTCTTTTAAGCTTTTTTCCGCATATCCGCTAAAGCTTAAAAGGTTTTCATCCGTTGTTCCGGTTTTCTTACCCCAGTCCTCCACATCAGTTCGTTCCGTGGTATAAATAAGCCGGTTGTCGCCGGTCCAGGTCAGGACACCGTACTGATTGGGACTGATGGCAAAGGAGTTTGCAACCACTTCACTGATGTGGTAATCTGCCCCCTTTTCACCTGGTTCCTGTTTGTAAGTCTTGGTTTTCTGCAAATGCAGATGACCGCTTATGTAAAGAGGAATCCGGTAGCTCTCCAATAAACGGACCACATCCTGGCTGTTTTCCAGGGTACAGTCCTCCGGATACAGAATACTCTCTTTCAAAAGGTTATGGTGGGCAATTACCACAACCGTTACACCCAGCTTTTTCGCTTCTTCCAGCTGTGTTTTCATCCAGTCAAGGGTTTTCTCTTTAATTCTCCCCCCCACTTTGTTATAAGGTTCATACTGGGCAGAATCCACCATAAGAAGCCAGTTTTTTTCGTCCAGTTCATAGACGTAACTAAGAGAGTTCTGATCCAGACTTCTGGCCTGATCGTATCCGAATCTGCGGTATATATCATAGAAATCCTTTTGGTTTGCTTCCTGTATGGGTTCCTTTTCCTTACCAAAATAAGATGCTGCCGCATGATTATTAATATCGTGGTTCCCAGGTATCACAAGGACCTTTACTCCCTTTTCTTCCAGAACCGCTAATTTTTCAGCCAGCGCCTCATGTCCTTTTTTCTCTCCATTTAAAGTTAAATCACCGCTTAAAATCACCGCGGCAGGCTTCTTTTTTTCCATCTGGTCTGTGAATGCATCCATAATCTGTGGAATATAGCGGACTACCTTGCCATCGTCCAGCTTCTCCAACTCATCGAAAGCTTCCCCGTAATCCGTCAGCTCCGGTGAAAAATAATGGACGTCCGATGCAATTACAATAACCGGAGGCTGGTACGGTTTTTCCTCTTCTTTCGTTTCTTCCGCTGCCATTTCAGTGCGGCGGGGAAGAGAAGGGCGTATGGCCTCTTTCGTACATTGTTCCTTCTCAGCTGCAGAAAACGTTTCCCTGTTGTCTTTCGTCTCCGGTTCTTCCTCTGTATAAGGTACTGCTGTGCTTTCCGTCGCCTTGTTATCGTCTCCGTCCTTAGTATGAGGAGAATGAACTTTCTGTAACAACAGGACAATGAGAAAGCACAGCAGAAGCATAACTGCATAGATACAAACCAGAAATATGTTCTTCTTTCGTTTATTCATCTGATTCCATAAAGATCCTTTCTGGTTCTTCCCATGGAATCATACCATGTTTTTTATGCAGGAGCAACCCTGGTGTTTAACGTTAGTACCACCTTGTTAGGGGGAGCTGATTATTAATTCCCTTTGATATAAGAATCTGGTGCAGATCGATGATTCCGTTATGAAATGTTGCTGCGCAGGCATTTAAATATAAGTCCCACATTCTCACAAATTCAGTTCCCATCTTTTTTTCGATCTGATTCCTGTTTTCATTAAAATTCTGATCCCAGTGACGCAGTGTTTTATAATAATGGCGTCTGAGACTTTCCACATCCAAAACATAAAATTTATGATCACTTAAGAGATTTATCATTTCTCTGAGACTGGGTACCATGCCTCCCGGGAAAATATATTTTTTCATCCAGGGATCTCCCTTATACTCCCTCAGTGCGCTGATAAAATGTAACAGGGACAGCCCTCCCTGCTTTAAAACCGACTCTGCACTTTTAATAAAGAGATCATAATTTTCTCTCCCAACGTGCTCCACCATTCCCACACTGACTACCCGGTCAAAGGTCCTTCCGCTTTGAGGCAGATCCCTGTAATCCATTAATTCTACTGTAATACGATCAGACAAACCCAGAACCTCAATCCGCCTTTCAAATTCCTTTTTCTGCTCTGCGCTTAAGGTAATCCCCAGCCCCTTTACACCGTATTCCTCTGCCGCCCTTATTAATAAATAACCCCAGCCGCAGCCAATGTCCAAAAGGGTCATGTCCTCCTTTAACCAAAGCTTCTTTAAAATGCGTTCCACTTTATTGCACTGAGCCTCATAAAGGGTATCATTATCTGTCTTAAAATAACCACAGGAATAGCTCATGGTATCATCGAGCCAGAGACTGTAGAAATCATTTCCGATGTCATAATGAGAAGCAACTTCCTTTTCCTGATTCTTTTTGGAAAGAGAAGTAAAAAAAAGGGTTTTTAGTTTTTTCTGATCTGCCGTAAAAGCAGCCATTTGTCCCATAAAATGATCCAGTGCCTGGAATAAATCTCCCTCGATATCCAGATTTCCCTTCATATAGGCTTCTCCCAGTGCAAGGGAAGTACTGGACAGCAGCTTACTGCTGTCAATCTCATCTTTCATACTGACTGTAAATACTGGATTCCCTTCACCGATTAAATGGGTTTTTCCGTGAAGTTTTACCTCAAACGGATATTGGTCAAATCTTTGAAGATACGTGATTAAATATTGATCCGATACAAGTTTCATGGGCCTTCCTCCATTTCAGTGATAACCACTTACATAGATTCTTGCCCATTTATTTCCATCTTATAATCTTTCATCAAAGCAGATCTCTGTTTTTTCAAACGTGCACAAAGATAAAATATATCTTTCCTTCAGACAATACTGGACTATCTCCACTCCGGGTACCGAGCATGTAATACCAACCGGACCCAGTTCAAAGGAAAACTCCGTAAGAGGAATGGTGATCCCCCACCCCCCGGCTTTCACATAACTCTCCTTCAGCGTCCAGATCTTAAAAAAGAAGGCAGTCTGTTCCTCTCCCTTAAGCTTATAAAACTGCTCTTTTTCCTGTTCTGACATCACTTTTCTGATGATATTCTCAGAAAAAGGGCGGATCTCTTCCACATCAATCCCCACGGGTGCATATCCAATTGCACACGCAGCCAGTCCTGCCGTATGGCTGATGTTATGAAAGATATGGGGATATTCCTTTAATTGAGGTTTGCCATGTTCTCCCTTTATAACCGGAACAGGATTGTTCTCACCATAATCGATTCCATAATCTTTCTTTAGTCCCTTTCGAAGGAGCAACTCACCCGTAAGATGTTCTTTTTCCCGTTTATTCTCTCCCGCTGCTAAATTAAATTCTTCCGCGTAAATTTTTATCATACTAAAATTTCCTCTGTTTATTTTTCTATCCGGCTCCACGTTCTGTTCTCTGCCGGATTTCCGTGACAGAAATATATTTTTCTTGCTCCAAGAGCACTGATTTTTTCCCCACTTCTGATCATGGCTTCCCGGTCACAGTAAATCATGGGAAGTCCTGGATAAAATAAGTTCATCAGGGCATCTCCTACAAAGACTGCCCGTTTCTCCAGCTCCAGCCCGATAGAACCTCTGGTATGACCAGGCAGTTCAAGTATCGTCCCGTCAATGCCGTATTCATCCAACCTGTCTCCCTCTTTCAAAAAAATATCAGGTGTAAAATCAAAAATAACAGATTCTTCAAAGTTTTTTGCAGCAACATCGGCCACTACCATCCCTAAAAGGCCCTGATAAGAGACAGGTTCTTTAAAATTATCCTTAAGAATCTCCAGATCATCTCTGTGGATTGCCAGAGGGGCTTTTAACTCTTTGGATAAATGGGCCGCATTCTGTACCTGTTCTATATGACCATGAGTCAGGATAATGAGTTCTACCCTGCTCTTTTTACAATGATTAAGAATCTTTTCTTCAAAGCCTTTTCTACCGGTGTCAATCAGAATGGCTCTCTCTTTTTTTTCTATCAGATAACAGTTTTCACTTCCGCACCTGATCCTCTTTATTTCCGCCATCTATCCTTCTCCTACTTTCTCATACATTCCCACTTACTGCTCTTTTATAACGGTATCACTGTTTATTCTATTGAGAAAGTATCTCGGATATTCCACCAATTTATTAAGCATATCATTTATTTCTCCCTACATCAAACCCTTTTCGCAAAATGCAAAAAAAGACCTGCAAGTCTTTTCTTCGGCCTGCAGGTCTTACTCACTCTTAATTAGGAACGGCGGATATGAAATGCATCCATTCCTGGATAAACAGCACTCTCACCCAGTTCCTCTTCGATACGAAGCAGCTGGTTGTATTTGGCTACACGCTCGCTTCTGCTTGGAGCTCCAGTCTTAATCTGACAGGTATTTAAAGCCACTGCCAGATCTGCGATAGTAGTATCTTCAGTCTCTCCGGAACGATGAGAAGCAATGGCAGTATACCCTGCCCTGTGAGCCATCTTTATGGCTTCCAGTGTCTCTGATACGGAACCGATCTGATTGAGTTTAATGAGGATGGAATTACCGCATCCTTCTGTGATACCTTTCTTCAGACGTTCTGTATTCGTAACAAATAAATCATCACCTACCAGCTGGATCTTGTTTCCAAGTTCTTTGGTTAATAGCTTCCAGCCCTCCCAGTCCTCTTCATCAAGTGCATCCTCAATGGAGTAGATGGGATATTTTTCACACAGCTGTTTCCAGTGTTCAATTAACTCTGCAGAAGAGTAATGCTTACCGGATTTAGGCAGAAGATACTGTCCCTTGCCTTCACCTTTCCACTCACTGGAGGCTGCATCCATGGCAAGTACAAAGTCACGTCCAGGTTCATATCCTGCTTTTCTCACCGCTTCCAGAATCAGTTCAATGGCTGCATCGTCGCTCTCTAAGTCAGGAGCAAAGCCGCCTTCGTCGCCTACTGAGGTTGCCAGGCCTTTTGCCTTTAAAATAGATGCAAGACAATGGAACACTTCGGTACACCAGCGAATACCTTCCTTAAAGCTTGGTGCTCCTGCCGGCATGATCATAAATTCCTGAACATCTACGGTATTGGCGGCATGAGCTCCACCATTTAAAATATTCATCATAGGAACCGGAAGGCGGTTGCCTGTAATGCCTCCCAAGAACCGGTAAAGAGGAATTCCCATGCTCACTGCTGCTGCCCTGGCACAGGCAATGGATACTGCAAGAATAGCGTTGGCGCCAAGTCTAGATTTGTCCGGTGTTCCATCGGCTGTAATCATCGCCTGATCGATTCCGTAAATATCTGATGCATCCATACCTACCAATGCATAATGGATCACAGTATTAATATTGTGAACTGCGTTTAAAACACCTTTTCCGCCATAACGGGCCTTATCTCCGTCTCTTAACTCCAGTGCCTCAAACTCGCCGGTAGACGCACCGCTTGGTGCGGCTCCTGTGGCAATGGTGCCATCTGCTAAATGAACCTCAGCCTCAACAGTAGGATTCCCTCTTGAGTCAATAATTTCTCTTCCAATGACCTTTTCAATTTCCAGATAATTCATCATGATTTCTCCTTTTCTATTCTATACTTTCCAAAACGGTCAGAAGCTCCTCAACGGATTTCTTTCCGAATTCTACAACCTTATCATTGATAATCATACAGGGCACACTCATAATCTGATAACGCTTCTTTAATTCCGGATAATAAGCAAGATCATAAGTCCATGCTTTTACTTTGCTGTTTTGAGCTGCAACTCTGCCTGCTGACATAACGGTGGTCGGACACATGGTACAGGATAAAGAAACCGCAATCTTAATGGTAAGCTCTTTGTCTAACCTGTGTATTCTGTCTTCTTCTTCCAGAGAGACAGTCTGTCCCGGCCCCGCCGCATTATATAATCCGATAACGAAGGAATTAAACTCATGGCCTCCTGGAATCCCATGGAAACGGATTCCTGTTTCCGTACCATCTTCTCTTAAAACCAAGAGGGCGGGAATTGTCTCATCCGGTTCTGACTTATCAGATACCTGCCCTGTAAGGCATTCGACTTTATCTGAGATGCCAGAGAGTTCCTTTAAAAAGGAATTCATTTCAACGGAAAGCTGACTTTGATCCAAAAGTGCCTTTATAATAACTTTTTTCTGGAATTTTTCAAACAGTACTTCTAACTGCTGTCTCATCTCGGAAGTGATAAAATTCTCTTCCCCTGATTCATCCTGCTGCTTTCTGTTCTCACTTTTGTTATCCGTTTGTGCCAGAGGCTCCCGCGGAGACAAATGTAACTTCTCATAAACATCAGCTACATATTTTTCTAAGGACGTGGCGGCCACTGCACCGTCGGAAACAGCGGTTACCACCTGTCTTAAATTCTTGACACACACATCACCGGCTCCATACACTCCCGGAATACCAGTCATCTGATTGTGATCTGTAATGAGATAACCGTGGCTGTCAAGTTCCAGCTTCCCTTTTACTATTTCTGTGTCCGGTACATAGCCTGCAAATACGAATATACCAAAGGATTCTCCCTCTGGCGCTTCATAAGTCCATTCTCTTCCAGTCTGATTATCCCGAAATCTGGCAGATTGTAAAAGCCTGTCACCAGCAGCTTCCACGATCTCAGTCTGATAATGAACTTCAATTTTTTCGTGATTCTTCGCTTTATCCGCTACGGAGGCGGCACAGGTAAAATCTTCTTCTCTGACAATGATGGTGACCTTTCTTGCATATTTGGTTAGAAATACAGCTTCTTCTGCTGCTGCAAATCCACCTCCAATTACAAATACATCCATTCCGGTAAAAAATTCACCGTCGCAGGTTGCACAGTAAGCCACTCCTCTGCCTTTGTATTCTTTCTCTCCTGCAAACCCCAGCATTCTGGGGTTTGCACCAAGAGCAAGAACAATTCCAAGGGTCTTAAAATCACCTTTATCGGTTTTTACAACTCGCATATCTCCGGATAAATCAAAGTCTGTTACTTTTGCTATTTGAAATTCAGCCCCAAAGCTTTGTGCCTGGGCCCGCATCTTTTCTGTCAGCTCTGTGCCGTCTATTTTCTCGATTCCGGGATAATTTACAATTTCCGATGTAATGGTAATCTGACCGCCGATTTTTTCCTTTTCCAGTACCAGAACCTTAAATCTGGCTCTGGCTGCATAAATGGCTGCGGAGAGACCTGCAGGACCTGCGCCTACAATAATTACGTCATAATATTCAGCCATAGGATCCCGCCTTTACAGAAGCCCTACTAAATCCAGACTGGGCTTTAATGTCTTTTCACCTGGTTTCCATTTTGCAGGACAAACCTCATCTCCGTGTTTGGCAACAAACTGGGAAGCCTCCACTCTTCGAAACAGTTCTTCTGCATTTCTTCCCACGTTTCCGGCAATCACTTCATAAGCTACAATGACTCCTTCCGGATTCACAACAAAGGTTGCCCTCTCTGCCATACCTGATTCCTCAATCAGAACATCAAAGCTTCTTGCCAGTGCGCCTGTAGGATCCGCAAGCATGGGATACTGAATCTTTTTTATTGTCTTTGAAGCATCATGCCAGGCCTTGTGTACAAAATGGGTATCACAGGATACGCTGTAAATTTCACAGCCCGCCTTTTTAAAATCCTCATATTTATCTGCAAGATCTTCCAGTTCCGTGGGGCAGACAAAAGTAAAATCCGCCGGATAAAAAAAGAATACGGACCACTTACCCAGAACATCCTTTTTAACCACTTCCTTAAATTCTCCATTTATAAAACTCTGTACTTTAAAATCACTAATCTCTTTTCCAATGAATGACATACAATCTATCTCCTTTCCTGATGGCTATACTCAATTAATATGGCTTGTTTCGATTAAATTTATGAGTTAGTTGTTACTAATTCATGGTATAATCATAGCATAGTTTACCAGAAAATTCAATAAATAATATTGATAATAATTATTATTTTATTATTAAGTTAAAAAACCGGAGAAGCGCAACGGTTTTTCTCCTTTGCAGCCACTCCGGCATTCCAGTTTCCGGAGTTAAATCATCCAGAAATTTGTCTTATCTTCATTATACTCCAGCTGAAAACGCAGTTTCTTAAAGTACGCTTCCAGTGTCTCATAAAGCGCCTGATATTCTGCTGTTCCATTGCTTTCACTAAGGGATTCCACAAAGCAGGATTGTTTCCCGCAGGCATCTCTTAAATGAATCTTAAATTCCAATCCGCTGTCCTTTAAAAGCTGATTGCATTCCAGTATCTCATGAATGGATACGATCTTCATGACAACCCCTATTCCTGACCTTTAAACCGCTTTGCCTGTTCTCCGATCAGTTCCACATCGTCAAAATAGTTGATCTTCATTGCTTCCTTAACCTCTTTTAAGGTAGCGGCAGCTGCTGCTTCTGCTTTCTGGCTTCCCTCTTTTAAGATCTGATATACGTAAGGGATATCTGCTTCGTATTCTTTTCTTCTCTTTCTGATGGGCTCTAACTCTGCCTGGAGCACACTGTTTAAAAATCTCTTTACCTTAACGTCTCCAAGTCCGCCTCTCTGATAGTGCTCTTTTAACTCATCAAGGCTCTTGTAATCCGGTAAATATTCTTTAAAATCCTCTTCTTTGCAAAATGCATCCAGATAGGTAAATACAGTATTGCCTTCCACCTGTCCGGGATCGGAAACCATCAGGTGATTGGGATCTGTGTACATGCTCATTACCTTTTTCTTAACCTCATCTTCTGAATCAGATAAGTAGATGCAGTTGCCAAGGGATTTGCTCATCTTTGCCTTGCCGTCTGTTCCCGGAAGACGTAAGCACGCCTGATTATCCGGAAGCAGGATATCCGGCTCTACTAACGCCTCTCCGTAAACGGAATTGAACTTCCGTACGATCTCCCTGGTCTGTTCAATCATCGGCTCCTGATCTTCTCCCACAGGGACAGTGGTGGCCTTAAATGCCGTAATATCAGCTGCCTGGCTGATTGGATAGGTAAAGAAGCCCACGGGTATGCTGGTTTCGAAGTTTCTCATGGCAATCTCTGATTTTACAGTAGGATTGCGCTGCAGCCTGGAAACGGTAACCAGATTCATATAATAGAAGCTAAGCTCTGTAAGCTGTGGTATCTGAGACTGGATGAACAACGTACTCTTACTGGGATCCAGTCCGCATGCGAGATAATCCAGCGCTACCTCAATAATGTTCTGACGAACCTTTTCCGGATTGTCCGCATTATCCGTTAATGCCTGGGCATCCGCTATCATAATAAAAATCTCGTCAAATTCGCCGGATTTCTGCAATTCCACCCTGCGCCTCAGCGAACCCACGTAATGTCCGATGTGAAGCTTTCCAGTGGGTCTGTCCCCAGTTAAAATTATCTTTCCCATTTTGTACCTCCAGATATATTATCAAGTTTTATTGTACCATTCATTCGTTATTTGTCAATGAGGCACCTTATTTTACTTCAAATATATCCTCGGCATAATTTACAGATGCCATGGCGTCCCGGCAATACTGGTCTGCACCGATTGTCATTGCGTACTCTTTTGTGAGAACTGCCCCGCCGACCATAACCTTTGCAAAAGGCGCTTGAGTCCGAAGCTGGCGTATGGTCTCTTCCATGCTTGGAACCGTGGTTGTCATAAGAGCGCTTAACCCCACCAGCTTCACATTCCGTTCGATGGCCGTTTTTACAATGGTTTCAGGCGGAACATCTTTTCCAAGATCCAGTACTTCATAGCTGTAATTTTCCAAAAGCACCTTTACAATGTTTTTGCCGATGTCGTGAATGTCTCCCTTTACGGTTGCAAGTATTACGGTTCCCTTTTTCTTTTCCTCTGCACCGCTTTGTGCCAGCTTCTCCTTAATAACCTCAAAAGCTGCCTTTGCCGCTTCTGCGCTCATCAGGAGTTGGGGAAGAAATACCGTTCCCTTCTCAAACCCTTTTCCAACCTCATTGAGAGCAGGAATCATTTCCTCATTAATTATGGTAAGGGGTTCCCTGTTTTCCAGAAGTTCAGAAACTGCAGCATACGCTCTGTCCTTTAATCCTTTTTTTATGCTCTCCCCTAAGGATAAATCTGTTCCGCTTATCCCAGCTGTTTTCTGATCCCCTACCTGTCTTTTCACCTCACCAAGAACTGCCACATTACCGCTGTAGATGTTGATATAATTGCTGCACTGGGGATCTAAGTCTGCAAGCACACGGAAGCTGTAGTAGGAGCGCATCATGGCCTCTGAGTTTGGATTTATAATGGCGGCGCTTAACCCGTTTTGCAAAGCCATTGTAAAGAATGCTGCATTGACAATCTCTCTCTGAGGAAGACCAAAGGAAATATTCGATACTCCAAGTATGGTTTTTCCCTGTAATTCATCCCTTACCCGTCTTACGGTCTCAAGAGTTGTAATGGCACCTTTGTTGTCAGAGCTCACTGTCATACACAAAGCGTCAATGATGATATCTTCTTTTCCGATCCCATATCCGGCTGCGGTATCATAAATCTTTTTCGATACTGCAATTCTTCCCTCAGCCGTTTCCGGAATACCGTCTTCGTCAAGAGCAAGAGCCACCACCACTCCTCCGTACCGTTTTACAAGAGGGAAAATGGCCTCCATCACTTCTTTCTTTCCGTTAACTGAATTTATAAGCGGCTTACCATTATAGATTCTCATGGCACGTTCCATGGCAGTCATATTGGAGGTATCTATCTGTAAAGGCAGGTCAATGATACTTTGCAGTTCTTTCACCACCTCAACCATCATGGCTGGTTCATCAATCTCAGGAAGTCCCACATTCACGTCAAGCACATGAGCTCCGTTATCCTGCTGGAGAACACCTTCTTTTAAGATATACTCCAGATTGTGATCCTTTAACGCCTGCTTAAATTTAGCTTTTCCCGTTGGGTTAATCCGTTCTCCAATAATAACCGGATCCCGATCTATCACAACCGCCTGGGCATAGGAGGAAATGACCGTCCGGTTCTTTCTTTCCGGAAGTCTGACCGGCAACTCCTTACAAAGGGCTGCCATTTTTTCAATATGCTCCGGCGTGGTTCCGCAGCAGCCACCGATGATACAGGCTCCCGCCTCCACAATCTCCTTCATGACTCTGGCAAATTCATCGGCATCAATGTCATAAACCGTCTTTCCGCCTTCACTTCTTGGAAGTCCTGCATTGGGGTTTACAATGACAGGAAGAGAAACCACCTTCATGATGTCTTCCAGAATGCCTTTCATCTGAACAGGGCCAAGACCGCAGTTAATACCCAGGGCGTCCACTCCCAGCCCTTCTAAAAGGGCTACTGTAGACTCCACATTTCCGCCGGTTAAAAGCTTTCCCTTGTCATCAAAAATCATTGTCACAAAAACAGGCAGGCTGCTGTTTTCTTTTGCAGCCAGAACCGCTGCTTTTGCTTCATAGCTGTCACTCATGGTTTCAATGAGAATAAGGTCTGCCCCTTCCCGTTCACCAATTCTTACCACCTGGGAAAACAGCTCATAGGCATCTTCAAAATCAAGATCTCCCAGAGGCTTTAAAAGTTTGCCGGTAGGACCGATATCAAGGGCTATTGCTCCTTTTGACCTTCCCGGGGGATAAGCGGCAGTATCCACCGCCTCCCTGGCATTTTTCATGGCAGCTGTCACAATCTGCTCTAAATCAAATTTCTTGTCCTTATTATATTTTAAACCATTCGCACCAAAGGTATTGGTTTTAATCATATCTGCACCTGCTTCCAGATAATCTCTGTGCAGCTTTACGATTAAATCAGAATGGGTTACATTCCAGGTTTCCGGCAGTTCACCGGGTTTTAAGCCATTGGCCTGTAAAAGGCTGCCCATGCCGCCGTCAAAAAAAAGGATTCTTTCTTTCAATTTCTCTAAAATCGCTGTCATACTTTCCTCCATCTTCACTCAGTTTCTATCTTATCTCCGGTATGCACAGTCCTTTTTCCCACAGGATTCACAACCTTTTATCTCACACCGGTAAGGCTTCTTACTAACTCCCATCACTGCCGTCACGGATTTGGATGGAGTCATGAGCAGGCTTTCCGTAAGCATAATGCCAATCCGCTTGGGTGTTTCCAAAACTGTTGTTATATCTTTTTGACATTCCAGCGAAAAATCACCATAGCCAGGACTGAATCTGGGTCTTAAATAAAAGCACCTGGTCTCATATTCCTGTTTCAGTTTGCGGTTTTCTTCGTCACAGTATTCTTCAATCACTGCAGCGGCAGCTGCCTGCATAATGACAGCCCTGCTCATCTGCAGTCTGGTGTATTTGTGAAGCAGCACATCCACTCCGGTTCCCAGTGTGGCCGCAAATAATATAACTTCCTCACAATCCGCCAGATTTTTACTTAAATTCCGGCTTTTTGTACGAAAGACAGTAAAATCAATCTCATTCTCAGGAAGCAGTGTTAACGGGAATGCCCTGTATATACATTTGGGTGATGCAGCAGCCAGAAGTTCTTCCAATACTTCCTCGACCAAAGCACTGATCTGTTCATCGCTTTCCTTATTTCCATATCCTAAATACCTGAGAATCTCCTTCCGGCTGATCTCCATCCTTATCCCTCCGTTTTTTCCTGATAAAACAGGTCCGCTCTTTTACAGAAACGGACCTGCTGCTTTACGGATTACAGTATCTGAGAAAGATTTTCCTTGATCTTTAAGGCCACATCAGGCTTATTCATAGAATAAACATGAATGGCATTGACACCGTTTGCAATTAAATCAATGATCTGCTCCGTTGCATAGGCTATTCCTGCCTGCTTCATGGCTGCCGGATCTTCCCCAAACCGGTCAACGATCGCCTTAAACCGGGTGGGCAGATAGGTTCCGGACAGCTGGCAGCTGCGTATGATCTGCCTTACATTGGTTACAGGCATAATTCCTGCAACAACCGGGACTGTAATTCCCTTTTCCCGTATCCGGTATAAGTAATTATATAAGATGTTATTATCGAAAAACATCTGGGTGGTTACAAAATCGCATCCTGCTTCCACCTTCTGCTTTAAGTAATCCATATCAATGGTTTTGTTTGCTGATTCCACATGGCCTTCCGGATAACAGGCAGCTCCGATGCAGAAATCACCGGTTTCCTTAATTTCTCTGATCAGTTCTGATGCATAGTTGTATTCCCGCTTATCCGGGGCATCTGCCGGGATATCACCTCTTAATGCCAGCACGTTCTCTATCCCTGCTTCCTTTAGCTCACCTAACACCTGACGCACCTTTTCTTTCGTTGAAGATACACAGGTCAAATGGGCCAAGGCCGTAACATGATATTCATGATGGAGGGCAGAAGCGATGTCTACGGTATACTTACTGGTTCCTCCGCCGGCGCCGTATGTGACGCTCATAAAGGCAGGTTTCAGTTTTGCTATCTCAGCAGCCGCCTTCTCAACAGAATCATACTTATCCTCTGTCTTAGGCGGAAATACTTCAAAAGATAAGGTCGGCTTTCCCTGGCTCAATATATCTGTAATCTTCATTCTGTCAATCTCCTATCCTCTGCTTCTTTTTATTTTAACACTTTACCATAAAAAACTTTTTCCCGCAACAGGTAGTACTCCAAATTTTACTGTCCGGTAAAAATCCTGGCAAGCGGAGAGCCTCCCGGAAGGATTAAGGTATTCCCATTTCCTGTAAGTGACTTTTTAGCTGCTTCCAGTGACCTCACAAAGGAATAGAAATCTGATCTTTGAGGATCATGATAAGCTTCCGCCATAATTCTCATATATTCTCCTTCTCCCTCTGATGTGATTGATGCCGCCTTTGCCTGAGCATCAGAAATACTGATTGCTATTTCACGGTCTGTTGTATTTTGTATCTTTTTTGCCTCTGCCTGGCCTTCTGCTGTAAATGTGGCAGCTATTTTGGCACGCTCTGAAATCATTCTTTCATACACGGCTGTTTTATTATCTGCAGGAAGATCCAGGCGCTTTGTTTCCACTGCCAGAAGGCGGATCCCATACTGGCTCATGTTTTCTCCTACATTATTCATGATCGCCTGAGAAAGTTCCCCATCACGGCTGCTTATGACTTCATTCTGTGCCATACTGCTGATTACATTCTTGACTGAGTTATAAACCACTGTATCAATTCTGCTTTCTGCACCAGAAAGGGAAGAGTTCAGTGACTGGGCAAATTTAAGCGGATCTTCAATCCGCCAGAGCACGTAGCTGTCACTGAGCATGGTTTTTTTATCCATTGTAATTACATCGGAAGCCGCAAGATCATAAATTAAGATCTGCTTTGGCAGGGTATCTGCTGTCTGGATCAATGGTATCTTGTAAGAAATGCCTGGGGAATCAATGACCCTCTCCACTCTTCCAAACTGTCTGATCAGTTTAAATTCATTTTCCTTTGTTACCACTACCCCTCCGGAAAGCACCGTTACGGCAACTGCCGCAATCACAATTCCTATGGCTGTTTTTATCTTTTTCATTCCTGATTCTCCTTCTTTTCACTGGCCGTTCCTCCGGTAAAGCTGTCAAGGGGGAGGATAGTACTGGTCTGGTCCGTACCGTCAATAATCACTTTCATGTTTGGAAGAACATCTTCCATTGTTTCATAGAACATTCTTTTTTTGGTCACTTCCGGGTTTTTCACATATTCCTCGTACATGGCATTAAATTTCGCTACCTCTGCACTGGCCTCATTAATCCTTTTTGCCTTGGCAGACTCCGCTTCCTGAAGAATCTGATCTGTCTGGGCAGTTGCCTCCGGAAGCTTTTCATTGCGGTACTTATTTGCATTATTGATCGCTGTCTCTTTTCCCTGTTTGGCTGTTTCCACTGCCTTAAAGGCTTCCATTACCTCCTTTGTCGGCGGTTCTGAATCCTGTATGGTGACATTGATCACCGTAAGCCCTACATTGTGTTCTGCCAGTTTTGACGTGATCATTTCCTTAACTTTTGACTGAATCTCATTTTTTCCATTGGTCAGCACAGAATCCACATCGTAACTGCCGATGACTGTTCGGATACTGCTTCTTGATACATTCTGCAAAATAATCAGGGGATCCCTGGAAGCATAGATTGCCTTTACCGGATCTGTGACTTTATACTCCACAAAAAAATCCACGTTTACAAAATTATAATCTTTTGTAATCATTAGGGAATCTTCTTCCTTGCTCTCATTGTCACTGGGATCGTAGCCGACGGCAAATCCCTGAATGGTGGTATTCACCTTATTTACATTCTGAACAAAGGGGATCTTAAAATGCAGTCCCGGTTCTGCAACCGTTCTTGGAATCCCTAATGTGGTCACTACCGCCTGTTCCTGCTCCTGCACATTATAGACAGAGCCAAATGCAATTACAGGAACCGCAACAGCAAGTAAAACTGCTATTCCGGATTTCTTTATCACTTTCCGGATTTTTCTTAATTGCTCCGTTCCTTTTGGGTTAACTGTTTCCATCCTTTATTTCCTCTCTTTCTTATGGGGGGGTCTCTCGCAAAAAAGGATATAAAAAAAGACCTTTGCCGGTACCTGACGGTATCAGTAAAAGTCTTGACATTTCATAAGAATGCGGATAAATCTCTTTATCGTTCTGACGCACGCTTATCCAGCCTTTCGGTGGAAGCTACTCCCTTTTGCGATTGGAACTATTATATCAGAATGATTATTTTATGTCAATAGCAGGTTTTAGCGGTTAAGTTTCCTGATTTATTACAGTCTCAGGATTGTTATAGGATACATAAACCTGTATCCGGTCTTCATAGATATAGATGTTTACATCAAAGATACCTTCCAGGATGTAGGCTCCTTCCCGCTGGTTAATCCTTGCCTTTGCCTGTTCTATAATCGAGTCAACGCTGCTCTGGTCTGCCTCAACCATACACCCTGCTTCTGTATCCAGTAAAAACTGTTTCAGAAATGCCAGAGTCGCTTCCTGATCCTCCAGATAGGAAACATACCGGTGGAGTTCCCCCGTAGCCGTATCATAGTTAATATCCACGTACTCATACGATTCCACATCAGAACCAGCTTCTTCCGTTACTTTGGGAGTCAGATAAACGCTTTCCACAGTCTCATAAAAAGTCAGCGGATCGCCATCCTTTTTAAACTCATAGTTATCCCCATATGTCTCCTGGGAAATGATGGTGTAGCCATACTCCTCTTTTTCCATAAACTGGATCACAGACCTGGAAATTTCTCTTCCGTCCGTATCAAAGTGATCGAATCCGCTGCAATGCTCTCCTGCGGCTATTACCTCCGCTTCATTTAAATCCCGATATCCATAGTCATCATATCCCACTGCTGTGTCATACTTGCTTTCCAAAAAGGTGGCATTCACAGCACAGCTGATAATCACACTGGCCAGAGTCATGATCACAATAAACAGAATCACAACAAACAGCAATACATTGGATCGTCCCTTTCCAGGCAATGGAGTATGGACAGTCGGTTGATTTACGGTTGTTGTGGCGGCAGACGGCTGACTTGCCGGCATAACTGTCTGGCTTCTCTTCTCATTTAATAAATAGTCTGCATTCCAGTAAACAGGCTTTTTAACAACACGCCTGCATCTGGGACAGTAATTGATCTCATTCACCGGCAGATCACAAACCGGACAAATCTTTCTCATCATCTTTTGTTTCCCCCTAACTTAACCCAGAACCAAATGAGCCACTGCGATCTCGTCATCCTCCCTGAAGCCCTGTGCGCAAACCTGGATGTCATAAATGTATTTTTCATCCAAACCTGTTAATTCAGCAATTTTTTCGATGCTCATTCCATCTTTTGCAAGTGCCAGAACCTGATGTACGTCTTCAATGGTCTTTTTAAGTAGTTCGTCAGACTTGGGAGAAATATTAAGTGAATTACCATCTAAATCCTGCTCCGTAATGAAATCCTCCAAAGAAAGCTTTTTCTCACTGTCCTGCCCCGTATAATAATCTTCTGATAATTCCCAGTCTTTATCCTCTTTTAACATAAGGCGCTCCTTTCAAAAAGAGGCAGGTTCATGAGAACCTGCCTGCTATGTATCTATTATCTTTTATTTCTTAAAAAGTCAGGAATATTGATCTGTACTTCTTTGTTCACAGTCGGACGGTAAGGCTGGCCATTCCCCTGTGGTGCAGTCTGAGGAGTTCCCTGTCCGTAATTAGGCTGTTTATTATAATTTGGATTGTTATAATTGGGATTGCTGTAATTTCCGGCATTCTGGTTATTGGGATAAGGCTGTCCGGAATAGTTGTTGGCATTGCTGTAATTCTGGTTAAAGTTCTGATTGTATGCAGGATTTGCTGCAGTCGTAGCTGCTGCTTCCTGACTTGCTGCCTGTGGTGCTGCTTTTGGCTGCTTATAGTTTGGATTGGAAAAGTTAGTCATAACCTTGGCTACCGGTGTTTCATGCTGCATATCAAGTCCGGTTGCAATCACTGTAATGCTTGCTTCATCCTGAGCATTCTCATCATACATGGCACCAAAGATAATATTGGCATCATCTCCTGCCATCTCCTGAACATAGCTTGCTGCCTCATTGGCTTCAATCAGGCTGATATCTCCGGAAATATTAATGATTACATGAGTTGCTCCTTCAATGGTTGTCTCAAGAAGCGGACTGGATACAGCCTGTTTCACTGCTTCTAAAGCCTTCTCATCGCCCTTTGCGTGACCGATACCAATATGAGCAATTCCTTTGTCAGTCATAACGGTCTGAACATCAGCAAAATCCAGGTTAATCAGTCCTGGTACATTAATTAAATCCGTAATACCCTGAACTGCCTGCTGAAGTACTTCATCTGCTTTCTTTAAAGCATCAGGCATGGTGGTACGCCTGTCCACAATTTCAAGAAGACGGTCGTTAGGGATTACAATCAGTGTATCAACACTTTCTTTTAAACGTTCAATACCGTTCACTGCATTGGACATACGTGTTTTGGCTTCAAAACGGAATGGCTTTGTTACAACACCAACAGTTAAGATTCCCATATCTTTCGCAATCTTAGCCACAACAGGAGCTGCACCAGTTCCTGTTCCGCCTCCCATACCGCATGTAACGAATACCATATCGGCACCCTTCATGACCTGAGCCAGCTCGTCCGCATTCTCTTGTGCTGCCTTTTCGCCAATTTCAGGTTTCGCACCTGCACCAAGTCCCTTGGTCAGTTTCTCACCGATCTGCATAGCTGTAGGAGCCTTGCAAAACTGCAATGCCTGCTTGTCCGTATTGATTCCAAAAAATTCCACGCCAGCTATATTCTCATCAATCATGCGGTTCACTGCATTGTTTCCGGCACCGCCTACACCGATTACCAGAATTCTAGCAGCGTTATCCGCCTCATTTATTTTAATCTCTAACAAGATTATATCCTCCTTTAACCATATACAGCTTACTGTATAAACCTATTTAATATAATATTTTATTTTGTAAAAAATATCAACCATTTTTTTAACAAAATTCCAGACAAATTATGTAAATTCACTTATCCTTCACAAACCGATAAGAAGTGACAGTTTCCGCCTCGTCATATGTATCCAGATACAGAGTGCCAGCCAGACCGCCTAAAACCGGAAGCTGATCATTCAGTTCTGAGATTTTTCCGTTCATCTGGTCATTGCTTCCAAGGTACACTTTAATAGTCCCCATAACAAGAGTTGCATTCCCGCTGGAATCATAACGGATCTCATCCACCGGGATTTTATGGGTTGATAAAAGCTGGGTTAGTGTTAAGATCTGGCCAAATACTTTGGAATCCTCCACGGGGAGGGGCTGGTGCAGAGCGATATGCCCATACTGAAGCCCCGTAATCCATGGAATTCCTGTCAGTTTTCCGCTGGAACTTTCCACAATAATCCCGTCTTTATCAAAATACATATAGCTGCCCATATAGGAAACATAACCAACCACGGATTTTTCATATACAATCACTTCTATGCTGACTGGGCTTAGGAATACGATTTTGTAATCTTCCACAAAAGGGATCTGTTCGTGTTCCTGAAAACGATCCTTATAAAAACAGGTAATCGCATTCCGACCCCAGCCATCTTTAAATAATAAGTCTATGATCTGTTCTGAAGTATATTTCTTGTTGCCGGTTACAGTAATGTTTCTGATCTGCAGTGACAAAAAAGCTGCCGACCCGGCCAGAAGGAATACTGCTATGATTGCAACGATCATTTTTCTTCTGCTTTTTTTGAAGTTTCTCATTCCTTACCTCTGATTGCAGCTCCAAGACTGCTTAAATCCCGGCAAATGTCCTCATACCCCCGTTCGATATGGTGGCATTCAGAAATCTCCGTCACGCCTTCGCCTGCAAGCCCGGCTACCACAAGGGCAGCTCCGCCTCTTAGATCAGGGGCAGTTACACAGTTTCCTTTCAGAGGATACAGTCCGTGTACAATGGCCCGTTTGCCCTCTATAACGATATCTGCCCCCAGTTTCTTAAGCTCATTTGCTGCTCCGAACCTGCCTTCAAAAATCGTCTCCTCCACTCTTCCACAGCCGGATCCCGATGCCATCACTGCCATCACCTGGGATTGAAGATCGGTTGGAAAACCCGGGTAAGGTTCGGTTACAACATTCACACAGTCAGGACGGCCTCTCATGGAAACCTCCAGCTGATTTTTATATAGCTTTAACTCGGCTCCCATCCGTTCTGCCAGAGAGAGAGCTGCAGTCAGATGACCCGGACGGATTCCATCCAGCAGCACATTTCCTTCCGCTGCCATCACTGCGGTTAAATAAGTACCTGCCACAATCCGGTCTCCTGCCACGATAAATTCAGAATCGTGTAAACCTGTCACTCCGGTCACAGCAAGTCTGGACGTTCCAGCCCCGTGAATAATTGCTCCCATGTTGTTCAGGAATTCACAGAGAGAAGTGATCTCCGGTTCTTTTGCTGCTCCATGTATGACAGTGATTCCTTTTGCATAGACAGCTGCCATCAGGGCATTCTCCGTAGCTCCCACACTAGGAAACGGAAAGTAAATATCAGCGCCCACAAGTTTCTTAGCAGATGCACACAGTTTCTCATCCTTTTCCTCTATCACTGCTCCAAGAGTGCGGAATGCAGCCAGATGCAGGTCAATGGGTCTCTGCCCGATGGAGCAGCCCCCGGGAAAGCTGGTAACAGCATCACCCAGCCTCCCTAACAGAGGACCTGATAATATAATAGAAGAACGCATGCTCTTTATATACTCTTCCGGAATCTCTGCACATTTGATGTCAGAAGCATCAATAGTCAGCGTATGTCCGTCAAGACTGTAAATACACCCGATACGCTCAAGTATCCCCAGCATACAGAACACATCCTGTATCCTGGGGACATTATGAATCACTGTAGTACCTTTATGGAGAACCGCCGCTGCCATAATCGGCAGAACAGCATTTTTGGAACCCTGAATTTTTATCTCACCTTTTAAGGATCGTAACCCCTGGACCTGTATGACTGACAAACCGGTACCTCCCATGGTTTCTTATATACTATCCTATGTTATAAGTGAGAGAATGGTTTCATATCCAGCTATTTTTCCAGTTTAATCTGATTGGAAACACTTAGAACCATGCCCATTTCAGCCATAAGAAACAGGACCGAGGTTCCCCCGTAACTGATAAAGGGCAGTGTTATTCCGGTATTAGGTATGGTATTGGTTACAACAGCGATGTTTAGGATAACCTGTATGGCTATGTGTCCCATAACGCCTACCACTAAAAGTGCGCCGAACAGATCCGGTGCATTGTCTGCAATCAGCATGAAACGGTATATCATGAAAAGAAAAATAAGAATCACGGATACCGCCCCAAATAGTCCAAGTTCCTCACAGATTATGGAAAAAATCATATCATTTTGTGCCTCAGGCACAAATCCCATCTTCTGTATGCTCTCTCCCAGGCCTCTTCCTACCAGGCCCCCGGAGCCAATGGCATAAAGTCCCTGCAGCACCTGATACCCTCCAGTAGAAGGATAAGCCTCCGGCTCCAGCCAGACAAGAATTCTTCCCAGCTGATAATCATGAAGAATGTTTAACTTCTCAAGAACCGTGGCAATGGGACCGGCAAATGCCAAAAGCCCTACTCCTGCAAATCCGCAGGCAAAAAACGGCCATTTCTTTTTACACGCCACAAACAGCATGACAAACGCAATTCCCACAATGATGATACCGGAGCTTAAGTTGTTTGCAGCAACAATTCCCGCAATAGGAATGGTTGTTACAATGATCAGCGCTACACCATTTTTCGTGTTGATGTTTTTGCCCATCTGTACAATCATAACAGCCAGCATAACAATGAGAGCTATTTTTACAAACTCCGTAGGCTGAAACGTCAGGCTTCCTACTCCCAGCCATCTTCGCTTTCCGTTAAATTTTTTACCAAACAGAGAGACGGCGATCATCAAAATATAAGAAAGCACGTAGGCAAACACCGCAAATTTCCCATACCAGTGGTAATCCATCTTCGAAATAATGATCATCAGGATAAATCCACCCAAAGCGATCTTTGCCTGCTTCATCATAAAAAATGAAGCATTGCCAAACTTTAACTGGGCGGCATAAGAGCTGGAGCTGTATATCATAATCAAACCGAAAACAGACAGAAATATAACCGTGAACAGCAGACTGTAGTCATAAAAACGGCGCGGCCTGTTTTTTTTCACTACTGGCCTTTTTTCCGCCATACCATTCCTCCTCGCCATTCAAATTACAATGCCCGTTCAGCTTAAAGGCTTCGGACACATTCTTTAAAAATCTCTCCCCGCTCTTCGTAACATCGAAACATTCCCCAGCTTGCACATGCCGGTGAGAGCAGTACGTAATCTCCTTTGTTTGCATAGGAGGCACAGACTTTTACTGCTTCCTGCATATCCTCCGCATACATTACATTGGTAAAGCCATGTCTTGCCGCACATTCCGCGATTTTCTCCCTGGTCTGGCCAAGAAGCACCATATGTTTCACTTTTCCGTCAAAGGATTCAATCCACTCATCGTATTCGGAATTTTTGTCGTATCCGCCTGCTATTAAAATGGTGGGTCCGGGCATGGCTTTCACCGCCTGGATAGCCGCATCGGGATTGGTTCCCTTGGAATCATTGTAATACTTCACTCCTGCTTTTTCAGCAACAAACTCAATTCTGTGTTCCACTGCCTGAAACTCACAGACAGCCTTTTTAATTACTTCCATCGGAACGTTCAGTTCTGAAGCTATGGCAATGGCGGCCATCACATTCTCATGGTTATGGCGCCCCAGAAGATTTAATTCGTTAATGTTTACAATTTCTTCCCGATTTTTGCCGTGATTGCGTATAATGACATCTCCGTCGATACAATAGCCCTCATCAAGAGAATTCCTGCTGCTGAAATAGATGGCGCGGGGTTTCATCGACTCTCCGAACTCCCGTAACACAAGATCATCATAGTTTAAAACACAGCAATCATTCTCTGTCTGGTTAACGGTGATGCTTTCTTTCACTTTTATGTAGCATTCCATGGTTTTATGACGATTTAAATGATCTGGCGTAATGTTTAAAATCGCGCTGACATTCGGGTGAAAATCAGTGATGGTTTCTAACTGAAAGCTGCTGACCTCCGCTACCGTAACAGAATCTTCCGTAGTATTCAGTGCCTCCTGGGTATAAGGAATTCCAATATTTCCCACCACATAGACATGTTCATAAAATGCTTTCATGATCTCGCCTGTCAGTGCTGTAGTAGTGGTCTTTCCGTTGGTCCCCGTAATAGCAGCCAGCTTCCCTTTTGCATGATGATATGCCAGCTGTATTTCACTCCAGACAGAAATATTCTCTTCTTTTAAAACAGATACAAAAGGTGCATCAAGCCCGATGCCCGGACTGATCACACAAATCGAAATATCTTTTAAATCTTCTTTTTTCAGTTCTCCAAGAATCACGGAGATTTTATCTGTTTCACCAAACTGGCTTAACAGCTCATCCTTTTTTAAAGCATCATTGCTGTCATATAAAACAGCTTCATCGCCGGTTTTTAAAATCATCCTGGAGGCGGCGATCCCACTTTTTCCACTTCCTGCAACTAAAATTTTCTGACTCATATGGTTTCTCTCCTATAATCCAAGATATGCCAGCAGGCAAAGAACTGCTGTAATTATGGCAAATACAGCAACCACCCTTGTTTCAGACCATCCGCAAAGCTCAAAATGATGGTGGATGGGAGCCATTTTGAAAAATCGCTTCCCGCCTGTTCTTTTAAAATATGTCACCTGAATAATGACCGATAATACCTCAAGCAGATAGATAAATCCGATGATAGCAATAAAAATCGGCATCTGCATCATAAAAGCACTGGAGGCCACAAAGCCTCCCAACCCCAGTGAACCAGTATCCCCCATAAACACCCGGGCAGGGTAAACATTAAAAAGGAGAAATCCTAAAAGACTTCCCACTACCGCACCGGTAATGGGACTGATTCCTGTTCTTTCCCCTATTGCTACTACTGTTAAAAAAGTTGCAACCAGTATGGTGACACTGGTACACAAACCGTCAAGACCATCTGTAAAATTAACACCATTGTCTGTTCCAATTACAATGAAAAAGACTGCCGGTACAAATAAAATACCAAAATTCAAATAGATTCCATTTTTAAATCCGCCTGTAAAAGGAACCAGCATTTCAGTTCCCACATCCTTGGAATGAAGCAGATAGAAAGCAAAAATTCCTGTGATGAGAAGCTGACCTGCCATCTTCTGTACAGGGGTTAATCCTTCTGATCGTTTCATTACGATTTTAATGTAATCATCAAGAAAGCCCACGATACCAAATCCCACCGTCACAAACAGCACCGGGATAATCTTCGGATAATCTTTTACGTAAAACAGAGACGTAATGATAATACTGGTAAGAATAATCAGTCCGCCCATGGTGGGAGTTCCCTGTTTTTTCAAATGGCTTTCCGGCCCTTCCCTGCGGACCTCCTGACCAAATTTTAATTTGTGCAGAAACGGAATTACTATAGGACACAGCATTGCGCTGATGGCAAAAGCTATGATGATTGCCAAAATCGTTTCGTTAATCATGTCACACCTCAATCATTTATGTATTTGTATATCAAAAGTACACAGTTAGTAGTATACGTCTTTTTGCCTGAATAATCAACCACTGATTCGAAACGCAGAAACAGTTTTTTCCTCTTCTGGCTCTATTCCCAGATAAGGAAAAATGTTCTTAAAAATATCAGCAATCACTGGTGCGGCAATGGTTCCGCCATAGTAAATGCCCTGTGGTTCATCAATGGTAATTAGGGCAATTACTTTTGGATTATCGGCGGGAGCAAATCCGATAAAGGATGAAATATACTTTTTTAAACTTCGTGGAAGTTTTTCAGAGGTTGCTGTTTTTCCTCCGATCCGGTATCCTTCAATCTTTGCTTTTTTCCCGCTTCCCTCGGAAACAACCTGCTCTAAAATATAACGCATGGTTTCACTGGTTTCTTTTGATACAATCCCCTCCTTTACCGGGTAGGTAAACGTATGCACGGATTTTTTGTCCGAACTTACTGTACTCACGCCAAAATGAGGAGTAATGCGGTTTCCTCCATTTACAAGAGAGGAAGCCGTTGTAATTAACTGCATGGGGGTGATCTGAAATGACTGTCCAAAGGATACGGTTGCCAGCTCCACCAGTCCCATATCTTCTTTTTTATGCATGATTGTGGAGGCCTCGCCAGGCAGATCAATTCCGGTTTTTCCTTTCAGGCCGAACTGTTCAAAATATTTGTAGTAATTATCCACTCCAAGTCTCTGCCCCACATCGATGAGTACAGGATTGCAGGAATTCATCATGCCCTGAAGGAAGGTTTCTGATCCGTGACCGCCAACTTTGTGGCATCTGATTTTTCTGTCCTCTACCACCCGAAAGCCGGGACAGGAAAACTGATCGGTCAGTTTCACAACTCCGGCCTCCAGGCCGGCTGCAGCTGTTACAATTTTGAAGGTCGATCCTGGCTCGTAAGTGTCGTTGATACATGGATTTCTCCACATCTTATTTAACAGATCCTGTTTTTCTTTCTCATTTGTGGGAACTTGTGTTGTGGTATTTAATGTAAACGGATCATTTAAATTAAATTCCGGTGCATTTACCATTGCCATGATCTCCCCGTTTTGAGGATTCATAATAATAATGGACACCCGCTTTGCACCTTTCTTCTCCATTACCTGATAGGCTGCCTGCTCACAGTAACGCTGAATATTAACATCCAGACTGATGTGCAGATCCTGTCCTGCAATTGGTTCTATCCGGTCTTCTGCCGCATTTTCAATTTCAATCCCTGCTGCGTCTGACATGGTTAAAATCTTCCCGTTCAGTCCTTTTAAGTACTGCTCGTATTTTACCTCCAGGCCAATGATTCCCTGGTTATCTCCTCCTGTGAAGCCAAGTACAGTGGAGGCAAGGGTATCGTATGGATAATACCGTTTGTAATCTTCATCCACCTTGACACCTGCCAGATGATAGGACCTTATCTGGTCACCCATAGCCTTGTCTACATTTGTTTTAATAATTTCCCTGGAACTGTACTTTTCCACTTTCTTGCGGATCTCTGCTTCATTCAGCCCTAACTCCTTAGACAGAACCGCAACTACCTCATCCGGCTTTTTTACCTGATTGTGGATGACCGATATGGTGCAGACGGTGCGGTTTGTAGCAATGACAGTCCCACTGGCGTCAATAATATTGCCTCTTGCAGCTTTAATGGTTCTCTCTCTCTCATGAAGATCGGAGGCCATGGCGCTGTAGTGCTCAGAGCGAAAGATCATTAGAAAAATAAGCCGTCCCATTAATCCTGTCATGGCAAGAAACAACAGGAAAAACAGGAGGGCTATTTTCTCTCTGTGATGTGTTTTATTGGAATTCATAAGCTGCTCCATCGTCATCATTGTTACAGTATATGAAATTCGGCTTTTTTTATGAGTCAGTTTGCCTTAAAGTTTATTCTGAAGCCTGGGTTTCGTCCCCTGCCTCGGTATCCTGAGAACCTCCACCATTATCTCCCGGAAGGGCTGCCGGTAAATCCGTGCCCTCACCTTCCTGCCGGTTTACGTATTCTTCAATGGGATTTAGTAATTCATCCGGAACCTTCTCTCCATTTTCCATGGTTGGTGCTTCTTTGGAAGGCTGTTGTTCCGTCGTCTCTGCTCCAGTCTCTCCACTTTCAGAAGACGGCTGTGTCTCAGTGGTAATGCCCTCCTGCTGTGGAAGGGTAGCTGCATCCTCAGTTGAAAGTGACCCTTGTGTATCTGTATCCGGGAATACATTTAAATAAGGAAGAATCTCCGTCATAATTTTTTGAAAAATCTGGCTGGCGTATGTGCTATGAGGCTGATCCTCAACATGAGGTTCATCAACAACTACATAAACCAGTACCTGTGGATTATCCGATGGCGCGTATCCGCAGAAGGATACTACATAGTTGGTTTTATCTCTTGGAATCTTCTCTGCTGTACCAGTTTTTCCAGCAACCTTATATCCGGCAATTCTGGCTGCGCCGCCTGTTCCGCCCTCAGCATTTACAGTCTTAAATAATGCCTCATTGATATACTTGGTGGTAGACTCAGAAACAGTCTCACGCACCAGTACGGGGTCGACTTTTTTCATGACAGATCCCTGTTCATTTAAGATCTGTTTTACCACATGGGGTTCGTAATAGGATCCCCCGTTTATAACGGAACAGTAAGCTGCTGCCATCTGAATCATGGTACAGTTAAAGTTCTGTCCGAAGGAGTTGGTTGCAAGATCCGTAGGTCCTGCGTTATCTGCCGTATACATAACGGTTTTATTATCCGCTTCTCCTGGCAGATCGATACCGGTCTTTGAACCGAATCCAAAGATCTGCTGGTATTTATAGAATTTCTCTTTTCCCATCTGCTGGGCAATTCGCATCATAACTACGTTGCAGGACTTCATAAGACCTTCTTCTACAGTGATGAGTCCGTGTCCGTATCTGCTGACACAGTTGATCTTATGTCCGCCTACTTCCAGAAACTTATTGCATTCATAGGTTTCTTTTCCTGTTATGGCGCCTTCCTCTAATGCTGCAGAAACCGTAAATATTTTTTCTGTAGATCCTGGCTCATAGCCGTCACTGATGCAGAAATTACGCCAGGTCTGATTCCACGCTACCTGAGTGCCAAGAGATATGATCTGTTCATCGGAATAGTGCTGGGATACTGTCTCCGGTGTTAGAGGCTGGGCATCCTTGTTCTTCCTTTTATAATCATCCATGGCTTCTTTTATCCCCAGCTGTCTGAGTACATCTGTGGTAAATTCAGGTCGCAGATCACGGGGGTTATTTAAATCAAAGTTCTTGTCATCTGCCATGGCAAGAACTTCCCCGTTATTGGGATCCATTACAACCACGCCTACCCGCTTGCTTCCAGTCTGGGCTTCCCACTCAGCTATGTATTTTTCCACTATCTTTTGTACATTGACATCTACGGTGGATACAACCGTATTACCGTTTGAAGCTGGTTTTATTACCCTCTCCAAATTGGAATCATCATTTAAATAGCCGTATTCTCTTCCGTTGACCCCCATAAGAGTGGTATTGTAAAACTGTTCAATTCCTCCGGTTCCAGCCATACCATCCCCGTTGGCGAAACCGACCAGCTTGCTTGCAAGGGAATTATAAGGGTATACACGCTTATATTCATCTTCAAACCAGATTCCTTTTATGGCATTTCTGGTTTTTTTCAATTCCTCTGCTTTTTCCTTTTTGTACTTCTCATATTTATCCTTGTCATCATAAGTCAGCTGCTTCGCATAGCGGACATAATGCTTGTCCTTTTTCTCCTGAATGAGATTGGTGATTTCAGTCTTGTCATATCCAAAGCATTCCGTCAGTGCATTGATGGTTGGTTCCAGATAGGCCTCCGGATCACTCATGATCTGCTTTGGATCAAGGATTAAATTGTATACTTTCTCACTGGTGGCCAGATAGGTGCCGTTTCGATCCAGTACGTCCCCCCTTTTAAAAGGAATCACTCTGCTGTCATACTCCTGCTGGGACAGTACAATCTGGTTATAATTTTCTTTTTTCTTCGTCATCATATTATAAAGAACCATGACCAATGCAAATAAAGCCAGCGTTATCACCAAAACCATAATCGCCAGCTTTTCCTGCATATAACGAGGAAATGCTTTATTTCTTTTGCTCCTGTTTTTATTATTGTTTCGGAATGTCCTCATTCTGCCTTACATACTCACTTTCCGTTTTATCATAGTGAAGGATCTGATCTTTGTTAGCATAGACCATACCCAGTTCCTCAGTGGCAACTTTATACACATGATCAAGATCAACGGAAGTGTTAATGCTCATTTCCAATGCATCGTTTTCGGTTTTCAGTTTCTCCAGCTGTGCTTCCTGGGTTTCAATTTCATGAATGCTGGTTGTAATTGAGGACTGTAAATGCAAATAATTCACACACAAACAAAGGGTAATGACTGCAGCAATCGTCAGCATAATTACATAAGGTAAATCCATCTGTAATGCTTTCTCGCGGTTCCGTCTTACATGATGGGGTACGGGACGGCGAATTTCATCCGGTGTAGAAACCGGTCTGCTGACCGGCATGGTTTTACGTACCGTATTCCCCTGCACATAGGCAGAGTTCCGATAGGAATGCACATTTCTTCTTGCAGCCACTCTTTTTTTCCTCCCTTTTTAGATTCGTTCAAACACACGAAGCTTTGAACTCTTTGAGCGTTTGTTTTCTGATAATTCTTCTTCTGATGGTAAAATGGGCTTTCTTGTAATGACTTTACCCATACTTTTTCTTCCGCATACGCAGACCGGAAAGTTACGCGGGCAGATACATGGATCTTCATTATCCTTGAATCTGGTCTTTACAATTCGGTCTTCCAGTGAGTGGAAGGTAATGATGGAAAGCCTTCCTCCAGGATTTAAAAGCCCGATCATGGTATCAAGAGAGTTTTTTAACACATCCAGCTCATGATTGAGTTCAATTCTGATTGCCTGAAAGGTTCGCTTAGAAGGGTGGCCCCCTACTGCTCTTATCTTGGCAGGAATTGCGTTTTTAATGATCTCTGACAATTCTCCCGTTGTTTCAATTGGCTTTACAGCCCTGGCTCTTACTATGTGTTTTGCAATATTCTTTGCAAATTTATCTTCTCCGTAATCCCGTATAATCCGATATAAATCAAATTCGCTGTACTGATTGATAATATCGGCGGCTGTCTGTGGATTTCTCTGATCCATTCTCATATCAAGAGGAGCGTCCTCTTCCCGGTAGGTAAATCCTCTCTCCGGCATATCCAGCTGATAAGAGGAAACTCCAAGATCCAGATAAATCCCATCCACTTTATCAATTCCTAGTTCCGTTAATACCTCATGTATATTTTCGTAATTGCTTCTGACCACGGTTACCTTGTCTTTATATTCTTTCAGCCGCTCAGTAGCTGCAGCAATGGCATCCGCATCCTGGTCAATTCCGATTAATCTTCCGTGTTCCCCCAGGCGTCTGCATACTTCTAAAGCATGTCCTCCGCCTCCTAAGGTTCCATCAACATAAATCCCATCTGGTTTTATATTCAGGCTGTCGATGGTTTCATAAAGCAGCACCGATTTGTGTTCAAACATCATATACCTAGTCCTTCCATAGCTTCCGCGATTTCTTCCATATCATCATAGGTATTGGCTGCCATCCATGCATCCTTGCTCCAGATCTCAATTCTGCTTCCAACTCCTACTAATACTGCGTCTTTATCAATTCCGGCGTGTTCTCTTAATACCGCCGGAAGCAGAATTCTTCCCTGCTTGTCCACTTCACAGGAACTGGCTCCTGCCAGAAAAAATCTGGAAAACTTTCTAGCATTGGTGTTAGTTAGCGGCAGGCTTTTTAATTTTTCTTCCAGGGCTCTCCACTCATTATTGTCATACACAAATAAACAGCCGTCCAAGCCCTTCGTCACGACGAATTCTTCTCCTAGCTGCTCTCTGAATTTGGATGGGACAATAAGACGTCCCTTCGCATCGACCGTATGATTGTATTCGCCCATGAACATACTAATCACCTGCTTGTACTTCGGTTTGGGAAAATCAGACCACTTTCCCCCCATTTCCTACCACTTCGTACCACTTTCCACCACTTGTACTCTAATTCTAGTACATTTGATTCAAAAACGCAAGGATAATTTCGAATAATTTTTAATTTAATTTGGCTTATTTACTGGGGTTTTCGGACTTTTTCCAAGAATTCCCATAAACAGACAAAAATGGAAATAACCTCAACCACTGCATTCATACAGGATTGCGGATATTTCCATTTTTAATTACAAAGTGTTTTATGCTGATTCTTAGAGCATTTTTCCGTAACTTTTTTCATTGCCCCAACTTGAGATCCCACTGCCTGATGGTAACAGTATGATCTATAAATTGAAAAATAAAAGGTATTTCTGTATTATCTTTTACATTATCAGCATCACCGACCGTAAATGGGCAAAATTACTTCCGCTAATTAGTTGCGCTAATTCTAAGATGTTTCTCCTGAAGCTAAAGCTGAGGAGTTACCTCCAATAGCAAAACTGGTCGTTTTAATTCCCATTATCATCATGCAAGACTAAATAGGATCGTTTTAGTTCCAACCAATGTTGAACCGCTGTTCACAAAACGGTAGTTAGAAGCTGTATCTAAATTAAGCGGTCCTGTCCATGTGATCGTACTAAACTGACTGCTGAAAATACCAGTTGGAGGCACATCAGAAGCTGCGGCGGATACTGTCACATTTCCGTTGATGGCCGAATTTGCAATTTCTGAATAAACGGCCGCTGTAATTGTGCCATCCGATCTGCAATCGACCATACGCTGAATTCTTAAACCATTGTGATTAATAACATTGATACGGCTGTTGTAAAAATATGAGTTTAGCTGGCCCTGATGCGGGTCTACCAGCGATTGAATGATGCTCCCTACAACATTGGTATTCAAAAGCTGAAATTCTATAGTGGTAAATGGATCTACCGGATTAGTATTTTCAAAAATGACACTTCCGCTAATAATCGCTCCATCTGTATAATTAGTGTGTGTGCTAACAGATGTTCCGCTGTCAAAAGTACCGATTACAGTTACTGGACGGGCAACAAAAGCAGGACCCTGAATAGTATATGCAGCTTCTGCCGCCGAGTTTGTCTGCACAGTGATATTCCTTGGGACAGACGATGCAAAATTTGCTAATGACGCATTACCGAGCACCCATGGTCCCAGTCCAAGAAGCTGTACATGTCTTGCGGGTGGTATTACAACATCTTCATCAAACGCAGAGTTTGCTGCGATTAGAACGATACAACGGGCTCTCATGCCGAAAGTGTTAGCAAATGCACTTGTCGTTGCAGTAGTAATGGCACTTTGCAGTGAAGGAAATGGATCGGAAGGCGTTCCGGTTCCAGGTCCCGGAGCACTTGAATCCGCCCAGATAATAGTTGGTTCTGCTCCCCATAAAAAGACGCCTGGTCCGGTTGGCCCTGTATCTCCAGTTGATCCCGTATCTCCCGTCGGTCCGGTTGGTCCCGTATCTCCGGTTGCTCCAGTATCTCCCGTCGGTCCGGTTGGTCCAGTATCTCCCGTCGGTCCGGTTGCTCCTGTATCTCCGGTTGGTCCGGTGGCTCCAGTATCTCCGGTTGCTCCAGTATCTCCCGTCGGTCCGGTGGCTCCAGTATCTCCGGTTGGTCCGGTGGCTCCAGTATCTCCGGTTGCTCCAGTATCTCCCGTCGGTCCGGTGGCTCCAGTATCTCCGGTTGGTCCGGTGGCTCCAGTATCTCCGGTTGCTCCAGTATCTCCCGTCGGTCCGGTGGCTCCAGTATC
>SVDU01000010.1 GCA_015057705.1 Paenibacillaceae bacterium | reverse complement strand
TTATAGATGTATTTTATTACAACAAGAAGAATGTTGGAAGTGTGCTTTTCAAGCACACCCCAACATTCAGTATAGAATCTTTTATTTTCTTCCATACAAAAGCGCCAGCTCTCTGCACTTAAGCACAAGATCTTCTGTTATCTCACCTGGTTTCAAGCGCCACTTCCAGTTATTTCCAAGGGTAGACGGTTCATTGATTCTCCCGTTCCTGCCAGTTCCCAGATAGTCCTGCACCGGTATTACAGCAAGGTTTGCCACACTTGCAAGGGCCAGCCTGATGAAATCCCAGTGAATCTCTTCACCAGGGGTATTATAGTTATTTAAGTATCTGCGGCTGAAATTCCGGTCTGCTTCAGAAATGTCCTCATACCAGCTTTTCAGGGTCTGGTTATCATGAGTGCCGGTGTAAACAACACAATTTTTCGCATAATTATGAGGAAGATAAATGCTTTCGCCATTGGCATCAAACGCAAATTCCAAAACCTTCATTCCGGGAAAACCTGTTTCTGAAAGCAGATCCAGTACCGACGGTGTCAGAAATCCCAGATCTTCCGCAATAATGTCAAGATCACCGAATCTCTCTTTTAACTGGGTAAACAGCTGGATTCCCGGCCCTTTTTCCCAGGTTCCCACCATAGCATCTTCTCTTCCTGCAGGTACGCGGTAATACTCATCAAATCCCCGGAAATGATCCACCCTCACTGTATCATAGAGACAAAAACTGTATTCCAGGCGCTTCATCCACCATTCATAGCCAGTCTCTTTATGATAGTCCCAGCGGTAAAGGGGATTGCCCCACAGCTGGCCAGTAGCAGAAAATGCATCGGGCGGACAGCCGGCTACAGCCTCCGGATATCCTTTTTCATCAAACTGAAACAGTTCTGGATGTCCCCAGGCATCTGCACTGTCAAATGCCACGTAGATAGGCAGATCACCAATAATACGGATTCCCTGTTCACCGGCATAGGCCTTTAATTTCTTCCATTGTTCCCAAAACTTAATCTGCAGAAATATATAAAAACCCATTTCATCTGCAAGCAGCATCTTATAATGTTCAACTGCCTCTTCTTTTTTTAGACGAATATCCTCTTCCCAGTGAATCCAGCTTTTTCCCTGAAAATGATCCTTTAATGCCATATAAAAGCAATACCATACCGTTTCCTCACTCAGAGTTGCTGAGATTGCTTCTGCTAAATTCCCCTTAGCTTTCCAGGACTCATATGCCTGCTTAAGCAATGGATAACGGTTTTCATATATCTTTTCATAATTTACAGATGAGGCATCCTCCCCAAAATCCAGCAGATCGCACTGCGTGGCTGTAATCAGATCTTCTCTGACAAGTTCCTCCAGATCGATAAAATAAGGATTCCCTGCAAAGGAGGAAAAAGACTGGTAAGGAGAATCCCCATATCCCGTAGGTCCAAGAGGCAGAATCTGCCAGTAATGCTGTCCCGCCCTTTTTAACAGATCAATCCATTCATATGCCTCTTTTGAAAACGCTCCGATTCCGTACTTGGACGGAAGGCTCGAAACCGGAAGCAACATACCGCATTTCCGCATAAACCAGTCTCCTTTATCTACACATTTTTCCTTTGTTTCTACGTTCTTATTGGTTAACAATATCATAAAGCCATTGGAATGGCAACCATTGCCTCTTCAGGTTTTTTTTGTAAATAAATCATAGGAATTTCGACCCGTAATGTTAAGAGAAAAGAAATACTAATTCTTTTGATTTCATGTAGAATAAAGATGTAACAACAAAGCAGCAACTACTACAACATTAGGAGGATTTTATTATGAGAAAAATGAATAAACCACTGGCAGCAGCTGCTGCAGCAGCCGCAGTAATCGGCTTAACCGCCTGCACCCAGGCCACCGGCGCTGCCCCAGCTCCCCAGGCGGTTGTAAACGCACAGAACCAGAACAATATACAGGTACAAAGTCAGGAGGAAGTAAAGGTTGTTCCCGATAAAGCGGAAGTCAGCTTTGCAGTTTCTTCCCAGGCTGCAGATCCAAAATCAGTTCAGGATTTAAACAGCACTGATGTAAATAAAGTACTCAGCTTTTTAAAAAGCACAGGCATTGATGAAAAATCCATTCAGACTTCCAGCTTCGGTCTTCAGCCTGTTTACGACTGGAACGACGGACAAAAAATAACTGGATATGAGATGCGAACTGGTATTATTGTATCAGATATTCCTATGGATCAGGTGGGTACTCTCCTTTCCTCTTCCATTGAGGCGGGTATCAATACCGTAGACCGCATTTCTTACCTGTCCAGCAAATATGATGAGTCCTACCAGGAAGCCTTAAAAAAGGCAGTTGAAACCTCGAAAGTAAAAGCCGAGGCCATGGCCGCTGCAAGCGGAAAATCACTTGGTGAAGTCACAAATGTACAGGAAATCAGTTCTTACAATGAGAACCGCTATACCACTTATAACGCTGACTCAGCCACTGCTTCCCTTGAGGCAGGTGCCAAAGCCTTAGCCATTGAGCCTGGACAGATCAGCGTAACGGCACAGGTTACCGTAACCTACAGCATTAAATAAATAAAAGCAGCAGCATGCTCAGAGAAATTCTCAGAACATGCTGCTTTCTTTTTACCTTCCACCATCTTTAATATGAACATCCAGCTGGCTGTAAGGGATCTCGATCCCCGCCTCATCAAACTCCAGCTTAATCCTCTCTAAAATTCCCCACCTGGCTGTCCAGTAATCTTCCACTAAAGTCCAGCCTCTTCCTCCAAGCGTTACAGAATTAGTCGCTAACGCATTAACGAAAATATCAATCGGTTCGTCCTTTTTTACCTCAGGCTGACTGTCAAAAATCATTTGAAGCAGCTCCTTCGCCTTTTTTAAATCTGCTCCATAGCCAATCTCCACAAGTATATCAAGCCTGCGTTTATCCATAGCTGTTACATTGGTAAGGGGAGAGTTGGAAAGCGTCCCGTTTGGTATCACAACCTGCTTATTATCTGCTGTAGTGAGAACAGTATAGACAAGACCAATGGTACGGACAGTTCCTTCTCCTGATTCTGATACAATATAATCACCTACCCGAAAAGGCTTCATAAGAAGGATTAAGACTCCTCCCGCAAAGTTTGCGAGGCTTCCCTGGACAGCAAGACCGATGGCAATACTGGCAGAACCAAGAAGTGCCACGATAGAAGCAGAATTTACCCCTACCTGTCCTGCGATGATAAATGCCAGAAGGCAGTACATAACCGCATTTAATACAGAGAGAAGAAATTTTCTTACGCTGACCTCCATATCCACTTTTTTGAAGGAGCGGTTCAGCATGCCATATAAAATTTTAATCACTCTTGATCCAATGAAAAAAATCAAGATTGCAAGCAAAATACTTATTCCAAATGAAATGATGGAAGGCATCCAGCCTTTTATGGTTTCCAACATAACATTGGGTTTTAATTGTTCCAGGTTTTCCTGTACTTCCTGCAGAGCTGCAATGGTTTCCTGGGGCGCTGCTGCAGCAATCAAATGTGCGATCATATCAGATTCTCCTGTTTCACTTTTTTATCCTTTTTTATTACAACACGTTTTGTGTTCTTCACTTTTTCAGGCGTGCAGGAAAAAATGGCTACACTGAGAGGAGCCACGGTAATTTCAATGGAATTTTCCCGCTCGTCTGCTTCTTTCTTTTTCGATATCTTTACTCTCTTATTCTGGTATCCTTCTCCACCGAATGACTGGTCACTGCTGTTAATCAGTTCCTTATATTTTCCTTCAAAGGGAACACCTATGCAGTATTTTTCATGAAGCATGGTATCAAAGTTGCAGACAAAAAGAAGGGTTTCTTCTTTCTTTTTCGTTTTTCTTAAAAATACAATGATACTGTCTCCGGATTTTGTACATTCCACCCATTCGAAACCTTCCGGATCGTAATCAAGGGCATACAAAGCTGGCTGGCTTAAATAGAGGTGATTCAGGGCTTTTACATATTCCCTCAACTGGCTGTGCAGCGTTTCTTCTAAAAGCGCCCAGTCCAGGCTTCTGTTTTCATCCCATTCCCGGATCTGTCCAAATTCCTGGCCCATAAACAAAAGCTTTTTCCCTGGATGCCCTGCCATAAATCCATAAGCCGCCCTTAGGTTAGCTGCCTTCTTCTCCAAAGTATCACCCGGCATCTTCCCAATCATAGATCCCTTTAAATGAACTACCTCGTCATGGGAAAATACCAGTATAAAATCTTCGCTGTAGGCATACAGCAGGCTAAAGGTCAATTCACCGTAATGGTGTTTTCTGAAATAAGGGTCGCACTGCATGTAGCCGGTAAAGTCATTCATCCAGCCCATATTCCATTTAAAATCAAATCCCAGCCCTTCCTCTTTTACATCTCCGGTAACTTTGGGCCAGGCTGTGGACTCCTCGGCGATCAAAACAGCACCATCCTTACGGTTCTTAAAAATGGAGTTTAAGTGCTTTAAAAATTCCACTGCTTCCAGATTCTCATTTCCACCGTAAAGATTGGGGATCCATTCGCCTGGTTCCTTCCCATAATCCAGATACAACATGGAAGCCACTGCATCCATACGGATTCCATCTGCATGATATTTTTCCACCCAGTACAGGGCATTGGCAATTAAAAAATTGGTCACCTGAGGGCGTCCATAATTATAGATCAGAGTTCCCCAGTGAGGGTGAGCTCCCTGCCTGGGATCTTTATGCTCATAAACGCAGGTACCGTCAAAACAGGCTAGTCCAAAGCTGTCTCTTGGAAAATGAGCCGGAACCCAGTCAAGAATCACACCAATTCCCTCCTGGTGCAAAAGCTCTACTAAATATTTAAAATCATCGGGCGTTCCAAAACGGCTGGTAGGTGCGTAATAGCCTGTTACCTGATACCCCCAGGAAGCATCCAGGGGATGTTCCATCACAGGAAGCAGCTCTACATGAGTATAGCCCATTTCTTTTACGTATGATACCAGCTTCTTACCAATCTCCCGGTAATTGAGAAATTCCGAGCCATTTAAGGGCTCCCCTTCACTGTTATATTCTGCCTCCTTGCGAAGCCATGACCCAAGATGAACCTCATAAATAGAAAGCGGCTCTCTGGTAAGATTCCAAGATGCTCTTTTTTTCAGCCACCCCTCATCATTCCAGGAGTAACTCTCCATATCCCATATAACAGAAGCATTATCCGGACGCAGTTCACAATAGCTTGCATAAGGGTCGCTTTTCAGCTGAATCCCCCCATCCATAGCCTTAATCTCATATTTATAAATCATCCCTACATGTAAACCTGGAATAAATAATTCAAAAATTCCGGAATCACCAAGCCTTCGCATGGGATGCCGCCTGCCGTCCCACAGGTTAAAATCACCCACAACGCTGACTCTCATGGCACAAGGTGCCCAGACAGAAAAATAAACGCCATTCGTGTCTTTCATGGTCATTGGGTGCGCTCCCATTTTATCGAAAATGCTGTAATGAATTCCGGAACTGAACTTTTTTATGTCTGTTTCCGTATAGCAAGGTTCAAAACTGTAAGGGTCAATAAGTTCCTCATTGGTATGGTTGTCATATGTAACCTGATAGAGGTACTGATATTTCGTCTTTCCAGGTAAAAGCACCGCAAAAAATCCTGCATCATCTACCCGCTCCATAGGATGGAGTATGCCGTCCTTAATTCCTTTTACCGACACAGTTACAGCCGTGGGAATAAAGGCCTGAATCAAAAGCCCTGCACCTGTCACATGGGGTCCCAATAACCGGTGTGGATCTGCGGCTTCCGAATATACGATTTCCTCAATACCCGCCCAATCCATTAAATCATATAAAGTTTTATCCATATCTGGCTCCTCCCGCTTCTTTGATTCTGTACCGTAATTTTATCAAAGCAGAAAGTTTTTTTCAATAGATACAGGTGGCTTTCCTCACCTTGTTCTTGCGTAAGCGAGCATCAGATCCACCATTCTTCCATAGCTTTTTACTCCGTCTGACTGGCTGTTCATTTTTAAATATGTATTATTCATTTTATTGGAAACCTCTGCCGCTTTGCCTTCATACCGCCCCCAGAATTCGTTATTGTCTCTTAAATCATCCCATGCTTTCTGATCGAGTTGGTGACAGATCTCCCTGTAAGTAACCAGATCTGTTTTAGACAACGCATTGGTGGCATAGACCCAGCCAGTTAAATATCCGCTGTACCGGAATGCCTCATTATCCGAACCAATACAGGCTAAATATCCGATAAAGTTTGCTTCGTCTTCTCTCATAAATCCTCTTAAATGAGACAGCTCATGACAGACCGTATGGGGAATATTATAATCGGGCATGGAACGGTTGTAAGTTGCTTCCACAGTGAAAGGCGAGTACTGACCGCATAGCTGCTGGACAGAAAAATACTGAGACAAAATAAGAGGTTTTGGCTGTGGATAATATCCGGATAATTCCGGGTAGGTCTCTCCCAGCTTCCTCATGGCCTTTACGCTTTCTTTTTTCACAACAGCCGTATCCACCTGCTCATTAATTCCTTCTTCACACATACCGTTGACAATCTCTGTCAGAGAAAGGCAGAGATTCTTCAGTTCTTCTTCTGAGGACTTTTTCATCTCCAGCCCCGATGTTTTAGAAAACGGAGTTCTGTAATAATTAATCCCGCAGTGGAAGGTAAATAGAAAAAACAGACACGCAATTAAAAACAGGGTCCGGATCAAAAGCCGCTTTCCTTCTCTGAAGTGCCGGATTCCATATACAAGGCAATACAGGATCAGTGCATAAGATAAAAGTTCAACCACTGCAAAAGAAAATAAGCCTGATAATCTGCCTATACTTCCTACCATCACCGGATAAATCAGTTTCGCATACCAGTCCCCGATTCCAGATACTGTTCTGGCCAGAATCTGGAATGTAAACGACGATATAAGTAAGACTGCCGAACTGATAATCAATTTTTTGTCTGTGCTTTTCCCTCTTTTTTCCATATCCAGCTTCCCCCAGATGTGAGTGTTTTTATGGATTAACTTTACCACATGATTATGGACATTTCATGAATGATTGTGAATATTTTCTTACCATTTTGTGAAACCCCTTGCACAATTTTCCAAACTCATTTAAACTTTGATACAGAACTATGAAGAAAGCAAAGAAGAGAACATTATGAAAAGAGAAGAAAACATGCCACAGGAACCATTTAACTGGAAAGAAGAGATTATCAGCTGGATTAAAATAATTATTACAGCTGCCGTTATTGCATTTTTGCTGAACAATTTCATTATTGCTAACAGCAGGGTTCCAAGCGGTTCTATGGAAAAGACCATTATGACCGGCGACCGGGTTATCGGCTCCAGACTTTCCTATTACTTTGAAAAGCCGGAACGGGGCGACATTGTCATCTTCCATTTTCCTGACGATCCTACTGGGAAGACATATTATGTAAAGCGTGTCATCGGCCTCCCGGGCGACATCATTGATATCCGGGACGGAAAAGTCTATATTAATAATTCCGACACTCCACTTGATGAACCATATCTGCCCGAACCCATGGAGCCTGAACCAGCCGCCCATTATGAGGTGCCTGACGATTCTTACTTCATGCTGGGTGACAACCGGAATTATTCGGCTGATGCCAGAAGGTGGAAAAATAAGTACGTAAAAAAGAAAAAGATTATTGCCAAAGTATTGTTCCGCTATTTCCCTTCAATCAAACAGCTTCAGTAAAAAACGGGCGGAAGGAATCCAGGGATCATTTCCTGTTTTCCTTCCACCCGTTTTCTTATTCCATATATCCCCCTTTCATGGGCGATACTGCATGCTGGGAAAAGATTTTAAGAACGCCTGATTTTATTCTGTCTTCTCTTGGCTTCCAGACTTTCCTCCGTTCCTCTAAAATCCGGTCTACCTCCTCCCCACTCATGGCTTTCCCTTTTATTCCGGTAATCCTTAGACTTCTCCCCGGTATATCAATCTCAATCAGATCATCTTCTTCAATTAATGCAATAGGACCTCCATTGGCGGCTTCCGGTGAAATATGTCCGATAGCTGGACCTTTTGTGGCACCGGAGAATCTGCCGTCTGTTAAAAGTGCAATGGATTTTGATAAAACGGGATCAGAGGAAATGGCTTCGGTTGTATAAAACATCTCCGGCATTCCGCTTCCTTTTGGACCTTCATAGCGGATTATTACTGCCTGACCTGGCTTAATCTTTCCCTGAAGCACAGCCTCCATAGCCTCCTCTTCGCTGTCAAAAGGTTTTGCCTTTAATACTGCCTGATGCATCTCTTTCGCTACTGCACTGTGTTTGACAACTGCCCCCTCAGGCGCTAAATTGCCTTTTAAAATGGCAACAGTTCCGTTTTTGCCAATGGGATTATCAAAAGAACGGATTACATCCGTCCGCTTTATTCCAATTTTTTTTAAATAATCGTCGCATGTCTCATAAAAGTTATTCTTTTTTATATCCTCCAGGTTCTGCCCTATAGTCTTTCCAGTCACTGTCATACATTCTAAGTGGAGCATGGATTTTATCTCCTCCATGATTCCTGGTACACCTCCTGCATAGTAGAAGTACTGAGCCGGCCATTTTCCTGCTGGGCGGATATCAAGAAGGTAATGGGCGTTTTTATGAATACGGTCAAAGGTATGGGCATCAATGGTGAGACCCAGTTCATGGGCAATGGCTGGAATGTGAAGCAGTGAATTGGTAGAACCGGATATGGCAGCATGGACCATAATCGCATTCTCAAACGACTCCATGGTTATCATCTCCCTGGGAGTTAAGCCGTTTCTTGCAAGCCATACAGCCTGAATACCTGCTTCTTTTGCCTTGATTTTCAGTTCTTCTGAGGTGGCAGGCATAAGTGCCGTTCCTGGCAGCATGAGCCCCAGGGCTTCTGCCATGATCTGCATGGTGGAAGCTGTTCCCATAAAGGAGCAGGCTCCGCAGGAGGGGCAGGCATGGTGCTTATACCAGGTAAGCTTCTCCTCAGAGATTTCTCCTCTTTTACACATTGCACTGTACATGCCAATCTGTTCCAGAGTTAAAAGATCCGGACCTGCATCCATGACACCTCCCGTTATAACGATGGAGGGAATATTAATTCTGCCAATTCCCATGAGATGAGCTGGTACTGCCTTATCGCAGCTTGCCACAAATACCCCTGCATCATAAGGAGTTGCGTTATTATGTATTTCAATCATGTTGCAGATCATATCTCTGGATACCAGAGAATAATTTCCTCCGTCATGCCCCTGACTCATGCCGTCACACGTATCTGTGGCAAAATAACGTGCGCCCCTGCCGCCAGACTCATAGATTCCGTTTGCTGCCTGATCCACCAGTTCCAGAAGATGGGCACTTCCCGGATGACTTTCTCCAAAGGTACTTTCAATTATAATCTGCGGTCTCTCCAAATCATCCACAGACCAGCCCATTCCCATTTTTAACGGGTCCATTTCGGGAGCAATCTTTCTTACCTGCTGACTTCTTAATTCCATCTTATTTATTCCCCTTTTGTTTATTATACGTATGATGTATTTTAATATAAAATTATCATTATACCATTAAAAAGTCAATATTTTAATTGTAATCAAGTGTTTATCGTTATTTTTTTATTTTATAGTCTAAAATACATATGATGTATTTGTCGATTTTAAGAATAAAATGCTCTATACTTTACTATAATTCTTTGTTACTATGAAAGATATTATATGGGACTGAAAAGGTGATATCTGTATGAATATTGATAGTATAATTCCAGCTGATTTTAGAGGCTGTATTTCCATTTATGAGAATAATGAGAAGTTGTTTGAGAAGGCATACGGATATGCTGATCTGTCCAATCAGGTTCTGAATGATATGGAAACCAGATTTGCAACAGCTTCTGCAGGAAAAGTATTTGTAGCCGTTGGAATCCTGCAGCTGATTGAAAAGAGACTGCTTCACCTGGAAGACAAAATCGATTCATTCTTTGATTTTGATTTAGAGCAGATTGACAAAGAAATTACAGTTGAGCAGCTTCTTACTCATACTTCTGGAATACCAGACTATTTCGATGAATCTGTAATGACAGAATATGAAGAATTGTGGTATAACTTCCCAAACTACAGAATACGCACTAACAAAGACCTGCTGCCACTTTTTATTCACAAGCCAATGATGTATCCCAGAGGAAGCAAATTTCAATATAATAATACCGGTTACGTGGTGTTGGCAATGATTCTTGAGAAGATCACCGAAATGGAATTTGACCAGTATCTGGAAAAATCCATATTTTTTCCCTGTAAAATGGGACATACCGGATATTATGAGCTGGACAGACTGCCCGCAAAATGCGCCTTTAATTACATATTTGATGAGGTAAGAAATGACTTCCGTACTAATATATATAGCGTAGACGTAAAAGGAACCGGCGCAGGAGGTGCCTTTACAACTATTGGTGATATCCGTTTATTCTGGAAAAACCTTCTATCCTGCCAACTGCTGTCACCTGCCATGACAGAAACCATGTTGTCGAATCACAGCGGAGAAAGTCAGTGTTATGGCTATGGAATATGGCTGAAAAAAGCGGGAAATGATTTTAATCCCTATTTCCAGGGTTGTGATCCAGGTGTAAGTTTCAAATCTGCCTTTGATAAGAATAGTCAGTTACTGATAACGATAGTGAGTAATTATGGAGACAATGTCTGGAAACTATGGCGGGAAATATCAGACAATCTAAATCATTTTTATAATGAGTAAGGAGGCGATTTAAGTGAATCCTGATTTTTGGACTGCATTAGATCAGCTTGTGGGTAATTCTGAAATTGTTATTGACCGACCTAAGGGATCTGTTCATCCAAAGTATCCTGATTTTATATACAAAGTTGATTATGGATATTTAAATAACACATCTTCCATGGATGGACAAGGCATAGACGTATGGGTTGGCAATGGGAAAAAGCAAAGAATTGATGCAGTTATGTGTATAGTTGATTTAATGAAACGGGATTCTGAAATAAAGATTCTGATCGGCTGCACAGAAGAAGAAAAAGAAATTATCTTTCGTACACACAACGAAACAGAATTTATGAAGGGAATTTTAATCAGACGTGATTCCGAATAATAAGGGGGTTCATAATGAAAATTGAGCACGTAGCCATGTATGTAAATGATTTGGATAAAACAAAAGAGTTCTTCACCAATTATTTTAATGGAAAAGCCAATGACGGTTACCACAATCCCAAAACCGGTTTTCACTCCTATTTTTTAACCTTTGAAGACGGCTGCCGACTGGAGATCATGAATAAACCGGCTATGGAAGATCCACGGAAAACACTCACCCGCACTGGTTTTATCCACATAGCCTTCCAAGCAGGAACCAAAGAAAACGTTGACAGTCTTACCCTTCGGCTAAAGCAGGATGGGTATGAAGTAATCAGCGGTCCCCGGACCACCGGTGACGGCTATTATGAAAGCTGTATCATAGATCTGGAGGGGAACCAGATTGAAATTACCATCTAATTCCCCTCCAGAGATTTAAGCATTCTCCGGTTCATGGTCAGATGCATATACATGGCGCATCTGGCCCCCTCCGGATCCTTTCGGATAATACAGTTCGTGATTTCTCTGTGTGTATCAATAGTCTCTGCTCCCAGTCTGGCATTGGTTAAATCTACAAACAGGGAGATAGATGAATTAATCACAGGAATCAGCTTTTCCACCACCAGATTGCCGCTGCATGCAGCGATCTGCCGGTGAAAAAGAATGTCTGCGTGGGTATGGTCTTCTCCCCGATTAATCAGATCTTCCACCTTACCTTTTAATTCTTCCAGTTCCTCTAGCTGCTCCGGTCTGGCATTTACGGCAGCCAGTGCCGCAATCTCCGGTTCCAGCATCAGTCGGACGCTTAATAAATCAAGAGCCAGATTGGTTTTATCCTTTAAAAGGGAAAGCCCCAGAGGATCATCTAAAAGCCCCTGTCGTTCAGAAACAAAAGTCCCTGCGCCTCTTCGTATGGTAAGAATCTCCCTGGAAACCAATATCTTAACAGCTTCCCTGATGGTTCCCCTGCCTACTCCTATTTCTTCGGCAAGTTCAAATTCATTTGGGATCTTTGCACCAATCTCCAGCCCCTTTTCCACAATATCATGAAGTATCTGCTCTGCTACCTGTTCAGCCAGGGTTTGTTTCGATCTGTTTTCCGGTTCGTGACTCATAAGCCTCCCCTTTCACAGAGTTAATTTCTCTTTTCGATATCCATTACCATATCAACACGGCGCTGATGTCTTCCGCCTTCGTACTGGGCATCAAGCCATTCTTCCGTAATCATCTTTGCCATTTCCACGCCTACAACTCTTGCTCCAAAACAAAGGACATTGGAATCATTATGCATTCTGGAAAGCTTTGCTGTGTATGGCTCACTGCAGACACAGGCACGGATTCCCTTAACCTTGTTGCATGCAAGAGAGATGCCCACTCCGGTTCCGCAGATTGCGATTCCTAAATCTGCTTTTCCTTCTGTTACCGCACGGCCAACTTTCTCACCATATTCCGGATAGTCGCAGCTTTCTGTGGAATTGGTACCAAAATCAATTACTTCATAACCTTTACTTTCCACAAACTCTTTAATTGCTTCTTTCATCTCTATTGCTGTATGATCATTACCCATTGCAATCTTCATAGTCATTCTCCTGTTTTAAGTTAAAATAAGTCAGTAATATATCCGGCATTTAACATAGCATAAATGCCGGATATAATCAAGTTATTCAGTTTTCTGGTTATAAAAGGAAATAATACGATCCATTCTGGCAGATAAATTGGCAAGCAGCAGATCAACCGTTGTAAGAGCAGCCATTGCCTCAACCACCACGACCGCACGGGGTACGATGATGGGATCATGGCGACCCTTAATTTCAATTTCAGTTTCTTCTCCCTGTCTGGTAACTGTCTTCTGGAGCTGGGCAATGGAGGGAGTCGGTTTAAAAGCAGCACGGAAAATCACTCTGGATCCATCGCTGATTCCGCCAAGTATGCCTCCGGCATGATTGGTCACTTTCTTCGTTCTGCCATCTGGATTCATACAGAAACCATCATTATTTTCAGACCCCAGAGCACGGGAAGCTAAAAATCCATCTCCGATCTCAAATCCTTTTACTGCCCCAATGGACATCACTGCTTTTGCAAGAGATGCGTCGTATTTATCAAAGACTGGATCACCGATTCCAGCCGGCACGCCGTCAATGATGCATTCCACCACGCCTCCTACAGAATCTTTTCTTCCCATCATCTCTTCTAAATACTGTTCTGCCAAAAGAGAGGTCTCCTTATCAGGCATATAAAGGCGGTTCTGGTCCCGCTCTTTTAAATCAAAGCTTTCTTCTTTCACTTCATACGGTCCCACCGATCTGGTATAAGCCGTCACAGTGATTCCCAGGCTTCTTAAAAAACAGGCAGCTATGGCGCCCGCCGCAACTCTGCCGATGGTTTCCCTTCCGGAGGATCGTCCACCTCCCCGGTAATCCCTGAAACCATATTTTTCATCAAAGGTATAATCTGCATGGCCCGGACGGTAAACTTCCATAATATTACCATAATCCTTAGAACGCTGGTCCGTATTCCAGACAATCATGGAAATGGGAGTTCCGGTTGTCTTACCTTCAAATACACCGGATAAAATCTCCACCTGATCCCCTTCGTTTCGCATTGTGGTAAATTTGCTCTGTCCCGGCTTTCTGCGGTCAAGGAAGCACTGGATATCCTTTTCTTCCAGAGAAAGGCCGGCCGGACAGCCGTCTACCACCACACCGATTCCTTTTCCGTGGGATTCTCCCCATGTTGTGATTTTAAATATTGTGCCTAGTGTGGATCCCGCCATAGTTGTCTCTCCTTTATTTGCTGACTTTTACGATTACACAGCTGTTAGGTTCATTCACTTTTAATTCTTTCCCGTTCATAATTAAAAGCCCCTTTTCGTAATCCACCGTAAAGAACGTAATGCTTCCAGTCTCGTGGTTAATGGAAGCAATGTGCTTGTCATCTGGAAATACACAAATATCTTTTGGATAGCTTCCGCTGATGGGCAGGCAGCATAAATAAGTTAACAGACCTGTCTGGGGATCACGGTCATATACCGTAACCGTATTATCTCCTGCATTTCCGCAAAACATGTGTGTTTCGTCGTTAGAAAAACGCAGGGCACTTGCTGCGGTTAACTGAGTCAGCGGTTGGGGACCGGTGGTCTTTATGGTCTGAATCTTTTCAATCTTCGGCTGGTGGTCTCCTGTTTCATAGGTAAATACATCAATAATGTTCTTAAGCTCATGAACCAGATAAAAGAACTTTCCGTCTTTACTGAACCGGAAGCATCTGGGCGCTGACTCTAATTCACTTCTGATGGCATCTACCAAAAGCATCTCTTCGTCCTTTTCATCAAAATGGTAGATCTTTACCTGATCAATTCCCAGATCGGCAACCATAATAAATTTTCCGTCCGGAGTCCGTCTGGAGCAGCTTACATGAGGGCGGAAATTTCTTTCAGCCACGCTGCCCAGCCCCTTATGGAACACACTGGTTACAATCTCACCAACAGAACCATCGTCATTTAAACGGAGTACGGTGCACTTTCCATCATGATAGCCGGATACAAAAATATATCTGTCATCTTTGTCCGTAGATAAATGACAGCCTCTCATACCCTTAATATTTGCAGAGTTTAATCTTGTTATGGAACCATTCTCATGAATGCGGAACGATACCACACCTTCATCAGCTATGGAATAAAGTGTCCTGCCACTGTTGGAAGCTATTACATAAGAAGAATTGTCTACTTCCACCTCACATCTTGGGATAAAACGTCCCTTTTCCACATCGACATCATACACCGTAATGCCCTTGGCCTGTCCATTGTAGGAATAGGAACCTACATACGCCATATATTTACCTGTCATAACACTTTTCCTCCTCGAATCTTCCTTGTATAAACTAGAAATATCATATCATAAGTTTCCCCGTTTGTTAAGGAAAAACTTCCTTAAAAACTATTGACATACATGGAAAAACAAGTATAATGTATCTTGCTGCGTGTTTATTATTACTAAACTTTATAGTTATATTTATCGTCAGTTAGTATAAGTAAACTTTCAGCTTAACATAATAAGAAGGAGGAGCAAATGGATATCGGTACAAAATTAAAGGAACTGCGTGTATTAAAAGGACTGACTCAGGAAGAACTGGCTGACCGCGCAGAACTGTCAAAGGGATTTATATCTCAGCTGGAAAGGGACTTAACCTCCCCCTCCATTGCAACTCTCATGGATATTTTACAGTGTCTGGGTACCTCCATCGGAGAGTTTTTTAATGAAAGCCGGGAAGAACAGATCGTATTTGGCAAAACTGACTATTTTGAAAAACACGACGCAGATTTGAAAAATGAAATCAAGTGGATTATTCCAAACGCACAGAAAAATATGATGGAACCTATCCTGCTGACCCTGGAGTCAGGAGGACAGACTTATCCGGACAATCCACACGAAGGAGAGGAATTCGGGTATGTACTGCAGGGAAGCATTTCCATTCATATAGGAAATAAAACATATAAAGCGAAAAAAGGGGAATCCTTTTACTTTATACCAGATAAAAAACATTACTTAAGCAGCAAGGCAGGTGCTTCCTTAATCTGGGTAAGTTCACCTCCAAGCTTTTAACAGGAGGATAAAGCTCATGGGTCAGTCACTCATTGATTTACGAAATATATCAAAAAGCTTTGACGGAACTATGGTTCTTGATGATTTAAATCTCTCCGTAAAGGAGAACACATTTGTTACATTACTGGGCCCAAGCGGCTGCGGAAAGACCACTACGCTTCGTATTATCGGAGGCTTTGAGAGTCCCAGCAAAGGCGAGGTTATCTTTGACGGCCAGAACATCACCAATCTCCCGCCCAATAAAAGACAGCTGAATACGGTCTTTCAAAAGTATGCTCTTTTCACCCATATGTCCATTGCGGAAAACATTGCATTTGGTTTAAAAATCAAGAATAAATCCAAAATTTATATTCAGGATAAGATTAAATACGCCTTAAAGCTGGTAAACTTAGACGGTTTTGAAAACCGCAGCGTCAGTTCCTTAAGCGGCGGACAGCAGCAGCGAATCGCCATTGCAAGAGCCATCGTCAACGAACCAAGAGTTCTGCTTCTTGATGAGCCTTTAGGCGCACTGGATTTAAAACTTCGTCAGGATATGCAGTATGAGCTGATCCGTTTAAAAAATGAGCTTGGCATTACCTTTATTTATGTAACCCATGATCAGGAAGAGGCTCTGACCATGTCAGATACCATAGTCGTTATGAATCAGGGCTATATTCAGCAGATGGGCTCTCCGGAAAACATTTACAATGAACCAGAGAACGCATTTGTGGCTGACTTTATCGGGGAAAGCAACATAGTACCGGGAATTATGTTAAGAGATGAGCTGGTTGAAATATTTGGTGCCAAATTTGCCTGTGTAGATAAGGGATTCGGTTCCAATGCTCCTGTTGATGTAGTCATCAGACCGGAAGACATCGACCTGGTTGCTCCGGAAAACGGCAGCCTTGAGGGAGTGGTAACACATTTAATATTTAAAGGCGTTCATTACGAAATGGAAGTAACTTCACCGGACGGCTTTGAATGGCTGGTGCACAGTACGGACTTATTCCCAGTGGGACAAAAGGTAGGTATCCACGTTGATCCTTTTGATATCCAGATCATGAACAAGCCGGCTTCAGAGGATGAGGAGGCCGTGGGAGTCAATGAATAAGAAATTATTGTCCGGACCGTATCTGATGTGGATGATTGGTTTCATTCTCATTCCACTTGCACTGATCGTATTTTACGGACTGACTGACAAGAGCGGAGCTTTCACACTTTCCAATGTTCTTTCTATTTCTACAGAGGAACATGCGAAGGCACTGTGGCTCTCTCTGGGATTATCCCTTTTAAGTACTGTCTTATGTCTGGTATTGGCTTATCCTCTTGCGATGATTCTCCGTAGCAGAGGGATGGGGCAGGGAAGCTTTATCGTATTTATTTTTATCCTTCCCATGTGGATGAATTTTCTCCTCCGCACCCTTGCATGGCAGACGCTTTTGGAGAAGAACGGTGTAATTAACGGAATCTTATCCACACTCCACCTGCCAAATCAGGGACTTATCAACACTCCTGGAGCCATTATCCTTGGTATGGTATATAACTTTCTTCCATTTATGGTTCTTCCGATTTATAATGTGCTGATGAAAATCGATGACAATGTAGTAAACGCAGCAAGAGACTTAGGTGCTAATTCCCTTCAGGTGCTCATTCGAATTCTTCTTCCTTTAAGCATACCTGGAATCGTAAGCGGCATCACCATGGTTTTTGTTCCTGCACTTACCACCTTTGTTATCTCCAATATATTAGGCGGAAGCAAGATTCTTTTAATCGGAAATGTAATTGAACAGGAATTTACAAAAGGGAGCAACTGGAACTTAGGCTCCGGCCTTTCTCTGGTCCTTATGATATTTATTTTAATCAGCATGGCGCTCATTGCCAAGTATGATAAAAATGGGGAGGGAACGGTACTGTGATAAATCGAAAAACTGCCTTTATCAAACGTTTTTTCCAGGATTTTTACCTGGTTCTTATTGTGGTATTTTTATATGCACCCATTGCAACGATGACAGTGCTGTCCTTTAATAATTCAAAATCCCGTACCCAATGGGGAGGTTTTACTACCAGATGGTACACAGAATTGTTTTCCAGCAGCACGATTATGGATGCACTTTATACCACGCTGCTGATTGCATTTGTATCTTCTCTGATTGCAGTTATTATCGGTACTGCAGCCGCAATTGCAATTAACAGCATGAAGCCTTTTTCCCGCTCTCTTCTCATGGGCATCACCAACATTCCCATGTTGAACGCGGATATTGTAACTGGAATTTCCTTAATGCTGGCATTCATCGCCTTTGGGATTTCTCTGGGATTTAAAACCATACTGATCGCACATATTACCTTTAACATTCCGTATGTCATATTAAGTGTCATGCCGAAGTTAAAGCAGACAGATAAAAGTACCTACGAGGCAGCCATGGACCTGGGAGCCACCTCGGTTTCCGCATTTTTCAAGGTTGTATTCCCGGATATTCTTCCAGGTGTACTTTCCGGATTTCTACTGGCATTTACCATGTCACTTGATGATTTTATTATCACTCACTTTACAAAGGGTGCCGGTATTAATACATTATCGACTTTAATTTACAGTGAAGTACGCAGGGGAATTAAACCTTCCATGTATGCACTTTCCACAATTATCTTTTTAACGGTGCTGGTTCTTCTATTAATCACAAACTTTGCGCCAAAACGAAAAAAATAACAGGAGATCATTAATATGAAAAAAAGAATTCAAATGGTTATGGCAATCAGCGCCCTTGCCCTGCTTTCCACTTCCCTGTTAAGCGGCTGTGGGAAATCCCAGGCCAAGGCAGGAAGCAATGGAGAGGTTTATGTTTACAACTGGGGCGAATACATTGACGAATCCGTCATTGAGGAATTTGAAAAGGAAACGGGTATTAAGGTTGTATACGATTTATTCGAGACCAATGAAGAGATGTACCCGGTCATTGAAGCGGGCGGTGTCAAATACGATGCAGTCTGCCCCTCTGACTATATGATTCAGAAGATGGCACAGAACAATCTTCTTGCAGAAATTAACTTTGACAACATTCCTAACTACAAGGAAATTGATCCCAAATATTTAGAGATGTCAAAGAGCTTTGACCCGGAAAACAAATATTCCGTCCCTTACTCCTGGGGAACCGTAGGAATTCTTTACAATACCAAAATGGTAGCGAAAGAAGATATTCCTACCAAATGGTCTGATCTGTGGGATGAGAAATTCAAAGACAACATCCTGATGCAGGACAGCGTCCGTGATGCATTTATGGTGGCTTTAAAATCACTGGGATATTCCATGAACACCACCAACGAGCAGGAAATTAAAGAAGCAAAAGAGCTTTTAATCAAACAGAAGCCGCTGGTACAGGCTTATGTAATCGATCAGGTTCGTGATAAGATGATCGGCGGAGAAGCAGCTGTAGGCGTTATCTATTCCGGTGAAATGCTTTATATTCAGAACGAAGTTAAGGATCTTGGTCTTGATTATTCTCTGGAATATGTAATTCCGGAAGAGGGAACCAATCTCTGGCTGGATTCCTGGGTAATACCTGCCAATGCTCCCAACAAGGAAAATGCGGAAAAATGGATTAATTTCTTATGCCGTCCGGACATTGCAAAGAAAAACTTTGAATACATCACGTATCCAACACCAAATAAGGGGGCTTTTGATCTGCTTGATCCGGAGCTGAAGAACAACAAGGCTTTATTCCCAGATGACAGCATGTTAAAGAACAGCGAAGTTTACAAGTACCTGGGAGACCAGTCAGACAGCCTTTATAACGAAGCCTGGAAAGAAGTAAAATCCAATTAATGAACATCAGACGGAGGGGGAACATATGGTAGGAAATCTGGAACTTTTGTTGCGGCAGGTGGTAGACATGGCAATTCTTCTCTTTGAATTTATGGGAGTCATTGTCATCATTGTATCGGGTATCAAAGGTATTATCAACTATGTCAAGCATAATCCTGCCATTCGTCTGCATCTTGCCGAGGGTATGGCACTGGGACTGGAGTTTAAGCTTGGAAGCGAGATTTTAAGAACTGTGGTGGTTCGAGAGCTTTCTGAGGTTGCCCTGGTTGCTGCCATTATTGTTCTTCGGGCCGCACTCACCTTTTTGATCCATTGGGAAATTAAGGTGGAGAAAGAGGGAGATAAATAATAATAAGCCCAAATATTTAAAATCGCCAAACTAATAATATTTAATAGTTTGGCGATTTTTTTGCAGTTATAGGAAAATCACTTATCTTGAACTGCCAGAATCGGTTCCTTTATAGTTGCAAGATATTGTTACATAATGATTATATTTTGTAGTATTACCTTTTGGCTTTCTTGTAAAAGAAAATTTTGCACTAGCCTTACTTGTATTATTACCAGATGTTACTGTCTTTTCATTGGTATAATTGATAAAATACAAGCAAATGTCACAAATAATAAAACACCTTTTTTCATAAATCAAATCTCTTTTTCTTAACTGTAATGTATATTTTTCCTCCTATAACTGCCATAGCAAAACATTTTGAATGAATACTCAGCATTACTAATAAGTCGTTAATAATTGTTTGTGTATAATAAATTGGAATTGCAGCGTTACTAAGAATACGTAATAAAGTAATTGACATAAAAAATATATTTAAAATTAGACTCCAAAATATATAATGCTTTTCATATGCTTTAATTATTGCTACTGCTGCAATACACGTTAAAACAGGTAAAATAATATTTAGAAAATAATTTGAGTTAAAGTACAAATTGTAACATGTCATATAAAACAGTATTATAAAAATAGCCCAACAGAACTTTGATGAAGTCTTTAACATTAAAATTCTATCACAAAATGAAGTTCTACTTCTTACATTGTTATACTATTGGTCACCCTTCTGTTTAATAACCATAACACTCTTCACCCCCCTTTAATTTGTTACAGTGTACCTTACTTCTGCCAAGGAAACAACCCAAGTACCAATTTTATACACTTTGAGTGCCAAAATTAGCACTTTAACTTAATATTCAGTACCTCAGTACCTCAATACCCTATATTATCTGGTAGCGTGCATCCAGAAATACCAGCAAAACAAAAAAGCGGAGCCTCTGTGAAACGAATCAGAGCTTCCGCTTTTATTAATAATTTGTTATAAGTACTTCAACCGTAACAGCATCCCGTTCTTTAAACTGATAATTACAGTTTGAATAGGTTTTATCAATATAATGAATCTGATACTTCCGGCTCCATTCAATCAAAAGTTCATTGGAAAGTCCCTTATGATAAAATACATTTGACAAGGCAAACCGGATTCCAGTCTCATTCAGTCTGTCAAGCAGCTCAAGCAGTTCCCGCTCTTCCTTTTCCTTCCAGTCTTTAAATCCCCGGTTACCATCGTTATAATTCCCGGTTGAAATCAGATAGGGCGGATCGCAGTAAACCAAATCCTCCGGTCCAAGTTTAAAATAATCCAGTTCTGTAAAGTCCTTGTTGGTGAACTGGATATTTTTCTGTTGAAGCGCCTGGCAAAACTGGGTCAAATTCTTTTCAATATTGCTGTTAAAAGAACTCCGGTTTCTCCCAAAAGGAGAATTGAATTCATGGCTGTTATTAAATCGGATCTGATGATTAAACGCATAGCAGGTCAGAACAAAAAGCTTTGTTAAATCACCAGTTTTGTTATAATCCGCCCGAAGCGAATAGTATCCGTCTTTATTCTGCTGGGTCAGCTGGTAGGTGTTAATAATTTTCCGAATCCGTTCCAGCAGCCTGTTGATATCCGTAGCCTGAAACATCTGAAACATCTCAATCAAATAATGAATCTGATCATTGCAGATAATCGTCCCGGCCTCTACATTAATCCCTACATTAAACCCGCCGGCAAATACATCCACAAATGTCTGGATATCCCCTGGAAACGCCTGAAAAACAGAGTCCAGAATCTTAAACTTTCCTCCTGTATAGTTCAGAGGACTTTTTATGTACATGGCGGCACCTGCTTTTCTATGTAGATCAAAAGCTCCTTTAAGCGTTCCGTTTCTTTTACCTTACGGCTCTTGTATCTGCGGTAAGGGATCTCATATACATGATAGGTCTCTGGCTTTCCATATTTTTTCATAACTGCTTCTATCTCTTCCATGGACATCAGCCCGTCTGTACTGTAGCTCAGTATGATATGGCGGTATCTGGCATTGGAAATCAGCTCTTCAAAGGCAGGAACTGCCTTATTTTTCATGCAGAATTCCGATTTCTGTCCTTCCGCTTCCGGTCTTTGTCCGGTGACTCCCCGAACGCTTGGATAATCATATCTGGCAGCAGTTTCCAAGACATGATAATTTGAAAAATACTGCCTGGAATTGTAAGGAGGATCGATATAGAGTATATCGCCTTCCAGCCTTTTTAATAAATCCGAACCATTTTCATTGTAGCAGCGGTTTTCTTTTCCGTTATGAGTCACTGGCAGACGGTATAATTCATAATGCTTATAACTTCTTCTCTCCCATGACTTATGAAACGCACCATAGGTACCAGATGTATTGGAAACAAAAGGGATTCCCTCAACAATACAGGCTACCAGATAAAAATACTCTTCTTCACTTAACAAACCAGCAGCTTTCCAGTCCTCTACCGTACAGCGTGCAAAGTCAATGCGAAGAGCATTGTCATCGTTTAAATACATCCGACCGCCAACAGGCGCATATGTATTCTGGAAAAAGCGCCGTTCCACCGGCAGTTCTTCCATCTCTTTTTTCTCTATCCCATTAAAAAAATCCAGAGGATCCGCAATCCCTGTTTCTGCCAGCAAACGGCTAAACTCCGGCATCTGGTCATTCTCAACGGTTGCCCGCTGAAGAACATAAGAAAAATACAGCAGGTCATTGGAACAGACCTGATACCACTGTTTAAAATATCTGGCAACCGCAGCGGTTCCAGAAAATATATCACAAAAGCTTTTCGCTTCCGGCGCCTTCTCATCTATTACATACTTAATCTGGTCCAGCAGCAGTGTCTTGCTTCCAATAAATCTCATTCTTTTCTTGCTCCCATTTCATTTTACCTGCCTATCATTATAATGTAAAATTACAAAAAACACAAGAAAAGATACGCCTGTCAGCTGCTGCTTTCTAAAGACTTCTTTTTTTACTTACGCATCTTCCGGAAGAATTCTTTCCTATATACGAAAAATGGCTGAACCGGGAGCACTCCTTACGCCCCGCCAGCAAAGAACTGTAAATTCCATCAGTCAGTTCCGCACCATGATAAAAAATCATGAAAAAGGATTGGATAACCTGACTTGAAAATATATGCCTGTTTGTGTTACAATAAACAGATACAAAAAGAACTTTGAAAGAAGGTGCTGTTACGAAAATACAGGAATCTGCTGAAAATTATCTGGAAGCAATTTTAATGCTGCATAAACGCAACGGATATGTACGCTCAATTGATATAGCCGGTGAGTTGGAATTTTCCAAACCCAGCGTCAGTGTGGCAATGAAGAATCTTCGTGAGAATGGTTTTATTGATATGGATGAAAATGGACATATAACCTTGTTGGAAAAGGGTCAGGAAATCGCAGAGCGGATGTACGAGCGCCACACCTTTCTTTCGGACTGGCTTATGGCTCTGGGCGTCGAACGTAAGATCGCATTAGAGGATGCATGCCGGATTGAACATGTGATCAGTGCAGAAAGTTTTGCAGCAATTAAAGCCTTTGTAAACGGCAGAGAAAAAGAATAATAGATGAGCAGCATTGAAAAGTCCGGCTCTCCAATGCTGCTTATTTATTTTGCACTCCATTTCAGAAGAAACGCTGAGTTAATGATTACTGCCAGGGACCCTGCATTATGTACCAGTGCGCCTGCCACCGGATTTAATATTCCGGTTACCGCCAGTATAATAGCCGTAAAGTTTAAGAACATGGAAAAGAAGAGATTATAATGTATGGTACTCATCATCTTCTTTGACAGAGCCAGCAGATGGGGGATTTCTTTTATATCATCGCTTACCAGGGCAATGTCCGCTGCTTCCACTGCTATATCGCTGCCGATCCCGCCCATGGCTATCCCCACAAAAGCACGTTTTAAAGCCGGGGCATCATTGATACCATCACCTATCATGCAAACCCGTTTCTTTTCCTCCTCATAGGTATTCACCCAATTGAGTTTATCTTCAGGCAGACACTCTGCATGAATCTCCATAATTCCAAGCTGACCGGCAATATGCATGGCTGCGCTTTTATGATCCCCTGTAAGCAGCACAGGTTCTGAGCCAATTACTTTAATCCGTTCAATCACCTCACCTGCCTCCTTTCTGATGGTATCCGATAATGCAAGAAAACCAGCAGGAATATTGTCTCCTGAAAGATAGATAACCGTACAGCCCTGATTAAGATAAAATTCTGCCTCTCTTCTATGCCATTCTTCTATCAGAATTCCGTTTGCAGATAAAAGCTCCGGGGTACCAGCCAGAATTTTCTTTCCCTTAACAACAGACTTAACACCCCGTCCTGGAATCATCTCAAATTCATCTGCGGGCATCACATCCTTTTTCTTTTGCTCTTTCAATGAACGGACTACCGCTTTCCCCAGGGGATGTTCTGAACGGGACTCTGCCGCTGCTGCCAGCTCAAATATTTCATCTTCCCCATACTCTTTTGTAAAACTGACTGCAGACACCACCTGGGGAGTTCCATAGGTTAAAGTACCCGTCTTGTCAAAGGTCAGTTTACTGACTTCAGACAAACGTTCCAGTGCATCCCCCTCCCTGACCAGGAAGCCGTGCTTTGTAGCATTGCCTATGGCCGCCATAATGGCTGTTGGCGTAGCCAGAACAAGTGCGCAGGGACAAAATACAACCAGTATAGTAACGGCTCGCATTGGTTCGTCTGTAAAAAACCAGGTCAGTACGGCAGTTGTCAGGGCAATCACCACAATCCACGTCGCCCATCGGTCTGCTACGCCCACTATTTTAGCCTTTCGTGCATCTGCAGACTGAACCAGACGTATCATTCTCTGTATGGAACTGTCCTCTCCTACCCTGGTTACCTCCATATCAAAGGAACCAAACTGATTGACTGTGCCACTGGACACTTCATCACCCGGTCCTTTGTCTACAGGAAGGGATTCCCCCGTCATAACAGCCTGATTCACAGAGGTTCTTCCAGTTGTGATGACTCCGTCTGCAGGAACTGTCTCTCCCGGTAATACACGAAGAAGATCTCCCTTTAATACCTCTTCTGCCGGAATAACCGTCTCCAGCGCCCCTCTAAGCCTCCTGGCTGTGCGGGGAGTTAAATGAACCAGTTTTTCTATGCCATCTCTCGCCCGTTTCACTGTATAATCTTCAAGAAATGCCCCCAGCTGCATAATGAAAGCAATTTCACCGGCAGCAAATATCTCCCCTGTTATGATAGAAGCAATCAGTGCAATGGATACCAGTACATCTGCTTTTATATCAAATTCTGTAATTAAACCAATTACCGCCTCCAGAATAATTGGAATGCCGCAAAGAAGTATTGCAATCCAGGCAGCATCAAAGGGTACTGGTGCCAGATCAAAAAAACTGATAATAAGGGCAAGTGCAGAAACTGCCAGACTCCATTTTTCTTTCATGGGCTCTCCCCACTCTAAAAATTTAATGATTCGATTCATTATTTCCCTCCCTTTTTATACCTATAGGGGTATATGTATTTAACATACCCAAATATACCCCCATAGGTATCAATTGTCAAGCAGAAACATCCATTTTTACTACGATTGAAAAAAGTTCATATTCTGATATACTGTAATATAGCGGCATATGACACCGCTCCGCACAAAATGTCAGGCGGTGAAATCCGTTTTCCCCTATCATTGTATCTGTGAATTGTAACGGATTATTTAAAAAGAAAGCGGGGAAATGTCATGAACGATGGTATTATTGGGTTAGAAAATATAATTGCAGCAGATTACGATAATATAGCTGGTATCGTTGTACAAAAAAAAGGGGAAGTTGTTTATGAACGCTATTTTGATGGCTATACCTCAGTGGATGCTGTTCACGTAATGTCGGTAACCAAAAGTATTGTAGCAGTGCTGATTGGCATTGCCATTGATCAGGGGTATATACAAAGCCCTGATCAGAAAGTTCTGGATTTTTTCCCAGCTTACAGGCTGAAACGGGGGGAACAGACCATAAAGCAGGTCACCATAAAAAATATGCTTACCATGACTGCGCCATACAAATATAAGTCGGAACCTTACACAAAGGTCTGTTCCAGTGATGACTGGACTAAATCTGCCCTGGATTTATTGGGAGGCAAATCTGGTATAACCGGAGAATTTAAGTATTCCACCATTGGTACACAGATTTTATCCGGAGTCATAGTAAACTCCACAGGCAGATCTGTACTTGATTTTGCAGCAGAAAATCTGTTTACACCACTGGGCATCACAATTCCCGGTAATACAATAATCAGAAATAAAGAGGAACATCTTGCCTTTCTATATAGCAGATCTGTATACGGCTGGGTGGTTGACCCAAAGGGCGTGAACACAGCCGGCTGGGGACTTTGCCTTACTCCACGGGATATGGCAAAAATCGGACAGCTTTATTTAAACGGCGGCAGCTATGAAGGCAGGGAAATTCTATCACGGAAATGGATTGAAGAATGCACAAAAGTAAGGACCCGTTGGGGAGATTTTTTATATGGCTATTTATGGTGGATTACAGACAGTGAGGGAGACCGTTGTTATGCAGCGATTGGTGATAGTGGAAACTTCATATTTATCAATCCTGAAAAAAGTATTGTTGTAGCGATTGCGTCCCGGTTTGTACCGAATTTCAAAATACAGACTACACTGATTACCAGAGATATCATTCCACTATTTGAATAAAACAAGGGGAGAAACCGAGATGGATTGGATTAGCGGCATACAAAAAGCAGTGGATTACGTGGAAGACCATATCACCACAGAACTGGATTTTAGTGAGATTGCAAAACAGGCATGTTCATCCAGCTTTCATTTTCAGCGGGTATTCGGAATACTCTGCGGATTTACTCTCGGAGAATATATCCGTATGCGAAAGCTGACACTGGCAGGATGTGATCTGACGGACACCGACACACGCATTCTCGATATTGCTGTAAAATATGGTTACGACACCCAGGAAAGCTTCAGCCGCGCTTTTACACGCTTTCATGGGGTGTCCCCTACCCAGGTGCGAAACGGTGCCAGTCTCAAATCATTTTCCCGTCTTTCTGTTAAGCTGATCCTTGCTGGAGCCAATGTGACTGATTACAGGATTGAAAAGAGGAACGGCTTTCAAATGATTGGTAAACCCATGGAGGTGTCCGGCAAAAATGAACTGACCTCTGCCAGAATATCTGATTTCTGGAAACAATGCCGCATGGATGGAACAATTGGCGCGCTTGCCAGATATCTTTCTTCTGATACGATGTTTGGGAAAAACATAGCGGGAACAGGTTTTGGAAAAGATGCAACAGATCCCGGCTTCCCTTATGCCATAGGGGTTTACTATGACGATTCTCTGCCAGCAGAAAAAGATTTGATGATATGGGGAGTTCCGGCTCATACGTATGCCGTATTTCCGTGCATCGGTTCCATGCCAGATGCATTTACCAGACTATATCAGCAAATCTACAGTGAGTTTTTCCCTGCCAGTGAATATAAGCCCTGCGGGGGTACGGACTTTGAAGTCTACCCATCCGATGATGTAAACAATCCAGACTATTCCTGTGAAATATGGGTGGCCGTGGAAAAAAAATAGCAGGGCTTCCGCTTTAACGGATGTCCTGCTTTAGCATTATGTCATATTGGCGAAACGCTCGACTGCTTTTGTAAAACTCTCTATGGTTTTTTCGGCATCTCCATGCTCAATTCCATCTCTGACACAATGATTAATATGCCCCTCCAAAACTACCTGTCCAACCCGGTGCAGCGCAGATTTTGCTGCATTGATCTGAGCAAGTACGTCCTCACAGGGGACATCTTCCTCTACCATACGGTCAATAGCCTGAACCTGACCGATGATCTTTTTTAATCGCCGATGCAGATTATCTGCATCCATACACTGTTTCATATAGCACCTCCGGATACCATAAGGGGTATCTGTATATTATGATTGATTCCATGGACATTGTCAATATGCACCACGTGATTCTATTTATCAATAAAGATTCTTAATCCGCTCCAGCATATTTAAAAAATCCTTCTGGTATTCCACCGGTTCAATAATCCGCACACAATCCCGGAATCCAAGCAGCCAGCTAAATAAGGACTCTTGATCCGACCAGCCAATATTCATTACTAACCTGCCGTCTGCATTCTCATGGAAGCTGTTAATACCGAATTCCTCTATGAGCCTCCATTTCATGGATTTATCAAATTCTGCCGTTACCTCCACTCCATTGGTCCACTGAACCTTACGGGGATCCATATGGCAGAGAGGAATCTCCCTTTTTTCACAGTCCTCATTGGTGCATCGGATCTGATCCATCCGGTTTAATTTAAACATACGGAAATCATCTCTTAGCAGGCAATATCCCCAAACATACCAGGAAGACCACTCAAATATCAACAGACAGGGTTCTAATATCCGCGTGTTATCCCCACCAGGACCGTAATAATGAAACTCAATCTTCTTTTTTCTCTCGATGGCATCCTTAATCAGCTCAAATTTAGGTGGAAGGGATGACTGGTACCAGGAACTTAAATTAATGACAACCGGACCGCTGGCGCCTACATAATCATTACTGCCAAAGGAAAGCTTATCCATCAAAAGCTGATACCGGTTGCTTCCTGATACACTGTCGAGGCTCTTTAACCCGGAAAGAATTGCCTGTATCTCCCCAGAGGTAAATAAAGTCTTATCTACCTTATAACCCTCAGCAATAGAAATCCCCCCATTTTTCCCCTGTTCCGTGACGATTGGTATTCCAGCCTTACATAAATTCTCCACATCACGGTTTATGGTTCTTCTGGATACTTCGAACTTATCAGCAAGATAAGGAGCTGTCACCTTTTCTTTTTGCAGCAATATGGAAATGATTCCGATCAGCCTGTCAATTTTCACCTCATGGTCCCCCCTTTTTTGCTATTATATCATGAACTCACCTGACACAACACAAAAAAAGAGCCGCCACAAAATGTTTTCCATCTTGCGGTGGCTCTGATTAATTAATATTTAGCTGAATCATGTATATAGGAAGCTGGTAATGCATACTCTTCTTTTTGTGCTGTTTCTTCCTGATCTTCCCTATAATCCTGGAGCTCAGAAGTAGCTTCATAAAACACAGGTTCCTCTGCTGGCTGAGTGTATTCTCCCTGAAGCCTGAATTTCTCAACCTCCTGTTTTAATACCTGAGCCTGGGCATCTAACTCCTCACTGGAAGCGGAGCTTTCTTCCGCTGTTGCGGCATTGGTCTGTACTACGGAAGACACCTGGTTGAGCCCCTGATTAATCTGCTCGATTGCCTCCACCTGCTCATCGGAAGCAGCTGCAATCTCCTGAATGGTTCGTTCTACCTGTCCGGACTTCTCGGCAGCTGATTTTAAAATCCGGGTGGTTTCATAGGCAATCTTTACGCCTTCTGATACAGTCTCAACGGAATGACCGATGAGTTCTGCAGTCTGCTTGGCAGCCTCTGCTGATTTGCCCGCCAGATTGCGGACTTCATCTGCAACGACTGCAAATCCCTTACCTGCTTCTCCGGCTCTGGCTGATTCAACTGCTGCATTGAGGGCCAGTATGTTGGTCTGGAATGCGATATCCTCGATTACCTTGGTAATACTTGAAATTTTCTCTGAAGCCTGTCCGATTTCTTTCATGGAATGATCCAGCTTTTCCATATAGGCGTTGCCTTCATCCATTCCACTCACAGCCTGTCTTACATATCCAGTTGCTTTCTGAACATTGTCCGCATTCTCCTGGGCACGGGTTGATACCCCGCTTACAGATGCACTTAATTCCTCAACTGTCGCCGCCTGCTCGGCTGCTCCTGATGCAAGGGCCTGGGAAGCATCGGAAATCTGCCTGGATCCGTCTGCTACTCTGTCGGAGGACTCCTTGATCTTGGTAAATACAGAATTTAAGTTGTATGTAATTCCATTTAAGGAATCTTTGATCTGAACAAAATCACCTTTATAATCCTGGGTTACTAAAACGGTGCAATCACCCTTTTCCAGCCCGCTTAATACTGAGGAAATCTCATTGATATAATTATTCAGCGTATTGATGGTTCCGGTAAATGACCTGGAAAGAGATTCAAGCTCGTCTCCTGTATGGATCTCAGGTACTTCAGAGTGCAGGTCTCCTTCGTCAAGTTTTTTAATACGTTCTACCAGTTTTACAATGGGTTTCACAATTGGTCCTGCAATCCTGAAGGCCATATTCAGAGAGGCCAGGATCATTAATGCTGCCAGAACGATGGTTATAATCAGCGACTGATAAAAACCAGCCATCATCTCGGATTGGTCTGCAACAACTCCAATTGACCAGCCATCCGTATTGGTGATGGGTGTGTATCCCATAACCAGCGTCTTTCCTTTCAGACGTGATGACCGGATATCGGTATGGCCTGCGGTCATATCTTTAATATTAGCGGAAGTTGCTGCAAAGGTCTTATCGGTTTTTCCCATCTCAATATAGTTGGTTTCATTGGTAACGGCAGTTCTATCCTTATGGGCAACTACTTTTCCCTCTTTATCTACAATAAATCCATAACCTGATTTTCCAATGGATACACCGTCAATCATTTTGCTGAAGACATCCGCATCCAGGGTTCCTGTTACAACGCCGTTATACTGACCGTTATTTATCTTAGCTGCAATCACCAGGACCGTTTTGCCAAGTTCCTCGTTTTTCATGGTGGTTGAGATATAGGTTTCGCCCTTCAGCGCCCGGTTAAAAAACTCCATCTGGCTTATATCTGTTCCATTTGCTGCCTTTCCGTTCACATCCGCAGTTGTGATCTCCAGAAAGCCGTAAACCTGCGCCAGCTTATCCATCGCATCTTTTCTTTGTTCTGCATTCTTATTCTGATTTGTTATAGAGGTGTATTGTGCGATGGCCTCAATCTTTATCTTATAAATATCAATAGCATTTTGAACAGACTGACTATAAGCTTCTGCAGATTCCATCAGTCTCATGTCAGTATTTTTTTTTGCATCACGGTAGAAAAGATATCCATTAAATAGTCCAAAGAGAACGGAAATTGCGACACACATGGCGATGATGCCAAATAACAATCTTCCTTTTATGGATTTTTTCTTTCCTTCCGAATCATTACCCTCGTCTGATTTTTTAATGACTCTCTGAAATACCTTAATCCTTCCCGCCACAGCCATATCCTCCTACTCGTCATTTGCATCCTGAAAATAAATTGCATTTTTTGTAAAAATTTTACAGCATTTAATTAATCAATATTATATAACAACATGTAGATATTTGTCAATTGTGACAGAAAAAGGGGGAATGTTCATTTAATTTGTAACTGAATATAAAAATATGTATTTTTCTACCTACCTGACATAGGAATCTTCCAAAATTTCATAATTGTCTTCTATCAGGGGTCCGCTCAAATCAGCATTCAGTTGATACATATCATTGAATTTTTCAATTGCAGCCTTTTTTTGTTCCATCAGGGAGTGGGCATATACATTTAAGGTAATGGACACACTGGAATGTCCAAGAAGCTCGCTGATTGTCTTAATATCCACTCCCAGCTCCAGTGCCCGGGTGGCAAAGGTATGGCGGATGGCATGAAATTTCCGATCCTTGACATGAGCTTCCTTTAAAAGCCGTTTATACAGCTTCTGAAAACACCTGGGGTCAAAAGGTACGTTTGACTCAGTAAATATATAATTATCCTGATTTCGGCTTTTATATGTAGTCAGTACTGGCATATTGAGTATAAACTGGGGAAGAGGAATCTTTCTCATGGATTTACGGCTTTTTGGTGCCCCCACAAACAGGGCGGTCTTGTGTTCCTCCTCTTCAAAATGGCGGATTCGGGATACGGTCCTGTTAATGGATAAAGTTCCTGCTTCCAAATCAATATCGCTCCATTTTAAAGCACATAATTCTCCAAGACGGATACCGGTATAAAAACAAAGAAGAATTCCCATTACTCTCCTGTCATTGTAATGAAAGGCTGTCTGTTCTATCTGACGCTGCTCTTTCATGGAGAAAACCTCAACTTCTTTATCATCCGGCTTTGGATATTTAATTAAATCCATAACCGAAAAGCAATCAGCGGAACCCTTTAATATCTCCTTAACTGCAATTTTAAATATGGTAAGGTTCTTTTTTTTGGATGAATCTGCCAGTTCCTCATTTTCATACATTTCCTTCACAAACCGTGCAACAGATCCCGTGGTAATACGCTGATCTTTCTCTTTCTCAAAAAATGGAATCACATACTTATTTAAGCAGCGGTAATAGCTTTCATAGGTTGAAGGCTTTACTCTGATAGAAACATCAATGAGCCATTCCTCAAAAAGTGCAGCCCCTCCCTTTATCTCACCCGATCTTTTTTCTTTGGCAGCCGCCTGGTTTTCTTTATAATTTTTCATCTTTTCCTTAACGCCTTTATAGCTTTTGGAATAGAAATACTGATATTTCCCCGTTTGTTTTAATGTTCTTCCTTCCCATCTTCCATCTTTCCGTTTATAAATATTTTCTCCTCTTCTTGGCATGGTAAAAACTCCTTTACTTATAATATTTTATTATATGACGGTTTAATCTCTGGAAAATAATCCAATTATTTCCAAATTTAATAAAAGCACCTTTTATTTAATCAAAAAATAAAATGACGATCCAGCATAGCTCTGGGTCGCCATTTCTGATTCCGGTACCTTTCAGGCATGAGAACCTGGTTATTCCGGAAATCCGCAAAAACAGCTTCTTAACATTGCCTGTACCTTTATTTATATCAGGAGTTTTCAAATGATTCAATATTATATAAAGTTATTTTCTTTTTTTGAGCCCTTAAAAGCAAAGTAATTAAAAATGTATATCCGATTAAGACTCCACCAGAAGTAAGCCAGAGCCCTGTTACGTCAATGCGGTTCACCGTCAGGCTGCTGTAAACAGAACCAAACATGGATCCTGTCTGTAAGAGAAATGATCCTACTGATAAAACACTGGCTCTTAATTGACCTGGCGTATACTGATTGATTAAAGTGTTTTCAGCTACACTGCCGGTTCCAAGGAGCAGATAAATCCCTCCATATAAAATAGCAAATATCCATGCCGATTGAAAAAGAGCCAGAATCAGTAAAGCGATTCCACCCAAAACACGGCTGATACTGTAAATTCTCCACTGTCTTCCCGGATATTTTAAGAGCAGTCTTCTGCAGATTGAATTTCCTGCGGCTGCCAGAAAAAATCCAACAAAGGACAGTACTCCCAGCATCCAGGTTCCCTGTGAAGAATCAGACAGTTTGATATAAACCGGCTGCCAGTATGTCTCAATGGGAGTAATAAAAAATCCGGTGAACAACATGCCTGCTAAAATAAATGGAAAATCCCGCTTGGAAAATACAGTAACGAATCCTTCCTTTAAATGGCTGACAAGGTTGGGACGTTTTGTTCCACTGCCAAATATCCGTTCTTCCTTTATTCCAAATACACAAAGTCCCATGGTTACCGCGGTTAATGTAATGCGAAGCAGAATGTTGGCATTATAGGAATCCCCCAGGCTGGAAAGAAAACCTCCAAGAATACACCCCAATGCCAGACCTGTCTGTTCCATAATAGCAAGACGGGAGGTCACATCAGGCAGACATTCCTCTCCTCTTTTGACTAATGCCTGATCTACAATTAGGGCATCCAGGCTTCCGGAAGAAAAAGCCCTGCTGATTCCATTGAGAACAAGGCAGCAAAATAACCAGCTCAGATTCTGTGAGAAAAAAAGCAGACCAACCGATAAAAGCTGGCAGACTCCGGATATGAGAAAAACAGTTTTTCTCCCATACAAATCTGCACAGATTCCGCTGGGCAGCTCAAAGCATAAAACCGCAGTTGAATAACTGGCAATTAACAAAGGAAGGGTTTTAAGATCTGCTCCCTTTTTCAGAAGGATTAAAGAAAGCACCGGCAGAAGGATACCCAGGGAAGTATAGTTTAAAAAAATAATCAGCTGTTTTGTCTTACTCATAAAGATTCTCCTCCGCATTATAAAGAATAAAGGCATATTCCCACGGAAACTTCTCTGCAGAAGGTACCGCATGCGCATCTAGAAAATCCCTAATAAGCTTCAATAATTCCTTCCCTTCGTCAGGTGATAAGTGAACCACTCCGGTCATAATATCCCCCAAATCCCATCTTGATTCCAATTCCTCATTACTAAACTGTTCTAAAAATTTTTTCTTCTGTGTTAAAAAGCCTTCATAGGTTCTTGCAATCTGCTCCTGAACCAGAACCTCTTTCTGCAGCTGGGTATCGTCGGGGTGGTCCAGGCCGATCCGGACATTGACATAGGTCGGACAATAATATCTGGCAGTGATTCCATTAATAACCTCTGTATGATCCAGCGTAATGACCCCAAGGGATTCCAGTTTTTTAATATGATGCTGAACACTGGATGGGGAGATGTCCAGCTTTTGTGAGAGCTGCTTTGGTGTCATGGGCAGTTTGGAACGCTCCAGTAACCGGAGGAGATTCTGCCTCACTGGGTTCATATAAATTTCCAGTTCCTTCTTGGTAGATAGTTTGATATGATCCATTTTGCTCTCTCCTTGTTTATCTTAACGTTACATATATTGTAACATTATACATTGTGTAACGTCAAGTAAAAAAAAGAGGATTGACCGCCCAGTCACTCAGCGATCTTCATCCCCTTTTCATACACTCTTACGGAGTTACGTAATTTTTTGGCATCATATAATGCATAATCGGATAAAACGAAAAGTCTGGATGCATTCAGCGGACTGGAATATGCGGATAATCCGAAACTGGCAGTAAAGGAGATTTCTTTTTCTTCCTCTATCCGGATCTCTTCAGTCAGCTGTCTGATCTCCTCACACACCAGAACAGCTTCTTCCATTGATATATTGTGAAACAAAAGGCAGAATTCATCACCGCCGAAACGATATGGCGTATAGGCAGAGGAATGTTCCATTAACACCCTGGCAAACTCAATTAAGCATCTGTCACCCATAAAGTGTCCGAACCGGTCATTGATGCTTTTAAAGTTATCAATATCAACAACAGCCAGTATATGGTCTTCACAGGGATTTTCAATCTCCATAACAGACATTGCTTCATCAAGCGCTTTGCGGTTAAATATTCCTGTCAGTTCGTCTACCTGAATACTCTGCTTTAACCGGTGTCTTTCCAGGTCAGTTCTGATACTGGCATCGTTTTTCTTTTGCTCAAACCGGATCACTACCATACTTGCTGCAGAAAAAATAAACAGTATTACCATGGAAACAAGAAAGTTTCCCATGCTTAAGCTGCTGTCAAAAATTCCTACTTTATCGGAGTCCCATTTGATGAATATCTCAGAAAATGAAGCCGATACAATGGAGAACATGGCTGTAATTCCTGTCAGCCGCTGATCCGCATAGATAATCGTCATCATGATTGCCCCCGGAAAAATGTAATAGGTGGCAGTAAAACCACTGTGAACCGTAAACAGCACAAATGAAATCAGAACCAGCATCAGGGATACACTATATATTTTCTGTTTCTGGGAAAATACTTCTGATTTCATAATCAGGGTCTCTGCCAGAATACAGATTACATTAAGCCCGGAAGGAATCATAATATATTTTAGTACATAGCGCTCTATGCTGGTATGAATCAGACCAGATCGGGCGAATACCACACTAATCAGGCATTCTACAATCAGTGTAAAAATAACAATACTTACCGTCGTTTTATAATGCAGATTCAGCCAGTCTGAATCTATGGTCTGATATTGTTTCTTTATTTCTATATTGCGGATATCATCAGGTATCATGATGGAAGCCACCTCCTGTCCATATCATACTTTACCGGATTACAAAATCGCCTGCTTATTCTAGAATATTCTTAAATTTTCCTGCCGTGAACAATTGAAAGAAACAAAAATCAGTATAGCATACCAATAAAAAAAACGCACTTCATTTATACCGGATTACGATATAAATGAAGTACGGTTCTCATACTCTTCTTATTGGGCCTGAACTGAAAAATAGATAGCTGCCAGTTCCTTTTCCCCCTTTAGTTTCTTCTTTAGCAGATCGGTTTTTTTCCCATCCTCTCCTTCCGGATTCTCGAAAAAAAGCTTCATACCAGATTTCTTTATAAAAACAAGTCCTTCATCCTCTGCATATTTCTGAAACGTCTCCTGTTTCAATGGTGCGTTGATTATAATCATTTCTATCCCCTTTATTATAAAAATCCGCTGGCTGCCGCCATAATAGCAGGTATGGTAATTAAGGACAGCGCTGTTGTAATGGTTAAAAGATTTGATGCGTACTGACTGTCTCTTTTATACTGAAGAGCAAACATGGTACCCATGGCTCCGCTTGGGCAGGCTGCTGCAGTTAAAATCGTAATAGATATGCTTCTGTCTGCTCCTGCTGCCAGTAAAAGGAGCAGCGTCAGACCTGGAACTACAATCAGCTTTGACAGGCTGACTATGTAGGTTCTTTTATTCTTTAATCCTCCCAGGAAATCACTTTGAGCCAGATTAATACCGGAAATCAGCATGGCTGCCGGTGTATTCATACCACCGATTAATGAAACTGGTTCCCTGATTATTTCAGGCAGCTTAGTGCCTGTTAAAAACAGGAATACTCCCAGAATAATAGCAGCATTGGAGGGATTTATCAGGCTTTTTACCGTCTTTTTCATGCTTTCTGATTTTCCGCTCATCACCATGATTCCATGAGACCAGACAAATAGATTAAATACAGTCAGATAAGCGGTCATATAAAATACGCCTTCTCCGCCCAGTATTCCATCGATTAACGGAATTCCGATAAAACCGCAATTGGAGTAAACAATGGACATTCGTTCCACAGCCATATCAGTGCCTGTATTCTTTGAAACTGCAATCTTTGAGACTGCAATGGCGATTACGAAGCTTGCGAAAGACAAGATGGCTGTAACTGCAAGACCATACAGACGCTCTCTGTCAAAATCAATCTGATAGGATAAAAGTATCACACAGGGAGAAATAATATTAAGCAGGACACGGGTCAGCCTGCTGCCGGTCTCCTCATCAGCAATTCCCGCTTTATATGCGCCTGCACCCACTAGCAGAATGATAAACATTTCGATTATTTTAGTTGCTGTAATGTAAGCCAGATCCATGTTTCTCCTCTGTCAGCTGCCTGTTACTGCATCGGTCTCCCTTATGTCTTAACTTAATCTCCAAGTGCCTTTTTTACCTGGGCAATCACTTTGGCTCCGTTCATGGTTCCATAAGCCTGCATATCGATACATTCAACGATTTTTCGAGGACATTCTTTTTCCACTTTTCCCTTGCCAAAACGAACCTGAGGTCCTAAGAGAATAATATCCGCATCAGGCCCTTTCTCTCTTGCGCTTGCCAGCGCATAGGCGTTAATCTGACATTCGTAATTTTCTTTTGCAGCTGCTTCTTTCATTTTATTTACTAAAAGGCTTGTTGACATGCCTGCGGCACAAAACAATACAATATTTCTCATATTAGCAACTTCCCTTCTTGAAATATTTTAACTTATTTTCTTAAAATATCAATCATTTCTTTGCATAAATCCATGACCGTCATGGCATTCATCAAATGATCCTGGGCATGAACCATTAAAAGTCCCACCTCCACTTTGTTGCCGTTTAATTCGTTCTGGATCATATCTGTCTGTATCTCGTGAGCTTCCTTCAGTGTGGTGTCTGCCTCCTCCATGAGTTCATCAGCCTTCTTAAAGTCACCCACTTTGGCCGCACGCAGGGCTTCAATTGCTGTACTTCTGGCATTCCCTCCGTTTACTACAAGTTTCATAACAATCATTTCAATATCCATCTCTTAGCTGCCTCTCTCTCCTAACCAGTAATGATGAGTTTCACAAATGTAACCAGGGTACAGATGACAATCATGGTCCATACCCATTTTTCCGGTCTGCGAAATTCAGACGAAGGACTTAAAACACGGTATAGTCCGTAGGGCGGACAAAAGACAATCCACAGATAAGTAAATATCCTTGATTTTGTAAATACATCCGTGACCTGAAGCTCCTGCTTTTCCTTCATGTTAAGATCTCCTCCTCTTTTTGTCAAACTCATAATCACTTCATTTATGTTTCATGCTGTTATTCTTCTGTTAAAACCTGCTGTTTGTTTGAAATCAGGACAAATGGGATATACACAACAAACGCCAAGAGGATACAGACAATCTGTGTTACTGCTGCCCCTATATTTCCGCCGGAGCAAAGAAACGCCATAAGTCCCGGAGGTGTGGTCCACGGTGCATTTACCACCATTCTTCCGCAGAAACCAATTTTTGTCATGGCATAGGCAAAGGTAGCTGACACTGCCGGTGAAATCATAAATGGAATGGCAAGTACCGGATTCATTACAATGGGAAGTCCGAAGGTCAGCGGTTCATTGATGTTAAACAGTGCACAGGGTAGTGCCAGTTTTGCAATTGCCTTATAATCTTCACGCTTGGAAAACAGCATAATGGCTATAATCAGTCCTCCTGTAATTCCAGCTCCGGTAACGGTTGAAAAACAGGACATGAAGGGAGTGCTGATAATATTGGGAATTGCTGTTCCTGCTGCGTATGCGGCCTCATTTTCTGCAAAGGCAGCCAGAAGAATGGGCTCGTATACCGCCTTTGTCACCTGAGTTCCGTGAATACCAAAGGTCCATAAAACAGTGGTGATGAAAATCAGTGTGATGTATCCAGGGAAACTGGTTAAAATATTGGACAATGGCTTCTGAATAAATGCGGTTATTGCATTAAACAATGTCATGCCAGTCGCCATTTCAAATATCATTCCCACTGCGGAAATAATAACTACGGTAATGAGAGATGGAAACAGGATTGTAAAGGATCTGGCTACATTTGATGGTACGCCGTCAGGCATATGGATTTCCAGTTTTCCGCTCTTTACCAGCCGGCAGTAAATTTCGGTAGCTGCTATGGAAGCAAACATCCCTACAAACAACCCCTGGGCATTGGTATAGACTCTGGAAAGAACGTTGGTAACTACCACTTCAGTTCCGTCCGCTGCCTTTCCGCTTGCTGTAAAGGCACAGAGTGAAATATAGGCTCCCAGTGCCACAACCGGTAGTGCTTTATCGGTAATTCCGTAGTGTTCCCCCAGTTCCATTGCAATTAAGATTACACAGCCAATTGCTATAAAGTTCATGGTTCCGTAGTTGGCTGCTGTAAACATGGGATTTAATTTTCCAAGAAAGCTTAAACCCGGGATGTTTGCAAGACTGAAAAATCCTGGTGTTGTGTTGCAGATAACATTGGAAAACAGTGTACAGAATGAGCCGATAATAATTATTGGCAGAAGGCTCATAAATGCATTCTTAATCGCTGCCAGATGTCTTTGTGTCTGCATTGCCCCTGCTGCAGACAGCATGCCGTTCATTAATTTGTCTTTCATCTTTTCCTCCATCTCCACCGTATAAACGGTATTTACATTATAACGTTTCGCATTTCCCCAATTTTTGTGCATTTCCCCTGTTTCACCAATCTTTTCTTAGGTTTTCTTATGCGTATTGACATGTTATCATAATTGTCTCTTAAACTCCATGTTCAGTTTTTCCAATTTCATAATGGCATTTTCTTCTTCTCTCCAGGGGAAACAGACGCCACCACCAATTTGGAAAAAGTGTTCTTGGATATTGATTTTCAGCTCTGCTATAATGATTGCATGAAACAGAGTAACTATAACAGCAAAGGAAGAGGGAGGGTATCATATGAAACACAAACAAACATTTCCAGAAGGCTTTCTCTGGGGAGGTGCAACCGCTGCCAACCAGGTTGAGGGAGGATGGAACGAAGGCGGAAAGGGGATTTCCGTATCTGACTGTGCCAGAGCACACTTTGATACAGATGTAACCAATTATAAAGCTCATAACGCAGTAACGTCACAAGATATAGAAGCTGCACTTGCTACCGATGATGAGGTATATTATCCCAAACGCCACGGATCGGATTTTTATCACCACTATAAAGAAGATATCAGGCTTTTTGCAGAAATGGGCTTTAAAGTCTACCGCCTGTCCATCGCCTGGTCACGTATCTTCCCAAATGGAGATGATGAAGCACCCAATGAAGATGGACTTAAATTCTATGATGATGTATTTGATGAGCTTCATAAATATGGGATCGAACCTCTTGTGACCATGTCCCACTATGAACCGCCTTTAAATCTGGTATTAAACTATAAGGGCTGGTACTCCAGAGAGGTCATCGGCTTTTTCACACGATATGTAGAAACCATCTGTACCCGGTATAAGGATAAAGTAAAATACTGGCTGACCTTTAATGAAGTGGATTCCATGATTCGTCACCCCTATACCACTGGTGGATTAATCGAAGACCGTTTCCCAGGTCAGAACTTTGAAGAGGTAATCTTCCAGGCAATGCACCACCAGTTTGTGGCATCTGCTCATGCAACCAGGATCTGTCATGAAACAATTCCCGGCTCTCTTGTTGGCTGCATGCTGACAAAGCTGACCTACTATCCCTATACCTGTAAGCCGGAAGATGTATTAAAGGCACAGCAGACCATGCGGGGAACCTACTGTTATAGTGATACCCAGGTGTTTGGAGAATACCCGGCTTACTTACTTTCCCGTTTTAAAAATAACGGGATTACCATACGTAAAGAAGACGGGGATGATGAAATCATGAAATCCCATCCTGTAGATTTTGTTTCCTTCTCCTACTATAATTCCTCCTGTGCGGCTGAAGATACCTCTAATTTGAATGTTACCTCAGGCAATACCATAAATGCCATTAAGAATCCTTACTTAAAGGCTTCTGACTGGGGTTGGCAGATTGATCCTACGGGGCTGCGAATATCTATGGTGGATCTTTATGACCGCTACCGTAAGCCGTTGTTTATTGTAGAGAATGGGCTTGGCGCTGCAGATGTGGTGAACGAAGACGGGACGATTGATGATCAGTACCGGATTGATTACTTAAGGGAACATATGAAGGCTATTTTAGATGCCATTGAAGAGGATGGGGTGGATTGTCTTGGTTATACTTCCTGGGGGTGTATCGATCTGGTTTCTGAATCCACCAAGCAGATGTCGAAGCGTTATGGCTATATCTATGTGGACTGCGATGATTACGGTAAGGGGACTTATAATCGAGTGAAGAAAAAATCCTTTTACTGGTATAAGAAAGTTATTCAAACAAATGGGCTAAGTCTGTATTCAGATGAAGAGTTTTAATTAAGAACAATATATGGTATAAGGGTAGCTCTAATTTTAGGGCTACCCTTTTTTTAATATCGAAATTGTTTAATGGAACTTCTCTGATTGTTAATTTGATTGCCTTGATTTCATCTATTTAATTCGAAAACTGTTTAATGCTGATTAATAATTGATATACCAAACAGTAAAAGTTAATACAACGACTAAATTTCATTAAAGAACAGTATCAGGAAATGGAACAGAAAACATGGATAGATAATGAAAATTTTAAATTTCCTGCCGTAGTAGCAATTTATAACAATAACCAACATATGGAAAATGGCTAGAGGTTGAAAAATGATATGGATCATCCATTTACCTTAGTTCGACAGCAAAAGAATAATGATTGCGGTATTGCTTGTATAAAAATGATATGTAAATATTATTTTACCATTTTTGATGATGAAAATGTTTTGAAATATGTGCGGTATTATTCAAAGGGAATTAGTATAAAAGATATTAGAAATGTATTAAATAGTTTAGGTTTTCAAACTGAGGCAGTTAAACTGCCTAAAGGTATGATATTCTTCCTTTTTTTTAAGTGTAACTTAGTAAACACAAAAAGGAGGAAAATTATATGAAGAATTTTATATTTCCTAAAGGAACAGTGATTTTAACAAACGAAGAGCAGGAAAAGAGAATTTGTGGAGTAGCTCATGTAGAAATGAATCCGCTATATTTGGCAAAATCAGCTTGCGAGATTAAGGCGGCTCAGTTAATTGCTACCAAACAGGTAACTCGAATGTCAGTACTTGGAATTGCACAAGAGATTTTTGCTCATGCGTGTGCATATTACGCATCAAGTACTATTATTGCATTAGGCGTAGATAGCAGCAAGGTTAATGAAATAAAATCCAGAGCAAATCCTATTGACATTGCTGATGGAGGGGATAGTGTTAATAGAAAAGCAATTTATAGACTTATTTGGCAGGTAACGCCCTCTATCATATCTCAGATTTAAATTTAAGAAATTTACATAATTTTATATACTAAGTTACAAAAAACAGACTCTATAAAGTGTTTGTAATATAACTTTATAGGGTCTGTTTTTAATAACAAATACAGTAGAAAATGTTTCAACTTACATATGGTTCGCCTCTTCCATCTGAGTCATAGTCTTAATAAAAGCATCATAATCCTGCTTCTTCACCAATTCCTGAATCTGCTTCTGGCTTAACAGAAAAGATGCAGTCAGCTGATAAAAGTGCTGAAGTTCCACACTGGTATGATCTTTATCGGCAATACACACCAGGAAAATGGCCCGAATTTTCTGATCTCCCCACTTCACTGGTTCGTCCAGAATTCCCACGCAGACAAAGGTCTCACTGCTCATTGCTTTATAGGCATGGGGCATTGCCACCTGATTGCCGAAGGCTGTTTTGGCCATCCGCTCCCGCTGCAGCACCGACTCATAAAATTCCTGGGGAAGATTCTTCTTTTCTATCACAAACTGGCACATAAAGCGAAGAACCTCTGTTTTTGTTTTAAACTTTAAATGGGGCAGAAACAGATCACGTTCATAGTAGTTTAATACAGAAGAAGTCTTCTGATCACAAAGAACTTTCTTTACATTTACAATGTCTTCATCACCCAGAAAATATTCCACTTCCAGAATGGGAAGGGGAACCGATACGATGATGGGGACAGTTGTAAAGATGTAATCATATCTGGAAAAATCCATTTTGTATAAACTTCCCACGTCACAGGCTATGATCTCATCAATATAATCTTTGAACGAATTCTTATACTTATACTGCAAAAGCTGGGCGCTTCCTCTGCCGGAGCAGCAGACCAGAATGACATTCTTTTTTTTGATTTCGGTTTTCTTTCGTTCCAGCGCAAGTGCAAAAGCAAATGCAAAGTATGCCACCTCATCCTCTGACAGAGATACTTTAAAGTGTTCATTCAGCACTGTGACCGCGTTACATGCCATGGTATAGGACAGGCAGAATTTCTCCTTTACATCACGGAGCATTGGATTTTTCATGTCCATATCAAACCGGATGCGGACACTTAATGGAACCAAATGCTGGCTTAAGATCATTCTCAGTTCTAAATCACTGCGAAAGTCGAACTTAAACAAATCATAAACCCGCTCCAGCATGGCAGTTACCAGATCACTGATTTCCTGGGTAATAATCACATTTTCTTCTACATTTTCTTCCTCTAAAAACATTTTTTTACCCGCCAGATGAATGGCTATGTAGGCAACTTCATTTTCAGGGAAACTGATATGAAATCTCTCTTCCAGCTGTCTGGCTACGACCTGGGCTATGTGATATTCATACCGCTCCCTGGGATTTTCCAAAAGCCCTTCCGGCATGGGAACATAGTGGCATTCCATAATTCTGCTGATGGCAATGTAAAGATGGACTACCAGATTCTGATACGCTGCACCGGTAATCATAAAATCATTTTCCTTTAAAACAGTTGTGACAATGGCAGCAATCTCATCCATGCTTTCATTCCCTTTATGAAATCTCTTACCCGAAAAGGATGCAATACAAAGTCTGGTATCAAATTCTTTTCCTTCCAGGCGGATTCCATAATTAGGCTTGCGTATCACGCGAATGTTGAATTTTTTTAAAAACTGTTCTACTTCTTTCAAATCTTCCGTCAGTGTACGTTTGGAAATATACAGACTTTCACTTAATTCCTCCAGCTTTACATAGGATCCGCTGTTAATTAAGTACTCCAGTAAATACTGGATCCGTTCCTCTGAGGTGGAGGGTAAGTATTCTTCCGAGCCATGTGCATGATCCTTGCGGCAGTAAGCCTCATATTTTTCATTGTCCTGAATATTCAGGAAGTAACCTACTCCATACTTCGACACAATACCTGCCCCATGAGGTTCTATTTCCTGATTAATTTCCTTTAATAGATTACGGACCGTTTTTGTCCCAGCATGAATTTCTTCTGCAAGCATCTCTGCCGTATAGTAATCTCTGTCTGATAAAATATCCAAGATCTGCTTCATTCGCCTGTCCATTTTTCTTCACTCCTGTCAATCACTATCGGTATTGTTCTATCCGATTATCTTCCAGAACCAGACTTATTTTGTTTGTTTTTTATCATTTATCCGTGTCGATTATTGTTTTTTTATGCATAATTACATATTAACATAAATCATCTTTTAACTGAATGAATCTTTTTTCCATTTTCAAAATGGTAATGTCTTCTTTATTTAATGAAATAAATATTACTGTACGCATATAATGAAATAGAAACTTATTGTCAAGGGAGTCTTTATGATCGGAGATAACGAAGACGTAAGAGGAATGATTACAATGAGCGGAAGTATTATGGAGGTACAGAATGCACTTGTGGAGGAGATGTATACTTCCAACAGCAGGACGGGATATCTCCTTATCTCTTATGCTGATCCTGGTGAAAACGATATGATAAACATTGAATTACTTCAATTAAATATTGGCTGGGAAACCATCCTCATTAATCAGTTCGGAGATAGCATAAGTTTATGCAGCATTACAAAAGGATCCTATGTCAATGCAACTTTTTCCACTATGATGACAAGAAGCATTCCCCCCCAGTCAAACGCCTACCGGGTGATTGCTATGGTAGATGCCTTATCCTACAGTATCAAAACAGACCGGATTCTGTTGGTTGATTCAAACAACAACTTTATCTATACCGGGAATCCCAATGATGAAACAGATCAGATGCGTTTTGTTATTACCAGTGCCACAGAAATTATAGATGAGAATGGGAAGCCCCTGATTCTGGATGATCTAAAACCTGGGAAAATGGTCCGCATTAAACATGCCAATTTTCAGACCGCAAGCATACCTCCCCAGACTACAGCATTTGTCATTGAACTGCTGTCTACTTAAAAAGAGAGCTGCCGGCAATTTTTTAATCCACTTCAACAATGGAATGAAAAAACTGCCGGCAGCCCTTTATTTAATTTATTCTACATCAAATCCCCTGCCTATGATGTTGTTGCTTATGCTTGCGCAGATAAAGCTGTCATCATGAAAGGACTTTACAAATTCTTTGATTGCAATTAACTCCTGCTGATTTACAACCGCCTGAATTAACATCTTCTTTTTTACATTGGAAGTATCCATACCCTGAATAAAGGTGGCTCCTCTGTTTAAATCATTGCGGATAAACTGTGTAATCTCTAAATACTGATCTGACATAATATTAACATTATAATATTTCTCAAATCCAATGATCAGCTTATCCGTTACCACGCTCTGAACGAAGGTGCAGATGAGGGAATAAACGATCATAGTCATATCACCATAGATAATGGAAGAGAAAATAACTACTGTATTAATAATTAAATAGTAGGATCCAATTGATAAACCTTTTTTTTCTTTCAGATACAATGCCACAATGGATTCTGGTCCGTTGGCAACTCTCTGTTTCATTATAATACCGCCTGCGATTCCACCTACAACGCCGCCGCTAATAGCTGCAGCGATAGGATCTGTGAGAAACTGGGGCAGATACCGGTTAACAATACCTACATAAAAAGTAAACATAAAATAACTGAATCCAGCATAAAAAATCTGTTTCTTACTATAGCTGAAAAATGCCCAGACGAATATGGGCAATGCCATAATAATCAAAAGCAGCTGTACATCGGCACCAGTCAGACGGTTGAATACCGTCGCCAGTCCCCCAAGTCCGGTAGCGACTAAATTGTTGGCGTTTAGAATCTGGCAATATGCGCATGCAGAGATAAACTGGCCTATTGCTATCCAAAAAAGCTTTTTCTTCATTGTTGCTCTCCTCATTCCAGTAGGTGATTTTATAGTTTTTGCGGTTTGTTTTAATGCCTTTTCACCGACACCTATTATATAGAGTTCACTCCTGTTAAGCAACAACATTAATTCGTTAATTTTTTGACTATTTTCTCTTTTTATATGCTTACATCGATTTATTTTCCGAATATATCCTGCAAATACCCATCAATGTATCAAAACATCCCAACACTATGGTGATATAAGCCCAGAAAATCATCTCTTCCAGTTAAAAGTTTGTTAAAATTCTACAAAGTCCCCTCTTTTTTCTACCACATTGTAACCAATTGAGGAAACACGGTTTCTCAGACAGACATTACACTCTGCTGCTTCTTCTCCCGTACAGATTTTATTATCATACAGCTCATACTTTTTTCTAACACCAATGGGAGATAAATTAGGCATTAAAACATTGGAGCCGGATAGAATTCCCTTCTCTCTTCCCTTGGGATCTATGGTTCCTAACGCTGTTGTAGCCGGTATTAAAGCATTGGGAAGCATGAGCCTGATCATTCCAATAAGAAACAGGGTTAAATCCATGCTGCCAGCTGGAAAATCCTTAAACGGAGTTTCTTTATGTGGTATAAAAGGACCGATTCCAACCATTTGAGGAGACAATTCTTTAATAAATGCAAGATCCTCTGCCAGACACTCAGGGGTCTGGTAAGGAGAACCCACCATAAATCCGGTTCCTACCTGATACCCGATTTTCTTCAAATTTCTTAAACATTCCTTCCTGTTTTCAAGAGAAAGGGACTCGGGGTGAAGCTTTTTATAATGTTCTTCATTGGCAGTCTCATGGCGCAGAAGGAATCGGTTGGCACCAGCTTCGTAATACGCCTGATACTGATCGTAGCTTTTTTCCCCAATGGAAAGGGTAATGGCACAATCCGGATATCCTTCTCTCATGTCTTTTATAATATCAATCATAATTTCATCGGTAAATGCCGGATCTTCTCCGCCCTGGAGAACAAAAGTCCGAAACCCCAGTTCATAGCCATTCTGACAGCAGGAAAGAATCTCTTCTTTGCTCAGGCGGTAACGGCTGACGTTTTTATTGCCCCTTCTGATTCCGCAGTAATAACAATCATTTTTACAGTAATTAGTAAATTCAATCAGTCCTCTGATGTAAACTTCCTTTTGAAAATGTTCCTGGCTGGTTGTCTGCGCCAGGGAAAAAAGATATTCACTGGTATCTTTATCAAATTTTTCTATCAGATATATAAACTCTTCTTTTTCCAGGTTGTGATTCTTATATAATTTATCAATCAGTTCTCTCATATGCCTCTGCTCCTTCTCCTGAAACGGCTACACATATCCGTGCCTTATGTATTTATTCTAACATGTTAACCCTTGACTGCAAAAATGAATTTTCTGGCAGTGCCGTGTACATTCATAGTATATTGGTATGTTTATACTATCATTTTCCTGTGCTTTGGGGAAGTGGGTTTTATCTTCTTGACGAAAAACCATACATTCGCTACAATTATACCATAAATGGACGTGTTTTTCTGTAGGTTTTCACAAAAATACTGTTCCATTTCGGCTCCTATCACTCTCAAATTAATACTTAAGGAGACCATTTATGAAATATTTCAATCAGGAAGACAGTGCTTACGCCGTTTATGGGGACAGGGACAAAGATGTAATTGCACTGCTTGCCAACCGCTTCATCGGGGAAAATCCCCAGGTACCTTATCAGTACCGACTGGATTTTAAAAGTGGTATATTATGTGACACAAAGGGATGGTATTTGTTTGATTTTAACAACCGCTTTCCTAATGCGCAGATCGGGGATATCTGCTATGGTGCAGGTGACCTTTACAGCCACCAACAGACTCCCTCACGTTTTGAGGTCCGTTGTCAGGGGCCTGTTGTATGTTATGTAAACGGAGAAGAGGTGTACCGCTCCCAGCCTGGAGATGAGAGTTTTAAGACCTCTGCATTCTTTTCCATTACTCTTTTAGCAGGTCTGAATCACTTTGTTCTGATGACAGAAAAGACAGAAATCGGCTTTGGCTTTACTCTGCGGAATGCAAAACCGCAATGGGAGCCGCCACATTTTCTCTCACCCATACCAGAGCGTAAAGGGCAGGCGGGCTTTGTTTACAGTGAACCGGTTCAGTGGAATACGGATGGTTTAACGTCCATACTTTCCGGCTGCTATGATAATATTGCCTGGTATCCACGCAATGAGTATGATAAGAAGCAGTCAGACTGCCCCATCACACGGGTCTTTGGCTCCTCAAGTCAGGGAACCGCTGTTTTAAAAAGTGAATTTGTCCTTGATAAGACAAAGATAGTCCATGCCGCAGGCAAAAGCGAGAGCCCGACCAGGCTTTTCATTGACGGTGAATTAAGGGGCGAATGGCAAAACGGGACCTGGGAATCAGAAATCATGCTTCCGGGAGGCTCACATAACCTCCTTATATTGTGTAAAAAAAAGGCTGGTGAAGAGACCAGAACAGATCTAAAGCTGCAAGCTGACGGCAGAGTCATTCCTCTGTCTGCAGGAGTAAAAGGCTACGAAGGCTCATGGCTTTATGCTGGTATGTTTGGGGATAATATTCCGTCTGTCTCAGACCTTTTGTCTATGGAAAAGGTTTACGATGGAATTAACGGTACGTGCTATTGGAAGGCAGATCTGCCGGATTCCTTTGTGAGAATGTTTGCAGAAGAAGAATTATACGGAAAATGGACTTATCCCTGTGGAGTTACCTTATATGGCCTGTTAACTGCCAGCCGTTATTTTAACCGCACTGACTGGCAGGAATATGTCCTGGAATATGCCCGTATGACGGCTTCAGTCTATAATTATTCCGTATATGACAAATCCGTTTTTGGCTATCCTGGAGTTAATACACAGCTTTGCTGGTTAAGCGAGCTGGACGACTGTGGGTCTTTTGGCTCTTTTCTGCTGGAAGCTCATAAATACCGGCCTGCCAGAGAGGCTGAAAAACTTGCTGATGTAATTGCTGATTTTATGAGAAACCATCAGAGAAGAGAACAGGACATGGTATTTTCCAGAAACAACAATACCATGTGGATTGATGATATGTATATGAGCATCCCTTTCTTATGCCGGTACTATCAGCTTAGTGGAGACTCTGCATATCTGGATGATGCATGCCGCCAGGCAAAGCTTTTTAAACAGTACTTTTTCATGACGGATAAAAGGCTGATGTCCCATATTATTGATTTAAATTATGGTAAGATGAACCGGATTCCATGGAGCAGAGGAAACGGCTGGGTAGTTCTTGCCCTCTCCGAACTTCTTCTTATCCTGCCAAAGGAACATCCGGATTACGATTACATCACTTCCTTCTTTCTTGAAATGGCAGAAGGCATTTTGCAGGTACAGGACGAAACAGGTATGTGGCATCAGATTCTTGATGATTCCACCACCTATGAGGAGGCTTCTTCCACCTCCATGTTCATCTGCTCCTTTTCCAGAGGTATTCGTCTGGGTATTATAAAAGATACTCTGCAAAACCGGTGCATTGCTTCCATATCGAAGGCATGGACTTGTATGAAAAAAACAGTAATTAACCGGAAAGGCGATTTATACGGTGTCTGCCGTGGATCTGACTGTTCTTACAGCCGATCCTATTACCGCCAGCTGGGGTGGCGCTTTAACGATCCTCACGGAATCGGTATTGCAGTACTTGCGGGAGTGGAGAAACTTCTGCTGGACGAATTCCTGCAAAATGCTCCCATCTCTTAAACAAACAGGGCGTTCCTTTTGGAACGCCCTGTTTTCAATCACAGTCTTGTCTTATCAGATATTGATGAATGGCATCAACACCTTCCTTTATAATTCTGGAATCATCAACTGGATTATCCTCAAAAACAATCTGATCGACTAAGGAGCTCATTATATTAACCACCACAATGGAAGCCGCCTCATAATCCTTTACTCTCAGCATATCATTAAAGGCTTTTAAATAGTCCATTGAAGGATTTTTAATTCTTTGTTGAATTCTTTTGAAGCCCTATGACTTTTTATCATTTCTTCCATAAATCCCGTAATCCAGAGCCGGGGGGGCCCGGTACGATTCTAACTGAACATTCATAGATTCATGTACTTTTAAAAACGATTCATTATAACGATCCAATATTTCAACAAGTATCATATCTTTATCCCGATAATAAAAAGTCTTAATACTGCGGGTCTGTTTTGGCTGCCGCGTTGCCTGATTGGATTTCATATTAACGCCTCTATTCTGCCGGATCTGCTAATGCCAATATCATGGATACTTTTGTTTGTATTTTCAGCTTCTAAAATGTAATAAACACTAAAAAATAAAGAAGATATCTTTAGCTGCTAACCTGCTGCCAAAGATATCTCCTTTATTTTTATATACTATTCATAACCCCAATTCAGCAGCTGCATCTTCCCAATACGTTTCAGGAAGCATGGACCAGATACCGCTTCCTCCGTCCTTTTCCCATTTTTCAAGTGCAGTTGTAAGGCAATGCATTGACTGATCAATTCCTGTAATCAGTGTTTTCTCAACAATCCTCGTCCAGACCCTGGCCTTTTCATTTAAATGGCTTTCATATAGTTCCTTTACCGCCAAAGATTTATCGTAATTCAACTGAATCAGCTCCGGTTTCCATATTCCCTTATCTCCGTGAAGAATGCAAAACTGCGCATCTCCATCATAGTCCCACGGAACACCTACAGATCCCGTATTGACGTGAGTCTTCCCTTTATATTGGAAGATCCCCTGCCTGTGAGTGTGTCCGCAGATAATAAGATCAGTATCCAAATGGTTCAGCACTTCCTTTGCGCTTTCACTTCCCAGGTGGAACACACCCCTGGTATTTTCTAACGTTCCATGGCAGTAATAAAAATCAGAATAACCTTCTATCGTCATTCTTCCTGAAAGATCCATACTTTCAAAAAATTCCAGATCTTCTTTTGTAAGATGTTCGTAGGTATACAAAAGACTTCCGGAAGCAGAAGATGGAGAAACCCATCCATCTTCTGCGCCGTTTTTGTGATTTAATAAATAGTCCTCCCGGTTGCCTCGTATAAAAGTACAGGGATACCGGTCTCTGATATGGTATAAAAGCGCCATTGTCTTTTCTGGGTATGCACAGTCACTGACATAGTCTCCCAGAAACAGAAACTGATTCACTCCTCTTTTTACTGCTTCCTCGTAGCATGCATGAAACCCATGATAATTACTGTGAATATCGGAAAATACCGCTATTTTCATCTGTCTCCCCCGATTCTTACCCAAGCAAGTCCCTGGCTTTTTCCATTCGCTCAACAATTGGTACCTCGAATGGACACCGTGTTTCACATGCCTTACAAGCGATACAATCAGAGGCATTAGATGAAAGATTTTCATAATGGGCACGTACTGTCCCTGGAACTTCTTCCTGCATGGCAGCCAGATCATACAGTTTATTTACCATGGCAATATCGATGTGGGCAGGGCAGGGTGCACAATGACCACAATAAGTACACTGACCAGAATAGGCATGATGGGGAGCACTGGCAAGTATACTTGCATAATCCTTTTCCTGTTCTGTGGCAGTCTCGTAGGCAAGAGCCGCTTTTACTTCATCTGGTGTGCTTAACCCCACCATTATGGAAGCGACTGCAGGACGGGTTAGAGCATAATGAATGCACTGCACCGGAGTTAACGCCACTCCAAAAGGAGAATTTTCCGCAGAAAACAGCCTGCCTCCCCCATATCCCTTCATTACAGTAATACCAACGCCTTCTCTGTCACAAAGCTTGTAAAGTTCAGCCCGCTCAGGAGCTATGCCATTTAAATCTTCCTGATAATCCTTCTGGAACAATTCAGTCATATCCTCGGTGGGCGGAAGCAGATCGAATGCCGGGTTTAAACTAAAAAGAATCATCTCAATCTCTCCGCTTAAAGCAGCCAGTTTTGCAACAGCGGGATTATGAGTGCTCATACCGATATGGCGGATCACTCCTTTTTCTTTCAGTCCCCTGATGTAATCAATAAACTCCCCGTTCATAATTTTATAAAACTCAGCTGACTCATCCACAAAGTGTATCATTCCAAGATCCATATAATCCGTCTGGAAACGGGTCAGTAAATCTTCGAAGGCTTCCTTTACCTTTTCCACATCACGTGTTCTGACATACTGTCCATTCTGCCAGGTGGCACCTAAATGTCCCTGTATGATCCATTGATCTCTGCAGTCTTTAATCGCTTCCCCCAGATTGGTTCTCACATTTGGCTCTGACATCCAGCAGTCTAAAATATTGACTCCCTGTTCTTTGCAAAGCCTTACCACCTCTTTTACTTCATCATAATTTTTACGCTCCAGCCATTCGCCCCCCAGACCAATCTCGCTGACCATCAGCCCTGTTTTCCCCAGTTTTCGATATCTCATTTTACCCCTCCAAGTATTGTTACATAGTTCCAATAGTTATTTGAAGTATAGCATATCCACCATGTTTTATCCAGATCACAGGGGCAGCTTCTTATCATACTTTTTTGCGTACAGTTACAGGTACCCAGAGTTCACAGAAAAGCCCGGGAGCACCTTTCTCAAAATAAATTTCGAAATCCGTTTCATCCGTATGTTCATAACCGGACTGTGGAAGAAATTCTTTAAAAAATCTGCTCCACATCTCACTGATGCAGCCTCCATCTTCACCATAGCAGGAGAAAACTGCATACGTTGCAGGCCCGGTCTCCCAGATGCGATATCCCAGCTTCATTAACTCTTCCTCTTTTTCAACCGGTGTATCCTTATCAAGGATCACTCCGATACCGTAGTCAAAAGTCCCCTCGTTTTCTTTGGTAGGACTGCACAATCCGTAAATATCTCTTTTCCCTTCCTGCCCCAGTGCATAAAGTTCATCAAGAATCTTCTCCTTCCTGCACGCTGTCCAGAAATCAGGTATTTCATGATTTCCCCCGTCGTTAATCGTCTCATTTTTAAATGCTTTCACTTTTGCAGCAAATCTCATATTTGCTGTATCCACAATCCTGTAATCCATGTTTCTTCCACCTTCCAATGTGATTTTAATAACCAGAGCATTGAATAATGAAAGCCGGGTTCCTCTTAACTTAGCCGCTTTTGGAGTTACTCCGTGAAATCTGGAAAATGCTTTTGCAAAGCTTTCCGGAGTTTCATATCCGTATTTATAAGCTGCATCAATCACCTTTATATCCGTCATCTGAAGCTCCTGGCCCGCCAGAGACAGCCTGCGATTCCTAATGTACTCACTGGCTGTCATTCCAGCCATCAGACTAAAGGTTCTGTGAAAATTATAGCTGGACATATGGACCTCTCTGGCAACATCCTCATAGCTGATCTTCTCCATAAGATGAGCCTCCATGTAGTCAAGCGCCGTTTGTAAAAGTTTCACCCATTCCATTATCTACACCCCCTGTCACATATGATTATAAGATTTCAGATTGTTTTTTTCCTGTCTTCAATTGCCGCATATTGTCTGAGCAAAATCATAAAACTTTAGAAGCAGATTCTGTCTCTTCCCCTCTCCTTTGCTTCATAAAGCTTTTGGTCTGCCCGTATCAGTGCTTCGGAAACTGTTTCAATTCCTATCCCATATTCAGACAGTCCGGCAGAAAACGTGACCTTGCAGCTCTGAGTTCCCATATTGTTTTTCTGTCTTAAGGACTCCACCCGCTTATAAGCCTCTCCCAAACTGGATTCTGCCAGAAATACAGCAAACTCCTCCCCTCCGTAACGGCAGGAAATATGGTCTGGAAAGGTATGCTGAATCAATATTCCAAAATCACTTAAAACCCGATCTCCCTCAAAATGTCCGAAGGTATCATTGATCACTTTAAAATGATCTAAGTCCATGATTATGAACACACCGTCTAAACGGGACTGCTCCACCTGCTCCATAAAATATCTGCGGTTGTAAAGCCCGGTTAGAGAATCAATGGTCGCCAGAATCTCCAGCTGTTTTTTTGCATTTTCTGATTCTGTGATATCATTGGCAACGTAAATGCAGACTCTGTGAGTTTTCATTGCTATTGCTTTAAAACTGTATTTTCTGCCACAAATCTCATGTACCGGGTTTGCCGAATCCAGGTTATGATCCTTTAACTCTTCAATCAGTTCATAAGACTGTCCGATTTTCATTTTTGAGAGAGACGGGAAAAATTCTTTGGATACATTATTAAAACCTAACAGCATGCCATTGCTGTCAATTACAAGAACCGCTTCATTAATGCTTTGAAATATCATCTCATAGGTAATTGGATTAAGAACCAGCATATCATATCTGAAAAGACCTACTGTAATGGAAATGCTCATAATAAAATAGGAAAATGGAGTCAGATCCAGATAAACAGGTCCCACACCCAGCAGATAAAGCATCATCGTAATTACAGGTACACTTACCCCCAACAGCAGAAACAACACTTTATTCCTGTAACTGCCACTGGTTCTTTTCAGTTTTATTATTAATACCGTTATGCTGTATAAAATGGAAATGCAGAGAAGCATCACCTGAATCTGATACCAGATCCCCTTTTCCAGTACCAATATGGGAAATCCAGGTGAATCATCCACGCCCATGGATGAGTAATATAGGAAATGATAATTATTGGTATAAACAAGAATTAATGTGATGACATTAACCATCAGGACAAGGGTTACCACAAATCTATTGGCAATCTTTTTTTCTTCTGTATATTCCCTGGTGAACATCATAATTAAAAACGGATAAAATGACACCCCAATATATTCAACACGAGTCCAGATATACATGGCTCCAACTGTATCCGAAAGCAGCTCAAATGCATATCCAACGCAGTGAAAAATCATTGCAGTCATCAAAAGACAAAAATAGGAAACACCGGGAATTCTTCTTCTGGCCAGACCATAAATAACAAAATTACCGATCAGTGCAGAAGAAATGATCAGTAATACGCTCAACGAAACATTATTCATATGTATAACTCCTCTCCCGCTTGTTATTTTAGAGAATCAGAAGACAAATGTCAATGTCCTGCGGACAGGAATTAAGAAAATGAGAGTTATTCACCCCCCTTACTTTCTGTAACGGCAAAAAAAATGCCAAAGCACTTATTAAGCAGAGTGTTTTGGCATTATAAGCAAACGTATTAACTGAATATATATCTTAGCGCCTTCTTCCCTCTGAAATATGAAGAATCTGATAAATTCTACAGCCTTCCTGGATTTGAGGGCGCTCTTTCACAAATAAAAATACACTATATTTCCATTTATCAGGATTATAGATGCATACCTGCCCAGTAATTTCCTCTTTGCTTTCCGTCATCAGCTTGATTTTCTGGGGAACTTTACTTAAAGATAAATGGGGAGAGATACTGCCGGTTATTTCCATCACATAGCGGGAATTTAGAAACTGATCAGCCGGGATAAGTTATGCCCACTTCGCCATTTAACCTTGCAAACCCTAAGTCAGGAAAAAAGCGAATTGTCTTTGATTGAAGTGGACACACTGGATTTAATGATTACTCTCCTGTCATCTAACCGGGCAATTGCATTGTTGCCTGAAAAACTAATAAAACAAGAGAGGCGGTTAAAAGTTCTTCCATCTCTTTTACCAGTTACACTTCCTGTGTATGGATATTGCAGAAAAAAGGCTGATGCTGATATTTTAAATCAACTATTCCAAAAAACTTAGGTGATAAATAAAAAGAGGACTACCACACATAAGGAATCAACCGATAGGTGCGTTTTTCATATTCCGTAAATTCGTTTCCAAAATGATTTCTTAAAACCTTCTCTTCCACGGAAATCCTGGCTGAATAACATATTATGGAAAATATGAATACCATTGCCAATGCAATTTCACCTCTAAGTCCAATCGCTGTCCCAACCAGACTGCAGATACTGCCTGTATAAGCTGGATTTCTTACTTTTTTATAGATCCCGGTAGTTATAAGATGCTGCTCTTTAGAAGTCTGAACTGATAAAGTAAACGATCTCTTTAGCGTCAATACCGCCCGTAAACGGATCATAATTCCAGCCAGTATTAAAATAATTCCAGAATAGGTGACTACTACTGGCAACTTTGTATTTAGAACGGAGTCCCAGCCTTTCTGGCCAACCATGAAAAAACTCAAGTAAATACATACATAAAAATTAATAATCAACAGCCATTTGGTCCCTTTATCCCGCTTATTGGTTTTATCCGTCCTCCGGTCTTTTGGATGTGTATAGATAACGATAAAAGCTTCTGCTGCTATCATAAGTAATAAAGCTATATGATACATATAAAATGATGCTGAATCAGGAAATTTCAATCTGTCAAACATTCCTGTCTCTCCAATCTTCCAATAATCGATTTATTTCTTCTGCGCTGCTTTTTTCCATATAGTAAAAATAAAAATGAATCCCCGCCATTATAAAAAAATACACGATTGAGCATAGTATGATTGAACCTGTATTAATGCCAACCCATTTAAATTTCACTGCAAAGAACAGGTTAACTGGATACATCAATGCTGCTTCTGCAAAAAAATGTCCCAGATACGTCTTAAAATTAATTCTCCCTATTAGTTCATCTAAAATGCAGGTAAGAATTAAATACCCCGCCACTTCAAAGGCAAACCCAATAAAGAGGTTTTTACTGCCCTCAGTAACTAAATTAATAATACCTGTCAGCAATATTATGACCGTAAAGCACATTGAAATCGAAGGTATATATGTTTTCAAAACCTTATGCACCATATTATCTCCTTATCTTTTCTTTTAAGTCTGTTATATATTTTCTTGAAACAAGAAGATGCTCTCCGTTATTAAGTTCTACCATAAGTCTGTGATTTGGATAGGATTTTACATTATTGACAGCAGTAATATTAAGTAATTGTGATTTAGATATCCGGACAATCGTTGTTTCCATGAGCTCCGCCTCCATTACCTGAATGGTCTTTTTGGTCTCATAAATATTCCTGTCTGAGTAGATAAATGTTTTCCTGTCTATTGTTTCGATGTAGCAAACCTGATCCAAAGGAATCTGATAAACCTTATCTTCTTTAAAACCTTCCAGCATAAAATCATATTGCCTGATGTGCTGAATCAGCCTTGTAATCCGTTCCGTCATATTTGGATATCTGATTTCTATCTCTGTTTCCTGTAACTCTTTTCTATGCTGCAGCAATAATCTCAATGGAACACCTCCTGACACGATAAATATAAATCATTTGATCTGTTTACTCAAGTAAATATGTTTTAAATACCCTGTTGAAGGTATATAATACCTGTAACGTGTTTCATTACTTATTTCATTGAAAGGATAGATTTTTATGAAAAGGTTGTTTAAAAAAACTGCAGTAGTGTTCCTGACAATCATGATCCTCTTTATCACTGCATTTTTTATTTATACATCCATCTACTATAAAGCGGAAGACGTTGCTGTAAACGCACTGAATCAGGATATAAAAAGCGGACGTGCAAAAGAGGAAAAGCAGTATATCCTTTTACCTTCCAAAACCCAGACCGATACGGCCCTTATTTTTTACCCGGGAGGAAAAGTAGAAGCTACGGCCTACTATCCGCTTTTGTCAAAAATCTCCAGCCGGGGAATCACCTGTATTCTTGTAAAAATGCCATTTCATCTTGCTGTATTTAACCCCGCAGCAGCAGATAAAATCATGGAGGAGAATCCGGATATAAAAAACTGGTATATTGGCGGACATTCTCTGGGCGGAGCCATGGCAAGCAGTTACATGGCATCTCACCCTGACTCCTTAAATGGACTGATCCTTCTTGGGGCCTATCCTTATGGTGATATTGACACACAAAAGGCGCTTGTTCTATATGGGACTATGGATGATGTGTTGAGTCGGGAAAAAATAAAAAGAGCTGCAGATGTGATTCCCATAGAGGGGGGAAATCACGCCGGCTTTGGAAATTATGGAAATCAGAAAGGGGATGGTGATGCTTTGATTTCCGGAGAAGATCAGCAGGAGATAACTACAGACGCGATTCTTAAATTTATTACTCAAAAAGAAAAGGAGAAAAGCAGTCAATAAGCTTTTCGCCTTTTCACTATTATCCAATCGTTAACAGGTCACTGCTCTTTATTCTTTTTTACTACCCGCCAGATTTTCTCCGGAGTCGCCGGAATGCTTAATTCATCCGGATAACTACCCAGAGAACAAAGAGCATCTGTAATAGCAAAAAATACGGATTCTCCATAGATAAACGGCGGTTCTCCAATGGCCTTTGACCGCTTAATACCAAGCTCATTCATGCAGCCTTCCATCAGTTCAATATGAAATTCCTCCGGAATATCGCCAATGGTTGGAATCTTATAGGTTGCCGGTGAACTGCTTAAAAGTCTTCCTTTGTCCTGATACACCAGCTCTTCTGTTGTAACCCAGCCCACTCCCTGGATAAAAGCGCCCTGAATCTGTCCGATATCCACCATGGGGTTGATGCTGCTTGCACAGTCGTGAAGGATATGGGCTGAATCAAGGGTAGTGCGGCCGGTAAGCAAATCAACGGTTACTTCTGTAACTGCCGCTCCAAATACATAATATAAAAATGGATGCCCTTCTCCTTTGTCCCTGTCAAAATAGATACCGGGAGTTGCATAATATCCGTGATCGCATAAATCAATCCGTTCAACATACGCCTTTTGTACCAGTTCCTTGAACGAGATAAGAGGATTCTCATAATCTGTTTTTCCCTCATGTACCCCATAGACATAGCCGTTTTCAAACACTCCATCTTCTCCGGGATATAGCTTTGATACCAGTTCTTTAAGCCTTCCAAGAATTTTAAGTGCGGCATTCTCCACCGCATGACCGTTTAAATCACATCCGGAAGACGCAGCAGTTGCCGAAGTATTGGCAACCCGTTTTGTATTATTGCTTTCAATTCTGATTGTTCCAATGGGGACCCCCAGAGTAGTTGCTGCAATCTGGGCAATCTTTGTGTTAACTTCCTGGCCCATCTCAATGGCTCCGTGGGTGACAGAAACAGATCCATCTGTATATACCTGAATCAGGGCACTTCCCTGATTTAAATGGGCTGCCGTAAAGGAAATGCCAAACTTCACCGGAGTGATCCCAAGTCCTTTTTTCACATACCGGTTTTTCTGATTAAACGCAGCAATCTCTTTTTTCCGTTCATCCCACCGGCTGTCTGTTCTCAGTTTTTCTAAAATTCTTCCGATATCTTCCCCATGATGGATTTCCTGCCCGTAAGGGGCCAGATCCCCTTTGTGGTACATGTTCTTCATTCTCACATCGTATGGATCCAGTCCCAGGGTATATGCAATTCTATCAATTACGCTTTCAATTGCGAAAATTCCCTGAGGTCCTCCAAATCCCCGGAATGCAGTAGCCGGGTGTAAGTTAGTCTTGCAGGGTCTTCCAATAATTTTAATATTTTCAATGTGGTAGCTGTTTTCAGCATGGAGCATTGCCCGTTCCAAAACGGAGGTGCTCACATCGGCAACCGCCCCACAGTTGGAATTAAGCTCTACGGAATATGCAAGAATCTTTCCTTCTTTATCAAATGCCACCCGGTAATCGCTTTCAAATGCATGGCGCTTTCCGGTTGTGAGCATATCCTCATCTCTGGTCAGGCGTATCAGAGCAGGGCGCCCGGTATGACAGGTTGTAAGAGCAGCAAGGCAGGCCCAGGAAGTTGCCTGAGATTCCTTTCCTCCGAATCCTCCGCCCAGTCTTTTAATGTCTACTGTAACCATATTCTGAGGCAGCCCCAGAACTCCCGATGCCATCTTCTGAATCTCGTTGGGATTCTGAGAGGAGGAATACAGGGTGATGCCTCCGTTGTCTTCCGGCACAGCGAGGGCACTCTGGGTTTCAAGATAAAAATGTTCCTGTCCCTCATTTCTGATTACACCCTCCATATAACAGGGGCAGTCAGCAAAAACAGACTCCACATCACCACGTTCAATTTTCCTCACAGGGCCCACATACTGCTCTCTTTTTATGGCTTCCCTTACAGTCAGCACAGGTGTCTCTTCTTCTACCTCAAACAGGATCTGTTCCATGGCTGCTTCCGCTTCCTTTATGCTTTCTGCAGCAATGACTGCAACAGGTTCACCCACAAACTGTACATGCCCCTGAGCCAGGCATACCTCATCTTTAATGATTCCACCGATCTGGTTCTCACCCGGAATATCCTCTGCAGTCAGAACAGCAGCCACTCCCGGCATCTCACTGGCCTTTTGTGTATCCAGTTTTACAATCCGTCCGTTTGCAACCGGACTAACCATAACTTTCACATATAGCAGGTTTCCAGGTTTTGGAATATCGTCAATAAACTGGGAACGGCCCATTACGTGATCACGTCCGCTTACGTGTAACGGTGAAGTTCCTGCCTGCCCCCACTGATTATTTTGTCTCATCTGTTCATTCTTCATGACCATCTGCCTCCTGACTGCTTTCATAAGCCAGATAATGTTTCATTAAAAGATTTTCCATTACAGCTTCCCGGTAATCTGCACTCCCTCTCACATCGCCGATGGGTGATGCCTCACCGCTGATAATGCCATATGCCTCCAAAAAAGTTTCCTCTGTCATAGGCTTTCCCTCCAGGTAATGAGAGGTTTTTGGCATATAAAGTGTAGTAGGACCCACACCTCCGCAGGCCATGGACGCTTTTTTAATCATACCCTCTGATATCTGTAAGGCTATGGCAGAATTAACTGCGGATATGTCCACTTCTTTTCTCTTGCTCACCTTTTCAAAGTGGATAAAATCATACTCACCCACTGGAATGGTAATGGAAGCAACCCACTCGCCTGATTTGTTCTCTGTCTGTTTATAGCCATGATAAAATTCACGGACAGGAATGCTTCTTGTTCCGTCACAGCCTTTTAAATGCACGACTGCGTTTACTGCCATCAAAAGAGGAACGGTATCTGCTACTGGCGAGGCATTAACAAGATTCCCTGCCAGGGTAGCTGACGATCTTACCTGCTCCGAACACATGCCTGAAACTGCATCGGAAAACTGTGGGAAAAATGGATTTACCTGATCAATAATCTCCGATAAAGTAACTCCGCCTCCAATGGTCAGCTGATTATCCCTGTATGAAATATTTTGCAAAGATGAAATTCTGCTGATATCCACAAGAAGTCTGTAATGCTGGTTTCTTTTCTTAATTCCCACCACTACATCACTTCCGCCATTTAAAAATCTTAAATTCTGTCCGGAAACAAGCTCTTGGTGGTCTCTTATAAAAGCTTCCAGGTTATCTTCTGAAACAGGAGAATAATATGCATGAACCCCATCATCAATAAAAATGTCTTCATGAACAAAAGCCAGCTGTTTTTCTTCTGTCTCCTCCAGATAAGAGGGGCGGATTTCTTCAGAATGAATGGTTAAATCCTTTAAGTATTCGGGCACCTTCCGAATGGATGCATATCCCGTGCACCGGCAGAGATTTCCCTCTAAATATCTGCGGAATTCTTCTTTTCCGGGATTGGGTCTCTCCAGATAAAGAGCCAGTATAGACAAAATTACGCCTGGTGTACAAAATCCGCACTGGGTCGCATGTGCATTTAAAACAGCTTCCTGTATGGGATGAAGCTTTTCTTTTTGTGCAAGCCCCTCAATGGTAATGAGATGCTTCCCCTCCAGCTTTGCTGCCAGATACAAACAGCCCGCAACGGACTTATAATGTACCTTTCCTTCTCTTACCTCCCCGATCACTACCGTGCATGCTCCGCAGTCCCCCTCTCCGCAGCCTTCCTTCGTTCCATTTAACTGAAACCGGCTGCGGAGAAGCTCCAATACTGTTGTTTCCCCATTGACGGAAATTTCTTTCAATTTTCCATTCAGAAAGAAGCGAATCGTCTTTTTCATACCTTTCCTTACTCCTTTTCATTCCTGTTTTTACCGCTGGTCTGCATGCATTTCTTCGGGCATTTGGATAAAAAAAATCCCCAGGCACACGAAACACACACAAAACAACTGCTTCCTTTGAAGCGGCAGTTCAGTCTGTGCTCATGTAGCCTAGGGCAATTTAAGGTCGCCTGGTCGAGACGCTCAAACCATATTAATGAGCTTATACAAGAAGCAGTCCATATTCAAATACTTCTTTGTATCTTTACAAATAATTATAGCGGATTATACCAGATAGTCAATAAAATTTTCTATTTTCTAGTATTTTCCTAACTTCATATGACCTGCAAGCTCTGTTTTGGATCTCTGCTTAATAACCCATGCCTCATCCTTGGCCTGAGTGAATGCAGATACACATTTGGGATCTAAGTTATCTTCAATTCCTTCCTTGCACAATGCAATCATCTTCTCTGCTAATGTGATCACTTCCATATGAATGGCATTGGTACGATCAGAACGGTATATTTTTTCAGCATCTTCCTCGCTGAGTTCTTCAAACTTCTCTGCTCCCACTTTACATTTTGGGCAAACTTCCGGAGCGGTCTCTCCTTCATGAACATAGCCGCATACAGTACATTTAAATAATTTCATATAACATACCTCCTAATTGAATTATTTTTATCAATACTAAAAATTACTATTAGTATCTCTCATACAATCTCATTTGTCAACCAATGAGAATTTTTTCACATTTATTAACAATTTATATATGGTATAACTTGTAGTATCTCCGTTATTGAGTCCGGTGCAAACGTCCGGATTCTCTCTTCCAGTTTTAACAGAGCTGCTTTGATTTTAAAAGCTTCAGTTCCCGGAGGCGCATAGATTGTAAACAGAACGTCCTTTGTATCCGGAGTTAATCTGGTATCATAGTCCGGCCCTTTTAAAATACTGGAAAACACTCTGGTGCTGTCACTCATTATCATATCACCTGCTGTAGCGGTCAGTTCTCTTCCAGAGATAGACTGGTAGCATTCTTTTCCTGCCGCCAGATTCAGGTGGAGTGGTAGCTTCAGCTTGTTTAAATCATGACCGGCAGTCAGCAGCATACTCTCCAGCTCATTAAAAAACATGGACTGAAGCAGAGGTGATTTAAAAGCGCATGTTTTTTCCCCTTTTATCATGGAATCAAGCTGTGCCAGCAGGTGATAGCTTTGTCCAAACCTTTTGTAATAGGCTGCGTAGGCGTCAACAGGACTTTGTGTTTTTAATTCTTTTCTGGTAACCCCCTCATATTTCTTCCTCAGCTCATTTAAAAATATGACCTCATCCTCTTTTTTGCATTCTGCTTTTTGCGTAATTCCTTTTACAATCAGGACTCCTAAATGAGTGCCTGGATAAATTTGTTCTACGTTTTTATCAAATATAATCATAATTGCCTCCTGTTTTGTGACTGTCGTCCGATTAAAAGCATACTTAAAATAATAAAACCACCTCCAGCCCATTGGTTCAGACCAATGGGTTCTTTCAGGAAAAACAGTGACAACAGCATGGAGGTCAGGGGAATCATACCTGAAAATGCAGCTGTCGTATAAGCATCAGAGCGCCTGACTCCCTCAAAGAAGAAAACAAAAGCCAACGCAGTAACCACCAGACCGTACCAGCCAAGTGCCAGCCATTCCTTCCAGCCAATGACAGAAAGTGACGGTACAGGCAGCTTATAAAAACCAGGGATCAGAGATAATAAAAAGGCAATTAGTGATACCAGATACATTTGTATCATAGGCGGAACGGAACGTAAATCTGTATCATTACCCTCTTCCCTAAGGATATGAACCTTTATGTATCGAGATATCCAGGTGGCTGATGCGCAGCAGAAGCATGGAGGTTGATCCGCAAGATCTGTTTATTACCTCAGGAGCCACCCAGGCATTCTATTTGCTGGTGGACATTCTATATAAAAAAGAACTGCCTTTTGCGTTAGAGAATCCTTCCCACCCAGGAATTCGCACTGTTATAAATGACCGGAATTATCCTCTGTGCTACATGCCAGCAGACCGGCAGGGTGCCGATGAATCATGGATTAAAACAATGGATTTATCAGCCGTATATGTCACCCCTTCCCACCAGTTTCCCTTAGGCAGTATTCTGCCTGCTGCACGCCGCACATCCCTGATTCGGCTGGCAGCAGAAAAGGATTACTATATTATTGAGGATGATTACGACAGTGAATACCGCTACAGTGGCTCACCGGTAACCCCTCTTTACTCCATGGATCCCTCCAGGGTCATCTATGTGGGGACATTTAGCAAAACTCTGTTTCCTGCCCTGAGAATTGGATTTGCTGTGATTCCTAAAGTGCTGCAGGAAAAATGGAGGCATTACCGGAATTATATGGATGTTCAAAATCCCGTATTGGAGCAGATCGCCCTTACGGAATTTTTAAAGAGCAGGAAAATGGATCATCACATTGGGCGTATGCGCAAAGTGTATGCAAAGAAGCGCGAAACCCTTCTGACAGCGGCAAAGGAGGCATTTGGAAGCAAGGTTAATTCCTGGGGTGATGAATCGGGACTTCATGTGGCACTGGAATTTTCAGATATGAATTTTGGAAATGATTTTGTTACAGACTGTAAAAAGAACGGCATTCAAATACAGACTGTTTCTCAGTACTGCAGTGATGAAAATTTACATACAAATAAATTATTATTGGGCTACGGTCATTTAAGTGAAAAGGAAATACTGGATGGCGTAGTGGCATTGAAATCGTTAATGGGAAAGGGATCGAAATAAAGGAAGGAAAAGTATGGTTATATAGAAACCATGCAAACGGCTATGAAAACTAAATTTTTTACATTGATAAAATTATTTTCAATTTATTTTTTTATATGCACTATTGCATTAATCATATATGATACGATAGTACACCATACATTTATTACTAATTATAATTTTATAAATAATCTCCGTATAACCATACCTATAAGTCTGGTATGTAGTATTGCTCAGTTAAGAAAATAAAGATTTATAACATAAAAATTACCGGAGAAAAGACAGCCAATGTCTTTTTCTCCGGTCTGATTTTTTTAGTTAACTCAATCCAATATCAGCTTTACTCCAAAACCTTTTTGAACGTACGCTAGATATTTCAGATCCTTTTCCTTTATCTGCCCGATTACATTCAAACGTTCATCCATCGGAAGATCCACACGGGCAATTTCAAGCTCACCCATATACCTTAAATATTTTTTATTGGAGATGGAGATGCTTCCTGCTTTTCTAATCAGCATCCCGTTTTCTCTTTCTTCCCCTTCTATCACCTGTTGATATAATCTGGATTCCTGGGAGCGGAACAGATATTCACTGGAATCGGGTCTGTCATGATGAATCTGATCTCTTACAAATTCATAGCCTGGTAATAAGTCAGCCCTCAGCTCCACATAACCCTGGCTGATGCATTTTACCGCTTCCCAGTCCTTCTCTCTAATGTCCACATCTCCAACCAGCACCACATCACAGCCTCCCTCCATGGAAAGCTCCAGCATGTTATAAGCCACCTCATCCATACGGCTTCTGTGATCTTCCACGGTTGGTAATCCTTCAAAAAGCGGCCCCCTGAGGGTTAAGTTACCCGGCACAAATGCCATGGTTGTAAATCCCAGATACTTTAATCGGTTGTTGATTTCTCTCACCTGTCTTAAGGACAAGGCGGTGAACTGCTTGGGATAAAAGTTATGGCAGGCAGCAAATTTAGTAAAATCTGCCCCACACTGCTTCCATTCCAAAAGCTCCTCCTCCATAATGGTGGAGGCATTAAAAACAACATAAAAGTGTTTGGATATTTCAACCACTTCCCTGGGGGAAAAGCCATAATCCAGCCTTACATGGGTGATTCCTAACGATTTTAATTCTTCCAGACTGGCAACACCAAGTTTTTCATAAGTCTCCGGCCCCACATCCGCAATCAGGTTTAATTTTTCTTTCCTGCAGCAGTCTAAAAGCTGCCTGATATCCCTACTATAATCCACCCCTGTCTCTTCCGGTATGTGGAGAGAGGTAAATGCATAGGTGACTCCGTTTTTTACCGCTTTTTTAATCAGCGCTTCATTCTTCTCCATCCCACTGGAGAAGTAGATGGAAATTCCAGTTTTCATTATTCCTCTCCGTATACCTCATTGATTCTGTTTTCATCTACGCCAAAGAAGTAAGTTACTAAAAATCCGCCTGCGTAAGCTACCAGCATAGCCAGTATAAAGGACAGCTGCTGACCCGGTTTTACAATGAGAAGGCCAAACAGACCGGAAACACCCTGAGAAACAGTTCCCAGATGAAGAAGTGCTGCCAGCGCTCCTCCGAAGCCGCTGCCGATACAGGCAGTTAAGAATGATCTGCCAAGTGGCAGGGTAACTGCGTACATCATTGGTTCTCCGATTCCAAGAATTCCTACTGGTATGGAGTCTCTTATGTATCTCTTTAATTTCTTATTTTTTGTTTTCACATAAAGAGCAATACCGGCTCCCACCTGGCCGCCGCCTGCCATCATTAAGATCGGAAGCAGATAATTGATGCCGCCTGTGGCACCAGCCGGGTCATTTAACATGGCGTGAATGGGCGTCAATGCCTGATGCAGTCCAACTGCAACCAGAGGCAGGAAGCCCGCAGAAAGAATATAACCGCCAACAACTCCCATTTTCTCATATGCAAAGCTTAATACTGCAAAGATCACCTTGGTCAGTCCGGCTCCCAAGGGCTGAATGACTAACAAAGCAACAATTCCGCCAATAATCAGCACCAGAAGGGGGCTGATAAAGGTATCAATTAAATCCGGCATGTGCTTTCTGATCCGTTTCTCCAGTTCTGCAAAAAACATACCTGCAATTAACGCTGCTAAAAGACCTCCGGAAGCGGGGTTAAACGGGGCGTTGGTAATTGGCAGAAGAATCTGCTTTTCATTAATGGTTGCAAGAAGCGGCATGCCTGCATTGGCTATGGACATAGCTCCTGCAATGGCGCCCAGTGCTCCTGATCCTCCAAACTCTCTTGCTGCATTGTAACCTACCAGAATCGGAAGATAGGCAAACAAAGCCCAGCCCATGGTTCTGATGCATGCGAACCACCAGACACCTGCCAGTGCTCCATGTGTAGAAACATTGATAACATTGCAGATACCGTTAATTAAACCTGCTGCGATGATTCCCGGTAGAAGTGCTACGAAAATATTGGCAATTTTCTTTAAGAATCTCTGGACTGGTTTGTCGTATTTTGCCTTTTGCAGTTCTTTGTTTTCTCTAGTAACTGTATTAATATCTGTACTGTTATCCCCGTCATCTGCCTGACCTTTTGGAAGTCCTGTAAGCTTATAAAATTCTTCCAGCACCTTGTTTACCTTGCCAGGACCAAAGACGATCTGAAGGGTATTGCTTTCCACTACGCCAAGGACTCCCTCCACCTTCTTTAACTGCTCTAAGTCCACTTTTGATAAATCTTTCACCCCGATGCGAAGCCTTGTCATACATGCAGCATTGGATGTAATGTTGGTTTTTCCTCCCAACAGTGATAACAGTTCTTCACTGACTTGCTTGTAATCCATTGTTCTCCTCCTTTAATGATAATTTTATAGTTCCGGCTTAGCTGGTAAACCAAAGCCCCCTTTCTGATTCTATTTCAAAGCCTGACGGACATTTCCGCCTGCTTTTAACAGCTTTTCTCTCGCTTCACTGGCACCACAATCAGACAAAATCATAATCACTGCTGTTTTCACATGACCGTCTGCCTGTTCCAGTACCTCTTTTGCTTCCTTTCTTTCACACCCGGTTGCAGTCATCACAATATTTTGTGATCTCACTACAAGCTTTTCATTGCTCTGTCTGACATCCACCATTAAATTCTGATAGACCTTTCCGATTCCGATCATACTTCCGGTTGATATCATGTTTAAAACCATTTTCTGAGCAGTACCCGCCTTCAGTCTGGTGGAGCCCGTTAGTACCTCCGGTCCGGTGACTGGTTCAATGGCTAACATTGCTTCCTTTCCAATGTCAGAATTCCTGTTGCATGAAATGGCTACGGTTTTACAGCCAAGGGAACGTGCATACCGGAGTCCATGAATGACATAAGGCGTTCTGCCGGATGCAGCAAGACCTATTACGATATCATCTTTTGACAGCCAGATGGATTTTAATTCCTCTTTGCACAGGGTTTCACTGTCTTCCGCGCCTTCCACTGCTTCCACAAATGCCTTCTCACCGCCTGCAATCAGACCCACCACCATCTGTGGCGGTACACCGAAGGTAGGAGGACATTCCACTGCATCAAGTACTCCCAGGCGGCCTGATGTTCCCGCTCCCACATAGATGATTCTGCCTCCTGATTTCAGGCTTTCTGTCGCCCATTCAATTGCCTGTGCGATCTGGGGGATTACTTCCCCGATTGCCTTAATCACAGCCCCATCCTCCTGGTTCATAATCCGGGCAATTTGAGTGGGAGTCATTTCGTCTAACCCCATAGTATCGGGATTTCTTGACTCTGTTGTCAGTTTTGATAAATCAATCATCTTTTATGTTCCTCCGTCCTTCTGTATATGGGTTCTGCCAAACTGGTTCATGCAGAACTCGTAATTCCGATTTACGTAAGCAGTAAACAGTACATCCACCACATTTAACTGCGAAATTCTGGAAGACATGGCTCCGCTTCTGTGAATGAGCTCCGTCGCAGCTACAGGCAAAACGTAATCTGCCTCTGCCGCAAGCTTTGACTCTACAGCCCTCGTAATGGCTATTACCTTTGCACCGTTTGCCTTTGCTTCTTTGGCACATTGAAGCATCTCTTCTGTCAGGCCGGAATAGCTGATGACAATTGCCACATCTCCGGCTCGTAAATTTTTTGCTGTTAAAAACTGGGCATGCCAGTCATCACATAAATTGCAGATCACATCTGCCCTTAAAAGCTTAAGATATAAATCCCTTGCCACCAGAAGTGAGGTACCAAGTCCAAACAGGGAAACGGTTCTGCTGGTTTCCAAAAGCTTCACACAGGAAGTGATTGTCTTAGGTTCCAGAAGCTTTCTTGTGGTTTCCAGTGATTCAATGTTTTTCTTTGTTACCTTGTAGATAATGTCTTCCACCGTGTCCTTCTGGGTAATCTTCTGAAATGCGATGTCCCGGCTTTCCCGAAATAAAGCCACCTCGTAGGCAAGAGTACTTTGAAAGTCCTTATAACCTTTGCATCCCAGCTTTTTACACAGCCGGACAATGGTTGCAGGGGAAGTATAGGTTTCTTTTGCAATCTCCTTAATGGTCTTCCTTAATACAGATTCCGGATTTCTCTGAAGCCGGATTATCAGCTGTTTTTCGGCCTCTCCGGCATTTTGAACATAGTCATCAATTCTTACAAGCAGACCTTTCATTCTCTGTTCCTTTCTAAAAAGCCTGAAGGGATTCCATGCGCTTTGCAGTTGTATTGAATCTCATTCTAGCGGGTTTGTATTATAGTTTCAATATGAGGTGAAAACTATGAAACTTATTTTCATTATATGATGTTTTCAAAGGGATTAACAGAAGGGATTTTTCTTAAGACAAGCAAAAAAATCCGGTTCCATTTCAGATGCCCTGAAAATGGAACCGGAAGCTGACATTATTTATTTTCTCTTTGTACCAACATAGGAGCCCATTCCACCCGCCACATCTACTACATCAAATCCCTTTTTCAAAAGAGAACTGCAGGTACGTTTGCTTCTTGCACCGGACTGGCACATAATATAGTAGGTTTTGTCCTTTATTAAATATTTTTCCGGGTTATTGATTAAGTTACCCATGGGAATATTTTTTGCTGTTCTCATGGTTCCGCTTTTAAATTCAAATGGTTCCCGAATATCAATTAACTCTATACTGCCAATAAGCGGGTCCAAATCATTGACATGAATTACTTTTCCTGTACTTCTTTTTAAAAATTCAAACATATTATTATCTCCTCTAGTAGTTCCAGTAATTTATTAAGCTTATTTTTATTATAAAACCTATTTTATTATTATCCGTGACTAACTCACATATACCGTCGGATGAAACAGAAAATCCCCAGACAGGCACCATATGGCACCTGACCAGAGATCATTCTTATGAATTTATTAACCTATTTACAAATACTCTCAATCTGCTCCTTTGTAATTTCGCTGTCGATCTTCTCCTGTATTTTACAGTCCTTAATCCAGACTGCGCAGGGACCATTTGAAACACCAAGGCGTTTTGCAAGTCCGTCAGATTTATAGATGTCAATACAGGATACCCGTATATCGCTGTGACCCTGTTCAAATTCTTTGAATACAGATAAAAGTTCTCTGGAATCAGCATCAACTGCATTATAGATATAGACCAGGGAAGGCTTTCCTTCATTCATAATCTGCTGCTCAAATATCTCACACTCAGAAAGATATTTTTCAGCACCATAGCCTGCTACAGCTCCGTCTCCCACTGCAGTTGCAACCTGCTTTAAGAATTTATCCCGGACATCACCTACTGCATAAACTCCGGGTATATTGGTTTCCATCCGCTCATTGGTAATTAAATAACCACCCCGGTTCATATCCAGCATTCCCTTAAATATCTCGGTATTAGGCAGATAGCCGATAAATAAAAAGCAGCTGTCAACAGTAACCGGAATCTTTTCTTCCGTCTTTACATTTTTTAAGACAACCGTGCCAAGTCTTTCATCTCCCTCAAAGCTGTCCACAACTGTATTCCACATAAATTCCATTTTGGGATTAGCAAGTGCCTGAGCTTTTGCTATTTCATTACAGTCCATCTTTCCGTTCTCATGCATAACGGAAACAATCACCTTATCCGCAAATTTTGTTAAGAACATTCCCTCTTCAATGGCTGCATCACCGCTGCCGATTACCATAACGGTTTTTCCGGTGTTGGCTGCTGCATCGCAGGTAGCACAGAAAGAGATACCTTTATCATAAAGATACAGTTCCTCATTCTTTGCTCCGGTCAGACGGGGCTTTCCGCCGCTTGCTATAACCACTGCCTTTGCCTCAAAAATATTACGGAAGGTTTCCACTTTTTTTATATCTCCCTCAAGAGATACGCTTCTTACATCGGTTAATTTAAAGTCCACTCCAAATTTTTTAGCCTGCTTATGAAACAGATCCATCAGTCCAAGACCGGTGGCTCCTTCCGGGAAACCAGGATAGTTTTCAATCTCATTGGTATACGTTGCCAGTCCTCCCACCAGAGTTTTTTCAATAATCAGTGTCTTTAATTTTGCCCTGCCGCAATAGATACCTGCAGTTAAACCGGCTGCACCCCCGCCAATGATGACTACATCATACTGTAATGTCTTCTTTTCCATGGTATTAAGATCCTTTCTAAACGATAGGAGCAATCATTTCTGATTGCTCCAACCATTACATAAAATATTTTGCCAGTAATTTGCTTCCGATGAATGCTCCCACCAGAAGGAACGCTCCAAATACCCAGCCGGATAATGAGAAGGATGCAATTGCTGTAAACAATGCCCCGATGTTACAGCCATTGGCAAGCCTTGCTCCGTATCCCATAAGCAGACCGCCCAAGATCGCTGCCACTACCTGACGCAGGGTTTTAATCTTCTTTATTTTAAACTGTGATGCAAATAAGGTTGCTGCCAATGCTCCAAAGACAATGCCAAGGTTTCTTATGGAACCCCCATCTGCCAGAAAGCTGGTATGAAGCTCCTGCTGCATCTTTTCTGATGCATAGTAGGCCCAGCCGCCTGCGTCTCCGCCCAGTGCGTTGTAAACCCAGGTTCCCCAGACAGCAAATGTACTTGTCACTCCCCAGCCTTTACCAAATACTGTGAAGTGAGCAATCTGAAAAACGGAAAGTAAAACAGCTCCCGCCACATAGGTTAAAGGTTCCTTTAACAGTTTTTTGTAAATCGGATGATCACCCAGTTTAATAAAAAACTCTTTCAATTCATTCACCTACTTTCAAAGCGGTATTATTTTGCTTTCTCAATAACAATTTCCCATTCACCGTCATCTACTTCTTCAATTTCAACATTGTGTCCCTGTTTTCTTGCCCATTCAGGTACATTCTTCATTGCACAGCTGTGGTCGATGGAAACAACCAGCACATCTCCTACCGATAACTCACTCATCTTTTTTTCAGTTTTCATTAACGGTACAGGACAAGCCTCACCTAAACAATCCAGTGTAAATTCAGCCATTTTTCTATCTCCTTCAAATAATAAATTTATTCAATACTTCCCATTTTCTTCTGCTGCCATTTCACAGCAGCTATGTAGAGCAATACAATAATCAGTGCCTGAACCACAATTGCCCCAAACCAGCCAAATACGTCAGGTAAAAATATCTTCGGAGCATTGGTATTTAACTTGCCCCAGAATCCCATATCATGAGCACCCCAGACGGAACCTGCAACAAAAAACACCAGTGACAGCATCTGCATAAGGAAGCCCTCTCCTACACGCATTAATGTTCCGGAAGCACAACCTCCTGCAATTACCATACCGATTCCAAATAAAACGGCTCCGATGATTAACGGCAGCCCGATGGGGGATACCCCCGCCATGTTTAAATTGGTATCTCCGCCGCCCATGGCGCTGGCATACTTAATTGCCACAAACCCCACGCTGGATACAGCAGCTGCCACCAGGACAGCTCTCGTTACTGATGTGCTCCCTGTTATGCAGGGATCACGGAACGCTGCTGTAAAACAGAATCTGGAACGCTGCAGAATATAGCCAAATGCGATTCCAAAAATCCAGTAAACCGGAAGCTTACTGCTCCCCTGACCCAAATAGAATCCAAAAGCGATAATCAGTGCAGTAAGCAATAGAGCAAATGGAATCTGACTCTTTTTGGGCTTTCTTGGCTTACGCGCTCTTTGTGTACCTGTTTCGGTACTTAAATTAGTCTCTGACACTTGAATCCTCCCTTCCACATTGATAATTATATAACGATCTTCACTGTTAAATTATATCATAATAAATGGAAAGCTGTTAATCAAGATTTTTATATGGTATAAGATATCCTTATACCCAAACAAATCTTGCCACTAGTCATAATGCCGTATATTTGTTATAATTGGCCAAGGGGAAACGTACAGAATTTTAACAGTTGACAGTTTTAAGAAGGGGGATTCATATGAACGTTCTAAATCTGAAGATGTTTATTAAAATAATGGAAACAGGAAGCATCTCAAAGGCTGCAGAATTAATGAACATCAGCCAGTCTGCACTAAGCCAGCAGCTTCGGGCCATGGAGTTAGAAATTGGAACCCGGCTTTTTGAGCGCAATTATAACGGGGTTGTACCTACGGATACAGGTAAAATCGTATCCCATTATGCCACGGAAATTACATCTTCTTATGACCGAATGTTTCTTGATATCTCTAACTCTCAAAACCAGAATAAAACCATACATATTATGGCCAACCCCTGTGTCTATTCCTATGCCCTGCCCTGTACCCTTTATCATGTAAAGAACAATTATCCCCAATACACCCTTCAGATGGAGGTTATGTCCAGCCAGAACATTGAAGAAAAAATAACAAAAGGTCAGGCAGATATGGGGATTATTATCGGCAAACCAAAGGATAAAAATCTTTCTTCCAAAAAGGTATTTACCGACCGTTTCTGTCTGGTTGCCGGAGAAAAGATGGAGGTTCCGGACCAGCTGTCCTCTGAGGAACTTTATCATTATCCACTGCTCATGCTTGTAAAGAATCAGAAAACCAGGCAGCTCCTGGACAAATCGTTGGTAAAAAACGGAATTCAGATCGGAAGACTTCATATTCCCTACACACTGGAATCCACGGAATCCATTAAGCTGTCGGCAATTAACGGTTTCGGACTGGCTTTTCTGCCCTATATGGCAATAAAAAAAGAGCTTTACCATAAGCAGCTTCGCATCATTGAATGTCCTGGACTGGAGTTTGAAAATGATTACTACTCCATCAAACGTTCTGGTGATGTTCCTGCTTCTCCTGAGTCGGCAAAGCTCATAAAATATATTGAAAAAATATTAAAGGATACGATCTGCTAATCGTTTCGTTAACCAAATTATTTTGTATTTATTGACCTTGCAATCATAATCTCACCCACAATTTGCGTAATAATCAGACTTATCAGGATTACAACTGTTCCAATGATTCCACCCCCCTGTGGAAAGAGGAATGATATGCAAGATCCGATTAAAATAAGCATATGGTAGACTGCACATGCAATCGCAAACTTACTTCCCGGTGCCTTAAATGGTCTTTCTTTATCTGGATCTACTTTACGCAGTTTAATAAATGCAAGAGATAGCAAAACATAGGGTGCCAGGTAAACAACTCCTGTAAATGCAAGAATTGACCAGAATAATCCCTCATTTGATGTTGCAATCATTCCATAGAACACGATCAATGCTGTGGCTGCTGTTCCTAAAGTGACTGAAGCCCCGACAGGTGAACCATATTTATTCTTAACCGCAAATACTTTTGGAAATTCTCCAGCTTCTGCTGCCTCAAGAATAACTTTGTTTGCCGCCAATGGCCATGCAAATGCGTTACTGAAAAATAAGAGTGCAAGACAGATTGCAATGATAATTACAAATATCCTGCTGCCTCCATAGATGACCATGATTGCATCGATCAAACCTGTTGTTCCATCAATTGCATCTGCTGGAAGAATGAATTCTACTGCCATTGTAGAAAATATGTAAAGCCCAACTGATATAAGTGAGGAGATAATCAATGCCTTTGGCATATCTTTCTTTGGATTCTTCATTTCTTCTGACGCACATCCTACGGCATCCATTCCTGTAAGACCATATACAAATACCGGGATCAAAGCAACCAGTGTCAAATCAAATTTCGGAACCATAGTGACGGAATCAAAAGATACAACTGCATTACCTTTTACCGCATAGTAAATGCCTCCAGCGATTAAGGACAGACAGAATAATATTTTTGCTACTGTACCAATGTTATTTAAATGTTTGGAATCCTTAAGAGGAATAATATTAAATAGCACAATCAGCCAGGTTCCTGCCACACTTAACATGATTGTCATTGTGAGTGTCATGTCCGGCCAGAATAACTGCTTAAAAATTGCAACAAACGGAATCATAACTGAGGGAACAAACCCGACACAGTTTACCCAATACCACCAGTTTGTTCTTCCTGCCCACTTTGGTCCTAATGCTTTCTTCACCCAGGAATAAATTCCGCCTTGCTCCGGGTAGGTGCTTCCAAGTTCCGCACAAAGCACACAATGCGTGTATAAATAGGAGCCACCTAAAATAATAAATGATACGATGACAGATGGGCCTACCTGTGCCATTGATGCAATCAGCTCCATGGAAACAAAAGCGGATAACGTCATACCTATCATGTCAACCAACGTCAGAGTTTTTTCTCTTTCCATATGTATTTTCCCCAATCTTTCTCTATGTGCCTTTTCTTCTCCCCCTAATTACAATCTAGGCAAATGTAATAACTGTTCCCGTCTCTCCATTCAGTGCATCAATTGCATGCTCAAGGCTTGTGATAATTGCCTTTTTCTGTGGATATGCACGAACAAATTTCATTGCCGCTTCAACTTTAGGAAGCATACTTCCTGGTGCAAACTGCCCCTCTTCGATGTACTTAGTTGCTTTCTTTAAGCTCATAGATGAAATGCTTTCCTGGTTTTCTTTCCCCCAATTGATTGCTACCTTATCTACTTCTGTAAGAATCATGAGAATATCAGCCTCAACCTCCTCCGATAACAATTCTGCTGCAAAGTCTTTATCGATGACTGCTGCAACACCCTCAAGATTTCCATCCATATTTTCTACAATAGGTATTCCGCCACCGCCACAAGAAATAACCACAGAAGAATCCCAAAGTTTTTTTATAGCCTCAATTTCTACAATTTTCTTTGGAATGGGAGATGCTACTACCCGTCGCCAGCCACGTCCGGCATCCTCTTTCATGGTATAGCCTTTAGTTTTCTCTAATTCTTTTGCCTCTTCTTCTGTATAGAAAGCTCCTATTGGTTTTGTAGGATTTTTAAATCCAGGATCATCTTTGTCTACTACCATCTGTGTTGCAACTGTAAGTACCGGACAATTGATATTTTTAAGCCTTAATGCATAGCGCAGTGCCTGTTGAATCTGATATCCAATGTATCCTTGTGACATAGCACCGCATACATCAAACGGCATTGCCGGTGTGACATCTTTTGCAGTTTCAGATGCAAGAAGAATTCTCCCTACCTGCGGCCCGTTTCCGTGCACGATTGCAATTTCGTGTCCATCTGCACAAATCTGTGCCAATGACTCACATGTCTTACGAACAACTTCCAGCTGTCCTTCTGCTGTCGGTGCGCTATTCTTTGACTGAAGCGCATTTCCCCCTAATGCTATTACGATTTTTGACATTCTGATCTCCTTAAAATGGATTTCCCGGAACTGTTAACATTCCGGGATTTTCCAATAAACTTTTCAATATTCTAATGTATCTGTTTTAATTATTCGATTTCACTGTCAGCCATAAATTTCTCTAAAGACTCTTTTGCAGCAGCGATTGAAAGTTCCGTTGGAGCCTGCTTTCTCATGTACTGTGTCAGATACACAAGAAGACCTCTCATTGCTGTCAGTCTGTTTCCAGCTTCCAGCCAGCAAAGGGAAGAATCTGAATCAAGAACTTCATCTGTAACATCCTCATTTCTTGTTGCTGGCAATGGATGCATAAACCTGCATCCGATATTTCCCTGTGCCATAAGTTCACGGTTCACCTGATATTTACCAAAGATTGATACACGAACATCCTTTGGAGTTTCATTTTCATACAGACCATACCATACGTCTGTGTAAATAACATCGGCTCCTGCTAAAGCAGCTTTGTCCTCTGTTGCAAGGAACGTTGCACCAGACTCTTTGCAGTTTTCAAGAATATGTGGAAGCGCATCTGCTGATGGGCTGTGCTCCAGCCAGTATTCCTTCGGACCAAGGTGTACAAATGTCATACCGATCTTTGTACAGATTGTTGCAAGAGAAGCGGCTGTCTGTGTTCCGTCACCAACATAAACAACTTTCATATCTTCAATTTTTTTACCCTGGGGAAGGTGCTCAACCATTGTAATCACATCAGCAATTGCCTGTGTTGGATGGCTATAGTCTGACATTCCGTTTAATACTGGGATGGTACAGGCATTTCCAAGCTCAACGATTGTCTTATGGTCAATCACACGTGCCATCACAACATCGATTAACTGGGAAAGAACTTTTCCTGTATCGCCGATTGTCTCATGTCCGCCAAGCTGAATCATGCCAGGTCCCAGATATTGAGCATGTCCGCCAAGCTGCTGCATAGCGGTTTCAAAAGATACTCTTGTTCTTGTCGATGACTGCTGAAAGATCATTCCAAGTGTTTTTCCTTTTAATAATGGCGGATAGTAACCTGCTTTGATGCATTTTTTGATTTCAATGGAAAGATTTATAATCTCCATGATTTCTTTTTTAGAATAATCCTGAATGTTAATAAAATGTCTTACTCCGTTTGCGTACATAATTATATTCTCCTTAATAAAATCATTTTGCTTTTGGCTGCTGCTGTGTTATACAGTGAATATTTCCACCACCATATGCGATTTCTGATGTGAACACGCCTACCACCTTGCGTTCCGGAAATGCTGTCTGAACCTGCTCCATTGCAAGTTCATCATTCTCGTCTCCATACTGTGGAAGAATGACTGCGCCGTTTACAATCAGATAATTCAGATAAGAAGCAATGGATATCTCTCCCTCTACACGTGGTATTGCACCTTCTGAAAAGTCAATGGTGTCTGCATCTTTCAAATAACATGGTTCCTTAGTTACACATAATTTGTGTACTTTGAGTTTACGTCCCTTTGCATCTGTCTGCTCAGAAAGGAAATGATAAGCGGCTTGTGCTTCTTTATAGAATGGATGATTTTCATCATCTGTGTAAATGCACATAACCTCACCTGGACGAACAAAACAGGCAACATCATCGATATGGCCATTTGTCTCATGGGGATCGATACCATCTTTTACCCATAGAACCTTTTCAACATTTAAGTACTCTTTTAATTTCTCTTCAATCTGTTCCTTACTCATCTCTGGATTACGTGATTCATGTAGGAGACACATCTCCGTTACAATGCAGGTTCCCTCTCCATCAACATGAATGGATCCGCCTTCCAGGATAAAGTCTTTCTCCTCAACTACCGTATTCTTTGGTTTATAAGAATCCACATTCGCAATTTCACAGACTTTACGGGCAATCAGCTCATCTTCATGCCATGGGAAATACAATCCGTCCATTAAACCGCCATATGCATTGAACCCCCAGTCCACTGCACGAATACCACCCTTGTCATTAACCAGGAATGTAGGACCTGTATCACGAATCCAGGCGTCATCATTTGTCATCTCAATAATATTGATATTTCCATTGTTAATTGGGGCAATACGAGCCAATGCGTTCTCATACTGGATTGGTGGAACAAGCATATTAACCATCTCAAATTCACTGATCGCTCTTGCCACATCAACATAAGCTGCCTGTGCCGGTTTTGCTCCAAGTCTGTAATTATCATTACGCCATGGCCAAAGTATCCAGATACATTCCTGCTCTTCAAACTCTCCAGGCATTCTGTATCCATCAGCTTTGGGAGTTGAACCTTCAATTCTTCTTGCCATCACTTTTCCTCCTTTGACAGTTCCAAATCATTTATTGTGAACTCATTATATACGCCTCTTTTCATAACCTTCAATTACCCCCCTAATGCATATGTGTTATTAATCCCTCAGATGTAACTCCATACTACCTTCTAGAACCTTATATAGAACTCATAGAACCCATAGTACTCATTGCTTTTCCATACCACCTATTGTATAATAATCAACAAGGAGAAAAATCTTATGAATACCAATAAAGAAGCAGAACAGACCATGATTTCAACAGAAGACTGGGGTATTATCAATGAAATAACAGCTTCCATTTATACCACTCAGCCGTACCCTGATTTAAGTCAGATTATTGAGAATTTGAAAGAAATCATCCCTTATTCCCATTCTTTCAGTTGTCTGATTAGTGACGATAATAAAAACATTGAATTTTTCTCATATCAGAGTAGGGATATTCCTCCTGCTCATATAGAGCTGTACCGGACTCAATATATTAATTACGACTTCATCCTGTGGTACAGTGTCTCACCCAAAGAGATAACCTTCCGTGAATCGGACATTGTGGTGGAAAAGTACATGGCTGAATCCATCTTTATGAAGGAATGGATGGAACCTATCAACGCATATTATGGTGCCGTATCCAACATCGTTGCCGATGACTACAGCTACGGTAATATCTGTCTCTATCGTTCAAAAGAAGAAGGCGATTTTTCTGACCGGGAGATGGCAATTCTTAAGACCATCAACCATCATCTCTGCCTGCGTTTCAAAGATCTTTTTCCAGGGGGTATTCAGAGAAGTTCTTTTGATCAGAGCAAAAGTTTATATAAGTCGACGTATCATCTGACAGACCGGGAATTTGAAGTAGTACAACTCATATGCGATGGTATCACACGAAAAGATCTGGCAGCCCAGCTTTTTATTTCTGGAAACACACTGAAAAAACATTTGAATAATATTTATTCCAAAATGAATATCAAGAATTTTGAAGGATTATTGATGATAGTTCGCCCAGGAATCAAATATGTAAAATAAATCATAAAGGGGATGTAAACGTTTCCCCGGATTGGTCCAGTTACCATTCCGGAAAAAAGTTCACATCCCCTTGCATTTTTTCAATTTATTTTGCAATACTTAAATTTATTTCTCATACACTACTTCTCCCTCCATTACGGTTAGGGTAACGTTTGTATCTAATATTTCTTTTGGTTCAACTTCAAATAAGTTTCTGTCTAATACAATAACATCTGCAAGCATTCCCCCCGCAAGTGTCCCGAAATCATTCTCACATCCCTCACAATATGCTGATCCCCATGTGTAAGCCTTAAGCGCCTCTGCAACTGTAATTCTCTGCTTCGGATACCATCCTCCTTCAGGAAGTCCATCATATGTTTGTCTGGTAACAGCGCCATAGATTTCAGTAAACGGTTCAATTCCTACTACGGGGAAGTCACTGTTCATTGCCAGAATCATTCCCTGGTCGATCAATGATCGAAGAGGCCACGAAAATGCCGCTCTTTCAGCTCCAACTGCAGCTTCCTTATCTCCATAAAGACCATTTCCTTTTTCTCCGCCCTCCAGGTCAAAGAGCATTGCTGTGGGTGACATGCTTCCAACAACACCAAGTTGTGCGAAACGTGGCTGATCACATGGCTGTACCGTTTCAATATGTTCCTGTACATGGCGAAGTCCTTGCTTTCCGTACAGTCTTTCACCTTCTTCGAAAATGTCAAGCATAACTCGAACTGCTTTATCTCCGATGGTATGTACACGAAGCGGTACTCCATCTTTGATTACATTTAATGCCTGCATACGAAACTCATCAATATCAACAGAATATGTTCCACATGTATCCGGCTTATTTGTATACGGCTCTAATAAAGCTGCTGTGTAAACACCTGTAACACCATCAATCAGCTGCTTTAATCCCATTACACGCAGCTTTCCACTGCTATAATTTCTACGAAGGGCAGCAAAACTTTTCTTTTCATAAGTAGAAATATTGGGGTACATAATGACACGTGTTGTCAGATTTCCCTGCCTGTCCATTTCTTCAAAGTACGGTATCGGATTATCATGAACTGTATAAGGCGACAAAAGACTTACCGTTGTAATACCAAGGCTTTTCATTTTCTGAAAGAACTTTGTATATACACTTATATATACTTCATCTGACGGACTGTAGATCATATCCATAACCTTAAAGCTGGCACCGTCGTATAAACGACCTGTTAATTCTCCGTTATCATCCTTTTCAATGATTCCATCATCTGGATTGGGAGTATCTTTTGTAATATCGGCTTTTTTAACCGCAGCGCTGTTCAAAATAATTGTGTGCAGATCCGCCATCTGTAAAATTACCGGGCGGTCTGAAATCACCTTGTCAATGTCAGCCATTGCAGGCAATGTCTGATCTTCCCAAATCAGGTTGTTCATCATGAATCCGTAAATCCATTCATTATTTGGATGCACATCTGCATAATCCTTTGCCATCTGAATAGCAGCTTCTTTGCTTGTTGCTTCAAGCACACAGAAAGAAAAATCTTCATCCTCTAAAAATGCTCCCTGAGTGATATGGGTATGGCTATCATTAAAACCTGGCATAATCAACTGATCACCACAATCAAATACTTTTGTTTCTTCTCCAATATACTCCCTTGCATCATTCTCTCTTAATACTGCGACAATCTGATTTCCGTTGATCACAACACTTCCTGCAAATGGTTCTGTTCCGGTACCATCAAAGATTGCGTTGCCGCGCATTATAATTGTAGCCTTGCTCATAATCAATTCGCTCCTTTCAACTTCTTTAAATTATCAAGACATCTCTTCTCAGAAGCCATCATAATCAGACATACAGCAAATGAGAGGATATCTGCTGCAAAAAGTCCATACCACACTCCATTTACTCCAAGTCCTGCTATATAAACTAGAATGAACATACATGCTGTTGCAAGAATGAGGTAACGTCCGATACCAGCAATTGTTGCAGGTATCAGTTTGTAAACAGCTTCAAAATATCCAGACATAACTGTAAGAGATGATCCCAAAGCTGCTGCCAATATAACTATATGTACTGCTGGAAGTGCAACTTCTACTAAAGCCGCATCACCGCATAAGATCCAACAAACCTGTTTTGCAAATATTTCAAAAATAATTGTTACAATTGCAACAGATAATACATTGGCATAGACACAGTTTGTCATCAGTTTTTTAAGCCGGTCAAATAATTTCTCCCCTAAGTTATAGGAAACAATAGGTGTTGTTCCTGTTGATACAGACATTGTAAACATGTTAAGGATATAAATGATATATCCGCTGATTACCGCGTAGGCTGCAATATGAAGATCTGTACCGATTTTTATAAGGATATTGTTAATGATGATTGTAAATAAAGAAATTGAAACCTGAGAACAAATGTATGGGAATGCAATTTTAATTGCCTCACCACCAAGTTTAAAGTCTATATGCAAATCCTTTGCCTTAAACCTGAACTTTGATTTTTTATCCAGGAACATTGGTATTCCAAATAATGACCAGCCACCAATTGAAAATGCATAATACCAGCCTGTCCCGGCAATACCCAGGTTAGAAATAAAACACACATAGTAAAGCCAGATGACACCTGCAACTGCTGTTACCGTCATAGCTGCTGTAGCAAGACCAGGTCTTTCATCCATACGTAAGAATCCAACAACTGTCTGTGCAAATCCACAGAATGGATAACCAACACCAAAAATACGGATAAATGGAATCATTAATGGCATGTACTTGTCAGGTGTACCCAGAAAACGAGCAATTGGTGCCGGGAAAGTAATCAGACAAAGACCAAGTAGTAACATAAGAACAGTGATAAATACGTGACCAGCTCCAAATGCATCTCTGGCACCTTTTTCATCTCCCTGACCTAATTTGATACCTGCAATTGTCGTAAGACCAATACCAAAACCTGTTCCGATTGCAAGATGCAGGTTTTCAAGTGGCATGATAAGACCTACGCATGCAAGTCCGTCTGCTCCCAGACCATTCCCAATCATGATACCTTCAAAAATAACCATGATTGACTGCGCAAGCATACCAATCAATGTAGAACCAGCATATTTTACAATCAGACTGTTGACTGGTTTTGCTACAAATTCATGACTTGCTACTGTTACCGTTTGTTCATTTGACATAAAAAACCTCCTATTTTCTTTTGTATTTTCGTAAACTTTTTCTTTATTATAAATCTGTTATTCATAACCCTGAATTATCACGGTTAATGATATTCTATATTAGAACTATAAGACCATGTTTATAGAACCTCACAGGTCTTTCACATAGTAACTCTATGATCCCAAAAAGCACCCTGTTATAACAAAAAAAATCCTTGTAAATGCTTTTTTACCAGCTTTACAAGGATTTTTGTTATGTTTATATTGGATAAATATTAAAGGTTACTATCTGCTCGCTGTTATGGTAATCTCCCATACGCCATTCATTACCTCATCCAACTGGTAACTTAATTTATTGGCTTTGCAAAAAAATTCCAGATTGGAAATGGTACAGCTGTGATCTGTAACCAGCAGATAGTCTTCGCCTTTTTGTATGGAATCCATAACTGCCTGCAGTTTCATTACTGGTACCGGGCAGATCTCGCCCAGACAGTCTATTTTTTTCATACTTTTTCCTTTCCATTTCTGATTCCGAAACGCATGGGGCAGACAGTTCTGCATCGATTACATTCCACTGTTTCAAAGCCCCGCTTTGTCTTGCCATAGCTAAATAGCCTGCATGGCTTCTGCTCCACAAAACCTGACTTAATAGCCCCCTGAGGGCAATTTTCAATACACAGCCGGCAGCTGTCCGGACAGATAGAAACCGCCGGTTCATCCGGCTCAATATCCAGATCGGAGAGAACACATCCCACGACCAGGCGGTTTCCATAGTCTTTATTCAAAAGCAGCGTATTCTTACCTAAGGTACCAAGACCCGCAAGACATGCCGCATGCTTCATGGATATAAGCCCCCGCCCCTCCATCTTCTCTTCATCCCAGTATTCATAGGGGGAATCACATGGTAGCGGAACTGCGCTGGCTTCAAACCTGTCTTCTATCAGCCTGGCTGTCTGTAGGGCGATTTTGTCTGCCTGGGGACAGGCAAAACTGTTATAATGGGAATAGGCAAAACGGGAATCAACCTCATATAGCCCGCGGGGTAACGCTATTCCAAATACAACCACACTTTTACAGCGTTTAAAAATACTGCCAGGCCGAAAACCCTCCGGTGCCTGATCAAACCCTCTTGCACTTGCAAATCCGCATACATCCGCACCCAGCTGAAGGACCGCACTTCGAATCTTCTCCTTCATCTCAAAACCTCCTCAGTTATCCCTACTCTTTCACCCAGTAAAAAGTACCATCGTTCGTCCGGTCCATAAAGCCATATTCAATAAGCGCTCTTCGAATGGCGGCATTATCATCATAAATTCTTTTTAAGATACGGTTTAACTCCTTCTCTTCATATTGCTTACCTGGGACAAAATTCTTTACAATTTCGCTTAACACAACCAGCTTTTTCTTTTCCCTTGCAGGTATGCTCTTTAAACCGCCTTTATCATTAAAATAGGTTTTTCTGATACTCTCAACCTCTTTATCTGTTATATTATAGCGGTCATCCACCATGGTGGCAGAGTTGTGTGCGTCGTACAGAACACTTCCTTCCAGCCGGCTGATCTCCTTTTGCGTCTGCTCAGACAGCAGTTCCATCATAGCCAGAAAAACCTTGGCCTGCTTTTCTTTTTCCCTTAATTTATACTTGTGATTTCGAATGGTTGAATCAGCAACGCCCAGTACAGAAGCTACCTCCTTATCTGACATCCCCTGTGCAATAAGCTGCAGCACCTTCTGCTGTGCCTGGGTAATCCCAGTATTCCCATAGCTCATATTCAGGACATAGGATAACATAGACCCATGTTTTTCTTTTATATGCTCTTTCATTGATTTTTCTGCGTCATAGAAAAGCCCATCTTTTTCATAGATCCGTCCTTCCAGATAGCTTTCTCCGCAGACAACACAGGTATATGTTTCCCCTTCTTTGATATACCCGTTTTTTAGTTCATCCTTTGATGCGTCCCAAAAAATAGTATCATCTCCTTTCTATCTTATATATTGGATATAATAACACCTTTATTATTTTATGTCTATATATTTATAGTTATTTTAAATATATGTTTACGTTTTGTACTTTTATTTCAAAAAAGCCACTGCATATTTTGTCTTTGCAGTGGCTTTAAAACTAGGCTATGTTTAATAACAGTGTTGATAATATGCCAATTTTAAGGGAAGCCAAAAATGGCTTCCCTTAATTCTCGTTTTAGGAAGAGTACGTACTAAAAATTATTTCTATTTTTCTTTAAACATGAAAAGAACATGTTCTGCATCAGAGAAACCATTTTTTCTATAAAACTTAGGTGCAGGTGTAAAACGGTTTGTTGATAATGTAAAACCTGCTAAGTTATGTTCTTTAATATAATTTTCAATTACACTTAGTAACTCTGTTCCATATCCCTGTCTTTGAAATTCAGAAGAGATAAACATTTCATCAATGAAAACCTCATTATTGTCCCACCAAATTTTTTTATGGCAGAATATAGCACCCTCTATTACATCGTCTAACCATAATGTATATCCAATGAATTTTTTACATTCCACATAATCCATCAAATAATCTTTTGCTATATCCAAAGACCAACGACATTGCCAAAGTTCGTTATTATATACCGACATCATAATTTCTGCACATGCAGTCAAATCTCTTAACTCAAACTTTTTTATCATACCATTCTCCTTATTACTTGGTCATATTTTACTATTGTGTCCGTATTTAATTATACAACATAGCAATGTATTTATTAAGATATTTAACATAATTAAATATAAATTGCTTCCCTGATTTTAAAATCTTTTAACTTTGTATCGGAATGAGATGTATGCGACTGGACTAATAAATGTTTGGTCTTTACAGTATCCTTCTCTGTATTAAAAAACTGTAACCATTTAAACCAGTACATGTAGTTAGCAAGGTATTTTGTGGCTACACTGTGAAAACTATACATCCATTCTTTTAGTTTGCTATGAAAAGCATTTATGTGCTGTATATGGTATATGCCTTCCTTATGCTTCCCACGTTTAATTTGTTGTAGTTCAACACATGAATTTTGTGCAAATTTAATATAACTCTTGTGTGAATCAGTACAAAGGATAGATTCATCCTCAATCCTGCCTGTAAAGAGCCTTTCTAAATCTGTATGTTTCATCCTACCTTTACATATTAGTTCAGTCATAATATTTCCTACTCTATCAATGGCACATAGTACACAGACCTGCTCCTTTGATATACCTCTTTTCCTTTTTTCGTTCTTACTACTTCTACTACCTTTAACTCCACGTTTATGAGGTTCTCTTGGCATTATAAATGTAGTGCTTTTCTTATGATTTCCCTTAAAGGATTCTCTGAAAAACACCTCGTCAACTTCTATAACTCCACCAACGCTTCCAATACCCATATACGCTCTGATAGCGTCTAAAAACTTATGCCTCCAATAAAAAGATGTAGGTACACTAATTTCCACTATCTCGGCACATTTTCTTATGGAATAACCACTTATCATACATTTAGAATATAATATCCACCTTTTAATATCTTTCTTACTATTGTAACGGGGTGAACGTGTAAAGTCAGTAAAGGTTTTTCGGCAGGACTTACAGATATATCTTTGTTTTCCATTGAACTTACCATTTCTTGATACTTCCTCATGCCCACAGTGGGGGCAGACTTTTCCCTTGGAAAATCGGTTTTCTTTAACCTCGTTAGTAACTTCGGTAGCAAAAGAACTTAATACAATAACCTCTTCAAGATAATTTAATATTTCTTCCTGTCCTGTTGTTCCCAAAGCCTCTAAATCTTTCTTTACTGACGCTACACTTGGCATAATAAGACCTCCGTAATCCTTCATATAATCTCATTATACCCAAATATTCAGAAAATATCAATTTTCAACATTTATCTTAAACATAGCCTAAAACTAACAACTCTTTTTTGCAATTCCCGGTCGTGTCATATTCATGGGATTTAGAACTATATTAACATCAGCCGGAGACAGCAATCCTTTTTTTATAATAAGCTCCCTCACCGGTCTTCCAGTCCGAATGGCCTCTTTTGCAATTTCCGCAGAATCTCTGTAACCGATGTAAGGACATAAAGCAGTAATGACTCCCACACTGTTTTCTACTAATTGACGGCATCTGTCCTCATTTGCAGTAATGCCGGTGATACAGTGATCCACAAATGTCTCTACCGCATATGTCAACGTATCAAGGGATTGAAACAGAGAATAAAACACAATGGGTTCAAAGGCGTTTAACTCCAGCTGCCCCGCTTCAGCGGCTAAAGTTATGGTCAGATCATTTCCAATAATATGGAAAGCCACCTGATTGACTACCTCAGGAATTACCGGATTTACTTTACCAGGCATAATGGAAGAGCCGTTCTGTCTTGCCGGAAGGTTGATTTCTCCAAATCCCGTTCTTGGTCCGGAAGACATCAGCCTTAAATCACTGGCTATCTTTGAGAGGGTAACTGCACAGGCCTTAACCGCCCCGGACACTGCCACGAAGGAATCCAGACTTTGTGTTGCATCAAAGAGATCGGATGCCTGAATTAAATCTATGCCAGATATTTCTTTTAACTTTGGCACAATCCGCTTCATGTAATATTCATCCGCATTAATTCCGGTACCTATGGCGGTTCCGCCTAAATTGACGTACCTAATTTCTTCAAATACTTTCTCAATACGGATCATATCCCTTTTGACAGCCGTTGCATAAGCCTGGAATTCCTGCCCCAGACGAATGGGTACTGCATCCTGTAATTGGGTTCTTCCCATTTTAATCACATGATCGAATTCCTTTGATTTTTCCTCAAATGCCAGCTTAAGACGCTCTAGCTGTATTAATGCTTTCTTTAAAAGAACATAACATGTCATTTTGCCTGCTGTAGGAATTACATCATTGGTGGATTGTCCGCAGTTTACATGATCATTAGGATTAACCAGGCTATAGTCTCCTTTTTTTCCGCCCAGGATCTCTATGGCTCTGTTTGCTATGACTTCATTGGCATTCATATTCAGGGAAGTCCCTGCTCCGCCCTGTATGGGATCTACGATAAAATACTCCAGAAATTTTCCTTTCAGTAATTCATCGCATGCCTGTACAATTGCCAGGGAGATTGCTTCATCCAGAAGACCCGCTTCAAAATTGGTAATTGCAGCGGCCTTTTTAATATAAACCACATTTTTAATAATCTCTGGATGCATGTTAAGTCCTGTGATATGAAAATTCTCTTTTGCTCTTAAAGATTGAATCCCATAATAGGCACTTTTTAAAACCTTCTGCTCACCAATGATGTCTTTTTCCACACGATACTCTTCCTCTTTATTAGTCAACCTGTATTCCATAGGATACCCTCACTTTTTACAAATGTTTGATATGTAATTCTTGTAATAAGTATATATTCGATTTATACTATAATCAAATATCAATTGATTTATAATTATCATAACTTTACATTTATATGGAGGCAGCCATGTTTTCTGGAAAAGAATACGTTTATGAGGTCTACAAAGAAAAGAGTTTTTCAAAAGCAGCAAACAATCTCTATATTTCACAGCCCTCGTTGAGTTCCACCATTAAAAGAATTGAAACCAAAATCGGTATGCCTATTTTTGACCGAAGCATAACACCTGTGGGGCTGACCGAGTGCGGACTTAAATACATACAGACAGCAGAATCCATCATGGCCATTGAACAGGATTTTCGTAATTATCTCGATGATGCCAGGAACTTACAGACCGGAACACTGACCATTGGAGGCAGCAATTTATTTACTTCCTATGTCATTCCCCCTCTTATCTCCAGCCTGCACCATCAGTATCCAGGGATTAACGTAACAATCATCGAAGACAATACCAGCAATCTTGAATCCCAGCTTTTACTGGGTTCACTGGATTTTATCGTTGATAACAGCACACTGTGCGAAACCAAGTTTGATTCTTTTTTATACCGGGAAGAACATCTAATGATTGCCGTTCCTAAAAAATATCAGATTAATCAAAACCTTCAGGAATATCAGGTTTCTCTGGAACAGATCCGTTCAAATGCATGTCAGGACCCAAAAGTTCCTGTGGTGCCATTAATGGAATTTAAGGATTACCCTTTCATCATGCTGAAGCCAAATAATGATACCATGCAAAGGGGAACTCATTTATGCAAAGCAAATGGTTTTAAGCCTGATATCCTGTTTGAACTGGATCAGCAGTCAACCGCATATCACATTGCCTGCTCCGGAATGGGAATCTGTTTTGTCAGCGATACACTTTTATGTAAATCACCGGCACTTACGGATATGATTTATTACAAGCTTGATGAAGAAAAAAGCAAACGTAATATCTGTTTCTTCAGTAAAAAGAACCGGTATATTACGTTTGCCATGTCTGAATTTTTGAAATTAATTTCTTAGCTGACTTTATTACGTATTGCCTTAGCCGGACATTTTTCCATTGCTTCAAGAACCTGTATCTGCTGGGCTTCACTGCACACCGACTGAAGAACAACTGCTTTTTTTGACTCCATACCCAAATTATACGGTGCTATTTTTGTGCATAAGCCACATCCCATACAGCAGGCAGAATTTATGGATAAATCACCGTTTTTCTCCTTCTCTTCCAGCTGGCCTGTTGGAATGTCATCTGCCTTTATAAGTTTTGACATAATAAAGCCCATTAAAAAGATGGAAACAGTGGTTAAAATCCAACGCATAATCATAAACTTTAAACTTAGAAATTTGGCTTCATTTAAAAGCATGGGAACCTTAATAACTGCCCAGGTACTTAATATTATCACAATATTAGAGATACCTGCTCCTTTGTTAAGAAGACTTTTACATACAGGAAAGGCTGCATATATGGGACCGGCAGAAAAACTGCCCAGGAGAAAAGAAAGTATGGATCCTTTTACCCCTGATCCGCTGCCAAAGCTGTTTTCTATGGTCTTTCTGGGAACCCACGCTGTAATAAGTGAAGTCAGCACAAGAATAACAGGCATTATCATCAGCATTTCCTTTACGTAGTACAAACTTCCATTCAGTGCCTGCCCTGCTTTATCAGGATTTATTACCGCCAGTACCATATAAATCAGGATAACCACGGTCAAAAGTCTGTTGTTATGAACGGTCTGTTTTATTTTAATCATAGTATCACCCCCATGATGAGTGCAATCAGAATTGCAAAGACAAAGCTGAGAGAATTTCTAAGTAAGGTGAACTTTATTCCAAACTCTCTCTTTTCCAAAGGAAAGGTTACGATTCCCACCATTGTCAGAGTGGTGAGAAATGCAACCACAGGAACCAGATTAGCTCCCGCATCCAGAAGAGAACCTGCCAGAGGAAACGCGACAAAAGCAGGAATCAATGTAATACACCCAATGAGGGCAAATATAATTGTGGAAAGCAGAAGGTTGGATTCTCCCATAAAATGTCTGACTGTATCCTGTGGGACAAATGTCATAATCAAGCCGATTAAAAATAAGATTGCTAGTATTTCTCCTGCCATCCCTTTCATCATGCCGCCTGACATTTTAAGTGCATTGACTGTCTTCTTATTGTCTTTGGCTATGGAAACAAAAAACCACACCAGTGTAACAATCCAGAATAAGGCTGTAAAAATGTCCATATTAGTCCCTCCCGTATTTTGCCGGGTTAGGAGCCTTTACCACGAAAAATTCCAGAATTTCATCATCAAAGTTTACAACATTCATCCTGGCATGATATGGAATGGCAATAATCTGCCCTGCATGATATTGATGGGTTCCCTGTTCATCCAGTTCCAGGGACATGTTCCCCCTTACTATAATCATGTAGACATTGGAATTTGAATAATGCTCCGGAAGCCGCTGACCTTTTGGCAGTACCATATGGTTTAGCTGCAGGTTGTCATCGTCCACCAGTTTTTCAATATTCTTTGCGTCCAGGGTTGAGAAATCATAATTTTTTTCAAGCATATAAATGCTCCTTTCCATTTTAGTTTTACCATAGTATACTTTAGAATGTAGAATAAAAAAGTTACCATGGCAACTAATCAGGAGCGTGATGAAAATTAATATTGAAATGTATTCGAATTTGCTTTTAAGCCTCGATCTGTTTAAAGATTTTAAAGAAGAGCAGTTTATACAGCTGTTTAAAAATGCCCGTTATGCAATTAATACCTATAGCAAAGGCCAGGTTATCCATCTTCAGAATGAAGTATGCTCTGCAATGGATATTGTACTTGAGGGGGAAGTCTCCGTCCAGAAAATTGACTCCTCCGGAAATATATTAAAAATCATCGTCTTTTCCGGTTCTGATATTTTAGGTGCCAATCTTCTTTTCTCAAGTAAGCATGTCTATCCCATGACAATTGTTTCAGAAAGCAGGTCTGTCATCCTGCATATTTACAAAGAACTGATCCTTTCGCTCTGCCATTCCAACGACCGGTTCATGAGCGGAATTATGACAGAGATTGCAGACAAGTCTCTGATGCTTACAGAAAAAATAGATGCTATATCCATGAAAACCATCAGACAGAGAATTACAGAATTCCTGGGATATCAGTATTATTTGCAAAATTCTTATGTAATCAGACTTACTATATCAAAAAAAGACTTAGCGGAAAGACTTGGGATACAACGCTCTTCCTTAAGCAGAGAACTACAGAAAATGAGGGCAGACGGACTGTTGGAATATGATTCCAGAACAATTACAGTAAAGGAGACCGAGTTAATCAGGAACGGAAATTGTTTTGGTGGAAAATAAAAGAACCACTGCTCATTCCGTTCATTTTGAACTTCTCTGACAGCGGTTCTCTTATTCAATAATTATTTCATCAGGTCTGCAATCTGTTCTGCATCCAGAACATCATCGATTACCTTAGCATAATGAGCGTATGTTACAGTAAGGTCAGGTGATAAGATAAATGCCGCAGGCAGCTGCAGCTCGTCGCCCTCGTACCTTCCATGAGCGAAACCTGCTGCCATGGCTTTCCCAACCTTCACCATGGTCTTTAGCCCTGCCAGATCTTTTTTACTGGCTGCCGGAAGGATTTCAAACTCCCGGTAGAGTTCTTCTTTTGGATCACAGACAATTTCAAAGGGGAACATATCTTCTTTTCCCATGTCCTCTTTTAATAAATCCGGATCGCTCTGCAGAACCACCAGTAATTCTCCTCCTGCTGCCGTGATCTTTTCATAGTTTTTGGCATACTGGGAAAGGTCATACTGGCACAGCGTACACCCGTAATAGCGGAGAAATACAAGAGCCAGTTTCTTTCCGCCTGCTGCCTCACTGAGCCGGACATTTTTACGAAAAGGTGTATCAAATGTAAAATCACGCATCTTGTCTTTTACATATATTTTTCCCATATCGTGCACCTCGTTTTTCTGTGAATTTATTTGGCGTTAAAAACATGCTCATTCAGACGATTCATCGCTTCCTCTACTCTGCTGAAAGGAAGAGCCAGATTCAGACGAATGGAGCATGGTCCGTGGAACATGCGGCCGTCCTGCCATGCAACGCCTACATCCCAGCCGGCCTTTTCCAGTTCATCAATGGTTTTTCCATTCTCTTTACACCAATCTGTGCAATCCATAAACAGCATATAGGTTCCCTGTGGTTTGGAAAGCTTTACACCTTTGAAATTCTTTGTTATATAGTCATAAGCATAATTCACATTGTTTGTGAGCACCTGGCACAGCTCATCCACCCAATTAGCACCTTCCGGTCTATAAGCACCAATTAACGCATGCATGCTCAGCACATTCATGTCATTATAATGGGATTTGCTGCTCTGGGCGCGGACGCGGTCTCTTAAATATGGATCATAAATAATATGATAGGATCCGATCAGTCCTGCCAGGTTAAAGGTTTTGCTGGGTGCATAAAGAGCTATGGTACGCTTGCGGGCATCTTCGCTGACGGACTGAACCGGAATATGTTTATTTCCATCTAAAATAAGATCGGACCAGATTTCGTCAGAAATAACGATACAATTATTATTCTTATAGACTTCCATCGCTTTTTCAATTTCCCATTTTTCCCATACACGTCCACATGGATTGTGAGGATTGCAGAAAATAGCGGTATGAATCTTATGAGCCTTTATTTTTTTATCCATATACTCATAGTCCATACGCCATACGCCGTTCTCGTCCTGCTTTAATGGACTATGTATGATTTTGCGTCCATTATTCTCAAGGCTCATGGTAAAACCAATATAGGTAGGGGAATGGAGAAGTACTGCATCCCCAGGTGCTGAAAATGCATTCAGTACAGAGATGACTCCGCCAAGTACACCGTTTTCATATCCAATGCATTCCTTTGTCAGTCCTGTTACCCCGTTTCTCTCCTCCTGCCACTTAATTATGGCATTGTAATACTCCTCTGATGGGCTGAAATAACCGAATGCCGGGTGCTGCACACGTTCCACAATGGCGGCACAGATGGATGGCACGGTTGGGAAGTTCATATCTGCAACCCACATCGGAATCGTATCATACCCATCCTTTGGAAGATCCGGAGCGAAACCTGGTAAAGTTCCAAGACCATCCACAGCAATGGCATCTTTGCCTCTGCGGTCCATAATTGATGTAAAATCGTATTTCATAGCAATATCCTCCTTCATCTTTTATTTGCCGCCGACACGATAAAACCTGAGTGGCAGCAAACACCTTGTATATAGTTTATTATTTTTACTCCTCATCATCTGCAAGTGCCTGAACAATAATCGCTTTTTTGTTTTCCTCCAGGAATTCCTTTTTCACTGCTCCGGTATGGATACGAAGTAAGGAGAATCCAACGCAGATTGCCAGAATAACAAGGGAAGCAATGATATCCATTCCTTTTAAATCTTTAAATAAGTTAAAAGCTACCACTCCAGCACAGGCTGCAGACAGAACACAAATAACATTATACACCGGAATAGGCATACGCAGTGCACATTTTTTCCACTGGTCGGGATATTTTTTTGGCAGTGTAATACATGCCATATTAAGATATACATTCATCACCATGGAGGGAATCATTACCAGTGATATAATGGAATCCAGACTGAATCCAAGCAGGATTGGCATTACGCTGAGCAAATAAAAAGCAAGCTGAATGACCCATGGAAAGCCACCTTTTGTCGTCTTTTTAAATACAGGAGGAAGCCAGCCGTCCTCCGCGATCTTCATCAGCGGATAACGGAACATGGCAATACCGCCTAATAAGCTGGTCGCAATAGCAAATACACCACCGCCTAAAATAAACACAACGTAAATGCTATTAGGGAATATTGCTTTAGCAGTTGCTCCCAAATTTGCTCCTGCAACCTGATCATATGGCAATACTCCAGCCGCAACAATACTCATTACACCATATATTACAGCTAAAGCAAGAGTGATCCAGAGAATAGCAAGCGGGATGGTTTTTTTCGGTTTTTCAGTAACTGCAACCATGGATACCGGTGCCATTGTGGTTCCCTGGCAGGCCCAGCCCATAATTGCGATTGCACTAACAAATCCAGGGAATCCTCCATGGAAGAAACCACCGTCTGCATTGGAAAAATAGTCAGGTCTGACCTGTGGCATACCAAAAATAACAAAAATTGCAATTGCTCCAATTAAAATAACTGTCATAGCATTTTCTAAAAGCGTTATAAAACGGGAACCTCGCAGAGTGCTTGCAAAAAAGAGAGTCATAATCAGAACCGCCACCGGACGGGTAAAGGGCGCTACTCCGGGAAATACGGCTGAAATATAGGTAACCATACCAAGGGCATAGCTTGACATAGCCATGCTGTTTACGAGAGCCATAGTTGCTGAAAAACCAGTCATTGTCGGATTAAACAGCAGCGCTTTCTGGCTGTAATCCCCCCCTTTAAATACAAACATGGAACTCATAATTACATTATACATATAAGCCAGAAGCATAAACAAACATCCACCCACACATACCAGGACAATAGATCTGCCTGTATAACCAATTCCAAATCCAAGTAAAACAAAGATACCTGAACCAATTGCGCCACCCAAACCAAGACCGAAAATATTTAACATACCGAGCTTTTTGCCATGCTCTTCCATTATGTTTTCCTCCTCCATGATCGTCTTATTAATTAGCATTCATACATACTACAATACTGCGACCGCCTCAATCTCCACTCTGGCATCCTTTGGAAGGCTGCCTACCTGGAATGCCGCTCTGGCAGGGCAGGTACCTGTGAAATATTGTGTATAAACCTCATTCATTTCTGTAAATTCCCCAATATCCTTTAGTAATACGGTGGTTTTCACCACATTCTCCATTCCTGCACCGGCAGATTCTAAAACAGCCCGGATATTCTCCAGAGACTGCCTGGTCTGCGCCTTAATATCATCTCCTGCAAATGATCCGGTAGACGGATTAATGGGAAGCTGTCCCGATACATAGATCGTTCCAGATGCCATAATTGCCTGAGAATAAGGTCCAATCGCAGATGGCGCTTTGTCAGTACTCAGTTCTTTTTTCTGCAAAAAACATTCCTCCTTTTAATAATTTTTTTATCTTTTTGATTGTAAATTTATCATATCACACTTTTTAATAATTGACAATAATTTTATCAATGTGACAAAATTTTTATATATTTTTTTGTTTCATAATTGATTCTTCATGGAAAAATGATATAATGGAAGAGAGTATGAAAGGAATGTGAGTGATAATGACAGATAACGAATTATTAGATATGTATAAACCGATGGTTTCTTTTTTATCCAGCCTGTGCGGCCCTGGCTGCGAGGTTTTGCTTCATGATGTGTCAAAATCAGACATCGGCACTGTAATAGCGGTTGCCAACGGCCATCACTCCGGACGGGGCATTGGTTCTCCCATGACTGACCTGGCCAATCAGATCAGAAAAGATCAGATTTACAAAACCCAGGATTATCTTACGAATTATCATGGCGTGAGTAAAAGCAAGAATTTTATATCCAACACCTATTTTATTAAGAATGAAGACAGGCTGATCGGTCTGCTCTGCGTGAACCGGAATACAACAGCGATTCATGAATTGGATCTGGCTTTGTCCAATTTGAAAAAACATTATAATCTGACAGAAGGAAGAAAGGATATACAGGAAGATTTAAGCACTCCGGTTGAAGAGATGCTTTCCACCCTTGTAAACCAGGCAGTGAAAGACGCGGGAGTCTCACCTCAGCGTATGTCCAGACAGGAAAAGATTAATATTGTAAAGCAGTTGAATGAACAGGGTATTTTGACCATGAAAGGGGCAGTTTCTGAAATCGCAAGACAGCTTTTTGTTTCTGAACCCACTGTTTACCGGTATTTAAACCACAAATAGTATAAAACGAAACTGCCGTTATAAACCGGTATACATCCGGAATAAACGGCAGTTTCACTTTTTAGCTTTCAATTATTTTTCAGATTCAAAAGCTTCCTGTAATGCATGAAGAAATGTATCAGGACTCTGAGCACCTGAGACAGCATACCAATTATTAATTAGAAAATATGGTACTCCATTGATATTCAATTTCCGGGCCATATCCTCTTCCTTTTTCACCTCTGACTTAAGCTGATCACCATCCAATTGTATGGATAGATCAGCAATATCAAGACCAGCTTCTTCCGCCAGTTTTAAAAGAGCTTCCCTGTCACCGATATCCAATCCTTCTTCAAAGTATCCCTGAAAGAAACGATTCACCAGTTTATTCGCTTTTCCCTTTGACTTTGCATATTGAATTATTTCATGACCCAATCCTGTGCTATTAAGTTTTAATAAATCAAAACGGTAATGAAGTCCGACTTCAGCTGCTGCTTTCACAATCATATCATTATTACGTTTTGCCTCCTCATAGCTAATGTTGTACTTGTCTGCGATTACCTGATTAATATCTTTTCCTTTTACAGATTCTCCTGACATGTTCAGCTCAAAACTTCTATACACAACTTCTACTTCATCTTTATGCTCAAACTTATCTAGTGCCATTTCAAATTTTGTTTTGCCCATATAGCAGAAGGGGCAGACAAAATCGGACCAAATTTCTATAATCATACGATCAGCTCCTTTTCCTTTTTGGCGTTAAAAGTATCTTGTTTCTTTGAAAGATACTTTCATTATACTGACAATATAAAAAAAAGGAAAGGGGATTCTGTATTATTTTAAATTAATCCAATAATTTTCATACTCTGTTCCATCATGTCCAGCCAGCTTTTGATTCGTCCAATTAAAATTCATTTTTTGTTTTCCAGTACAGGGCACATCTCATAAACAGCAGACATATAAGATCCTCGGCTTTCATTTTCTTCAATTATAGCAAAGGAACCATGACATCTCTGTGTCATGATTCCTTCATATACAGCAATATTAATCAGGCTTAAAATACCAATTCCAGTCACCATGGTAAATCATCCGCTTATTCATTCCACCATCTACAGTAATGGTTTCTCCTGTAATAAATTCCTGATCACATAAAAATGTCACCATCTTTGAAATATCCTCTGGCGTTCCCACTTTTCCCGCCGGAATCGCAGCCACATCTTCCCTGCCAAATTCCTCCTGTTCCGTCACATTAATCCAGCCAGGTGCAATGCAATTTACCAAAACTTCCGGGCCTAATGAGATAGCCAGTGCATGAGTTAAAGCAACGATCCCACCTTTCGCACTGGCATAGGCTTCCGTATCAGGTTCTGACTGAAATGCACGGGAAGAAGCAATGTTAATAATTCTCCCCCGGTTCTTCTTCAATTCATCCTTGCATAAACGGCTTAATTCGAAAGGAGCCTTTAATCCAATGGATAAGGTATGGTCAAATTCTTCGTAAGTTAATCCCGACAAGATTCCTTTATTTCCCCGGCAGGCGTTATTGACCAGAACATCAATCCGTTTCAGCTTATCAATCGCAAATTCAATGAAACTTTTAAGGACTGCCGGATCTGCTACATCTCCATTATAATAAAACAAACCGGGGGTCTGGTTTACAAGATCCAGGGATCTTTTTTCGTCTGTATCAATGAAACATACCTGATCTCCAGCATTGATAAAATCAGAACAAATCTGTTTCCCTATTCCGTGAGCTCCCCCAGTCACAACTACGCCTCTGTTCATAGCCCTCTCCTTATTAAAAAACAATTACATAACTCTATCCATGCTGCACAATCTGTACTTCCAGACCATTGGGGTCTTCCACAAAAAAGAAAGTGGTGGAAGGTGCTGGTGAAAAGGGACCGCTTTTAATTTCTATCTCATTCTGCTTTATCAGCGCCATTGCTTCTTCAATCGATGGAACTTCAAACCCAATTGATAACCCTTTGCTCTCCTGGGAAATACCGTTCTGTTCGATTAATTCAATGAGCGCATTGCCCGGCTCGCCAAGCATTGCGATTTTCATATCCGGTCCTGCTTCAAATTGACTTACAATGCCAAGACCAATGATGTTGTGATAAAACCGGATAGATTCTTCTAAAGATTTTACATGAATGGTTGTCCAACAAAACTTCATATCCTGCCTCCATATTTACTATAATATTTTTATTAAGCTGCCTCAAACTGACTGTTATAGAGCTGTGCATAAAATCCGTTCTTTGAAAGCAGTTCCTCATGGCTTCCGCTTTCAATAATATCACCATCCTTCATAACCAGAATTAAATCTGCATTTTTAATTGTTGAAAGCCGGTGCGCGATCACAAAAGAAGTTCTTCCTTTCGTGAGCTGATCCATAGCCGTCTGAACCATACGTTCTGTACGTGTATCAACAGAACTTGTGGCCTCATCAAGGATTAATAAAGGTGCGTTTTGTATCATGGCTCTTGCAATGGTAATCAGCTGCTTCTGACCTTCTGAAAGACTGGCTTTATCATTTAATATTGTATCATAACCCTTTGGTAATGTCATAATAAAATGATGCAGTCCTACTGTTTTGCAGGCATTGATCACATCGTCCTCCGTGACCCCCTGCTTGCTATAAATAATATTTTCCCGTATGGTACCTTCAAAAATCCAGGTATCCTGTAATACCATACTAAACTGTGCATGCACATTCTCTCTTGGTACCTGATTCACCGGTGCCCCGTCAATCAGAATCTCTCCTCTATCCGTCTCATAAAATCTCATAAGCAGATTGACCATAGTAGTCTTTCCGGCTCCCGTAGGACCAACGATAGCCACCTTCTGTCCTGCGTCAATTTTTGCGGAAAAATCATTAATTACCGGCTTATTGGGTGTGTACCCAAATCTGACATTTTTAAATTCCACAGTTCCTTTTACATCAGTTAAAACATTCTTTTTCTCTGATTCATTCTCAAGTTCCTCTTCATCAAGGAATTCAAAAACACGTTCACTTGCTGCTGCAGTCCTCTGAAGATTATTCATAGCCTGAGCGATCTGGGATAACGGCTGGGTAAATAAACGGATATACAACATAAATGCCACAATCACACCAAAGGTGATGGTTCCTTTCATAGCAAGAGCCGCACCAACCACACAGACAGCAACATAGCCAAAGTTCCCCACAAAATTCATTAGAGGCATCATGAGTCCTGAAAGAAACTGTGATTTCCATGCACTGCTGTATAAACTGCGGTTGCTGTTTTCAAAAGCATTTTTTGCTTCCCTGCTGCCATTATAAACCTTAACAACATTATGGCCGGTATAAACTTCCTCAATCAGCCCATTAATCTGACCTAATTCTGTCTGCTGTTGTTTAAAGTATTTCTGTGACTGTTTCATGATAATCATCATGAAACTAAAACCTATTACGCTGGAGCCTACCGCAGTCAGTGCAAGAATCCAGCTGTTATAAAACATCATGATCAAAGAACCAGCCAGCATGGTAAAAGCAGAAATTAAGGTTCCAACACTTTGATTTAATGTCTGTCCGATTGCATCCACATCATTGGTCACACGGCTTAATACATCTCCGATGCTTACGGAATCAAAGTATTTCAAAGGCAGGCGGTTCATCTTCTGGGAGATATCTGTCCTCATCTTTTTTGAGATAACCTGTGTTATAGTTGCCATAACCAGACTCTGTATATAGTTTAATAGTAAAGAAACAGCGTAAAACACAGCCAGCATCCGCCCAATTTTTAAAACAGCATTCATGTCAATGGTTCCCAGAACAGGCGCTCCATTTACCATGGCAGGAAGCCCTTTCATAATCTCATTTGTTAAATTTTTTAATTGATCAGGCCCAATAATCTGTAATATAGTTCCAGCTGCAGCTGCAGCCAGAGCAAATATGATGACAGGAAGATATTGTTTGCAATACGTCAGCAGCTTTGCCATCGTAGTATTAAAGTTTTTGGGTTTTTCCACAACCTGCCCCATAGATCCCTTTCCCATGGGACCGCCTGACATTGGGCCTGTATGGGAATTCTTTTTTCCTTGTTGTTCACTCATGATATTAATTCCTCCTGACTAAGCTGTGACATTGCGATTTCCCTGTAAACACTGCAGGTCTGAAGCAACTCTTTGTGTGTTCCTTTTCCAACTATCTTTCCTTCATCAAGAACAATGATCTGATCTGCATCCATGATTGTACCAATTCTCTGTGCAACAATCAGACTGGTTGCTCCCTGGGATTCCTTTTTAAGAGCAGTTCTTAACACCCGGTCAGTTTTATAGTCCAGAGCAGAAAAGCTGTCATCAAAAATATAAATCTCCGGTTTTCGGCAGACGGCCCGGGCAATGGCAAGACGCTGTTTCTGTCCTCCTGATACATTGGTCCCTCCCTGTGCGATCTCCGCCTCATACTGATGTTCCATGTTCTCCACAAATTCACTGCCCTGAGCAGTCCTTAACGCAGATTTAATCTCTTCTGGCAGTGGTTTCTTCTTTCCATTATCACCAAACGCCACATTGCTGCTTACTGTTCCGCGAAACATCACTGCTTTCTGGGGCACATAACCAATCTTATTATGAAGAGCCTCCTGTTTATAATCCTTTACATTCACACCATCAACCAGAATTTCGCCTTCTGTTGCGTCATAAAATCTGGGTATCAGACTGATCAGCGTACTTTTTCCGCTTCCGGTAGAACCGATAAATGCCACTGTCTCACCCTTACCTGCCTGAAAACTAATGTTCTCCAGAACATAGTCGGCAGCTCCCGGATATTGAAAGCTGACATTTTTAAATTCAATGGTTCCCTGGGCACCCATCTCCCCATCTTTTTTGTCTCCGTCGATAATAACCGGCTTTGTTTCAAGTACCTCATTAATACGTTTTGCAGAGACGGATGCTCTTGGAAGAAGGATAAAAATCATTACCAGCATCATAAAGGACATGATTACCTGAACCGCATAAGATGAAAATACCACCATGTTAGAGAATATAGTCAGCCGGTCCATGGCCTGGGCGGCGTTAATTAAATTAGCTCCAATCCAGTAAATTGCCAGAGACAACCCGCTCATTAATGTAGTCATCATGGGCATCATAATAGCCATGCCACGGTTGGTGTATAACTGGGTGGCAGTCAGTTCCTGATTTGCCTGTTCAAACTTCTCTTCCTGGTAATTCTCTGCATTATACGCTCTTACAACCCGTAAACCGGTTAAATTCTCTCTTGTAACCCGGTTTAAACTATCCGTCAGTGACTGCATTTTTTTAAATTTGGGCATAATAAACATCATAATTGTTCCAATTACCACAACCATAATTCCAACAGTAACACCCGTTGCCACAGTCCACTCATATCCTTTTCCTGCAATTTTTGTAATCGCCCAAACCACCATGATGGGAGCCTTAATAAGCATCTGAAGCCCCATGGTAATAAGCATCTGCACCTGGGTGATATCATTGGTGGACCTTGTAATTAAACTGTCAGTAGAAAAGCGGTTAATTTCTTCCATGGAGAAAGAATCTACTTTTGAGAACAAAAGACTTCTGAGTCTCTGGGAAAAAGAAGCCGCAATTCTGGCCGCAAAGAAACCGACTGCTACTGCAGAAACCAGGCTGCCTAAAGCACAAACCAGCATTTTTGCTCCTGCCGCCCATATGTCTGCCATCTCACTGCCTGGAACCTGTGTCAGTCTGGTGATTTCTGACATATAGTCCGGAAGCTTTAAATCCAGCCAGACCTGAGCAATAATAAATATCAGACTGGCAAAAACCTGTAGCCATTCTTCCTTTTTCAAACGTTTCAGTAAATTTATCATGTAAGATCCTCCTCTTCACTAACTTCGTTACATACTAATAGTATTAGTTAATTCTGGTAAAATATGCAGCCGATTAAACGGCCGCACATTAATTAAACTCCTGGGGATTTCTTTCTGCAAGCTTCTTCATTATCCGGATCAACTCCGTCGCATCCGCTTCTCCCAGATACTCAAGCATGCTTCTTGTAATATTCAAAATCATATCAGAATGTTTCTTCGCCTGTTCTCTTCCTGCTTCAGTCAGATCTACAAGAATTCTTCTGCGATCCTCTGTGTCTATTCTCCGGGTAATCAGGCCTTTTGCCTCCAGACTATTCAGCGCTGCAGCGATTCTGGCAGAGGTGATTCCCATTTCATTGCTGATTTCACTTGGAATAATACCGCCCTGACGCTTGGAGATGTAAAAGAGCATAAAATTTTCGCCATGCATGGAATCATGAATCTTCTTCTGCCCATTCATATGACGCATCTGATGCATGATCTGCATATATTCACGGGCCAGGCTTGTATAATCCATTTTGTCACCTTCTTGTTTTATTTTAATTAGCTAACACAGTTAACTATATACACTATTAATTATTTTGTCAATAACTATTTACGATTTTTTTTACTTTTTATTCAGGATATAACTGGTAACTGTTTTAATATCTTTATTGTTACCGGAATCATTGATTTCCTGGCTGAGCTCATAATTCGTTATAAAGGTACCATCCTTTTGCTGAAAACATACTTCAGCAATAAACTGGCCGCTGCCTCCATCGTATTGATCGGAAACGATTGTAATAATGTCCTTTAACCCATCATTATTTAAATCTTTAAATGAAACTGCTTCTACATCAACACTATAAGGAAAGCCGTTGGTAAATTCGTAGAAAATATCCCCTTCTTCATTGGTCAGATAAAAAACCACCGGTACATGATTACCCTGAGTCAGCTTTCCAGATACAAATTTAACTTTTCCCCATGAATCCAGATCCACCAGAAAGGATTGATTCTCAATTGGTTCAAAACCTTCTATGTTTTTCAGGTTATGAGGAGAAAATTCAAACTTACCTTCCGGAATGGTCATTACCCTATCTTCCGATTTTTTAGTAATTGCAATTTCTGCAGTCATTTCACTGGGGGACTTAAATGTAAGTTTCAGTGTCCCTTCATTTCCCCTTGTATCATTTACAAGCACGCACTCTGCTGTATCTCCATCTACTATTCCTTCAAATTGAGAATTGTCTATGTTGTAAGAAGGACTGCCTCCCACCGCTGTAATCTCTCCCCTAAGTTTACCGTTGTAAATACCGTTAATCACAAACGTGATACCTCCGTTTTCAGGGAAGTTGCTGTCTGTATTTCTGATCCAGTTCTTTTTAAAATAATTCATATAGTCTGTTTCTTTTTCTTTCTCTGCCATGGTAGTTTCAGAAGGCTTACTCTCCTGAGATGACTGTATGGATATGGTTATATCCTGAGTCTCTTTTACAGACGAACTTTCTGTTTCCTGTAAGCGGTCCGACGAAGCCGCTTTCTGGCAGCCTGCTGCAAGACAGGATACTGTAATTATCGTGAGTATAATTTTTTTATTCATAATACCTCCATATTTTCAGACTTTATTTTACCGATGAAATTTCAATTTTTCTATTGCACAGCCAAACACCGGATTCCCGATGCGAGATAATGATCGCTGTTTTATTCTGTATCAATTGTTCTGCTGCCTGTAACACGAACCGTTCTGACTCATAATCCAATCCCGACGTGGCTTCATCAAAGAGAATAATTGGAGCATCCTTCAAAAATGCCCTGGCAATTGCTATCCGCTGCCGTTGTCCAAAGGATAATTTACTTCCTTTATCTCCAACAACGTAATCATATCCCCCCGGCAGCTCCATAATAAAATCATGGGCACAGGCTGCCTTAGCCGCCTTAACAATCTGTTCAAAAGAAGCTTGTGGGTTGCCGTAACGTATATTTTTTTCAATGGTACCATAAAACAGAAATGGCCGCTGTGGAATATATGCAATCATCTGGCGTAGTGCATTTGCTCCGTATTCCTCCAGACTCTTTCCATCTATTGCTATATAACCTTTATCCGCATTATAAAATCCCAGCAATAATTTAAAAATGGTTGATTTACCGCAGCCTGACCTGCCGGTTATGACTGCCACATCATTTTGATAAATCTGCATATTGAAATTATTCAGCACTTCTCTGTAGTTTTTGTAACTAAAACCCACGTTTCTAAACTCAATGAAGCTCTGATTCTGATTCTCATCCAGCCGATCTGGTACAAGGAGTACTTCTTCCTCCATATTTAAAAAGGATTGAATGCGTTCCAGGCTTGCAATATTATCAAAAAGTTCCGGGAATCTCTTCCCTGCGGATAAGGCAGACCAGATAATACTGGATTCTAGATTCATAAGTGCCACCATAGTGCCATAGGTGGTCTTCCCGGACTGTACCATCACAGATCCGGCAACGAGAAATACGATGCTGCATAATACAGTAAAACCACTGTTCATAGCCTCTAAAAATGCACCAATTTTCTCCCTGTCCAGGGCTTTCCCTGCATATCGTTCATTTGCGTTACGAAATTTCCCGGATAAAACCTCATTCAGCTGGTATTCCTTAATGGTCAATATTCCGGATAAAATATCGGATGACTGTTCTGACAGCTGTGCACTTGCACCAGCTGTTAAACGGCCGGCTATTTTTACCCGTTCTGAAAAAGCAGTATTCGCCAAAACACAAAGGATTGAAATAAAAAGCAGCAACAGTGTCAAAGTATGATCCAGCAGAAACATGGGAATTACACTGGTAATCAAGGCAATAATCGGATTAAACGCTTCCTTGTATTTAGACCGGTAAAGTTCTTCTGCCTTATTTATATCATAAATCATCTGTGAAAGAAACTCTCCGCTGTGGCTGTTTTCAAAATAGGAGAATGGCAGTCTCGCTTTCTTTTCCATTACTTTTCGTCTAAGCCCGGCCTGAAACCGGAGAACACAGCGTCTGTATATGTATTGGGATAGGATTGAAGTTATAAAGGATATAAAGAACAGCCCGGCATAAAGGAACAGTTTCCCCTTCATATGTTCATAGTTCCCACTGACAGAAGCATCAATGAGCACCTGTGGGATCAGAGAAATTGCAATGGCCATTCCTGAATATCCAAAACCAAGGGAAAGAAGAAAGACAAGATACAGTCTCTTTTCATTGTCCAGATAGTCCAGTGCCTCTTTTATCTGAGACAGGTAATGTTTCATACCAAATCCCTCCCCATACCATTCTGGCTGTGAAATAATTGATAATAAAGTCCTTTCTTCCCAAGCAGTTCCTGGTGACTTCCCTGCTCTTTTAAATTCCCGTGGTCCATCAGATAAATCCTGTCATAGTCCAGGACTGTATTCAGCTTATGAGCAACGGAGATAATGGTTTTGGAACTTAATGTCCTTTCAATTAATTCCGTGATTTCCTTTTCTGATTTTGGATCAAGAGCGGAAGTTGGTTCATCAAATATAATCACTTCACTGTTTCTAAGAAGAGCCCTTGCAATGGCAAATCTCTGCCTCTGCCCTCCTGACAGATTGACCCCATTCTCTTCCAGTATGGTGTCATACCCCTCGGGCAGGCTTTTGATGAAAGGAGCAAGACCTGCGTCTCCTACCGCTTTTTCTATCTCTGCTCTGGTTGCACTGCTTTTTCCGTACAATAAGTTTTGTTCAATGGTATCTGGAAATAAAAAAGTCTCCTGAGAAACGATAGAAAAGCACCCCCGCACCAGTTTTATGTCCAGATCTGTAACCTGAGTTCCATAGAGAAAGTAATTCCCCTTCTCAGGTTCAAACAGTCCCAATATCAGATTCATTAAAGTTGTCTTTCCGCTTCCGGAACCTCCCACAAATGCAATCCGCTCTCCTTTTTTCAATTCAAAGGTAAGATTATTTAAAATAGGATTTAAACCATCATAAGAAAAACAGATATCCTGAAATTGTATCACCGGGTCAGAAAAAGGAAAGCTGGTAATATTGCCTCCACAGCTTTCTTCCGGTGCCTTTAACAGTCTGCGTAACCGGTCTGCACTGACTCCTGCTTTATTTAGTTCCACTAATACTGACGTAAAATTGCTGATGGGGGATGAAATGAACCCCATCAGCACAAGAAAAGAAATAAAGTTTTCCGCTGTTAGTGCTCCCTTTATCACCATACCAGCTGCGAATATACTGCAAAACAAAACAGGCAGGCAGCGAATCATAGAGCTGAAAGCATTTGTCATTGCCTCTTTTTTCTGCCGTTTTAAATCAGCCTGATAAACCTGCAAGATATTAGTATCAATTTCGGATAAATTTATCTCCTGTAAATTATAGCTTTTCTCTGTCTCATAGCATTCAAACAGTTCCTGAGTTTTAGCGGTAAGTGCATCCTGTTGTTTCTTCTTTTCTCTGGTAAAATCAGCAATGCTGTTTAAAAAGTTATGATATAGTATGGTGGTAAATGGAATCCAGATCATAGATATTAAAGTAAGCTTACAGTCAGTGGCAAATAAATAAACCAGAATCACCAAAACGCTGATTCCATTTAAAAAAACAGAAAACAAAAGCTGCTCAAAGTATCTGCTGACATCAGAGATATCTTCATTCAGTTTATTTAAAAAAGTTCCCTTCTGCTGACCCATAAGAAAATCATAACGCATATTCATAATCTTTTCTATTACATCCTGCCTTAAACCACTGGTCATCTGAATACTTAATCTTCCAGTAACCAATTTTGAGCTGTAGATTACCACAACCCAAATCAGAGTCAGACAAAGTATTTGAACAATCTTTCCAGCCAGGAAACTACTTTTTCCTGCCAGAGTGCCCTTAATTACATCTTTTAAAAATTGTGAACACACCACTGTCATGAAAGAATTAAGTAAGGATAGCAGTAGTGCCAAAACTATGTCTTTCTTATATTTCCTATAATAATGACAAACAAAACGAAACATATTCCCCCCAGTTTGCAGCCTGCCTCTTCTTTTATTTCAATAGATTTGATTTCCCTGTTTCAGTCAGATAATCAAATACGATAAACGACAGATGCAGACGAAAAATAGTTTTATCAGAAAAGCTAAGATCCGTAAGTTCAACGATCTTGTTAATCCGGTACTTTAATGTATTGTAATGAATATGCAGCGCCGACGAAGTGAGAGATAAATCCTGATTGTTTTTTAAATACTCCTTTAACGTTGGGCACAATTCACTGCTGTATTCCATGTCATGCTCTTTTAAAAACTTTATAGCAGGATGGATTAAAACCACCGGATCACTATGCTCCGAAAACAGGCTGACCATATGATGAATGCAGAACTCATCATAAAAGGCTACCCGCTCTTTATGATTCGTCTCCGTACTGAGTTCCAGTGCAGTGAGTGCCTGGTGATAAAACGATTCAAACTTATAAATCTCCTTAAACGAATTGCTTATGCCCGCTTTAATATCAAAATCGGCGCATAATTTTTCCAGATTAATCAGTTCATTTTCAGAAAACGGTACCTTTGTTTTGCAATCATAAAGAATAATCAGATTCCCTTTAAATGTGATGACCGTTTCCCGATTCAAAAAATTCTTCATTTTTTTCTTAATAAAATAAATTTTATCCGTAATTAGTCCACGGGTACCCAGTACAATTACCGACAGATTTTCATAAAGCTTTAAGCCGAAGCGGTTCACTCTTTCCTCAATGGCATATTTGTCATACAGACGCTGGGTGAGCATGGAAGTCAGGAGCGTATCGATCAGTGAATCTTCCTGATCTGACGTTCCCATGGAGGAATTCATACAGATTGCAAGAAATTTACAGAGAATATTCAGCCTATTCACATCTTCATCCGTTATAGGCTTGTTGTATTCCAGAAGCTTCAGATAACCAATTGGAATCCCGTTTCTGTTCACCTTTCCAACCAGCTGCCTGTGGTGAAGGAGTCCTTCCTGCCAGATGAATCTGGAGTCACCGGTCGACCACTCTTCTCCGGGGTCATACTGGGAATTATCACCGCTTAAGATATACTTCACGTATTCCTCCGTCACATATCCTTTGGAAAGAGTCCAGTCCCAAAGCGGTTCATCCGTGATCAGACCGCCTCCGGTCTGTGCAACAAAGCAAAGGGCAACATCAACCAGCAGCACAGGATTGCCCAGTTCCTGATAACCGATATCCAGCAACAGCTGTATATTATGACTGCTGTTGGAGGCATCAAGTAGTTTATTAATAAAATCATCGGTATTTTTTCCAGTTTCAGAATCAGTCATCATAAATCGTCATCGCCTTTCTTTTTCGCCTGGTAAACAAATGTAATGCATTCATAAATTTTACCATACTTTCCGCGGAAACGGTTGTAAAATTTCAACAAATCGCACAGACGGCGTTTGTCATTCTGAAACAAACGCCGTCTATCTTATAACAACAATACTTTGTTAAAATTTTCATAATCTGTGCCATTGTGGGCACTCATAATAATTGCTACACTGATTACAGAGAGATTGTTATTATAGTAACAAACATTTTCTACTACTATCTTAATAAGGAGATGCCACAATGTCAAGATATTCACAATTATGCCCGGTTTATTTCGGACCAGGGGAAGTAAACAACACAGGTGCCATAGCAAAAGAATTAGGAATGACCAATGTACTCCTGGTAACTGAAAAAGCAATTGCAGAGACAGGAATTCCGGGGAGAGTCATGGACAGCCTTTTGCAGAGTGGAATTAAAGTCAGCATTTATGACGGAGTAAAAATGGATGCCCCGGATACTACCCTTATGGAAGGTGCCGAGCTTGCAGAAAGCATTGGTGCAGACGCAGTGATCGGCTGTGGCGGCGGCTCCAGTCTTGATACGGCCAAAGGCATTGCCTTATATGTTACCAATAAGAAAAACGTTGATATAAAAAAAATGATCCATTTTGATCCAACGAATCCACTTATATTAGCACCTGCCCTGAAAACAATTATGATACCAACTACCTCAGGAACCGGTTCAGAGTCCACTTTTGTAGCTGTTATTACTGATACAGAAACACACCAGAAATGTGGCTGTATCGTGTGGGCAAACGCTGCTATCGTAGATCCTGACTTAACACTGGGACTGGGTAAAACAATTACTGCTTACACTGGCATGGATGCATTTTCCCACTGCAACGAATGTCTCTGCAACGTAATGCCAAATCCCCATTCCGACACATTAGCGCTGAGCAGCATGGAGCGAATCTACAAATGGCTTCCTGTGGCTGTAGACGACCCGAACTGCATAGAGGCTCGTTATAATCTGGCCATTGCCAGCAACTTTGCAGGTATCGCATTCCAGGATTCCCAGGTAAATGTGGGACATGCCATGGCACACGCACTGGGAGCCAGATTACATATTCCTCATGGTATCGGCTGCGCTCTTGTAACTCCGTCTGTAATTGAACTGGTAGCTGCAGCAAGACCTGAAATTTATGTAAAAGTAGCGGAAATATTTGAACTGGAGATTTCTTCTATCGAAGAGCTTCCCACAAAACTTGCAGATGCAGTACGCTCTTTCAACCGCAGAATCGGAATTCCTTCCATGAAAGACCTTGGCTTTACCAGAGAGCAGGTTCTGTCCACTGTTACATACGCACTTGGCGAAATGATGCGCATGGGATGTATTGTTCCACAGGATGAAGCTGTCCTCACAAATATGATGGCAAAGGTTTATGACAATTATCAGTAAAGCAAAAAGAAAGGATTTACTATGAACTATCCAAATTTATTTTCTCCTTTAAAAATAGGCTCTTTAACAATCAGAAACCGTGTGGTCATGGGCGCAATGGGCAACATGACTGCCAATCCGGATCAGACAGTTTCTGATAAGGAAATCGCATACTATGCTGCCCGTGCAAAGGGCGGAGTGGGACTTATTGTTAACGAAGTAACCCGTGTAAATGATGAACATGGTATGATGGGCGACCGCCAGACTTCTGTCACTGATGACAAGTTTATTCCCGACCTCACAAGACTCGCCGATGCCGTTCATTATTATGACGGCGCCATCTTCGTTCAGCTTCACCATCCAGGCCGCCAGACCGCAGTTCCAGGCGGAATGTGCGCAACCCCCAGCGGAGTGAAAAGCCTGCTGATAAACTGGCCCTGCTTTGAGATGACCACCGAACAGGTAGAAGAGCTTGTAAAGCAGTTTGTAGACGGTGCAGAACGGTGTAAAAAAGCTGGAATCGACGGCGTTGAGATCCACGCTGCCCACGGCTACATGCTCAATCAGTTTCTCTCCCCTTACACCAATAAAAGAACGGATAAATACGGCGGCAGTCCCCAGAAACGCGCCCGCATCATTCAGGAAATTGTCACTGGGATTCGTGAGAGACTGGGCGACTACCCAATTATGCTGAGAATATCAGCAGATGAATTCCTTGAGCGCTCTGTATTTCCAATTCCCGAGAATGAAACAGGCTTAAAACTGGAGGAATCCATTGAAATCGTTAAATATTTAGTACCCTTTGGAATTGATGCTGTCAATGTCTCTGCAGGCGTATACGAGACCATGAACGAGGCATGGGAGCCAGTTTCCTATCCGGAAGGCTGGAAGGTATATCTTGCTGAGGAGATTAAAAAAGTAATTGATGTTCCCGTGTTTGCAGTGGGAGTGATCCGTAATCCGGAATTTGCGGAAAGTATCATTGCCCAGGGACGCACCGACGGAGTGACCATCGCCCGCGGACTTCTTGCCGATCCGGAGTGGTGCAATAAAGCAGAAAGCGGACGCACCGATGAAATCCGCCGCTGTATCTCATGTCTGAACTGTATGGAGACAATGTTTGACGGCATTAACTGCTCTGTCAACCCACGTACTGGACAGGAGTGGTTCTATAATGACATTGAAAATAATGGAAACGGACGTTGTGTTGCCGTAATCGGAGCCGGCCCCGCTGGAATGGAAGCTGCGCTGACACTTGCCCAGAGAGGTTTTGCTGTTACATTATTTGAAAAATGTGATCATCTTGGCGGTCAGGTATGGCTTGGTTCAAAGCCCCCATGCAAAGAGAAAATGGGCTGGTTGGGTGAATACTATGAAAGCATGTTTAAGAAACTGAATGTGAATGTCCGGCTTAACACACCTGCTACTGCAGAGGAAATCAAAAAGCTGAACCCCCACGCAGTATTCGTAGCAACAGGTTCAAAACCAGTCATTCCCGGATCTATCCCTGGTGTAAATGGTTCCAATGTTTATACAACAGACGAGATCCTAAGCGGAAAAACAACATTTTCTCATAAGAAAATCGCAGTAATCGGTTCCGGTCTTACCGGCATGGAAACTGCAGAACTGCTGGCAAGCTTAGGAAATAATCTGGAAATTGTAGATATGGCAGATGAGATCGGACCTGGCGCTTACTGGCAGCCACTGACTGATATTAAGAAAAAACTGGGCGCTTCTAATCCTGAATATTATCCCGGCCATAAGCTGCTTGAAATACTGCCTGACGGAGTTGTTTTGGAAGATAAAGACGGAAATAAGAAGAATCTGGCTGCAGACGCTGTGGTACTTTCACTTGGGGTAAAACCAGAGAACCAGCTGGCTGATGAACTGAAGAAAGAATTTACGAACGTAATCGTGATCGGTGATGCCAACCGCATCGGCAGAATCAAACAGGCCGTTGCTTCCGGATACCGTGAAGCTTACAAGCTTCGCTGATTATTACTCAGTTCGAACAGGTCATTATTGAGAGGGGAATTTTATGTTTAAGGGTAATATCAAAACAGTTATAGGGATTTTGTTTCTGGGACTAATATCAATGGGGGCAATGGCTATTTCCGCTGGTTTAAGCAGTATTGCAGCAGCTTATCCGGACGTCAGCATCGAGACCATTCAGACACTGATCACGATTCCGGCTCTTGTTATTGTTGTAGTGAGTTTTCTATCCGGACCAATTGCTAATGTAATTTCAAAAAAGACACTGTCCCTGATTGCTCTGTGCATCTTTACAGCAGGCGGCTGTATCCCGTTTTTTTCTGATTCCTTTACAGTACTGTATCTTTCAAGGTTACTGGTGGGTCTTGGAATCGGTTTACTCCAGCCCCTCAGCCAGGCGATTATTTTTGAAAGCTTTGCTGACGCACCATCAGAAAGAGATACCATACTGGGCTGGTTAAACAGTTCCGGCTCAGTAGGGAGCATCATAATGACTATTATTGGTGGAATTGTAGTTGTCATAAGCTATAAATACATATTCCTTGTTCATCTTCTTGGTCTAGCAGCATTTTTCGGTGTATTGTTCTGTCTTCCCCAGGATCAGCCGGTTCGGAAGAAAAAAGAAGGTACTGCCGGACAGAAGATGAAGCTTCCAGGCGCAGTGTTCTACTGGTATGCGGTCATATTTGTCTACATGACATTCCTTCACTGTTTTGCAGTAAACTTATCTCTATTTGTGGAAGGCGAAGGAATCGGTACTGCTGCTATATCCGGTATTGGCCTTTCCATGCTCACCATCGGAGGATTTATCTGCGGAGCGGTCTATGGAAAAATCGCAAATGCGCTTAAGAAATGGACTCTTCCTGCGGGCTTCCTGCTCTCTGCTCTCGGCCTTCTTTCCATGGCTCTGGCATACTCACCGATTCTTGTCTATGTTTCGGGCCTGCTTACAGGTGTAGGTATGATGATGGTATTTCCACAGATCATCACCAATATTATCTCCAGTGTTTCTCCAGCAGCCATTACTTTATGCATCGCTATTAACGGAGCTGTTGTTAACATCGGTCAGACACTGGCACCTTATGTAGTAACAAGAGTATCTTACATTCTGGCTGGTGACAGCGTACGCGGCCGCTATTATGTATGTACCTTGATACTAATGCTGATATTTGCTGTTTCTGCAGTCAGAACCATTGGCAGAAGAAGTCCGGGAGACTTAGCGACTGCCTGATGCAGTAAAATAAAAACAGATTCCACACTCTGCCCACTAAATTGCCCGCCTCTGCCATCATGAGGCGGGCAATTTCATCTAAACAGGCAGCTTTTCTATCCCGGATATTCCCTGTAATAACTGAAAGGCCAAAAAGATTAGAGTCAGACAAAGTATCTGAACAGTCATTCCAGCCAGAAAACTGCTTTTTCCTGCCATAGTGACTTAATTACATCATTTAAAAACTGTGAACACACCACTGTCATGACAGAATTAAGTAAGGATAGCAGTAGTGCCAAAGCTATTTCTTTCTTATTTACTATAATAATGATAAATAAAACGTATCATATTTCCCCCGGTATAAATTTTACATACGGTATTGATCTATTGCTTTTAAATAACTATAATTAGAGTAATAATTTTGAAGGGAGTTGATAATTATGAATTTCGAAAAAATGATAATATTTAGCAACAATAAAAGGAGGGTGACAATAATTTAGCCCTCTTAAAACGGAGGAAATTATGTTCAACCAATTAAGCGATTATACAAAAAAGCCAAAGCTTTATGCACCAAGTACAGGTAAGTTCTGGGATGATGAACATATATCAAAAGGAATGCTGGAAGCACATCTCAACCCTGATTGGAATGCGGCAACCCGGAAACATGATTTTGTTGATAAATCTGTAAGGTGGATTACTTCTATAGCCCCGCCTGCACAATTTCAACAATTACTGGATTTAGGTTGTGGACCTGGAATTTATGCAGAACGTTTTCGCAAGGCAGGTTATACGGTAACTGGTATTGACTTTTCAAAACGTTCCATCGAGTATGCACAAGAACAAACGTTACTTAACAAAAGTAATATCCAATACTATTACCAAAACTACCTGACAATAGATTATACAGAACAGTTTGATGTAATTACATTGATTTATTGTGATTATGCGCCGTTATCAATTACCGATCGACTGATTCTATTAAGAAAAGTATATCAGGCATTGAAACCCAACGGTAAGTTCATTTTCGATGTGTTTACACCTCTTATGAGAAAAGCGGAAAACCGTTCATGGTATAACTGTGAAGAGAGTGGATTTTGGAACGAAAATCCCCATATTTGCTTAAATTCTGTTTATCAATATGATGATGAAGACAATACAGAATTAGTGCAGTCAATCGTGTTAACCGAAGATACCATAAATTGTTATAATATATGGGATCATTATTTTACTAAGGAAAAGCTGATATCAGAAATTAAGCCCGTAGGTTTCAATACATTTGAATTTTATGGTGATATTGCCGGACAGGAATTTTCTGATACAGGTGAGACTATTTGTGGGGTTTTTACTAAGTAGCGTCAGCATTTCTTAAACTCATAAAAGTTGCCCGCCTCTGATCTGTCTCTAATAGGCGGGCAATGAAATTTTAAACCGGCAGTTTTTCTATTCCGGATATTCCTAAGAATAGTTGAAAGGCAAAAAATATTAGAAGCCATATAGAAGAACATGTCACTACCAGTAATCCCCGTTCAATCCTGGTCCCCTTCATTTTCTCTCTTAATTTCTTCCGATTCATCACCATCAGAAGAACTGTTCCTGCAAGGAACGCACCTTCTACAGCATAAAATACGATAGACTGCACGGATTTATTCATGCGGGAAATCAGACGGGTAAATAATTCACCAAATACAAAATTATTTATAATATGCAGCAAAACAGACCATTTTATAGAATAGTTCATAGCCGTATATCCAAGCACCAGGCCAACCAGCCCTGCGAAGATACTCTGAATCAGATTTCCATGAAACAATCCAAAGATGACAGCAGACATTACTACCGCATATCTGGCACCATACTTTTCAAATCCCCTCATTATGAAACCTCGGAAAATAATTTCTTCTGAAACAGGTCCGATGAATGAAACGTAGATTAACATAGAGAATGTGCTGCTGTTAGCAGAAGCATTTTCAATCTCTCCCAGAATACTGTAACCAAATTGGTTAAAGCCAAGCTCCATACCTCCGCCTAATAAACTGAAAGCAGCCTGTGCGGACATAAATACAGTCAATAGAATCAGAAATGACCTCCAGGTCATTTTATTCCTGTTATAAAACAACAGCTTGCGACAGTCACATTTTCGGAAATAAAGGAATAGAAAAGCAATACCCAGAATTACTGCAATAATACTGGAAGTACCGCTCTTTATGGCCTCATCAAGAACCACGTCCATATTAAAATCTGCGTTCCGGGAAACACGAATGATTCTGCAGGTTATATCAGCAATTATAGTAAGAAACATAATCAGTTCAAATAGCAGAATGCCCCGGACTAATTTAGATGTATTTTTTCTTATCTCCCTTTTATTCCATTGTTTTTCATTTGTTTGGAAATCACAACTCATTTCTTTTGTCTCCTTTGCTATATTTCAAGATTCATCATAGCTCCAGATATTTTCTCATAGTAAATTTTGTTGCGAAATGTCGCTATCGTGTTGTGTTGTGCATAAACAAAAGGATCTCCAGGACAAAATACGTCAGATCACCATCAGCTTCCAGACGATACTCCATGTGTCCCTTATATTTTTCCACAGCCATCCTTATATTTACCAGACCAAATCCATGATTGGAATAATCCCCTTTTGACGTAACTGGCAAAAAGGCAGCTCCCCTGTACTTCACCGGATTGCGGAACATAATCCACTGCATCTCTCCTTGTTTCTTAAACCGGATTTCCAACACCTTATCTAAAATAGGGCTGTCTTTTAATGCCTCTATTCCATTGTCTGCAGCATTGGAAAAAATAGTGCAGAGATCAATGGGATTAACCGGCAGATATCCAAGTTTTCCATCTATTGATATGGATATGTTATTATTTGAAGCAATCGACAGCTTCTCATTCATGATGGCATCTACAATATCATTTCCAGTGTAAAGTTCTTTTTTAATGTTCTGTATCTGTGAATTTAAATCCATCAGATAATTTCCGGTTTCCTCATATCTGCCCTGCTGAATCAGATTGTATACACAGCTGATATGGTTCTTCATATCATGATATACTCTTCTTGTCTCCTTCTGAGTTTCCTGATAGGCTTTAAAATGCTCCAGCTGAACTTTCAGATAATGTTCATTTAAGACAGCGGTCTGCTGAAAATAAACCTTACCATTCCCCTGTATCACCATTGCGATAATTGATGCTTCCAGAAAAACAATAATGAAAATGCCAGAACCCACAAAGCATTTTGAGTAAAAAGATGCAATTTTAAACTCATCCACACACACAATCAGCATGGTAAAAATAAATAGAAACAGACCTGTCATATTGATTAGATTTCTTTCCCAAATTGAAAGTGTTCTGTTTATAACCGATTCATCAAAACGTTTTTTCACCTTCCATAAAAACAGGAAAAAGCCAATCAAAAATAGAATATCGTAAATCCACATCCATGCAGCTGAATGGTCAATCGTTGAAATCATGGATCCGGAAAAAAGAAAAATAAGAGAAACCGGCAGGATCACAAGTGAAAGTATCATACCAGTAACCGGCACTGTTATAAATATGCCTCTGATCTTTTTAGACTTTCTTGTAAAAAAAATCAATCCGCTAAAAAACACAAAAGGCAATGATATCTGGGACAGATCTTCGTTATTCATAAAACAGACCAAAACTTCACAGACAAGAAAAAGCATCAGATAGATACACCACGATCGAACATGATGTAATAATTGTTCAAAATAAATATATTTACTAATTAATGTCATTAACAACAATAATTCTGTACACCCCATAATCAAATAAGCTTTTTCAAACATGACTCACCTGTTTTATCCTGATATCCGTAAATAATTTAATACGGCTGCTTTTAATTCTTCCCGTTTTCCCCTGCTAACGGGTATTTTATAGCTGTTTTTCATGATTATTTTTTTTCCATCAAAGGAACTCACAAACCCCAGATTGATCAGATAGCTTCGGTGAGGCTTAAAAAATATTTTTTTTGGCATCTGCGTTTCCATCTCACTGATTCTTTTACGAATCAGATATTTTCCCTGTTCCAGATAGATATGAATATATACATTCTCACTTTGTACATACTGTATCTCTGCCCAGTTTACAAGAACGGTATTTTCTCCATCCTGGAAAGAAACCCTGCCGCTCTGCATCCATAATTTATTATAATCATTTAATGCTTTTTCCAGTTTCTCCACCTGAAGCGGTTTTTCGAGGTAACGGAATGCATCCACTTCATACCCTTCCAAAGCATATTCCCTGTGGCTGGTTAAAAAAATCACCGGCACGGATGGATTGATATTTCGAATCAGTCTTGAAGTCTCTATTCCATTCATGCCCGGCATTTCAATATCCATAAAAATCAGATGATATTCATATGGATGATCTCTGAACTTCTCAATAAAACTCATACCGGTACAAAAAACTTCTATTTCAATCTCCAGGATACCATAATACGATTCCAGTTTTTCCCGCAGGAACAACTGAAACGCTGCTTCATCATCACAAATTGCTGCTTTCACCGTATCTCCTTACTCCTCCTGCTGCCGCAGTAACACCATACCACCCTTACGATTATATCCTGTCTCCCACAATTCATAGAAGGAAAGCCAGCGAAATCCACCGTAGGTAGCAATTTTTACATAAAATTCATCCTCAAATTCTTCATATCCCACCAGCATAAACCAATGCCACACCAGATCCTTAAAGTTCACATTCTTATGGCGAAGCTGTAAAAAAGGAATGGGAATTCCCCTGTCAATCTGATCTTTTACTTTAGCAGCTGCTTCCTTTGCAGGAGTATCGCCAGGACAGCCGGACAGCTGTATCTTCTTCTCATTTACATGTTTTAAATATTGATTAAATCCATCCATAAACACTTCCAGCGTATCAATCCCCCCAAAGCGCGGTCTCAGATACGGCTTCATCGTGCTGGAAAACCTAATGTAAGCTTCCTTGTCAAGTTCCTGGATATCAGATGGATACAGATGAGTTTTGTTGTGATGGAGCGCCAGATTAATGCAGACATCACATGCAGCTGCGGCTCCGCAGCCGCCTAAATGCATCATCGGATCCCGGAACCAGTCCTGATTTCCCCCGAAGGAATCTCCAATACTGAAATAGGGTAATTCTTTCTTCATCTTTCTCCTCTCTCATTTTCATTATAAGCGTATTATAATACCAGTTTCCCAGCCCGTAAATACAAAACAAAATACTTAAGAATTTAGCCGATGAAACAGGGCACCCTGACTGACTGTCAGAGCACCCTGCCTCATTCATTTTTATCCGTCTGCTTAGCTTAAACTGGTTACGAAGGTTGTGACACTTCTGGCTGGAAGCTGGGCAGTGAAGGAATTACCGGATACACGGTAACTGGAACCTGCTGCAAGATTTCTGCTTCCGTCTGTGATCCAGGAGGATACCGAACCTCCCGTTCCGTTCTGGAATGTAAATTTCTGACTGACAGCAGATGTATTCTTATTAATTGCTACAATCACTGCCTTATTATCTCCTTTGTAAGCGGAAATATAAACACCATTTGACGGATTGGCGGAAGCGTCCACCCTCACATAGCCAGGTCTGACAAATTTGGAGAAATGTGCCATATTATAGCCTCGTTTGCTGATTGTTCCGTCTTCCTTCATGGGACCATACTGTCTGCGGATATACCACCATACGTAAGCCTGGAAATCACCTAGTACCATGGCATTGTGAATGTGATAGGAAACCTCAAGAGCCTCCGGCCATAAATCAGCGGAATTATTATTGCTGTTTGGATAATATACTTCCGTCATCCAAAGCTCTTTATTTGCCCCCTTCTGCTTGAAAAGCGGATACGAAAAGCTTCCCTCCGGTGTACCATAAAGATGAGCTCCAAGAATATCCATGTTCGCAAGAGCCTGAGAATCATTTAATATGGGATCTGACATGTTCTTCATATAAGAAAATGATTCCGGTGCGATGACTCTGCAGTTAATGGATCCCGCATAATTTTTCATGAAGTTCAGCATTTCAGAAGGAGTCCACCAGGTCCAGGTATGTGCATAATCAGGCTCATTCTGGACGGATATGGCGTAAAGCTCCACTCCATTGTTCTTCATAAAGGTGACAAAATCATTGAGATGCTGGGCATAGGCACCGTACTTATCATACCTGAGCCGTTTCTGATTTGCTACACCGCCACGGGTAAATGTCTCTGCCATATCACTGGGCGGATTCCATGGAGAAGCAAATAGTATGGCTCCCTTTTCCTTTGCCTTTTTCGCCGTCGCCAGTTCCCTGCTCCAGTTGTTCTTATTTTCATCAATGTAAATTCTTAAAATACTAAATCCCAGCTGGTTATTTCCGTTTCCAAACGCAGTCTCTCTCTGAGCCGCCGTCAGATCGCCAATCCATGCAGGGTGGTTGATTCCTCCGTACCCCCGGATCAGCTGCTTTTGTGCTGCCAGATTAATCGTTGCATCTCCGCCTGACGCGGATACCGCCATACTTGTTTCCAGCATATCTTCTGTTACGGATGCCTCCATAGTACCTGTAGTTTTTCTGTTTGAAGAGACAAAACGGAACCAGTTTACATCAACGTATCCACCGGCTGATGCTGTGTTAAAGTTATAAATACCAAACTTATCTCCCTGGAAGAACCCAAGGTCAAACGGCATATTCAGCTGTCCTCCAAGCTGAGTGAAATTCACATTGTCTGTACTGTAGGAAAAGACTGCCTTATCTGTAAGAAGATTTGCATTAGCCCGTAAGTACACAATATTACTGCGAAGTTCAGGACCATTGGTAATCACTCCTTTGGCATCTTCCTTAGCGTTGATATTGGCAACTATCTTTTTCACACCTGCAGATTTCACCACACCAATGGAGCCATAAGGAATGTTTAACAGGCAAAGTCCTGCCTGATCCCCATCTGCCATATTGGCAGTATCCAGCTCAATGGTTCCCTGACAGTCCGGTCCCTGAACTCTCTGAGTAAGCGTATTGGTTGCTCTCCACAGATTATTTGCCTGCTTTGCCCGAAGCCGTAAATATCCAGGGCGCTCACTAAGTGACCATTTGCTGTTGTCCGGATAATGGTTCCACTGCCACTGAACTCCCAGAACAGTGGAATTAAACTCATCACTGTCAGGAATCGATACTACCGGATAAGAAGCCCCCACATCTGGTTTTCTGTACGTAATGGGAACACTTCCCATAGGGTAGCTCTTTCCTCCGATTGTCACATTCTTAATGGTAGACGGATCCCCCAGCACCGGAAAGTCATTCTGCCACTGCATGGGTACCAGAATATCACGGCGTCCTAAGCCGTTTCCATCCTGAAATACATAGAACCACCATTCCCCGGTTGGGGTGTCAATGGGACCTCCCTGATGAATCTGGCTGCCGCCCGGTATCCTGGGCCCATTTAAAAGGATTCTCATTTCATAAGGCCCGTAAATATTTTTAGACCGCAGACAATAAGTATAGGATTCTGGTGGTGTAGAATTCCGGAATATGTAGTAATACCCGTTCTTTTTTATAACATGAGTGCCTTCCACCAGATACTTGCCGGTGATTCCTTCAATGCGGGTGGATACTTTGCTGTTTACCACAGACTTGTAGTCCCCGCTCAGCTTACTGATCTTCACATCATTTGCTTCTGAAATAATATATCCTGTTCCATCGTCATCAAGAAACAGCGCCGGATCATGAAATCCCTGATTAAACACTGTTTTCGTATAAGGCCCCGCCGGATTGGTGGAAGTACACAGAATAAATTTGCCCTGTGCCTGATAAATACCCACATAATAAACACCGTTACGGTAGGCAATGGTAGGTGCCCAGCAGCCATGCCCATAATCCTCAAAATTATTAGTGAGGGTATAAGATTTCCCGGTTCCGTTTAAATCTGCAGTCACATATCCGATTATCTCCCAGTTTACCAGATCCCTGGAATGCATGATTGGTATGGAAGGAAAGGACACAAACGTTGAGCTGACCATATAAAAATCTTTTCCAACCCGAATTGCTGCAATGTCAGGATAATCCGCATTTAAAATCGGATTGGTGTAAGTACCATTTCCATTGTCAGACTGCCAGGCTGCTTTCATTGTTTCATTTATACTATTATCCATATATATCCCCTTTACACAAACTGCCAATAGTCGAAATTAAATAAGTTTCCGCTGCCATTTCCAGTAAACGTAAAGAACAGTTTATGTACCCCTTTGGCACCGCTGATTGTTGTTTCTACTTCTCTCCAGTTCTGCATACCACCGGTATTTGGCACATTTAAAGTCCCTACCACTGTACCGTTTTCACTGTCAAGACGAACCTCAATCTTACCTCCGGAGGTTGAAGCAACGTTAGCCTTAAAACGTTTGGCACCTGTCGAACCAAAATCTGCATTTCCCACAGCAATCCAGTCTCCATTCTGAATTCCTGTCACATCCTGATTATATACAGGGCCTCCCGAAGCAGCACTCTTCTCTGTTAAAATTCTGGCGTTCCATCCCATGGTTTCTGCTTCCACCCGCTTATATGGATTTAAATTGGAAAGCTGACCCACTCCTGCATAGTTTGCTGCAACCTCACGAATGGTTCCATCGCTGTTGTGGAACAACTGGTTAATGTGTGGAGAACGGTAGCCTTTTCCGGAACCATATAAAGCAAGACTCACGGTCTGAGTATGATAAACTACGTACCACTGATTCTTAAACTGGAAAACACAATGATGGTTATTGCCACCGCCTCCGAAAAAGTTGCCCGGATTCTTTAAGAAATGACCTCTATAGGTAAATGGTCCCATAGGACTGTTGCTGGTCATATATCCGATTTCTCCTGGAGGAACGCTTCCTGGGTGAGAGCCGGAAAAATTAATGCAGTAAGAGTAGTAATAAACCCCGTTATACTTATGGATTCCTGAATCTTCAAACATGAAAGGAGCATCAATGGTAGAAGCGCTACCTACAATACTGATCATATCCTGTCCCAGCCGGAGAACTCTGGCAGTCTTTGGATTTGCCCACTGGGACTGTGATGGATTCTGTCCTCCCGGAACTCCGCCGCCGCAGTACAGATATCCAGTTCCGTCACTGTCTACAAAGACAGCCGGATCAAAGAGCCATACCACACCGGAGATACCTGGTGTATTGCCTGATACCAGCGCTCTGCCCAGGGGATCTCTCCATGGACCAATGGGGCTGTCAGCCGTCAATACTCCGATGCCATTTCCGCCGTTGGCGAAATAAAGGAAAAATTTGTCCTTGCCATTGATATTTTTCACCGCAGCTGCCGGTGCCCAGGAGCCGCCTGCCCATTTTGCAATTCCCTGCCCTGCGTTAGCACCGTTTGCACCTGCTACCGGAATGGCTCCATGATCGGTCCAGTTAACCATATCTTCTGAAGATATTACAAAAACACTCTTTAAATTATTAAAACTGTTTTCTTTGATTGATCCATCTGCGTTGTACTCATAATTGTCGCTGGACATATAGATGTAAACTCTTCCATTGTAAGTCAGGGCAAACGGATCTGCTCCTAAGTGGTGATCGATCAGAGGGTTGGAATTACCTACTGATTTTGCAATTGTTTTATTCATCTTTTATTTCCTCCTGGAATTTTAAAATTTCAAATGGCCCCCCTTAGCCGGCATAGACGGAGAAGCAATTGATCTGCAAATCTACCTGATAAAAAGAATGGGGGGAGTGATTTGTAAACTAAAAATTAATTATTATATAGTAAACGTTAGCAACGGCTCCCTGTTAAAAGCCTGCCAGTCACGGGATTTTAATAAAATGGGAGCAATCTACAATGGAGATGGCGCCACCTATGGTCCTAAGCTTAAAACAAATGCAGCCGATTACGCAAAAGCATAATCCCATAAATATAAAAACAAGCGCTCCCAGTGTCCTATGAACACCTGGGGCGCTTGTTTAAAGTAAGCAATATAAGCAATCAGAAATTATTTGTTTTTCAGATAATCGTAAATGTGCCCCATGCTCATATCTTTTTCTTCAATATGATCATTTACATCATCTGTCATATCCTTCGCCAGAATAAATCCCTTTTTGTCCGCAAGGAATATTCTGGCTTTGGGACGGGGCTCCATCCCCTGGGGACCGGCACCGGTAATGTAGTTAATAATAACAATTACATCCTTTAAATTATCCCCATTTACATCATGAAACGCCACCGACTCCACACTGTCAAAAAGCCCGGCATATTGATCCGTTTTATTATTTTCACCATAATAGGGAAATGCAAAAGCCACCTTACCATTTTTCATCAGGTAAAATGAGACATCTTCAAAATCCGAGCCAGCTGCAGGACCATAAGATATAAACCTTACATCTCCCCAATCACCCAGTTCAGTATGAAAGGACTGCTCAAGTATAATCCGGTTTTCATCCAGCTTTACATCCGTTTCATTTTTAATATGGATCCCACTGGTAGTTTCTGACTCCTGAGGCAGGTTCTCATCCTTTTGCTTCTGGCAGCCCGCAGTAAGACTTAAAGTCAGTATTGCTGCTGCTAATAAAATCACCTTTCTTTTCATTCTCTTTCCCCTTAAACTATTGCTGATCAGCGAATCAAGTCTTTCCATCTAGATATAAGACTACACCTTGTATTGATAACACGAATCCACAAGATTTACCCTTTTTAAAAGTTCCACATCCATTAACAGCTCTTCGGTCACCATATCCGCCACAATGGTATGGGATTCTCCAAAGAGAACAGCTCTTTTGGATATTTCATGTACAAGTTCAAGATTATGAGTGGAAGTTATTAAAGTCTTTCCTGCTTTGTTTAACTTCTTCAGAAAATCCACAAGCCATCTCTGGGTCTTGGGATCAAGTCCGTTCATAGGTTCATCGAGAACCAGAACCTCAGGATTTAATGACAGCACGCATGCAATCGCAACTTTCCGCTTTTCTCCTCCGCTTAAGTGATATGGAATTCTATTACGGAACTCCTGTATCCCCAGCAAAGCAAGACAGTCATTTACCCGATGTTCCACCTCGGATTCTCCGACCCCCATCTGCCTTGGCCCGAACGCCACTTCATCATAGACACTGGAACAAAACAGCTGCGTATCAGAATTCTGAAATACGAATCCGATCTTCTGATGAAGAAGCTTTGAAAATTTTTCATCCTGAAGTTTTTTATGAGTGACTTCTTCTCCATGAAACCGATAGCTTCCAGAGTCTGGAGAAATAATTCCATTTATCAGTTTTAACAGAGTAGACTTGCCGCAGCCATTGGCCCCCATTAACGCAATTGCTTCCCCTGTTTTTATGCTGAGATTAATGTGATCCAATGCAATCATATCCGTATACGAAAAGCAGACGTCGTTAAATTCAATCATGTTACACCCTTCCAAAGTAAATAAATAAACTGAAAAAGCCTGCAATTATCCCAATATAGAGGTAATCTCTCCATTTAAACTTTAATTTATCATTCATATGATACTCTCCCGTAAATCCTCTGCATTCCATGGCATGATACATATCCTCAGCCATTTCTTTTGACTGAAGAAATACAGTTCCTGCAATTCCTGCCATTGACGAATACTTGCTGCGGTTCTTTCCCACAGACCGAAGCTTTAACGAATAAAACATATTTAACGAGAATTCACCCAGCATATAAATAAATTTGATTGTAATATCAAGTATGAATATAAAAATATCAGGTAAATAAAATCGTTTCAGTGCCTGTGTAAGTGCACTCCACTTTGTGGAATGAGAAAGCAGACCCATGGCAGTGATTGTAGCAAACACCTTTGTAGTGATCATGATACTGCTATAGGTATTACCGAAAACAAATGCCGGCAGCATGATAATAGCCGTAAAAAAAGTGATACCCATACTCAGCTTTAAGATTACTATCATACGCGTTGTATCCGTCATGCTTAAGACTGCCAATAACCAGACATTTACAATTATAACAAATACAAAGCTTCTTGTGAGTGAAACCAGTAAAGTTAAAACGAGTGTGCCAAAAACCTGAAGGGGTACATTCATTTGAACAGCTGTTTCCCCTGGTGAATCCTGTTTTTTTATTCTGGATAACACCTTAAATACAGACAGGATACTTTTGTTAACAAAAGTATCCTTATCGGCCGACGGTATGTAGTTCTCGTTTTCTAAAAGCCATTCAGGCATATCATCCACTTTAATTTCTGTATTATCCAACGTTGTTTCCAGCCTTGTCTTTTTTCATATTACCAAGTATCTTAAAGAAAATAATCATGATTGCCACACCCGCAACTGCAGACAATAAATATCCTGCTACTTCCGGCAGGCCGCTCACTGCATAATCCGGCATAACAGCACTAAAATCAAAACCTTCCTTCATACCGTGAGGAACAAATCCCAGTGCATTCCCCCCAGATACTACCTCTTTAATTTCATCTGCTCCCCACTCTCCCCATGCAGTTCCTGTTGCCAGAAGACCAAGGGGAGTAAAGCAGATTAGCCCGGCTACCAGGCCGTAAACAGCACTCGTCTTTTCTTTGGCACCCTTATAGAATGTACCTGGAGAGACCTTTTTTATGTAAACAACAATTGCAGCTGTAAAAACAGCTTCCACAATTCCTGCAACCAGCAGATGGGGAATCAGCATGGCAGGTATGGAAACAGAGAGTGGGTAAGGACAATAAAGTGCCTGACCCGCACCATCTTTAAACAAAAGGGGCTGAATTCCAAATTCAATGGCGGCACAGAGTGCAGCTACATTAATTCCGGCATAGGATCCCAGAATAATACCCAGGTATTCCCCTTTTTCTGACCTGACATGATCTTTAATCAGTTTATAAATATAATATCCAAAAAACGGCAGAACAAATGCCATATTAAAACAATTCGCCCCAAAAGCAAGAATACCACCGTCGCCAAATAACAGCGCCTGAATAAAGAGAGCAACCGTAACACTGATACAGGCAGCATAAGGACCCATCAAAATAGCCAGCAGCGTACCACCTACAGCATGCCCTGTTGTCCCTCCTGGAAGTGGTACATTAAACATCATAAGAAGAAATGAAAACGCTGCTCCCACACCAAGCAGTGGTATCTTTGCTTTAGGAATCTCTTCCTTCACCTTCCTGATTGCCTTTGTCCAAACAGGAACCATGGCAGCCCCCATAGCGGCACAGGTTGACGGGCTTAAATAATTGTCTGGAATATGCATGTTCTTACCAACCTTTCATAATTTTACTTTCTGCTAAGTACAATTATAAAACGTTATTTCATCTCAACAAGCCCCGGTGGAGGATATAATTTTATATTTTTATGTTAACTTGTGACCCTGTTTTCATAAATTCTGTCTGCAATAAAATTTTTAAAATCCTTTTTGTCTCCAATCACAAAGCTGTCCTGGGGAATCCGGAAAACAAAATCTGAATTGTGCCATAAATAAAAGTATTCATTGTCTTCTGTTATTTTTTTAATGTAAGAATATTCGTAAACACTTTCTGTATTTCCTTCTTGTACTTTCATTACATCAGCAAAAGTTGTGGATCTGATCCATTCAGCCGAATCCAGCGACTTTCGCATATAATTATAAGTCTTTGTATTTACTCTGTCAGCCTGATATAAGAACTTATAAGTAAAACCTGCACTAAGACCAAGGGACAGGCAACATCCTATCCATTCTTTCAATAACACAAATATCAATGCACAAAGTAATGATAAAATAAAAAATAAAATATTTCTGCTTTTCCATGCCCGGTACTTTCTTTTTGCTTCCTCACCAACAGGATTGTTACAAAAATGTAGATACCTTTCCAACGTCATAATAAATTCACTCTTAAATATAATCTCCAACTTATCCCCCTGCTTCCAATTTTAAGTAGATTAAAATCTGTCATAATGCAGCTTTTCACACTTTAGCATATCTTCCTCATACGGTTTCTTCTCTTCAGCAGGATAACCAATGGCAATCAGGCATTCAACACAGTACTGTCCGGGTATTCCCAGAACTTCTCTGATATAATCTCCAGCTGTTTGCTGCTCTTTATGAAATCGTTCCCTCACCTGAATCCAACATGAGCCAAGACCTAAATCCTGAGCTGTTAACTGAATTATTGTTGCAGCTATGGACGCATCTTCAACCCAGACGTCGCTTAATGTATGATCAGCTATTACCGCTACTGCAAGAGGCGCACCTGCCAAAAAAACCGAACCAGGATCTCTGCTTTGTGAAAGCTTGTTAATTATTTCTATATTGGTGACAGCCACAAACTCCCAGGGTCTTATGGAGCGAGATGAGGGGGAGAGCAGAGCACTTTTTAGAATGATATCTATCTTTTCCTGTTCAATCTCTTTGTTTTGAAACTTCCTGATGCTTCTTCTGGATTTCAAAATATCCAATAACATAATTTTACCTCCCATTTAGACATTGATAATTACATTATATAACGAAATAAAATAAAAACAATCATTTGCCATTCTGTCATGGGTTTGTTATCATGTAAGCAGATACATTTATAAAAGATATTTTAAGAAGGTGGAACAAAAATGGATAAACAGGAACAAAAACATCAGCGCCGTCCCAGATACAAAGGAACTCATCCAAAAGCTTTTAAGGATAAATATAAAGAATTAAATCCGGAATTATATTCTGATACTGTTGCTAAAGTGATTCAAAAGGGCAATACACCAGCTGGCATGCATCGCTCTATCTGCGTACAGGAAATACTGGATATTTTAAAAATCACCCCCGGCGAGACCGGATTAGATGCAACATTAGGCTACGGGGGGCATACGTTAGAGATGCTTAAATGTCTGGAATCAAACGGGCATTTGTATGCAACTGATGTAGATCCTATTGAATTACCCCGGACACGGGAACGCCTTCAGAATCTGGGTTATGGTCCGGAGATATTAACAATCAGGCAAACCAATTTTTCCAATATTGATGAGATAATCCCGGAGTCAGGTCCACTGGATTTTATCCTGGCTGATTTAGGTGTATCTTCCATGCAGATAGACAACCCCGATCGGGGATTTTCATTTAAAACAGAGGGACCTCTTGATCTGCGGCTGAATCCTTCAAAGGGTATCTCTGCTGCTGAACGTTTAAAAACCATTTCCCAGAATGAATTATGCGGCATGCTTTTAGAGAATGCAGACGAGCCTCATGCCGAAGAAATTTCCCGTGCAGTGACTTTAGCAATAAAAAAAGGGGAAGAGGTTACAACAACCGGCCAGCTTCGGCAGATTATTAAAGATACACTGAAATTTATTCCGGAAAAGGACAGAGAAAATGAGATTAAAAAATCCTGCCAGCGATGTTTTCAGGCGCTGCGGATTGATGTGAATAATGAATTTGAGGTATTATACGATTTTTTAGAAAAGCTTCCGGATGCTCTGGCCAAAGGGGGACGTGTAGCGATTCTAACTTTTCATTCAGGCGAAGACCGTCTTGTAAAAAAATCGTTTCAGCGTCTCCACCGCAACGGTATTTATAAAGAAATCGCACCGGATGCAATCAGACCTTCTGCAGAAGAATGTAATTCCAACGGACGTGCCCGATGTGCTAAATTACGCTGGGCTATAAAATCATAACACTGAAAGGAATAATTATGTCAAAGCCAGGTTCCGATCATATGAACGGGTTTATTAAAATGCTAAAAAAGCTGCCGCAATTTGGTAATTAAACCGCTTGCGGCAGTTTTTCATAAATCAAAACACATTTTATAATAATTAATCAATCATGAAACTGGCTACACCAATGTTATTCAGTGTAATAATTGGCTTACACCAGAATGTGTTCCAGCAGTTCTCACACATCCTTACTTTTAAAATATAGCATCCATCATAAGGAGCTGCAAATTCAAAGCAGCCGCAACCGCAGATCTTGACGCAGAACATCATTGTATCAACATCATTGACTCTCTTGTATAATTTTACCTCCCAATCATGGAAATCACCGCAGCCGCATCCCCAGATACATCCAGCAATAATACCAGGCTTAATCAGACATTCCTGGCAGACTGGACATGGCTCTGGCTTTGGACATTCCGGACAGACAGGACAGACCGGACAGGGTTTTGGTTTCGGGCATTCTGGACAGACCGGACATGTTGGACAGGACTCTGGCTTTGGACATTCCGGGCAGACCGGACATGTTGGACAGGGCGGACAGGGCTCGGCCTTCGGACACGCCGGACAGACAGGACAGGGCTCGGCCTTCGGGCAAACCGGACAGGTCGGGCACGGCTGAGGTTTTGGACATGCCGGGCACGGCTCGGGCTTCGGGCACACTGGACAAGCAGGGCATGGTTCCGGCTTGGGACAAGGCGGAGGAGTCGGGCAGGTCGGGCAGGGCGGCGGGGTCGGACAGGGCTCAGGTGTGGGACATGGCGGCGGAGTCGGACATGGTACGGGTGCAGGCGGTGCGGGACAAGTGGGACATACCACAGGCTGCTCCTCATTTCCCGGTGATACTTCTGGTGCCGGAACCTGGCACATTACACCACCCACAAAGGGGTAATAATGAAATTCAAAGCCGCTGGCCGCATTGACTGCAAATGATCCCAACGCCGCATTGCCGCTTACACGACCGCCAGTGGGATGGGCATGGTACATTGCCTGGGGTGCCAGTATACTTCCCCAGATATCGGAGGATTTCTCCATATAAATATTTGTGGCATCCTCAAATACATATAAAGTACGGTTGGCTTTGCTTTCTTCTCCGTAGAGGCCATATTGCAGGTGAGCATCAGGGCCTGTTCTCAGCCTTACGATAACATTACTTCCTACGGGAACTTCTGCACGGATCCCTTTGTTAACCAAACCGTTCGGCCTTACATCAATCAGGAATACATTCTGTACGGGATCATTTCCCCTTAATATCCATTCGTAATTATTATCTACAACAGTTCCGGTTGGTGTTAAATTATCAATACAGTTTTTATAGTATCCAATTCCGTTCTTTGCATCCTGAAAGAATTTTGAAACGTCTGCATGCATTCTGCCTGCAGGTATATATCTTGGAACATCATAGCTGGAAATTAAATAATGATTTCCTTTGTCTGATGGTGTCCAATACTGACTTCCGCCATTGGCCTGATATAAAGCCTCGAGCTCTTTCGCCTGATCCGCCTTTCCACTTTTTCCAATTAAGTATGTGCTTCCCTTGCCTGCGCGGAAGCCGCCGCCGACAACCGTATGACCTACAATCACCAGTGGCTCACTCATTGCCACATTGCCGCCAACGAGAAAACGCACCAGATCCGGTGAGTAATTGGCATCTCTGCTGCCCTTATCTCTGGAAAAACCAGCGCTGAAACCTCTTGGGCTGTAAAAACTTCCTCCAATGGCCACAGGTCCTTCCACGTCAACAATGTTATTTGCGTCATTAAATACAATAACATTTAATTTGGAGGCTGGACCAAAGGGCTGACCTTCTATATCATACCAGTTTATATTATCATAGGGTAATCCAGCACTCGCTATTGCTTCACTACTATAACTACTACCATCCATATAAACTCCTGTAAACTGCTCCGATTGCATTTTTATTCTCAGTTCATTTTATTCCTATGGAAATGGTTCTGTGCAGTTTTTTCGCGTTATTAAATATATTTTCAATCAATTATACCTATTTTTTTATTGCTTTAATAACAAACGTAACGGGTAGCATACTGGCTTTCTTTGCAAAGCTGTTGTCCTTTGATTTTATTATGTCCTCATCAGATTCTTCAATCAACTGTTCAATAATGAATCCGGCCCGTGCCAATGCATTAATGTAAGTTGATAATTTACGGTCTGACAGTGACAGCACGCCTTCGCCAACGGAGACGGAGTACCATGATTCGTCAAAATAACATTTCTTAAAGACAAGCATATCATCTTCCGCTGCGACACATTTATGAATAGGGTGTGACCAGCTGAAAATAAATACACCTCCTTTTTTGAGATAAGAAGCAATCCGCCGGAATGTTCCATCGAGATCAGTGGTCCAGCCTATGCCATATACCGAATAAACGAAATCAAAATAATCCTCTGGCAGCCCGCACTCCTCTTCCATCGGCGAGCAAATCAGTTTTGCTGTGAGATTACATGTCTTAAGATGCTGCTCTGCTTTATTTATCTGCTCCCTGGTAATATCAATTCCCCATAGTTCAGATGCCCTGCGCTCCCCTAAATACTGTAGGGAATGGCCACTTCCGCAGCCTATTTCCAATACTTTTTTACCGGCTACCTCATCAAAAAAACGGCACGTTTCTTCCGAAACAAATGCGCCATAAAGCGGAAGTGCCGTTGCTCCTAACACCTGGTTTCCCTTTTTACCCCAAAATAATTTGTTGGTTTTATGAATAGTTTCCTTGTCCAGATCTACTGATACAGCATAGCCGACTTCTCCTGCACCAATAATATTTGTTCTTTGATTCACATCTCTTTCCACTGCGATACCCTCCATTAATACCAGTTTAAAGGTTAAAGGCGGGAATGGGTTCAGCGTAACCCCTTTGTCACGGGCGTGGGATGGTGCTACCCCATGTAATTGTCGGAATGCCCTTGAAAAAGCGGCCTGGGACTCATATCCATAGCGCTGTGCAATATCAATGATCTTATCTCCGTTTTGGATGTCACTCACTGCCACGGTTAACCGCCTGCGCCGGATATACTCCGATACTGGAATTTGGGTCAGAAAAGAAAAAATTCTCCGAAACTCCCATTCAGAGCAATTCATAAATTGCGCAGCTGCATTATAGTCTGGTTTTCCCGAAAGATTATTTTCAATATATTCCATTGCCCGGTTCATTTGCTTTTGCCAATCCATCGCCTTACCTCCAGTGGGAATTATATCAGAGAATTGAAAGGTATACTTTGCAGCAGGTGTATTTAAATGCAAAGCCCGTTTTATTTGATATAAGAATTGTATCTGTTGTTATCAGCTTTGTCCATCTTTCTAGTAATAGAAGATCCGGGTTTATGAGTCAGTACCACCGGCTTAGCCGGTGGCTTGCTCAACCCCTATAAGGGGTTTATTTCCTGCTTGCGCCCGGAAGGCGCTCCGAAAGTCTGCCTACTGCACCACATTCTCAGCTGCCCTTAAAAGGGCTTAATCGGAGCTACCTATCTCCGGCGCAGCCCCAAAGGGGGCTTGCTGGTTTGCTTTGATTTCCAACTGACTCTTAAGAGTCTTATTTCTTGTTTTTCTTCACCGGCTCACCCGTAAACGGGTCTATATACTCTATTAGTGACATCTGGTCGTATTCTAAATCTTCTTTTATCTGGTTTTGTATGTAATCCTTAATCGCAGCTGTATTCTTTCCTACTGTATCGACGTAATATCCACGGCACCAAAAATGCCGATTTCCATACTTATATTTTAAATTCGCATGCTTTTCAAATATCATTAGCGAACTTTTTCCCTTTAAGTATCCCATTATTTCTGATACTGAGTATTTTGGTGGAATTCGTATTAACATGTGTACATGATCTGGCATACATTGCGCTTCCATTATCTCAATTCCTTTTCTCCGACATAAACTTCCTAGAATTTGACCAACATCTGCTTTTATATCTTTGTAGATCACTTGCCTTCTATATTTTGGTGCAAAGACTATGTGGTACTTGCATTCCCATTTAGTATGGGCTAAACTATTAATGTCCATTATGGATCTCCTGTGCTTTTATTTGTGGTTTGCAGACCTACATTTATTTTAGCACAGGAGTAACTTATATCTAAAGATCAGCCCTCCCCCTGCATGGCAGGGGGTTTATTTTTTACTGTCACACAAAAAAAGAGGCATTGAGATTTTCATCAATCTCAATACCTCTCTTTTTTATTTGCTGCTTTTTCTTCTTGTTGAAAAACTATTATAACTCTTTTTCTCTTTTAACGTCCCATCCGCCGTCATCCGATATTTTTTCTTTGAGGCTGATGCCTTTTTTCCCGTTACGGGCTGGTGCGATTCTTTTTTTGATGCTGCATTGGCTTTCTGTGAGGATGGATGGCTTTTTGCCTTTTCTGTGCGTCCTGTATCTCTTTTTGGCTGAGTGGTTTTTATTGCCGGAAAGTTGTTTTTTAATGGATAGGGATGATCGCTCACCTCTGTTAATTTTTTTCCAATTAACCGTTCAATATCTTTCAGCTGCTCTTTTTCATCAAAATCACAAAAGGATATTGCTGTCCCGGAAAGACCTGCTCTGCCTGTACGCCCAATCCGGTGTACATATGTCTCAGGAGTATCCGGCAGGTCAAAGTTTATGACATGGGTTAATTCATCAATGTCAATTCCTCTTGCTGCAATATCTGTAGCAAGCAGAATCCGCAGCGTTTTGTCTTTAAAGCAGCTTAGTGCACGCTGACGTGCTCCCTGGGATTTATCCCCATGAATCGCCTGTGCCGATACGTTACTCCTTGCCAATTGCTTGATCAGACGGTCCGCACCATGCTTTGTACGTACAAATACCAGGACAGAAACAATCTCTTTATTTTCCAGAATGTGCAAAAGCAGATCTTTTTTACTGCTTTTATCTGTGTAATAGAGATACTGGTTAATGGTATCCACGGTTGAAGATACCGGGGTTATTTTTATTTCCGCTGGATTTTTAAGAATCGTACCTGCCAGTCTGGCAATGTCTGGTGGCATTGTGGCGGAAAAAAATAAGGTCTGCTTCTTTGGTGGTGTTTTTGCTATGATCTTTTTCACATCATTTATAAATCCCATATCCAGCATACGGTCAGCTTCGTCCAGAATCAGTATTTTTAAATGATCTATATTTATAAGCTTCTGATCCATGAGTGCCAGAAGTCTGCCCGGAGTTGCCACAAGAATATCAACTCCCCGTTTTAACTCATCCTCCTGTGGTTTTTGGGATACTCCACCAAAGACCACACAGCTTTTTAAATTGGTAAACTGTCCGTAAGTATGAAAACTTTCATCAATCTGAAGAGCCAGTTCTCTGGTTGGTGTTATGACAAGCGCCCTAATATTTTGTTTTGAAGTACGAGGGGCATTTTCCTTGCTTAGGAGCTGAAGGGTTGGTATGGCAAATGCGGCCGTTTTTCCAGTACCTGTCTGGGCACAGCCCAATAAATCCCTGCCTTCCAATATAACGGGAATTGCTTTTTCCTGAATCGGTGTGGGAGTTTCGTAATTTTCTTTTTCCAGTGCCTTAATAATATCAGGCATAATCTTTAAATCTTTAAACTGCATGCATTCTCCTCTAAAATCTGTATTGTCTGTCCTAATTCACATTTACTGTGAAATTTTATGCGTTCTTGTAAATTCAATTCCTATATTCTTATTCCTCTTTTCAACTTTACCACAACCAATTTTCTTTTCAGACTGTAAAAAAGCACCCTTGGATTTCTTCTCTTCCAGTAATTTTTTCATTTTTTCTATATCTTTCATTGACATCTCGTATTCCTCCAATCATTTATTGATCTATTATCTTTCAAAGGTAAAGGCTCTATTCTTCAAGAATAGAGCCTCTAAAAACGTTTGAAAATAGTTACCTATCTATAGTGTCAGTATACAGAATAAGTGGCTGTTTGTCAAGAATACAGGCTAATTAGTCATATTTGGCAATGATCAGGCTCTTCAAAAGCGATTTGACTAATGGAGACTATATCACTCTTGTGCAAATTCAGGATCGCAGATTTTACCAACAATCATGATTGCTATGGTATAGATCGAAAATGTAAATATAAATGGTAAACGGCGGTCTATACTGGAAAGCCAGCCTGCCAGGTAACCAAAGGGAGATGCAAATGCAATGGTAAAGGACATAATAAGAGCATTAATGCGGGCCCGTTCATTGGGATTGATGTTTAGCTGAAGCAAGGCGTCTTTGCGAGGCATTACAAGTCCGCCTGCCACCGCCCCAACAAAAACATAGACGATAATAAACGGCATACTGCTGCCAATAGGAGTCAGGATCAGGAGAACTGAGCACGCGGCATATAATACAAGACCGATCCACATTGGTATCCGAAATTTCACAGATTCCAAACGGTGCTGTACGCCAATCATAAAAATCAGCATTACAGCGGCATTTAAAATCGGGAAAAAGGCAAGATATCGGTCTGCGATTCCCAGCCTTTGCGTCACATACAGGCTAAAGAAGCTGGTGTTTACCAGATTTGCTATATGCAATATTACACAGACAATCAGCACTTTCACAATCTCTTTATTTATCAGTACTTTTGGTATTAAGTCCCTATATTCATAAATCATATGAAAGACAGAGGTGTTTTTGGTTTCAGCCATACGGATCTTCCCCTGCCGGGTTTCTTTACAATACCGGAACGTAATAATCACTTTAATCAGCATATTCACAGCAAAAACAACATATAGAACGCGTACAACCGGAACCACGGAAAAGGTATTGATCAGCAATCCAGAAATTGGTGCAAAAAAGATTGCAATCAGACCGCCAATATTTACCCATGTATAGATTCCGATTAAATCCCTGGAGTCTGCATCCTCTATCAGCAGACAGTACCAGGCAGTCTGGTTAATCTGTTCAAAACTGTTAAATAAAACTGCTGCTAAAAAGAACCAGAAATTACCAGAAACAGCCCATATGAGGCAGGCAACACCCCAGCCAAAGAAATCTCCCATCATGGTTGTGAATTTACGTCCCAGCTTATCAGTGAGGATACCTCCAATAAAAGAAAAAATCACCTGAACAACCATGGAAACCGATAAAATCAAACCAATCTGAACATCTGTTATCCCTTGGGTGTACATATATAATGTGGCAAAAGGTGCAATCAAATTATAGGGAATGCCCCAGAGTGGTTCCATTAAAATCAGAGTCTTTGGATTTCCCTTGTTGTTCTTTAACAATTCAATCAGTGGATGCTTTAACAACGAATTCTTCATTTTGTGATCGTTTCCTTCTTCACATTTACTTTAACTTAAAATAATCCATAACCGATGTTTCCTGAAATCCGCAGGATTTGTATAAGTTGAGAGCCGTTCCATTTTCCGCAGCTACCTGAAGCATCACCTCTGTGGCTTTTGCATCTTTCAGCTTTTCTACCCCAAAGGTGAGAATTGCTCTTCCAAACCCATTACCCCTAAACTCAGGCAATATACCAAGCCCATAGATTCCACCAGTACCACTATCAGACATCTGAAGATTTACCTTCCCGATTATTCTTTCTTCCTTTTCAGCAATATAGATTGTCATGCCTCGTTTTTCTTCCTCTTCGGGCAGAAGAATTCCACTATCTTCAGAATCCTCATTTTCTTCTTCCGAATCATCTCCAAAATAAATCATGTTTTGCCGGTTTATCTCTGAAGCGTCTGCATTGACAGCTTTTCTGAATGTGATACCAGAAGGCTGCTGTTTTTCCAACGTCTCATAAAATTTATGATTCAGATACATTTCAAATTCGGAAAATTTATAAACAGCACTGATCTTTTTTAAAAACCCCTGACCGGAAATGGATTTTTTATCACACAAGGCCAAAATTCCTTCTGCATTTCTTGTTCTACATTCTGCAATGACCAGTTCCATCAGTTTTGAAAAAATCCCCTGACGTCTGTACTCAGGGTGTACCATTCCTGTAATCTCCAATGGCTGAGAGATTCCTCCAAAACTGCATATCCCCATATAGCCGATTAATTCTTCACCGTTAAAGTACATGAATTCATTTATATTAGAAATTGGGGTATCCGCCGTTCTGTTTTGAGCATCACTCAGTTTATAGTCCAGCTCAAGCTTCAGAGTGATTTGATCGTTCTGGGCGCATTGTATTTCAAGCATATGAATCAATTCATAATCTTTTTGGTCGAGATTATTTTTTAACTTCAAATAGGCGCTTTTCACTGTTTTAATCATATATCATTCTCCCTTAAAATTTAGATATCATATCGTGACTCATTGACAGAGTTTCTTTTGTCATACAAAAAAGCAGAACCAAACGTCAAACGGATGAATTTTATTGATGAGTCGCCATAAACAGCTCTCCTCACCAAGTTTTACTTCATCTTCTTTGTGTCTGCTCCTGCCTTTTTTATTTTGCCAGATTTAACTGATTCACTTAGCCATATGATATCCAAACCAATATGTAGCAATTATACTTGCCAGAAACAGATGAAAAAGTCCATATCCAAAAAACAGGCCGGTTAAAAACCTCCTGATATTGGTGCTTTCATATGTAGTCAGTAACTGAATACCACCGTCAAGTATCATGGGAATCAAGAAAATCAAAGCATATAAAATTGGTGGGTGATACATGGCATAGGTAATTCCCAATAACAGGATACCCACCAATTCACCGGTACATCTTGCACAAATAGGAAATTGCTTTCCATTCAGAAAAAATGAACGTTCCGCCCTGCAATGGCAGCCAAAGAAAATTGGGAGCCATCGATAGAAAAAACCACTCATAACAAGTAGGGCCGCCGGATTTAATAACCCGCCATAGCACCCAGAAGTCCCAGTCCAAACATTAATGCATAAAAAAGAATCATGCAAACAACGCTAATTAATGCGCCAATACCTGCTGCTTTCGCAGTCTTTGGTTTTGAATCTTTCCAAACCAGAAACAGAATTAATCCTACTAATGGAATACAGCAGCCTAAAAGTCCCCACCCAAAACCGCCATTATCAACCACTTGAGGAGTCTGTGCCACACCACAGTGTGGACAGATGGCTGCTTTGTCATCAATCTCTTTTGAACAATTTTTACAATACATCTCTTGTATCCTCCACTTTTATATAATAATAATTCAAAATTAGAAGCAAATTTTATTTCTTCTAATATAATAAAATATACCATATTTTGACATATTATTCCATAATGTTTTGCATGATTACAAAAAAACGTCACAATTACTATTGTTCTGACATTTTCTACCACTAATCTGCAACATACCGTAACATTTTTCCGATTGTAAATATTTTAGACCTATTATTATCTCAACATTACCAGTATTTTTCTGCTTTATGAAAGTCAGAATTATTTTCTTAATATATTTGATTTACATATTGACAGTTGAACATATATTCAATTATAATACAATTGAAGGATCATTCAACAGTTAATAATTGCTTTAGCGATAAAAGGAAGGAAGGTTATTAATATGGCACACAATCATGAACATTCCCACATCCATTCCCATGATCATACACACGAGCATGAAGGCGGAGACTTAAACAAGAGAAATATCATACAGCTGATATCAGGTATCATTCTGTTTGCAGCAGGTCTTGTACTGAAAAAAGTTTTCCCATATGAAGTCACATATCACTTTGCCATATTTGGACTTAGCTATTTAATCCTTGGCGGAGAGGTTGTCTGGCAGGCGTTTAAAAATATTACCAAAGGCCAGATTTTTGACGAAAACTTTTTGATGAGTGTTGCAACAATCGGTGCATTTGCAATCGGTGATTTCCCAGAGGGCGTTGCAGTAATGCTTTTTTATCAGATTGGTGAGTATTTTCAGGATGCCGCAGTGCAAAAGTCAAAAAAATCCATTACTTCACTTATGGATATCCGCCCCGATTACGCCAACTTAAAGCGGGGAAATGATACAGAAAAGGTTGCACCTGACACGGTTAAAATTGGTGATATCATTTTGATTCGCCCAGGTGAAAAGATTCCATTAGACGGATCGGTATTAGATGGAGAATCCATGCTGGATACCAGCGCACTAACCGGGGAATCGGTTTCCCGTTCTGTAAAAGCTGGGGAAGCGGTGCTGGCAGGCTGCATTAATCAAAGCGGTGTACTGACGGTGGAGGTAACCCGGGAATTTGGTGAATCAACCGTAGCAAAAATTATTGATCTGGTAGAGAATGCCAGCAGCAAAAAAGCTCCCTCCGAAAACTTTATCACAACTTTTTCACGTTACTATACACCGGTTGTGGTGGGGCTTGCACTTCTGCTGGCGGTCATTCCTCCGTTGTTCTTTGGCGGCACCTGGACGGAATGGATTAACCGCGGACTCATCTTCCTTGTAATCTCCTGCCCCTGTGCACTGGTTATTTCAATCCCGCTTGGTTTTTTCGGGGGAATCGGAGCTGCTTCCAAACGGGGCATCCTGGTAAAGGGCAGCAACTATTTGGAGGCGCTTAACAGTCTGGATACTGTTGTCTTTGATAAAACTGGTACACTTACCAAAGGTGTTTTCGAAGTCACAGGCCTGTACCCTGCCGGTGAAACGACTAAAGAGCAGCTGTTGGAATACGCAGCAAAAGCCGAAAGCTTTTCCAACCACCCCATTGCACGTTCCATTATGAAAGCATATGGCGGTGATATAGAAAAGGATGATCTTCGTGATTATGAAGAAATTTCCGGCCATGGCATCCGTGTCACATCTGATAAATCGGAGATTCTTGCGGGAAATGATAAACTGATGAAGCGTGAAAACATTGATTTCCCGCAAAATGATGAAATTGGTACAAAGGTGTATGTGGCGGTAAATGGAATCTTTGTCGGAGCAATTGTTATTGCCGACGAAATCAAGGCCGACAGCCGTTCGGCAATTGCACGCCTTAAGGAAGCCGGAGTAAGAAAGACTGTCATGCTGACCGGTGATAATGTACAGATTGCTGAGGCCATTGCAAATGAGCTGGGTCTTAGTGAGGTCCATGCCCAACTTCTTCCTGATCAAAAAGTGGAACAGGTTGAAATTTTAGATAAAAACAAACCTGCAAAAGGCAAGCTGGCTTTTGTAGGAGACGGCATTAACGATGCACCAGTCCTGGCGCGTGCGGATATCGGCATTGCCATGGGCGGTCTGGGCTCGGATGCTGCCATTGAAGCGGCAGACGTAGTGTTAATGACGGATGAACCCACAAAGCTTGTGGAAGCCATTGCAATTGCACGCAAAACAAAACGGATCGTATGGCAGAATATTGCGTTTGCACTTGGAGTAAAAGGCATCATCCTTTTGTTTGGCGCCTTCGGTATTGCCACTATGTGGGAAGCGGTTTTCGCAGATGTGGGTGTATCACTGATTGCAATTCTCAACGCTATGCGGGTGCTGCGGACAAAAGACTGATTTCTCAGGAGGTGCTATTAATAGCACCTCCTGAATAAATCTGCTGAGAGGTTTAAATATCCATTAGAAAGGGGTGACAATATGGATCAATTTAATATACCAGGTTTCATTGTATTGGTCATGTTCTATGGTAGTTACTTATATAAACAAATTTTATTAAAAAGGAGGGGCATTTATACAAACCGGCTGGGCCGCGGCAATAAACCTGCACGTACATTCAAAATTGAAACATCTCTTAAGCTAGCAACGTTTTCCATGGCAGCAGTACAACTACTCAGCCTGTTTGTGATAAAAGATGGGAGTCTTATCCTGTCACAGCCAGCCATTCGTTTTGCCGGTATCAGTATTGCATTTCTTGGAACAGGAGTATTTATTACAGCAATGGCATGCATGAAGACCAGCTGGCGAGCGGGTGTAGATACAACTCAAAAGACTATACTTATAAAAAGCGGAATTTATCACATCAGCCGGAATCCTGCATTTCTAGGGTTTGATCTATTCTATATTGGTTTTGCCCTTGCTTTTTCCAACCCACTTCAGATAATATTTACGCTGTTGTGCGTAGTAATTCTTCATCTGCAGATTCTGGAGGAGGAGCGTTTTCTTCCTGCTGTTTTCGGTTTGGCTTATGAGGAATATAAAAAAGCCACTCCGAGGTATTTTTTATTCTTATAAGAAGGAATCAATTCTTATATTCATCTATGACCTGGGTAAAAAACGACACAATAACCGCGTTTATTTCAGGTGTAGTTCCATGCCCAACACCATGATACGTATTGAACTGGGCATTAATGTTTTGACTTTCATATAGGTTCTGACATTTTTCCCACCTGACACTCATGTCTTCCCCCAGAACCTTAATAATCAGCTCACGTTCCAAGGGGGAAAAAGCATCATCAAAGGGAAGTGTGTCATTTTCATCGTCTGCTCCCATGTAATAGTACTGAGGGACTGATGCAAATGCGGATGGATTGAAGTCCAGACCCGCAATTTGCTTTATGTCTGAAATACCTACCGGATAAACAAGCTCATTGCCTTTTATATTTTTCACAGGTAGAATTGCCATACCATTAATGCCACCGGCCGCAACCGCCGCAACTCGTTGGGGATATAGGGCTGTAAAACGGTTTACAAAGCTTCCTGATGCAGAAAAACCATTAAGTAAAACCTTATCTTTCATATGAATATTATGGGCATCAAGATACATTTTTGCATCATCGATCATGAAATTCAACTGTTTGTCAATCCGTACTAACGGATATTTTTCGCACAAAAGGGTATCTCTATCCAGGGCATGAGTATAGATTTGCCAATCCTCTTTTGGTCTGTCAAAGCATGGTATAAGCAAGGGGATTCCCAGTTTTCGGGCAATTTGATGGGACTGACCAAAACGGATGGTATTATAAGCCGCTTTCTTATGCTTTTTATGTCTGTCATCAACGAATCCCGTATTATTAGGTTCTACCAGTAAAAATGTAGAGTCGGATACTTTTAGTGTATCAGGTATAAACAAATAGTACTCCGTATTAAATCCTTTATCAGATGCCGCTCCAACCTTAATAATTCTCCCGCCGACCCCTACAATTCTATATGCCAGGAACAGAGTAACAAGTAGAAAAGATGCCGTAATAAAGAAGATGTTTTTTTTCTTCATCCATACCTCCCGATTTTTGTATTATTTTTAATTAATGTTCCTATAAGCACTACTTGAACAATGTCTTGTTATTGCTTATTATATATTATATATCAACAATATTATGAAGACAAATGTATATATGGAGGATTGAGGGTCATGAATACATATTTAAGCGTAATTTATTTTAGTGCTACAGGCGGCACTGCAAAAGTGGTAAAGGGAGTGGCTAAGGGAATAAGTAATGACTATCGGGAATACAATCTTACCTTACCTGCCATGAGGGAAAACAGTATCACCTTTGACTCTCATGATCTGGTAATAGTCGGTGTGCCCGTATATGCTGGCAGAGTTCCAAAATTTTTAATTGATTTTTTCTCCAATGTAAAGGGAAATAATACGGCTGCAGTTTTTATTACCGTTTATGGAAATCGTAATTATGATGATGCTCTTATTGAATTAAAGGATACCTTTGAGGCAAATGGTTTTATTGGAATATCAGCTGCTGCATTTATAGCAGAACATTCATATACTCCAAAGGTAGGAACAAACAGACCTGATGCAAAGGACATAGAGGCGGCAAAAAAACTAGGTGCTGATATTAAAAATAAGTTAGAAAGTTTCGATGATCTTTTGCAAATACCCAGACTTACTGTAAAAGGTAATACTCCATACAAGGAAAGAACCTCTGCCCCATCAATCTCTCCCGATACAAGTGATGATTGTGTTAATTGCGGCATATGTGCAACAAATTGTCCAATGGGTGCAATCAGCAATGCTGATGTTAAAGAAATTGATTCTGCAAAGTGCATCCGCTGCTGCAGTTGTGTTAAAAAATGTCCGGTAAATGCCAAATCTATTAACCATGAATTTTTTAATAAAATAACTAAGGGGTTAATTGATAACTTCAGCGTAATCAGGAAAGAACCTGAATTTTTTTAATCCAAATGATTCACTTAACTCTTTGTGTAATCACGTAAGAGGAAAACGACAATCCCTGCCATTCTACAATCGTCTTGGCTCTCGCATCTTAGAAACAGCAATGTACTTTTAATATTCTTATAGGTAAGCAAACATATATGAAATAAAACCAGCCATATAAAACTGTTAATATAACATTATGAGTAACATCATTATTGTAAATCCATAATTACAAAAATAGCAGCATATTTCAGCTGCTATTTTTGTTTCTTATAATTTGTTTATATACAATTCCATATTATGAAAATATCCCATAATATATATGGAATTCATCTCCTTATCAATTCGAAAAATCATGACATAATTGTAGTGTGAAATTACTGCTTTTCGATAATTTCTTGATTTCATAAAAAGATCTTCAGAATAAGAATACATCTCAGGATTACATTCTAAATTAGTGTATATACGCTCTATCTCTGTTAATAAATTCCCGGCTGCTTGTGGATTTTTCAATTTGTTAATAATATAATGGATGATATTATCAAGTAACTTCTCAGCTCTCTCAGTTACAATAAGTTTATATTGCATATTTCTCTCTTAAATTATCCAGAGACTCTCTTGCATCCTTCGTCTTTCCTGCTTCGATCTGTTTTTCAGAAAGCTCTAATTCACGATACATGTTTAATCTCTTGATTATACTTTCATACATATCAATGCTCATAATAACCATATCTCCATAACCATTTTTCGTTATAAAAATTGGTTCTTCCGCTACATGGCACATTTCTGAAATCTCTGATGTATTTTTTAAATCTTTAATAGGAATAATCTGTGGCATAATATTAACCTCCTTAAATTATGTACTAATTATACCATTATTATCCCATAGTAGCAACTAGCAAATTATTGTAACATTGTTTAAATATAGAATGCAGTTCGGGACAGTACTTTTTTAGAATTGCTGGAAGAAAAGCGTTTTTCATAAAAAACCAATTTCTCTGGAAAGCGTTGAGAGGCAAATCGTAGATATGATGAAAGCGGTCTATCTTTCGGAAAATGCTGATTAATAATTTAGGAAGCGGAGGGATTTTTCTGAAATCGTTCCCTTATTTTCATCATTCTCTCATAAGTACCCTCCTCATCAATTGCCATATCGTACATTTGATGTGCAAGCTGGAATCCCTGATCGCTTCAAGAGCTGAAGGACCTTGTCAGCAGATTTCTGCTCGGCGTGAATCTGGCAGATACAGCCCAGATTTCAGAAGGCTATGTGAGACTTTACACCACATACGGTAGTTTTATGAAAATCACCTCTGACGCCCATAACTGTACCCTGCTGGAATATCTTGATGAGTCTGTAAGCGAAACTGTGAAAATAGGATGGGGCTCTGGACATGAATATTATCAGGCGAACGAAAACGCCACCAAAGCTTACAGACAGGCGAAAGCCTTTACGGGCAGCTGCAGCTTTTTTATAAACGAGGATCAGAAGGTTAACGGCCCGATGAAGAGTATGAATGTGATACAGTTCTCCGAACAGGGAGACCCTGAAATTATTGCATTAGCCAAAAGTATGGGAATAAATAATATAAATTTACAGAAAATCATATCCTATGCGGAAATCATGAGAACAAACAAATTATCCTCTGAGGATGTGGCTCAATGCCTGTCCATGACCGTCAGAGGTGCTAATCGTATTCTAAATAAAATTGAAGAAAAAAATTATGTACAAACAGTATTTGAAAAGCGGGACAACAGTAAAGGACGGCCAAAAAAATACTACGAGCTGTTATTTCTTGACAAAGATGGGAACAGATCAGGAGAGTAGTAAAAGAAAAATCACAGGTACAGAGGTTAATCTGACCTGTGATTTTTTTAGCATACAATGGAGACGGAGCCAGCACAATCTATATTCTGGCATTCAGACCTAAAGGCAATTCCACAATAAAATTACTGCCTTTCCCAGGCTCACTTTGTACTTCAATTGTTCCTTCACATAGTTCTGTAATTTTCTTAACTAAAGTCAAGCCCAAACCATTTCCAGCCAATGTGTGAGATGTGTCACCCTGAAAGAATTTGTCAAATATATGAAGTAAGATCTCTTCATTCATTCCGCAGCCGTCATCTTCAAGCCGAAAGACTGCCTTTTGACCGCTCCGGCATAATCTTACTTTTATTACTCCACCAGTGTCTGTGTACTTAATTGCATTGTCAAGAAGATTAACCCATATCTGATGGATTAAATTTTTATCACCAAGTATTTCAATTCCATCTTCAAGCTGAATGTCAACATGAAGATTTTTATCACTCCACTTTGGTTCTAACATAACAATCGCAAGTCTAATTTGTTCATCCAAACTATAGATTATTTTTTCACTGATAATCTCTGTACTTTCTATTTTTGAAAGATTAAGAACGTTTGTGGAAAGATGAACAAGCCGCTCTGATTCCTGCACGATTATATTTAAGTATTCCTGCTTTTCTTCGTCATCAGCATCACACGCCTGCAATAATTTGGCAAACCCACGAATCGAAGTAATGGGTGTTTTAAACTCATGTGAGAAGTTTCTTACAAAGTCACTGCGCAGGGTTTCGATCCCTTTTAGCTCCTGTACCATCTTATTAAAGCTCCCGGCCAGCGCATCCAATTCAAAGACAAAACTGCCGTTTACCACAACCGAAAAATCACCCTGTGACGGTCTCGTCACATATATCAATGCTGCAGATGCCGGATGGGATCCTTATTTAACAGATTTACTTGGTACCAGCACTGCTCTTTTGGTGATTGGATTTTCTTTTACCGCATGCTGGGTTTTTGGACGGGAATATACAGATAAAACGATCAGTGAGTTGCTGGTAAAACCAGTGTCTAAACTTTATGTGGTACTTTCAAAGTTCATCGTAATTTTTATTTGGGATTTGTTGCTGGCCTTTTTCATGTTTGGGGTTGTATCCATTATGGGGATATTGATTGGACTAAATGGTGGTACATGGCTGCTTATAGTAAATAGCTTCCTTACTTTTATGGCAGCATCACTTCTAACTATGATAGTTAGTACAATAAGCGCCCTCCTTGCAAATGTCAGCAAAGGATATTTAGCTCCTATTGGACACGCGTTCCTTATAGTGGTTGTTTCCAATGTCGTTGCGCAGGCTGGGCTTGCAGCTTACTTTCCATGGACAATTCCGGCATTAATTATTTCAAATGTTCCTCTTGGCTTCATCAGCATCGCCATACTCGCTATTACTGGAATAATAGGGTTTGCCGGAACAGTTGCTTGGTGGAAGTATGTCGAACAACTATAGGTATGGTGGGGTGTAAATGTCTACACTTTTTCTCCCCAGTCAATCTGCTATATTGACTGGAGAGAATTTCGCCAGGACCTGACAATCAATATCCAACTATAACTGATTAAGCCTGCTTTCAGGCTTTTCACCATTTTCTATATTAATAAATAGTGCTGTATTCTTCATTTTCCCGAATACTTCTTTGTCGATCAGATTTTGGGTTTGCTGATTAAAAGCAGAATGTACTGTTACTATATCTGACGTGCTTACAAGATTATCAAAATCAGTTATCTGAACATTCTCATAAGACTGTACAGAAGTATTTCTTGTGTAAACCAGCACATTCATATCAAACGCCTTACAAAGCCCGGCTACTTTTTTACCAATAGCCCCAAATCCAATTATTCCAATGGTTTTGCCTTCTAACTCGCTTCCTGCATACTCCAATTGCTTTTGATCTGTCTTATTTTTCATGAACCCATCAAGAAGCGGTATGTTTTTATAGTAAGACAATATGAATGCCATTACGTGCTCGGCCACTGCCCTGGCATTCACTCCAGCCGCATTAGCTGCCCAAATACCCAGTTGTGTACAGGCATCGATATCTACATTATCGTATCCCGCACCTGTTTGTACCAATTTTAATTGTTTTGCTTTTATAAGTTGATTTCTGTCAATCTTAACATGCTCTGGTATAATACTGGCAATCTTCAATATGATGCAGCATTTCTTCCCCAGGCGGAACGATTACGATGTCCCATTCTTCTGGAAAACAATTTATAATATTCAATTTTGATGTTTCAGTAAAATAGCCGACTATGAGAATTTTCATTTAAAAACCCCTTTAATAATTACTATATAAAAGCAATCCATTACTAAATTATAGTTAGTCCCATTTATACAGTCAAGTTCTATTCTTAATCCTGCCGTTTGATTTTTGCCTGGGCTAAAAAAGGATTGCGGACTTGCTCTAACCTAAATATTTTTTCAGAGCAAAAACAGAATCATTGCTGATAATATGCTCCATTTTGCAGGCATCTGCACTTGCTGTCAGTTCATTGACATTACAACATGCAATGAGAAACTTTTTAATTATCTGAAACTTAGTTGTAATAATCTCTCCCTGTTTTCGTCCTTCCTCAGTTAGCTCAATTTCCCCACCTAAAGGTTTGATGACCAGCCCTTCATCCTGCAATGCATTTACTGCACAATGGACACTGGGCTTGGAAACCCCCAAATATACAGCAATATCAATTGAGCGTACTAATTGAGTTCTTTGAGAAAGCATATAGATAGCCTTTAAATATTCTTCCCTTGATGGACTAAGTTTCTTTCTCAATAAATCATTCTTATCCTGTTTCACAGCTGATCCTCCATGTTTAAACTGTAGTGCAAAGTGTATAGCTACCATACTCTTCGGCACAATTACTTTTTTAACTTTGAACTCTTATTCTTCTTGTTATCCACTGATTGATTGATAAACGAATCAGTTTCTGTGAATTCAGAACGGTCATATGGATAAAAAGGTGCAACGAAGCATTGAGAAAATGTATTAAAAAGTGCTTCAAGTAATTTTTGGTTAACTTTGAGTTTTTGTTGATACTGCTGTTCGCTAACCTCACTATGATCATGAGTATGATGTTTGGTTCTTTTCTTTTTCATGTTAGTTCCTCCTAACTCTATGCCGTGAAAAATGCGTATAGTTACCATACGCTTAAGCAAAATTTTTATTCAATTATATTTTCATCAAAATTTTGAATTTTGTTAATTAAGCCTGACAAGAATTCTGACAAAAATTTTATATCCGAATCTGTAGCATCTTGCAGTTCATTTTCCACCATGCTGTTTATGATTGCATGATAATACATGTGATTTTTATGAGCGTTTTCCCCTTTTTCTGTCAGGCTCAGTAAATATCTGGATAAATTTAGTTCATCAACTTCTTTTTTAACCAGAGCCTTTCTCTCCAGCTTTCTGAGAATTTCGGAAACAGCTCCCTTTGTCACACCCAGTATATCCGCCAGACCGCCCACATGAATGCAGGGGTGTTCTGCTATCGCCTTTATTACATGGATTTCAGAGTGGTAAATTGGTACATCCGTTCCGTAGTAACGCGTTTTTTTATCTAGTTCCATTAATGCAAATGCCAGCTCTAAGGATTCATATGCGATTTCATGTTTGTTGTTTTTATTTTTTTCCATACCAACAGTATATGGTTGCCATACACTTTTGTCAAGAATATTTTCTTATACAGAGAGAGAAGGTCACATATCCCACGGTGTTCTTCATTCTTCAAAAAAAGAGCAGGGTACATATTTCTATATACCTTGCTCTTTAAAGAAGAACAAATTTTATTCTTACCCAACTGACTTTGATTTGGAAGCATACCAATAAGGTACTGCAAGCAGAAGAGATCCCCCTATCATATTACCAGCGGTAACAATAAGGATATTTTTTATTACAGCCCAAACAGTCAAACCTGCTTCATGGGGCAGCATTAGAGCAATTGAGAAAATCCCCATGTTAGCTATGGAATGCTCAAACCCGGAAGCGGAAAATGCCAATACACAAAATAGCATCATAAACAGCTTCGCGCTTTCCTCTTTCATCTTGTAACACAGCCAGATTGCAAGGCAGACAACAAAATTACACAGTACAGCGCGGAAAAATAGCTGTCCCCAGGGGATACCAAGTTTTGAAAGTGCCGTTTTTTCAATATATAAATCAGATATTCCTACCATAGCTTTACTTTGCACATAAATAAAAGATAATGCCACACAGCCCAGGAGATTTCCAATATAGTTTATCAGCAACAGCTTTGCTGCTTTTTTTAGACTTACTGATCTTTCCAGGCAGCCAACTGTAAATACAAAACAATTTCCAGTAAAAAGTTCACCTCCAGCAAATGCCAACAGCCCAAGGGCTACCCAAAAAGTAAGTCCGATTGCTATCTTTCCATAAAATTTTCCTTCTACCTGTGTAATTGCAGCTACGGAAAAGGAAAGGGCAACTCCTATGATAATGAAAAACCCGGACATCATTGCCAATACAATATATTTTGAAAGGTTTCTGCTTAAAAAATCACTTTTGTTCTGTGCCGACTCTGCAACTTTTTTAATTTCATCTGCATACATAACTGCACCTGCCTTTATTAAATTTCCTCCATGTTACAGTCAAATACTTCATCCATCCAGTCAAACATGACCTGGTGGAAAAGTGCATGATTTCCCTCCTGGCAATGCTCTTCCGCCCCTTCCTCAATGGTAAATACACGGACTGTCTTGGGAGCTTTTATTTCTTCCAGTAAGGTATCCAACTGATCTTTAGACACAAAGTGGTCTGTTTCTCCCATTGTAAGCAAAACAGGACATTTAATATTTCCGGCAATTCCTTTTAATAAAGCTTTTTTCATCTCGTCAAATACTTCGTATCGATGCTGTAAGCCAAACACCCATTTTCCATTGTTAAGCATCCATTTTAAATTAGAATTGTGTTCCTCTGCCATAGCAAGCATCTGTTCTCTTTTTTCCTCTGGAAGCTTAAGTACTTGTGCCAGCTGGGGATTTTGATTCAGGGTAGAGTCAAAGGTATCATAAAATACATTAAATGCGATACAAGCCTTAATCCGCTCATCAAATGCCGCTGCTCTCGGTGCAAAATAACCACCAAGGCTCATTCCAAGCAGTGCCAGCTTCTCCATATCAGCCTCTGGTCTTGTCTCTAAATAATCAAGAGCTGCGCTTACCGGAACTTCTGCGTCATGGCGCATGAAGAGATTCTGTTTCCGTAACGCTTCTCCCTGCCCTGGCATTTCAAATACGAGACAATGATAGCCTCTTTTAATCGCTGCAGCGGCACCGCAGAAATACAGTTCCTGTAAAGTGGAATCATATCCGCCTATAAATACTAGAACCGGACGTTTTTTAAGCTCTCCTTTTTTATCCTCTGATGCACCGTAAAAATATCCTTTCAGATGAGTTCCTTCGTAAGGGATTTTAACAACTTCAAAATGTGTGTCTAAAAGCTCCATTCCTTTTTCAAATGCCATTACGCTTTTATCAAAATTTTCCATTCTTCTTTCATCAGTTCCATCTAAAAAGAACTCTCCAGTACGATAGTAATTATGGGCCCGTAAAAATGCCTCTCTGGCACTTACCTTATGCTTCTTATTAAAGCAATCCAGTGCTGTCTGATAGGTTCTGTCAGCTGTTTTTTTCCATTCCAGAAACCAGCTTTCAAAGTTGCCTTCTTCCATTTTTGCTGCTGTTGCAAGGCACTCCCCTATTTCTGCTCCCTGATAACCTGCATAGGCTGCTGCCCTTAATAATTCAAATGAAAATGCCTGATCGTTAAAATAAAGTTTCATGTGGATTTCCTCCTCATAAATGAGATGTTAATTGGTATAAGTTTCTACTTATTTCATTGAACATTCAGTGAATATATTGTTTTAAAAACTACCTGGAAAAAATTTTGCTCTATTTTCCAGGTTAAAATTTGTTATCCATGTTTTCATTCACCGCTTGTTCAATCAATATTATATATCAGTGTTTTATAAAATGCAATAGTTTTTATTCTACTATTTTTTATAAATTACCTTTGCGGCCGTTAAATTAAGATCTGCTGTTGTTGAATCATCTGTTTTATTATAAATAATAACATTCCCTGCTGCTAGCTTGTCAAATATTGCATCATATTCCTGCTTTGAGAATGTAGTGAATTTAGATGTCTTCATTGGAAGTCCTATGCCATTATTTTTAACTGAATAGGTCTGAGGGGCTCCTCCATGAAAGGAACCGGTATAGTATTCCTCTAAAACATCATAAACCACTGGTTTCAGCATTTTCATAGCAGATGTAATCACTGTCTCCGATTCTGAGCTTTGATCAAGATCAACGCCAATGACCTTTGCCTTATTTTCTTCTGCAGATCTCATAACCGATTTACCAATCGCTCCGCCGCATGCAAAAATCACTTGTGTACCCTGGTGATACCAACCGTCTGCTATTGACTTGATTTCCGGTGACTCAAAGAAAGTACCTGTATAGTTATATGTAATTTCAACCTTTATCTCCATTTCTTCTGCTGCCAGGTTACAGCCTTGTACAAACCCATATCCATAACGAATTACGGATGGCACCGCCATTCCCCCCATAAATGCCAGCTTCTTATAGCCATCCTTTACTGCAGCATATCCTGCTAAAAATCCTGCCTGCTCCTCCGAAAATACCAGTGATAATACATTATCGTTTGTTCGGGTTTCCGTATAAGATGCATTATGAGGCTGTCCGTCAATCAAAACAAATTTCACATCCGGATATTTATCCTGTTCTATAAAAACAGGTGTTTCAAATAAGAACCCAGGGCAAACAATTATTTTGGCACCATTTTCAACTGCCAAATCAATCTTCTCGATGTAATTATCTGAAGTAGCTTCCTCTGGCTGATATAATTTATATGTTATATCATGTTCTTTTGCATACTGTTCGATTCCTTCCCATGTAGCCTGCCCAAAGGAACGATCCTGGGTTGTTCCAAAGAATGACACCAAAGCTATTTCATATTTTTCTTTGTTAACAGAGGCCGTTACACTCTCTTCTGATTTTAACTTCTCTTGGTTATACCCATTGCTGCAACCAAATAAAGTCATACAAACACTTACAATTAGGAAAAAACTTTTCATCCTCCGCATCCTTCTATCCCTCAACTCTCTGTGTCATTTTCAGCTGATTTTTCCCATTTTTTTTCGCTTCATATAACGCCCTGTCCGCCGCTTTATAGAGATTACTGAATTCTTGTGCGTCATTGGGGTATAAGCAAGCACCTGCACTGAAGGTACAAGGTTGTACGCTTCCCTCCGTTTGGGATAAGACTTGCAGGCATTCCTTCATCTTTTTAATTTGTTCTGCTACTTCTTGCTCCAAAAGAATATCTTTAACAAATATAATAAATTCATCTCCGCCGATTCTGCCTACCACATGGTGATCACCATAAGTTTCTTTCAAGTGTAGCCCGACTCTTTTTAAAACTGCATCGCCTTCTGCATGTCCACGGCTGTCATTGATGTTTTTAAAATTATCAATATCCAATATAAACAATACCCCTCCTGCACGAGGATAATCCTTAATATACTCCATGATCTTGCTCTCTGTTGCCATCTTATTATATAGTCCGGTGAGCAGATCCATATTGGCTTGCTTTAGCAATTTTTTATTTGTCTTGTTATAAATGATGCGCATAATAATCATGGTTCCTATTAATACAATAACAAAGGTAATGATCAGAGCAAGTAAATAGTCGATTAACTTTTTTATATCACCCCATTCTCTTGTTAACAGATTGTCATATAATTTCTTGTCAAACCCAATCGTAATATACCAGTCATTAATCCCGACGGGTGTACAAATTACATATTTATCATGCCTTTGACTTGTAAAGGCAGCTATTTTTTTATTACTATTTATAGCCATCTGCAATTGATCTGTATCGGTCTTAAGATCCCAGTCCTTTAGTAATTGAGTTATTGTTGTTCCCTTAGGCGGTTTCTCTTCAATGCCTTCGGTTGTAATCACAATACCACGATCTACGCTAAATATAAAATTAGCGTTATTAAATAATTCATTTTGATGAAAAATCCTTTTTATACGGCTAACGGAATAATACATTAATATGTAATTGCTGACAGTCCCCTCTCTGGCAACTGGAATTACTGATACAACTGCTTCTGCCTGCATAATTCGATCTTTTTGAATGTATGCATAATAAGGGGCAGCCCCTGCATCTGGATGAAGCAATTCATCTTTCTCAACGTTTACTTTAATACCATTTTGTGTAACTCCAATCCCTTCCGCATCACAATAAATCACCATATAAGCCTGGGAATTTGCAGACAAAGTTCCAATCAACGGTAACGCGTCTATGGACTTTTCCATGGGTAAAGCAACTATCATATCACGAAATGCAATTCCCATACGGGTCATATTGTCAAGATCCTCATAAATCTGGGAGGAAAATCCTCCGGCAGTTGCTGCAATCTCATCCTCAACAATGGTGATCGCCGTCTTATTACTGCTAATACCAAATTTATATAATGTCACAAGTATTAGAATCAGCAATATGCTTATTGGCAAAATGATTGCTAATATCTTTGCATTAGGAGCCTTTCCGCTATTTTTCATATAACTCCTCCGATAATCTCATCTATTTTGACCTCTTTAGAACACTTGAATCTATTATATATTCCAGAATTCAGATTGCACGTTTTATTACGTTCAGTTTACTATATTTCAGATAAACCGTCCATAACAAGTACAGCTCGTAGATACAAAAAGATAAGCTGACACTCTATGGAATTACGCCTTAGAGTGCCAGCTCATTTTTATTGTATATACTCTTATTTTACAGTCTTATTTCTGTACAACTGGAATCCATATTTCAGCACTATACCCTGATTGTAAATTGCCAAAATACATTTCCATATCAAAATCACAATCAGCATGCTCATAACTTGCTACCGGGAACCATTCGAAATAGATTTTTCCCCATCCAGAACGATATGGAATCGTTGAGACAGAACGGAAACAGTTCTGCTATCTAAAGAGATCGCAAAATTACTTGTTTCAGAAGAAATTCACAAATCATTATTATAATAATGTGTGGCTTCATACCCTAAGATATAATATAAAATCCACATCTGCTTCTCGGTTAATTATGTATAGAATAATACAGGCTTATAAAGTAATAAAAATAAGCATGGAAATATAATTTTTTCACTTATCGTAAGTTGGAATGAGAATTCCATTGGCACTAATAACCGCAATACAACTAATATAATCCCCAATAGCATAGTACTTATATTTATTCGCATGATTCTTCTATGGCTTTTCAAAAAAAGACTTAGAAGAATTATTGATAAGTTAATAATTAGTAAAACAGTTATTAATACGACTGGTGACAAGAACATACTATTTATCCTCTTGGTCGAGTATTTTTTCAAGCTTTTCGATTGTTTTTTTTTCGTGCTTTAGTAGGGTACTTATAATTACGCGTTAATACAGTACCACTATAAACAATATCTGCCACCTCAATATATTTTTTTAATCATCAATTTTCTAAGAACAGATTGAACAGTATTGTTGCTTAGTGATTCATCTTTTTTAGCTATTTCAGATTCTACTAGTGGTTTTTTACTATTCCACAACATTTTCATAATATCCATTAAAACTTACACCATACAATATCTTTATATGTATGTCAATATTTTACAAATTATATATTATTTATAATAATACACAATTAAATTAACTTGTAATTATTTTAATTATTTTCTTATTCACCTTTTAATTATCTTATCAGTTCTTCTTAACGCTATCTTTTAGAAATTTGTTGACATACTAGCATTAAATATGCTTTAATTATATTGTATTATAAATAATTTGTTATTATTTAATTAGTTTTATTTAAAATTTTGAACATAAAATTTTTACATAAAGCCTTATTTTTTAATTCAACGTTTAACATAGTGAAGGGGTGATTCCAATGTTTTCTTGAGTTCAAATACTCTAGTATTAATTTTTATATCAAATAATTGAAAGTGAGGATTGTTATGTTTAAAAAAATATTTTTATTATCTTTAGCAACATTAATGGTTATGTCAATAAATACAACTGTTTTTGCTTCATCATCTCAACATAATCACGAACTTGTTTCAGTTGGTAATGTCATTCATACTGAAACAGGTAATGATGTGGTAATTAAAGTAAACGAAGATCAATCATTTTATACAGCACCTTTAATTAACTCTTTGTTAAAGGCTAACGAAACCTGCTCTCATGCTCAATTAGAGGCATATGGATCTATCTCCGCCCAAAGTGACAGTTATAATAAGTCAGATTCTACATATTGTTATAGGACTAGAACTGTTCAAAATGCACGTTGTGTGCAATGTAAAAGAACTGGTTTTAAATTTTATGGCTCGTGGACAAAATATAAACACTCCTATCCTTTATTTAGCAGTAAATGTAAAAAATGCGGTTATGAAAAATAACATAAGTAGACGGCTCATTTGGTTGGACAAGTTAAACCAAAAGTAAGTGAAGTAAATGCTACCTGCCTAAATGGAGATGTTCTAAATCATTTGGGTTCAAGGGTTTGCTGCCTATATCCAAACTTCAGGCAGCAAACCCTTAAAAATCGCATTATTCAAATAACGAAGATAATTCATGTCTTATTATAGAATGTTATATAATGATACCACATTTTAAATAATCTATACTGAACAAAGAGGTGTCACACTGTGTATTTTAGCAGAACACAACGTTACTAAAGCATAAATACCTTTCTTTGCTCAAACTGAGATAACTTTTACATCCCCTCAAAAAGACTTTAGTATCCTATTCAAATAATTTTATAATTCAATGTAACGAATTACAACTAAAATGGATAAATGTTTTAGGAGGTGATTCCATTGAAAAATTAATTATCCGCATCAGGAACTATATAAAGTTATCAAAAAGAAATGAGGTGCTTTTATGCTTAACAAAATCAGAAAGCCATTGCATGCAATATGTTTAGTGGCCGTAATAGGATTGTTAACATGCGGTATCGTATACGCAAAGGCTAATCCTACTCCGTTGCAGTTTTTAGGTGAAAATAATACTAAGGTTACATTATTTGTCGATAAACAAAAACCTATTCAAAGTGACTCCGTGGTAGACAGTGAAGATTCGAATCTTGAGATAGGCCAGGTTATTGTATCCAATGGCGTGAAAGAAATCATTTTTGCCTTAGGGCCAGATGGTTCATATATAACTATTCCAGCATCAGATTAACTGATGGGCAGGCGCTCATTTATATGGGCGTCTGCTCCATTTGAAAGATTGCAGATATATAGCAACTTCCTAACAATATAACCTTTAGCAATTGCTGTATCTTCTGAACAAACTGCTTCAAAGCAAACATGGGCCCAGGAGGTGATTGTGTGTGGGAAATGGATGGGATTTACAAAGAATATGCGGACTTAATTTATAAATACTTGTTTTCCCTATCTTTAAATGCTCATACAGCGGAAGAGTTGACGCAAGAGACTTTTTATCGTGCCATGTTATCCATTCATACATATAACGGAAACTGTAAAATGTCTACATGGCTCTGCCAGATAGCAAAACATCTATGGTTTCAGGAATTGGATAAAAACCGACGAAAAAAAACTGAACCATTGGATGAATCTTATCCTGATTATTCAAAATCCGTCGAGTCTACAGTATTAGATAAGCAGGATAAAATGTCAATATACCGAATGCTTCACAATCTGCCCGAGCCTATGAGAGAGGTTATGTATTTGAGGCTTTCAGGAGAACTTAGTTTCAGAGAAATAGGAGAGCTTTTAAATCAGTCAGAGACATGGGCACGGGTAACCTTTTATCGAGGTAAGAAAAAATTAATGGAGGGGTTGGAATGAAAAATACATTAGATTGTAATATCGTTCGGGATATGCTCCCATTGTTTGTTGAGAATCTGACCAGTGAAGATAGTAATAATGCAATCCAACAGCATCTGGAACAGTGCGAGTACTGCAGAAAATACCTTGAAAATATACAAAAGCCTATTGACTGCCCAACAGTGCCGAAAAAGGAAATTGACTATATGCGAAAAGTTAAACACTCCTTTAAACAGAGAGCTTATATCTTGTCGGGGGTTATTACTATTTTTTGCATTATACTAATTGGGATTTTTCTCCGCTTATTTATTATTGGAACTCCTATTTTCATTGGAGATGCACCCATTAATTATGAATGGAATTATGATTTGGATAGTAAAGTTTATTGGATACATGGAACTATTGAAGGAACAAAAACAAGTGCCAGAATCAAAATCTATGAGGATAAAAAAAACAATCAAATAAAGATTAAGATATATGAGATTATGCCATCTGTTTTCTATTCCAATAATCAATTCTCAATTAAAATTCCATGGAATGGAGAAGCAGATATTGTGTGGCAAGGAAAAGAAAGTCAGCAAGTTATTACAGGGTCTGAATATTTAAATTTTTCCATTTCTGAATTTCAAAAAGGTGATTACCAAAATATTGTAGATTTATATGATGTAAATGGGGCATCCATGATTAAAAAGTTGTATGATAATGCTACGGAAGTTTCCAGCAAGGTTCTTATGTCTTTCGATGAAGAGAAATATGACAAATACTTTATTATCAGCTTTCCTTTAACCACCGGTATATACTCTGAATGGATTAAAGACAATAAGGCATCGCAAAAAGAAGAAATGGATGATCGTGTTTTTCTATATCAGGAAGACGGACAATATTATTTTTATAAACAGGGACAACATCTGAAAAAAATATCTGAAGATGATATGAATAAAATATTAGATTATATAAAAACTAAGAAAATCAGTTGAAAAAGTGTTCTCAGATCAGAATATTATCAAAAAAATAATGCCAGTTATAAAGGTTCAAGATTCAGAAAACTCGTAGTGGTAGACCTGCCATGTCTACCACTTGCACTGTAATTGAACCCGTCCATAACAAGTACAGCTCGTAGATATCGAGTAGGAGGCGGTGACTAACCGCCGTCCTCTCACAGCACCGTGCTTACCGTTCGGTACACGGCGCTTTCAAT
>SVDU01000009.1 GCA_015057705.1 Paenibacillaceae bacterium | reverse complement strand
TTGACTATTATTCAATAGTTTATGAAAACTAAGGAACCGCCTAGTACCGAACGGTATGCTAGGTGGTGTGGGAGGTCGGTAGATAAAATAATTATCTACCTCCTACCCGATTAATGGGCAGTCTTTGCGTATTCGCCAATCTTTTTGTCCATGTTTGAAATGTGCTTTGTCAGCCATTCAAGCACCATCTGGTTTGCATTTAAGATAACAAGTAAATTACCGCCTGAAGAATTATAATCGCTTCTAAGCTTGGTAAGCTGGGCAATGAAAGCAGTATGAGCCTGCTTCTGCTCTGCATATCCGGGGTAATGAATCTTCTGCATGTAAACTTCTTCATCTGCGAAATGCTTTTTTGTATAACTATCAAGAAAATCTAAAAGCTCTCCTACATATTCCTTCGCTTTGTTGTTCTTTCCGGCATCAAAGAGAGCCTCTGCTTTTTCAAACCACATCTTATGCTGATCATCAATCATTGAAATACCAACTGATAAATTTTGTGTCCATGGCATAACGAAATCCTCCTATGTAATAATGATATTTATTATTATAATACTAATGCTAAGAAAAAGCAAACCATATTTTACCATTCAGGAAAGAAAAATTGATTTCAAAATACAGATAAAAATTTGACGTACAACTTTAGCAATGTTATAATTTTTATCTAGCAAATAGTAAGGGAGAACAATTATGGATGCAAATGGAATCCGTCTGAATAAATATTTAAGTGAGGCAGGGATCTGTTCCCGCAGGGAGGCGGACCGGCTCATTGAGACAGGAAAGGTTAAAATAGATGGACAGGCCGCAGTACCGGGACAAAAGGTGCTTCCGGGACAGTCTGTTACAGTTAAGGGCCGTTCTGTCAGCACAGCCAAAGGTGAGACCGGCCATAAGGCAGAGCCTGTCTTTTTAGCAGTCCATAAGCCCCGGGGTGTGGTATGCACCACCTCAGACAAGGACCGGGCTCCCAATATCGTGGATCTGGTTCATTATCCTGTGAGGATTTATCCCATAGGCCGTCTGGACAAGGAGTCCGAGGGTCTGATTCTCATGACCAACCAGGGAGATTTAGTGAATAAAATCATGCGCAGCGGAAATGCTCATGAAAAGGAATATTTAGTAAAAGTGAATCGTCCGGTCACAGACGATTTCATCAGAAAGATGCGAAAGGGAGTCACTCTTTCCGAGTTAGACGTAACCACAAAGCCCTGCTTTGCAGAGAAAGCGGGAGAGAAAACATTTCGTATCGTATTAACCCAGGGATTAAACCGCCAGATTCGCCGAATGTGCACCCAGCTTGGTTTTGAAGTGCGCATGTTAAAGCGAATGCGGATTATGAATATTGAACTAGGAGATTTAAAGCCGGGTGCTTACCGTGAACTTTCCCGGCGTGAATACCACCAGATGAAAGAGTCTTTAAAAAGCTCGACCAGTCTTTCCTATCAAGAACAGAAAAAGGAGAAATCTGATGGACGAAAAACTAAAAAGAATTAAGGAACTGATCCTGTTATTACAGGAAGCAGGAAAAGCCTACTACCAGGAAAGCCGGGAGATCATGAGCAATTATGAGTATGATCGTCTCTATGATGAACTGGCGGCGCTGGAGGAGGAAACCGGAATTGTTTTATCTAACAGCCCCACACAGAACGTTGGCTATCAGGTCTTAAGCGAGCTTCCCAAGGAAGCCCATGATTCCCCTATGCTTTCTCTGGATAAGACGAAAAGCACGGAGGATTTAGCAGACTGGCTGGGAGGCCAGAGGGGAATTCTCTCCTGGAAGCTGGACGGACTGACGGTTGTTCTGGTTTACCGGGAAGGAACGCTTCAAAAAGCGGTAACACGGGGAAATGGAGAGATTGGAGAAGTAATTACCAACAATGCCAGGGTATTTGCAAACATTCCCCTTACCATATCCTACCAGGGAGAACTGGTGATCAGGGGAGAGGCTGTCATAAAATATACTGACTTTAACCGGATAAATGACGAGATTGAGGATGTGACCGCGAAGTATAAGAATCCAAGAAATCTGTGCAGCGGTTCCGTCAGACAGTTAAACAACCAGATCACCGCCCGCCGAAACGTAAATTTCGAGGCATTTGCATTGGTTTCTGCTCCGGGTGTTGATTTTAAAAACTCCAGAGCTGAGCAGTTTCAGTGGCTGAAGGCCCAGGGCTTTGACGTGGTGGATTATAAGATCGTGACGAAAGAAACCATCGGGGAAGCAGTTGCTGAATTCGCAAAGACTGTACCGGAATATGACATTCCGTCAGACGGACTGGTGCTTTTATTTGATGATATCGCTTATGGAGAATCTCTTGGACGGACTGCCAAGTTCCCCCGCAACGCCATCGCATTTAAATGGGCTGATGAGATTAGGGAGACGACTCTGACAGAAATTGAATGGAGTGCGTCAAGAACCGGCCTGATTAATCCGGTTGCCATTTTTGAGCCGGTGGAGTTAGAGGGTACGACAGTGAGCCGTGCCAGTGTTCATAATCTGAGTATTATGGAAGCTTTGGAGCTGGGTGAAGGGGACCAGATCACGGTTTACAAGGCGAATATGATTATTCCTCAGATTGCCGACAATCTGACCAGAAGCGGAAAAATAAAGATTCCGGATCACTGCCCGGTCTGTGACGGAAGGACGGAAATCCGTCAGGTAAATGATGTAAAAAGTTTATATTGCACCAACCCGGATTGTCAGGCAAAGCGGATCAAGGGCTTTTCTCTGTTTGTAAGCCGGGATGCTTTAAATATTGATGGATTATCAGAAGCTACGCTGGAAAAGTTTATCGGAGCCGGATTTATCCGTGAGTTTGCCGATATGTTTCATTTAGATCAGCATGAAGAAGCTATTACTCAGATGGAGGGCTTCGGTAAAAAATCTTATGATAATTTAATTCAGGCAGTGAAAAAGGCGTCTCATACCACCCTGCCCCGTCTGATCTATGGGCTTGGAATTGCTGGTATCGGAGTTGCCAATGCAAAGATGCTCTGCCGGGAATTCCGTTTCGATTTTGACCGAATGCGTCATGCAGAGGAAGAGGAGCTGACTGCTGTCTCCGGCATTGGAAAGGTGCTGGCAGATGCATGGATTACTTATTTTAAGGACGAGAAGAATAATGAGATGACAGATCGTCTGTTAGCGGAAGTAACCATTGAGCAGGAGGCGGAGACCGGAGGAGAGAAGCGGCTGGAGGGGATGACGTTTGTTATTACCGGATCCGTGGAGCATTTTGAGAACCGGAAGGCACTTCAGGAAGCGATCGAAGCACAGGGAGGCAAAGCCACTGGCTCGGTTACATCAAAGACGTCTTATTTAATTAACAATGATACCACATCCAATTCGTCTAAAAATAAAAAGGCAAAGGAACTGGGAGTGCCCATTATTTCAGAAGAGGATTTCATAAAACTGCTGGAGGGATAAATTATGCCGATTAAAGTACAAAAGGATTTACCTGCGAAAGCCATACTGGAAACAGAGAACATATTTATCATGGACGAGGACCGGGCCTTAAGCCAGGACATTCGTCCCCTTGAAATCCTGATTATTAATTTAATGCCCATTAAGGAAGAGACGGAAACACAGCTTCTGCGCGCACTGTCCAATACTCCTCTGCAGGTGGATTGTACATTTTTGATGCTGGAGAGTCATACTTCTAAGAATACATCTGCCAGCCATTTAAATAAGTTCTATGTTTATTTTGATGAGGTAAAAGACAAAAAGTTCGATGGTATGATTATCACAGGGGCACCTGTTGAGAATATGGAATTTGAAGAGGTGAACTACTGGGAAGAACTGACGAAGATTATGGAGTGGAGCAAGACAAACGTAACCAGCTCCCTTCATATCTGCTGGGGTGCCCAGGCGGGTCTTTATTATCATTATGGAGTGCCGAAGTATAAAAGGGATAGTAAGCTTTCTGGTATTTACAGACATAGAGTTCTGGACAGGAAAGTGCCCCTGGTGCGTAGTCTTGATGATTATGTGATGGCGCCTCACTCACGGTATACGGAGGTGAGAAGAGCGGATATCGAGAAGCACCAGGGGCTGAAGATTCTGGCGGAGTCGAAAGAGGCCGGGATCTTGATGGTGATGAGTGAGGATGGGAAGCAGGTATTTATTCAGGGGCATCCGGAATATGACCGTATGACGCTGAATGGGGAGTATCACAGGGATTTGGATAAGGGGCTGAATCCGGAGATTCCATGTAATTATTATGAGGACGATGATCCGGATACGATGCCGGTGTTGTGCTGGAGAAATGCAGCGAATACGATATATGGGAATTGGTTGAATTATTATGTATATCAGGTGACGCCTTATGAACTGTAAGAGAGAGTAATAAAACCTTAGATTTTAAGCGGTTTGACGCGATTTGAAAGTTGGTCTTTTTATCGTAAAATTTCGTATGATCGCAGAGATATGGGAATCGGTACACGGAATGTATGAAAAGCAGTATGTTTCGAAGTTGTCTTTGAAGGACAATTTTGGCATGCTGCTTTTGGTTTAATTATATATCCAAAGATACTACGAACAGAAAATAGAGTTCGTAAGATTATAAAATGAATATATAGCGGTGTCAATATTGGCACGTTTGTAATACGTTTTGTAATACGTTACTATTTACTATCGTGATTATCTAAAAGCAGGTGGAACAATGCATCGAACAAATATCTTTTATTGTGATGCAGGATGCCCTTATCAGAAGGGCGCCTGTGAAGTTAATCATGAACTGATCAGAAGAGTTATTCCTAAAGAGACCAGCATGGATAATCTTACGCAGCAAGATATCTTTTTAATGATGAATCATGTCAATTCTTATAAAAGAAAAAAACTGAACAATCGTAGTCCTTACGAAACATTCAGCTTTCTTCATGGAGAAGATGTGCTGGGAGCACTTGGATGTCGACCGGTTGCCGCCAAAGACATCATGTTAAAGCCAGCTCTTCTCAAAAAATAAAATAAACGACAGTGCCGCCAACAACTTTACCTAATACACCACATATCAGGGGTGGATTCTCCGTTTACAAATTTAAACGAGAGGGAGTTGACCTCCCTTTGGCCTGTCTGTTTTTATATCATATACCGAAAAAAGAGATTTGAACAGGTTGCATTTCGCTTACAAAAACTGCACCTCGATTATAAAGGTGGCATTTGGGTTACAAAAACTGCGTCTCGCTTACAAATATTTGCTTGTCAATTTACAAAGTTGCATCTCGCTTTACAAAACTGCGTCTCGCTCTACAATTAAGTACTATTTACTATTAAAATATCAAGATAGATTAAAAATACAATGATATATAATAAATATTTATTGATAAACGATAAAAGATATGCTATGCTATAGACATAAATATAAGTGAGGTGTATTTTATGAAACGATGTTCAACAATATTTTTAAAGATATCTGTTATAATTATTGGAATGCCTGTGCTTGTTTTATGCATTTATGGATTTTCCTGGTTAGCTAATAACCCAGTAAATCCGGATTATGTCCTTATATTATATCCTATTGTAACAGGTATGTATGTATCAACAATACCGTTTTATTTTGCATTATACAAGGCGTATAAACTATTATGTTATATTGACAAGAACAAAGCTTTCTCACAATCTTCCGTTAATACATTAATATTTATTAAATATTGTGCAACTATAATCAGTTTTTTATATCTGATAATAATGCCTTTTGTCTTTCTCTTGGCTGATAAAGACGATGCCCCAGGTCTCATAATTTGTGGAATGATTCCTATCTTTGCATCAATGGTGATTGCTTTCTTTGTAGCAGTTCTTCAAAGACTTTTACAAGATGCTATTGATATTAAATTGGAAAATGATTTAACGGTGTGAGGAGAATATCATGGCAATTATTATTAATATAGATGTAATGTTGGCTAAAAGAAAGATGAGTGTAACAGAACTTACAGAGAAGGTTGGAATAACGATGGCAAATCTGTCTATTTTGAAAAATGGAAAGGCAAAAGCTATTAGGTTTTCAACTTTAGAGGCAATATGTATAGCTTTGGATTGCCAACCCGGTGATATAATGGAATATAGAGGTAATAAAGATTCCCCTGAATAGTATTTTAACACGATACAGGTAAAATGTATTTTATACAAACTATGAGGTGAATCAATGTATGATATTGTAATTTAGACCACGTCGTACATTTACAGCTGAATTAAAAGGTACTTCTCCTATAATGCAATAATAAATGATATCCTATACAAGAATCACACAATAGGAATAAAACTTACTTGGCTCTTTGTCAATAGTTTGGGTAGGATGTTTTAAATCCCGATCCATTCTTTGCTTAGAGCCATTTTTATGATTTGTATATTAAATCCCTCGGTAACAACATTTGTAATACCGTATTAAAGGCATTTGAGATTTCTTTTTTTCAGGACTGGAACAATTTTGCATATTTCTGGAATTCTTTAATACCACATCCACCCTTCGGCTTTAGAAATTCACGCATGGAATACTCGTTGTTTGCTATCAGGCAGTTTATCTGGGGGGTGAATAAAGAATGGTATCCAAAAGTCTGCAGATAGATGGGACAGAAACTCCAGTAATAATCGAAACCTGCTTGAAAGAAAATGTCTGTCGAAGGTTGGAACCTTTTTCCCCTTTTATTTGTGGGGATTTTAACTACAAATGTTTTTTACTTAATTTTCGAAAGCATATAACTATATTGTGGAAATGGCGTTGAATATCGTATATAATGAGTGGGATATTCAAATTTGTATGTAAAGTATCTACAAAACTGCAAAAACCCAGGAGCCTGATACAGATCGCCAGAACGGATAGAAAAAATGGAAAATTTGATTATCACAGCCGTAACGACTATTTCAAAATAATATAAGAAGTGTCAGCACATGGTATGACCAAGAGGAGCAAATGTGAAAAAGCATATACTACTACTTAGCAATCTTATTATCATCATTTCTATTGTAATTGGATTTATCGGTATCGTTTATCGAGATACCACAGCGTATCAGGATCTGGCAGAAAAACATTTGGAAAATATCTTAAGCCTGGCCAATAAGGATATTTCCAGCCATGTGGAAGACTCTATGTCTAAGCCGGTAATGGTTTCCAAAACAATGGCGAATGATGAATTCCTGAAAAAATGGCTTTCACAGGAATCCCAAAACGCTGGGAATGATACATACCTGATACAATTATATAATTATTTGAACACCTATCGGAATAAATATGGATATACCACGGTGTTTTGTATTTCAGCAGAAACAGAAAATTATTATTATCAGGACGGCTTTAATAAGACAATTTCAAAGACAGATGATCATGACATCTGGTATTATAATTTTATTAATTCCGGTAATGAGTATGATTTGGAAGTAGACACCAATGAGACAAAGGATGATTATATTACGGTCTTTGTAAATTTTCGTGTGGAAGGCAGTGATGGATCACTTCTCGGTGTGATTGGAGTGGGGTTACAGGTTGATTCCCTGGGCGATACGATCTATTCTTATGAAAAAGATTATGGCTTGTCGGTTTATATCATTAATGTCATGGGAGCCGAAACTTCCTTTAAAGGGGATACCGATATTTTTATCAGTGAAGAAGACTTGCAAAAACGCGTTGGAATTACAGAAAGCCTTCAGCTAAACAAGTCTGAAACACCCATCATGCAGTGGTACACATCGGAAGGAAAGCGAAAATGCTTAATCACGCAGTATGATAAAATGCTTGGCTGGTATTTGGTCCTTGAGATGGATACCAGTTCTATCAGCCAGGTGTTTCAGGAACGCGTAAAAAGCAATGTGTTTTTTATGCTTGTTGCACTGGCTGCCTGTATCGTGGTTTCCACCTCTGTTTTTATCAATTGCAATATGCGTATTGTTAAGATTGAGAATACGGATGAGTTAACGGGACTTCCCAATCGGAAGCAATTCTCCAAACGGTATTTGGCATTTCTACGAAAGAACCGGAAGACGAAAAAGACGTTGTTTATGTTCGATATTGACCGTTTTAAGGATATTAACGATTCATATGGCCACATATTTGGAAATTCAGTCATTGCTATGGTTGGGGAGGACTTACAAAATGCGATTAGCGAATATGGAATCGCAGCACGATGGGGTGGAGACGAGTTTTTCGGTGTCTTATCGGTGGGACTGGATGAAGCAGAGCAAATCATGGAACGGTTTATGGACTCGTTGAAAAGCGAGGAAAAGAAAGAAAATTACCATGTGACCATTAGTGTGGGAATTTCAGAGGTGGATGAAGAACTTAGTATGGAGCAGATGGTTAAGAAAGTTGATGAGGCGCTATATCATTCAAAAAAAAGCGGACGGAATCAGATTACAATTTTATAACCATTATTGGTGTGTCTGTTTTGGGTTATAAGGTTAATGATAAATATTCATTGACTAATATTCATTCGTAAACTATAATGCATATATAGGAGGCGGCAAATGAGAATATCAAAAGAACCAGAAGTCCGTAAGCGTGAAATAGCAGATAACGCCATGAGATTATTTTGTGAAAAAGGTTATGAGGCAACTTCCATGAAAGACATTGCAAAAGCGGTCAATGTCGTTCCGGGACTTTGCTATAACTATTTTAAGTCAAAATATGAATTGTATGAATACGCCATCACTTTGTATGCGGATGAGTGCATTACCCCTTTCATTGAAATTCTGCAAGGGGAAGAAGAATCATTGGATGAATACTATAAAAAAATAGTAGCTGTTTTTATCCGGAATGACGGCAAAGAAAAGTATCATGATTTTTTTCATAAAGATGGAAATCAATTATTTCACAAACAGTTAGAAATAATAATGAATGATAAAATTCAGCCATATATAGAAAATTTCATTGTCCGCCTTAACAAAAAGGGACAGTTAAAAGTGGAAGATCCTAAAAGTATATCCAGGTTTATTGTATATGGGCAATCCCCGATCGTAAACGATGATTCCCTGACACCAAAAGAAAAAGGAGACAAAGTAATGTCGATTATAAAATTGTTAATGAAATAACAGATACCTCGGTGAATATCCGAGGTAAAAAAATAATTTTCTAATGAATAAATGTCAATGAAAGAAGTTCATCAAAATTACGGAGGTATTTAAATGGATTTAGGTTATGAAAAAGCGTCATTTTTTTACAGACTCATCGATGAATTAGGCAATAACAGAGTATTTAGTTTTATTTATAAAAAGTATATGAATCAAATAGGACTTGAAGAAAATGAAACTGTTTTAGATTTTGGGAGTGGTTCAGGAGCGGGGTCCAGACATCTGGCAAAAAAACTTTATAAATTAAATGGTCATTTAACTTGTGTGGATATATCAGAATTCTGGATGAAAAAAGCAAAAGCACGAATGAGACATTATGATAATGTTGATTTTTGGGTTGGCCAGCTTCCAGAGCTCCTATTAGATGAAAAATCATTTGATGTTATATATATTTTTTATGCGTTGCACGAGGTTCAAAAGGAGTTAAGAAGCGGAGTCGTGAGTGAATTTTTTCGGATTTTAAAAAATGATGGAAGATTACTTATTAAAGAACCACAGAGAGAAAATGATGGGATGTCTGTTAATGAAATAGAAGAATTAATGATAAGTAATGGATTTTATAAAGATAGTTGCGTCATGTCTAAAGGTACATATAGTGCGGTTTATAAAAAGCGGAAAATAAAATCTAATAAGTAAATATAGGAGAAATTAATGAAGAATGTGACGTTAATAACAGGAGCAACCAGCGGACTTGGTTTGGCATATGCTAAAGAGTATGCGAAAAAAGGACACAATCTTATAATTACCGGTAGAAGGGAAGATAAGATAAAGGCAAATGCAGAAAATATAGAGAATACATATAACATAAAAGTCAAAACGGTTATTGTAGACCTGGCAAATGAAGAAGGAGTAAATACTCTTCTTCATGAGATCCGTGATGATGAAATCGAAGTATTAGTTAACAATGCAGGATTTGGATTGAAACCTGTGTTTTCAGAAGTTCCAAAAGAAGATATAGATGGTATAATGTATCTACAAATGAATGCGGTCGTTATATTAACCCAAAGTATATTAAAACAAATGCTGATCAGAAACAGGGGAACAATTATTAATATCTCATCTGATGGCGCATTTGCAGTAATGCCAAGAAATATTTTATATTCATCAACCAAATTATTTATTCTTAATTTTACAGAAGGGCTATACATGGAACTGATCAATACCGCTATTAATGTGCAGGTGGTGTGCCCTGGCTTTATTGATTCGGATTTTCATAAAAGTGCAGGAATGAACGTAGTTAAGAAGAAAAAAGGATTTATGAAATTTATGGATCCAGAGGAAATTGTTAATTTGGCGATGAGAGATTTAAAGAAGGGGAAGGTAGTGAGTGTTCCGGGTCTGGATGCAAAAATAATCCGGATTATGGGTAATTTTCTTCCGAGAGAAATGTTTTATAAAACAATAATCAATTTCACAAGAAAAAGGAATGAAAAACTGCACAGAAAGTGTTAGATGATATTAATTTATCCATATATCCCAAAGAATTTGTCTCCATCATTGGTTCGTCAGGAAGCGGAAAAACTACGCTGCTTAACATAATCAGTGGTTTGGAGTACCCCACTACAGGTAGAGTTCTTATAAATGAATCTGATTTTGCAGATTTAAATGAAGAGGAAAGAGCAAAATTCGATAAGAAAAAGTTTGCTCTGACTGTAATTTCATTAACAATTGGCTGTGAAATTGCATTAGGTTCCTGTGTGCTGGCTTTAGGAACGGATTCCACAAACAGGTTATCTCAAAACCCTGATTTTCAAATATGAATTACCGAGAATGCAATTAACAATCTATTAGAAAATAGTGATTCCTCATCTGAGAAGCAGAATTTTTAAATGAATATAAAAATCATACTATTGTAGTACAAAAAATTGATAGTCAGGAATGGGAAAGTCTGTTAGTATTATGATTCATCTGTTCCTTATATTCTTCACCCCATACATCCATTGCATCTAAGACGGAAATCAAACTATATCCGGTTTCTGTCAGGGTATATTCCACACGGGGAGGTACCTCGGCGTAAGCCTGACGGGATAGCAAGCCGCATTCCTCCATTTCACGCAAATTTGAAGTCAGTACCTTTTGTGAGACTGAGCCAACTGATTTCCGAAGCTCTCCAAATCGTTTTGTCCCATCCATCAAGTCGCGAATAATCAAAACCTTCCACTTGTTGCCGATAAGCGTCATGGTTAGTTCTACAGAGCAGGCTGGTAATTGTTCCATCATTTTTATTTATCCTCCAATCATCTTCTAATGGTTACTATTTGTAACCTATGTAACCAAACGGTTCCTACTTTACGAAGCGCACTAAGCGTATTATAATAAAACCGCTGAAATTTGGCAAGTATTTTGACTTAAGTCTATACATGGCAGGAAGCAAAAGGTTCACAAGAAAGAAGGCGAAAGGGTATGAAAGAGGATCTGTGACGGTTAGACTCCGTTTTTTTTACGCATGAAGGTTAGGTCTAGCTAACCTATAAAGAGGAGGAAATGAAATGGAACTTAAAATTGCTTTAGTAGGCAATCCCAATTGTGGAAAAACTACCATGTTTAATTATTTAACCGGTTCTAGTCAATACGTGGGCAACTGGCCGGGAGTTACGGTTGAAAAAAAAGAAGGGAAATTGAAAGGTCATAAGGAGGTTCGAATCACTGATTTACCAGGAATCTATTCCCTTTCCCCCTATACATTGGAAGAGGTTGTAAGCCGTGACTATCTGGTGATTGAAAAACCGGATGCCATCATCAATCTGGTAGACGGTACAAATCTTGAGCGGAATCTTTACTTAACAACACAAGTCGTAGAACTTGGGATTCCGGTTGTTTTAGCCCTTAATATGATAGACCTGGTTCAAAAGAACGGTGATAAAATTGATACTCAAAAACTGGGGAGAGCCTTCGGGTGTGAAGTAGTTGAAACATCCGCTCTCAAGGGTAACGGCGCCATGCTGGCCGCGGAAAGAGCTATTGAGCTGGCTCAGGCAAAAAAGGAAACCGTGGTGCAGCATAAATATAGCAAACCTGTTGAAGATGCACTGCAATCCATTATGGCTTTCATCGGTGATGAAGTTGCAGCCAGTAATAGACGCTGGTATGCAATTAAGCTGTTTGAACGGGATACAAAAGTATTGGAAAACCTTAAACTGACGCAGCACATAAAAGATAAACTGAATCTGGTTGTATCCAAGATAGAGAAAGAGTTAGATGACGACAGCGAAAGTATTATTACCAGCCAGCGCTATGATTATATCGCAGCTCTGATGGATCAATGCGTGCAGCGAAAGCAAAAACGCATGACTGCTTCTGATAAAATTGACCGGATTGTAACGAATCGCTGGCTTGCATTGCCGATTTTTGTAGTAATCATGTGGGGAATTTATTACGTAGCCATTACGGTTGGAACAAAGGGGACAGATTGGATCAATGATGTACTGTTCGGAGAGGTGTTATCTGACGCAATAACAAATTGGATGCAGACAGTTAATGCTGCGCCATGGCTTCAGGGCCTTGTAATCTCGGGTATACTTGGCGGGGTAGGAACAGTATTAGGTTTTCTTCCGCAAATTTTTCTTCTGTTTCTTTTTATTGCACTTTTGGAAGACTGCGGCTATATGGCTCGTATCGCATTTATTATGGATAGACTGTTTCGTAAGTTTGGTCTTTCGGGGAAATCATTTATTCCTATGCTGGTTGCATCCGGCTGCGGCGTTCCGGGAATTATGGCTAGTCGAACGATTGAGAATGAGCGAGACAGAAAATTGACAATTATGATGACGACCTTTATTCCTTGTTCTGCAAAGCTTCCTATTATTGCTTTATTTGCAGGTGCTCTTTTCCAGGGATCAACGTGGGTTGCACCTTCTGTCTACTTTATGGGGATTGCAATGGTAGTGATTTGTGGAATCCTGCTTAAGGGTACAAAGTTATTTGCCGGAAAAGCAGCGCCTTTTGTTATGGAGCTGCCGCAGTATCATATCCCCAGTCTAAAGGGTGTTCTGATACATATGTGGGACCGGTCAAAGGCGTTTATCAAAAAAGCAGGAACAATTGTTTTGGTTGCCTGCTGTGCAATTTGGTTTCTACAGAACTTTAACTGGACTATGCAGGAAGTAGAAGCCGGAAATAGTATTCTGGCCGATATCGGAAGAGTATTTGCAGTTCTTTTTTCACCGCTCGGATTTGGCAATTGGCAGGCTGCCGTCGCCACAATCACAGGATTGGTTGCAAAAGAAAATGTGGTTGCTACTTATGGCATCCTGTTCAATATATCTGACGCAGCTGAGAATACCCCACAGTTACTGACTGCCTTGGGCGGTCTGTTTACCCCGGCAAGTGCATATGCTCTTATAATGTTTAATATGCTTTGCCCTCCCTGCTTTGCAGCAATTGCTACGATTTACAGAGAAATGGGCTCTGCTAAGTGGATGTGGATTACTTTAGGATTTCAAACATTAACCGCTTATCTTGTGGCACTGCTTGTATATCAGCTCGGTTCTGCCCTTTTCTTTGGTGGAAGCGTTATTACTGCTTTGATTTCTATAGGGATTGTGACTGCGGTTGTAGCATGTATTCGTATTCTATTAACGGGATCCAAAGATCAATCTACTATAAAATAAATCGCAATTTTATGAAATAAAGAGGTGAATGGTTATGCTGGCTACAATTATAATTTCTGCGGCTATTATTGCTTATATTGTTTTTGTTGTTGTAAAACAGATGCAAAAAATAAAGAAAGGGGAATCAGGCTGCGGGTGTGGTTGTTCGGGCTGCACCCAAAACAGTGATTGCCATAAAGCAGATTAAATGATGTATGTGAATCCAATAGTATCAAATAAATAATAAAAGGAGGCAAATCATGAAGATTTTAATCATTGGTGCAGCCGGTAAGCAAGGTCATCAGCTTCTCCTGGAAGCGTTAAGAAGAGGACATGATGTAACCGGAGTTGTTAGAAATAAGAGTAAGCTTACTGATGAAGGCTGTAAAGTTATTGAGAAGGACTTATTTAACCTGACCTACGATGACTTGAAAGACGAGGATGTAATTATTAGTGCTTTTGGTACCTGGTCACCGGAAACTGGCATCCAGCATAAAGAATCAACTGTTTTTCTCGCGAATCTGCTAAGTCGAAAAGGTAATCGTCTGATGTTTGTCGGTGGTGCAGGGAGTTTGTATACCGATTCCACACATACTCAAAGGCTGATGGATTCCCCGGATTTTCCCGAAGCCTATTATCCCACAGCTTCTAGCATGGCACTTGCATTTGAAGAAATTAAAAAGCGCAATGACGTAAATTGGACATATCTTAGCCCATCCGCTGATTTTGACGAAGAAGGGCAGCGTACAGGAAGATATAAGTTGGGTGATGAAGTGATTCTGATCAATTCAAAGGGAAACAGCTATATCAGCTATGCTGACTACGCAATTGCTATGATTGATGAAGCAGAGCGAGGAGATCATATAAAGAGAAGATTTACTGTAGTTTCAGAGTAGGCTGATTATTATGACGATAGCAGGCAGAGGGATCTCTGCCTGCTATTTAAATAAACGCTGAAGTGGATCGTTTACTATAAATCTTTCCAAAAGTTTATAGCATCACTGGAATTAAACTCACATTTTTCATAGAACTCAGTGTCGTGGGGAGCCGTCATTAACTCAATATGTGTTATGCCTTCTGATTTGATTTGTTCGGTACAGTATGTAAGTAATCTACGGCCGATCCCTTTTTGGCTGTATTGTGGGTGAATTGCAAGCTGCATGATGTAAAATTCATCTTCTGCGTAAATTTGTATTCTGCCAATTAGAATACCAACAAAAACATCATCTTTAAAAGCAGCAAAACACCTGTCTTGCGGATTGTTCATTGACACCGTAATACTTTTCTGAGCCTGTTCTGCCGACCAGACAATGCTCCAGGGAGGCATTTTATAGGCTTCTATGATTACATGAGCGGCGTCTTCTATATTTGAAGTGCAAAGTTTATGAAAAGTAAGATTCATTTTCTATATCCATCCGTATCTTAAAATTTTTTGTAACAAGGATAAAATAAATAAGGCATAATATAACTTGTAAAAAAGTGGAGCAGGGTGTAGCAAGGCCGATATAAAATATGGAGGAGGAAGCGGACTTACTGATCATGTAAGATAATGGTATTCTTACACAAAAAGCGCCGAAAATCCCTTGAAACATAACAAAGGTTGTTTTACCACATCCATTAAAAAATCCTACCATACTAAACAGGAAGGAAGTAAGCAGACAGTCAATGGCATAGGCTTTCATATAATCCCAAGAGGCATTTATAACTGCAATATCTGTTGAGAACATTCCGGAAAGTAAATTACCATGAAAAAAGGAGAAGTATCCCATCACAATACCAAAGCAAAGGGAAGCTCCAATACCATAAGCCAGCGTCTTTTTTGCTCGGGTATATTTTTTGGCACCGTAGTTTTGAGCCACAAAAGCGGCAACTGACTGTGCGAAAGAGGAGGGAACAAGCATAATAAATCCTGCTAACTTTTCTGCTACACCAACGCCTGCGGAAGCGATGACACCAAGTGAGTTCACAATGGTGGTAATAGCCAGGAAAGATAAGTTTACAAGCCCGTCCTGCAGGGCAATTGGAGCACCATATTTTAGAATTTGTGAGGTAATACCCTTATGAAAACCAATGCTGTTTCTTGAAAAATCGAAAGGCAGCCCGCGTTTTTTTATAATGAGGATAGAAAGCAGTACACTTAATGCCTGTGCAAATATAGTTGCAATGGCCACACCAGTAACGCCCAGATGAAATCCACCAACCAAAAGAACATCTCCTAAAATATTAGCAGCACAGGCAATTACTACTGTGATAAGAGGAGTTTTAGAATCTCCAAGTCCTCTGAAAACACCGCAGATTACATTATAAGCAACAATAAAAATAGTACCTGACGAGCAAATATACAAATATAACACCGTATCGTCAAACGCCTCCGCGGGTGCATGCATTAATCTTGAAATTGGAACAGCAAAAATGAGCATAATAGCAGTGATGATTGCTGCAAGTACGGAGAATAGACAGATACCGCTGCCTACTACATTTCCGGCTTCCTTCGATTTTCCTTGTCCCAGTTTTTGCCCCATAAGTATTGTGATTCCCATGGCAAAGCCATTAATAATAGAAGTAATAGTCGTCATCACCTGACTTCCTGTGGCTACTGCTGAAACATCGGTAACTGAACCGAATTGCCCAACAACTATTAGATCAACAGCACCATACATTACCTGTAAAAACATAGCAAGAAGAACAGGTATTGCAAATCTTAACAAGGGTGACAGAATTTTACCCTCTGTAAAATTAGTTATTTTTTTCATTAAATTTCCCTTTCTTTGCAAAAAAATAAGCCGGACAAAACAGTATGTCTCTCGACATACCATCTTATCCGGCAAAATCACTTCTTAGAGTTATCTCTATGGAGTAAGCTTCCTCCGATGAATCGTAAAAATCTTAACATGTTTTTAGGCAGATGTCAAGAGTTTAGGGTGAACAAGTTGATTATAATATTATTGTGCACAAAACATCAATTCATAAAGACACATTCCCCACTGGACAGTCAACCCTCTATCTGATAATATAAGGAAAATTAATATTGAAAATGCAAAGAAAAGGATTAGTATCTGTAAACTGGTTTTAGAAAGTTGCTGGTTGATGCGAGGCAATAGAAGGAATAAAGAGAACTCACCTTTGAGCAGTCTTAGTCAAATCGAATTATCGTTTGATTCAAACAGAGAGTAGCTCCCTGCATATGGATTCAGATGAGGAGATCAAAAATGTGTTCCTTCAGATGTACCAGGAGAACTACAATCGATATGCAGGATTTCAAAATGTCATGAATAATCTTTTTGAAATTTTGTTGTGCTATTTATTAAGAATTGCAATAGCTGCATCATGACAATGTCGTATGTACGGAAGGCATAGTAAAGATAGTATTAGTCTGCGAATAAAACAAATTAAAGAATAAAATACTGTCAATTACTTACAAATAATTTACATATTTTTACAAAAAAATAAACTTCATTGACTTATACCTACAATTGAATATATACTCTAGGCAGATCCGGATCAGAATAAACATATATAAGGAGGTCAGAAGCTATGAAAAAAAAGTATTTAACAGTTACAGCAATATCTATTGCAATAACCATAGGAAGTGCGATGTCAACATTTGCGGCTGGTTTCGAAAGCACTCCACAGGGGGTAAAATATAGGTGGGGGTCTGGCAATTATTGTATAAATAACTGGGTCAACTTTAAAGGTCATTGGTACTTTTTTGGGAATGATGAGCTTATGCGTACTGGATGGATTCAAAGGGATGATTCCTGGTATTTCACAACTGATACTGGTGAGCTTCAGGGTGGAATTATGAAAATCAATGGTAATGTATACTACTTTAACACCAATTCACTGAAAATGGTAACCGGACCCTATACCTATAATGAAACTACCTATAATTTTACCGAAAACGGAACAACGGGCGGTGCCCCTTACGTGTATACAGAATGGAATAGTGATGGCACCATCAGAAGGGGTAATAAAATTAAAGTTCGTTAATTTTTACCACTACCGGCTTAACTGGTTTTGGAATTAATACTCCATAAGGGAAGGGAAGGGAAGAATGGGACTGGATATGGCACCTCACACTTCCCTTCTTTATGCTCTATTACTTGTAAGTATCCAGACTGGATAACAGCTTCAGATTAGCCTGCTCGTTTTTGTTAAACACGCTGTCTTTAAAATTTTCAGGTGTGATTGACGGTTCGTACCAAATCTGTCCTTTAAAGTAGTTATTTAAATCTTGATTCTTAAAAATATAACCATGCCTTGCATAAATCTCATTTTTGGCCAGATGTATGATTAATGGAGGAACCTGATCAAAATCCTGTTTTTGGTAAATTTTTAAATCTGTAAAATATAGAGGCTCCACAACAGAAGAAATATCCCTTACTTCCCGAACATTTTCTAAATAGTTGGATACTTCTGGATAAAAAGAACATCGATCACGGTATTGTTTCCGTTCAGCAATTGCATTTTGCATTTCGCTTTCCGTCCAGGAGGCGTAATATTTTTCATACATCACATCAAATAAATCTTCCCCCTTATTCTGTTTCGTGGGCTCCAATTGATATATACCTGAAAATCCATACCCAGATAAATTGGTATCTTTCATTTTATAATCTTGCACCTCAATCTGAATCGCTTTATCATCGCTGAATGTAATATGAAGAATTCCAGAACCGCCCCAGCCGTCATCGTCATATTTATAGTTCAATTCTCCATTGGTTATCTTACCGGTAATATTATCAATTTCCGCGATACGCTCGGTGGTGCCCTGTTGCATAAATAAGTAGCCGTCTAAGTTGGCTTTATCTGTGACCTGAAAGGAAAATTCTAAACCGCCATAGGAGATGATATCTTCATGACTGAAACTGCTTTCTGTCCAAAGACCAGAGTATCCTTCATAATTTTCGGACTCCGTTTGTAAAACAGCAGTCGTGCTGGCTTGATTCACGGTTTCTGGTTTTGTGTCTGCAGCTGATTCATTTGTCTGAACTGATTTTATGTTCTCTGAATGGCTGGTATTGATTTTCCCACAGCCAGACAGGGTAAGAATACAGATAATAATTAAAATTATTTTGTTTTTCATCAAAATCACCTTTCTGATCAGCCGCTGAATAACAGTGGCTTTACTTAGTGTATTTTGATGATAGTATAACATAATTCATTGACTAAGGGGAGAGCGCCATGGTTTTATCTAGACATTGTGGTGATATTACTTTATTATGAATATAAGTAAATGTTATATTGGAGAGATAATGAAATATAAAGGAAAATCTGGTACTGTAACATTAATAGGGGATAATGGCAAGTCTGTTAAGGTCTGCGATATAAAAAATGGAAAACCTCAGGTCAGACGATTAGAAACGGCTGATTATTATGAGTTTACTCTCATTTACTCCTTTTTCCGCCGAGTAAAGAAAAAATTCGACAAGAAGAATCTAAGAGTAATAAAATAGCCAATAACCTGGAAAGGAGGCCAAAATGGATTTTCTTGAAAAAGATTTCGGCCTGCGAATTATTCACGAAAATGAAGAACAAACCGTCTATTCCATAGATACCAATCATTCCAGCAGCAGAATGATACTGTATCATCTGTATCCTGGGATTGATATGATACTGAGTGATTTCAAAGAGCGGTATGTCTGGTCGGGGGAATGGAAACTGAAAGAGTCCGTGTATCAAATTTCATATAACCGCAGGGGAGTATACCAGGCCCAGCTGAGGAAAAATGAATTCTGCTATGCCTCTCCAGGAAATCTGATTCTATTAAATGGCTGTAAGAAAAGTCTGGATTCAAAGATGACAACTGACGTACTGCAGGGATTTAGTATCTTATTTTTTCCGGATCGTTTGGATCAATGTCTGGCAGAGCAATGGCAGAGGCAGTTTGATTTAGATGTCTGCCATATGCTGCATATTCTTCCTGGAACAGAAGAAGCAAGAGTTTTTTCCTGCGGGGAGGGAATTCACCGCGTGGCAGAAGAAATTTATCATCATCTCTACAATCATGAGATGGGAATGATAAGACTGAAGCTGTTGGAATTTTTTCATATGCTCATCAATGAAGATGTAAAAATTGAACATAGGAAAAGGGTATTTTCCAGAGAGCAGATCGAAAAAACCAGAATTATAAAAGACCTGATGGAAATGGATTTATCAAAACACTATACCATAGAAGAACTGTGCAAAAATTATGAATTGTCAGCAACCATTTTTAAACAATGCTTTAAGTCCATGTTTCAATATCCACCCTATGAGTTTTTAAGAGTGGCACGAATGAATCAGGCAGGAGAATATTTAAGGCATTCAGATAAGAGTATATTGGAAATAAGTAAGAGTCTGGGGTATGAAAACCCCAGTAATTTCACCAGAACCTTTAAGGAAATCTATGGAGTGCTTCCCAGTGAGTATCGGTCCAGTGATGAAAAAAATGTCTAAAGTGAGTATTGGTGCCCATTTTGGGTAGATATAGAAACAGGATTGCCTTAGAATAGAGTCGGTTAGATAATGCTAACTGATTCTTTTTTTTTGGAAGGGAGACAATTCTATGCTTCAGAAGCTTTTTTATTATGGTAGAGAAAACAATAAAAAAACGGTACAATCGGTGTTTGTTTTGTTAACTGCAATTTTCTTTGGTATTGTTCCATTTTGGCTGACTTATCAGATTATCTTACCAGCCATACATGGGGAGAGTATTTCTGCCGGTTATTTATTAATCCGGGTACTGGGAGTGCTGTTCAGTTTTATTTTACAGGGGTATTTTTATGGAAAAGGTCTGGCATTATCCCATGAGGCCGCTTATGGAACCTTAATGAATCTGCGCATTTCCCTGCAGGAAAAGTTGGAAAAGCAGCCCCTGGGAGAGATACAGAGCAGAGGAGTGGGAGTATTAAAAAAGATGTTTGTAGACGATATTGACAGTCTGGAGCTTCTTCTTGCCCATGGAATTCCGGAAGGCTTATCAAGCGTAATGGGGGTTTTAACAATCTATCTTGTTATGTTTCTGGTGGACTGGAAGCTGGCACTTCTGACCATTGGTTCTCTTCCTCTTGGTATACTGTCCATGATGATTATGTATGTCATTGGTAAGGAAAGAATGGGGGATTACTATAAGTCAGCGCAGATTATGAATCATACCATCATTGAGTATATCAATGGCATGGAGGTGGTTAAGGTCTTTAATAAGGGAGGGGAATCCTTTGGAAAATATAAGACGGCAGTCACCAATTACCGGGATTTCACTTTAAAATGGTTTCGTGCCTGCTGGCCGTGGATGGCGGGATATGGGGTTTTAATTCCCAGCACACTTTTACTTACACTTCCGTTTGGTTCATATTTTGTACTGAACGGATATAGTGGTCTGACAGAATTTATATTAGTTTTGTGCCTTGCACTCAGCATTGGGATTCCTCTTTTGCGAACCATGTCATTTTTATCACTGGCGCCCCAGATCCGTTTTAAAATCATTACGCTGGAAAATCTTTTGGATAAGGAAGATCTTAAGTCTGGGTTAAAAGAGTTTCACGGAGACGATTACGGTGTGGAGTTTATTAATGTCACATTTGGATATGACGGGACAGAGGTTGTACGGGATATAAACCTGAAAATGGAGAAAAATACCATGACTGCTCTGGTAGGGGAGTCCGGATCGGGAAAAAGTACTCTGGCAAAGCTGCTTATTCATTATTACGATGTAAAAAAGGGTGCCATTTGCATTGGAGGACAGGATATTTCCCAACTGAGCTTAAAAATGTTAAATGATATGGTTTCCTACGTTTCACAGGATAATTTTTTGTTTAACATCAGCCTTATGGAAAACATTCGTGTTGGAAAGCCAGGTGCCTCCGATCACGAGGTGATGGAAGCCGCACAAAAGGCACAGTGTATAGAGTTTATCAATCAAATGCCTCAAGGATTTGATACCATGGCCGGCGATTGCGGCAATCAGCTGTCAGGGGGAGAAAAGCAGAGAATCACTCTGGCCAGGGCTATTTTAAAAGATGCTCCTATCGTAGTGCTGGATGAGGCGACGGCATATGCAGATCCGGAAAATGAAGAAAAAATGGGGGAAGTGATTGCAAGGCTTGTAAAGAATAAGACACTCCTTGTTATCGCTCACCGGCTTTCGTCAGTGATCCGTGCGGATCAGATCTGCGTAATGGAAAAAGGACAGTTATCTGCGGTTGGAACCCATGAAGAATTACTAAGATGCAGCAGCGGATATCAGAAACTATGGTTTGCCAGTCAGAAAAGTGCAGACTGGAAGCTGGGAAAGGGGGAGGCGTGATGATTAAGAAAATGTTATCAAGAATTTTAAAATTATCGGGAAAATACAGACCCCGGATCATAACAGCCTTTGTATGTTCGGTATTGGAGGCAATTCTGGCAAAGATGCCAATTGCATATTCATTTTTTATCCTTGGCAAATTTTATGACAACAGTATGGAAGTGAAGAATAGTATTGATATCGGAATTGCCATGGTACTTACAATTCTTTTGCAGATTTTATTGCATCATATCAGTGACCGTCTGCAAAGCGGTGCGGGTTATCTGCTTTTTGCAGATAAGCGGCTGGAGCTGGGAGAACATTTGAGAAAATTACCAATGGGTTATTTCACAGAAGGAAATATAGGGAAAATCAGTTCTGTGCTGGCCACCGATCTTCTTTTTGTAGAAGAGCATATCATGATGAAGCTTGCTAAAATCATGACTTATCTTTTTTCCTCCATTATTATGATTCTGTTCTTGAATTTTTTCAGTTGGCCATTAGGTCTGATTGCGCTTGCAACCAGCGTAATTGCTTATATTACGGCCACAAAAATGAACCGTGTATCTTCAGAAGAGGCGGATATCAGACAAAATCAGAGCGAGGGGCTGACTGAGGCTGTGCTCACCTTTGTGGAAGGTATTGCAGTTATAAAAAGTTATAATTTATTAGGAGAAAAATCAAAAGAGCTGAGTGAAAGCTTTCGAAAATCAAGAGATAAGAATATAACGTTTGAAGAGAGAATCGCCCCCTGGATGCTGTTGCTGAACAGCATTTATGCAATTGGAATTGCGGGAATCTTTGGAAGTTCTGTGTGGCTCTACAGCAGCGGCAGGATATCCCTGCCCTATCTTTTGGGAATCTTACTTTTTGTATTTGAACTGTTTAATCCCTTAAAAGCGTTGTTTGAAGAGTCCGCAAGCTTAAATATCATGAACAGCTGTCTGGACAGAATGGAGGAAGTCCTTTCTGAACAGGAACTGCATGATGAAAAAGAAACCGGATTTATTTATGACAATCAGAAAACGGAAGCGGTTCGTTTTGATCAGGTGGATTTTTCTTATGGAGATAAAAGGGTCCTAAAACAGATTAGCTTTACAATGAAACAAAATTCAATGACTGCAATTATAGGACCAAGCGGTTCGGGAAAATCCACAATTGCAAATCTGCTGGCAAGATTCTGGGATGTAAATGGGGGAGCGATTTATATTCAGGGGAAAGATATCAGAGAGATTTCCCTGGAAAATCTGATGAATCACATTAGTATGGTGTTTCAGCGGGTTTACCTATTTGAAGATACAATTTATAATAACATTTTAATGGGGAAATCCGGGGCCACCAGAGAAGAGGTATATGAAGCAGCTAAAAAAGCCCGCTGCTATGACTTTATCATAAAATTACCTGATGGATTTGAAACCATGGTGGGGGAAGGCGGAACAACCTTGTCCGGGGGTGAAAAACAACGAATATCCATAGCTCGTTCTATTTTAAAAGACACCCCCATTGTAATTCTGGACGAAGCAACTGCCAGTGTTGACTGTGACAATGAACGCTACATTCAGGAAGCAATTAATGAACTTGTGAAAGGAAAGACCCTTCTGGTAATTGCACACAGACTGCATACGATTAAATCTGCTGATCAGATTTTAGTAGTTGAGAATGGTGAAATAACGGAACGCGGTGTGCATGAGGAACTGATGGAGCAGGGAAAAACATACTTCTTTTTTAATAATAAGTTAAGCGGGCGAAAGAGAGACTATATTAACTGACTCTGATCATTAAAAAATGTCTGATATCCCAATTGCACAAATAAAATGACAGATAATGCAACGCTTCCCAGGATTCCCAGCATAATTGCTATCTGATATTCAATCGCAGTAACCGGAGAGGTACCAGATAAGATCTGACCAGTCATCATTCCCGGTAAAAATACAATTCCCATTCCAACCATTGAATTTATGGTAGGCAGGATTGCCGAGTCAAATGCATGATCGACAATTTGCTTTGCTGCCATTTTGGGTGTTGCGCCTAACATCAATGCTCCTTCGATTATATTTTTCTGCAATTCCATGCCCTCTGTCAAACGGCTAACGCCGATAGAGATGCCCGTCATGGAATTGCCGATCAGCATACCTGCAATTGGTATGAAATACCGGGCATGATACCAGGGAGATATCCGTACAACTACAAGCAGGAAATATAGCAGGCAGGAAATGGTGCCTGCAGCCATTGAAAATGCAATAATACGAATCAGCTCTGCTGATAGCTTTCGTTTCGTCCTCTTTATAATATTGTGAACAGAGAATACCTCCATTCCTATTAGTACAAGGATTGTATAGAGAGGAGAAGAGGTATCAAACAGGTATATCAGCAGATACCCGGTGAGAATAAGCTGGATCGTCATTCTTACAGAAGAAATAAGCAGTTCCTTTTCTCTTGGAATTCCTTTTAATTTAACAATCAGCATTACTATGAGAACAAAGATATATGCGGCAAGCATTTGCCATATCTGCAGATCTATAACCTGATTCATATGTTATACCTCCCTGGCTCTTACGATTTTACCCTGAGAAAGTTCTATGATATTGTCTGAATAAATCTGTGCAACTTTCTTTGAATGAGTAACCATAATTAAAGTTTTGCTGTTTTCCTTTGTGTATGCCACAAGATTTTCAATAATGAACCGCTCCGTATCTTCATCCAGTGCAGAGGAGGGCTCATCCAGTAAAAATACCTCCGGATCAAGTAAGATCACCCGGCCTAATGCAAGTCTTTGCTTTTCACCTCCAGATAACGGATCACTCTCATCATCCAGGCTCTTATTTAAATGAACCATATTTAAAACATGGAGGAGCTTATCATCATTTACAGCAGGTTTTTCTGCAAATTTAAGACCAATCAGCAGGTTATCTCTTATGGTCCCTGGAAAAATGGCGGGAAGCTGGGCAAGCATAACAACAGTTCTTCTTAATTGCACAGAATCACAGGAGTTCAGATCCTGCTGATTGTACGTGATTTTTCCGCTATCACAGCTGATCAGTTTGTTCAGGAGACGCAGGAGTGTGGACTTTCCGCTGCCGCTTTCTCCGATTATGCAGGTGACTTTGGATTTTTCTATATTCATTTCCTCAATGTCAAGAATATGTTTATATTTTACTTCCCTCAGTGAAAACATAAAAATCCAGCCTCCTTTCACTAATCCTTTATTTCTTTAAAAAGTTCACGGGCTTTTTTTCGGGCTTCCTCTAAAACGCTGTCGCCCAAACTGGTTATTTTATAATATTTTCTGATTTTACCCTCAACTGTTTTCTCTTCCATTTGCAGAAGTCCGCTGGATTCCATACTGTGAAGAAGGGGATATAGAGTTCCAGGGCTCATATCATATCCATGGCTTTTTAGTTCTTCTATCATCCAGACACCATAAAATGGTTCTTTTTTTGCATGATGAAGTATGTGAATCTGAATAAACCCCAGAAAAAATTTTCTCATGATTTTGTCTTTCATTTTGCCCCCTGTTAAAATATATATTGAAATTCGATATCGTATTCCGATATAATGATATCATCAGCTATGATAAAACGCAAGAAAAATTTCATAATTTTACGTGACATCATCACAGATATAAATATTTTTTTGAGGTAAAATAACATCATCAAAAACATAGTTGTTATAAACGGAAAGGAGCATATACGATGAGCGTATTGAAAATAACGAAGGAAAATTTTGAGAAAGAGGTAATACAGTCAGATAAACCCATTTTACTGGACTTCTGGGCATCCTGGTGCGGCCCGTGCAAGATGGTAGGACCCGTTGTAGAACAGGTGGCTGCAGAAACAGCAGAAGTGGCCAGAGTGGGCAAAATTAATGTAGATGAGGAGCAGGAACTTGCCCAGGCATTTAAGGTAATGAGCATTCCTACTTTAGTGGTTATGAAAGAGGGAAAAGTGGTAAAAAGCACAGTTGGTGTCCAGTCCAAGCAGACGCTTTTATCAATGCTCCAGTAAAAAAACATTACGATTGGAGCAATTATGGCACATAAGTTTAAAGTAATTAATAAGAGTAAGCTGGACAGTCCAAAACGAAGGGAAGTATTGCCTGCAAAAGAGATCCTGAAAACAGTTGGGATCAAAGAATCGGATGTTGTTGCAGATATTGGCTGTGGAATTGGCTTTTTCACTTTCCCAATATCCGAGGCAGTAGGCAACGAAGGAATTGTATATGCTTTGGATATAGAAAAAGAGATGCTTGATGATGTAAAAGCGGGAATGCTGGAACGAAATATAAAAAATGTGCGCCCGGTTGTGACACAGGAATACCGTTTGATTTTAGAGGATAATTCCGTTGACGTTGCTTTTTTATGTACCGTAATGCATGAAGTGAAGATGCGTGAGAAATTTTTAAAGGAAGCAAATCGAATTCTGCTCCCTGACGGGCGAATCATTATTATTGAATGGATCAGGAAGGACAGCGATTTTGGACCGCCCGCTGATCACCGGCTGGATAAGAATGTTTTAAATAGAAATCTTCAAAGGGCGGGATTTAAAGATATTCAGATCACAGATTTTAATGATTATTTTTATATTGCAGATGCAAGAAAAAAATAGATAAAGAAAAGATTGAGACACATTTGTTGCCTCAGTCTTTTCTTTTATCATCTCAACCTGGATGAATATCTGTTATAATGAAAGAAAATAAATTCAGGGGGAAACAAAAATGGAATTATTAATCGATTGCATCCCATGTTTACTGCGCCAGTCTCTGGAAGCAGCCAGAATAGCGACAGATCAGAAAGAAATACATAATAAAATTATGAAGGATACAATAAAATTGCTGTCAGACTATGATAAATATAAAAATTCCCCACAGCTGGCAAAAGAAATTCATAATCTGGTTAAGAACGAGACCGGTAATCCTGATCCATATCAGCAGATAAAAAATAGAGATTTACAGGCAGCAAAGGATTTATATCCGCTTTTAAAGGACTTTATGAAAAGAAAGGAAAACAGCGTTTATTGGGCTTTAAAAGTAGCAGCAGTGGGGAATAATCTGGACGCAGCAGTATATAACAATCCAGAATTGGAAAAAATCATTAGCAGGGAGTTGGAAAAGGAATTTACCATTTGCGATCTGGAGATCTTTACCCAAAAATTACAACAGGCGAAGAATATACTTATTATTGGAGATAATACAGGTGAAACAATATTTGACAGGGTCATGTTAGAGAGCTTCCCTCACGCAGCAATTACCTATGGAGTGCGCAATGAGCCAATTATTAATGATGTGACAGAAAAAGAAGCAATCGATTCGGGTCTTAATAAGGTTTCACGGGTCATTTCCACCGGCTGTGAATCTCCGGGCACAATTTTAAATGACTGCAGCCCTGAGTTTCTTGATATTTATGAAAGATCCGACGTCATTATCAGCAAAGGACAGGGAAACTTTGAAGCTCTTTCAGGAGAAAAAGGTAATTTGTTTTTTCTCCTGAAAGCAAAGTGTCCGGCGATTGCAGGGAAGTTTCAGGTAAAAATTAATGATTATATTTTTCATTATGAAGACGCTAAAAGTTGACATATGTCAAAAATAGTATTAATATATTTAGCAAAGGAAAAGACAGGAGCAGAGAATATGAGCGAAAATGCAAGGGGTTGTTCAAACAGCAGTTGTACCAAGGAATCCTGTGCAGGCTGTGAGCATAGCAAAGAAAGCATGCTGGAGCAGTTAAACCAGTACAGTTCCATAAAAAATGTAATTGGTATCGTCAGCGGTAAAGGCGGAGTAGGAAAATCATTTGTAACGGCAATGCTAGCGGTTTTGTTGAATAGAAAGGGATACCGTGTGGGAATCTTAGATGCAGATATTACAGGTCCCTCTATTCCGAGAATGTTTGGGATAAATGAAAAAGCTTCTGCAAATGAACTAGGATTACTTCCGGAATTAACAGTAAATAACATAAAAATAATGTCCGTAAATCTTCTGCTGGATAAAGAAGATTCTCCCGTTGTATGGAGAGGTCCTATTCTGGCTGGCACGGTGAAACAGTTCTGGACAGATGTGGTATGGGATGAATTAGACTATCTTTTTATTGATATGCCGCCTGGAACCGGTGACGTCCCTCTAACAGTATTTCAGTCCATTCCGCTGGACGGAATTGTCATTGTTTCCTCACCTCAGGATCTGGTCTCCATGATTGTGAAGAAAGCTTATAACATGGCTAAATTGATGAATATTCCCATTCTCGGTTATGTGGAAAACATGAGTTATGTGAAATGTCCGGATTGCGGAAAAGAAATTTCTATATTCGGAGAGAGCAGGCTGGGTGAAATAGCAAGTAAAACGGGAGTTGATATTTTAGGAAGAATTCCCATTGATCCAGTACTTGCAAGCCTGGTAGATAAGGGCGAGTTTGAACGATTTTCCTGTGATTATCTGGTAGGTGCCGCAGAGCACATAGAAAAAATGTATGAAATAAAAGCGTAAGTATAACAGTTAAAACAGAGCAAACAGTTTAAAACAGTATATCAGTTAAAAATAAACCACTGTTATATGAGGGTCATGTTACAGACTACTTATGTGGCAGCGGTTTTTTCTTTTCCATGAAAAAGTTTTGATAGTATAATAAGAGTATTTAAGAGGCGAAATAATAAAGGAAGGTACAAACATATGGTTGATCACAATAAACTGGTAAGAGATAAGATTCCGGATATAATTGAAAATAGTGGACGCAAGGCAAAATATCATATACTGTCAGAGGAGGAATATCTTGCTGCTCTGGATGAAAAACTTTTTGAAGAAGTACATGAGTATCAGGCAGACAAAAGCCTGGAGGAAATGGCTGATGTTCTGGAAGTTTTGTATGCAATTTGCAGAGCACGGGGATACAGCATAGAGGAGCTGGAAGGAAAGAGGGTGGAAAAGTTGATACATCGCGGCGGATTTGATAAGAAAGTATTTTTGGAGTATTCTTACCTATAAGAAAGAACTGGCAAAAACACCCATAGGCAGCGGGATCGTGTCAAGAATTCCTATTCTTGTAAGAAGTGAATCAATATAGTAAAAAAGATTAACATAAAAACTAAATTAGCAATATGTGACAAAAAAAACGAATAAGCGACACATAAAATAATTAATATTGACAAAATAATCTTTATATTATATATTTATTTCATAAATTGCCTATTGCTTTTAAAAATAAAACGATGCAATTTTCTTAATATCATCAGGCGGTACAGCGTTTGAAACTTTACTAATTTACGACTATTTTATAAGTCCGGAAGATGAGGTGGTAATATTATGGGAGAATTGACACACTTTGATGACCATGGCAATGCAATTATGGTTGATGTATCAAAGAAGGATATCACTGTGCGTACAGCAGTTGCAAAAGGTAAGATCATTGTTAATTCAGAGGTTATGGAGGCCGTTTTAAGTCATACTGTGAAAAAGGGAGATGTTCTTGGGGTAGCCAGGGTAGCAGGAATCATGGCGGTAAAAAACACCTCTTCTCTTATCCCTATGTGTCATCCGCTTGCTATAAACAAATGTCAGATAGACTTTGAAGTATGCAGAGAAACAGGGAGTATTAAAGCGGTCTGCCTGGTTAAGTCGGAAGGAAAAACCGGCGTTGAGATGGAGGCTCTCACCGGAGTTACAGTAACTCTGCTTACCGTTTATGATATGTGCAAAGCAATTGATAAGAATATGGAGATAACGGATATTTTTCTTGAGAAAAAGAGTGGAGGAAAAAGCGGAGATATTTTCAACGGAAAGGACATGGGATGATTGACAAGTGGGATAGAAAGATTGATTATATTCGGATTTCAGTAACAGACAGATGCAATCTTCGCTGTATTTATTGTATGCCAGAGGAGGGCGTTCCATCTTTATCCCATAAAGAGATACTGACCTTTGATGAAATTCTCAGGCTTTGCAGATGCTTTTTAAAGCTTGGAATTGATAAAGTAAAGATAACAGGGGGCGAGCCGCTGGTAAGAAAAGATGTTGCATTTCTCATTGGACAGATGAAATCACAGGTTGGAATGAAAAACGTTACCTTAACAACCAACGGTCTGTTACTGGGAGAATATCTTCCTGATCTTGCGGCAGCCGGATTAGATGGGGTTAATATCAGCCTTGATACGCTGAATCCTTCAAAATATGAGCAGATCACAAGAAAAGATGCTTTAAATGAGGTGCTTTCATCAATACAGGATGCGCTAAATTATCCGAAACTAAAAGTAAAATTAAATTGTGTTCCGGTTCTCGATACAGATGAAAAAGATATTATAAAGATTGCCGGTCTGGCAAAGAATTCCAGACTGGGTGTCCGTTTTATAGAAATGATGCCCATCGGGCTTGGAAAAAACTACTCTTATTATAGTGAAGAGGACATCATTGCAATTCTGAAAGAATCCTATGGACTATTAGAACCAGTTGATTCTGTACTTGGAAACGGACCGGCCCATTATTATTCAGTATCCGGATTTGAGGGGAATATTGGTTTTATCAGTGCGATTTCCCATAAATTCTGCAATGAATGCAACCGGGTAAGGCTTACTTCCGATGGTTATTTAAAAACCTGCCTGCAATATGAACATGGAACGGACTTAAAAGAAGTTTTAAGAAGCAATAAAGAGGATTCTTTTCTGGAACAGATGATTGAGCAGACGATTTATGAAAAGCCAGTCAGCCACAACTTTAAAGGGGATAATCCCCAGGGAACATTAGAACTTGATGGTATGTCAAAAATAGGAGGATAAGAAAAGAATACTTATGGGAAAAATAATCGCAGTCTGCATCAGTGAAAAAAAAGGAACACAAAAGAAAAATGTCCATATGGCAGAATTTATTAAGGAATATGGAATAAATGGAGATGCTCATGCTGGAAAATGGCACAGACAGGTCAGTCTTCTGTCCAATGATAAGATTGAAGCATTTAAGGACCGGGGAGCAGAAGTGGCAGAAGGCGCATTTGGTGAAAATCTTATCGTGGAAGGAATTGATTTCCGTTCCCTGCCGGTAGGCACCAGATTTCAATGCAATGACGTTCTTTTAGAACTTACCCAGATTGGAAAAGAATGCCATACCGGATGTGAAATCTATCACAAAATGGGAGATTGCATTATGCCCAGAGAGGGGGTATTTGCCCGTGTATTGTCAGGTGGTATCATTCGGGAAGGGGATGATATGGTCGTATTGGAAGCTACGGCGGTGAAAACGGAAACTGATAAATTGCGGGTGGCGGTGATAACCTCCAGCGACTCCGGATTTGCAGGAGAAAGAGAGGATATAAGCGGACCCGTTATTTGCAGAATTGTGAAAGAATATGGATATGAAGTTGTTCACCAGACCATTCTTCCAGATGATATGACCATGTTATGCGACGAGATGAAATATATCTGTGACAATCATACAGCAGATCTTATATTAACCACCGGTGGAACCGGTTTCTCTCAAAGAGACTGTATGCCGGAGGCAACTCAAAAAGTCGTTGAACGTATGGTTCCCGGAATACCGGAGGCTATGCGTGCCTACAGCCTGCAGATGACAAAGCGGTCTATGTTATCAAGAGCAGCCTGCGGTATCCGAAAATCCACATTAATACTCAATCTGCCAGGAAGTCCGAAAGCGGTGGAAGAATGCCTTACCTATGTTATTACTGAACTTGACCACGGTCTGAAGATCCTGATTGGAACTGCTAACAATTGTGCAAGATAAGAACAGTAGCCCATATATAAGCAAAAAAGGGGATTAAATGGATGAAAAAGAAAATTAATTTAATTTTTTCCTGCATCTTATTAGGCACTGTATTATCAGCATGCAGTAATTCTGTAAAACAGGAAAACACTGTTGCAGAGAGTACAACAAAAAACAATTCTGCTGAAACAACAGCTTCTGTAACATCCAAAAAGGGTAAGATAATTTTGGCAACAACTACCAGTACACAGGATTCAGGGCTTCTGGATGAATTACTGCCTGATTTTACCCAAAAAACAGGATGGGAAGTGGATACCATAGCCGTCGGTACAGGAGAAGCCTTAAAGATGGGAGAGAACGGAGAAGCGGATGTACTGCTTGTGCATGCAAAAGCAAAGGAAGAAGCATTCATACAGGCTGGACATGGTTTAAAACGTTTTGATGTCATGTATAATGATTTTGTGGTTGTGGGACCGAAGGGTGAAATAGAAAAAAATAATAATGCAGAAGAGACCTTTCGTACTATATTTGATAATAAGGAGGCCTTCGTATCCCGCGGAGATGACTCCGGTACCCATACAAAGGAACTTTCTATCTGGAAAAATCTGAATATAACACCTGCGGATAATCCTAATTATATCAGTGCAGGTCAGGGAATGGGGGCTACCCTGCTGATGGCAGAAGAAAAAAATGCCTATACGCTTTCAGACAGGGCGACCTGGTTAGCCACTAAATCAAAGACAGCTATGGATATTGTATGTGAAAAGGATAAACAGCTTCTCAATTATTACGGTGTAATCGGGGTAAATCCGGAAAAGAGTTCAAAAATCAATGCAGAAGGCGCACAGGATTTCATTAACTGGATACTTTCAGATGATACCCAGAAGCTCATCGGAGATTTTGGTGTAAAAGAGTATGGAGAATCTTTATTTACTCCTGACGCGGCAGCAAATAAATAAAGAGGAGTCTGCATGAATGCAGTTTTGGACAAGTATGGGCATTGAAATAAATCAGGAAATCATAGATATTATCCTACTGACAATGAAACTGGGGATTGTCTCTACATTTATCTCTGCCTTACTTGGTGTCCCGTTTGGTATGTTCTTGGAACGGGTTGACTTCTTCGGTAAAAAGGTGATTATCAGAATAAACCGGACTTTAATGGGATTTCCGCCCGTGGTCGCAGGTTTAGCAGTTTATCTGCTTTTAATGAGAAGAGGGCCCTTGGGCAGATGGGAGTTATTATTCACTTTCCCGGCGATGGTCATTGTACAGACATTAATCATTGCCCCAATAATCAGCGGGATGGTTTACACGTCCTGTAAAAATATGGCGCCTCAGATAAGAAACTTCGCAATAAGCATGGGTGCTGACCGGTGGCAGACATTTCTGCTTGTGATAAAGGAAATAAAAAATGACATTTATTTCATCCTTATAACCGGTTTTGGACGTTCCATCAGCGAGGTAGGTGCTGTAATGATTGTAGGCGGTAATATAAAGTATAAGACAAGGACTATGACAACTGCAATATCATTAATGAGAAATAAAGGCGATTTTGGTGAAGCAATTACTTTGGGTTTTGTTCTGCTTATAATTTCTTTTACAATCCAATGTTTTGTAGATTTTCTCAGAAGGTACGAAGAGAATGTTGAAAATAATTAAGCTGGAAAAAAAAATAGGTGACTTTCAGTTAAGTGTTAAAGATTTATGTCTGGAAGAGAAAAAAATACATGGTATTATAGGAAATAATGGAAGCGGCAAGTCTACACTGATTAAACTGATGACGGGGTTGTTAAAGCCCGATGCGGGTGTTATGGATTTTGGTACATTAACGAAGCGGGATATTGTGATTACAGCGCCAAGACCCTATATGCTTCATGATACGGTATATAATAATCTGACTTATCCATTAAAGATAAGGAAGCAGGTTATTAAGAAAGAAATAATCATGGAATGGATAGACAGGTGCGGGCTTTCTGGCAAAGAGAAACAATATGCGCCAAGCCTCTCAAGCGGAGAACGCCAGAAGCTTTCATTAGCAAGAGCATTGATCTTTGAGCCAGAAGTGATTTTTATTGATGAAACCATGGCCAATATGGATCCGGACAGTGTCGTACTGTTTGAGCAGATAATTTTTGAAATTCAGTCAAAAAAACCGGCTACATGGATCATTGTAAGCCATCAGCTGACACATATTTATAAGCTGTGTCAATGCATTCACTTTATGGATGCAGGAAGTATTCTCTCATCAGGAACTCCGGATGAGATCTTACTTAATACTGATAATCCTGTTATCAGACAATATTTGTCAAAATACACGATTGGAAACTGAATCAGGAAAGGCAATAATAAGAATGAAATTATTAAAGGTAGATACCATAGCTTCAGCAAGGGATAAGACAGTAAGCATCATGCAGAATAAGCTGATTAAGACAGAACGCAGAAAATTACTTGAATCCCAGGGATATATATTAGCCAGTGACATTATTTCCAGGGAACCGGTACCGGCCTTTCACCGGTCTGTAGTAGACGGATATGCTGTTATATCCGGTGATACCGCCGGATCATCAGAGAATCTGCCGGTTTTTTTGGAATGTGTGGATGAAATTAACATGGGTTCTCCAGCCCTGAAAGAGATACATGCCGGGGAATGTGCTTATGTGCCAACCGGCGGAATGATTCCTCCTGGAGCAGATGCAGTGGTAATGGTTGAATACTGTGAAGCCTTTGACAGCAGTCATATTGCCGTTTACAGTCCGGTTTCCTATGGGAAAAATGTGGTTTTAGCAGGTGAAGACATAGAGCAGGGAGAAATAGTGATAAAGAAAGGAACCAGGATCCGTCCCCAGGAAATTGGAGCTATGGCAAGCCTGGGTATTACAGAGGTTGTGGTTTTTAAACCATGGGAGATTACCATTATATCCACAGGGGATGAACTGGTTCCCCCTCATAACACACCGTCTCCGGGGGAAATAAGAGATATTAATTCCTATTCACTTTGTGCCCAGGCACAAAAACACGGCCTTACAGTGCTGAATACAGTGGTACAAAAGGATGACGAACAGAAGTTAAAAGAAGCCGTGATGCAGGCAATACAGGTGAGTGATGTGGTTGTCATATCAGGTGGCAGTTCCCAGGGAAAAAAGGATGCAACCAATGATATCATTGACGAAGTGGCAAGTGAAGGTTCATTCATTCATGGATTAGCATTAAAACCGGGAAAGCCAACGATTGTAGGATATGATGAAAACAGCCGTACACTTTTGGCAGGACTTCCTGGTCATCCGGTAGCAGCCATGCTGGTTTTTGAACTGTTGGTTATATGGGTTTGGAAGTATTTGACAGATCAACCTGCAGACAGTTCTTTATTTGCCCGCATCACGTCAAATCTGGCAGGAGCCCCTGGAAAAATGACCTGCCAGCTTGTTAAACTGATCAGGCAGGAAAATGAAATACATGCAGAACCGGTTTTCGGAAAGTCGGGCCTTATTACGACCATGACAAGAGCTGATGGCTATATTTTAATTGAGGAGAATAAAGAAGGACTTAAAAAAGACGAAATTGTTGAAGTGTTTTATATATAAAATCACATGATAGTCAGGATTTCCGGGATAAAGCAGAAAGGCATAGAAGCTATGGCAAACAGAAATCTATATTTAAATAATACACCTGTAAATGAAGCGCTGGACATTTATAAAAAAGCGCTGAAAGATATAGTAAAAATGCAATATGAGGAAATTCCGGTAGAAAAAAGTCTGGGCCGGATAACAAAAGAGGCTGTTTATGCAAGGTGCTCGTCACCTCTTTTTAATGCTGCAGCCATGGATGGGATAGCGGTAATAACAGAAAAAACAAAGGGCGCCTCGGAAAGGACGCCTCTTATTTTAGAAAAGAATAAGGATTTCGTTGTGGTTGATACCGGAGATCCTGTTAATTTTCCTTATGACGCAGTAATCATGGCAGAGGACGTAATTGAAATTGACGAAAGAACTGTTAAAATTCTGGAGTCAGCAACAGCCTGGCAGCATATCAGACCCATTGGCGAAGATATCGTATCCGGAGAGATGCTGCTGCCCAGCATGCACAAAATACGACCGATTGACATAGGCGTATTATTTTCCGGCGGAATTATTAAAATCATGGTGGTGAAGCAGCCAAAAGCAGCAATCTTTCCTACCGGAACTGAAATTATAGAACCAACCAAAACGCCGGAAGCAGGAGAAATTATTGAATCAAATTCCAGAATGTTTGAGGCAATGGTAACCTCGTATGGAGGATTAGCAGACCGTTTTCCGCCTACCCCGGATGACTACAATAAAATAAAAGCGGCGGTTTCAAAAGCACTGGACAGCTACGATATGGTAATAATCAATGCTGGTTCCAGTGCGGGGACAGAAGATTATACCGTGCATATTTTAAGGGAACTGGGGGAAGTGTTGGTGCATGGGGTTGCAATTAAGCCCGGAAAACCGGTAATACTGGCTGTCGTAAAAGGAAAACCGGTGATCGGTCTTCCCGGTTATCCGGTTTCTGCTTATATTGATTTTGAAAATTTTGTTAAGCCGGTACTGGCATTGTTAACAGGAGAAACCTACTGTGATAATAATGTGGAAGAGGCAGTGCTGTCAAAGAGAATGATATCTTCTCTAAAGCATAAAGAATACGTAAGGGTAAAAGTGGGACAGGTAGGTGATAAACTGGTAGCTTCCCCCCTTGCCAGAGGGGCAGGCGCAGCCATGAGCCTTGTGCGTGCCGACGGTTTCTGCGTGATTGAACAGAATTGTGAAGGAATCGAAGCCGGAGAAACGGTCAGAGTTGAATTGTACAGAAGCCTGCAGGAAATAAGACATACGGTTGTCTGCATTGGCAGCCATGACCTGCTTCTTGACCTGGCTGCTGATCTTATGGCATTACATTATCCGGGTGTATATCTGTCCAGTACTCATATTGGAAGTATGGGGGGATTAATGGCACTAAAAAGAGGAGAAGCGCATATCGTACCTGTCCATCTTCTGGATGAAGCCTCTGGTAAATATAATATACCTTATATAAAAAGAATGTTTGAAGAACCCATGGCGTTGATTAAAGGGGTTAAACGCATTCAGGGACTCATTGTGCAAAAAGGAAATCCATTGAACTTGAAAGGAATAGCAGACTTAAAACAATGCAGGTTTGTGAACCGGCAGAGAGGTGCAGGAACAAGAGTATTGTTTGATTATAAACTGAAGCAGGCTGGCATGGACGCCTCTGAGATTACTGGCTACGACAGAGAGGCAGCCACCCATATGGCTGTGGCGGCTCTTGTTGCGGGGAACAGTGCAGATGCAGCCATGGGGATATTCGCGGCAGCAAAGGCTATGCAGCTGGATTTCATAGAAGTCGGGCAGGAGGAATATGATTTCGCTGTTCCGGTAAAATATCTGAAGTTTCCTGAAATCAAAGCATTTATTGAAGTATTAAAGAGTAGTGAGCTTCATACACGCTTGGCAAATGCCGGAGGTTACCAGTATGATGAGGCGGGAAACATATACTATTTAGATGAAAAATTTCAAGAATAACGGGGTATAAAATTGCAGTCAGGATATGTAGAATCACTTCAGATACAAAGAAAAAAAGGTCAGCCATTTGAAAGTGTAACATTCGTAGAGCTTGAAGCGGGTAAAGGAATTGTTGGGGATTGCCATGCTTTAGGAGGAGACAGGCAGATAGCTCTTATTTCGGACAAATCAAAACAGTGGATTAGAAAACAGGAAAAAGAAGGTTTGTGTTTCCAGAAATTTCAGGAAAATATTGTGACCAAGGGGATCGACTATACCCGGCTGAATGAAGGCGATATTCTAATTATTGATCATGCAGCCATAGAAATAGGGTCATATACAAAACGCTGCTTTCCTGAATGTATACTGAAACAGACGGATCGCCCATGTGTATTAACCACGGGAATAAGCTTCGGAAAAGTTAAAAAGTCAGGAAAAATACAAATCGGCGAACAAATCAGTCAGACAGATTAAAAAAATGAAATTAAAAAGTGTACAAAAAATATTGTTTATAAATAGAAATATTTGTTAAAAAATCAACAAATTAAAAACTAATTGCATTTTTTTGTCGAATAATGTACAATAAATTCAAGGATCCGAGTTTTATCTTGAGTAGATAAAACCTATGGGTACTAACCTAAGAATTAGTGCCTCCCGCGTTTGGAAAGGACTCCTTTTCTATTTCGTTACAGTTTACTTTTAAACAATGAAAGGAAAGGGTGTTATTATGCAGACAGCGTACAATGGAAAGATAGCCCGAATTAATTTATCAACTGGAGAGATCAGGGTAGAAGAACTTAATATGGATCTGGCCAGAAAGTTTATCGGAGGCCGCGGTCTCGGTACCAAGATGTTATATGATGAAGGTATTGCAGCCGTTGATCCTTTATCGGAAGACAACAAGTTAATTTATATAACCGGTGCCATGACCGGAACCAAGACACCGACTTCCGGCCGTTATATGGTTGTAACCAAGTCACCGTTAACCGGTATGATTGCAAGTTCTAATTCCGGTGGTGTATGGGGCGCAAAGCTCAAATATGCAGGGTGGGATGCCATTATAGTGGAAGGAAAGGCAAAGACACCAGTTTATATCAATGTAGTGGATGATAAGATAGAGATTCTGCCGGCAGATGAATATGTTGGCATGATGAGTGAAGAAATTGATGAGGAGTTAAAAAAAGTACATGAGAAGTGTTCCGTTTTAAATATCGGACCAGCAGGCGAAAAATTATCCTTATTAGCCGCAATTATGAATGATAAAGACCGTGCAGCAGGCAGAAGCGGTGTCGGCGCAGTTATGGGGTCAAAGAATTTAAAAGCGATTACGGCTACAGCAACAAAATCCTCCATTGAATCATATGATCCGGAAGCTTTGCAGGAAGTGACAAAAGGATGTCTGAAGGCGATAAAAGAGAATGGGGTAACCGGAGGCGGTTTACCTACATACGGAACGGCAGTACTTGTTAACATTATTAATAATACCGGTGCATTTCCTACCAGAAACTGGCAGGAGTCCTATTATGAGGAAGCGGATGATACGTCCGGCGAAAGCTTAAAAGACCAGTATCTTGTAAAACAGAGCTTCTGCCACAGATGTCCCATTGGCTGCGGCCGTGTTATCAATGTTGAGGGTAAGGTTGCAGGCGGACCGGAATATGAACCATTATGGGCATTTGGTGGTAACTGTGGAATTAATGATTTAAATGCAATTAATACAGCCAACTACTGGTGCAATGAATATGGATTAGATGCGATCTCTACTCCCTGTACCATTGCAGCAGCCATGGAATTGTATGAAAAGGGTTTGATTAAGGAAGAAGAATGTGAAGGCGTGCCGTTACAGTGGGGCAATGCAGAGGCAATCATAGAGTGGACCAAGCGTATGGGTGAGTCAGAGATTCCGTTAGCCAGGCTGATGGCCCAGGGTTCTTACCGTTTATGTGAATACTATGGACACCCTGAAATTTCCATGAGTGTTAAGAAACAGGAGATGCCCGCATACGATGCCCGTGCAATTCAGGGAATTGGTATCACCTATGCAACAAGTAACCGGGGTGGCTGTCACGTAAGAGGTTATTTAATCTCACCTGAGATTCTTGGGTTACCCCAGCAGTTAGACCGTACCGAAACCGAAGGAAAGGCACTGTGGACGAAGATATTCCAGGACCTGACTGCAGTGATTGATTCTATGGGACTTTGTCTGTTCACCTCGTTTGCTTTGGGAGCACCTGAATATGCTGCCATGTTAAATGCAGGTACAGGAACCAGCTATACAGCTGAGGAACTTTTAGAAGTAGGGGAGCGGATCTATAACATTGAACGGTTGTTTAACAAAGCTGCGGGTATGAAGCCGGAAGATGACAGACTTCCAAAACGTCTGACAGAGCAGCCGATACCGGATGGTCCATCCAAAGGACAGGTAAGCCAGATTAATATTACATTACCGGAATATTACAAAGTACGCGGTTGGGAAAATGCATTTCCTACTGAGGAAACATTAGCACGTCTGGGCTTATAGTCTCCATACCGGTAACAAAAAAGTAATAAAGTCAGTCGTGCCACTATTATATACAGGAAGGATTTTAAGTGAAAGCGATGCTTCATTTATAAAATCCTTCCTATATTTATATAATAAAGAATACGACAGTATAAAACACTGTAAATAAACAATGGAGGTTATGATGATAGAAGTAAGATTATTTGCTACATTCCGTGAAGGCAGGCAAAAGATTACCTTCCTGGAGGCAGGTCAGTTTCAGACAGCTGCTCAGGTAATCGATTATTTTCACATACCTCATGAAGAGGTGGCAATCTGCTTAATTAATGGAAGGCATTCTAAGTTAGATGCTTCTGTGAAAGATGAGGATGTTCTGGCTCTGTTTCCACCGGTAGGAGGAGGCTGATTATGAGATATGAACGTCAGATTTTAATGAAGGAAATTGGTGAAGAGGGACAGAACACATTAAAAAAATCAAAAGTCACAGTGATTGGTGCAGGAGGTCTTGCGTCACCAGTTCTGACTTATCTGGCATGTGCAGGAGTGGGAACAATAACGCTGATTGATTATGATACAGTATCAGATTCCAACTTAAACAGGCAATTCCTTTACCATGAAAAAGATATGGGAATGAATAAAGCAGAGCTGGCTGGAGAGGTCTTAAACAGCTTAAACTCTCAAATCACAATCAATCCTGTTTCTGAAAGGATAGACGAAGAGAATATTGGGAAAATAATCAATGGTGCAGATGTAGTAATTGATTGTGTTGATAATGTAGAAACAAGATTAATTGTAAACAGGGAATGTATAAAACAGGATATTCCTTTGGTTGAAGGCGGGGTATACGGTTTTTATGGCTTTGTTATGTCAATAAAAAAGGATTTTCCATGTCTGGAATGCATTGGCTATGGTAATACAAAGCTGAAACGGCCAGGTCCGGTACTGGGAGCAGTGGTTGGTGTGATCGGTTCCTTACAGGCAGTAGAATGCATTAAAATATTGCTTGGGTTGGATGAAGTTCTTTATGGAAAGATGTTAAATTATGATGGTCTTTCTGTAAGCTTTGATTTGGTTGAACTGCAGAAGAATGATCTGTGCGAAGTTCATGGATTGCTGAAAGATTAATGATAATAATTATATGGGCTCCAGTCATAACTGACTGAAGCCCGTTTTTGTTATCAGATATATATAATTTCCACTCCTGCGAAATTAAGTTCGCCTACCAGTTTTAAAACCGGAGCAGTATTACTGGTGACAAATCCTCTACCTTTCTCACTGACTCCACCGACCACGGATTCAATCTCATTTTCCACCCGCCACTCTTTCGGAACATAAAGTTCGATTCCGCAGAAGTTACCGCTGATTCGTACAATGGCCTCTGTTTCCACGTGTGCTTTATTAAAATAAACCTGTATGGATCCAAAACTGCAGTCTAAATCCGCCTGTTTAAAATTATCTGAGTTTATATATTTTGTGCTGGATCCAAACGTAGTGCTTTGTTTTACATGGTCATTGTCTTCTACATCGATCACTTCCACCTGTGGGTCCTGATTAAAGCTGTTGTATTTATGATGATGGTTATACCAATAATGGCTTTTCTTGTGAAACAGTAACGACAAGCCGATGCTTCCAAGGAGTGCTACTGCAAGGACAGTCCAGGGGGTCAGACTCTCTATCCCCAGAACCTTGTCATAGGTGATGCACAGGAATGCAATTGGAAATAAGATTCCTGAAAAATTGAAACGCGGAATACTCTTTGCGATGATGGCCAGCATAAATACAGTGAAAACTAAGGAAAATGGGCTGAAGCTGCCAAGATAGCCCAGTTTTCCGATTATTACAAATGCGGCTGCCAGGAGAAACATAATTCCCCAAAATATTCTGTTTTTTTGCATAATAATTTTACCTCTCTTTTTATCGTTCCATGTGCTGGTGATCCAGCTTCCATTTTAAAAGCTTATAGTAGTTTCTTGATACATAGACCTTTTTATAGGAGTTTTGAAATTCCACTCTGCTGGAGGCAGTTGGACTGCGTGTGATACTGTAAACCTTTGTGGTGTTTAATATGGTGGATTTTGAGATTCTCATGAAATAAGGGGGGAGAAGCTCTTCCAGTTCATAAAGCTTATATTCTACCAGAAATTCATCATCGGTTGTATGGGCAAAGATGCCCTTGTCTGCAGTCTCAAAAAACAGGACTCTGCTTACATGAAAATAGAATTCCGTATCATTTTGATAGAAAATCATTTGTGTCTGGCTGTTATCCAGTTCCGAAATCATTTTTTGAATCATGTTAATCTCCTCATTGATTTCTGGACAGCAGATACGCAATTCACTTTCCTGTAAAGCTGTATCAATTTCTATTTGAATTTTCATAATAAAGTGATATCCATCCTCCTGTTCGTTCTGGTCAGCTGCCGGCGCCTGTTTTAATATGTGCTAATTTTATCTGAAAATAACAGCTATGTAAATATGTTTCAGGCAAGTGGTGGGTTATTGGCAGTAAGAGGTGTATTTTTATACAGTGAAAGGCAATATCATACAAGAAAGTAGATACCATCTATGTTATACTATGCATCAGACAGGAGAGAAAGGAGGGGCCCGTTTATGAAGCAGGAAATACGGACTGTGAAATATGATGGGGAATTAAATGTTGAGGCCTATCATTTTCAGGGTATTATGCAAAAGTTTCCCAAACACTTTCATGATTATTACGTAATTGGATTCATTGACGCTGGCCAGCGGTATCTTCACTGTAAAAACAGGGATTACACCATAGAACCAGGAGATTTATTGCTGTTTAATCCCGGGGATAATCATGCCTGCGAACAGATCGACGGAAAATCGTTTGATTATCGGTGTATTAATATCCAGCCTGAAATTATGAAAAAGGCAATGTTAGAAATAACTGGGAAAGAGTATCTGCCTTATTTTATGTCTCAGGTAATTTTCCGCAGTGAGCTGGTTGTGATACTAAAGGAGCTTCATCAGATGATTATGGAGGAAGAAACGGATTTTAAAAAAGAGGAGATATTCTTTTTCCTTCTGGGGCAGCTGATTGAAGAATACACAAAACAGCATCTGCCAAAAGAACAAATGGTGCAAAGCACGGAGGCAACGGCGGTCTGCGAATTCCTGGAGTCTCATTATATGGAAAACATTTCTCTCAATGATCTATGTAATATGACAGGGCTGAGTAAATACTACCTGCTTCGGTCATTTACCAGGGAGAAGGGGATCTCGCCTTACAGCTATCTGGAAACCATACGGATTGACAGGGCAAAGAAGCTGCTGGAGCATGGGGTCATGCCTGTGGATGCAGCGATACAGACCGGATTCAGTGATCAAAGCCATTTTTCCAACTTTTTTAAACGCTACATTGGACTTACACCTAAGCAGTATAGTAAAATATTTAAAGATACTTGATGTTGACTGATAAAAAGAAAGGGTTTTCATGGACAGAAAGAAAGAGATTCAGGGACATTTGTTTTCATTATTTACAATTTTTATCTGGGGGACCACATTCATATCGACTAAAATACTATTAAAGGCATTTACTCCCATAGAAATATTATTTATAAGATTTGTAATTGGTTATTTCGCTTTACTTGCGTTATATCCCCACCGCCTGGAGGTAAAGGAAAGAAAACAGGAGCTGTATTTTGCAGGAGCAGGATTATGTGGTATTACACTTTATTTTCTGCTGGAAAATATAGCGTTGACTTATACATTGGCTTCGAATGTTGGCGTTATCATCTCCATTGCTCCGTTTTTTACTGCGATTTTTGCCCATTTGCTTTTGGCTGGGGAAAAAATGAGAGCCCAGTTTTTTATCGGGTTTGCAGTGGCAGTGGGAGGGATATTTCTCATCAGCTTTAACGGAAGCAGTCAATTGAAATTAAATCCAATGGGAGATATACTGGCGGTTCTGGCGGCTGTCGTATGGGCCATTTATTCCGTACTTACTAAGAAAATCAGTGGGTATCATTATCACACCATTTCAGTGACACGAAGAATTTTCTTTTACGGCTTACTGTTTATGATGCCTGTTTTATTTTTATTTAAGTTTGAGCCGGACATTGGTCAGATTATAAAACCGATAAATTTGTTTAACATCATATTTCTTGGATTTGGAGCATCAGCCATTTGCTTCGTAACCTGGAATTATGCTCTGAAAATACTGGGGGCTGTAAAAACCAGTGTCTATATCTATATGGTTCCGGTTATTACTGTTATCACATCGGTACTGATCCTTCACGAGACAATTACAGGTACCGCCGTGCTTGGTATCCTGCTTACACTTGCAGGACTATTTATTTCAGAAATAAAATTGCCGGTCAGACACCAGAATAAATAGAAATGGTTTTAAAAAATCCCCTGTTCATGATAATATAAGTATATAAATGGAATGTCATACTGTTGGAAATAATAAGAGCAGACAGACGGAAAGGGGAATAAAGATGTTAGAAACAGGAATAAAAGCACCATCATTTGAATTACCGGACCAGAATGGAGTAATCCATACATTAGATGAATACAGGGGAAAGAAAGTGATTCTTTATTTTTATCCAAAAGACCAGACACCGGGCTGTACCAGTCAGGCCTGTGGTTTTGCGCAGCTTTATCCCCAGTTTCTTGAAAAGGATGCTGTCGTGATCGGCATCAGCAAAGACAGCGTTGCTTCTCATAAGAAATTTGAGGAGAAGAATGGTTTGACGTTTACTCTGCTTTCTGATCCCGAGCTGACTGCGATTCAGGCTTATGATGTGTGGCAGGAAAAGAATATGTATGGAAAAAAGACCATGGGCGTGGTTCGAACCACATATCTGATTGATGAACAGGGAGTAATTATAAAGGCATTGGGAAAAGTAAAGGCGGCTGAAAATCCTGCGCAGATGTTAAAGGAAATCTAAATGAAGATCATAATCTCACCAGCGAAAAAGATGAATGTGGATACCGATTCCATGTCAACGGCAGGGCTGCCTGTCTTATTAGATCAGACCAGAGTACTTTGGAAAGAAATTAAAAAGTTGTCCTATGATGAGGCGAAGAAGTTATGGGGCTGCAACGATAAGCTTGGGGAATTAAACTACAGGCGGTTTGCTGAAATGGACCTGGAAAAAAACATAACTCCTGCAGTACTGGCCTATGAGGGACTTCAATACCAGCATATGGCGCCTCTGATTATGACCAGGCAGGCACTTGATTATCTCGGAGACCATCTAAGGATCCTCTCCGGGTTTTATGGAATCTTATCTCCCTTTGACGGAGTAGTGCCATACCGTCTTGAAATGCAGGCGCGTATGGCTGTTGCAGGCAGCAGGGATTTATATGGCTTCTGGAACAACAAAATTTATAAAGAACTGGCAGGGGAAAACCATACCGTAATAAATCTCGCCTCAAAGGAGTACTCTCAGGCGGTGAAGCCATATTTGTCATCTGCTGATACATTTGTCACCTGTATATTTGGAGAACTGGATCAGGGTAAGATAAAGCAGAAGGGGACTCTCGCCAAGATGGCAAGGGGAGAGATGGTTCGGTTTATGGCAGAGAACCATGTGACAGAGGTCAGACAGTTAAAGAAATTTAATGCATTGGGGTACCGGTACATAGAGGAGTTATCCACTGAGACAGAAATGACTTTTGTTATTGGTGGATAATTCTCTGCGGTGACTGGTTCTTACAGCGGAACCCTTTACCATATTATGTTCCTGTTTTCTGATAATCTGAGTCTGAGCCATCCGTTTTACCTCTGTTTTTGCAAATTGCAACTGCTGGTTGTCAGATCATACAGTGCACTTGGTAGTTGACAACCGGTGAAAATCTTATAATAGAGGCAGTCAGCAGACATCATTCGCTTTCTTCAAGACTATAACAGAACAGAAAGCAAAAGATGGGCAGGCTGACAAAAATAAAAAATGAGAGGATGGATCATTGTGATTTTATCAGAAAAAATTATGGAACTCAGAAAGAAAAATGGGTGGTCTCAGGAGGAACTGGCTTTCCAGATGGATGTTTCCAGGCAGTCAGTCTCAAAGTGGGAATCAGGGGCTTCCATTCCGGATCTGGAACGGATTTTAAAACTCAGTCAGCTGTTTGGTGTATCTACGGATTATCTGCTGAAGGAGGAGCTGGAAGACTTACCGGCAGCATCGCCGGAAGCTTCTGATGGTGAAAATGGGAAAAGACGTATTACCATGGAAGCTGCAAGTGAATTTATGGATAATAAGATCAAAGCATCAAAGAAGATAGCCGGAGCTGTTTCAGCCTGTATCTTGTCTCCGGTTGTTCTTATTTATCTTGGGGCACTGGCAGTGTTTAAAGAAAATGTAATCAGCGAAGGGATGGCAGGGGGTGTCGGTGTCATTGTTCTGCTTCTGATTGTGGGACTTTCTACGGTATTTTTCATATTAAACGGGATGAAGATGGAAGCATTTGAGCATCTGGAAAAGGAAACATTTCAGCTGGAATATGGAGTAGAAGCAGTAGTACGAAAAAAAATGGCACAATATGAAGGGATTAATCGTTTCTATACGGTCACAGGTGTGTTTTTATGCATCATTTCCGTATGTCCGTTACTGATCGCCTCTTCTTTAGGTGTTTCTGAATATATACAGACGATTTGTCTGTTACTATTGTTTGCTATAGTGGCCGCAGGTGTTTTTCTGATTATTGTGGCAGGTGAGAAGAAGGCCTGTTTTCATATTCTTCTGCAGGAGGGGGATTATTCAGAAGACAAAAAAGTGGAAAAGAGAAAAAAAGAAAGTGTTCCAGCTATTTACTGGTGTATCGTGACTGCAGTTTATCTGGGGATCAGCTTTTTAACCGAAGGCTGGGGTAAGACCTGGATTATCTGGCCATGTGCAGCGGTTTTGTATGGAGCTGTTCTGGGAATTGCCGGGGCATTGAAAAAAAATTGATATCAGAAGGACTTAAGTGCAAACTCTTAAAGATGAAACTCGCATCTTCTAATGCGGGGGAAAGTTTCTTTTAAATGAATTTACTCTTAAGTCCTAATGATTATAAAATAAGAAAATCAGGCTAGCCGCAGCGCGTTCATTGGGCAAAATCTGGTACATTTGCCACAGCGTATGCAGGCTTCCATATCAACCGTAGGAGCCTGGAAGCCGTTTTGTTTTAAGGCTCCTACCGGACAGATACGGACAGAGGGGCAGGGGTGATTTTGGGGGCAGTTCTCTTTTATAACAACGAGGGTTTGTGCATTCATTGTTTAACCTTCTTTCCATAGGTGGGTTGTTTATATTCCTGATTATAAAAAAATGAAAGCATTATGTCTGTAACAACGTCACACGAAAAGAGAAAATTTTTCAATAACAGGAGGTGACAACATGAAGATCAAAATAATCGGTTCAGGCGGCTGCGTCAGCATACCTAGACCATTATGCCAATGCAGAATCTGCAAGGAGGCCAGAACAAAAGGAGTTCCATACGCAAGATGTGGATGCAGTCTGTATTTAGAAGATTTAAACTTATTAATTGATACACCGGAAGACATTAATGCAGCACTAAACCATGCTGATGTGAAAGCAATTGATACCATATTGTTCAGCCACGCAGACCCGGATCATACCATGGGAATCAGGGTGATTGAACAGTTAAAGATGGACTGGCTTGCCCAGTCTGTAGGGATAACCTGCAGCCAGCCTTTGACCGTAGGGGCGATGCCTGAGATTATAAAGGAACTGAGGAGTCAGTGCAGTAAATATGGTTCCATGCTGGAATATTATGAAGAGATGGAGCTGGCAAAAGTCAAAAACATGAATCATCTGGAACAAAACGGAATTCAAATCGAATTTGTCCCGGTTGATGAAAGTGGGATTGTAACCGTTTTTGTGATAAAGGATAAAGAACGGAAAGTGATTTATGCGCCCTGTGATGTAAAACCATTACCAGATCACCTGCTATTTTATAAAGCCGATGTCTTAATTATTGGCAATACCATTGTGGGGGATCAGTTAAAGGCTGGGTTTGTTCTTGATGAAACAAATATTCTACGGAAAGAATTATTTGTTATGGATGAGATTGTTGCATTAAAAAAGAATTATCAGATAGGAAAGGTAATCATTACCCATTTAGAAGAGGACTGGGGAAAGTCCTATGACGATTACTTTAGACTGCAAAGACAGTATGAGGGAATTGAATTTGCCTATGATGGAATGAAAATAGAATTCCCATAGGCTGAAAAGCAGGAAACTCCCACAGGCTTTCTATTTCATGGACTTTGCGGCGTCCTTGAAATCAGCCATCTGGGAGTTAAAGGCGTGGCATTCATTATAGCAAAGATAAAAGTAGCGGTTCATGGGCATGTCCTTTATGGGACGGGCATGGATCACTTCAGACCGGGAAGATCCCTTCACATAGCGGGTGGAAATGACTCCGATGCCAAGGTTGCGGGCAACTCCGTCCAGTATGGCAGATCCGCTGTAGGATTCCCATTTAACGCTATAAGGAATATGCCGGGTCTGCATGAGGTTTTCAAAGATAGAACGTGTTCCGCTACCAACTTCCCGCAGTATAAATTCACAGTTGTATAAATCCTCAGCTCTGATCACATCTCTTCTGGAAAAAGGATGGTCTATGCTGTAAATCAACTGCAGCTCATCTTCCATAATTGGTTCTGTATGAATTTTCTCATTTAATATCACGCCTTCCACTAGTGCGATATCCAGTTCATTGTGAATCAGGCGGTGTTCCAGTATCTTTGTATTTTCTATATATACAGAGCATGAGATGTCCGGATGGCTCTTTTGCAGTATCTGTATCATATCACTAATCATGGTATCTCCGATGGTTAAGGTAACACCTACCCGCAGAGGGCGGAGTACGGCAGAGTTTTTCATGGATTGGTTTAATGTTTCGTAACTGTTTAATACATTTAAAGCCCTGTCCCAGAAAAGCTTCCCCATAGGTGTCAGCTCCAGTCGCTTGGGATATCGTTTAAAAAATGTGGTTTCATATTCTTTTTCCAGATCTGCAATAATCTGACTTACGGTAGGCTGGGACAGATAGAGCCGTTTGGCTGCCTCACTCATCTTTAATGTCTCTGCCACTGCTATATAGGTCTTTAACTGCTTTAAGGTTGCCATCTTACTATCTCCCTTCATCTGGTATAGATAAAACCAATATCATGCTTTAGATAATACTATTTTACGGTACAAAAAACAAGTGCTATGATATTGATAAAAAGTAATCAAAGTTTTGATATTAATCAAAAGGAGAAAACAATGAAGGTGATTGTACTTGGCGGTGTGGCTGCAGGAACTAAAACAGCTGCAAAGCTTATGCGGGAAGACAGAGAAAATGAAGTGATCATTCTGAATAAAGGAGAAAATATTTCTTATGCAGGTTGTGGACTGCCGTATTTCGTAGGAAATGTAATTCCTGAAAAGGAGCAGCTGATCGTCAACACTCCTCAGAAATTTGAGAAACTCACAGGAGCAAAGGTATTGGTCCGAACAGAGGCAATAAAGGTAGATCGTAAAGGCAAAACTGTGACAGCAGTTGATCTGGGAACTGGAGAAGAAAAGTTATACCATTATGATAAGCTGGTAATTGCAACAGGAGCAAGCCCGGTTATTCCGCCTGTTGAGGGAAGAGAACGAAAGAATGTATTTACCATGAGAACGCCTGAAGATGCCATAGAGATCAGGGAGCTTGCAGTAAATGGAGGAATCAAGAAGGCAGTTGTGGTGGGTGCAGGATATATCGGTCTTGAACTTGCTGAGAATCTGGCAGCGGAAGGAATTAAGACATTTGTGGTGGATATGGCGCCTCAGATTCTTCCTGGTTTTGATCCGGAGGTTTCTGACTATCTGGAACGAAAGATTGCCGATGCCGGAATCCCTGTTGTAACAGGGGTGAAGGTAACCGCTATTGAAGGCGATGGAAAAGTCGAGAAGGTAGTAACGGATAAACGCGCCTATAAAGCAGATATGGTTGTCTTCTGCGCAGGAATTAAGCCGAATACAGAATTCTTAGAGGGCACCGGAATTGAAATGTTCAAGGGAACAATCATTACTGATTCCCAGGGAAGAACCAATGATAAGGATATATATGGAGCAGGAGACTGTGCCATGGTGAAAAATGCCATCACAGGAAAACCAGCATGGTCACCTATGGGATCAACGGCCAATACCAGCGGTAGGCTCATTGCACAGAATATTGCTGGAGATGAGCGTTCCTACCGTGGCGTTCTGGGAACTGCAGTGTGTAAGCTTCCAGGGCTGAATGCCGGAAGAACTGGACTGACAGAGACCCAGGCCATAGAGGAAGGATTTGATGCAGCCAGCGTAATCGCGGTGGTGGATGATAAAGCACATTATATGCAGGGTGCATCTTATTTTATTATTAAAATGATTGCGGATAAGAAAACCCTTCGCCTTCTTGGAGTACAGGCCGTTGGCAGCGGTGCCGTTGATAAAATTGTGGATATGACAGTAACTGCAATTATGTGTAAGGCAGATTTAAACGATCTTGCTGATATGGATCTTGCTTATGCACCTCCATTTTCTACCGCAATCCATCCATTTGTACATACCTTAAATATTTTACTTAATAAATTAAACGGCAATTTAAAATCCATGACTCCTGCGGAATATGGTAATGGAATGGCAGAAGGTTATAAGCTGGTGGATGCAGGTCAGGTTCCTTCCGTGCCAGGTGCCATGCATGTGGAATTAACGGAGGTAGACGGACCGGTTAAAGGGCTTGATAAAGAGGATCATATACTTCTGGTATGTAACAGGGGAAAGCGGGCCTATCTGCTTCAGAACCGGCTGGATTACTACGGATATAAATATACAAAGGTGCTGGAAGGCGGAATTACTTTTACAGAGGTAGAAGGTTCATAATAAAAAAACAGGAGTGGTAAAATTATGACATGCACATTAAAGCCAGATGAGATCAAGAGGGTTAAAGCTCTGGGGTTTTTAAATAATAAGGGAACGGATTTATTTAACGGGCGGGTAATTACTGTAAACGGTAAGATTACAGCAGATCAGACCGCTGCCATTGCTAAGGCAGCAAGAAAGTTTGGAAACGGAGATGTGGAATTTACAGCCCGCTTAACAGTGGAAGTAAGAGGCATTCATTATAATGACATTGAGGCATTTCAAAACTGCCTCGCAGAAGCGGGGCTGGAGACCGGAGGAACGGGATCGCTGGTGCGGCCGGTTGTATCCTGTAAGGGAACCACCTGCCAGTATGGGCTGTACGATACTTTTGATCTCTCAGAAAAGATTCATGAGCGGTTCTACAAGGGCTATCACACGGTTAAACTGCCTCACAAATTTAAGATTGCCACAGGTGGATGCCCCAATAACTGCGTAAAGCCTAATTTAAATGATCTGGGCATTGTAGGTCAGATGATACCCTGCGTTGACGAAGATATGTGTAACGGCTGCAGGAAATGTCAGGTTGAAACAGCATGTCCCATGAAAGCAGCAAAGCTTTCCGACGGCCTGATAGAGATCGATAAGGAAATCTGCAACAACTGCGGACGATGTATAGGAAAATGCCCATTTGATGTCATCGAAGAGGGCACCCCTGGATTTCTTGTGTACATAGGTGGCAGATGGGGAAAGAAAATCACCCATGGAAAAGCTCTTGGCAGGATCTTTAAGAGCGAAGAAGAAGTTCTGTCAGTCGTTGAAAAAACCATTCTCCTGTTCCGGGAGCAGGGACAGACTGGAGAGCGGTTAGCGGATACCATTGAACGGATTGGGTTTGAAAACGTTGAGGCACAGCTTCTTACTGATGATATTTTAAGCAGAAAGCAGGAAATACTGGATGCAAAGCTGCATCTGGTGGGCGGGGCAACCTGCTAGGCATCCAGTTTCCTTCCATTCTGATTTGCAATTTTAACAGCTCCCCACAGTTTGTCAGAATGGGAGCTGTTTTTTCAGCCATGCACCAGCAAGTTGGAACCAGGTCTCAACTTCTGGAGATATCTGGTTTGGAGTGTTGGCTGTTACCTGATTTGCCAGAGCCAGTCCATGCTCTCCTTCCTGGAAGATATGGAGTTCGTAAGGGACATGGTGCCTGGCCATCTCAAGGGCAAATACCAGAGAGTTTCCGGAGTAAACCAGTCCATCCTCTGAAGTATGCCACAAAAAAGCGGGCGGAGTATTGGAAGAGACAAAGCGGGAGGGACTGAAGGTCTGGATCACACTCTCTGTGATCTCTTTCTCTCCGGTCAGAGCCACATTTGCCCGGTCCATAAAATCAAACATCTGTTTTTTCGACTCATCTTGTGCCACTTCGGCTGATTTCTCCTTCATCACCTTATAATCCAACAGACCATAAGCAAGAATCAGAGCATTGGGCCGAATATCTTCCGGGCTGGCCGCTTCAGGCGAAAGAGATCAGCGGAAAGCCAGTCTGAAGCGGAAAGCCAGGCAGGTAACCAGGAAGAAACGTCTCAAAATAGTCCGGCTGGTATTCTGGCAGTACTTGCATCGGTTTGTGCCATTATTGGCTTCGGTGGCATTTTTGCTTACAGAAAGAAAAGAAAGTGAAGTATATAGAGGAAAGAAAGTTAAGCATAGACTTGACATTCTTAAGAGCCTATGTTAATGTGATAAAGTGAAAAAGTAATAAACCAACAAGCGAAGTTCGTAGGAAAATGACGATTTGTCTGCCGAAGGAGTAACACTCTCAGGCATCCGGAGTACCGGATAAGGACTATGAATGGATGTGGCTCTGGAGAATCTCATGAATGAGTGCCGAAGGTGCAAGGCGCGGGAAACCGCGTTAATCTCTCAGGCAAAAGGACAGAGTTTAAGTTCAAACGTTTAGCGGCAGTGATGCCCTTATTTGTTTGCTTTCAGAGCCAAATCATCCCGTATGGTTTGGCTTTTTTTATTAAACAAAAAGAGAGGGTCTATCACATGGAACAATTTACACAGCTGGTTGATAAAGTCAGCAGCATTGTCTGGAACAGCATTTTACTGTATCTGCTGGTTGGAACAGGAATTTTATTTACTGTCCGCACCCGGTTTGTACAGGTCAGAAAATTTGGAGAAGGATTTAAGCGGATGTTCGGCAGTTTTAAGCTGAATGGCGAAAATGCGGGCAAAGACGGAATGTCCTCCTTTCAGGCATTAACTACGGCAATTGCAGCCCAGGTAGGTACGGGTAATATTGCAGGCTGTGCGACAGCACTTTATTCCGGAGGACCTGGAGCAATATTCTGGATGTGGCTCAGTGCCTTTTTTGGAATGGCGACCAACTATGGAGAAGCTGTTCTAGCCCAAAAATATAAAACTGTTAATTCACAGGGAGAAGTAACGGGTGGTCCCATATATTATATTAAAGCCCGTTTTAAAGGAACTGCAGGTAAGGTTATGGCAGTATTCTTCTCAATGGCAATAATTTTTGCTTTAGGATTTACCGGAAATATGGTTCAGGCTAATTCCATCGGTCTGGCTTTTCACACTGCCTTTGGTGTGGATCCCCTGATTGTTGGAATCGTGATTGCGGCAGTTGCTGCATTTACCTTTATGGGAGGTGTGAAGCGAATTGCTTCCCTTACAGAAAAACTTGTACCGGTGATGGCCGGATTTTATATAATCGGATGTCTCATCGTTTTGGTTATCAATCACAGCGCTCTTTTGCCTGCACTTAGGTCCATTGTGGTTGGTGCATTCCGTCCCCAGGCACTGCTTGGCGGCGCTGCTGGAATCGGAGTTCAGAAAGCCATGCGTTATGGTGTTGCCAGAGGATTATTTTCCAATGAGGCAGGTATGGGATCTACTCCTCACGCCCATGCCATTGCTAAGGTAGAAAAACCCCAGGATCAGGGCGTTATGGCGATCATGGCTGTATTTATTGATACCTTTGTGGTTCTTAATCTAACTGCTTTGGTGATCCTCACCTCAGGAAGACTGGCTCCAGGTGTGGAAGGAGCTCCTCAGGGAACAGCTCTTGCCCAGGCAGCATTCAGTGAGGCATTCGGCTCTTTTGGAAATACGTTTGTAGCAATCTGTCTTCTGTTTTTCGCATTTTCAACAATCATCGGATGGTACTTTTTCGGTGAGGTAAATGTGAAAGCACTTTTTGGACCCAAAGCAACCAAGGTATATGCATTGATCGTTGTATTGTTCCTGGTGCTTGGATCATTTTTAAAGGTTCAGCTGGTCTGGAATTTATCCGATTTATTTAACGCACTTATGGTATTTCCAAACCTGATTGCTCTTCTGGCTTCCTCTGGTATCGTAGCCAGAGCTGCCAGGGGAGAAGATATCATGAAATAATCTACTCTTTGAAGCCGGTTAAAAATCCGCTGAATTCATGGAAAAGAGTTTCTTCTATCTTTTTCATCCATACGGTAATACCGTCTTCTGACAGAGTTAAAAGGATATGGATGGAACCCACGTATTCGCCCACAACGGAAACAGGGAGATAAAGTGTTCTGGAATCTGCCCACAAAGCTTTGACTGCAATTCTCTGTTTGTAGCCATTTAAGATGCTGACAGCAGGTTCTGTAAAGGAAAAAGAGAATGTGTATGTCTTATCCGGTCCGGACAGGGTAAGGCTGCCTTCTTTGGAGTCAAGGGAAAGGGCAAGCCTTGTAAATCTCTGCCGGCCGGGCAAAAGGCGGTAAACGGCGTTTAAATGAGAGGGACCGGAAAAGACAGGAAGGCTGGGAACCGGACTTAAAAATTCCTTTAGTCCCTCCCGAACCAGATCCAGTATTTTTTGTTGTCCCCCTCTGATATTCTGAGTATTTGCCGTAATGACTATAACCATATCCAGTTCCGGATAAAAAAGCACATACTGACTTCCCATACCATACATGGCAAAGCCATTCCGGATCTGCCAGATCTGGTAGCCGTATCCCTGCTTCTCATCTGTTGTCTGTCCGAAATGAACGGTGGGAACCTGAAAGGAAACGGCATCTCTTAAATAATCTGCAAAAACCCCCGTCCCATAGTTCACTGTATTCATACAGAATCTGCCAGTCTTTAATAAATCAAGGGAATAGGCCATCAGGCCGGAGCCCCCCATTTCACTTCCAAAGGGATCTTTTATGATATACGCATCTTTGGAAAAATCAAGTTTATCCAGACATTTCTCTCTTAAATAATCAAGAACTCCTTTTCCAGTCAGCTTTTTTACAAGTGCTGCCAGCGTATGGGCAGCGGAAGTATCATAGAGAAAGGTTTCCCCGCTTTTATGGGTAGGCGGAACCAAAAAGAAGCTTTCCACCCAGTTTTTCTGCCTGTCAATCTTATAGGTGGTTGAGGAGTGGCATGTCTGCATCATCAGCATTTGCTGTATGGTCATATTCATGAGCCATGGACTTTTCGTTTCAGCATCTGAGTATTCCGGGAAGTAGCCGGTTATGGGATCTGAAAGGGAAATCAGACCGTCCTCAAGGAGATATCCCACTGCCAGGGCGCAGAAGCTCTTTGTGATGGAGAACATGCGGTGAAGGTCCTGTTTCGTATAAGGTGCCTGATAGTTTTCCGTAAGAAGAGTTCCGCCCTGTTCAGCCAGAAAACTATGAATGGGAAGCCCGCTTTCTTTCATTCGGAACCACAGCTTTTCTACTGCCGCCTTGTTTGATTGTATCTGATTATTTTGCATTTATTTTATCTCTCATTTCCTTCGGTGATACACCAAAATTCTTTTTAAATGCCCTCCTGAAAGAGGCGGCATTGTTATAACCAAGATATTCATAAAGCGTGGAAAGACTGGTATCAGTTGTTGAAATGATCTCCTTTGCCTTTGCCATTCTAAGTCGTTCTAAGTAAGTGGAAAAATTCTCGGACACCTCTCTTTTAAAGAGATAGCTGAAATAATTTTCCGAAATACCAAATTCATCTGATATTTTTGTCAGGCATAAATCCGGATCATGGTAATTATTGACGATATAATCCTGTATTTTAATAATCAGCTCGTTGCTTTCTGTTTCTGTTCCGCAGACATCACAAAGCTCTAATGCAATGGTTTTTAAGCTGTCAATACTGATTTCTCCTTCAAACTGTTTATCAATCATATCAAGCAGTTTCAGCCTGTATTCTAAAAGACCTTCTTCTGTAATGCTATGTCTCTTTTTAAACACAGTGGAACGAATATCAGATAAAAGCCATTTTTGCTGGGTAAAGGAAAGGCTGCGTCTTGATGTATTCTCATCCCGTATCAGCTTAAAAAGCTCCTTTACCTGTTCTTTGTTACCAGTGGAAATAAAACCGCTCAGCTGAATGGACAGACTTTCCGGATAATAATAAACATCATTGGATTTTGTAAAATCATAGCGGCTTAAAATATATTTTTCCGTAGTTGTGATGGATTTGGCTTCCTTTGCCTGCTGATAGGATTTCCAGGTATAGGAAATCAGCCCGTTACGTGCGCCCAGCCCACCGCGGATCCAGATTCCATATTTTTGCAGAAGTTCATTATGCATAGAAATAAAGGTATTTCTGCTCTGTTCTAAAACCTGTTCAAAATGTAAAGATTCACCAGACGCAATCAATATGGCAAAAGCCCGGTCTGAAGGCTTGTAGATATATCCCGTATCCGGGTAATATCGGCGGAGGGCTTCTCTCACCAGCATATCGTAATTTTCAAAGCACAATTCCAAATCCTTGGTGCAGATATCAGATTCCTCAGCTGGGGAGACTTCTGTATATAAAACGTGGAATTTAGTGTCAGGGCGTTCCAGACCAAGTTCATCTATGATATACTGCATCTCTACGTTATTGGTAATGCTGCCTTCCATGATTCGCCGCATATAGGACTCGGCCACAACCGGTTTTTGCTTTTCCACAAGGAGGTTTAAGGAGCTTGCCAGGGATTCCTTTATGTTCAGTTCATTGGACAGCTTTAAAATCTTTTGATTTCCAAAGGATGAAAAGATCACCGCAAGGATTCCGCCAAGAATGATTGCTGCCAGAGTTACAGTTGTAAAAAAACGCTGATAGGGGGTGATGGAGTAGTAAGCTTTCTCTTCCGGCTGAATCAGGTAGTAATTCCAGTTATTATAGGAAGAAGATACAGTAGTGATCAGCATTTCCTCCCTGTTACTGCCCTGGGTAAAATGTGCGATGTTATGTTCAAAGTCCATATTTTTCAAGATATCGTATTCGATAACAGGACCTCCTTCGGAAAGAAGAAACGTCTGATTGCCGTTTTTATCGTATGCAACCAGATATCCGTTATTATAAAAATTAATGTTAGAAAAATATTTGATGATTTTTTCGTGGTCAAACTGGTAGCAGATCACCGAACTGCTGTGATTGGCGATCTGAGAGGAGGAGGTCAGAGGATATAGGTATAAAAAGTTTTCTGACGAGGTGCCAAGCTGTTCAAAAGGAATAAATTTGTTCCAGTAAACAGGATTCACAAGTATTTTTGAAAAATGTGCGGGATCAATCGGGTACTTTGTATTATGCCAGATAAAAAAATCAAAATCCGAAAACAGGATCGGAGAGATTGCATAGCTGGATTTCTCAATATAAATAAAAGAGTTGCTGATTGGCAGCAGCAGCTCCACAGGTGTAATAGATTTAAGGCTTTGCTGGGTCTTATAACCAAGATAATAAAAAGATGAGTCCTCTCTGTCTTTCTGATTGATAAGATTATTAAAAAGGCTGTTGGCAGTAATTTGTTTCACCGATGCATTCATTAGCTCCAGCGTATTGTCAATCTGGTTAACGGATGCGGTCAAACTAAGCCGGTTCTGCTGGTAAATGCCGTTCTTAACCTGGCGATAGGATAGCGAATAAAGAATCACTCCAATCATTAGGATGATTGCCAGAATTAAAGTGTAGGAAAGCATCAGCTGATTTTTATAGGACATATTTTTATTTTGTTTTAATGTAAGTTTGCGATTTTTCATATGCACCGTTCCTTTTTTCATATGGAAATTATAGTATGAAACGGTACTAAAATCAATCAGATCCCTCCCTTACATTAAGAACTGTACATAGAACGTAAAATATGTACTCAAAATTGATTCCCGTCGCTTCCTATATAATGATGTGGAATTGGAATCAAAGGATACAGTAAATATAAAATATGCATAATAAATGATTGTGAAATCAGAGCATTTAGCTAAAAATGAACAACGATAGTAAATAATGCGCGTTGATATTGTGTGTACGGGATGCTATGATGGCAATGCAAAAAAGGTGCGCACCACCAATGACAAAATCAATAATATTGGGAGGTTCTAAATGAGAGTTAAAAAAATGCTTGCAGCTGGTATGGCGGTTACCATGGCTGCTTCTGTGGCTTTAAGTGGTTGTTCTTCTTCTGCCAAAACTGGGGCGGATGCAACAAGTGCAGGTGCAAATACGGAAAGTGGCTCTTCAACAGGGGAGAGCAAAGCTGGTGATGAGATAAAGAAGCCAGATAAAATCACCATTATGGTAAATTCAACTGTAACAACAAAAGCAAATAACAGAGATGCCTTTGAAAAAAGGTGGGAAGAGCTTACCGGAATTGATCTGGAAATTATTCAGCCTGATCATGATGCTTATTTTGATGTTTTAGGACAAAGCTTTGCTTCCGGTCCGGAAAACTGGCCTGACGTCATTATTCTAAATGGAAGTTATTACACCGGTTATGCAGAGGAAGGTGCTCTGTGGGATATGACAGAAGCATGGGAGAATTCAGAGCTGAAGGCTTCTGGACGCGTAACAGGGGAAGATGTTATCGAAGCAACCAAGATTGATGGTAAACTTTATGGATTTCCTGATGCAAGAAGAGGCGGCTGCCTTACTTACGTAAAGAAAAAATGGCTTGATAACTGTGGATTAGAGGCGCCCACTACTTATGAAGAATATTTAAATATGTTAAAAGCATTTACGGAAGGTGACCCGGATGGGAATGGAATCAATGGGGATACATACGGTGTTTCTGCTTCTGGACTGATGGGAGCAAAAGGAGGAGATCCTTCTTCCAATTATCTTCCTGAGTTTTATCAGGATGCACAGCCAAACTTTGTAAAAGGTGAGGATGGCATCTGGTATGATGGCTTTACAAAAGAAAACTTCAAAGGCGCATTGGAGCGTCTGAGAGATGCTTATTCAAAAGGATATATTGATAAGGAATCTTTAACCAATGGAACAAAAGACTGCCGTAATAAATTCTACGAAGATAAGTTTGGTGTATTTACTTATTGGGCAGGTACCTGGGCTTCCAACTTAAAAAACAATCTGGAGGCAAATGGAAAAGACGGAGAGTTGATTCCTTTAAAACCGATTAAAGAGGTTGGTACTTACGAAGAAGGAACGGCTCCTGTATGGGCAATTACTTCTGCCTGTGAGAATCCAGAAGGGGTCTTTAAATATTTTATAGAGTCTATCCTTGATGGCGGTGATATGCAGATGCTTTGGAGCTACGGCGTAGAAGACGTTCACTGGTCTACAAAAGCTGAAACAGTCCTTGATAAGACCTATGCGGCTGGAGAATTCCATACACGGGAAAGCCTGGAACAGCCGGGAACACAGTATACAAAGCAGCATCTGGATCCCACATTGGCCATTGCTACCTGGGAAAATGATCCTGGAAAAGATACCGTTAAGGAAGAAACAAAAGTATCTCAAAAGATATTTAATGAAAATTGCCATCAGGCAATCATTATTCCTTCAACCGAAGTAATGGCAACTTATAATGGTGATTTGACTACATTAAAAAACTCTATCGTAGCAGATGTTGTAGTACAGGGACTTTCTATTGATGCTGCATATGAAAGATTTGAAAAAGAGGGTGGAGCTGAGTGGTCTAAATTGATCGTAGATTCTTTAAATGAATTGGGATCCTCAAAATAGGTTTAGGAAGGTTAACATATGAATACAAAAAAGAAAGGGCCTGCAGCGAAAGCTGCAGGCAGCAATAAGCGGCCGCTGCTGGTTTCGCTTCGGTATTACAAAGGCTTTTATCTGATGTTTCTGCCAGTACTGGCTTTTGCGATCGTGTTTAACTATCTTCCTATGTTTGGTATCAGATATGCCTTTTATTCTTATAAGGGAATCAAGGAGCCTGTATTCGTAGGACTTGCCCATTTTGAGAAGATGATGAAGATGTCAGGATTCTGGAATGCCTTTGGCAATACCATAACATTAAGTGTTGTTAAGCTTCTTTTAAATACATTTACGGCTGTTGCACTTTCTCTTATGCTCAATGAGATGAAAAGCGCAACTTTTAAGAAGATAACTCAGACGATTGTGTATCTTCCCCATTTTATGTCATGGGTGGTTACAGCTTCCGTCTTTACATTAATACTTTCTCCTACCAGTGCAGGCCTGGTAAACTCCATACTGATAAAACTGGGGATTTTAAAAGAGGGAATTTATTTCCTGGCAGATAAATCATGGTGGCGTACAATGTTTTATGGCATCAACGTCTGGAAGGATACAGGCTGGGGAACGATTATTTTTATTGCAACCCTGTCCGGAATTAATCCGGAACTTTATGAAGCTGCAGCCATGGATGGGGCAGGCCGGTGGAATAAATTGCGTTTTATTACAATGCCAGCTCTTAACAATACCATTATTACAGTGCTCATTTTAAATCTGGCAAAGGTCATGAACTTATTTGAGTCTGTATTCGTTATGCAAAACGACGCCGTAATCCAGGTATCAGATGTACTGCATACATACATTTATACGCAGACATTCAATTCCGGTGCACTTCCAGATTATGGATATACCACCGCTGTAGGGCTGACTGCTTCACTTGTAGGCTGCGTATTTGTGATGGTCTGCAACAAGGCCAGCCACAAAGTAAGAGGAAGAGGAATTGTGTAGGAGGGACAACATGAAAAAGAAAGCAACAGCATTTGATTATGGGCTAATGATAATATTTGTGCTAATAAGCCTGATCATGATTATCCCTATTTATAAAGTATTAATTGATTCGCTTGATTTAAAAACAGCGTATGGTATGAAATTATTTCCGGAACAGTTCGGTTTTGCCGGATATATATCCGTATTTACCAATCCAACTCTGTACAGACCGTTTCTGGTGTCCTGCTTTACTACAATTGTAGGAACTTTTACAGGCCTTACAATTGCAACACTTGGAGCATATGTTCTGATTCAATGGAAAATGCCGGGCCGGACATTTTTTGCAAATATTCTACTGTTTACCATGATTTTCAGCGGTGGTATGATTCCCACGTATCTGGTTATGAAGGCAATTCATATAACCAATACATTGCTGGTGGTTATTCTTATGCCGGCTATTAATGTTTATAATATCGTATTGATGAGAAACTTTTTTGAAGGGATTCCTTCCAGCTTATTTGAATCAGCAGAAATTGACGGCTGCTCTCCAATGGGAGTATTTCTTAAAATCGTTCTCCCATTATCAAAGGCGGCGCTGACAGCCATTGGTCTGATGTACGCAGTTTCTTACTGGAACGACTATACACATTATAAACTTTATATCACAAATGATAATTTATATAATTTTCAAATGAAGTTAAGATCTGTTATAATGGGAAGTGATTTGCCCCAGGCAATCGGCGGTGCTACTGAGAACACAGTTAAGAACGCAGCTGTTATTGTGGCAATCCTCCCCTTCATGATCATATATCCATTCTGCCAGAAGTATTTTATTCAGGGTGTTAATATTGGTGCCGTAAAGGAGTAACGATCAGGCAGAAAGAGGGGCAGAATTTCTGCTCCTTTTTTCAAATGAACTATATTATGGGAGGCAATTACGATGTCCATATATCAGAATCCGGTTTTGTATGCCGATTATTCAGATCCCGATGTAATCCGGGTGGGAGAAGATTATTATATGGTAGCTTCTTCTTTTACATATCTTCCAGGTGTACCTCTTCTTCATTCCAGAGATCTGGTTCACTGGGAAATCATCAATCACTGTGTGGATTCACTGCCCTTTGAAAAATATGATCTGCCGTCTCACGGCTCAGGAACCTGGGCGCCCTCCATCCGTTTTCATGAGGATACCTTTTACGTATTCATTCCCCTTCCTGATGAAGGGATTTTTGTAGCCACATCAAAGGATCCATATGGAGAATTTAAACTTCACTGCCTTCATGAGGCGAAAGGCTTCATTGATCCCTGTCCTTTCTGGGATATGGATGGAAAGGCGTACATGGTATTTGCCTATGCCAACAGCCGATGCGGGATCAAACACAGACTGGATCTGGTAGAAATCGACCCTCTATGCAGAAATATTATTGGAGAGCCGGTTACCATATTTGACGGGGAACAGATTGCTCCTACTACAGAAGGTCCGAAGATGTATTATGACCAGGGATACTATTATATTCTCATGCCCTCAGGAGGCGTTTCAACTGGCTGGCAGTCTGTATTAAGAGCGAGATCTGTAAAGGGCCCGTATGAATATAAGATTGTGATGCATCAGGGAAACACATCCGTAAACGGGCCTCATCAGGGCGGCTGGGTCATAGCACCTGACGGCAGGCACTGGTTTCTTCATTTCCAGGATGTCAATGAGCTTGGAAGAATTGTCCATCTGCAGCCTATGTGCTTTCATAATGGCTGGCCTTTTATTGGAACGGATCAAAATGGTGACGGAATCGGAGAACCGGTTAAGGAGTGGAAGGTTCCAAAAGAAGGGCAGCCAGAATACAGGATTGCCCAGTCGGACGAGTTTAAAAGGGAAAGCATTGGCCTTCAGTGGCAGTGGCAGGCAAACCCAAAAGAATCTTACTATTCTCTGGCAGGGCATAATGGTATCCGTCTGTTTTGTATGAAGAACAATACCAGAGAAAACTTCCTCTGGTACGCACCAAATGCCATGACTCAGATCCCCCAGCAAAGGACGTTCACCGCTGTCACAAAGGTACGCCTTAACTGGGAAGAAGAGGGGGATATGGCATCCATAGGAATGATTGGACATTCCTATGCCTATCTGGCTCTGCAGCGGACCATTGATGGCAACAGCCTTATGCTGTACAAAGGAACCGTAACAAAAAAGGAACTGCTTGGAGAAGTCTGGGAAATTCTTGAATCTTCCTGTCCTTATGAGAATGATACGGTGTATCTGCGTCTGGAGTTGCTTGCTGATAAAACATACCGTTTTTCCTGGTCACCGGATGGAGCCAGCTATACCTCCATCGGCGATTCACAGCCATTATGCCGGGCGACCTGGACAGGTGCGAAACTCTGTTTGTGGAGTGCCAACAAAAACAACGTAAGATCAGAAGGGTATGGGGAATATGAATTTATACACATCAAAGACGGAAGCGGCAGCAAAAAGGGCATTTGAAGCAGCAGAACGGGGAGAGTATGAGGCGGTTGTCTACCTGATTGATCACAGTTTCAATACAGAGGATTGTGATGAGAATGGGAACAGCCTTCTCCACTATGCAGTAAAAGGGAAAAACCAAAAACTGGTGAAGTATCTGGTGGAGCGCTGTAACATGGATCCCACATGGGCAAATCGGTCCATGTGTACGCCTTATGATCTGGCGGCAGGGTCGCCCATGGAAGAGTATTTTAAAAGTAGATGCGGTTTTTCCTTAGGGGAATCTTACCGCAATCCGGTTTTAAGGGGAATGCACCCGGATCCCAGTATTGTACGTGTGGGAGAAGATTATTATATGGTACATTCCAGTTTCCTGTTTTTCCCATGCATTCCCATTTCTCATTCCAGGGATCTGATTCAATGGAAAACAATTGGTTACGCGGTTACAGATGAAATATGGGCAAAAGAATATCTGGGAGATCTGGAAGGAGGAAGGGGATTCTGGGCGCCTGATATCAGCTTTTCCAATGGAAGATTTTATATCTGCGCAACTCTGCGTAATAATGACGATGCGCCTTATATTCAGACACAGATGATCACCAGTTCCATTCATCCCGAAGGTCCTTATGAGACTCCGTTCATTCATAATCTCCTGGGGATTGATCCCTCACTTTTTACTGATGAGGATGGAAAACGGTATATGCTGATTAACCGGGGAGCAAGAATGGTGGAGATTTCCCAGGATGGAAAACAACTGCTATCCCAACCGGAACTGATCTGGTACGGGCATTCCGGTCATGCGCCGGAGGGGCCTCATCTGATAAAAAAGGATGGGTATTATTATTGTTTTCTGGCAGAAGGCGGAACAGGAAAAGGACATATGATTACCGTTGCAAGATCCAGACGATTATATGGGCCCTATGAAAACTGTCCTTACAATCCAATCATGCATCAGTGGGATGAAATGGGTGCCCTTCAGTGCTGCGGCCATGGAAAGCCGGTTGAGACACCAGACGGCAGATGGTTTATGGTATATTTATCTTCTCGTTTCATCAATGGGACATGGGGAATGCTGGGCAGAGAAACCTGCCTTGACGAAATCACCTGGACAGCAGATGGGTGGCCCGTGGTAAATAAAAGAAAAGGTCCTTCCTATATGGAACGGGCTCCCTTTCCCAAGATGTACGAAAAGACAGCGGCAGTCAATACGAAGGAAGTCTGGCTATCCCCAAGGACAAGAGACAGAAAACGTGTCCGGACTGGGGTAGATGGAACGCTGTGGATCAGAGGAGACGGATTTGATTTATGCAGCAGAAGATGCAACAGCATGCTTCTTAAATTTCAACCGGATTTTAGCTTTGCAGCAGAGTTTGAGATGTGGATACCAGAGGAGGAGCAGGAGGAATTTACCTCTGATGCAGGCGTGACCTTGTACTATGATGAAAACACCTACATAAAATTTGGTGTAACAAAGAATCAGATATTTGTAACGGAATATGTGGATAACGCTTATATCAGGACAGAAAAGAACGATTATTCTTTTGAAGGGCGTGTTTTATTCCGCGTTGAGACAGAAGGTCTTAACAGAACGTTTCTATTAAATAATAAAATCCTGTGGCGGTGGACTGATGTGACTTCTATCTGTTCGGAAGGTCTGACAAAAGGAAAACGTTTTACAGGAGCAACTTATGGAGTGTACGTAAATGGCAGCAATCTTTTATGCTGGAGACAGCACAGTGAAATTTAATAAAGCTTCCACATATCCCCAGACCGGGATATCCCAGGCAATGCTTCTTTATCTGGCAGATGGTGTGGAGATGAAAAGCTATGCACAAAATGGGAGAAGTACCAAATCATTTCTGGATGAAGGCCTGCTGGCTCTGATGGAAAAAGAAATGAAAGAGGGAGACTATCTCTTTATACAGTTTGGTCACAACGATGAAAAGGATGATCCGGCCCGCCATACTGACCCGGATACCACATTTAGAGAAAATCTGATGAAGTTTATTCAGGCGGCCAGAGAAAATGGAGCTTATCCAGTGCTCATTACTCCCATCGCCAGAAGGCATTTTAATGACCAGGGAAAATTTCTTCCCGGTAGCCACGGAGCCTATCCGGAGGCGGTGAGGCAGACAGGAGAAGAAGCCTGCGTTCCGGTTATTGACTTAACCGCTATAACAGAGGCTTATCTTAACGCAGTGGGAGATTTAGCCTCTAAAGCATATTTCATGTGGCCTGGGGATAATACCCATTTAAAACCAGAGGGGGCTGTCATAATGGCAGGGTTTCTTTCCGAAGAACTTAGAAAGCTTGGGGCACCTTATGCAGATCTGTTAGACAGCAAAAACGTGGTAATAGAGAATCAGGGGCTTGATGTATCCTAGGGAGAAGACGATGGATCAATATGAGAAAATGGAACACCGGTTTATTGACTGCTATAGGAAGTACAGGAATCATTCGGTTATGGTGCTGCTTGGATTTTATAAAGGGCAGTACCATAAGTTTCTTCTGTCCACTTTCTTTTTTGTAATCAAACATGCGCCCAGTCTCTTTGCTGCCCTTCTGACTGCCAATGTAATTAACGGAGCCATTGCAGGAGGAGAAGAGGGAAAGCGTCAGATCATCTTAAATGTTACAGTCTGGATTGGACTTTTAGCAGTGCATCTTCCTGCAAACTGGCTTCACAACAAGTACAAAAATCAGGTTATACGAAAAACTGAGGCTGGTTTAAGAGGCGCACTGGTCCGCAAACTCCAGGAATTGTCCATTCCATACCACACGCAGATACAATCAGGCAGACTTCAGTCCAAGATCATACGTGACGTGGAGGCAGTGGAGACATTATCCTCCCAGCTTTTTGTTAATCTCATGAATATTCTGATGAATCTTGTGATCACTCTTGGAATTACAGCCGTAAAAAACAGATCAGTGCTCCTGTTCTTTCTTTTGGTGGCTCCAGTGACCGCTGTGACAGTTGTTGCATTTCGCAAACGGATACACAGTGAGAACCGGGCGTTTCGACGTGAGATGGAGGAAACCAGTGCCCGTGTGATGGAGATGGTGGAACTGGTTCCTGTTACAAGAGCCCATGCCCTTGAAAAACAAGAGGTGGATAAGATCAAAGAACAGCTGGAAGAAACGGCAGACAAGGGATACCGGCTGGATATGGTGCAGGCACATTTCGGGGCTGTGAGCTGGTGTGTATTTCAGGTATTTCAGGCACTGTGTCTGGGGTTCTCCGGGTATATGGCATGGAAAGGCTCTATAAAGATCGGCGATGTAACCTTTTATCAGGCAAGCTTTACTACGGTAGTCAACCAGTTTACCGGGCTGATTAATCTGCTTCCCATACTGACCAAGGGATTGGAATCCGTTTCTTCCATCGGCGAGGTATTAATTTCCGATGATGTGGAGCATAATGAGGGAAAAAGGGAACTAAACCAGTTAAAGGGCAGATTTACCTTTCAGAATGTTACATTTTCCTACAAAGACTCCAATGAACCGGTTTTGTCCGGAATTGATCTGGAGGTGAAGGAAGGGGAGACCATTGCTTTGGTGGGAGAGTCCGGTTCTGGAAAGACCACCATACTAAATCTGATAATCGGTTTTATAACACCAGGCGGCGGCAGGCTTTCCATTGATGGAACGGATATCAGTGAAATTAATTTAAGAAGCTACCGGAGATTTATCTCAGTGGTACCACAGACCCCTATTCTCTTTACAGGTACGGTAAGGGAAAATATCACTTATGGCCTTACCAATGTATCTGACGAAGAGGTGAATCATGCAGTGGAAGCTGCAAATCTAAAAACAGTAATTGCGAAGCTGCCCAATGGCCTTAATACCATGATAGGAGAACATGGAGCCAATTTAAGCGGAGGTCAGAGACAGAGAATTTCCATAGCCAGGGCGATTATCAGAGATCCCCGGGTAATTATACTGGATGAAGCGACCTCAGCTCTTGATACCATATCAGAAAAGGAGATTCAGGATGCCCTCAATGAGCTGATTAAAGGAAGAACGACATTTATTGTTGCACACAGGCTTTCCACAGTAAGAGGAGCAGACCGGATCGTGGTTTTAGACCAGGGGAAAATAAGGGAAGAAGGAAGCTACCAGTCGTTAATGGAGTTAAAAGGAGAATTCTATGAAATGGAGCGGCTTCAGATGGCATTGCGGTGAAAAAACGGTTTACATCTGAATCGATCCGGTGTATAATCAAATCTTACATACGTAGTAATTTATCTGTATACAGGGAGGGTATAAAGTGTCCCTGTTCCTTTCATATTATAAATATTACAAGCGTAAGAATAAGGAGAATTATGCGCCGCAATCATCTATTTAAGAATAAAAGCTTACCTGATATTACATTTCAGATTCCCAGATTGCTGATATTGGGATTATTTTTTGGATTTTTATTATCATCACTGCTGGTAAGGCTATACCATCTGCAGATCATGGAGGGGGCTGCCAGCCAGGAGGAATTCATCTCCTCCATTATGAAAACCCAGAGGCTTCCCGGGAACAGAGGGAACATCTATGACAGGAACGGAACGCTTTTGGCATCAAACCGTCTTTCCTATAACATCACTTTGGAAGATTCGGGAAATTATAAGAATCAGAAGGAGAAACAGAAAACATTAAACGGAATCGCCTATCAGCTGATTGGTCTTGTAGGAGATGAGGATAAGTTAAATGTCAGCCTTCCCATTATGGTAAACCAAGAAGGAAATTATCAATATTCGGTGGACGGCTGGAAGCTGAGCCGCTTTAAGGCTGACTTTTATGGAAAGAGCCAGGTTACGGATCTGACAGAAGAGCAGTCACAAAAGACCGCCGATGAACTGATGCAGGATCTTTGCGGAAAGAAGAAGTTTATGATTGATTCTTCTTATACGGAAGAGGAGCAGAAATTGTACAGGCTTCCTGCGTCCTTAACGCCCAAAGAGATCTTACAGATTGCCAACATTCGTTATGGACTGTCCTTAAATTCATACCGGAAATACCTGCCGTATCTGGTTGCCTCCGATGTATCTGACAAAGCCATGGTGGGTGTGATGGAGCAAAAGCACGATCTACAGGGAGCTGATGTGGAAAACAGCAGCATCCGGGTGTACTATGGCGGAGAAAGCATGTCCTCTATTTTAGGATATACAGGTGGCATATCAGCCGATGAGCTGGCTGCTGTTGGGGATAATAACGGTATTTATTCTAATCAGTCCGTGATTGGTAAAAGCGGAATTGAAAAATCCATGGAAGAATGGCTGAGAGGACAGGATGGAACTCAGGAATTTTATACCGACGTTGTGGGAAATCCAAAGACGGAACCAGTTATTACCAACAGCCCCGGAACGGGCAAGGATGTTTATTTAACGGTGGATAAAGGCCTGCAGGATGCGGTATATCAGATGCTGAAACAGCAGATAGCCGGAATTCTTCTGGCCAATATGGTGGAAACCAGAAGGGCAGAAATGCCAAAAGCAGCCGATGCTTCCCAGATCCGGATTGCCTCTGACGAAGTCTACTATGCGTTGATACAGAATCACGTCATCGATACGGAGCGGTTAAAGGGTGAGAATGCCTCGGATCTGGAAAAAAAGGTTTACGGAGATTTCAAACAGAAAAAAGAAGCGGTGATTGGTCAGCTTTCAGCCGCCTTCGACGCATCAGGTGCCACTTACCAGGCACTTGGTCCCCAGATGCAGGGATACTTAGATTTTCTGGTTAGCCAGGCCCGTAAAGATCAGTTCCTGCTAAATGGAAGCGGCACATGGGACTGGAAAGAAAAGAGCTTAAGGCAATATCTGACCGAATCCATTGCTGCAGGTCATATGGATTTAAGCCGCCTGGAAAACAATGAAAAGTATACGGAGATCCAGGATGCAGAGCGCCTTGCGGAAGAAAAGATGTTACAGGATATCACCGAAAACCGTGATTTTGAACAGAAGATTTATCAGGCGATGATTGGGGAAGGATCCCTTAGCGGCAGGGAGACAGAGCAGCTTCTGTATGAACAGGGAGTTCTGTCAAAAGATGATCCGGACTACCCTCTTCTTATGAATGGTCAGTTAAGTCCCTATCAGTTTATCCGTAAGAAAATCACCAATCTGGAGATTACACCAGCTCAGCTGGCGTTAAATCCCTGTTCCGGATCCGCTGTTGTGGTCAATCCCCAGAACGGTGAGGTAATAGCCTGTGTCAGCTATCCGGGTTATGACAATAACCGGCTGGCGAACCAGATGGATACCTCTTATTACCAGCAGCTGGAACAGGATTTATCTCTGCCTCTGTTCAACCGTGCCACCAGCCAGTTAACGGCACCCGGATCTACCTTTAAACCGGTTACGGTCATTGCCGGGTTAACGGAAGGTGTGATTCAGACGGATACCAGTGTTTTGTGTACTGGTGCATTTGACAAGGTAGAGCCGCCTCTGCGATGCTGGAAACGTTCCGGCCACGGTGTGATCTCTTCCAGTGCCGATGCACTTAAAAACTCCTGTAACGTATATCTGTCAGAAATCACTTACAGGCTGGGTACAGGAACAGATGGAAGCTTTTCAGAGGATAAGGGGCTTGGGACCTTAGTTAAATATGCCCAGCTTCTGGATCTGGATAAGAACACAGGAATTGAGATCGGAGAGGCAAAACCTCATGTAACAGATCAGTATGCCATTCCATCCTCCATCGGTCAGGGAACTCATAACTACACCACATCCCAGATAGCCCGTTATACAGCTACGCTGGCGAACCATGGTCAAAGTTATCAGTTGTCTATGATTGGCAAGATTACAGATGGAGACGGCACAGTGGTAAAATCCTTCACTCCTGCCTTAAACAGTACAGTAAACTTACCGGAATTTGTATGGAATGATGTGGCAAAAGGTATGAACGAACTGGTAAAATCCAATGCAAACTTGAAAGATTTAAAAATTGATGCAGCAGGAAAAACCGGTACGGCAGAGGAATCAAAAACCAAACCAAACCATGGTCTCTTTATTGGATATGCACCCCTTGTCAATCCGCAGATTGCCATAACGGTCAGGATTGCAAACGGATACAGCTCCGGTAATGTGGTAGGTGTAGGAAAAAATATATTTAATTATTATTTCCAACTGGAAGATACCGAAAAGATTTTAACTGGTACCGCTTCTGGTGTATCCAATAACCTTCGTACGGATTAAAGGAGAAATGGAATGAGACGGGGAACGAAACGGGGATTGAGACGATTTGTGTTTTCTGCTGTTTGCACGTTATTAATACTGATGATTGGTCTGGCCGGAGGAATTTTATTTCTCCGGCTTGAAAGTAAGAAAAACCAGTCAAAAAAGCCGGATGTGCTTTTTTCTGACTATGTGTCAAACTTACAAAAAGCGGATTATGAATCCATGTATGGCATGCTTGATGGGCAGAGCCAGTTAAATATCAGCCAGGAAGATTTTATTGCCAGAAATAAGAAAATTTATGAAGGAATTGAAGCGGAGAATATAAAAGCGGATATAACCGGCGTTGACTTAAAAGATGAGGAAGCAGTAGTCACTTATCAGATGAGTTTAACCAGTCTGGCAGGAGAGATCAGTTTTTCCAATCAGGCAGTATTTAAAAAAGAAAAGAAAACCGGCTATAAACTGGAATGGAATGACAGTATGATTTTTCCAGAGCTTAACAAAAACGATAAAGTCAGAGTTTCAACAGATCAGGCGCAAAGAGGGTCTATTTTTGACAGGAACGGTCTTATGCTGGCAGGAAAGGGAACTGCCTCCTCTGTGGGTCTTGTTCCGGGAAAAATGAGTGAGAATTCCGGCCCGGATGTGGAAAAACTGGGAGAACTTCTATCCATGTCTCCTGAGAGTATACAAAAAAAGCTTTCTGCAGGCTGGGTAAAGGAAGATTCCTTTGTTCCCTTAAAAACCTTGAAAAAGGTAGATGATTTTCAGCTCCACTCAGATCAGGTCAGTGAAGAAGATCAGAAAAACAAAGAGCTTCAGGATCAGCTTCTTACAATTCCCGGAGTGTTAATTACAGACACTTCCGTGCGTTCCTATCCCCTGGGGGTAAAGGGCGCCCATCTCATTGGATACGTTCAGAATGTGACCAGTGAGGACTTGGAAAAACATAAGGGAGAAGATTATTTAACAGACAGCGTAATTGGAAAAAGCGGTATGGAAGGATTATATGAAAAGGGATTAAAGGGAACAAACGGCCATACTATTTCCATCACAGATGCAACGGGAAACAGCAAGAAAAAGCTGGCAGTAAGGCCAAGAACAGATGGTGCAGATATCTCACTTACCATTGACAGTACGCTTCAGAGTGCGATCTATGATGCATTTTCGGAAGACAAAAGCTGCAGCGTAGCCATGAATCCCCATACAGGAGAGATCCTGGCTCTTGTGAGCACCCCTTCCTATGATGACAATGATTTCATTCTGGGAATGCCGTCAGAAAAATGGGATTCCTTAAATAATGATGAGCGAAAGCCTCTTTATAACCGCTTCCGTCAGAAGTTCGCTCCAGGCTCTTCATTTAAGCCCATTACAGCTGTGGTTGGACTTGGAACTGGGGCCATTGATCCCAATGAGGATTTTGGAAGCACCGGATTAAGCTGGAGAAAAGATGAGAGTTGGGGAAATTATTACATAACCACCCTTCATGACAGTAATCCCCTTAATCTGGAGAATGCTTTTATCTACTCGAACAATATTTATTTTGCCAAAGCTGCATTAAAGATTGGCTATGATGATTTTATGGCAGGGCTTAACAAACTGGGATTTAACCAGGCCCTTCCTTTTGAAATTTCCGTTGCCCAGTCCCAGTACTCTAATTCAGATAAGATCGAAACGGAAGTACAGCTGGCTGACAGCGGTTATGGACAGGGACAGATGCTTGTGAATCCGATCCATCTGGCAGCTCTTTACACCATGTTTACCAACGAGGGCAATGTCATACAGCCTGTTCTAAGAGCAGAACAAAATGCTGCACCAAAAGTATGGCTTCAGGGAGCCTGCTCTCCAGACAATGCCAATCTGGTCCGTGAGGATCTGATCAAGGTTGTCAGCTCAGAGCATGGAACCGGTCATGCCATTATGAGATCTGACCTGACCCTTGGAGGAAAGACAGGAACTGCTGAGATCAAAGCTTCCAAAGGGGATACCACCGGAACGGAGCTTGGATGGTTTTCGGTATTTACTGCAGATCCTGATACAAAGGCACCACTGCTTCTTGTCAGTATGGTAGAAGATGTGAAGAACCGGGGCGGGAGCGGGTATGTGGTAAGAAAAGATAAACTGATTCTTGATTCCTATATTCCGGTACAATAAATGAAAATGACAGAGCCTGAGGCTGGAGAGATTCTCCTGTCTCAGGCTCTCTTTTACTGTCTGTAGATATTCTGATTCTCTAAAATGTCCAGTGTAATCGCTGCGGCAGTGCGTCCGTTGGCGGAATGGTCACTTTGAATGTTGGTGGAGAACACATAAGTATCATCCTTAGACTGCACAAAACCGATAAACCAGCCGTTGACATCTTTGCCGTTTATATTGCCGGTACCTGTTTTTCCGTATAATGAAACACCCTGGCTGGCAGAAATATAAAGGGAATCTTTTACCGCTTTAATATGATCCGGTTGAAACGGGAGAGTTCCCTGACAAAGCCTGCTTAAGAGCACCACCTGTTCCACAGGAGAGATTTTCAAGGAAGACTCCAGCCAGTAGCTGCCGATTCCTCCAGATAAATCCTGATTTCCATATTCCAGTCGCCCAATGCAGCTTTTTAATGCGGATATACCGCTTTTTTCATCCAAAGTTTTAAAATACCAGTTAACAGAACGGCTCATGGCAGTATTCAGGTTCTGATCCTGATTCCAGGCTTCAAATGGGAAGGCTGATCCGTCCCATTTCATATAAGAGGAGTCAGGAGTAATCACCCCCTGTTCCAGTGCACACAGAGCGCTGTATATCTTGTAGGTGGAGTCTGGGGAGATCCTGGTTGTGCCTGCTTTCTGATTATAAATATAATATTGATGGGAATTGACTCCGTAAAGTACAAAACTACCTTCATAACCGTAAAAACAGGAGTCTAAATCCAGCTGTTTCATATGTTCAGGATAAAAAGGGTAATAAGAACCACTGGCTGCATTGATCGACATGACAGGTATAAAAGCCAGCAGCACCAGACTGGTTACAGTGAGTAAAAACCGGCTTTTCCATTGTTTCCATGTGGATTCTTTGCGGTAAGAAGCAATGCAGCGGATTCTCATCCTGATCTCTTTTTCAGAGCCTGCGATCTGGGAAACAAAAGAAAGCCGTCTTACTATATTTTCTGCAAAACGAATCAGGGTTTTTCCATAATCCACATAGCTGTTTTCTTCTAATATGGATAAAACGGACAGATCACAACCAACTTCCTGGTCCTTCCTCATCTCTCTTAGCCCAATCCAGACGACTGGATGATACCAGTACAGTGCCTGCATAAGAGCCAGGAAACGGTTAAGAAAAAGGTCTCTGTGCTTAATATGGGTCAGTTCGTGAAGGAGAATAAAGCGAATCTCTTCTTTTGTAAATTCTGAAAGTATATGGATGGGAAGTATAATTATCGGTTTTACTAAACCGGCAGCCATGGGAGAACTTAAATATGCGCTGCTGTAAAGGGAAATTTTCTTTTTTATATTCATTTCACTCAGGCAGCAGTCAAACAATTCTCTGATCTGCCTGTTTTGGAGAGGAAGGCTGGCCTGTCTGATTCGTCTGATTTTAATGTCGGAAATAAGATTAAGGATTGACACAATACTAATTCCCAGTCCCCATATATAAGGCAGAAAAGCAGGGAGATGAAAGATACGGCTGCGGCTGACGGATATGGAGAAATCTTGTATAAAGCTGGAAATACCAGCATCGTTGGGAAAAGTGGGAGTGGTTACGTTGACAGGTGAGACACTGCCTCCAGAAAGGCTTAATAAACGAAACCCTGCATGAATCATGGAGGAGGGGAGAAAAGGAAAGATCAGTACAAGTAACAGGTAATACCAGATTCTGTATTGGGCTTTCCATGTAAGATGATTTTTAAATCGTTCTTTTATCAGCAGGATTATTCCGTATGACAGAATTATCACAACGCTGTTTAACATTAGACGGATCATAAGGGAAAGAAGCATATTATGTTTCCTCCTCATGTTCCTTAAAAAGAAGCTTTTTCAGCTCGTTTAAGTCCTCGTTGGATATATGATTGCTGTTCATGTAGCTTGTTACCATACCGGATATGCTGCCGTTATAGAACCGGTTTAAAAAGTGGCTGTTTTCCTTCTTCAGATAGTCGTCCTCATTAATAAGAGGAGTATAAATAAATACACGGCTTTCCTTGGTGTAGGTAGCAGCCCCCTTTTGAACCAGTCTCTTTAACAGGGTGTGAATCGTCTTGGGATTCCAGTCGGTTGTCTGGATTAGTTTTTCAGTTACCTCGTTGGTGTTAATTGGAGCATACCTCCAAAGTACCTTCATCACTTCATATTCTGCTTCAGAAATTTGCGGAAGGTGGCTCATACTCATTCTCCTGTTCTTACAACTGTAATACATATATTATAAGAGTTTAGAGCCACAGTGTCAAGAAAGCAGAGGCTGATTATTTCATAAGTGTGCTTAAACCAGCCACATCATTCACTGGAATAGAGAATGCAATGGCATGTTCACCTGTTTCTTTTAATACGGTTTCACAAATGGATTTTAATATTGCCTGTTTATCTGATTTCGGCACCAGCATCAGAAGAATTTCTTTTTCATTTGAGACGGTCATCCCAAACAGTTTACTGGTAGAATCTCCGCCCAGTTCTCTTGCTTTTATTAGTGTGCCGCCTTTACAGCCTGCATTTCGTGCGGATTCCATAATCGGGTTTGAAAGGTCTGTATTTATGACGGATGCAATTAATTCATACGCGTTTGTATCTGACATGGGATGATCCTCCTTGTGATAATCTGTAGATAAATGGTTCTCATTGCCTGCAATGCCGGAGTTTAGAAGGTTTGAAGCCGCGGCACTGATTCCTGACAGAGAAATTGTGAATACGATACCGTATCCAGGTTTATTCAGCTCCAGTTTTTTATGAAGTGTGGATATCAGGCTTTGGGAGGCTGACTGATCAACCACTCCGATTACCAGGTCCTTTTCCGGCTCATCAAGCCCAAGGCAATCTTTAATTGCTGAACTGGCTGTTCCATGACCACGGACATTAAGCAGCAGTTCCTGATTGTATTCTTTGAAAACGGAAGCAGCTTTTTCGCCTTTTCCACGGTCTACAATAACCGTAATCCAGTAAACTTTATGATTGGAAGTCATCTGCTTCATCCTTTCCTAATTCAATAAATTCCAGTTCCATATCAATTGAGGCAACCCCTGCAAAAGAACTGGATTTCTTCGTTTTAAAATGGTAAATCACACCGATCAGCTGAATGGTGATTAAGGGTGTCATAGCCACCATGGCAACAATTCCAAAGGCATCGGTCACAATGTTACCGCCCACTGCTTCACATGCGCCCATGGCAAACGGAAGCAGGAAAGTTGCAGTCATGGGACCGGAAGCCACACCGCCGGAGTCAAATGCGATTGATGTAAAGATGGGAGGTACAACAAAGGATAGACCCAGTGCCAGCGCATATCCGGGAATTAAAAGTGCAAGAAGGGGGAGACCCGATAAAATCCTTATGACAGATAATCCCAGAGAAACTGACATACCTACCGATAATCCTGCCATCATGGTTTTTTCTGAGATGGCACCTCCAGTTATATCCTCCACCTGTTTATTTAATACTAAAACAGCAGGCTCTGCTTTTACAATATAATAACCGATGAGCATGGCAATGGGAATCATAATCCAGTTATAGGAAAGAGATGCCAGCTGTTTCCCAATATAATTGCCGGCAGGCATAAATCCAACATTGACACCGGTTAAAAATAGTGTGAGTCCAATGTAAGAGTACAGTATTCCCATCAGTATTTTAATGATCTGTCTTTGTCTTAGTTTTAAGAAAAATATCTGGAAAATCACAAAAAATAAAAGAATAGGAAACAAAGCCAGAAAAACTTCCTTTGCATAAACCGGAAATTCATGCTGAAAGGCCAGCCACAGATCCTGTGAATTGGTGAAGGCAGGAATTACCGTGGGTTCATAGCTGCTGGAAGAGGAGCCATAGAGTAACCCTAGAATCATGACTGAGAGAATCGGTCCTACAGAGCAGAGGGCCACAAGACCAAAGCTGTCGCTGCCTGAATTTTTACTTCTTCCAACAGAGGAAAGACCTACGCCGAGAGCCATAATGAATGGAACGGTAATGGGTCCGGTTGTTACACCTCCGGAGTCAAAAGCCACAGCCAGAAAATCTTTTGGAACAAAAATTGCGGTAACAAAGAGTACTCCATAGAAGATCAGAAGAAGCTTTGATAAATTCCAACCAAGCAGAGTTCTTAAAAAGGCAAGGGCGAGGAAGATTCCCACACCGGCTGCCACTGAAAGAATCAGCACCATATCAGGCACTGCAGGGGTCTGACCAGCCAGAACCTGAAGATCTGGTTCAGCAATGGTAATGATAAAACCAATGATGAAGCAGGCAAAAATAATAATAGGTAATTTTTTTGATTTTACCAGATGGTTTCCAACTTTTTCCCCGATGATCATCATGGACATGTCTACACCAAGTGTAAAAAATCCCATTCCCACAATGAGTAAGGTTGCACCTACCAGAAACAGCATCAGCGGATCAAGCGGCATAGGTGTAATGGTTATACACAAAATCAGCACAATGCATGTAACGGGCAGTACAGATGAAAGGGATTCAATAATTTTTTCCTTTAGTTTTTGATTCAAGCGAATACCTCCTGTTGTCCGTTTTTTTTTGAGTCAGTGGTGCAAAGGCCCAGAAGAAGCAAAAATCATGCCTTCGCAACTCTGACTCTATTCGATTATATTAAGTGTAACACGAAAATAGTTGCGATTGCAACTATAATTTTGTTAGAGCTTTGTTAATAATTACCTGTATTTGGAAACTTCTTCATAATTTTCTCCCAGTCTGGTTTCCGTAAAGGGCACAGAAGGACCAATGCGAAAGACCGGTTTTAACACGATTGGTGTGATTATGGTGGTAATAATGACAACAAGAACCACCGGCCCCAGAAAATCACCGCTAAGAAGTCCAAGCTGTTGTCCTTTTCCTGCAACAATCAGAGCGACTTCGCCTCTGGAAATCATACCAACCCCGATCCGGATGCTTTGATAATTCTTATAACCGCAGATCTTGGCTCCGATTCCACAGCCAATTACTTTTGTTAGTATGGCAGTAAGGGTTAAAAGAAATGCAAAAAGAATAATTGCTGGTGTCATGGATGGGAGTTCCACCTTAAGTCCTATGCTTGCAAAAAATACCGGTGAGAGCAGAAGATAGGACAGGGTGTCAAATTTAGAGGTCAGGAACTGGGATTTCTGAGTATTGGATATTATGACTCCGGCTATGTAGGCTCCTGTAATATCGGCCACGCCGAAAAAATGTTCTGCGATGTAAGACATGAGAAGACAGAGACAAAAAGCAGCGATGGCATGGCGTTGTAAGCCACGTTCCGCGTCGTTGCTCCAACGGGAATATGCTTTATAGATTAAAACACCGCCAATGCCAGAAAAGACAAAGAACGCGGCAATTTTTAATAAGACAGCAAACAGATTGACATTGGGATCGGTGGTGCTGGTAATGATGGTAAGTGCGATAATTCCCAGTACATCATCAATAATGGCGGCTCCCAGGATAGCGTTGCCAGAATGGGTCTTTATCTTACCGATTTCTTTTAAGGTTTCAGCTGTAATGCTTACAGAGGTTGCGGTGAGAATGACTCCGATAAACATATTCTGAAGAAATAAAGAGCAGGTGGCATCGGAAGAAATCACGCCAGGACGGTTAAAGAAAGAAGCAACAGCGAAGCCGCCGAATAAAGGCACGATGACACCGATCAGCGCAATGATAAATGCTGATTTACCACTCTTTTTTAATTCTGCGGTATCTGTCTCCAGACCAGCGCAAAACATGAGGACAATTACACCGATTTCCGCCAGCTTGTCAAGGAATTCGGTTTCATGGAGTGTGCCAAGCATGGCAGGGCCAAGAATAACCCCCGCTAACAGTGCTCCTACTACCTGCGGCATGTGAAATTTCCGCGTTACAAGACCTAAAACCTTAGTGCTTAAAAGAATAATTGTGAGATTTAACAAAAAGCTGTAATCCATACAAACCCCTCCTTTTAATTATATAAGATCAACAAAATTTATCTTACTCCTATTGGAACTTACTGTCAATTGTTACTAATAGTTTGTCTCTTCTTTACATACATCCGTTTTCATGATATAGTGACAAAGTAATTCACTATGAAATCCGGAGGGCAGATTTATGCCATTATCTATTTTCTCATCATATGATCCCACGTAGAAAAAATTCATAAAGATTGGCATTAAAAAAAGCACTGTGAAAACAGAGCTTATTTTTGGTACCTGTTATTTTGTAAAATACGGATCATTGGAGAAAATATGAAAAATAAAAAAAATATATATTTGCTTTATGCCATTTCCTTTCTGCAGGGACTGGTTTTTTATGGACCTGTGGCCACTCTATACAGACAGGCAGCAGGTGTCAGCGTATTTCAAATTACTGTAATCGAAAGCATTTCGCTGGCTCTTTGTATTGCTCTTGAGATGCCATGGGGAATGGTTGCAGACCGGATCGGATATAGAAAGACCATGATTATCACCTGCGGAATCTATTTTATTTCCAAGGTGGTTTTCTGGAAGGCAGACGGGTTTGATGGATTTTTACTGGAACGGTTACTGCTCAGTGTGGTGATGGCAGGAATGTCAGGCTGTGATTTAAGCATTCTCTATCTTTCCTGCAGGGAGGAAGAAAGCCAGCAGGTATTTGGTATTTACCAGTCATTAGGAATGGCGGGTTTGCTTTTTGCCTCCCTATCTTATTCTGTTTTTATTGGGGAAAATTACAGGCTGGCAGGTTTTTTAACCATGGCTGCTTATGGAGTGGCAGCCGTTCTTGTCTTTGGATTAAAAGAAGTAAAAGAGCCGGAGAAAGAGAAAAAAAGCATGATGCATTTTTTTCACACCTTTCTTGACGTGGTCAAAGACCGGTATTTTCTTCTTGGCATGGTGGGAATTACACTGCTTGAGGAGACAAATCAGACGATCACTGTGTTTTTAAACCAGCTTCAGTATGTGAAATGCGGGATGGAGCCAAAGACAATGGGCTATGTTTTTATAATGGTCACATTGTCAGGAATCGCAGGTGGTATGTGGTCCTACCGGCTGAATAAAAAAATGGGGATTCTTCCATTTACCATTGCTCTGTTTTTATGCGGGGGTATCTCCTGCCTGGTTCTTTTCCAGACTAAAAGTGGACTGCTTTCCGTTATTAGCATTATTTTTTTAAGGCTTGCGTCCTCTCTGTTCGGGCCATTAAAGGCCAGGCTGCAAAACTGCCGGGTTACTTCCACAGACCGGGCTACCGTACTTAGTATCTATGCAGTGATTGGGGAGGCATGCGGGACGGGAACCAATCTCATATTTGGGAAGGCTGCCGCCGCTGACCTGACCTTTGCCATGCTTTGGGGCAGCCTGTTGTGCACTGTGGGCGGCGTACTTTTTGTGATTTCCCACCTAAAAATGAAATAAAAATAACTAAGGTGTGGTAAAGCTGACGTCTCCTGTGTTTGTGGTTTCATAGCCGTTAAAATGCAGGAGACTGTCTTTAAATTCCCTGGAACGTATTGTTTCAAGGAGAGCCGTAAAGGCTGGCTGATCCATGGCAGATTTAAGTATGACCAGATCCATGGATGCATCTTTTAAAGGGATAAAATCCATATGGGGGTATGCAGCCAGATGGGAGAGATCTCCCATGCTGACATCTGAAAGCCCGGAAGCAACTCCATTGGCAGATGACATGTGAGACAGGCTTTCATCTCCATAACCCTTAATAAGGGACTTGTCTATTTTTTTCTCTGTCAGTATCCGGTCTAAGTAAATCCGCAGACCATTTCCCTTTTCCCGGTTTAAAAATTTAATTTCAGGTCTGCATAAATCCTTTGGGCTGAAAATATGATCTGGATTTCCTTCTTTTACATAAAAGCCAGTTTTTAATGTGCAGATATGGATGACCGCAGCTTCTTTTCCCGGAAGGAAATGGCTGATCTGGCTGATCCGTTCTTCAAACTGTTCAAAGCAAAAACAGGTCAGTGCCATATGGGTTTTCTCATAATAAAGAGAATAAAGGCTGTTATAATCGTTCATATAAGAATGAAGGAGTGGCAGGCTGTTGTCTCTCTGACTTAGCAGACTGCGCAGCAGTTCAACCGTCCTGGATTCCTGACTGTTAATAATAAGCCCGTTTGTATGAAGAAGATAGTCCATCTGTCTGCTGGCCTGATCGGCTGAAAAACGGGGGATATCCATAACGGTAGGCAGAACATTGGTGAATCTGGCCGCCTCTTTTTTCTGATTTGTTCTGGTCAGATACTCATCAAGCTGATCCTGGCTGATGCGGATCTGCTTCCCCACCTTTGCGGATTTTAATTCTCCACGCTTAATTAATTCATATACGGTCGCTTTTTTGATTTTTAGCTGATCCGCCACTTCCTGGGGTCTGTAAATTTTTTCCATGTGATATCCTCTTTCCCCTGTCTCATTATTATTTATGGTATAACAAGGTTTATTTTTTGTCAATCAAAGGTGAGAACTGATATGTTGAAATAAATTGATTAATTAATCCAGAAAAATAAGAAATAATCTGAAGATATAGGAATATTGACTTTTAATTGTGTATCATTTAAAATAAACGAATACTTACAAAACGTAACAAAACAGAACAAAACAGAGCATTAATGAAAAATTAGGAGGAAAAAAGATGAAAAAAAGAAAAAGATTACTGCAAATCGCGATGGCGGTATCACTCATTGGCGGATTGCTTTCAGGCTGCGGTCTGGCGGGGGTAAAAGCGGTTCCTGCCACGCAGGCGGCGTCAGCACAAACTGAGACATCAGAATCTGCCCAGGAGACAAGAACCGCTGTTCAGACTGCAAAGGCAGAAGTAGCAAAGCCAGTTGATGTGTATGTGTTTATTGCAGCCAGTCTGAAAAACACCATGGAAAAGATTAAGGAGAATTATGAAAGTGCACACCCGGGAGTAACGATCATTTACAATGCGGACAGTTCAGGAACTCTTCAAAAACAGATTGAGGAGGGCGCCCAGTGCGATATTTTCTTTTCAGCAGCACCCAAGCAGATGAACGCTTTAAAGGATGGAGGATTGGTAGAGGAGGGGTCCGATACAAATCTTCTTGTAAATAAGGTTGTGCTTATTAAGCCTAAGGGTGAAAAGACAGCAGTAACCGGATTTGAGAATATCACGGCGGCTTCCAGTCTTGCGCTTGCAGGAGAAGATGTACCGGTGGGACAGTATGCAAGAAAACTTTTCACCAATATGGGAATACTGGATCAGGTTATGAAGATGGAGATCAATGAAGGCGCCAATGTTACCGCAGTTTTAACCGCAGTTGCAGAAGGCAGCAACGAGGTAGGTGTGGTTTATGCCACAGATGCAGCGTCTATGCTGGACAAAGTGGAGATCATAGCGGAAGCAGATAAAACAAAAATTGATCCGGCTGTCTATCCGGTAGGATTAATCAAAGACAAAGAAGCCAGTGAGGATCAAAAAAAAGCAGCAGCTGAGTTTAAGGATTATTTAACCAGTGATGAAAGTGTAATGAAGCTCTTTACGGATGCCGGATTTACTAAATATACAAAATAAAAGAGCAGTGAGAAGGAGGTGAAATGCTTTGGGGGAATTATTAAAGACTATCGACTGGAGTCCTCTTTACCTGTCGTTGAAAACAGGAATTGTAGCGACTGTACTGACCTTCTTTTTAGGAATCGGTGCAGCCAGGCATATTATGAAATTAAATAACACGGCAAAAGCCATTGCGGACGGAATCCTTACACTTCCCCTGGTGCTGCCTCCAACGGTAGCGGGCTTTTTTCTCCTTCTAATCTTCAGCCTGCGCCGGCCATTTGGAAGATATCTTCTTGAAAACTTTGATTTAAAGCTGGTGCAGACCTGGCCGGGATGTGTTATGGCGGCATTTGTCATAGCCTTCCCGCTTATGTACCGCAATGCCAGAGCGGCTTTTGAACAGGTGGATGTAACCATGATTCAGGCAGGAAGAACCCTTGGCTTGTCAGAACGAAAAATTTTCTGGAAAATCGTAGTTCCAATCGCTTCACCCGGGCTTGCATCGGGCACTGTGTTATCCTTTGCAAGAGCCATAGGAGAGTACGGAGCTACTACCATGCTGGCGGGAAATGTTCTGGGCAAGACGAGAACAGTGTCAGTAGCCATTGCTACGGAAGTGACTGCGGGAAACTGGGATACGGCAGGATTCTGGGTCTTGGTCATTGTTCTTTTATCCTTCGTCATTGTAGCAGCTATGAACATAATATCAGGGAAAAATTTTAATAATGGAAGCGGGTGGGCCTGATATGGCATTAAAAGCAAAGATCGTAAAAAAATTCCATGGTTTCAATCTGGATGTGGAATTTGAAACAGATGGCAGCTGCATGGGAATATTAGGGGCTTCCGGATGTGGAAAAAGCATGACTCTAAAATGTGTGGCAGGTATTGAAAAACCAGACAGCGGCAGGATTGTTCACAATGGCAGGGTGCTTTACGATTCAGACAAAGGCATTAATCTGCCGGCAAGAGAACGCCATGTGGGTTATCTGTTTCAGAACTATGCACTGTTTCCCACCATGACGGTAGAGGAAAATTTAATAATTTCTCTGACAGGCAGTAAAAAGGAAAAACAGATTCAGGTTTTGGAACAGATAGAACGTTTTCAGCTAAAAGGTCTGGAAAAACGGCTACCCTCCCAGTTGTCAGGCGGTCAGCAGCAGCGTGTGGCGCTGGCACGGATGCTTTTATGTAAACCGGAGATGATTTTGCTGGATGAGCCATTTTCCGCTCTGGATGGATTTTTAAAAGATACTCTTCAGCTGGAAATGCTGGAACTGTTAAAGGAGTTTCATGGAGATGTTTTGTTTGTTTCCCATTCCAGAGATGAGATTTACCGGTTCTGCGATCATATGATTTTGTTGTCCAATGGCGAACCAGTCGTAAAAGGACTTACAAAGGATATCTTTCGAAAACCATTAAAAGTGGAGGCAGCCAGACTGACTGGCTGTAAAAATATCTCGCCAATAGAACGAATCAGTAAATATGAACTTTACGCCCAGGATTGGGATATCAGACTGAAGACGACCGAACCAATTGGAGACTCCATACGCTATATCGGAATCAGAGGCCATAATCTGGTTCCGGCCAGTGATCCGGAGGAAGAGAATACAATGAAAATTTCTCTGGCAGGAAGTGCCCATACCACCTTTCAACGGCAATACTTAGTTCAGAATGCTTCCAGGCTGTCATCTTCAAAAATCTGGTGGATCAGAGAAAAGAAAGAATACGAAACGGAAGAAACGGAGACAATCCCATTATATTTAAAATTCCCCAAGGAAGATCTTTTGCTTTTGTCTTAACTTTATTAGGTATTTATGAAATAGATTGACAAATATGAGAAAGATAATTATTATGAAAAAAATAATACCATTGAGAGGGGGCTGGTCACATGAAAATAAGTGCCAGAAATCAGTTAAAGGGAAAGGTAGTAGAAATTCAGTCCGGTGCAGTGAATGCAATTGTGACCATAGATATCGGAGGGGGTAATTTTATATCCGCCACGATCTCCATGGCATCAGTCAATGATTTAAAACTGGAAGTTGGGTCAGATGCATACGCCATTATCAAGGCCACTTCTGTTATGGTAGGAATTGATTCATAGGACAGCATAAAGGAGGGGGCCGGTTACGGCTCCTTTTCAAAATTACAGCGCGCACTGGCATGCTGTTATTTTTTTAGATGGAATAATTTTTAGATAACAAGCATTAGTTTGTATAAAATACTGTAAATAACAGATTAAAAGATTTATATTTGTGCATTGTGTTGTATTGAATTCAATGATGAAAACATATATAGTGATAGCAACCTAAGTCGTCGACAAAACTTTAAGGTTACTTTTTCATTTTCTATTCACAAAGAGGTGGAATGGCAGGATCTGTGCGAGATCTGCCTTCCGCCTCTTCTTTTATGTAAGGAGGAATTGGTTATGAGACAGGTTGCTATCTATGGAAAAGGCGGTATCGGTAAATCAACAACAACCCAGAACTTAACAGCAGGTCTGGCAGAGATGGGTAAGCACATTATGATCGTGGGCTGTGATCCCAAAGCAGACTCCACCAGACTGGTTTTAGGCGGTCTGGCGCAGAAGACAGTACTTGATACCCTTCGTGACGAAGGCGACGACATTGAACTGGATGCAGTTTTAAAAGAAGGCTACGGCAAAATCAAAGGCGTGGAATCCGGCGGACCGGAGCCAGGAGTTGGCTGTGCAGGACGCGGCATTATCACTTCCATTAATCTGTTAGAGCAGCTGGGTGCCTATACCGACGATCTGGACTATGTATTCTATGATGTTCTTGGTGATGTCGTGTGCGGAGGTTTTGCAATGCCGATCCGGGAAGGAAAGGCACAGGAAATTTATATTGTATGTTCCGGCGAAATGATGGCGCTTTATGCAGCAAATAACATTTCCAAAGGAATTACCAAGTATGCAAAGACCGGAGGCGTCAGACTTGGAGGCCTTATCTGCAACTCCAGAAAGGTAGATAAGGAGCAGGATCTTGTGGAGGCTGTGGCAGCGAAGATCGGCACTCAGATGATTCATTTTGTACCTCGTGACAATGCGGTGCAGAGGGCAGAAATCAGAAAAAGAACGGTTATAGATTTTTCTCCTGAAGAACCTCAGGCAGATGAATACCGTACGCTGGCAAGGAAGGTGGATGCCAATGAAATGTTTGTCATTCCAAATCCAATGAAAATCGATGAACTGGAAGAAATTTTAATGCAGTACGGAGTTATGGACTAAGGGGTCAGGAGAGGAGAAAATATTATGTTACTGGTGAGAGCGATTATCAGGCCGGAAAAAGCGGATTATGTTATGAAGGAAGCCTCAGAAGCGGGATTTCAGGCTGTGACCAAGATGGATGTATATGGACGGGGCAAACAAAAAGGAATCACAGTAGGAGATGTTCACTACGATGAGATTCCAAAAGAAATGCTGTTATTTTTCTGCAGCGATGAAGACAAGGATGATTTAGTCAGGGTGATTATGAGAAATGCAAGAACAGGGGAGGGCAATTACGGAGACGGACGTATCTTTGTATCTCCGGTAGAAGATGCCTACACCATCAGTACAGGAAAGCAGGGACTTTAGGAGGAACGATTGCTATGAAAGAAGTAATGGCATTTATCCGGGTGAATAAGATAAACCCCACGAAGAAAGCTCTGGCAGAAGGCGGATTTCCTGCACTGACCTGCAGACCGGTATTAGGAAGAGGAAAGAAACGGATTGATCCGGAGCTTTTATCCCTGGTTCTGGAAACAGGAGAGCTTCCCATGTCTCCCAAAGGGGAGTATTTAACAGAGTCCTTCCGATGGATTCCAAAACGACTGGTCACCCTGATTGTAGAAGATCAGCAGGTGAAGGATGTGGTGGATATCCTGATCAAAACCAACCAGACAGGAAATCCCGGCGATGGAAAAATATTTGTGCTGCCAATCTATGAGGCTTACACCGTCAGAAGCGGTGAGTGCACAAAAGAGGCATATTGACAGGAGGTGAGGGAAATGTCAAAGGAACGAGATTTATTGCTGGATAAATATTCATCCAGAATCTTTAAAAATAGAAAAAGTCACATCACTCAGCTGGAATTTGGAGAAAATCTGGATGAGATTACAGCAAATACCAGGGCAATACCGGGAATAATCACTGCACGAGGATGCTGCTATGCAGGCTGTAAGGGCGTTGTGGTAGGTCCGGTTAAGGATTCTGTCGTTATTACACACGGCCCCATTGGCTGCGCCTTCTATTCCTGGGGCACCAGAAGGAACAAAGCAAAGCCTTCCTATGAAGGTGAACCTAATTTTGTTCCCTATTCCTTTTGTACCGATATGAGGGCATCGGACATTGTATTTGGAGGAGAGAAGAAGCTGGAGGAGGGAATTGATGAGATCATGCAGCTTTTCCATCCCAAGTGTATTTTCATCTGCTCCACCTGCCCCATCGGTCTGATTGGTGACGATGTGCAGGCTGTGGCAAAAAGAGTGGAAGAAAAATACGGAATTACTGCAATCGGATATTCCTGCGAAGGCTATAAGGGAGTTTCCCAGTCATCCGGTCATCACATCGCAAACAACGGACTGATGCGATATGTAATCGGAAAAGGGGAAGAAGCGCCCAAAGGAAAATACAGTGTAAATATCTTAGGCGAATACAACATCGGAGGCGATGGTTGGGAACAGGAACGGATCTTAAAAAAGATCGGTTATGAAGTGGTTTCTGTGTTTACCGGCGACGGTTCCTACGAAACCTTAAAAAATTCCCACCTGGCAGATTTAAATCTAGTTATGTGCCATCGTTCTATTAATTACATAGCGGAGATGATGAAGACAAAATATGGGGTTGACTGGCTGAAAGTAAATTTCATCGGTGTAGGGGCAACATCCAAATCACTGCGTATGATGGCAAAGTATTTCAATGATCCGGAGCTTACGAAACGCACGGAGGAAGTGATTGCTGAGGAACTGGCGGAAATCAATGAGGATATGGAGTTTTACAAATCCAAATTAAAGGGGAAAACAGCCGGAATCTTTGTTGGAGGCTCCCGCTCCCATCATTACCAGATGCTTTTAAGGGATTTTGGTATGGAAACCACCATTGCAGGGTATGAATTTGCCCACCGGGATGATTATGAAGGGCGGGAAATCATTCCCCAGATTAAGGCAGATGCAGATTCAAAGAACATCGAGGAGATTTCGGTGGAGAGAGCAGTGGGATATGATGACCGGTATTCTGTGGACGAATTGGTAAGTCTGCGAAGCCAGGGTGTTGAGCTTGATACTTACGACGGAATGATTAAAGATATGAAGAAAGGCTATATGGTGGTTGATGACTATAATATGTTCGAAACGGACCAACTGATTGAACAGTATAAACCAGACATTTTCTTTTCCGGAATTAAGGATAAATATGCCATACAGCATGGGGGAGTGGTATCCCGCCAGATGCATTCCTATGATTACTCCGGACCGTATGCAGGCTTTCGGGGAGCAGTAAACTTTGGAAGAGATGTGACCATGAGCCTTTATACCAACGCCTGGTCACTGGTGAAACCACCGTGGAAAACCATGCCAATGTTAGAAGGAACGTTAGGAGGTGCTGGCTGATGCTTGAATTAACACCAAAAGAAATTATGGAAAATCGTCATATGACCATCAATCCCTGCAAAACCTGTGAGCCGGTAGGCGCAATGTTCTGCGCTCTGGGCGCCGAAAAGTGCATGCCTCACTCCCATGGATCACAGGGGTGCTGCTCCTATCACAGAACGGTGTTAAGCCGGCACTTCAAGGAGCCAGCCATTGCTTCGTCAAGCTCCTTTACAGAGGGCGCATCGGTATTCGGAGGACGCAGCAATATTACAACAGCGGTAAAGAATGTCTTTGATATCTATAAACCGGATATTATGGCGATTCACACCACCTGTCTTTCCGAAACCATTGGTGATGACGTTGGTTCTTATATAATGGATATGGAAATTCCGGAGGGAAAAACGGTTCTTTATGCCAGTACACCTTCCTATGAAGGTTCCCATATCCAGGGATTCTCCAACATGATGATCGGATTCATGAAGTATATGACGAAGAAAACCGGAACACCCAATGGAAAAGTAGCCATTTTCCCCGGCTGGGTGAATCCTGGTGATGACAGGGAATTAAAACGGATTGCAGGACTGATGGGTGCGGAATATATTTATTTTCCTGATCATGACGGAACGTTAGATCACCCTATGGATGGAAAGAATGAGTATTTCCATGATCATGCAGGAACCAAAGCCAAAGACATTGTGGCGCTGGGAGATTGTGAGAAGCTGATTTCCATGGGAATCTACTGTTCACTGGAGCCGTCAGAGCATTTAAAGAAGGAATACAAAGTTCCTTTTTCCAATATTCCTGTCCCTGTCGGCGTCAAGCTGACAGATCAATATATACTGGAGCTTCAGAAATTTACAAAAAAAGAAGTTCCAAAAGAGCTGGAAGATGAGCGGGGCAGACTGGTGGATTTAATGCTGGATTCTCATCAGTATGTATATAAGAAGAAAGCTGCTATTTACGGAGATCCTGACATTGTATACGGCTTCACTGCCTTGTGTCTGGAACTGGGAATGACTCCTAAATATATTATAACCGGTACCCCAAAAGCTCACTGGGAGAAAGAAATCAAAGAGCTGATGGATCAGTATGGGGTGGATGAAAGTGAATATGTGGTGAAGGCAGACACGGATTTGTTTTACCTTCATCAGCTGATTAAAAATGAGTCCGTGGATCTTCTACTGGGTTCCAGCTATGGAAAACAGATTGCAAAAGCAGAAGATATTCCGCTGGTACGTATGGGATTTCCAGTACTGGACCGTTATGGAAACCCAATACAGGCCACGGTGGGATATGCAGGTGCAATCCGGTATACGGAAAAAATAGTAGATGCCATGATGGACCGGAAGGATCGGGATGCGGCCGATGAAGATTTTGATGTAGTTATGTAAATTAGTAAGTGAATGGAACCAGGGAGGGAACCGACCCCTCCCTATTTCTGTTTAAAATGGCGGGTCTTTGAAAGGAGTATGATCATGGAAACGGAGAACAGCAACAGGAATGTATTGGATGCCAGAAAAAGTTCCATTGTGGTAAAAGACGGATGTAATGGCCAGGGGGGCAAAATTTCATGTGACAGCAACAGTGTATCCGGTTCTGTGTCTCAGCGGGCCTGTGTATACTGCGGAGCCAGGGTTGTTTTAAATCCAATTACCGATGCTTATCACATCGTTCACGGTCCTATCGGATGTTCCAGCTATACCTGGGATATCAGAGGATCCTTAACAAGCGGGGAGGATATATACAGAAATAGCTTTTCTACGGATTTACAGGAAACGGATATTATATTTGGCGGAATCCGAAAGCTTGAGGCAGCAGTCGATGAGCTGATGGAAAAGGAAGACAACGTAAAGCTGATTTTTATCTATGCCACCTGCATTGTAGGCGTAATCGGAGACGATGTGGAGGCCTTATGTAAGATGAAATCAGAGCAGTATCACATTCCTGTGATTCCTGTAAAATCTCCAGGCTTCTCCGGCAATAAATCCACCGGATACCGGATGGCGTGTGATGCCATTATGAACGTACTTCTGCCGCATAAAAGTGAAGAAAAGAGAAATGCCATTAACCTGTTAGGTGATTTTAATCTGGCAGGAGAAATGTGGATTATTAAAAATTATTTCAGGGAAATAGGAATTGATGTAATCTCCGGTTTTACTGGTGATACCTGCTATGAAGATATGATTGAAGCGCCGAAGGCTGCATTAAATATTGTCCAGTGTGCAGGCTCCAGCACCTATCTGGCAAACCGGATGGAGGAGGAATTTGGAATTCCATTTATAAAGGTCAGTTTCTTTGGAATCGAGGATACCACCACTTCCTTAATCAGGACGGCGGAGGCTCTTGGAAATGAACTGGCAAGAAAAAAGGCGGTGGAATTTTGCAAAAAGAAAGCGGAGGAGCTTGAGAAATTCCTGGGCCGGTACCGAAAAAATCTGGAAGGGAAAAAAGCGGCAATCTACGTAGGCGGGGGATTTAAGGCAATCTCTCTCATTCGGCAGTTTCAGGCTATGGGGATGGAGACTGTGGTGGTTGGAACCCAGACAGGGAAAAAGGAAGATTATGAAGTAATTGAGAGTCTGGTGAAATCCGATACCATCATTCTTGATGATGCCAATCCGGCGGAGTTAGAAACTTTTATGAAAGAAAAGGGAGCGGATATTCTGGTGGGAGGTGTAAAAGAACGGCCTCTTGCCTATAAGCTGGGAATCGCGTTTTGCGATCACAACCATGAAAGAAAGTTTCCGTTGGCTGGTTTTGAAGGGGTGGTCAATTTCACCATGGAAATCAATAAAAGCATAAACAGTCCGGTATGGGGCTATATCAGCTGACAGAAAGGCGGAGTGACGATGAAAAGTGAAATAAAACCTCTGGTGAATCTAAATATCAATCCCTGCAAAATGTGTATGCCAATGGGCAGCGCAACTGCTTTTTACGGTCTGAAGAACTGTATGACCATCCTTCATGGCTCTCAGGGGTGTGCGACCTATATCCGTCGTCATATGGCAACTCACTACAATGAACCGGTGGATATCGCTTCCTCCTCCCTGACGGAACAGGGAACGGTTTACGGCGGCAGTGAAAATCTGAAAAAGGGATTAAAAAATTTAATAGAGCTTTACCATCCGGAAATTATTGGTGTCATGACCACCTGTCTTGCGGAGACCATCGGAGAGGACGTCCCGGGAATCCTTCAGTCCTTTCTGGAAGAAAATCCGGGGTACGCAGATATTACGCTGATCCCATGCCACTCTCCCGGATACGGCGGAAGTCAGTATGAGGGGTATTTCGCAGCTCTTTTTGCCATTGTTTCTTCTATTAAGATGGAGGGGGAAAAGAACAATCTGGTAAATATAATTACAGCGCCCATAAGCCCGGCAGATACCAGATATTTAAAGAGAATGCTCTCTCTCTTTGGGATTGACGCCATTCTTCTTCCTGACTTATCCGATAATTTAGACGGGGCACATGATCCCCATTACAACCGGCTTCCTCATGAGGGAACGGACCTGGCTCTGTTAAAAAAGATGGGGGGAGCAAGATTTACTCTGGAATTAACTGCATTTCACCATAAGAATTCCGTGGGAGAATATCTGTCTGAAACATATGGAGTTCCTTATGAGCGTCTGTCCCTGCCAACAGGCTTAAGAGATACGGATGCATTTTTAGACGCACTGTCCCGTATTTCCGGTAATGAAATTCCAGAAGAGCTGAAAAAAGAAAGAGGACGCTATTTAGATGCCATGATAGACTCTCATAAATATCATTCTTCAGGGAGAGCCGCTGTATTTGGGGAGCCGGATCTGGTATATTCCACCGTGCGCATGATGTGTGAATGTGGAATCATGCCGGTTGTCTGTGCGGCTGGATCAGCAAGTCCGGAGCTTGACGGACTGATCAGACCGGAGATTGAAAATCTCGCCGGTCTGTATCTGGTGGATGAGTATAAAATTGCAGATAAAGCAGACTTTAAGGACATTGAGGATATGATTCTCACCTATAAGGCCAATATTCTTGCAGGCAGCTCAGATGGAAGACGCATTGCAGAAGATTTACATCTTCCCCTGGTTCGCAGAGGGTTTCCCATTCATGACCATGTGGGCGGCCAGCGGTTAAAAATGCTGGGCTATGAGGGCTCCGTGGAATATATGGATGAGATTGCAAATCAGTTAATTGATACCGTTGAAACCACATTCCGTGAGACCTTATATGACACATATTACAAAGACACAGCCATTGATCATAAAAAGGTATCAGAAACTCCGGAAGAGATCATGAAGCGCAAGACAAAAGAGCATCCCTGCTATAATTGTCAGGCTCATCAGTTTGCCAGGATTCATCTACCGGTAGCCCCTGTCTGTAACGTACAGTGCGGTTACTGCGTGAGAAAATTTGACTGTCCAAACGAAAGCCGTCCCGGAGTTACTTCTTCTATTTTATCGCCGGAGGAAGCATTGGAGCGGTATATATCAGTGAAGGAAAAAATGCCAAATTTAACCGTAGTGGGCATAGCTGGACCGGGAGAAGCGCTGGAAAACTGGGATAATGTCAGAAAGGTCTTTGAACTCATAAGGAAGCGGGATCCGGAAGTGACCTTCTGCCTTTCCACCAATGGTTTAAAGCTTCCCATGTATGCACAGGAACTAAAGGAACTGGGAGTTTCCCATGTAACAGTCACCATGAACGCGGTAGATCCCCATATCAGCGGACAGATGTATCAGTATATCCGGTTTATGGGCAGGGAATACACCGGTGATGCAGCAGGAGCACTCATGGTAGCAAACCAGCTTGCAGGTATCAGGCTTTTAATTGCCAATCATGTTCTGGTAAAAGTCAATATCGTTACAGTGAAGGGAATCAATGACAGTCATGTGCCGGAGGTAGTAAAGACCGTCAAAGACCTGGGGTGCTTTATCACCAATATTATGCAGATGATTCCCGTAAAGGGAAGTGCGCTGGAGCATGTGGAACCTGTTTCAAATAAGCAGTTAAATGAGATCCGGAAACAATGTGAAGAGATTATGCCCCAGATGTATCACTGCCAGCATTGCAGGGCCGATGCAGTTGGAACCTTAACGGATGATAAATCCATACAGCTAAAGGGATTCTTAGGGGAGGAAAAGCAGACCTTTGTACCTGTAGCAAAAAGCTACCGGTTTGCAGTCGCTTCCAAGAGCGGGGTGGTAGTGGATACCCACTTTGGTCACGCAAAGGAGTTTTATTTATATGATTACCGGAATGGGGAAGTCCGGTTTGCGGGGAAACGAAGTGTGGAGCAGTATTGTCAGGGGGAAGAGGAATGTGGGGGAAAAGAGGATAAAATAGAACGGATTATAGCTGCTTTAAATGGCTGCAACGGAGTCATTGCCATGCGCATCGGCATGGAGCCAACCAAAAAGCTGGCAAAACTGGGGATAAAGCCGGTAAACACCTATGACATGATTGAAGATGCGGTTAAAAAAGCGGCGGAAGCCATGTAAGAGGAGGAAAAAGATGGTACAGCCAAAATTTCATGTATTTATCTGCACAAGCTGCAGAATTAACGGAACACAAAAAGGGATGTGTTTTCAAAAAGGAGCCGTGGATTTAATCCAGACCTTTATGCAGGAGATTGAAGACAGAGAGATGTCCGGAGAAGTAGTGATCAGCAACACCGGGTGCTTTGGAATCTGTGACAAGGGTCCTGTTGTGGTTGTTTATCCGGAAGGAGTCTGGTACGGCAATGTATCCGGAGAAGATGTGGAACGCATCTTTGATGAGCATTTTGAGGGGGGAAAACCTGTACGTGATTTAATGATTTAGTACCTGGAATGACGCAGAAGGGAGCACGGGAAAAAGGAGGGCTTGCTGTTGATTAAAATCATTGATGCCACACTGACAATGCTGGAGGAATATCCGTTAAAGAAGGAACTGGTTTACGAGTTTGCAAAGACGTTAGAGAGTCTTTGCGTATGGGGAGCTGTGCTGACCCCAAGAGTCTATCAGCTGATGCAGGGCGACTTACCCCAGGGACTCACCTGGTATATGGAACTTCCCAGTCCATCGGAAAGCGGGAAATATCCAGGAATTCATTTTTTCCTCTCCTCTTTTTGCGATGGTACAGGAAAGTACATACGCAATATACAGGTCAATGATGTATCAGAGCTAAAAGGGCTGGAAGGTGCCAGAACAGACAGCAGCTTAAGACTTACAGGACTGGATGATTTACTCATCTATGAAAGCCGTGATATTTATGAACGGGGAATGAAACTTTTAATCCAGGCTTCCCCCATTCTGTATCCGGAAAATTCCTGCTATTGTGCTTCCGCCATTGCGGCAGATTACTTACAAAATCACCATAACGGAACGGTGATGACCACCTTTACCGGGATTGGAAACAAGGCTGCCACGGAACAGGTTATTCTGGCCATGAGAGTGGTGGAGCGATTTAAACCGAACAACAGCTTTGAGAAGCTGACAGACTTACGCAGTCTCTTTGAAACCATGACAAATACCCAGATACCAGGTCATACGCCTGTTATCGGAAGAAAGATCTTTTATATAGAATCCGGGCTGCATGTGGATGGGGTTTTGAAAAAACCATCTAATTACGAGTCCTTTCCTCCGGAACTTGTGGGAGCATCTAGAAAGGTGATCCTGGGAAAGCATTCCGGTGGTACGTCCATAAGGTATAAGCTGAAACAGTATCATATGGAAGACTGTTATCCGGTGGAGCATCTGCTGGAAATGGTAAAACGGCTCAGTATTAAAAAGGGCGGGGAAGTAACTGATGAAGAGTTTTTAACAATTATGAGTGAGTGTGATAAGTATGAAAAGGCGAATCAAAATAGTTGATACCACTCTTCGGGATGGCGAACAGTGCCCGGGTATCGTATTCTCTCCTTCTGACAAGGTACGTCTGGCTTTGTTTCTGGATCGTATTGGTGTTTCTGAAATTGAAGCGGGGATCTACGACGTGGGGACAGAGGGCGTTCATTATATCAGCGAAATCATGAAAAAGAAAAAGCAGGCCGTAATCTCTCTCTGGTCTAAATTAAACCCTGGGAATGTGGAAGAATCAGCCAGGCAGAAACCGGATTTAATTCATATCGGCACTCCGGTGTCCTACGCGCAGATTTATAATAAGTTAGGAAAAAATAAAAAATGGATAGAAAATTCCCTGCAGGAATGTATTGAGGTTGCCAGGAATTATAACATTCCAATTACTGTAGGTCTGGAAGATGCCTCAAGGGCAGATGTGGCATTTTTAGTCTCTTTAATCCGTCTGATGAAACAGCAGGGAGTGGAGACCATTCGTCTTGCAGATACGGTTGGTGTGTTGTTTCCCAGGCGGGCAGGGGAGCTGGTGCGGGAAATAAAGCAGACAGGAATTATGATTGAGGTTCATGAACATAATGACTTTGGAATGGCAGTGGCCAATTCCATGGTTATGGCACTATCAGGAGCAGATATGGTAGATGGAACGCTGCTTGGAATTGGAGAACGGGCGGGAAATTGCAACCTATATGAATTTGTCCATAGTGCAGCCCGTAAATTTGATTTAAGTGTCAGCAGTCAGGACATAAAAAAAGGGGAAAATCTTTTGAAATCCATAATGAATGGAGGAAAGAGAAATGATTCGGAAGATTAAATTTGAAGATGGCAGAAAAAAACTGGCAGAAGGAATTTTAAGTCTCTGCCGCGTTCTTTCCATGGAAGGACAGGTGCTGGTAAATGGAACTTTCAGCTTTTCTGCTGCGGAGGTGGCAGGAAAACTTGAGGGTACCGATCTATATTTCAACCAGGGAATCCGCCTTTGTGCAGCCGCCATTAGTGAGATTAATCAGACAGCAGGCTGCGGAACCGGAGAGTCAGCCCGTCTGACGGCGGAGCTTTTGACATATTGTGAAAGAAAATCGGCATCTGGAATCAGCCCGGTACTTCTGGCCAGGGAGTTGAAAGCAGCTGCGAAAACCCTGGAAGCCTTTGTTCGTGAAAACGCCATTCCCCTGTCTGATGCAGGCGGGGATCTGGTGGAAGCGATTACCAAAGACCGGGAAACTGCCCAAATGGTGGTGGATGGTTCAAACGTGGGAGAAGTGGTTGTAAAAGATTCCATGTTCGGGGAAACAAGGCTTGAAATCACCAGAGGAATGCGTCTTGACGGCGGTTTGGCAGTGGGAGAAGAAGGAACCGTATCCGATACGCTTGTTCTGATTGTAAAAAATCCAATCACTTCCTTTTCAAGCATCTATCCTCTTCTTCAAAAGACGGAACAGCAGAATTTATTCATTCTGGCTGACGGGATAGAGGGGGAGGCTCTGACTCTTTTAAATACAAATGTAAAGCAGAACCGCATTCACGTAAGAGCCATGAAGGCACCGGGAATTGGCAGGAGAAAAGAGGATCTTTTGGAGGATACTGCGGTATATACGGATACGGTGGTTTTTGACGGTATTTATCCATGCAGAATGGAAGAAGTTTCGCCGGCCATGCTGGGGCGGGCAAAGGCGGTGACAGCGGCCGGTTCCTACACAATTATAAAAGGAAATACGGATAACAGCCGGATTTGCAAACGAATTGAGGCAATAGAAGAACGGATTCGAGATCCGAAAACCAATTATTATGACAAACAGAAGCTAAGAGAAAGAATTGCCGGATTAATGGGCTGTGCGCCTGTAATCTATGCAGGCGGGTACACCACAGCAGAGGCAAAGGAAGAGAAACGAAGAATCGAATCTGCAGTGGCCTATTATCAGACCATGAAACAGTATGGAATATTAAAAAAAGAGGTTTTAAATAACATACCAGTGGGATCAGAAGCTGATAGGTTCCTGACAGAGTCCATGAAGCAAAGCTTTAAAAAAGAGGAAATCAGCGCATATTTACTGATCCTGATGATTCAAAAAATATGCGGACTGATTGTCATGTGGCTGACAACCGGAGCAGTTATGGTGAGTACCGGATATGACAGAGAAGACTTAGAGCTGATTAAGGGCGGAGTGGATATAGAAAGGTTAAGGGGCTAATATGAACATCAGGAAAGTGAAGCTGAAGCCTGGATTTGCGTTAATGGAACTGGGAGGGGAATTTTGCATTTTTGATGAAAGAGACAGCCAGAATGGATCCTTAGACGGCCTGCCGTCGGTAAATGAGATATGCATCTTCTTGTGGAACAGCCTGGAGAGGGGAGCAGGAGTGGATGAACTGATCACACTTTTGTCCGAGGAAAAAAATATCGATGAAGAAGACGCAAGACTTGAGCTGGAGGAATTTCTTGCAAAACTGATCAATGGAAATGTAGTTGAAATTGATGGGTAAAGGAGGAACGGACAGATGGAAAAAATAGCGGTGATCAGCAAAGATCAGAAACTGGTTCCTTTTTTGTATTGCAACCTGGTAGAAATATACGAAAAAGAGGGGACACAGTGGCAGGCGGTTCGGACTGCTTCCTTTTCTCCTGTAAAAGGGAATTCAGTGGAGGAACTGAGAAAAGAAACGCAAGCAGTCCTGACTCTTACAGAGGATGCAAAAGCCATTCTGTGCAAAGAGCTTTCAGGAATTCCTTTTTCGGTATTCAACCAGAAGGGATATTGCATCTTTTGTGCAGAAATGGCTGATCAGGACACATTAGACGGAATGGTAAAGGATATGGAAGACAGCGATGAAAAACGAAGAAGGAAAGAAGAGATGATTAAGAATGCAGGACCTGTGGAAACGCAGACGCCTGGAATCTATTTTCTGGATTTGGCACAGCTTCAAAAGGAGTGCCCGGAGATTTCCTCTAAAAAGGCACTATTACCCTTTTTTTCCAACACTCCGTTTTTAGAGCTGCAGCTTGTCTGTGCCCACATTCCTCCATGGCTTAAAACAGATACTTCCTTTGAAAAAAAGATCCGAAAAGAAGAGGGCGGATTACATATAACGGTAACCAGAAAACAATGTTAGCAGGAGGTAAAAGCGATGCAAAATTATGTGGTTTTAGACCCGAAGACACTTCAGACTCCTTACAGAATTCTGGGTGGAGTGGATTCCTTTCTCTGCCATCCAAACGGAGAGCTTTTGGGAGTAAGCCTGTCGGAAAAGAATATGATCGTCACTCAGGCAGGAGAGCTGATTCCGGCTTATACGGAAAATGGGAGAAGAAAAAAGAAGCCGTCAGTGGAGTTTGACAGGCAGGGAATGGTGATCAGTGTGGCACTGGAAGAACAGCAGGAGGTTCTTACTCCCATTGGGGAGCTCCCAGTGGAACTGATTAAATTCTATCCGACTGGAGAAATTCACCGGGTATTTATACTGGATGGGCAGATAAGCGGCTTCTGGACGGAGGAAGATGAGCGAAAGCTTAACATTTCCCTGACCTTTGATCTTGAATTCACTGAATTTCAGGCAATGATCAATGGTCTGTGTTTTTATAAGAGTGGAGACATTAAAAGCATCACATTATTTCCGGGAGAAAAGGCTTCCATACGGACTCCCATGGGGATAGTGGAAACGAAAGTGGGGCTGTCCTTATATGAGTCGGGGAATTTAAAATCAGTAGAACCGGCAGATCCTGTGCTGTTATCCACTCCCATCGGGAGGATCACCGCTTACGATCCGGATCAGATCGGAATCAATGCAGACAGCAATTCACTGTCATTTACCGAAAATGGAGAAATTAAGGCTCTTATTACCTGTGATCACTCCATCTATGTACAGACAGAGGATGAAGTAATGAGAAAATATTCTCCCCATATAAAGCCTCATCCGCTCTACGATGAGGTACTCACTGTATCCGGAATAAAAGTGGAGTTTCTGGCAGAATCAGGGGAAGTAATAATTGAAAAAGACAGATATAATCTGGAATCATGCGGATTTACCATAGAGCCTTTTGTACGGCCCGGAATGCACTGCAGTCCTTCTGACTGCGCAAACTGCTCTTTGTGTAACAAAGCGATGAGGGAATAATCCAATGAGACAGGAAAGAATGGAACTGCTGGACATTTTCAGAGCAGTTCCATTCTTTTTACTGTTTAGTCTGATTTTGCAGCGGCATACTCTGTCTCACTGGCTGAAGCAGTGGCATGCCTGCCTTTTCCAAGAATAGTAGTATAGTAAAAGGTTCCAAAACAGGCAGCTGCAAAAAGTATACCAATTGGATAAGCAATGGTGGTGGATATCTTTAGTCCTTCCTTTGCCATTAGTATGTAGGTACTGGAAACTGCAGACATAAAGGTTGCAGGAAGCACTGTGATCCAGTAAAAACGTTTTTTGCGGAATAGATAAACGCTTGCAGTCCATAATGCGATCATTGCTAGTGTCTGGTTGCTCCAGGAGAAGTATCTCCATACGATCTGTACATCAAACTGAGTCAGAACAGAGCCAACTGCCAGAAGCGGTATGGTAAGGATCAGTCGGTTTTTCACCGGTTTCTGGTCAAGTTTAAACCAGTCTGCCAGAGTCAGACGTGCACTCCGGTAAGCCGTGTCTGCAGAAGAGATGGGGCATGCGATGACTCCGATCATGGCTATAACAGCACCAACTGGTCCAAGAAGCTGAAAGCAGATTTCATAAACAACGCTGGACTGCCCATTTCCAAGTGCAGTTAAAAGACCGCCGGTTCCGTCATAAAAAGCGACTCCCGCTGCTGCCCAGATGAGCGCAATCACACCTTCTGCCACCATGGCACCGTAAAATACCTTCCGGCCGTCTGCCTCATTGGTAAGACAGCGGGCCATCAAAGGAGACTGTGTGGCATGAAATCCGGATATGGCACCGCAGGCAACTGAGATAAACATAGTCGGCCATATTGGTGTCCCGGCGGGGTGGAGATTGGACAGGGTGATTTCCGGAATGTGATATCCCTTAAATAGAATCGCACCGCCAACGCCCAGTGCCATTACAATCAGGCAGATTCCGAAGAAAGGATAGATTTTCCCAATCACCTTATCAATAGGGACAAAGGTCGCAATAAAATAGTAAACAAGTACAACAATGAGCCAGAATCTGGAATCCAGTACATGTGGCGTCAGCATTGCCAAGAGATTTGCCGGCCCGGTAGAAAAGGTTACACCCACCAATACAAGAAGAACCACTGAAAATACCCGCATGATCTGCTTCATGACAGTACCAAGATAGGAGCCGGTCAGTTCTGATACACTGGCGCCTTTATGCCGCATGGACATCATGCCAATCATATAATCGTGCACACCGCCCCCTAGAAGAGTTCCGAAGGTGATCCATAAAAATACGCTGGGTCCCCAGCATGCTCCGGCAAGTGCGCCGAAGATTGGCCCCAGGCCTGCAATATTTAACAGCTGGATTAAAAAGATGCGTGGGGTCTCCATGGGAACGTAGTCGCTGCCATCCGTCATGGAAAGAGCTGGTGTCTCTCTGTCATCAGGTCCAAAAACTTTTTCTGTGATCTTGCTGTAGAAGAAGAAACCTGCAATCAGCAGCAACAGACATAAAAAGAAACTTATCATTTGCCTACCTCCTATTATTAAAACATATCATTACCACCAATTATAATGAAATGTGCACAATAATAAATGGAAAATGTATGAAAAGGAGGTATTTATGCATAAACAGCAGTTAGACACCAATGATCTGCTTAAACTGTTTGGTCTTTTCTCTTCCTACGGGCAGAATCTCTTTTTCGAATCCCTGCATTTTAACTGCTATACTGTTATTTGCCCATGGAAACATTTCGGATATGTAATTTAAGTTGATCAGATAACTTTTGTGAATCCGGTAAAATCCACAGGAGGAAAGGCGTTTCTCATATTCACCTAACAGCTGGTTCTCTGTATAATCCCTGGAAACGGTATGGATAATGCAGCTTCGGCAGCAGGTTTCTATGTATACGATCTGCCTGATATCAAGCAGTATAATGGTTCTGTTGACATTAATGGGAAACTTATGTGCTGGGAGAGATAATTCATTTTTTAAAGAATGATCCAGATCCTGTCTGCATTTTTCCAGAATACTGCGTAATCGTTCCGGATCAAAGGGTTTTAAAATATAGTTATTTACACCCAGCTCAAATGCCTGGACTGCATATTGGGAAAATGCGGTTGCAAAGATGATCTGGGCATGAGGCATCATTCTCCTTGCAGCAGCTGCCAGTGTGGTTCCATCCATATCATTTAAACTGATATCCAGAAAGAGAATATCAAAATAATAATGACCAAATAATTCAAGGGCTGCATTACCACTGTCTCCTTCCATAATTTGGCTTTCAGGCAGGAAGGATAAAATCTGGTGTATCAGTTCTTTACGCGCAGGGCGTTCATCATCAATCACAGCAATTTTCATAATTGAATCCCCCTTCGTATTTTGATTCTGGAGAGACCGGAATGGTAAAAAAGATGTCAGAACCGGAATCAGAACTTTCAATATGAAGTCCGTGTTCCTGTCCATAAATGCTTTTTAGCCGTTTATGGACATTTTCCAGTCCAACTCCCCCGTAATGTTCTCCATCATACAGATGCTTAATGACTGTTTCTGGAATTCCGGGTCCTTTATCGGAAACGGAGATCTTTGTAAATGCTCCCTCCATACAGGCGCAGATGGATACATAGCGATTTGCACTTTTATCAAAACCATAGCGGATTGCATTTTCTACCAGGGGCTGAAGGATGAACGCCGGAATCAGGCAGTTTGTTTTTTCGTCCGTTATTATTTCTATATGAAGCTTTTCTTCAAATCTGGCTTTTTCCAATTCAAGATATCTGGTAATATGCATAAGTTCTGTCTTAAGTGTGTGCATGTAGGAATTGTGCTCCAGTGTCTGTCTGTAATAGGAAGACAAAGTAAGAAGCAGTTCTCTTGCTCTGTCCGGATTGTCCCGGCAGACGTAGGAGATGGTGTTGAGAGAATTATAAAGGAAATGGGGATTGACCTGAGACTGCAAAGCTTTTAATTCTGCCTTACGCCGTAATTTTTTCTGGTATTCCAGTTCAGACAGCTCAAACTGAGTGGAAAAAAGCCTTGCAAGTTCCGAGGCAAAATTTAAATCAGACTGGGACTGTTGCCAGTGCTTTTTTATTATCATGGTCAGACTTCCCATAACCTGATTCATTTCAATAATGGGAGCAGCCACAATAATATGGTTTTTCAAAATGGAATAAAGTGGTTCCCCTTTTCTGGCATAATGAAAAATGGTTGGTTTCCCGTCGTGGATGGACGCCAGTATTGGGAGAAGAACTGTATCCTCATTCATATCCTTCAGCTCCAAGTTGGCTTTCCTGCTTATTATTTTTTCGGTATCTGTTATAAGTATGGCGGCGCAGCTGGTGGACTGAAAAATAATTTCAGCAGCAGCCTGCATATCCTTTATACTGTATAAGCCTTTGCGAAGATGGGGAAGACTTTGTTCCACGATTCCAAGAGCCAGCCGCATACGTTCAGCAAACTGACTGTCTTCCTCCAAAAACACCATATTAAAAGTGCCTAGAAATACTAACATTCCAAGTGCGTTCATGGTCATCATGGGGAGTGAGATCAGCTTTACAAGCTGGACTGCTGCAGAAAAGGGCCGTGAAATAAGCAGAATAATCATCATCTGAAGAAATTCTACAAAAACCGTGAGAATAAAAACACTGGAGCTGCCCATTTTTCCGGCTTTAAACCGGCTGGAGAACAAGGAACCTGCAAGCCCCTCAACCAGAGTGGAGACAGCACAGGCTGCTGCGGTAAATCCACCGATGTCAAACAGATAACGGTGAATTCCTCCAATTAAGGCTGCACCGATTCCCACATATGGGCCACCTAAAAGGCCTGCAGCCAGCACTCCGATTACCCGGGTGTTGACAATTGCTCCCTGGGTGCGAACACCTGTGTAGGTTGATATAATGCTGATTAAACCGAATAAGATGGCAAGCATGATTCCGCAGCCGGCGGAATGCATATCATAAAGGAGCATGCTCCTTACAATGGGGATTTTGGTAAGAAGGGTAGCGATCAGAACCAGAAGACCGATATTTAAAAGCAGACTGAAAAACATAGCACTTGACATAAGTTTCCCCCTTATACTGGCTGTTAAAATTCTGTTATAATTATAACAGATATTTTAAAGAAATACAGTGGGAGTCATGGAAGATAGAAAGTAACTTGCATTTATAGCCAGGAATCATATATAATTTAACATCAGGAACCGATGCAGGTAAAATAGAGTTTACTGGAGGGAAAATGATGAAACTATTTATAAAGTATATTTCAATTGTATTAGCCATTTATCTGATGTCATTTATATTTAACTCGGTTTATATTGGAAGTTTAGGCGCACTGCTTATTATGGGCATGGTACTTTTGCTTGTGAACCTGATCATAAAGCCGTTTCTTATGCTCATTACATTACCGGCCAATTTGCTGACGTTAGGCTTATTCAGCTTTATTGTAAACGCTTGGACGATCATGATTGCAGATTCCCTTGTTGAAAATATAAGTATGGGTGGCTTTCTTAATTCGCTGATTGCCGCTTTCATAATTACTATTTTAAATAATCTGTTTCAGGATAAAAATTAGGCAACGGCATAAAAGCATGGCCTGAATCCACGAGTATGGGTTCCGGTCATGCTTTTATCGTTTTCTAATATTTGACGCCCTTCCAGTAAAGCGGCTTATAAACATCTGCTTCTTCCGGCAAAGTCACATCTTTCATTGCCCAACGGTAGAATTCCTCAAATCCGGTCCGGTCCACAATATATCCGATATGTTCCTTTCCGCCGGGAGCAGTGGTATCAATGTATTTTGTCACATAATCATAAGTATTTAAAATAATTTTTAAAATGCTGTCCTCATCTGCCCATTTGATGAAATCCTCCCCCAAACGGGGATTTTTCTTTCCGGTACGTCCAAGCAGGGTGAGGCGGTAAAACTTCTCCTGACTTCTGGTCCAGGCTCTGGTAGGGCAGGCAAGTACACATTCCCCGCAGCCGATGCAGGTTTCATGATTGCGGGTTACCTTACAGTTTACTGTTTCCAGAGCTCCGGTAGATTTCCGTTTGCATGCTTTCACGCAGGCGCCGCAGTTGACACAGCGGTCTGCATCGTAGTGGGGGAGTGTCATTCCCATAATGCCGAAATCATGCATCCGCACCTTGGCACAGTCGTTGGGGCAGCCGGTTAATGCAACCTTAAAATGGAGATTGTTCGGGAAAATGGCTTTCTCTATTTTCTTTGCAAAATCCGCCGTATTATAGCAGGCATAAGGGCAGACGTTGTTGCCGATGCATGCGGTTATATTCCGGGTTCCGGCAGCGCTGTAGCCCTCTCCCGATTTTTCCTGGTTAATACCCAGTCCTTCAATAATCGGCTGCAGGAGGGCATTGACCTTTGGAATATCCGCAAATGGGATTCCAGGAATCTCAAAACCCTGTCTGGAGGTAATGTGTACGGTGCCATTGCCGTAAGTATCAGCAATATTCTGAATCATAGATAAAAATCTGGCTTCCAGATAACCGCCTGGAACCCGGACGCGGGAGGCTGTAAGACCTCTGTGTTTCGTTACCCGGAAAGCATTTTTTTTCAGTTCCTTTGTGTTAATATCCATTAGACGTTCCCCTTTCTAATCCAAGAGTTTGCGGCCTTTGGTAAATGGAAAGACAGGTCCGTCCAGGCACACATAGGTGTCATCAATTTTACAGTGTCCGCATTTGCCGATTCCGCAGCACATTTTCCGTTCATGGGATATCCAGATATTTTCTTCCTTCAGTCCAATATCAAGAAGTCCCTGAGTGGTAAAGCGCATCATGGCTGGAGGCCCCACCACAATTGCAGTGGTTTCTTCTTTGTTTTTCAACTTTAATTTTGGTATATACTGGGTGACCAGTCCGATCTGGCAGGCCGTGTCATCATCTGCACAATCCACAGTCAGAATGACTTCCATTGCCTGCTTCCATTTGCCAAAGTCCTCCAGAAAGAGAATGTCTTTGGGTGTCTTAAATCCGGCAATGAGTGTCATGCCCTTTGTTTCTTCCATATGACTGGAAAAATAATCAACCACACCCTTTACAGGAGAAAGTCCGGTTCCGCCTGCTATGATAAGAAGCTCTTTTCCCCGGAAATTTTCCATATCAAATCCATTGCCGTAAGGTCCTCTTAAAAACAGGCTGTCTCCCTGATAACGTTCAAAGATTTCTCCTGTCACCTTACCTACCCGGCGAATGGTTAAATCTACGGAATCCTCCCGGATGCCGCTGACAGAAATGGGCGCTTCCCCGAACTTAGGAATGGAAACCTCGAAAAACTGACCCGGTTTTACGTCTCCGTGATAAGCCATGCGGAATGTGTATTCAATGTCCGTATGGCGGATTACCTCCTTGATTTCAGAACGGAAAGGAAGATATTCGTTATGATTCATTTCCATTTACCTCCTTCATGGCATCCTCCAGCTGATTGATGCAGTGGGAAAATGAGATGTACTCCGGGCACACGTCGTCGCACCGGCCACAGCCTACGCACATATGAATCCCATTGCGTTTCTTGTAGTCATATACTTTGTGAAGAACCTTAAAGCGCATGCGCTGTCCGTTGTTCTGGCGATAGCTTCCGCCGCCTGCTACATCAGTAAAACCATCTGTCATACAGGACGCCCATACTCTGCGGCGTTCTCCGACTTTGCCGTTATCGGTATAGAAAATATCCTGCATGGTAAAACAGGTACAGGTTGGACATACAAAATTACACCGTCCGCAGTTGATGCAGCGGTTGTCATATTGTTTCCACATGGATGACTTCATGACATCTAAGGAAAGAGAATCAGGGATGTTGACTTGTGTTTCAGTCTCGGTTACGTAAGAAGGGGTTACATCTGCCTGTTTTGAACAGTTGGCAGCAAATAACTCATCCCATTCCGGATTTTTATTATCAATTCTCACCCCGTCTTCCCACAGTTCCATGGAAGCATGGTAGTCGTCTGAACGATTGGTACCCATATCAACACAGAAACAGCTCTCAAAGGAGTCCTTACACCCCATAAGTACGAATTTCACCCGGTCCCGAAGACGTTTATAATAAGGGTCTTCAGCCCCGTTATGGAGATACATGGTATCTAAGCGTTTCACCGCATGAAGATCGCAGCTGCGCAGAAAAATAATTGCCTGCTTCACAGGGGCTTCCGGTTCCTTTACCGAATCTTCCGTAAAATAAAATAAGGTCTCCGAGATGGGAAGAAGTATTTCTTTAAAAGAAAAGTCGGATTTCTGGTCAAATACGATTTCGTCAATGGACTGAATTTCTCCATAGTGAACAGAGTCCGTATCGGAAAAAGCACCTCCGTTCTTCATCAGCATGGGAGCATAGATGACGGAATCCTTTTTCCAGTTTTGAAACACTTCGTTGACCTCTTTTGTATTAAGGATATATCCCATGCTAAGCCTCCTTTTTTCCGGAAATCAGATAATAGGGAACAGCAGTAAATAAAATTCCACCTGCCATATTGCCAAGAGTTACAACCAGAATATTGTAAAAATAACCGGAAAGGGAAACAGCCGCACCATTAGGACTTAAGACTCCCACTGTAAGCAGTGTCATGTTTGCAATACTATGCTCGTAACCGCTTGTTATAAATGCGAAAAGACACCAGAACACCATGATTAATTTTCCGCTCTCTGATTTGCAGCGGAAACTGCACCAGATCGCAAGGCAGACTAAGATGTTACAGAGAACCGCTCTGAAAAACAGAGGAATGAGGGGGATTGCCATTTTTGCAGCAGCAGCATTTGCCATGAATTCCCCTGCTGGCCCCTTTGCCAGCCCGGCACCCCAGAACATAAGTGCAAGGAGAATGGAACCGGCCCAGTTTCCAAGTAAACAGACAACCCACAGCTTGACAGACTCCGAAAATGTGACTGTACCGCTGAACATTCCGCCTGCCATTACTAAATTATTGCCGGTAAACAGTTCTGCTCCTGCCATTACAACAAGACTGAGGGCAATGCCAAAGGATGCACCCATAATAATCTTGACGTAAGGCTGACTGGAAATCATCCCTCCGGCAGAGAAGATCAATAGAATTCCAAAACCCACATAAATACCTGCCAGCATGGCCGCAACCCAGTATCCAACAGGATTCTTTTTCAGAAACTTTGATTTGTTTTCCGCCGCTTTTGCTAACATTAAATATTCTTCCTGAAACATAAACAACCTCCTTTGTTTATTTTTTATCAAACTACCCACAAAACAAGTATAATCAATAAACAAAAAAATCACCGTGATTAAAATCACGGTGACTTAAAAAAAACAGACAGGGCGTCTCTGTCAGGGATAATAAATTTTCCCCGCTGGACCCGGACCAGCCCCTGCTCGGTTAAATGCTTTAACTGACGGGATACGGTTTCCCGTCTGGATCCCAGCATATCCGCCAGATACGTAACGCTTAAATCCATATTGATTAAGGTTCCTTCCTCATCAGGAATGCCATAATCCTTGGAAAGCCGCCACAGCTTGGCAGCGATCTTCTTTTCTCCATGTACGGAGTTGGAGGTATTTTTTAACTGGCGGTATAAGCGGCGGTTTTTTAAAGCCAGGGAATCAAGAATCAGTTTTGTCAGTTCAAAATCATGACGCATGACCTCTAAAAAATCCATCTTTCCAAAGCACAGAACCAAAGATGGTTCAAAGGCCTCGCAGTTAATGGATGCGGGCATATTCTGCAAAACTTCCTCATTGACCAATTCTCCTTTTCCCAATAGAAAAATGGTTTTTCTCTCTCCCTGGGAATTGATCTTATAAAGGGATACGAATCCGGTTACTACTATATAAAGCGTCTGATTCATTTCTTTATCCCAAAACAGGTGTGATCCTTTTGGAAAACGCCGCAGACTTCCACAGGCCATCAGTGCCGCCGCTGATTTTTCTGATATGTTTTGAAAAATCTGGGTACAGGAACAGGCTTCTTTTATATCCATGGGATTCGCATTCTCCTTTTGTATCGTTGTCTTACGTTATATTAAATTACTCTATATCTCAGATTCAATCTGGCGAATTACATTTATTCGCTGTATTTAAGTATTATACTATACCATGAAATCCAAAGCAAGGAGTGCAAAACAGTACTTTATACCGTTATTCCTCCCCGTGCCTCATAATATGAGCTCCAAACAGCAGTACCAGGTAAAAGATGCTTAAAATCAAGATATGTAATGCCGTTTTTATAAACAAAGGAAGGCCTCCAAATGGATCTATAAAGGAACAGGCTGCATAATAGATTCCAATAGCCAGTATCATAAGTGCTGATGGTTTTGCAATCATATCCCATGCATTCCACACAAACTCCACCATTTTCTTCAAGGTCAGCACATGCATGAAAGCCAGCAGCAGTTCACTTGCCAAAGCGCCTACCAGGTATGCAAATATTCCCAGCCGGGGGATACCAAAAAGCACAAACAGGAGCCGGAGAGTCATTGCAATGACGTTCTGGGTGAACGTGATAGAGGTTTTGCCCAGCCCGTTTAAAATACTTCCCATGGTGGTAGCCATGTAAAGGAATGGGCAGAGCCATGCCAGCACAGTCATATATTGTCCGGCAGAACTGTCTTTAAACACACTGACTCCCAGATCGTTGCCAAATAAAGTGAAAATTCCGATGCAGAGAATTCCCACATACATACAGTAACGAAGAGACATGGAAATTGCTGTTCCGATCCGTTTCTCATTCCCTTCAGACTGGGCCTCTGCCACAGTAGGAAGTAATAGTACGGCCAGGGAATTAAATACGGTGGAGGGGAACAAAATAAAGGGCAGTGCCATTCCGGTTAATACACCGTATACGGAAAATGCGGCCGAATCGGAAAGACCGGACATCTGCAGTCTGCTGGGAATCAGTATGGCCTCTGCACTGGCAAGAATATTTAAGACCAGCCGGTTTCCCATAAGAGGAACTGCCAGGTGAAGGAGTCCCGGAGCCGTTTCGCTGAAATGGGAGGAATCATAAGCAAAATCTTTGGCCATTTTTGGCGGGAAAAAGCGGTAGGCAAAAACCGTAAAGAGAGAAGAGGCAATCTCCCCGATCAAATGTCCCATAACTGCCAGCTGGACAGTAATGGTAATTCCTGACTGGATCATAATGTCAGCAATGAGGAAAACAGCGCCGATTCTTATGATCTGCTCCATGATCTGTGCCAATGCCGGAACAGAGGGACGCTGCATACCATAATAGTAACCGTTGATACAGGCATGAATCGCCGCGCAGGGAACAGATACGGCAAGAAACGTAAGTAATGGCGCGCAGCGCGGTTCCATCAAAATAGAACTGGCGATAAAATCCTTAAACTGAATAATAAGATAAGCAAGGATCATCGAAATAGCCACTGAAATAATGAGACCGCTGCGAAAAACAGAACGGCCCTTCTTCACATTAGCGGCTACGGACTGGGAGATGGCGGTCTGAATGGACCCTGCACAAAGTGCAAAGCAGATTCCAAAAACCGGATGAATCAGATTAAAAATACCCAGACCCTCAGCTCCAATGGTACGGGAGAGAAAGATCCGGTAAAAAAAGCCCAGCACCCGCGTGATGAGCCCGGCTGACGTTAGAAGAAGGGTGCCGGTCAGAAGCGCATATTTTCTTTTTGAAAGTTTTCTGGGGATCTTTAGAGAATCATTCATGAAATCTCCTGAAAAAGAGAATTATTATAAATATATGGAAATTGTTCTTTCTTCATGACACAATCATAATGAGAATCATTCCTATTGAATTTCTAGGAAATGTGTGTATAATAGGAAATGTAGATGAAGCTTTTAACTTTAGAACTACAGAAAGGCGGAACTAACAAATATGAAGCAACTGATTTATTTAGACAACGCAGCGACGACCAAAACCAGACCAGAGGTCGTAGAAGCCATGCTGCCTTACTTTACGGAATATTATGGTAATCCATCATCCGTATACGAATTTTCCGGTATCTCAAAGAAAGCGGTTCAGGATTCCAGAGAAATGATAGCTAATTCTCTTGGAGCAAAGGCGAACGAGATTTATTTCACGGCCGGCGGTTCTGAATCCGACAACTGGGCTCTCATTGCAACAGCAGAAGCCTATGCAGACAAAGGAAAACACATCATTACCAGTAAAATCGAGCATCATGCCGTGCTTCACACCTGTGAATATCTGGAGAAACGCGGTTTTGATATCACTTATCTGAATGTAGATGAGAATGGTTCCATAAAGTTAGACGAGCTGAAAAAAGCCATTCGTCCTGACACCATCCTCATTTCTATCATGTTTGCCAATAACGAAATCGGCACCATTGAACCCATTAAGGAAATTGGTGAGATAGCAAAAGAGCATAAGATCTTATTCCATACGGATGCAGTTCAGGCATTCGGTCATGTGCCGATTAACGTAGATGAATACCACATTGATATGTTAAGTGCCAGCGGTCATAAGATTAACGGACCAAAGGGAATCGGATTTTTATATATCAGAACAGGCGTTAAGTCCCGTTCCTTTGTTCATGGCGGCGGTCAGGAAAGAAAGCGCCGTGCAGGAACAGAGAATGTAACAGGAATTGTAGGTTTCGGAAAAGCGGTAGAGCTTGCAGTAGCAGGAATGGAAGAGAGAACCCGCAAAGAAACCGAGCTTCGTGAATATTTAATGGAACGTGTCATGAAAGAAGTTCCATATACCAGAATTAACGGCAGCAGAAAAAGCCGCCTTTCCAATAACGTAAATTTTGCCTTCCAGTTTATTGAGGGTGAATCCTTACTGATCATGCTGGATATGAAAGGAATCTGCGGGTCCAGCGGTTCAGCATGTACTTCCGGTTCTTTAGATCCGTCTCATGTACTTCTGGCAATTGGCCTTCCTCATGAGATCGCACACGGTTCCCTCCGTCTGACCCTTGATGAGGTAAATACCAGAGAAGAGATGGATTATGTGGTGGAAGCCATTAAGGAGATCGTAGCAAAACTGCGCAGTATGTCTCCTCTTTATGAGGATTATATCAGACATCAGGGAAACTAGTACAGGGTAGAAGAATTACCAGAAAGTGGAGAATATAGAATATGTATACAGAGAAAGTTATGGATCATTTTGAACACCCGAGAAATGTGGGTGAAATAGAGAACGCCAGCGGCATGGGTACAGTTGGTAATGCAAAATGCGGCGATATTATGAGAATTTATCTGGATATTGATGACAATCAGATTATTCAGGATGTTAAGTTTAAAACATTTGGCTGCGGTGCAGCAGTTGCTACCAGCAGCATGGCAACAGAGATGGTAAAAGGAAAATCAGTTCAGGAAGCTATGGAGGTTACCAATAAGGCTGTATGTGAGGCACTTGATGGTCTGCCCCCTGTAAAAGTCCACTGCTCCTTGCTGGCCGAAGAAGCAATCCATGCTGCGTTGTGGGATTATGCAACCAAGCATGACATTAAGATTGAAGGCTTGGAGAAGCCAAAGTCTGATATCGGCGAGGAAGAAGTAGAAGAAGAATATTAATGGAAATGGAATACTATGAGTAAAGAGAAAGTAGTAGTTGGAATGTCAGGCGGCGTGGATTCTTCCGTTGCAGCCTGGCTGTTAAAGGAACAGGGCTATGACGTAATCGGCGTGACCATGCAGATCTGGCAGGACGAGGATAACGTGACCCAGGAAGAAAACGGAGGCTGCTGCGGGCTCAGTGCCGTAGATGATGCCAGAAGAGTTGCCTGGGATCTTTCAATTCCTTATTATGTTATGAATTTTAAAGAAGAATTTAAATCACAGGTTATCGATTACTTTGTAGAGGAATACCAGAGAGGACGGACTCCCAATCCCTGTATCGCCTGCAACCGCTATGTGAAGTGGGAGTCTCTTTTAAAGCGGAGTTTAGATATTGGAGCGGATTATATTGCCACAGGTCATTACGCCCAGATCGACCGGCTTCCAAACGGCAGATATGCCCTTAAAAAGTCGGTGACTGCTGCGAAAGACCAGACTTATGCTCTTTATAACTTAACACAGGACCAGCTGGCCTGCACCCTGATGCCGGTAGGTGCCTATTCCAAGGATCAGATCAGGGAAATAGCGGATCAGATCAATCTAAACGTTGCTCACAAACCGGACAGCCAGGAGATCTGCTTTATTCCAGATCATGATTATGCCGGATTTATTGAAGAGAGCGCAGGAGAGCGGGCCCCGGAAGGTAATTTTGTGGATCTGGATGGCCAGGTCATTGGACGCCATAAAGGAATCACTCATTACACCGTGGGGCAGAGAAAGGGACTTAATTTGTCCCTTGGCTACCCGGTTTTTGTTGTGGAGATACGCCCTGAGACAAACGAAGTGGTGATTGGAACGGGAGAGGATGTCTATTCTGATACCCTTCGTGCCGGTCATTTAAACTGGATGGCAGTTGACGGTCTTCATGGAAAAGAGATGGAGGTAATGGCAAAGATCCGTTACAGCCATAAAGGCGCCCCCTGTACCATAAAAGAGGTGGAGGACGGCGTGGTGGAATGCAGATTTGAGGAGCCGCAAAGAGCGATCACTCCCGGACAGGCTGTGGTATTTTACCAGGGCGAATATGTAGTGGGAGGAGGAACCATACTGTGATAATCAGAAAAAAATCAATCAGATGGATCGTTCCTGCCGTCCTGCTTTTTTGTCTGTTTCTGCTTTCCGGCTGCGGGAAAAAATATGAAGCCATACAGACTCCTGCAGTGGAAGAAGCCAAAGGAGAATTATCCCAGGAGGCTGAAAGTGCTCCTGTAACCATTGTAGACGATACAGAAAAGACGGCGGAAAAAAGCTCTCACGAAGCTTCTGTGACGAAGGAGACAGCTCCTGAGTTTCAAAAAGCAGATGAGACGGTTTATGTGACAGGCAGCGGAGTGAATGTCAGGACACAGCCATCTTCTTCCGGCCAGATAGCAGCCTCCCTTAATCAGGGAGCGGCTCTGAAGCGAACCGGATACAGCCAGAGCTGGAGCCGTGTTATCTATGAGAACAAAGAATGCTATGTATCTTCCCGTTATTTATCCAAGGACAAGCCGGCGGATAAGGCGGCTGTAACTCCTTCCGTTTCAGGAAGTGGTAACGGAAAGCTCATTGCCATTGATCCGGGACACCAGGCAAAGGGTAACTCACAAAAGGAACCCATCGGACCAGGATCCTCTCAGATGAAACCAAAGGTGGCTTCCGGAACCCAGGGTGTGGCTACGGGCATACCAGAATATAAGCTGACCCTGGATGTCTCCCTTAAGTTAAAGCAGGAGCTGTTGAACCGGGGGTATCGTGTTTATATGATCCGTGAGACTCATGATGTGAATATCAGCAATGCAGAGCGTGCCAATATGGCGAACGAAAGCGGAGCGGATATTTTTGTAAGGGTTCATGCTAATTCATTAAACGACAGCTCTGTAGCCGGAGCCCTGACCATGTGTCAGACTTCTAAGAATCCTTATAACGGTAATCTGTACGGTAAAAGTTCAGCTCTTTCCAAAACAGTGGTAAACGGAATCAGCAGTCAGACCGGATTTAAAAACCGGGGTGTACAGGAGACCGATTCCATGAGCGGAATTAACTGGTGCAAAATACCGGTAACCATCGTGGAGATGGGCTTTATGAGTAATGCAGAAGAAGATAAAAAGATGGCCACCGATGAATATCGGGACAAGATTGTAAAAGGAATTGCAGATGGAATCGATGCCTATTATGCAGGCGGGAATTAAATCCACATAAGATGCCGGAAAGCGAGAGGGGAACCCCCTGTTGCTTTCCGGCTTTTGACTGTCTGCCTTCCTTCTGTGAGGTCATAAATGAACGGAAAAAAGCATACATTTTCCTGAAACGTTTCTTCCAGGCAAGGAGAAGAAAAACATGGTGGATTATGGGCTTGCGTTAGCAGGAGGGGGAACCAGAGGAGCGGTTCATGTAGGCGTTCTTACGGCGTTAGAAGAAAACGGTCTTTTGCCTACCCAGGTTGCAGGAGCCAGTGCAGGGAGTATTGTGGCTGGATTATACGCATCCGGAATGGATATTGGAAAGATGAGAGATACAGTGAGATGGCTGGCAGCCCACGGAGAGAAATATATTGATCCAAATATAATTGGTGTCATTTTATTCCTGCCCCAGGTACTGCTTCATAGAAAGACATCATTAATGGGCTTAATCAAGGGCAACCGGCTTTCTGATTTTCTCTGCGATTTAACCGATGGGATGGAGGTACAGGATTGTAAGAAAGGACTGTTAATACCGGCAGTGGATATCAACAGCGGAAATACGGTTGTATTCACAAATCTTTTTCAGGAAAAGGTTCCTATGTCAGCACTTCGGGAAGAAAATGTGAGGTGGCAGAAAAACGGGCTTTTATGTGACATTATGATGGCAAGCTCTTCTGTTCCGGCTGTATTCTGCCCAAGGCAGATTAATGGCTTTTTACTGGTGGATGGGGGAGTGACCAACAATCTTCCGGTAGACTTACTGATTTCAACGGGAGTGTCAAACGTCATTGCAGTTGATATTGGGGAAGCATATGAAATGCCAAAGGATCATTCCATCATGGAGATTGCGTTCCATTCATTTTCCATTATGAGCAGGGAGTTAAAGGACTGCCGTTCCAGCGGTGAGATTCTTCTGTTAAAACCCCCGATTCCCAAAGGGTCAGGGCTTTTAACCTTTGAATATATGGAGGAATGCATGGAAAGCGGATATGTGTATACGAAAAAAATGATGCCGCGGATTAAGCATGTTCTGGAAAAACTAAAATAAATACGGTATAATGTATAAAAATACATTTACATGAGGAGAAATAAAATGGAACTCACCTTTCGATATGCACAGGAATCGGATACGGCTCTGATTCTGGAGTTCATTAAAGAACTGGCAGATTACGAAAAAATGCTGGATGATGTTGTTGCTACAGAAGAGCTTTTAAAAGAATGGCTGTTTGAGCAGAAAAAAGCAGAAGTGATCTTCGCACAGGCGGACGGAAAAGAAGTGGGGTTTGCGTTGTTTTTCCATAATTTCTCCACATTCCTCGGCAGAGGCGGAATCTATCTGGAAGACTTATTTGTAAAGTCAGATTACAGAGGTAAGGGAATTGGAAAAGCCATTTTTAAGAAGTTAGGCGCCATTGCAAGAGAACGTGGATGTGGAAGACTGGAGTGGTGGTGTTTGGACTGGAATCAGCCCAGCATCGACTTTTATCGTTCCATGGGAGCAGAGTCAATGGATGAATGGACGGTATACCGCATCGCCGGTGAGGGCCTGAACCGACTGGCAGATAGTGGTGAATAATAAAGGGATCAGACAGGGAGCGTTATGAAAACGCTCCCTTATTTATTTGGAAAAGAATCATGAAATTGTAATGTCTTTGTAACCAATTTTATTTCATTACGGGTTATACTGCTATAGTAAGAAATAAATTCCAAGGAGGATATCATGAGACGTATCATGGGAAAAAATAATAAAAAATACAGCAGGAGGCTGCTGGCCGCATTGCTGCTTATCAGTATGTTAGAAATAAGCGGGTGCAGTATAAAAGAAACAGACAGGACAGCTGGCAGTACGAAAGAATCTACAGCCCCTTCCATAACACAGACGGAAGCTTCAAAGGAAAGTTCTGCGGCAGAAGCAATCACTACGGCAGCAGAAGATGAGTCAGCCCGGTTAGACGGCTATATTGGTTTGCTGGGTCTTACAAAAGAGGAGCTGGTGAAAAACTTAGGTGAGGAGCCGGAGAAGATTGACGAGGGAGGTCTGGAATTTAAAAATGCGGGAATCCGTATCTGGTTCGATCAGACAAATTACAAGACAGCAGAGCAGATTTTTGTCATGGATCCGGATTTTGACATTCATGGTGTGAAACTGGGAGAAAAAATTGACAAATTTAAAGAAGTATTAAAAGATCCGGTCAGCGATCGCAACGGCGATGCTCATTTTAAATATAACGATATCTATCTGTCCATTAACTACGATACAAGCACCCAGGTTACCTATGGATTGTATCTGTTGAAGAATGATTTTTAACGGCAGAAACACAGCAGCTTCCAAAGAGACGGAGAGACAGACATGAAAAGAAAAAATACAAATATCCTGTTACAGGCAGCGGTCGCAGCTGCAGTGAGCGCGTACTTATCCGGATGCAGTTATTCCGGCAATCAGGCGGGGTTCATACAACAACCCAAAGCGGACAATTCTAAAGAAGAGGATCTTACACAGAAAATAAAAGGTATCCTGCCTGCAGGTGCCGAATATTTAACGGCTGATCATTCAGATAAGAAACAAAGCATTGTTCTTGATGATATCAATCAGGACGGGAAACAGGAAGCGTTGGTTTTATACCGGGATACCAGGGATAATAAGCAGGCACATTTCCTGATGTTACAGGAAAAGGACGGAAGTTACGAAAAAATATGGGACCAGGAGACAGGATTTTCCTCGTTTGATTCATTTGAAGTGGTGGATTTAGATGGAGACGGAAAAAAGGAGATCATAGCAGGCGGACAGATTTCGGGTCCGGAAAGCCCTAAGCAGCTTTTCATCTATGAGTTTAATCAGAGTCAGTTAGTGCAAAAGGAAAACCGCAGTTATGAAAAGCTTTTAATCAGGCAGTTTGGAAACAGCCAGACCCCTTCTATATTTTTATTGGACGGAAAAATAGAGGAAGAAGAGAACGCAGAACTGTTTTCCTATGAGGCAGGTCAGTTAATATCCCGTTCCAGCGTGGAGTTAAATCCACAGGCAGTTCCGGAACAAATCACAGCAGGACTTCTGGCAGATGGGGCAGATGCCGTCTTTGTTGACAGCGGACTGGGTGCCCATTCCATGTTAACGGAAATTCTTGGAGTGAAAGACGGAAAACTGATAAAATTCGGAGATGACAACGACAGTACTCTGATGAAGGAATATCCTCTTTACAGCAGAGATATAAACGGAGACGGTGTGATTGAGGCAGGAGGAATGTATATACCATACGGCTATGAAGATGCTGCTATGGCTGAGATTCCATTTATACAGGTTTATTATGATTATAAGCTTAATGGATCCAAAACGGCTGTTGAGGAACGTTATGCAGAAGAAGGACAGCATTTTTATATTACCATCCCTTCCAATTTATACGGTAAGATCACGGTAAAACGACTGGATCAGGGTGTACAGCTTGTAACCGTTTCAGGGGGAGAGACCGTGTTTGAAGTGAAATGGGCAAAGAAAGATGAGACTGGTGAGCGCGGCACCATTTTGGGTAAGACAAACGATACCATCTATTATACTGAGATAAAAGATAAACTGCCTATATCCAGAGACCAGTTTCACCTGATGGGGGAGGAAAATGAAAGCAATACTGGTAGTTGAGGATGAGCTTTCCATCAGAAGCTTTATCTGCCTGAATTTAAGGAGAAAGAAGTATGAGGTTCTGGAAGCAGAAACCGGTGAGAAGGCACTTGAACTGTTTGCTTCCAAACCGGTGGATGTAGTGCTACTTGACCTCATGCTTCCAGGTATGGATGGATATGCTGTCTGTGAGAAAATGAGAGATTTAAATCCTCAGGCGGGCATTATTATGTTGACTGCACGTTCCCAGGAAGAGGATAAAATCAAGGGATTAATCCAGGGAGCCGATGACTATATCACAAAACCATTTAGTATGACAGAGCTGGAGGCAAGAATCATTTCTCTTCTGCGCCGTATGGATTTAAGATCCTCTGACCAGAATGGGACAAGGCTTTGCTCCGGGCCTTTTGAGCTGGATTTTGAAAAGAACCGGTTATTACGAAAGGGTGCTGCCGTAAAGGTGACGCCTACGGAGTTCAGCCTTATTCAATTCTTTATCAGAAACAAAAACAGGGTTTTTACCAGAAACCAGATTTTAGATCAGGTATGGGGAGAAAACTATGTTGGAGATCTAAAGGTTGTTGATGTAAACATCAGACGGATCCGAAGAAAGATTGAAGATGACCCGGCAAATCCAGCGTACCTGTGTACGGAATGGGGATATGGATATATTTGGAAGGAGTGATTGATTGAAACGGAAAGTAATGGCCTATTTTATGATAATCATCCTTCTTACACTGGGTCTTGTACTGGCTAGTTTTGGTATTGGAGTAAAAAAGTATCTGTACCAGCAGATATCAGATACCTTTGAACACTATGCTCAGGCGGTTGTTCCTGTTTGGGCTGGGCAGTCTGATTCCCGCTCGTTTGAGCTGCCGGATTACAGTGACCAGATCATTAAAAACTATACGTTCCAGTGTGCAGATTTAGAGCTGTTAAGCAGGAGCGGACAGATGATTCAGTCATCAACCGGATTTTACAAAGAACGAAGTTACTGGGTAGATCCCCAGGTGCCTGGCGGAAAAACTGTTTACAGGGTGGAAAAAAACGTTCAGACGAAAGAACGGATTATGGCTGTATACACGCCTTTTTTCTATGAAGAACAGGTGGTGGGAATATTAAGATATACCACCTCATTAAAGCCGGCAGACAGCACTATTTTAAGAATATTCTCCTATGCGCTGCTCACCTGTACTGCTATTGCAGCCATTACTTTTTTTGTCAGTCTTCATCTTGGAAATTCTATTGTAAAGCCACTGGAGGATATAATCTCTTTAACAAGAAAAATGGCTGAGGGTAATTACCGGGAAAAAATTAAGAAGCAGTATCCTTATGAAGCGGGAGAACTGGTAACCATATTAAATCATATGGGAGATGAAATTGGAAAAGCGGATCAGCTGAAAAATGATTTCATCTCTTCTATATCCCATGAGCTTCGCACTCCTCTGACCGGAATTAAGGGCTGGGTGGAAACCATGAGAGAGCCTGAGGGGTTACAGGAAGAGGAGTTGGAGTTTGGTCTTAAGATCATCCAACATGAAACCGAGCGGTTGATCACCATGGTAGAAACTCTGCTTGACTTTTCCCGATACCAGTCGGATCGGGTTAATGTTTCATTTCAGCAGGTTAATATAGAAGAACTGGTTTTGGAAGCGGTGTTTCAATTGCAGAAAAAAGCAGAAAAGAAGGACATACAGCTTGTGACCAGCACTGCTTTTTTAGAGATTTACGGAGATGGCGATAAGCTGAAACAGGTACTGCTGAATGTAATAGACAATAGTATTAAATTCTCAAATGAGCACAGTACCATTTTTGTGGATCAGAAAAAGGAATCGGATTCGGTTAAAATTACAATCCGTGATTCTGGAACAGGCATCAAGCCGGAAGATCTTTCTTATGTGACCAGATCCTTTTATAAAGGAGAGGATCAATCAGCTGGAGAAGGGATTGGTTTATCCATCTGCCAGAAGATAATGGAATTGCATGGGGGAAAAATTCAAATAGAAAGTGAATATGGATCAGGGACCACGGTTACCATTCTCATTCCCGAAAACCATACCGTCGACCACTCATAAAATAAGATACCGCAGACCTTTTTATTGGACTGCGGTATCTTATCTATTAATATTTATCTGTTAAAATGGGAGCTTCCATAACATCTGTTTCTACCGCTGAATCTGGTATTTCTATTATTTCATGTATCGGTTCGCTGATCTTCTTTTTTTCAGAAGCAGTATCACCCATCAGCTGAATCCAGCTGATCTCATCTTTCATAGCCTGTGCCTGGGCTGCTAACTCTTCACTGGATGCAGAGCTTTCCTCTGCAGTTGCCGCATTGGTCTGAACTACTGACGATACCTGGGTTAAGCCGGTGTTGATCTGCTGTATGGCATCTACCTGTTCTTCAGACGCACTGCGGATCTTTTCCATGGATTCGCCAAGAAAGTCAGCTTTGTCAGCCAGACCTTTCAGTATTTCCACTGTTTCCTGTGATAAGGTTTCTCCGTTTTCCACGAGAGAAGAGGAATGAGCCAGCAGGGAAGAGGTTTCTCCGGCAGCCTCTGATACTTTAACAGCCAGATTGCGTACTTCATCTGCAACAACAGCGAAGCCTTTTCCGGCCTCTCCAGCCCTTGCTGCTTCAATAGCTGCATTCAGTGCCAGAATGTTGGTCTGGAATGCGATATCTTCAATCACTTTTGTGATATTTGTGATTTTCTTCGAAGATTCTCCTATCTCACTCATGGCCTGATTTAGATTCTGTATATAGGAATTTCCTTTTGCAAGCTCTATTCCGGTCTGTTTTACATATTCATTTACTGTTGAAACGGTAACCACATTTTCTTCCGCATGATGAGCCACATTGGATATGGATGCATTTAACTCTTCCACAGTAGCCGCCTGCTCCGTTGTACCGGAAGCTAAAAGCTGAGCTCCGGAGGAAATCTGATCCGCTCCATTTGAAATCTGATTAATGGAGTCTCGGAAGTTTCCGAAAATAGTATTTAAATTGGTAATGATTCCATTGATGGAGGTTTTAAGACGGATAAAATCCGCTTTATAATCTGATTCAATGGTCAGGGTGTAGTTCCCCTTCTCCACACCGTCCAACACGGTCGTGGTATCATGAATAATGGAACGGAGAGAGGAGACGGTATATTTTAAAGATGCAGAAAGAGTGCCAATCTCGTCATCGCTCATATATTCCGGGACCTCGGAATGAAGATCACCCTGAGAAAGAAGCTCCAGTCTGTCCACCATTTTAATGACTGGATTAACGATAGGAGAGGCAATCCTGATAGCACAAATTAAAGCTATGATCAAAAATACAACTATAAAAATAATCATAATGATGATTGAGATGTAGAAACCTTCCATAAGTTCAGAGGTTTTTGCCGCAACACCGATGGACCAGCCGTCTGTATTAGGAATGGAGGCATAACCTACGGTAAGCTGATTTCCTTTATGATGAATGGATTCAATACCCGACTTACCAGCCATCATGTTCTGTACCATCTTTGCCGCGTCAGAAAATGATGAATCTGTTTTTGCAGTTTCTATGTAATTTAACTGCTGGTTCACATTATCCTGATTCTTATGTGCAACAACGGTTCCTGCTTTATCCACGATGAAACCATAGCCTGATTTTCCAAGGGAAATGTCATTAATCATCTTGCTGAAGGAATCACAGGAGAGTCTTGCGAAAACGATGCCCTTGCTTCCGTCTCCATTGACAGGGGCTGAAATAATCATAATCATCTGACCGGTTGCTTTGCTTAAAAGGGGAGAGGAAATATAGGTTTCCCCATTTGTGGATTTCTGAAAGTATTCCCTGTCTTTGATATCAGTTCCGTCGGAAGTCATTCCCTGGGCATTGCAGACGACGATGGAATCAAATCCATATTCCTGCGCCAGCTGGGCTAAGTCTTTCTTAAGCTGTTCCGATGCGCCGGTGGAGGTTTTGATTCTGCTGTCCTTTGAGATTGCTTCAATTTTGGTCTTAAAAATGAGAATAGCGTTTTCCACTGAATGGTTGTATGCGTTGGTGTTTTCCTGGATTCTAAGCTGCATGTTGTTCCTTGCATCCCGATAGACGATAATGGAATTGACGGTGCCGAAAAGTAATGTAATAACGGTAGACAATGCTGCGATACTGATTTGAAGCTTGCGTTTGATAGAATTTTTGCCCATGTTTTTTCCCATCGGCTTCTTACTGCCTGGTGTGGGTACGTGTTTTTCCTGCGACATTTGTTTTCTCCTGATCTGGTTTTATCTTTTTTATTCTTTTGCCAAAATTTCATCTTATGTAATCAGAGCAATTATAAGGCAAGAGTATCTGGCTGTCAATTGTCCTGGACAAGAAAAAAAAGATTAAACATTATGTGGGATTTTTCCCTCTGTTTTAATTTAGTTATTGTGAATAATGATCTGATTATGGAGAAAAAACTGGAATTTAGAAAAAAATGATCCCTTCTAAATAAACAAGTTTTACTATTTTACTTGTTTACCTGGAAGGGAACATATCAGCCAGTTAGTTTAAAGGGCTGCAGTCTCTGTTTTTCCTTAATATTTTTCAGTTACGTTCGGGGGCGCTGGTAAATCTGTTTCTTCTGTTATTTCATTTACTGTTTGTCTGATCTTCTTTTTTTCAGAAATATTGTCCTCCATCAGCTGAATCCAGCTGATCTCATCTTTCATAGCCTGTGCCTGTGCTGCTAACTCTTCACTGGAAGCAGAGCTTTCCTCTGCAGTTGCCGCATTGGTCTGAACTACAGACGATACCTGGGTTAAGCCTGTATTGATCTGCTGAATGGCATCTACCTGTTCTTCAGACGCACTGCGGATTTTTTCCATGGACTCCCCAAGGAAGTCTGCCTTATCAGCCAAACCTTTCAGTATTTCCACTGTTTCCTGTGATAAGGTTTCTCCGCTTTCCACGAGAGAAGAGGAATGAGCCAGCAGGGAAGAGGTTTCTCCGGCAGCCTCCGATACTTTAACAGCCAGATTGCGTACTTCGTCTGCAACAACGGCGAAGCCTTTTCCGGCCTCTCCGGCTCTTGCTGCTTCAATGGCTGCATTCAGTGCCAGAATGTTGGTCTGGAATGCGATATCTTCAATCACTTTTGTGATATTTGTGATTTTCTTTGAGGCTTCACCGATTTCAGTCATGGCCTGATTTAAATTTTGTATGTAGGAATTTCCTTTTGCAAGCTCTATTCCGGTCTGTTTTACATATTCATTTACTGTTGAAACTGTAACCACATTTTCTTCTGAATGATGAGATACATTGGATATGGAGGCATTTAACTCCTCCACCGTAGCAGCCTGCTCCGTTGTACCAGAAGCTAAAAGCTGGGCTCCGGAGGAAATCTGATCCGCTCCGCTTGAAATCTGGTTAATGGAGCTTCGGAAGTTCCTGAAAATGGTGTTTAAATTAGTTATAATTCCATTGATGGATGTCTTAAGCAGGATAAAATCTGCTTTGTATTCCGATTCAATGGTCAGGGTGTAGTTCCCCTTCTCCACACCGTCCAACACAGTCGTGGTATCATGAATAATGGAACGGAGAGAGGAGACGGTATATTTTAAAGATGCAGAGAGAGTACCAATCTCATCATCGCTTACATATTCAGGAACCTCGGAATGAAGATCTCCCTGAGAAAGAAGCTCCAGTCTGTCCACCATTTTAATAATGGGATTAACAATGGGAGTGGCTATCCTTATTGCAGATATCAAAGCGATGATTAAAAATACAACAATAAATATTAACATGATGATAATTGAGATGTAGAAACCTTTCATTAGCTCAGAGGTTTTTGCCGCCACTCCGATGGACCAGCCGTCTGTATTTGGAATGGGGGAATACCCCACAGTAAGTTTACTTCCTTTCAGATGAATGGTTTCAATACCGGACTTACCAGCTGTCATGTTCTGTACCATTTTTGCAGACTCTGAAAAAGAAGGGTCTGTTTTTGCCGCTTCTATGTAATTCAACTGCTGGTTCACATTATCCTGATCCTTATGTGCGACAACGGTTCCTGCTTTATCTACGATGAATCCGTAGCCTGATGTTCCAAGGGAAATATCGTTAATCATTTTGCTGAAAGAATCACAGGACAGCCTTGCAGATACAATGCCATTGCTTCCGTCCCCATTAATTGGAGCTGTGAGAACCATTATCATCTTTCCGGTCGTTTTTCTAATGAGAGGGGAAGAGATATAGGTTTCTCCGTTTATGGATCTTTTAAAATATTCTCTGTCACTGACATCGGATCCGTCAGAGGTAATTCCCTGTGGGTTACAGACTATAATGGAATCAAATCCATATTCCTGCGCCAGCTGCTCTAAGTTTTTCTTAAGCTGTTCCGAGGAGCCTGTGACTCTGTTATCCTTTGAGACTGATTCAATCTTCGTCTTATAGATGAGAATGGCATTCTCCACGGAATGGTTGTAAGCGTTGGTGTTTTCCTGAATTCTCAGCTGCATATTGTTCTTAGCATCTTGATAGATAATAATAGAATAGACTGTTCCAAAAAGCAATGTAATGATAGTTGATAATGCTGCGATACTGATTTGAAGCTTGCGCTTAATAGAGTTGCTACTCTTAAGCCTCTTCTGATCGTTGTGATTCATTTGTGCTTTTTTCGGCATTCGGTTTTCTCCTGATTTGTTTTATTATTTTTCATCTTTTGTTAAAACAAATTAATATGTAATTGAATTATAAGTTAAGAAATTCAGGCTGTCAATTACCGTGTAACAGAAATTAAGAATATTAAAAAAAGACAGGCAGTGCCGCTGAATCAGAGAAACAGCAGCACTGCCTGTTATAGAAAGGCATATTATTTTTTTAGTTCCTGCATCTTCATGGCACGAACCTTTAACGGAAGACCGAACAGAGTGATGAAGCCTTCCGCGTCGTGATGATCATAGAGATCACCAGTAGTAAAGGAAGCAAGAGATTCGCTGTATAAGGAGTAGGGGGAAGTGGTTCCTGCTTTAATGATGTTGCCCTTATAAAGTTTGAACTTCACTTCTCCGGTTACATATTCCTGTGTGGAAGTAACAAATGCCTGAACTGCTTCACGAAGCGGTGTGAACCATTTACCTTCGTATACAATCTGTGCAAATTTATTACCCATGTCTTTTTTTACTTCCATGGTAGCACGGTCTAATACCAGCTCTTCCAGCTGCTGATGTGCTTCTAAGAGAATGGTTCCGCCTGGTGTTTCATAAACGCCTCTGGATTTCATGCCTACTACACGGTTCTCCACGATATCCACAATGCCGATGCCGTGCTTACCGCCAAGCTCATTTAACTTTGTGATAATATCGGAAACCTTCATGGCTTCTCCGTTTACGCTGACAGGAATGCCTTTTTCAAATGTCATGGTTACGTACTCCCCTTCATCAGGAGCCTTTTCAGGAGAAACGCCAAGCACCAGAAGGTGATCGTAATTTGGCTCATTCGCCGGATCTTCCAGCTCTAAGCCCTCATGGCTGATGTGCCATAAATTGCGGTCACGGCTGTAGCTGTTGTTTGCTGAGAACGGAAGGTCGATTCCGTGCTGTTTGCAGTATTCAATCTCGTCTTCACGGGACTGCATGGTCCATACATCAGTCATACGCCATGGCGCGATGATTTTTAAATCAGGAGCAAGGGCCTTGATACCAAGCTCGAAACGGATCTGGTCGTTGCCCTTACCAGTTGCTCCGTGGCAGATGGCAGTAGCGCCTTCCTTCCTTGCGATCTCAACCAGTCTTTTTGCAATGGCTGGACGAGCCATGGAAGTACCCAGAAGATACTTATTCTCATAAACGGCATTGGCCTGTACACATGGGATAATGTAGTTGTCGCAGAAGTCATCTACCAGATCTTCTATATATAATTTGGAAGCGCCGGATAATTTGGCTCTCTCCTCCAGACCATCAAGTTCATTGCCCTGTCCGCAGTCGATGCAGCAGCAAACTACATCATAATCAAAATTTTCCTTTAACCATGGAATAATGGCAGTGGTGTCAAGTCCGCCGGAATAGGCTAAAATCACTTTCTCTTTCATATATGATTCCTCCTCTATGGTTTTTGTATATTTTCTTTTTGAACTTACATAAATATACAACAAAACTGGGGGAAATGCAAGGGTAAAATGAAAAATATAAAAACATCTTGCATAATATACAAAAGAGATGTATAATTATGAAAATCCTGAAGGGAATGGTAAAACCCTTGTGAATGAAGAGCGCAGGGCTGATACAAAATAGAGAATGCAAAGGAGCGATGACGATGATTAAAGCAGGAATTATAGGATCAACCGGATATGCAGGCGGTGAGCTGGCAAGACTTTTACTCCAGAGAGATGACGTGGAGATTAAGTGGTACGGATCGAAAAGCTATGTGGACCAGAAATACGCTTCCATTTATCAGAATATGTTTGAAATCGTCAGCGATTCCTGCATGGATGATAATATAGAAGCATTGGCAGAGAAGGTGGACGTGATTTTCACAGCAACACCCCAGGGTTTTCTGGCATCTGCTTTGAATGACCGTATTTTATCACAGACCAAAGTGATTGATTTAAGTGCGGATTTCCGCATTCAGGATGTGAATATCTATGAAGAGTGGTATCAGATCCAGCATCAATCTCCTCAATATATAAAGGAAGCGGTTTACGGACTTCCGGAAATCAACCGGGAAAAGATTAAAAATGCAAGGCTGATAGCCAATCCGGGCTGTTACCCCACCTGTTCGGAGCTTTCCATATATCCTCTGGTAAAAGAAGGCCTGATTGATCCTGATACAATTATTATTGATGCAAAATCAGGAACGTCCGGAGCAGGAAGAGGAGCAAAGGTTGACAATCTTTACTGTGAAGTAAATGAGAACATCAAAGCTTACGGAGTCGGTGTACACAGACACACGCCTGAGATAGAAGAACAGCTTTCTTACGGAGCAGGTAAACAGGTAACCATCAGTTTCACACCTCACCTGGTTCCCATGAACAGAGGAATTCTCATAACTGCTTATGCTTCCTTAATCAGTAAGGTTTCTTATGAAGAAGTAAAGGCTGTTTATGATAAATATTATGGCAAAGAATTCTTTGTCCGTGTGCTGGAAAAAGATGTGACACCTCAGACAAAATGGGTGGAAGGAAGCAATTTTATTGATGTGAATTTCAAGATCGATCCAAGAACCAACCGTATTGTGATGATGGGAGCCATGGATAATCTGGTTAAGGGAGCCGCCGGGCAGGCAGTCCAGAACATGAATCTTTTATTCGGACTGGAGGAAAACAAGGGGCTGAAGCTGATTCCCATGTTTCCCTAGATGTTGAAAGGATGAATAACCGTAAAGGAAAAAACAATGATAATACGATCAATGACAATAGATGATTATGACCAGGTATATGCACTATGGTCAGGAATTAAGGGATTCGGTATCCGGGCTGTTGATGATTCGCAGGAAGGCATTAACCGTTTTCTTCTGAGAAATCCCGGTCTGAGTGTGGTTGCAGAAGATAACAACGAGATTACAGGTTCTATTTTATGCGGTCATGACGGGCGCAGGGGAACGTTATACCATGTGTGTGTAGCAGAAAAATACAGAAAGCATGGAGTCGGTCGTGAGATGGTTTCGGAAGTAGTCAGCCGATTAAAGAAAGAAGGAATTAATAAAGTCAATTTAATTGCCTTTCGTAATAACCTTTTGGGAAATAATTTCTGGCGGAAGGAAAAATTCACATTTCGTGATGATTTAAATTACTATGATTTGGCCATCAGTGAGGAAAACAAAACTGATTTTGTAAGCTGACCGGATACTATGACAGGAAACAGGGAGGAAATATATTATGAAGCAGATAAGCGGAGGAGTAACAGCAGCAAAGGGATTTAAAGCTGCATCAACAGCGGCAGGCATTAAATATAAAAACAACCGGAAAGATATGGCCATGATTTACAGTGAGGTTCCATGCAAGGCAGCAGGTACATTCACTACCAATATCGTAAAAGCAGCCCCAGTTAAATGGGATAAAGAGATCGTGACCAGTTCTCCATTTGCACAGGCAGTTGTGGTAAATGCAGGCATTGCCAATGCATGTACCGGAGAAGAAGGATTCTCCTACTGCAGTCAGACGGCAAAAGCTGTTTCCCAATACCTTTCCATCCCGGAAGATTCCGTTCTTGTAGCTTCTACCGGAGTCATCGGAATGCAGCTTCCCATTGACCGCATTAAAGCGGGGGTAAAGGCAATGTCTGTTATTCTGGACGGCAGCGAGGAGAGCGGAACCGCTGCAGCACAGGCGATTATGACTACCGATACAGTAAAAAAGGAAGTGGCTGTTCAGTTTGAGGCAGGCGGTGCTACCATCACCATCGGAGGCATGTGCAAGGGCTCCGGAATGATTCACCCTGATATGTGTACCATGTTAAGCTTTGTTACTACGGATGCAGCCATTTCCAAAGAACTGCTTCAGGAAGCATTAAGGGAAGATATTAAGGATACGTACAATATGATTTCTGTTGACGGAGATACGTCCACCAACGATACTGTGCTTCTTCTGGCAAATGGAATGGCTGGAAATAAAGAAATTACAGAAAAAAATGAAGATTATCAGTTATTTATTAAAGCACTTAACTTCATCAATGAAACTCTGGCAAAAAAGATGGCAGGGGACGGAGAAGGCTGCACTGCATTATTTGAAGTAAAAATTATTGGTGCAGAAACAAAGGCACAGGCTGTAACATTATCAAAATCAGTGATTACCTCCAGTCTGACAAAAGCAGCCATATTTGGTCACGATGCCAACTGGGGACGGATTCTTTGTGCCATGGGATATTCCGGAGCCACCTTTGATCCGGAAAAAGTAGATCTGTATTTTGAAAGCGCGGCAGGAAAACTTCAAATTATTGAAAATGGCGTGGCACTTCCCTACAGTGAGGAAGAGGCGACTAAGATATTATCGGAACCGGAAGTGACTGCCATTGCCGACATCAAAATGGGAAATGCATCTGCAACGGCCTGGGGCTGTGACCTGACCTTTGACTATGTGAAAATCAACGCAGATTACCGCTCATAATTATTTCAGGGCAGATCATAAGAAGGAGAGGAAACAAAAAATGATACTGGATCAGAGCATTATGCAAAAAGCCGAAGTGTTAATTGAGGCACTTCCTTATATACAGAGGTTTAACCGTAAAACGATTGTGGTAAAATACGGCGGAAGCGCCATGGTAGATGAGGAACTGAAAAAACAGGTAATTCAGGATGTGGTTCTCTTAAAGCTGGTAGGATTTAAGCCTATTATTGTTCACGGCGGCGGAAAAGAGATCAGCAGATGGGTGGAGAAAACCGGTATGGAGCCACATTTTGTCAATGGTTTACGAGTAACGGATGATGCCACTATGGAGATTGCAGAAATGGTATTAAACCGGGTGAACAAAAGCCTGGTTCAGCTTGTCAATGAGCTTGGAGTTAAGGCTGTAGGAATCAGCGGAAAAGACGGTATGATGTTAAAGTGCCAGAAGCGGTATTCAAACGGAGAAGACATCGGTTTTGTAGGCGACATCACAGCGGTAGATACCCAGATCATCAACGATCTTTTGGAAAAGGATTTTCTTCCCATTATTTGTCCAGTAGGATTTGATGAGGACTTTAAAACCTATAACATCAATGCAGACGATGCGGCCTGTGCCATTGCGACAGCCATGGAAGCAGAGAAACTGGCTTTTTTGACTGATGTGGAGGGCGTTTACCGGGACTTTCAGGATAAGGATTCTTTAATATCTGAAATGTCCATTGAAGAGGCTCAGGAGTTCGTCAGCGGAGGAACTCTTGGAGGCGGAATGCTCCCCAAACTTCAAAACTGTATTGATGCCATGAATCATGGGGTGTCCAGAGTACATATTATGGACGGAAGAATTCCCCACTGTCTGCTGCTTGAGATCTTCACCAATAGAGGAATCGGAACTGCAATCGTAAGCCCGGGAGAGGAGCGTTTTTATCATGCTGAATAAACAGGAATATATCGATAAGGCGGAATCAGAGATTTATAAGACCTATAACCGTTTTCCAGTTGTCTTTGACCATGGGGACGGAGTAAGGCTTTATGATACAGACGGAAATGAGTACCTGGATTTCTATGCCGGAATTGCAGTAAATGGTCTGGGTTATAATGATGCGGAATTTAATGAGGCAGTAAAGGCTCAGGTAGATAAACTGCTTCACATTTCCAATCTCTATTATAATGTACCGTCTGTAGAGGCAGCAGAACTGCTTTTAAAGGCATCTCAGATGGATAAAGTGTTTTTCACCAACAGCGGAACGGAAGCCATTGAGGGAGCTTTAAAAATCGCCAGAAGATACGCTTATAACAAAGACGGCGGTCATGACCATGAAATCATTGCCATGAATCATTCCTTCCACGGAAGAAGCCTTGGGGCACTTTCTGTAACTGGAAATGATCATTATCAGGAGCCGTTTAAGCCCTTAATTCCCGGAATTAAGTTTGCCGATTTCAATGATCTGGAAAGTGTAAAGGCTGTTGTAAATGAAAAAACCTGCGCCATTATTATGGAAACTGTTCAGGGAGAAGGCGGGATTTATCCTGCAACCCAGGAATTTTTATCCGGAGTAAGAGCGCTTTGTGATAAAAAAGATATTCTGTTAATCCTTGATGAGATTCAGTGCGGAATGGGGCGTACAGGCTCTATGTTTGCATGGCAGCAATACGGCGTGAAACCCGATGTGATGACGGTTGCAAAGGCACTGGGGAACGGAGTTCCCATTGGGGCATTTCTGGCGTCAGGGAAAGCAGCTACGGCTATGGTTCCGGGGGATCATGGAACTACATACGGAGGAAATCCGTTTGTGACTGCTGCAGCATATAAAGTATTGGAATTGTTTGAGAAACGGGATATTGTGAATCATGTAAAGGAAATGGGAGTTTATCTGACCAAAAAGCTTGAAAAGCTGAAAGATAAATATGACATTATTATAGCTAGAAGAGGACTGGGCCTCATTCAGGGGTTAGAATTTACGGTACCGGTTTCCTCTATTATCAGTCAGGCGTTGATTGAGCAGAAGCTGGTTATAATCAGTGCAGGAACTAATATAATACGGTTTGTTCCCCCTCTGGTGATTGAAAAAGAACATGTGGATGAGATGGTGGAAAAACTGTCTGCAGTGTTGGATCAGCAAAAATATTGAAATAAGAGAAGCCGATAACTGCAAAATAAGGTTATCGGCTTTATAATTGTACGGTTGATTCATTGAGAGGAGACTGTCAGACCTCTCAGTTATGTCACTTGCTGCTGGTCTTATTAATCAGGTTCACGCCATCGTATTTCAGACTTTCCAGACTTAAAGCCTTGTGCAGTATATAATGATCAAAAAAGTTCTTTGTATAGTCTGTAACAATATTTCGCATCTCCATAGCATCCCGTTTGCCTCTGACTTCCTCATTAACACAGGTAAACACGATGTCGCAGTAATCCAGATGAGCAACACGGTTAACGGAGAAATAATAAGTCTCCCTGCTGTTATTAGAGCCAATAACCGCATTCATATTATAGTTAGGTTCACTAAACAGCAGTAAGAAGGGTTTCTTAAGGTCGCTGTCGAGAAGTCCGAACGCACCGCTGTCCAGGCCAATCCCGCAGACAAACCGGTCGTCATCCCGGCAGACTATTGCCGTTGTAGGTCCGCCATAAGAATGCCCGACTATACCCATGCCGCTGTCCAGCTTCAATCTGTCCTTAAAAATAGAATTTAGTTTTCCAGAATCCAGTTTGTAAAGATAATCGGCTACATACATTACATCCTCTGCCTGTAATTCACTAAATTCTGTTAACCTGGAAAGGATTGGCAGTGAAAGCACGTTATGACACATTTCAATGGCAGTCTCATCATCAGGATGCATTACCATCTTACCAGACAATACCTGCATTTTGGGATCCTCAGAAAATGATATTATGACATCTGAAAAATCCTTTGATATATTGTAAAGGCGCCCATCTTTACGTTTATACATGGTACTATTCAGATGTCCGATGCTTACCACAACATATCCCATACTTGCCATGTCTGAACAGAGCACTGTCCCCCATTCTGGAGAACCGCCTCCGCCGCAGACATAGAATAACACCGGATAGCGTTTTTCCTTTTCGGAGAGAGCAAGATCGTCGTAACACCAGGTCTTGATATCGATAGAGAAAACATCCTTTAAGGCAGTGACAAGTGGTCGTTCGTTAAACATCTTGTAAACTTCAGGAAACATGTATGTTGATGTAGTCTTACCTTCGTTACTGTCGGACGGATAGTACACAAACGCCGTCAGTTCTCTTTTTGAGTGATCCGATGCCGTGTACTCAAGATCCATCTGAGTCCGACCCACTGTATAGCTGCCAATTGGTTCCGGAAATACGTCGTAAGTCTTCATATTTTATTTCTCCTCCAACCTTTCATAAATCATATTTACTCTCTGCTTTTTTTGAACTCACCAACAATTTCTGAATATTTTTGATCTTCAAGCAGTCCGTGACCCATAAAGTCAGTAAAGTACCTGCTAATCTTATACTGCAGCTCAGAGTCCTTAATATCAAATTCCCTGAAAAACATAATCAAATTAAACTGCATTGACTCGAACATAAAAGAAATCAGATCGTCGTCAATATCAGGCCGGAGATATCCATCAACCCTCATTCGGCGTAAAATATCTTTGATTAAGGGAAATGACTCGCCCTTTAGCACATTTATATAAACTTTAAGCAGAGTATCCTCAGGAATATTTAAAAATGTTTCAATGAGTTTGATTTCCAACTCATTTAGTGGCTCGGTCACGATGCCGTTAACGTTACCGAATAAGCCAGTGAGAAAAAACTGGAAAAGGAAATCTTCATTACCATTATTAAAATACGCAGCTCTTTTCCGGGTCACATTCCGTATTAAGAGACAATAAAGGTCATCTTTGTCTTCAAAATACCGATAAAATGTGCCAGGATGCATGGACAAACAATCCAAGACCATTTTCATGGTTATATCTTCGTAAAGATAATCAACAAAAAGATGCATAGCGCTATTTGATATTTCTTCTTGCCTTGCTTCAGGTAAACGTAAAAAAGAATTTTTAGGCATAGGATACTCCTCCTTTATGTGAAAAGCGAGTGTTAAATGTTAGTGTGAATTGATTCACATTATATAGGTGATATATTCACATGTCAAGTGGTATTAAAATGCAGATAAGAAAAAGATCATTTTTGGAACAGCAGGTTTCACCTTTTTCCGTTATAATGAATCTACCACGTGGAAAAAAAGAAAGGAGGCAGACGAAAGTGGAAGTTAATGACAGAATATCCATGGTTGCCGTTCTCATTGACCAGCATATAAAAGAAGAGCTGACCATCCTGCGGCTGTCTGCCTGGGCGGGCTATTCCCCCGGCTATTTTACCAGAAGTTTCAAACAAAAATTTGGGACTTCTCCCATGGAATATGTAAAGCAGAGAAAGCTTTTAACAGCTGCAAAGGAGATTGCGAATGGGAGGCGGATTCTTGAGGCAGCTTTGGACTACGGCTGGGAAACCCATAGTGGATTTACCAAATCCTTTACCTCTGTATTTGGATATTCCCCTGTTTTGCTGCGAGCCTTCTACGTTCGTGATGCCTCTGTGAAAGGAGACAGACAAATAATGGAAACATATTTAAAAACAACACAGGCATATAAAGAACCCGAGGAGTTATGGCAGATTCTTTGCCATACATTAAAAGATAACAAAACAGAGTATGACAACGAAAAATTAAATAGAATCTATGAATTGGCGAAGACATTACATCAAGGAGAGAAAAGAAAATCCGGGGAGGAATATATTACCCATCCGTTAAATGTTGCAATCATTCTGGCGGATATGGGTACCGATGAAAATACTGTCAGTGCCGGACTTCTCCATGACGTGTGGAGGAAAGAATATAAGGAGAAAATCGTTCAGGAGGCAGGTTCTGCAATCGGTGAGATTTTATTATCTTACGAAGAATTTGAGCGTACTCATGAAAGTTCTGATGATCGGGGAGCTTTAGTAGCACTTTCAGACCGTCTTCATAACATGAGAACAATTGAATTTGTGGATCCGGCAACATGGAAAACCCGTGCAGAAGATACCTTACGACTGTTTTCCCCCATTGCTTCAAAATGTGCCGATTTCAGACTTCGCTCTGAGCTTGATGAACTATCTATAAAGTTTCTTTAACGTAAAGCTCTGTCGAAAACAGGAGAAAAAAGTGATAAATCACCTTGTACTTTTTTTAAAAGGCCGATATAATGGTAAAAAATAAAGCCGGAAAGAGAGGAACATATCATGATAAAGGATCTTACAGTTTCCACGTTTCTGGAAGAACTGTCCTCAAAAAAACCAACACCAGGAGGCGGAGGTGCGGCAGCCCTTGGTGGTGCCCAGGGCGTGGCATTAGGGGAAATGGTAATTAACCTGACTCTGGGAAAAAAGAAGTATGCAGATGTGGAAGAGGAGATGCAGCTTCTTCTTGTGAGGCTGGAGGAAATAAGAACCGAATTTTTAAGACTGGCTGATGAAGATGCCAGAGTATTTGCACCTCTTGCGGCAGCCTATGGCCTCCCTTCCGGAACGGAAGAGGAAAAAAAGCATAAGGAGGAAGTATTGGAAACCCACCTCCTGGCGGCCAGCCTGGTTCCCAAAAATGTAATGGAGCAGGCGGTAGAGGCAATTAAAATTATGGATATTCTGGCACGCAAGGGCAGCAGGCTGGCTGTCAGTGATGTGGGTGTGGGTGTGTCATTTTTACGGACAGCACTTTTAGGCGCAAAGATGAATGTTTCCATCAATACTAAATTTATGAAACAGAGAGAAACAGCCAGGCAGCTGGATCAGGAAGCCAGTGTACTTGCCGAAACAGGCAGGAAGCTATCTGATGAGATCTATGAAAACGTGGAAGCTGCGTTAAAGTAAAGATAAAGGAGTTTCGGTATCGTGATAACATTAAAAGGAGCAGCGGTGTCTGCTAAAATCAAAGAAGAGGTAACTGAACTTTTACGTGAACTTGAGGGAGCAGTTCCGAAACTGGCGATTGTCAGGGTAGGAGAACGGCCCGATGACATGTCATATGAGCGTGGTGCATTAAAGAAAATGGAAAACTTTGGTTTGCAGGCAGAAAGCTTCTCATATCCGGCGGATATATCAAATGAAGATTTCCAGGCGGAATTTAAAAAGGTTAACGAGAACCCGGACATTAACGGGATTCTCCTCCTGCGTCCACTGCCTAAACAGATTAATGAACGGGACATCGAGCGTATGATTGACCCTCAAAAAGACCTGGATGGAATTTCGCCTGAGAATATAGCCCAGGTTTTTGCAGGAGAAAATGAGGGTTTTGCACCCTGTACAGCAGAAGCGGTTATTGAGGTGTTAAAGGCCAATGACATTTCTCTGTCTGGAAAGCGGGTAACTGTGGTTGGAAGAAGCATGGTAGTAGGCCGACCTCTCTCCATGCTTTTACTAAAGGAGAATGCAACGGTTACCATCTGTCATACACGGACAAAGGAAATTGAAAAAACTTGTCAGAATGCAGAAATATTAATTGCCGCCGCCGGACAGGCAAAGATGATAAATTCCTCTTATGTTGGTGCAGATGCGGTTGTGATTGACGTAGGAATTAATGTGGATAACGATGGAAATCTTTGCGGAGATGTGGATTTTGAATCATTAAATGGCATTGCCTCTATGGCAACCCCAGTGCCGGGAGGTGTGGGAGCCGTGACGACAGCGGTTCTTGCAAAACATCTGGTAATGGCAGCAGGGAAATGCAGAGGCAGCAGGACATAAATAAATCAGATAAAATGAAAAGAGTCATAGACCGGACTGTATTTAACCGGTTTATGACTCTTTTCTTATATCCATTCCATTTATTTCTTCGGAATATCCGAATGATGAATTTCTTCCGAAAATTCTGTTAATAAACGGCGTCGTTTTGCAGTTTCTTCCTGTACACGTTTTGAAGTGGGAGCCTTACGCTTTACCGAGGCACGCACAAATGGATAGCAGGCTGTGAAAAATGCAACCAAAGCCAGACCAGCAAGAAATCCCAGAGTCTGTCCTTTTATAAATGGCATGCTGAACATAGCGATCACTAAACCTGCCAGGGTAAATAAGGAACTGTATGGGAAACCGCACAGTCTGCAGTTTCCTTCCGGTTTTCCGTTCTTTTTCCGGAAACGGATATGAGTTGCCATAAGCATAATATAAGTGAAAAGAAGTGCAAATCCTCCGGAACTGATTAAAAACAAATAAACTTCAGGAAAAATGAGACCAATATAAAGAAACAACAGCATGGAACAACCGGAAAAAAGGATGCCGCGATAGGGAACGTCGGTTCTGTCTCTTAGAAAAGCGGGTCCCAGGCCATCCTCTACCAGAGAGCGGAGCATTCTTCCGATTCCAAACATGGCGGCTACCATTGTGGATAATATGGCACTGATTAAGATGATTGTCATGGCTGTACCCGCCCATGACATCCGGAAACTGTTTAATGCCGTAACCATGGGACTTACCTCTTCACTTAGAGATGAGGTAGGAACCAGAAGCAGAAGCATGGAAATACAGAGAATATAAAGTGTAACCAGCCAGCCTACAGTCATATGAATTGCCCGGGGGACGTTTTTTTCCTTATCCTTTGTTTCACTGGCAGCAAGTCCTATAATTTCGAATCCTGCATAGGTGAACAGGACAATCAGCATGCTGCCTGCCAGACTTTTAATACCGCCGGGCAGAAATGGTTCTGACCTTAAGACCTGGAACCCCAGCGGTTTATAACCAGGAACCAGTCCAAACACAAAGAGAACACCAAAAAGAATAAATCCCAGGATGGCAACAACTTTTACTCCAGCAAGAAGACTTTCCAGACTGCTGAGCTGGCTGGCTCCCAGAAGATTAATAAGGGTCACTCCTAAAATCAGAATTGTTCCCAAAACAGGTATAGAGACAGTGGGAAACCAGGTTCTAAACAGCAGGGAAACTGCTGTCGCTTCACTTGACATAGAGATTACCATACCGGTCCAGTAAACCCAGCCCACTACAAATCCGGCACCTTTACCTAAATATTCTGCCGCAAATGTCCGGAAGGAGCTGGAGGCAGGATTGGATACCGTCATTTCTGAAAGTGCAAACAGGATGAAATAGACCATGACTCCGCAGATCAGGTAAGAAAGTATGATCCCGGGACCAGCGGCCTTTATGGCAACGGAAGACCCGAGGAAAAAGGAACCGCCAATCACAGTTCCCAAAGCCATCATTGTTAAGTGGCCTGCAGTCAGACCATTTGTTTTCTGTTTCATAGGATGCCTCGCTTTTAGCTTTTTGTTTTATTATTTCAGTTATTACAAAAGTTATTCGAAATAATAAATCACAAAGAAAAATAAGGGGCAATTCTTAGACTTTAAAAATCTTTTTCGTTATCCATCATTAGATCGAGGCAGAGTGCATCGTCATAAGCCTGCTTGCATGCATCCAGATCTTTTTCCAGCAGTGCGTTATAGATAATTATATGACTGTCAGGCTCCTCATTGTATTTTTTTTCCAGCCACAGATTATTTTTCCTGGGAATAATCTCCAGCAGATATTGACGGATTATATTTTTAATTAACAAAAATAAATCTGCATAAACAGAATTATGGCTGATTCGAAAAACATGATAATGGAAAACAAGATCTTCTTCTACCAGTGTCTGCATGGATTCATCTGTCCCTTTTTCCTGGCACTCTTTTTTCGCAGCCAGATATCTGTCCAGCTGCCTTTTTAAATTCTCCAGATCATGATCAGTAGCATGAATCATGGCCAGCCTGCAGCAATCCACTTCAATCAGCATACGAAGGGAATATATTTCATCAAATGGTTTTTTTGAAGAAAAAAAGTCTGAAATGTCATAAAAAATATCTCCAAGAGAAAATTTCTTTACATAAGTACCTTCCCCCACTTTCGTCTCCACAACCCCTAAAGTATTCAGTTTCTGAAGCGCCATACGCACTGTGAGGCGGTTCACTCCATAGAGTTCTGCTAAGCTGCTTTCAGACGGAAGCTTTTCGCCAACCTGCCATTCTTCTGCAAGAATGGATTGTTTCAGACTATCACATACCTGCTCAACAGCTGATATGTGTGTTATTTTCATTGATTTTTTATCATTCATTTTTTATCACTCGCTTTTTCAAAGTTGTACTTATTTTGACATAAAAAAATATATATTGCAATTCTTTTTTAGTTTTGTCCCTCTGTTAAAAAAACAAAATATTAAAATATTGTAAAAAACACACAATAGATAATCCTTATATTTAGTAAAAACATAAAAAGTAAACAAAATATTGACAGTGATTATAAATTGATGTACGATTAACCTAGCGAACAAGTGAACAAACAAACAAGGAGGATTTTAGATGAAAATTACAAACGTTGACGTATTTCAGGTTAACATTCCGGATAACCCGAACTGGAAGCCAGTACTATGCAGGATCTATACGGATGAAGGGATTTACGGAGATGGGGAAGCTGCCATGGCGTACGGGATCGGCTCTACCGGCGCTTTTGGTATGGTACAGGATCTATCCAGACTGATCATAGGCATGGATCCGCTAGATAATGAGGTGATCTGGAATAAGCTTTATAAGCAGACCTTCTGGGGACAAAACGGCGGGGGTGTCTTTACCGCTGGAGTGAGTGCCATCGATATAGCCTTATGGGATATACGGGGGAAATTCTTTAATGTGCCGGTTTATAAGCTCCTGGGAGGTAAACGGCAGGATGATTTAAGAACGTATGCAAGCCAGCTGCAGTTTGGTTGGCAGCCTTCCATGAACGCTGCTTATACAACAGAGGATTATGTTAAGTACGCCCAAAAAGCAGTCGCTGAAGGATATGACTGTATTAAAATCGATTTTTTTACTTACAAAGAAGATGGCACAAACTTCAACGATATAGAGCGCACCACACTTCTTACGCCGGAACGGCTTAATACCATTACAGGACGTGTGGAAGCCGTTCGTAATGCAATAGGTTCCAATGTGGATCTGATTATTGAAAATCATTCCTTCCTGGATGCGCAGTCAGCCGTTCAGCTTGGAAGAGCGATTGAAAAGTACAATATATTTTATTACGAAGAGCCCAATACTCCCGATCCTGTTACAGCCAAATACATATCAAGCAGCTTAAATTTCCCGATTGCCAGTGGGGAGAGGATCTATACAAGATGGCAGTATGCAAAATACTTTGAAAATGCCTCCTTACAGGTGATTCAGCCGGATCTTGGAACGTGCGGGGGAATTACGGAAGTAAAGAAAATTGCGGATATGGCTTATACCTACGATGTAGCTGTCCAGATTCATGCCTGCGGCAGTCCCATCAGCACGGCGGCTGCACTTCAGATCGAATGTGTAATTCCCAATTTTGTAATTCATGAGCACCATATTGTGAATCTCTGCGATTTTAATAAAATGTTATGCAAATACGATTATCAGCCGGTAAACGGTAAATTTAAGGTTCCGGATCTTCCTGGCCTTGGCAATGAACTATCGGATTTTGTTATTAATGGGGAAAAGGTTTCAATAATAGGAGATAAGTTATTCTGGTCCATGTAATTATTTATTTTTGAGGAGGTTTCTATTATGGGCAGAGATATAGCTAAGAAAGATGAGGGTGTTCTTGGGTTTACAGAATTATGGGCGCTTGGAATTGGTCAGGTAATCGGTGCAGGTGTAATTACACTTATTGGTCCAGCCATAGGCCTTACTGGTTATTCGGCATGGCTGGCTTATTTTGTAGCGGTATGCCTTGGGGCAATTACAAATCTGCCGATTATTATTTTTTCATCTGTTACAAAATATTCCGGAGGAGATTATTCCATCATCACGATGCTTGGGGGGCAGAAGGCTGGCGGAATGTATATTGTGGGATTTTCCTTACAGACCCTTGGAATGTCGCTTTTTGCCACTGCTCTTGGCTGGTATGTAAATTCTATGTTTCCAAAAGCAAACGGAATGATTGTGGGAATCTTTTTCCTTATATTCTTTTATTTCATTAATATGCTTGGAGTCGCCAACATGGCGAGAGCACAAAAGATAATGAGTGCAATTCTGGTAGTGTCTCTCCTTATGTTTATTTTTGCAGGTGCTGGAAAAGCAAATTTTACACCAGCCTTTGATTTTGGCAGCAGTGAGTTTTTCAAAGGAGGAAGCAAAGGCTTCTGGGCAGCGGTTATGCTGTTGGTTTACTCCTGTCAGGGGTATAAATATAACGTAAATTACGGTGCCCAGACAAGGAATGCGACACGGAATATGCCTTTATCCATGTTGGCTGTTGTTCCCGTGCTGCTTGTTGTATACAGTGGGGCTGCACTGATTGATTCCGTAGTACTTCCCCTTGAGACTGTACAAGGTCAGCCGCTTACTCTGGTTGCAGGCAGGGTTCTTCCGGGAGTGTTGTTTTATGTATTTATGTTTGGCGGTCCAATCATGGCACTTTTAACGACTATGAATTCCAGCTATGGTGCAATTTGCGGTCCTTTTTTAAAGGCCTCAAAGGATGGATGGTTTCCGGAAAAACTGGGGGCAGTAAACCAGAAAGGCGGAGCATATGTAGTTTTGACCATTCAGCTGGTTGTAGGGTTGATTCCGGTATTGTTAGGTTTTTCAGTAAAGACCATTGTCAATAACATGATGCTGATTACTTCTGTTTATAATTTCCTGTTATTTTACTCTTTGACCAAGGTCCCAAAACTGATGCCGGTTAAATGGAGAAAAGCAAGTATGCATATGAGTGATCCTTTGTATTACTCCATACTCTCTGTTGCATTTATCGTTCAGGCAGTAATTGGATGGAACTCCATGAGATCTTTAACGCCGCCCCTTGCTGTCTTTAACATTATGGCTCTGATTATCTGTTTTACATATGCTATTTTGCGTCACAAATCAGGAAAAACTCATGTGGATACAGAAGGAATGGTTGAATTAGGATAGAAAGGAAAATATCATTATGAAAATAACAAAAATAGATGTATTTCGTCTTCAGACTTCAAATAATCACATGAACAGCCCTATCGGCTGCCGCATTTATACAGATAATGGAATCTTTGGAGATGGAGAGGCCGGAATGGCTTATGGAACGGGAGGAAGCGCAGCTTTTGGCATGGTATGCGACCTGGCAGAACTTGTAATTGGAATGAATCCCCTGGATACGGAAGCAATATGGGAGAAAATGTATAAAAGTACATTTTGGGGACAGAATGGAGGCCCGGTAATATTTTCCGGAATTGCAGCCATTGATGTAGCACTTTGGGATATTAAAGGAAAATATTTCAATGTACCATGCTATGTTCTCCTTGGAGGAAAATTGAGAGATAAACTTCGCTGTTATGCCAGTCAGCTGCAGTTTGGCTGGGGAAAAGAAGGAGAGGAACAGCTTTGGGCAGTAACGCCCGAGGATTATGCAAACAATGCACGTCTGGCAGTAGCAGAAGGCTATGATGCAATTAAAATAGATTTCTTTGACCGGGATGAAAAGGGGGAAAAGCTGACTTCTCTGGATACCACCGGACTTCTTACACCTAAAAAGCTCCGTATGGTGGAAGCACGGATGAAAGCAGTCAGAGAAGCCATTGGTCCAGACGTAGATATAATTATGGAAAATCATTCCTACCCCGATGCATTAAGTGCTGTTCAGTTGGGAAAACTGGCGGAACAATATGGAATATGGGCATTTGAAGAACCAAATACTCCAGGTATAAAAACTTCAGAATATATTACAAAGAATATATCCATTCCCATTGCAAATGGAGAACGGATATTCAGCCGCTGGCAGTATGCCCCGTATTTTGAGAAGAATTTAATTCAGCTGGCTCAGCCTGATATTGGAAACTGTGGAGGTATAACGGAGGTGAAAAAAATCTGTGATCTGGCATATATTTATGATGTAGCCGTTCAGGTACATGTAGCAGGCAGTCCTCTTGCTACAAACGCAGCGCTTCACATGGAAGCGGCCATTCCCAATTTCACCATACATGAGCATCATGTATGCAACCGTATGGATACCTCAAAAGGATTGACCAAATACAATCTTCAGCCGGTAAATGGAAGCTTTTCACTGCCCGAACTGCCAGGCCTTGGCAATGAATTCCTGGAGTCGGCCATTAACAGCGCCCGTATGTTTCAATCAATTGAATAAAAAATAAAAAGAGGGTGCCGCAAATAACTGAATTGTTAAGAAAGCGGCACCCTTACTTTTACAATGTCCTTAATTTATTTTTTCCTGGCTCTGATTAAATACTGGTAAGTTGTAAATGCGTCCATACCGCTGGAACTAATGGAGCACAGCTGTTCAATAAGCTTTTGCTGCTCCGGAGTGATATAGATCCGGGTCACACCAATGTCTTCAATCTGGTAACCAGTCTGGGAAAACATTCGTACAATCTCATTCTTGGTAAAGAAACGAAGATGGGTTTTATCCAGAATCCCGCTGTCTTCATAAGTCCAGTATCCGTTTAGCAGATTGCTGACAATTGAGATATGCATAATGTTTGGAATACTTGCAAGTATAGCGCCCCCCGGTTTTAAATACCGTTTCATATTCTCCAGCACAGCAGCAGGTTGATGAAGGTGCTCTAATACATCTCCGAAGATAATATAGTCAAAATATCCATCCTCATAATCCAGGGTTTCTTCCACATTTCCCTGGGTAACGGGAAAGATAAGGGAAGAAATACTCCAGGATCCTTCATCCAGCTCAATTCCATGAAGGGTTGATTTGGGGTATTTATTTTTAATGGCAAGCAGGGAGGCACCGCAGGCACAGCCTACATCCAATACATTTATAGGCGTGTCAGCAGGATCTTTGATGAATGCCAGAATATCAGGACGTGGGAACAGGGAATAATTCAACCGCACGTTCCATTTTTCATAGAAATGGTTGTAATCATACCAGCGTGCCTGATTGCTCTGTTCTAAACCAAAGGTATAAACATATCCATGATGGCATAAATAGGTGATCTTTTTTAACTTAAGAAGCTGAAAAGAAAAATCTTTTTGTGATACTTCCTGGGTAAGATAATTTTTATCAAACCCCGCCGTTTTATCAAATACATCTCTGCGTATAAGAACGGTACAGCAGGAGGGGATCAGAACCGGGTCCATTTGCTCGTCACCAGGAAGATTATGCTCATCGGCATAAACGCTTGCCCGGTCAATGGGAGTGATAAAATCGGTCAGTCCAAAAACAACCCCGTTGGTAACCCCATTGACTGCACCTATGGATTCATCCTTATAAAGAGACATACGCAGCTGGAACAGTGCGTGAGGAAGTAAAACGGATCCTTTGCCAAGGGCTAATAAATCCTCTTGTTTTTCTGCCTGTTCACAGGCTTTATTAAATGCTGCACCCGGTGTCAGTCCCTTTACAGAAACAAGTTTTATATCCTTTTGATCTTTCAGCCATTCCGTAACTTCCATAGATACTTCTTCATCTGAAACTATTATGGTTTTAACGTCTTCTCTGCTTAAGACACATGTTTGAATAATGGCTTTCATCATATTTAAATCAGGCACAGAAGGGATTATGAGGGCCGCTTTCGGCAACTCGTCTAAATGTGACTCTTCCCAGTCTTTTATCACTTCTGTCAGCCGTTTCGTATCCTCTTCACTATTGCACAAGAACAGGCTGTGAGCGTAGCAGAGATAGGCCCGTTTCAGATTGCCATTCTGGTGATAATAATTTCCCATTTCTTCATAAGTTTTATGATTGCGGCTGTTTTTTGCAGCCTCTAGGTGTAGATCCTGAATATTCATGAAGACTCCTTTCAAGAAATCCTGATTGAATCAATTTAGCACTCTCATATCAGTATATTCTGCTGGTACATGCCGGTGTGATAAAACCTGGTTGGGACAAACAGTTAATAGAAAAAAAGAGGATGAAAATTTAAAATTCCGATAATTTGTTAAGAAAAGCTTAAGTATTGTTGAATTGAAACCAAGAGTTTTGTTTGTTATAATAAATAAGGCTGTATTTTATGAACAGTTCAAAATATTACACCAATAGAAAGGGGAAAAGAATATATGAGTATGATCAATATGAGTATGATTTCCACGATTATCACCGTTGTTCTGGCTGTAGTTATCCTGGGTATCCTGATGTCAGGATATGTAAAGGCTCCGCCGGATATGGCATTTATTATTTCCGGTTTAAGAAGAAAGACGGTGATCGGCAAAGCCAGCATTAAGATTCCGTTTCTTGAGCGGATTGACCGGTTGAGTTTAAAGCTGATCCCGATTGACGTTAAGACATCCAATGCGGTTCCTACTGCGGATTACATTAATATCCAGGTAGATGCGGCTGTCAATGTAAAAATCAGCAGTGAGCCAAACAAATTGTCTTTAGCAGCACAGAACTTCTTAAATCAGAATTCCGAATACATAGGCTCGGTGGCGAGAGAGGTTTTAGAAGGAAACATGCGTGAAATTGTTGGGCGCATGAGACTGGAAGAGATGGTCAGCGACCGTATGAAATTTGCGGAGCTGGTGAAGGAAAATGCCATGCCGGATCTTGCAGCCATGGGACTTGACATCGTAAGCTTTAACGTACAGAACTTTTCCGATGCCAACGGTGTTATAGATGACCTGGGTATAGATAATATTTCCCAGATTAAGAAGAAGGCAGCCATAGCAAAAGCCGAGGCGGATAAAGAGATCGCCATTGCAAAGGCATCTGCAGATAAACAGGCCAATGATGCAAGAATTAATTCTGAGCGGGAAATAGCCATCAAAAACAATGAGCTGGATATTCAGAAATCCGACTTAAAGAAAATTGCTGATGTGAAAAAGGCAGAGGCAGATGCTGCATACCAGATTCAGCAGGAAGAACAGCGTAAAACCATTGAGATCACTTCAGCTGATGCGGACATTGCCAAGCAGGAAAAAGAAGTTTTAATTAAGCAGCGGGAAGCCGAAGTTATGGAAAAATCTCTTGATGCGGAAATCAGAAAGAAAGCGGAAGCAGACAAATTCGCCAGACAGCAGAAGGCAGAAGCCGAGCTTTATGAACGCCAGAAAAACGCGGAAGCAAAGAGGTTTGAAAAGGTTCAGGAGGCAGAGGCACAGAAGGCAAGTGCAGAGGCAGAACGTTATACAAAAGAGCAGGAAGCTCAGGGAATCCGTATGGTGGGTGAAGCGGAAGCGGAAGCCATCAAGGCCAAGGGTCTTGCGGAAGCGGAAGCCATGGAAAAGAAAGCTCAGGCTTATCAGAAGTATAATAATGCGGCTGTAGCTGAAATGATCATTAAGGTATTACCGGAAGTAGCAGGAAAGATTGCAGAGCCCCTTTCCCAGATTGACAAGATCACCATCATCGGAGGCGGTGAAGGCGGCAGCCTTGATTCCGTATCCGGCAATGTTCCGGCTGTTATGGCAAAGCTGTTTGAATCCATGAAGGAAACCACCGGAATTGATTTAGGCGATATTGTAAAGGCAGGAACCTATGATGCAAAGGTAAACCGGAATATTAATATTACAGGAGTGCCGGAGATTACCATTAAGCCGGAAGAGAAGACTGTGGTGCAGAAGACAGATACAGAGACAGATAAGGTAACAGATACAGAAACAATTGTATAATAAGGAAGCGGTATCGGAGAATGATCTCTGGTACCGCTTTTTTTATGCTTTTATAAGCATATATATAGGGGAATATATTACATAAAACAACATAAATTTACCAAAAGTTACATAAATCGTGTTAATTATTACATTAAGCACATTTTTGTTATTTTTTGCTGTATAGTATATTATAAAATACTAATAGTGAGGTGTTATAAGTGAGTGAAACTCAAGTAAATGACGGCTGCCCGATTACCTGTTCAATGGGAAGTGCTGAATGTAGCCTTAAGGTACCAACCTGCCACGGGGTATGCATTGGCGGTAAGAATCAGGCCACTGTTATGGATTATAAATCAGGAATTAATATTATATCATTTGGAACATGTAAGAAGACGTCTCCGCTCCAACCATGTGTACCGGTAATTCTGACCCCCTGGCTGATAATGGATATGAACTATAAAATTAACGGTGAACCAGCCCTTTTCAGTACCAGTCTTCTTTCTTGTGCCTGCGGAGGAATTATCAGGATTAGGCAACCACAATAGATCTTATAAAGAAAGAGTGAGGCGGGAGGAGTAACAAAAAAGTATGAATATTAAGACAAATTTGGAAATGATACGTGAAATTATAGACTTTTCTCTGACAGAGGAGATAAATGAACATGGTAGATGTATCATAAAAGGCATTATCTCAGATGGAAGTCAGGATAAACTGGTTATGGAAAATCAGAACAGAAGCAAAATTAGAATAACTATGGAGAATGGCAAAACTCTATTTGAAGGTATGATAGACGAAGTATCTGTATTTCTTGACGGCGATCTTTATAAAGCAGAAATAAAGCTGGTATCAGCTTCTTACTTAACTGATATTGAAAAAAAGTCCAGGTCTTTTCAGGATAAGGATAAAACCTATGAAGAAATTATTAAGCAGATAGCGGCAGAATATGACGGTGGAGATATGCTGGATTATATATCAAATGAGAAAACAATCGGTCATTTAATCGTGCAGTATGAAGAGACGGACTGGGAGTTTTTAAAACGTCTTTCTTCGCATTTTTATGCAGGAATATTACCAGATACACAAATTGGCAGTCCCAAAATTTATTTCGGGTCTCCGCAAGGTTCTGCTGTGGAAGAAATTGACTGCTATTCGTATACTTTAGAAAAAAACTTGTCAGGCTATAAAAAATTGACAGCGGAAGGGCATGGTGATTATCTGGAAACGGATGCGGCCAGTTTTGAGGTGACCTCCAGAAAATATTACAAAACGGGCTCCTGTGTTAAATTCCGCCAAATGCAGCTTTACATTGGAAAGCTTGAGGCAAAAATAAATCGGGGGGAACTAATATTCCGATACAAATTGTATACCAAAAAGGGACTGGAGAGGTCGGAGATTTATGCAGAGAAGTTAATTGGTGCGTCGATCCAGGCACAAGTCATAGAAGCAGTTAAAGATAAGGTAAGGGTTAAACTTGCTATAGATAGCCAGAAAACAGAAGATGAGTCTGTATGGGAATTTCCTTATCAGACTATGTATACGGCAGGAAATGAGGGGGGATGGTATTGCATGCCAGAACCTGGGGATACTGTATCCGTTTATTTCCCATGTAAAAAAGAAGAGGATGCGGTAGCACAAAATTCATCAAGATCTGGAAAAAACAGAGATGGAAAGACTGATGATCCCTCCATAAAGTATTTTAGGACAGTTGATGGAAAAGAAATACGTTTTACAAAAAATGCAGTGATTATTACCTGCAATGATGAGACCACCATCACGTTAGATAAAAATGATGGAATAGCCATTGAAAGTGAGAAAGGGATTACCTTAAGAAGTGGCGCAGGAATCAATATTGATGCAGAAGAGACAATTGAATTTTATGCTTCAGACAGAATCAGGCTGCACTGCAAAAAAAGCCAGATACAGATGGACACCATGATCGATATCTCAGGACCTGATGTGAGAATCAATTAATATAGGAGGGACTGACATGGAATATTTTATCATGCTGCCTGATGAAAGGGTTCCACTTTATAAACATCTGGATTATTCAGATCCGTGCTTTCAGGAAGAAGAACCTTTTGTAGCCTATGGAGATTTCCGTGAAGAAGATCAGTTTCCTGATTTTTTCTATGGAAAATCTATGTTTCAGTTTTGTTTTTGTATTACTGACCAGTTAAAAGATGTGTTGGATGTTTATTCATCAAACATTCGTGCTGTACCATTTTTTCTGACAGATAAATCCTATCGGTCACAGATTGTCTGCTGGCGTATTGACTGTCCAATAGAAGACTGCCTTTTGGCAGAGGAGGGAAGAAGGGAAAACAAACTGGTCTTGCGAGAAATTCCAGAAGAAAATCCTTACATATTCCGGGTTGTCAGGGAAAAGGCCCAGTATATCATTGTATCATTGGAACTGGCGGAAAATATATTAAGGAGACGGTTCTTTGGAATTCGCTTTATACCGGTTGAGAAAGGAGAGAATTTATGTCAATAATTACAAAAATTCATAATTCCGTTTATCTGGAGATGCCATTTTCCATGGAAAGCATTTCAAAACTTGAGATCAGCCAGAAACTGAATGAACATTCATGGGCACAGATTGAAGGGATCATTCAGGATAAAAATGTAGATACATGCAGTAATTTAAGCGGGAATGAAAATTTCACAATAAAACTTGTGGATGCACAGACAAGCCAGATACTATTTTCCGGTATTCCTGTCCATGCAAAGGTATCATGCGAAGATCAGACATATGTGACTATCCGGTTATCCAGTTATTCAATACTATTAGATTATAAGAAAAGAACCAGAAGTTTTCAGCAGAGAGAAAAAACGTATGCTTCTGTGTTCCAGGAGTTAGTGAAGGGGAATGGAGGGGATATCATTAATTTTGCTTCCGCCTCAGCTACTTTTGATGCCCCCCTCATTCAATATGAGGAAACTGATTGGGAATTTTTAAGACGAGCTTCTTCTTTAATCGGAGCTTCTGTATATCCGTGTGCGTCAGGAACTTCCGCTCAGATCTATATTGGTTTTGGAAGCAACGAAAGCAGGCTATCCGGGACTCCTTGCCGGGAAATGAAAAAAAGCATCCGGGAATTCCGGCAATTCAGAAATTCAGCACCATCAGAGTCTGATTTTATCTCCTGTAATATAACAGGAAATAAGGACTGCAGGTTAGGAGACAGGGTAATGTGCGATGGGCACGCCTATCGGGTAACAGAGATTCAGGATTCCTTAAAAAATGGATTATTATCCAGGCGATGTCTGCTTAAACAGGAATCCGGTATATGCAGGGAAAAGAAATATCAGGAAAAATTACAAGGGGTATCCCTTCCGGGAGTGGTGCGTGAGGTAAAGACAGACCGGATCAGACTACATCTTGATATTGATGGAAAGAGAAATAGTGAAAAACTGCATTGGTATCCCTGGCATAGAAATGATTGGTTTTGTATGCCTGAAATTGGAAGTAAGGTAATGCTCTATATACCAACGAAAGATGAATCTATGGCTTATGTTACAGATATCAGCAGGCTGGATCAGGAAAGCAGATCACGAAATCAAAATCCTGAGAAAAAATGTTTTGAAACCAAAAGTGGTAAAGGAATAATGATGGAATCTCAGTCCATTTCATTTCAAGCGACTGGTAATAAGATATCAGTTCGACTGTCAGATCGTTCTGGAGTGAAGGTCAGAAGTTCCAAAGGAATTCAAATTCATTCGGGAGAAAGTTTTCAATGCAGAAGCAAGAATATGAACATAGAGAGTGGAGAGCGAATTGTACTGTCAACTGGAATGACTAGTATTGTAATCGATGATCTGATACAGGTAAAGGGCTGAAAGCAGTGGCGGAGGTAAAAATGAGTGGTATTTATGCAGAAGAGATTATAAAGAGGATTAGAAACGTAAACGAACCGGTTCAAAATGAAGATTGGTTCCATATAGAGAATGATATTAACCGGGGATATGTGGTAGTAAAATATGAAAAATTGGAATTGGAAGAAAAATTGATACTCGACAGCCATTTGACCATGTTACTGCCCAAAAACTTTATAGAAATGGAATACGAGCTGAAATTGGCAAAATATCCCGATCCGGATCGACCAGAGTGGATATACAGCAATGAGGAGGGGAATGTAACCATAACATTTCATCTGGAAGAGGGGGAAGTAGATCCGGAGGAAGTGGAAAGCATTCGGGATATTATGGCAGATCAGATGAAACGTTTATACCCATCTTCTATTATAGAGGAAAAGGAGATAATAGGGGGTGGCGAGGAATTAATCAGCCGTTTTTCTCTGGAAATACCTCTTATTGATGATACTTGTTATCATGTCATGTTTTTCAGGGCAATGAATCAGGGTTTATTAATGGGAACCTTTGATTGCAGCATACTGGAAAAAAAGCAGTGGGGGAAAATACTGACACAGCTATTAGGGACTATGAAAGAAGTTACTTATGATAAATGAAGAAATCACGAAAAAAAAGGAACTTGGTTATGATGTTGAGTAAAGAATTCCAGCTTTTTCAGAATAAGGATGTGGAACCGTGTATAGAGGAGATTCTGGTAGACGTTGAAGAAATTTTTCAGAAAATGAAAAATCATTTCAAACAGCAGTTTGTCCAGGAATTTTCCCGTGTTTGTGAAATATTGTTGAAAAAGGAAATAAAACCTGGCTATCTGATGTGCCATCTTTTGCGGACCGATTTGCTTCGAGGTGAATATCGTAGTCCTATTGTAGCATATGACAGAAACTGGTATTTACATGAGGGAGTCTGGGTTGGAGAACTGGATACCGGGCAGCTATTTGGTCTATACACAAAGCTTTGGGAGAATCTTATACAGAGGGCGAAACGGTATGTAGGGAAAGTGAGTATGCCAGAAGTTGATTCCTTAATGCAGGAGATGGTTACTCCGTTTTACAGGTATTTAAAGGAACTGGTCCTGTATTCGATTGCGGAGGCCACTGAAACAGATTCTTTTCTATGTATGGACAAAGAAGAGGATTTTCAGATACGGGTAGGGGAATATATGGAGCCGGGTGATCTGGTGTATCAGGAACAGCCTGAGAAGGATATGGAGGAGCTTAAGAACTGGCTGGATAAAAATGAACGGAGAGCCTATTGTTTTGGAGACTTTAAGGGACTGGACATGGGAAATCTCATGTTACCGAATCATGATTTCCGGTATGCGGATTTTAGAGGAAGCAGTCTGGAAAAAAGTAATTTAAGTATTAGCCTTCTGTTAGGAGCCTGTTTCCGCAATTACCAGATGAAGGAATCAAACCTTACTGGAAGCATGCTCTTAAATACAGATTTTACAGGAGCAGATCTGGAGAGGGCTAATCTTTCCTATGGAGTAACTTACCAGGGGAAAGATCCTGGAGATACTTTTAAAAGAGAAGGGTATACGGGAAGTAGTTTTAAGGAGTGTAACTTACAGGGTGCCTGCCTGGCAGGAGGCGTATTTATTGGTGCGGATTTTCGCGGTGCAAGGCTTATGGGATGTGATTTTCAGGAGACTTCTTTGTATAGGAGCAGCTTTACCAGAAAGCAGCTTGAGGATGCTGAGTTAAGCAGGGATCAGCTTGAACAAATCCACATCACAGTGTAAAATATAGGAGGTGGTAGTTTGCTGGAAAAGCTGAAGAGAATAACCAAAGCAACCATACCCAAGGTGGTACATGCGGCAGAAGCAGTAGGGAAAAGTCTGGCGAAGTCTGCGAAGACTGCAGAAAAAAAAATCCAAAGCAGTATGGCAGGGAAACTGATTGGAAAAGCAGTAGCAGCGGTACCTACAAAAGTTAGTAAAGTTGGTAGTATTGCACTAAAAACAGCAGCGGCTGTTCCTAAGTCAGTTCAGACTCATGTTAAAAAAGTCAATATAATTCGTGAGGTTGGGGCAAATATAACCCAGACAACGAATTCTGTAAACAAAAACTTTACGGAAATCAAAAAAGTTGAATCACTCCCAAAGAATCAACGAATTTTTGAAAAAATCCAAGAAGCAAATAAAGTTTTTTTTACAGATTTTGTAAAAGGCACTACAGGAAAAGGAGCGCTTTTATTTTGGCCAAATGTTGTTTTACAAAATGAATTGCCAGGTGTATATAATCCTAGAATTGAAGCAATGAGTTACCTGGTTAAAATTAGAAAAGCGGTAGTGGAAGAATATCCAATCATAAACTGGAAAGTTGATTTATATAAAAATCTCAAACAAAAGTTGAATAGTTCCATGGAAATATCAGGTAATCAGATTTATAATAAAAACATTCCGTTTCTTTCGGATAATTTTGGGGCCTTAACGAATTGTAGTGATTATCAGAAGAATGGAAACCGGACACCCCTGGACAACCCCTTGTACAGAACTATAAATGCTGCTCTTATAATATTGACACCAGGCTTAGATTGTGGAGTGATGTCAGACACCAGTATAGGAATGGCTAAAAGACTAATAGATAATACTAATATTGCTTCTAGTAAAGGTGCATATGACAGAGGATTTTTGATAGAAGGTGCAGGGGGAATGATAGATGGATTAGTAAGTCTGGCAATTAATCCATTTGATATGGCAGAAGGAATTGTAAATATCTATAAAGAACCTGAGAAATATATACCTGTAATATGCAACGAAATAATTGATTATATTAATGATAAAATCATACATGGAAGTCCAGAAGACAGAGCTAAATTTAAGGGTAGGCTGGATTTTGAAATAATTACATTTATAGCATTAAGTGGAGTAGGAAAAGGGGCAGAGGCTCCGGAAGTGTTACAAAAGTCAACAAAAGCAGAAAGAGGTGTGGCAGAAGGGGGAAAAATAGTTGAGGAGTTTAATGAAACTGTAAAGGCTACGGAAGGTCTCACAACTATTGGGAAATTGGAAAATGCCGGTAAATCATTTGAGAAACTAATAGATAAAATGCGTAAGTTTATAAGGGGTGAGATAGGATCAGAAGAATTATTGACTGAAGAACTAGGACAAGCTGCAAAAAGTAAGACTGGGGTTTCTATTAATAAGACGGAAGTTATATCTAAAGAAGCTGGTAATGTAGGTAAGGCAGAGGCTTTTGAGGGGGCGGGTAAAGGAATATTTAACGGTGTTGATGAAACGGCTTTAAAAGATACAGTAAAAGAACATGTATTTTCTAAAAAACACTTAAAATCTGGAATAGCGGATTTGGGTGTAAGTGAAGATGATATTTTGAATAAAGGATTTAATACCTTAAAAGAAATGGATGGAAAGGGATTAATAAAAGATGGACCAACTCAAATAAAAACACATATAAATGGAATGGAAGCGGAAATAAAAATATATATAAAAGATGGGGAAATTATTAGTTTTGATATGTTTAAGGGATGGTCAGTAAGAGATATGGGAAATACAATTTATTATTAAAGGAGACAAGCTATGGATTTAAGACAGGCAATTGATCAAGATGATGTTCTTACGGTTGAAAGTATTATTAAAAAGGAGTTAGACAAAAACAAGCAAAATATTCAATTATGGTTTAAGCTCTGTTTAACAGAGCTACAATTTCCGCTGGAAGATTATGAAAGTGCATTAAAATGCATTGACGAAGTTTATAAAATTTCTTCAAATAACTTGGATGCATTAATATTAGAAACGGGAATTAAATGGCACAGCTTTGGTTTTATTGAAGAGGAATTATTTAAAAGATTATGTAATATCAATAGTAATGACATTAAAAAAATGTCTATTGTATATTATTTACAGTCCTTATATTACCGTTTTAATAAGGATATTAAGAATGAAAAATTAATATTAGTAAAGTCTAATGATTTGTATGATAAATTTGTTTATCCTAATAAAGCATTAGGGCACATTTTATTGGCTGAGTCAAATGTTGAGGAAAGTAAGAAAATGTTTAAGATGGCTGTTAGCAATGTTCAAAAGGTCTACCAGGATGACGATTTTTATGATTTTACTGATATTGAAACATATATTTCTGAATTTATAACAGGTACAGCTATATCTGACGTCAATTACAAAAGCCTAAAAGAATTAGCAAAAGAATAATTCTTTATATTACAGTTTTAAAAAGTGCTACAAAGTCTATTTAATCAAAGATTAACGGTATATATTGGCGAAAATAAATTGTTGATATTTTAAAGGTGAACCTACAAAGACACCTTAAAAACCATTGAACAAGGAGCATCTAATACATGAGCGATAATAAATTAAGCATTATATCAGAGAAGTTTGAAATTGAAAAAACGGGAGAACAAGTCGAAGGTATTACAGTTATAATAGATGGAAAATTAAAAGATATGTTTGATATTATAATTGAAAAAGAGGGAATTTATAGTGATTATAAAGAAGTTATGCGTGATGTACATTTTTCTGGTATAAATAATTATGTAGAGAAGTAAAAAAAGTGAAAATAATTCTCCGCGTAACAGGTAAAAATACCTTAGAAGAGAATAATATGAACCTTTGGAAATATAGGTAATTAAATCAATTAGGTTTATGGGCTTCCTGTTTTCCTGATTAACTGGTACTATTTTATGGTAAAAAAGAAATATTTGAATATCATACAGTATACTCTGATGGAAAATATGTCTATTATCCGAGATATAGTGAAGCACCTATTCCTGAAAAAGAATACTTTGATATGGTTAATGAAATGAATCCTGAAGGAATTATAGTAGATGAATGCAATTAAGTTCAATATGCATTAAAAATTGCCAAGGGAGAAAATTTTATTATGGTTCAAAAATTAGATGATTTTTTAAAAGGTTTTGCAGGTGAAGCGGATTACACAGATTATTGGTATGATGAAGGCTTCTCAATTGCACAAGATATTCTTGATAAGTTTGAGGATACAGACTGGGAGCAATTGATGGAAATTCTTTCGGATAGGAATACTAAGTGGAAACAGAAGTTAGCTTATTGTTTGGATGATGAAAAAAATTCTTATCAATTAAAAATATTATTGCAATTTTTAGAGAGTGAAGATAAAGAATTAATAGAGTTAACAGTGGATTCATTATGGACTTTTATAAATCGGAAAAACAAAAATATATTATTAGAGAATTCTCTTTATATGGATCAAATTAAAAATTTATATGAATGTAGTGGTATTGCTGTAAAAGGTATAATTGAGGATTTATTAAAAAAATGGAAATTACTTTATAAGAAAACGCTATTTGAAAAATATCAAATCAATAAACAGCAATCAAATGAACTTGGTTGCTGTTTATTGATATTTAGAGAAATTCCTGCTTCGACACCATACAATACTGGAAAAGTTGCAGAAAGTCTATACCAGAAATTACTAATATTCATTGTATTTATTGGTGAAGTTAGAGAGAAGAAATTCAAAAGGCGAGCGGTGTATTTGACGTGATTTAGATGGTGATATTTTATGAGGTGTACCTACACAGACACCTTAAAAAACCTTGAATTTGGTTATTATTAGAGCAGTCACAGCCATCTATCAGGTGTTTCTTGTCCAATTTACAACCACCTGAAAAAATCCATAATTTCATCTAAAAATCCTTAAGCAGTCGGCATCGCCGGCTGCTGTAAGCTGGCAGGAGCACCCTAAGGTGCACCTGCCTTTAACCTGCATCATTTTCGACCCCATGGTTCATTCCTGCTTTTGTAGCAAAATAGACTGAAAATCTTCCAGTTCGGAATTTTATAAATGGTTGCGAATGTGCGACTTGAGGAATATAAAAAACTGGCATATATGCGACACTTTTCTGTAAAAGCAACAGGAAGACGAACAGTAGGTAACAGTAATCCAAACACTTAGCAGGTAAAAGAGGAAAATTCATCTTTTTCAGATTTGCCCAACGAGGTGTTTAATTGCCTGAATGGCATATATGTTCCACCATCGGTTTTAAAGGTCACACAGGGGCAATATTTTGCGACACAGGGCAAGCTGAAAGTGGTATATTGATTCTATTTCATTGGAAGCTTAGCAAGATCGTCTACCCTATGGCTCATGGTGAACCATGGGATTTACAGGAAATTGATTCTATGGTAAACTGGGGCTACCGGGGGTTACAGGGGGTAGAAATACTTCTTTTGTAGCTCCCTTTTCTTTCGTTTTTTCTGCCGTTCGTTCTCCTTTAAAATAAATCCAGAAATGACTTGCAATCCATTTCATACAGAGTTAACATCAACAACCAATAAAAGAAATAACTTGTTCTTCCACCTATTGGTTTGTTGCAGATAGGCTGTCGTCCCCTTGCGGACTCGTGAAGAGTTAACGCTGTCATCTGAGGTTGCCGGTACAGGAACTCATTGGTTGGAAACAAGATCTGGAGGGAGAGAATTGCAGAAAAGAGAAAATCTACTTTATGTGGGGATTGACCTGCATAAGGAAAGTCATACCGCAGTGATGGTGAACTGCTGGAATGAAAAATTAGAGGTAATCGTGATAGAAAACAAGCCTAGTGAATTTAAAAAGCTGGCAGAAAAGGTGAACAGAAAATCCCGTCATCTTGGACTTGATCCCATTTATGGATTAGAAAATGCTTATGGTCACGGCAGAAGCTTAGCTGTCTGGCTGATTGAAAATGGCTACATAGTAAAGGACATTAATCCTGCCCTGGCTTATGACCAGCGAAAAAGTGCACCGATGCTCCGAAAAAATGATGAGCATGATGCGTATTGTGTAGCAACGGTACTAATTAACCAGCTGCATACTTTGCCGGATGCAAAGCCAAAAGATAACGAGTGGACTTTGGCACAACTGGTAAATCGGAGAGATTTATTGGTAAAAGACGGTATCCGTTTTAAGAACGGACTCCATGAACAGATATCCATGGCATACCCAAGCTACAGTAAGTTCTTCAGCGAGATAGACGGGAAATGTGCCATGTATTTCTGGAAGACCTACCCGTCCCCTGCCCATTTGCAGGAAAAGACGGCAGAAGAGCTAACGATTGAATTCAAAGAGATATCTTCAATTATCAGAAAAGTTAAAGCGGAAATGATTCTGGACTGTATCCAACACGATGGGAATACCTTTCGAGAATATCAGGAATCCAGAGATTTTATCACAACAAGTCTGGTAAGAGACTTGGAACATCAAAAAGAAGAATTAGCAGGGCTTGATCAAGAAATCGAGAAAATCCTGCTTAGCTTTGATTATAAACTGACCAGTATGCCAGGAATCGGAACTTCCATAGCCAGTAAGCTGATTGCAGAAATCGGTGATATCCGAAGATTTCCCAGTGCAGACAAGCTGGCAAGATTTGCAGGAGTAGCTCCTGTAAAGTTCAGCTCTGCTGGAAAAGATAAGGAGCAAAGCTCCAGACAAGGAAACCGCCAGTTGCATGGACTGTTTTATTTCCTGGCAGTAACCATGGTGTCTAAACCCAAGAACGGAGTACCTAATCATCCGGTGTTTTATGATTATTATATGCGAAAAATCGGTGAAGGAAAGACAAAGTCTCAGGCATTGGTCTGTATCATGCGCCGGTTGGTGAACATTGTGTACGGAATGATGAAAAATAAGACAGAATACCGGGAACCGATTCGAGAAGAAGAACAGTAATTTCTTTCTTAAAAATAGCACGAAGATGTGCTATACTTTTTTAAAGCGAATACGAATTTTCACCGTTCGTCGGATACCTCAGTACTCCACCTGAGGGGGCGGGGGCTGGTGCTAAAAGTAGCCTAAAGACTACTGAAGTGACACCACCAGGCTCTACTCATCCTGTAAAAGTTTATACTGATGGTAATGCACAGATTAATACAGGAAAAATTGATACATATATGAGAGGAAAAGTTGAATTAGATGCTGATGCCGTTGAATCACGAATAAATGAGTTGAAAAATATAAAGAAAACTAATCCAGAAAACTTTAATAAAAATATGAAAAGTGAGCTTAAATTGTGTGAAGATAAATTGCACAATTACCAGAGATCACAGGAAATGAGCAAAACACTAAATAATGCTGGCATTTTAGATAATGCTGAGAATAATCAGATGATAGCTGAAGAATTATTAGAAGCAGCTAAGTCTGCAAAGACTGGCAATACGGAAATTATAAGTTATATTGAAGGGTCTAATGGAAAAATTCAAGTCGTAAGTAGATGGAAGATTCTAGATGATGGTACGCCTTATTTGGCTACAGTAATACTAAAACCTATTAAATAATGGAGGTAGATGTATGGAAGATGAATTAGAATATATCAAAAGATTAGAAACAAGTAAGTTAATCGAAATAATACAAGATATTTTTGGATTTGAAGAAACTAGTGCAGCATTGCTTGAGTTATATAATCGAGATATTAATAAAACCTTTGAACTAGGTATAGATATACTTGATAATAATAAAGGTGATGATTATCTGCAAGCTACCGTTTTTGATATTATATATGATATTAATCCGATGAGAACATTGGACTGCATTTACAAACGAAAGGCTGATATAGGAGTAGTACTATTAGGAGATATTATGTCTGAAGTATCTATTGAAATTTATAAAAAGACAAATATTGTAATACCAGATGAGTTATTAAATTTATTATTGGAAAGATATCACAATCTAAACGAATATGAACAAAATAAAATAATTGATGATTATACGGAATTTAATAGGAATATTAATGCTCGGAGTCATTCAGACTCTGTAAATCCTTCGCATTAATGGACATTTCTTGTGATTACGCCCCCAAAGGATAGAGAAAAGAAATGCAAAAGGTGAGCGGTATATTTTGGAGAGAATAAATTGGTGATATTTTATGCGGTGTACCTACACAGACACCTTAAAAACCCTTGAATTTGGCTGATTTCAAAGTTGTTACAGCCACCTAACAGGTGTCTCTTACCCAATTTACAGCCACCTAACAAAAAAGAAGGGTTTTGTCCACAAATCCTTAAGCAGTCGGCATTGCCGTCTGCTGTAAACTGGCAGGAGCGCCGTAAGGTGCACCTGCCTTTAACCTGCATCATTTTCGACCCTATGGTTCAACCCTGCATTTGTAGCAAAATAAGGCGAGAATTTTCCAGCTCAGAAATTTATAAATGGTTGCGATTGTGCGACTTTAGGGATATGAAAAACTGGTCTATATGCGACATTTTTCTGAAAAAGCAACCGGAAGACGAACAGGAGGCAATAGCAAT